>DAOUBW010000001.1:0-102939 GCA_034432555.1 Anaerolineae bacterium
TGCCGTGATCAACGTGACCTATCGTGCCGATGTTGCAGTGCGGCTTCGTCCGCTCGAATTTGCTCTTGCCCATGGTTGCTTTCTTTTCTCCTCAAGGCGACTGGGTTAACTCGGATCAGAAAAATCGCAAACCTTTGTTTAGGGTTAAGTGCAAGGCGTGCGATCATGGCAAATGGAGCATCTGCTTGTCGGGGTGTGCATAAGAAGCCTACAATGGGATTTGAACCCATGACCTCTCCCTTACCAAGGGAGTGCTCTACCGACTGAGCTATGTAGGCGTGTCTAAGACCAACAGGTGTGCGGATGCCCAACTGCCAGAGCCGACGAAGGGACTTGAACCCTTAACCCCCATATTACAAGTATGGTGCTCTACCAATTGAGCTACGCCGGCGCATCTGCAAGTAATTATAGCAAGCAGTTGCGCTGCACTCAAGGCTGAGTTTTACGGCACACGCAATGGGACGCATTCTAGCTGAGAGCAGGTGCCTTTGTCAACAGTTGTTTGGCGGCAAAATTACCCACAGGCAGCGGTATGACAAAAACGCTGCCTGCGGCGGAACATTTATTGAATTTGAGCTGGTTGTGTTTTATTGCTAATCGGCGTGATGACATAGGGTGTCGGCGTTGGTGGCGGCGGTTGTGTTGGCGGCGGTTGTGTTGGCGGGACGGCAGTCGAGAAGACTGGCGGTTGCGTTGGTGGCACATTCGTGGGTGGCTGTGGTTGCTCACCCTGCGACGGCGGCTGCGTCGGTTGTGCGGGATTGGTTGGGATGGTAGTGGCAGCGGGCAAACGTGGTTCAGGTACGGCATTGAGCGCTGCTGCATCGCCAAGCACGGTCACTAGCCGTTCGTTTGAGGTTATCCACACTACGCGCCCTTTATAATTGAAAGCAAACCAAGTGCGGTCGTTGTTTGTGCCGATAACCGTGACTCGTTCGTCGCGGTTAAGTGCGCCAACGATTCCGAAGTTCAAATTTGGACCTGACCGAATATTGATGGATGGTGCAATCACCACAACCATCACCTCACCTGCTTTGGGTGCGGGTGTTGGGCTGAACAGTGGCGTTTGGGGTGGCGTGAGTGTGGGTGTGTGCGTCGGTGTATACGATGGAGTCAAGGTTGCGCTGGGTGTTGGCGTTGTCGTCCAAACAGTAGCGGTGAGCGTTTGAACGATTTGGGTTAAGTTTGCCTCAAGGGTTGCTTGATAGGCGGTTGGCAAGCTAACAGTTGAAAGGCGCGTTTGCTCAGCAAAGATGGTGGCTTGGGCAGCTTGCTCAGGCGGCAAGGTTGGCGCATTGGTTTGTGTGACGCTGGCGGTGTGCGTCAGGGTAGCGGTCATGGTAACTGTCAGCGTAGCTGTATGTGTGGCGGTCTGCGTTGGGCTGGGTGACGGTGTGGCAGTATTAGTCGGTGTGGCGCTGGGCGTTACTGTTGCAGTGGCGGTAAAGGTAGGCGTAGGTGTATGGCTGGCAGTGGCAGATACTTCTACCGCTACGGCACCTTGCATCGCGTCCTCAACAGGGCTAAGCGCGGTTGTGCCATCACCCGATCTGCCTATGAGCAGAGCAACGATGCCAATGACGGCAACTACAATCACGCCGCCGAGCAGCAGCGGCAGTTGGCTGCGATTTTGGACGGCTGCCGCCTTTTGGCGGGCAAGAGTCGGCGTGCCAGCGCGTGGTGGGCTGCTTTGCACTGTTTTGACGGGCGCCGCTGTGCTGGCTTTGACGCCTTGCGGCACTTTACCATTCAGCGCCTGTTGAAAGGCTTCCGAGAAAGCCTGTGCAGTCTGGAAGCGATCTTCGGGCTGCTTTGCCATGCCCATGAGCAGGACTTGCTCAAGGCTGGCGGGCAGATCGGGACGCAGTTCACGCAGCGGCGGCGGTGCCTCGTGCAGATGTTGGTACATCATGGCGGGCGGCGTATCGGCAACGAAGGGCGTGCGTGCGGTCAGCAATTCATAGGCGATTGCCGCTAACGCATATAAATCTGTGCGTGCGTCCACATCACCACTGTGCCACTGTTCAGGCGCCATATAGGCAGGCGTTCCCATCGTCATGCCGCTGCCGGTGAGCGCTGTTACATCTCCTACGATACGCGCTATGCCGAAATCAGTTAGGATAGCGTTCATCTGCTCGTCAAGCAGCACGTTTTGTGGTTTTAGATCGCGGTGAACGACGCCGCGGGCATGGGCATAATCTAGTGCGCTGCCAACCTGCGTCACATAGCGCGCCACCTGATCGGCGGGCAAGGCGCCCTCGTTCCGCAGCCATTGAGCAAGGCTACCGCCCGGCTGCAATTCCATGACAAGGTAAATGAGGCTTTCGTGCTGACCAAAATCAAAGAGTTTTAGGATGTGTGGATGGTTCAGGTTGGCGATGGTGTGTGCTTCACGCTCAAAGCGCTTGATGAAGTCCGGCGAGTTGGCAAGGCGCGATTCAATGACCTTAAAAGCAACATCGCGCTGCACGTTGATCTGCCGCGCACGGTAAACAACCGCCATACCGCCTTCGCCAAGCAGTCCGATAATTTCATAATTGCCGATGCGCGCACCGGTTAATCGTAACATGCATTCACCATAGGAAACTTTCTCCTTCACATAGTTTGAGTATAGCTTGTGGTGTGTTTCATGCTATAAGGCTTTGATTACTTTGCGGCTGTCATAGGCACAGGATGCATAACAAAATAATCACAGCCCTTTGGTACACCACACAAAAGCGGAGTCTGCCTCAGGGCGACTCCGCTTTTGCGTTAGGACATCAGGTTGACCGCGCGTGACTAGCCCACAATCGGCAGGCTTGCCAGCCGCAACCCGTCATTAAAGGTGAAGAAGCGCGCTGCCACCCAGCCTGCCACGCCGTTGTAGTTCACCAAAATCCAGCCGCTGTTGGCGCTGCGCCCGTAAACTGGCACAGTTGCCTGCCACGGCACGCGCCCGATCCGTGCGCTGGCAGTGGTCGGCGCAGCGCGCAGATTGACGGTGAAGCGCGCCGTGACTGAGCCTAGCGGCAAGCCTGGCACCACGGCACCGGTCACCTGCTGGCTGCGATCAATGCGCGTTGGCTCGTGCAACAAGCCGTTAATTGGCATGTCCATATCGCCAGCGCGCACCCACACTAGGTTTTCACCGCCCACATAGAGTGCAACCCATGTGCCATCAGCGGTGCGGTAAATGCCCGTGAACTCACGCCCTGCGGCAAGGCGCAGCCCAATCGGTGCGCCGTTTGGCGTGCTATACAACGCTGTTTCCGTCCGTGTGAAGCCCTTCACGCCTTGCGGCAGCAAGCTGGCGAAATACTCCGCACGGCTGATGGGCGCAAGGCACGCTGAGTCAGCGCGCGTTTCTGCCAACACGCCCACTGTGCGTGCCATAAAGTCGGTGTCGAGGATGCGGAAGGTGATGGGATTTTGGGCAGGCGTGGCAAGTGCGTAGGGTAGGTTGACGACGTTTGCCGTCTCGATGGCATTCACCATTCGCACTGAGTCCTCGCTGTAGAGCAGTGCGCCGAGTCCATCACGCACTTCGTAGCGCAGGCGGTCAAAGCCGTTGGCGTCGTTTGTGTAGCCCTGCATGGTGAATTTCACCGAAAAGTGGCTGCATGTAGCGTGGAAACGCTCAATCAGTGGCACGTTTGCCGCTGTGCTTGGCGCACTAGGCAGCATAGCAAATGCCAACGCCGCCGCCATTACGAATAAAACTGCTTTTCTCATTACAATATCCCTCTCGCCTCAAGTTAGGTAGATACTTATCGTCTGCATAAGCTTACGCAAATGCTGAGTAACCTCTATACCGTGTTACTTGTTAAAAAGTGACGCGCCGTTTTCTGTTGTTAGCGAAAATCAGCGCTGAATCTCGACCACGACGCCATCTTCTGCCCATTCGTAGAGCGCCCGCGCATTGGCAGAACTCAACAGGATGCAGCCATAGGTCACTGGGCGCCCTAGCGCATTTTCCCACAGCACTTGTGAGCCGCCCCGCGAAGGAAAGCCATGAATCCCATTGAAAAAGCCCGGCACAGCCTCATAGATGCTGAGGAAACTCGGCATATACAGGTTCCAGTTGCTGGCATAGGCGGTGCCATCATGCGATTGCACCTGATAAACGCCGGGTTGTGTTGGGCTGCTGCTGATGCCAGTCGAGGTTGCCCATTCCCACTTTACCTGCCCATTTTCATAGACCCACATCCGTTGGCGTGCAATGCTCACCACAATCCGCTTGTTCGGCACAACCGGCAACGGCAGAAGGTCATCTTTGGAAGGGATGGTGATCACTTGTCCAACGCGCAGTGCTTCCAGATTCACGGATGGATTAGCGCGCTGAATGCGGAACATCTGCACGCCAACCTTCCATGCAATGCTGCCGAGCGTATCACCCTGCTGCACGGTATACTGTGTCGGTGCGTTGTAGGCGCGTGTCTCGGCATCAGTGCGGTTTTGGCTGAGCGCTTTTTGCAGCACGCTGACTGCATCCGCCACCTTGATAGATTGCCTACCACCGAGCGCTGCGTTCTGTGCGTTCAGATAGGCGCTCAGCGGCGCGCTCTCCATACCAAAAACGACGCCCTGCGGTGTGTTTTCCGTTGTCAGCCAGCGTCCCCACTCACTGGGCGGAATTTGCCACGTCAGCCCTTGATTGGTGACGGGATTATAAATGTTTAAGCTGAGCGGCGTAGCCAGCAAAGCGCCTGCCTGTGCCAGCAGCGGTGCTGCATCGGTGACGGTTGGCTGCACATCGCGCATGACCACATCCAGCGCGCCGTCCGTGAATTCTGTGGCAGCGCTTGCTAAACGGCTGAGCGTCCCACCGGTTTCAAGGGCGCGCCCGTTGGCGGCTGGCACAGCTACCAGCGCGTTACCTTCCATGCGGATGGTGGCATTGCGCGGCGCAAGATTGACCATCTCGGCAAGCAGCGCCATGCCTTCCGCCGCACGGCTCGGATCAACACTGAGGACAGGCGCAACTTTTGCCGTGCCAATAATGCCCAGCAGCACTGAGCCTTCACCGCGACCGTAGCGCATAGCGTGCTGTGCTGTCGTCTGTGCATTCACCTTGAGTCCAAGCATATCGGCAGGCACGCGCCAGGTGCGCTCACCATCGCGCACAGTGATGTGCTGCCACCCTTCGTTGATCGCGGCTGCCGCTGCTGATTCTGTCATGCCGCCCAGTGCCAAGTTGCCTACTGTAACTGTTGGCAGAATGCTGCCGCTGCCCAACACCAACATAAACCCAAGCGCAACGGCAAGAAAGCTCATCAGGGTCATAAATCCAACAGCACCCATGCCCATTATCAACATGGTGGGCGTAATTTTGAATGGTGTGCGCCTGACGGCTTTTGGGCGCGCTGCACGCCCTAGAGGGCGCTGCGGTGGCACAGGATATGGGCGTTGCATGGGTATATTTCTCGCTAGCTTTACAGCTTTCACAAAGGATTAGACTCACTATAGCACAATTTGCCCTACGCCTACCTGACGCTCGCCATACGCTCAGGTGTTTTTTTGCCCAGGTTTTTGAAACAGCGCGGTGGCTGCGTTTAGCAAGCCCTAACCGATTTGTGCGGTCAGGCTGTGCTATACTACCCACTGGGTGAAGAAAATCACGAAATAAATGAGGAAGCCTATGCACAGCCTGCGAATTTTGGTCGGGCTAGTGAGCCTTAGCCTGCTGCTTGCCGCTTGTGGTGGCGCGCCTGAAGCCACACCCACACAAGCACCTGATCCACGTGCGCTGCTCAGCCGTGCTGCCGATGATATTCAAGCGGTTAGCGCGCTGCGCTTCAAATTGCAGCTGACCGGCGCGCCTGCCTTCATTGATGATGCCGACCTGATCTCGTTTGGCAGTGCCGATGGTGTTTACGTTGCACCTGACAAAATCAGCGCCAAAGTGAGCGCCGCCGTTGCCGGTGTAGCAGGGCAAATTGATATTGTGGCGGTTGGCAGCGATCAGTACATGAAACACTTGCTGCTGACGGCGAACCGCTGGCTAAACATGCAGTTTTCGCCAGGCTTCAATGCTGATACGCTCATCCGTGGCGATCTTGGCATTAAATATGCCCTCAATGCGCTGACCGATCTCACCTATCACGGTGTAGTGGATTTGTTTGGCACGCAGGTACATTACATCAGCGGGACGGCAAGTGTTGCCGATATTAGCGCCGTTACCGTGAATCTGATCCGTGGGACGGGCAGCGCCAATGCTGAGATTTACATTAATGTGGCAACGGGACAGGTTGAGCGTATTGTGTTAGTGCAGCCGGAAACCGTCACCGATCAGCACCCAGAGCCAACCACATGGATTATGGAACTTTTTGATTACGGAGATCGTTCTATCAGCGTAGAAGTGCCACAGGCGGAAACGCTGCCGAACGCCACACCCGGCGTCTTGAGTGTCCCCGGTGCACTGCCAACGCCGCAGGCAAACCCTGAGGCAACGCAAGCGCCATGACCAGTACCACCGTTGAAGCGCCAAGTGTGGTCGGCAGCGAAACGCTGATCAACACGCACCTGACAGAGCGCCGCCGTTGGCTAATCATCGCGTTGGTGTTGGTGCCGGTCTTTGTCGGCTCGCTCGATCTGACTATCATCTCTGCCATTCTGCCAGAGGTGCTGATCAAGCTGAATATCCCGATTGATACCAATCTGGGATCGGCAGCGTGGATGGTGACGGGTTACCTGCTCGCCTACACGGTCAGCATGGCATTGATGGGGCGCTTTTCGGATATGGTGGGCAGGCGCGGCGCATTTTTGGTGTGCCTTGCGCTGTTCATCGTCGGCTCGTGGTGGGTGGCAACCGCGCACCTGTTCCCAACAGCGCTGCTCAATGATATTGCGCGGCGCTATCTCGGTCAGCGCCCAGACCTGAATCAGCTTACGCTGCTCTCGGTCATCATTGGGCGCGTGATTCAGGCGTTGGGCGCCGGCGCGGTTGTGCCAGTCAGCCTTGCACTGGTTGCTGATCTGTATCCGCCGCAGCGGCGTGCCGCAGCAGTTGGTTTCGTCGGCGCGATGGATACGCTCGGCTGGGTGCTAGGGCATCTGTATGGCGGCTTGATGGTCGGCTTCTTTCAGCAGAACGGCGAGGCAATTCGGCTGTGGCTGGCAGGGCTTGGCTTAGCGCTGCCAGCGCCAGACTGGCGGACGCTCTTTTGGATCAATGTGCCGTTGGGCGCTTTCGCTTTCGTGTTGATGCTGTTCGCCTTACGCGGTGTGCAGCATCCTACCGGCAAAGGACGCTTTGATCTGATCGGCGGGCTGCTGATCGCAGCGGCGCTGACCTGCCTTGTGCTTGGGCTGGGCGGCAACACAGATGTGACGGGTGCAACTAGCCTCCAAGCACTGGAGGCGCAGACAAGCGAGTCGCCATACAATGTGCCACTGCTCTTGGCAGCGGCGGCAATCTTTGGCGGCTTTCTGCTGTGGGAATGGCGGCACAAATATCCGCTGTTAGAGCTGCATCTGTTCCGTCAGCGCGCTGTGAGCGCGGCAACGCTCACCAACTTGCTGATCGGCTTTCTGCTGATGCTTGGCTTGGTCAGCGTACCACTGCTGATCAACCTGCGCGCCGAGAATGCCAGCGCGGAGTCCATCGCGCGGGCAGCCGAGCGTGCTGGCGTCTTGCTCTCAGCGCTGACGATACCGATGGCGTTGGCAGCCGTGCCGGGCGCCCTGCTTTCGGGCAGACTTGGCTTTCGGAACACGACGTTGCTAGGCATTCTGATGGCGATCAGCGGCTTTCTGCTAGCAGGCAGCACATGGCAGAGCGATACGCCGGAACTGCTGATGGGCTTGCACCTAGCGCTGATTGGTGTTGGCTTGGGCTTGACCATTGCACCGATAGGCACAGTGGTCATCAATGCGGTGGACGCCAGCCGACGCGGTGTTGCCTCTGCCTTGGTGCTGATCATGCGCTATCTGGGCATGACAATTGCCATTCCAAGCATGACGACCTACGCGCTCAGCCGCTTGAATTACATGGTCAGCCTTGCCCGTGAGTCTTTTGGGCTAGATTGGGCAGCCGAGCAGATTCAGCGCGAGTCGGTGCGCGTTTACTTCGAGTCGGGCGTGGCGGTCATCGCAGAAATGCTCTTGATCGGCGCACTGATCGGTGTTGTGGCACTTCTACCCGCTTTGTGGCTGCGCGGCAAGCAGCCGCAGATCGAAATACAAGAACGAGACGGAGCATAACACATGAAATACCTGATCTGGGCGCTGATTGTCGCCTTCACGCTTGCCTTGCTGCCAACGCGCAGTGCTGCGGCTGCTAACCCAAACCGTTTGGTTGGCACGCGCTGGAAATTGCTTGCCTATGGTGCTGAAAATGCACCGAACACACCCATCGGGCAGCAATCAATCACGCTCAATCTGAGCGCGGATTCTATTGGCGGTTCGGGCGGCTGCAATACCTACGGCGGCAGCTATGCCGTGAATGGCGAGGCGATCAACTTCAGGGAAATCTTCAGCACTTTGATAGCATGTGAGCCAATTGCCATCACGCAGCAAGAGCAAGCCTATTTCCAAGCCTTAGGGACAGCGGCGCGCTTCCGCTTTGAGGATGGGCTGCTGATCATCAGCTATGGAAACGGTGAAGTGCTGATCTTCACGCGCCTGATCGAACTGGCAGATAGCCAGTGGCGCTTGGTCAACTACAGCGCACCAAGTGCGGAAATCGCGCTGCCCGATTCACCTGCAATCACACTGGCGCTGGCGGCAGATCGGGCAAGTGGTTCGGGTGGCTGTAACAGCTACACCGCTGCGCTGACCTATGCTGAAGATCGGCTTAGCTTGGCGCAGATTGCCAGCACACAAATGGCGTGCGATGAGCCGATTATGAACATGGAAACAATCTACTTGGAGGGGTTGGCAAAAGCAACGCACTATCGGATCGTGGATGGACAGCTCGTGCTGCTCAGCGACGATGGGCTGCGCCTAACCTTTGTGCGGCTGCCAACCTTCACCGAGTCGGCGTGGCAGTTGGTCGCCTACGGCGCGCCGAACAACTTAAGCGCTGTAGTAGAGGCTGAGATCACGCTCAGCTTTGCTGAAGGGCGTGCGGTTGGGAACGGTGGCTGCAATCAGTATAACGCGCCGTTCGAGGTGGCAGGCGACTCACTGAGTTTTGGTGGGGTGGTCAGCACGCGGCGTGCTTGCCTCAGTGATGCTCTGAGCCGTCAAGAGCAAGCCTACTTCCGAGCGCTGGAGACGGTGCTATACTACACACAAGCGGGCGATGAACTGACGCTCCACTACGCCGATAACCAGATGTTGGTCTTTAAGCGCACCAACGCAGAGTAATGAGAAGTGGGAGTAGTGTTTTAGAACACTACTCCTAACCAGAGGCAAGGTGAAAAGATGTTAATGGCACATTGCCATTAGGGACTGATCATTTTGATGAGGATGATCTGCGCGAGAACAGCGAAGGGCGGCTGAGTGAGCGTCAAAATGGATTTGTACAAATAGGAGTCTGCTAGACGAACTGGCAGATGATTACGCTGACTCGCCGGCAGAGCGCGGCAGCCGCACGTAAAAGGTTGTGCCTTTGCCAAGTGCGCTCTCAAAGCTGATGCTGCCGTTGTGCAGTTCGATGATCAACTTGGTGATTGCTAACCCTAAGCCTGTACCGCGCACACCGCCCACATTTCCTGCGCGGTGAAATGCCTCAAACAAATGTTTTTGGTCTTCGGGCGGAATGCCAATGCCGCTATCGCTGACTTGCAGCAGGGCATAATCGGTGTTCGCAGCAAGGCTGACCACAATTGGGCTGCCTTTGGGTGAATATTTCACAGCGTTGCCAAGCAGGTTCAGCAGCACTTGCTCAATGAGTTTGGCATCAAAGGGCAGTGCCAAATCGCGCTGAACGCCTTCATAAGATAAGTGGTGTTCACTACCAAGCGTGCTGACGAAATCACGGAAAATGGTGTGGCAGTGGGCGGCAAAATCGCCCAATTGTGGTTGGCAGCGCAGTTTGCCCACCTCTGCTTCACCCAACGCTAACACATCGTCCACGATGGCGTTTAAGCGCGCAACGCCTTGTTTGATGGCATTTAGGCGTGCAGCGCGCTGCTCTGGTGACATTCTATCGAAATAGCCTGCCAGCATATCAGCGGCAAGGCGCATCGAGGCAAGCGGATTGCGTAAATCGTGCGTGATCATCGAGATCAGGCGTGAGCGCAGTTGGCGCAGTTCTTTCTCTTTTTCCAGTTCCACCTGAAGAATTTCAGCCGTCAGGCGTGCCTCTTCCATCTGTTTGCGCTCGGTCACATCGTGCATGGTGGCAAGCAAGAAGCGCCGCCCATCTAAGAAAATCTCGCTGATAGATAGATCAACCATGAAATGCGTACCGTTGGCGCGTCGGGCAACCATCTCCCGCGATTTGCCGATGATGTGCGGCACACCACTTTGTATATAACGCTGCATGTAGCTATCATGTTGTGTTGAATCCACCTTGTTCATCAAGAGTTCCACAGAGCGCCCAATCAGTGCTTCTTGTGTGTAGCCGAACAGCTTTAAGATTGCCGGGTTGACGCGCACAATGCTGCCGTTCTCATCGGCGATTAGGATGCCATCCATCACATTTTCGATGATAGCCTGCATCTGGCGCACCAAGGCATCGCGTTCGTGTTCAGCCCGTGCTTTTTCCAGCCGCATTTGGCGCGCGCGAATAGCGTGTTCAACTGCCTGCCCAAGCCGCGAAAGGCGATCTTTCAGCAGATAGTCATAGGCGCCGTGCCGCAAGCATTCCACGACCAATTCTTCACTCACGCTGCCCGTCACGACGATAAAGGGAATATCCAGTCCATGTGCCTGTAAATCAATCAATGCTTGCAACGCGTTGTAATTAGGCAGGGCATAATCCGCGATAATAACATCAAAGGTTGGGGAGAGTTTGGCAAGATATTCTGCCTTGCTTGCTGCGATCTGCCATTGAACGGTGTAACCGGCTTGGTGGAGCGTGTATGTGATCAATTCGGCATCGTCGGCAAAGTCATCAACGATCAGCACATGGAGTGGCGTCGGCATAAAAACATCTCGCTAATCAACAACACTTCAGATGGGCGGTTCATTCAAAAGCAGCCAGTACATGCCTAACTGCCGAACCGCCTCCCGAAACTGCTCAAAATCTACGGGCTTTACAATATAGCTGTTCACACCCAGTGCATAGCAGCGCTGAATATCAGGCTCTTCACGGGATGAGGTCAGCGCCACGACTGGAATGCTGCGCGTGCGCGGATCGGCTTTGAGGCGCTCCAACACTTGCAGTCCATCTATTTTAGGCAGCTTTAGGTCTAACAACACTAAACGCGGATGATTAGAAATATTGCGATCTGCATACTGCCCTGTGGCAAACAGAAAGTCGAGCGCCTCGGCACCGTCACGCACTACAAAAATCTGGTTGGCAAGGCGCGCTTCGGTAAAGGTGAGGACAGTTAATTCCTCATCGTCGGGATTGTCCTCAATCAGCAGGATTTCGACCGTCTTATAGGGCATGGTTGTTCTCTCCTAGCGTGAAATAGAAAGTGGCACCCTGGCTCGGCGCGCTGTGCGCCCAGATTCGCCCGCCGTGCCGTGTGATGATGCGCTTGACAATTGCCAAGCCAACACCATTGCCTTCATAGTCACGCTGATCGTGCAGGCGTTGGAAAGCTGCAAAGAGCTTATCAGCATAAGTAGGATCAAAGCCAACACCGTTATCAGCAACGTAGTAGACGGTCTCACCCTCTAAGGTTGTGGCGTTGATGCAAATGCGTGGTGATTGCACTTTACGCGAATATTTTATGGCATTGCTGACTAAATTCGCGTAAACTTGTTCGAGCAACGCTCGATCTGCTTGGCAAATAGGCATTTCAGCAACTTCAAACTGCACATTGAGATCAGGCTGCGCTGCCCGCAAGTCATCAATCAGCTTAGTCCCAAGCTGCGTTGGTGAAAGGCTTACCAAACGCAGCGGCTGCCTGCCTAAGCGTGAAAGGCGCAGCAGATCGTCTATCAATGCTCCCATGCGCGTGGCATTTCCTTGAATGCGCCGCAAATAGTGCTGTGCTTGTTCGGGCAGCGCGGTGGCGTAGTTTTCCATCAGCACTTTGGCAAAGCCATCCATAGCGCGCAGCGGCGCACGCAAATCGTGCGAGACGGAATACGTAAATGCCTCCAATTCCTGATTTGCCTCTTGCAATTGCGCCGTCACTGCCCGTATTTCCTGTTCGGCAAGGTATTGTTCAGTAACATCTATGCCAACTGCCTGCACTTCGATCACATGCCCATTTGCATCACAGATCGGCGTATCACGCCAGGCTTGCCAGCGCAGCTCACCTTCGGCGTTAATTGCCTGATGCTCGTAGACTTCCTCGTGTGGGCGTTCCACCAGCACTTGCACATAAGCGCGTGTCGAGTCGCGCTGGTCGGACGGGATTAACTCCAGAAAACTACGCCCGATCAGTTCCTCAGAGGTTTTGCCGAAATGGCGGCAGTAAGCATTATTGACAAAGGTCAGTGTTGTATCCGTCGAGTAGCGGCAGATCATCTCACTTTGCGTCTCCAGAATGGCACGATAGCGTGCTTCGCTCTGGGCAAGTTCAGCAGTGCGCGCTGCAACGCGCTGCTCTAACTCGGTGGCGTAGCGCTGCAATTTGTCGTTGGCAACTTCAAGGTTGCCAATGAACAGCCAAACCAATACCGCAGCGATCACATAATAAATGCTGTTGGTGAACCAGTAGTTCAATGACGTGAAAGGGAGGCGGCTCAACAAGCCCGCCTGATCCAAGCCCAAGAGAATGCCACCATACAAGACACTAATGCCTGCCAGCAGCACACCAACGCGTTTTCCCAAAACGAAGCCGCACAGCAGCACAATGATGGTAAGCCCAAAGCTGGCTGTTGTGCCGTTACCACCCGTCACCAACGCTGAAAAGGCAACAATCAGCCACACGAAGCCTATGAAAAGGTAGCTGACGGCTTGTATATGTCCCTTTCGCAGCCAGATCAGCAGTCCCGCCAAGCCAAGTGTAGCAACCAGCGCAATTAGGAAGTTACGGATTAGCGGTGCGTTGCTCGGTACAATGAATAAATAGACCGTGGCAACGGCTGCACCACTGATCAAACAGGTGAGGATCAGCACATAGAGCAGTCGGGCGCGGCGTGTGGACTCGGCATTCGGAAAAGTAGGTGGGTGCAGCCAGAGTGGTAAGTATTTAAGCATTTTTCACACCTCATCAGCAAGGAAGGCACGTAGGTTTACGGTATACTATGGGTTCAGCCCATTCTTGGAAAAATAGGTGTGCCTAACCATGCCACGAAATTTTCTACGTACTTTAGCGTTTCTGTCTTGTTCTTCTATTGTAATGCTAATTTGTGTGGGCAGTGTAATCCTCTCCACGCTGATCACGCGCCAACCGGCTGCCGCACAGCCTGCTGCCTCACGAATTGTCTATGGCTTGACATTGTTGCCAAGCGGCTTTGATCCACATATTAACGCCTCGTCAGAGCTAGGTATTCCGCTGCGTTCTGTCTACGATACACTGGTTTACCGCGACCCGACCACAAGAGACTTTGTGGCAGGGCTTGCCGAACGGTGGGAAATTTCGCCTGATGGCTTGCTCTACACCTTCTACCTGCGGCGTGATGTGCGCTTTCACGATGGCGAACCATTCGACGCCTACGCCGTTGCCGCCAACCTTGACCGCATCACCAACCCTGAGACGCGCTCGCAGAAGGCAGTCTTTTTGCTCGGCACGTTTGAGCGCTACATCGTGACGGATGCTTACACCATTCAGCTTGCACTCAAAGCACCTTATGCGCCGCTGCTGGATTCGCTGGCGCAGGTTTATTTAGGCATTGCCAGCCCAAAGGCGCTGCAAGCCTACAGCAGCGATCTGTATCAACTGCATCAGGTTGGCACCGGTCCTTACCAAATGGTTGAGTTCATCCCCGGCGACTATATTTTGCTGCGCCGCAACCCTGAATACCGCTGGGCACCTGCCTTCTACTTGCCCGATAACCCATCCCCAGTGGAGGAAATTGAGTTCCGCTTTTTCACCGATCCTGCTACCCGTGCGCCTGCCCTTGAAAGTGGCGCGGCGCACATCATGGGTGAACTCGCACCGCTGGATGCCCTTGCGCTGAACCGCCGCGACGATATGACGCTCATCCCACAGCCAATTCCCGGAATGCCACTCCAATTCCTATTCAACACCGCCAAAGCACCCACCGACCGTTTGGATGTGCGCCGTGCGATCATCACCGCCACTGACCGCACCGCGATCATTGACTCGGTCTTTCAACAACTGTCACCCGTTGCCTACGGACCGTTGGCGGCTGTCTCACCCTTCTATGAGGCGCAGATCAGGCAGTTTTATCCCTATAACCGTGAAGTAGCACGCCAAACGCTCAGTGGGTTAGGCTACGCTGATAATGATAGCGACCGCATCCTTGATTTGAACGGCGCGCCACTGCGCCTGATCGTCATCGTGCCGACGTGGGGCAACGCGCCGCAAGTGGCGCAGCGTTTACAGAGCCAATGGCGCGATCAGGGTATTGACGCCGAACTGCGCCAAGTGCCAAACTTGGCGGGCTTGTTAGCTGCCGTCCAAAGCGGTGATTATCACTTAGTCGCTTTCAACGATTTTGGCACAGATCCAAGCCTGCTCAATACCTTCTATATGACCGATGCGCGCAACAACTTTATGCGTGTCAGCAACGCCAACCTTGACCAATGGCTGATGCAGGCAACGCAGACTAACGATCCTGCTGAGCGCCAAAATTTCTACACCGGTATCCAGGGTTTGATTATGGATCAGGCGCTCATATTGCCCATCCGTGATTATGTGAACCTGAATGCCTACAGCAAGCGCCTAAGCGGGCTAACCTTTGACGCTTACGGCTGGTTTCCGCTGCTGGCAAATCTGACCTTTAATGCGGATGAGTAGTTGCTATGCTGCGTTTTGCAATGCGGCGCACGGCAGGCGCGTTTGTGACGCTCTGGCTGGCGGGGACGCTTGCCTTCCTTGCGCTGCGCCTTGCGCCTGTTGATGCGATCACGCTGCAACTAACGCTCAGCGGCGCAACGGATAGCCAAATCGCGGCGCGGCGGGCAGCGCTTGGGCTGGAGGCACCGCTTGCCGAACAGTACTTTGGTATGTGGCAGGGCATCCTACGCGGCGATTTGGGCGTCTCACTGGTGAATGGGCGCCCTGTGGCGGCACTGATTGGCGAGCAACTTGGTGCGACGTTGGCGTTAGCAGCTGGCGGACTGTGTATTGGCACGGTCTTGGGTGTTGGGTTAGGCATTGGCGCAGCACTGGGTCAGCCTGTGGTGCGCCAAGTGTGCGAAGGCGTGATTGTGTTGCTGCTTGCCACACCCATCTACTGGCTTGGCACATTGGCAATCTATCTGTTCGCCGTGTGGCTGGGCTGGCTGCCATCGGTCAGCAGCGGGAACGACCTGCGCGCTTTGCTCTTGCCGTGTGGGGTGCTAGGTATATCGCTAAGTGGCAGCCTTGGGCAAGTCGCAGCGGCATCATTGCGTGAGGTGCAGGGGGCGGCTTTTGTGCAAACAGCGCGTGCCAAAGGCTTGCCTGCACGTTTGATCGTCTGGCGGCACATGCTGCGCGCCAACAGCAGTGCGCTGATCAGCTTGATCGGGCTGCAAGGCGGCTTTCTGATCGGCGGCGCGGTCATCACAGAGGCGCTGTTCACGCGGCGCGGCATTGGGCAGCTTGTGTTGGCTGCCGTCAATGGGCGCGATTATCCAGTAGTGCAGGGCGTGGTGTTGCTCAGTGCCGCTGCTTACGCTTTGCTTAGCGTGGCGGCGGATGCCCTGTCAGCATGGAATGATGCGCGCTTACGGGAAGGCTAGGCTGTGCGGCGGATAGGTTGCTCTGGATGGCTGTTAGGGCTGCTCATGCTCCTCAGCCTGTGTGCGCCGTTCATCGCGCCTTATGATCCGTTGGCAGCGGTTAGCCCGTCATTAGCAGAGCCTTCCGCACAGCATCTTTTCGGCGCGGATTTGATCGGGCGGGATGTGTTCAGCCGTGTGCTGCATGGCGGTGCGCGCACACTCAGCATCGCCCTAGTCGCCTTTGCGTGCACAGTGCTGATCGGCGGCGCACTTGGCATCAGCGCGGGCTTTTTCGGCGGCGCCTTCGACGCCTTGATCGTGAGTTTGACCGATGCACTCTTGTCCATTCCAAGCCTGCTGATTGGGCTTAGCCTGCTGACGTTGGCAGGCGGCGGCAGCTTACAAATCGCCTTTGCGGCGGCACTCAGCGGCTTACCTGCCTATTTGCGTGTGGTGCGTGCTGCTGCGCGATCAACGCGCACTCAGCCATACCTCGAGGCGGCGCGGGCAGTGGGTGTGAGTGAGTTTGGCTTGTTATGGCGGCATGTGCTGCCCAACACCGCGCCGATTTGCTTTTCTGCGGGCATGGTGGCGTTGGCATGGGCAATCTTAAATGCCGCCACGCTGCATTTTCTAGGGTTCGGCGGCGATCCCTCGCTGCCCGAATGGGGTGCCATGCTGGCAGAAGGGCGCGCCGTTTTTCGGTCGGCACCATGGGTGGCGTGTGCGCCGGGCGTGGCGCTGACGCTCACCCTGTTGGCGGTGAATGGCGTTGCTAGGCGCTTAGCGCGTTAGTAGACGTACCCGTTGGCAAACTTCAGGAGCGTTTCTTGCCCTGCCTCACGGCTGGAGGCGCGCAAAATCCAGTTGCCGTTAATCCAGCCAAACTCGTAGTAGGTGTAGGTGAAGCCAGAATAGACAGCGAAATAGTAAGGTGTGCGTGCCTCTGGAAAGCGCTTGAGCGTGCTGCCTGTATCCGTGCCATTAGCGCGTTCCAGAAAGCCGCTGAAGACCTGATCAAGCGTCGGTGTACCATCAGGAATATATTCAACCTCAAGGCGCACAGGCTTGCCTTCCACTTCATAGTCTGCCACACCATGCCGCCGACCTTCAAGGGCATCCAGCGTATCCACATCCAGCGCAGTGCGTAGATAATCGCCGGCGCGTTCACGCAGGATTAGGTAACCAGCGGTATCAGCCGCCAGCGGACGGCGGCGCTGATTAAAGCGTTCTTCGACCGGTGAGTGTGCGCTGATGAACCACAGGCTATAGGCGAACAAGAGCGCCGCACCAACAAACATAAGAATCACAAAGATCGATCCACTGCTGCGCCAAGCCTGCTTTGGGCGCGGCGTTTCATCTTCCGAGACTGCGAGGTTGCCCTGCATGGTCTGAAATGTGCCTTTCTACACAGGTATTTATTGTGTCCCATTTCACAAGTTAAGCATGATCATAGCAGAAATGGGTTCATTATGGCAGTTTTAGGCAAGGTTCAGGCGCGCCACCACATCGCGCACGGCATTGATCTCGCGCCCAATCGGGTAGCCGCCTTCGCCTTCGACGCTCTGCATAGCGCCGCGGATATCCTTCAAGCCGCTGCCCGTCACCAACAGCACGACGGATTCGCCCGTCCGCACCACGCCTGACTCCACCGCTTTGATCAGCCCTGCATAGGCAGCCGCACAAGCAGGCTCGGCAAAAACGCCGCTGGCACGCGCCATTGAAGGAATTGCCGCTAAAATCTCAGCGTCGGTCACGCGCAGATAGGCGCCGTCTGTTTCGCGCACGGCACGCAATGCCTTTGTGCGGTCGCTTGGCAGCCCTGCCGAGATGCTATCAGCAAGCGTTTCGGTGCCACCGCGCTGCATAGCCGCTGCTGAAATGCCTTGTTCCCAGGCGCGCACAAGGTTATCGCTGCCCGCTGCCTGCACACCGATTAAACGCGGCACACGCGCAATCCAGCCCAGTTGGTGCAGATCATAAAAGCCTTTGTGCTGTCCAGCGATGATGTTGCCATCGCCCACACTGACGATCAGCGTATCGGGCGCTTGCCAGCCAAGCTGCTCACAAATCTCAAGGGCGGCGGTCTTTTTGCCCTCAGTCGTATAAGGATTCATGCCGGTGTTACGGCAGTACCAGCCATATTCAGCGCTTGCCTGAAGGCTGAGCGCATAAGCATCATCATAGGTGCCATCCACCAGCAGCACGGTTGCACCGTAGACCAACAACTGCGCGATCTTCGCGGGCGGCGCTTTGGCTGGCACGAAAATGACTGCCCGCATACCAACGCTGGCACATAGCCCTGCTAAGGCGGCGGCAGCGTTGCCCGTACTCGCCGTCGTGATCACTTTCACGCCAAGCTGCTGAGCGCGCCCAACGACCATTGCGCTGGCACGGTCTTTCAGCGAGCCTGTTGGGTTGCGTCCGTCATCTTTCAGCCATACTTCGCGCAGCCCAAGCGCAGCGGCAAGGCGTGGCGCGGGAATGAGCGGCGTCCAGCCGACGTGCAGCGGCGGAATGTGCGCCGTTTCGGTCATGGGCAGCAAGGGTAGGTAGCGCCACATGGTCAGAGTATGCGGCTGTGTTTGCGCACTGATGTGTGCTGGTGTCAGATCGCGGCGTAATGCCGTGTAGTCGTAGCGCATATCAAGCGTGCCAACCGCACCGCAGCTTGGGCAGGTGTAGGTGACGCTGTCGAGGGCATAAGTGCGTCCGCATAAGGCACATTGGTAGTAGGAGAGGTAAGTAAGGGTCATGCAAGTGCCTCAGCGGGCTTGGCTTTTCGGGAAATTTCTAAGATAGCATCAAGTTTTTCAGTGATTTCGGGATCAATCTCCTCAGTCGGGACGTAATCCGCCAAGATGTGATAGTTCGCCTTGCGCATTTGGTTCGCCAAGCCAAGCCCTTCGTAGTAGTTCTCGAAAAGTGGATCGAGAAACTCATCGGTTGCTTTCAAGTCAGGCGACCATGGACTAGGCTTGCGCTGTGTGGTAAGCGCCTGCACGAGGCGATCTATTTGAGCGCGCATTGTCTGGAGGCGTCGTTCAACAAAGAGTAGTTCGTCACCCTCATCGGGATTTGCCCGCGCATAGGCAAACAGGGTTGCTTCGCTGCACACATAGTTTTCGATCTCACGGCGCTGCCACATCAAAGTTTTAAGCGCTTCCGTCAGCAAAGGCTTATCCAAGCGGTCAAAAATTGCCACGCCGACCAGATTAGGATACGCCTCACGCAGCCCGTAAAAGTGGTCACGTGCTGTCTGCGGATTATTGCCGTCTATGTAGTGGACAAAGACACTTTCCAGCACTTGGCGGGCAGGGTGATTGAGCCGCTGTGCGAAAGAACGCAAGATGCTCAAATCGGTTGAGCCTTCCAAATAAAGCACCCAACCCTTGCGCTCAGCTTGGTAGTAGTGATTGGCGGGAATATCACGCAGTGCCTTGCGAAGTTGGCTGCCGCGATCATTGATGCGGCGCGGTTGCTTGCCGATGAAGGCGATTACAATTCCGCGTGAGGCTGCCTCATCTAAAATTACTTCCGAATGGCTGGCGATTAACACTTGTGAGCTGTGTAGGTGTGCTGTTTCGGTCAGCAGGTTATAAATTTCACGTTGGCGGATGATCTCTAGGTGTGCGTCAGGCTCGTCAAGCAGCAGCACACTGTTGGGGTGTGTATGCAAATAGGCTAACAGCAATAGCACTTGCTGTAAACCGCGTCCTGAAGAAGAAATATCCAGTTTAGCATCGCCCTCCCGCTCTTTGTAGGCAAGCGTGATCTCGCCGCGCTCTGGAATGTATTCAGGCGCCAGTAACCTGACTCCAAAAGAGGTTTGAACGTGGCGTGTGATTACATGCCAAGCCGCTTGGCTGTTTTCGTAGAGTTGGTGGCATAAGTTTCGCAGCACCTGCGCCGTTTGCCCTTCGCCAATCAAAACATTGATGCGCCCGCTATCAACTTTCGCTTCTGTTGAGGCTAAGCCCGACATGGGCGGCAGATAGGCAACGTTGATCTGGGCAGCTTGTGGTGGTACAGGCATACGCTGTGGGTTGCGATCCTCGCTCAGGCGAAGCGGGCGGCAATATAACGACTCTGAGTTTGCGTAGTCAAACTCTAAGCCACACTCCCACACTTCCGCCTGTGTCTCGCCTGAAACGATAATGTCAACGCGCACATTTTGCGTGATCGGCTTCCCGTTTTGACGGCGTACATTGCGCTTGTCTAGGTCGCGCCACAACAAATCTGTGTTGGGAACCGGTACCGCAATTAGATCGCGGCGATTAATCGTGACGCCGCTACGTTTCTCCGCAGCACTATCGCGCCTTCGGGCTAACCATGTCTTCAGACCAATATCCCAAAGCGCAAGTGCTTGCAAGGCAGTAGTTTTACCTGAATTATTCGGTCCGATGAAAACAACCGTGCTGCCGAGTTCAATTTCAGCCTCAGTAAGGCGCTTGAAATTTCGGATTTTCAGCTTGGTAAGCATATAGCGCTTTCCATCAGCTTGGCACAAACCACGTGCCGTTTTCACGGCGCAGCGCCGCCGCTAAGTTTGGTGGATCTGTGATGACCGCCGACGGACCGCCGCGCTCCAAAAAACGGATGACCGCCTCTACCTTTGGTTTCATGCTGCCCGCTGCGAAATGCCCTTCCGCCATGTACTGGCGTGCCTCTTGCAGCGTGATGCGCTCTAAGAGGCGTTGTTCGGGCGTGTTGAAATTGATTGCCACACGCGACACGCCGGTCGAGATCAGGAACAGGTCTGCACCAAGCCCTGTTGCCAACAAACTGCTTGCCCGATCTTTATCAATAACGGCGTAGACACCGCGCAGCTCACCTTTTTCGTTTCGCACCACAGGAATGCCGCCGCCGCCGCAGGCGATCACCACATAATCTTTATAAAGCATCTCGCGGATGGCGTCCAGCTCCACGATTTCGGTGGGCTGTGGCGAGGCAACCACACGCCGCCAACCGCGCCCGGCATCCTCGACCACCTGCCAGCCATCTGCCTCAAAGGCACGCGCTTCTGCCTCATTCAGAAAGCCGCCAATCGGCTTATCGGGACGCTCAAAGGCAGGGTCATCACGGCGGACGACCGTCTGCGTCACAATGGTGATCACGCTTTGGTTAATGCCTAAAGCGCGCAAGCTGTTGCGGAGTGCCTGCTGCACCATGTAGCCTATGGCGCCTTGCGTATCGGCAACGATTAAATCCAGCGGCACAGTATGTACTTCATGCGCGGCAAGTTCGGCGCGCCTCAAAATAAAGCCGACTTGCGGACCGTTGCCGTGCGTGATGACCACCCGCCAGCCCTGTTTGATCATCATGGCGATGTGTTCGCACGTCTCGCGCACGGCATCCCACTGATAGCGTATCTCGCGGCGCTCGTTGCTCTGAATGAGTGAATTACCGCCGATGGCAACTACCACGATTTTGCTCGGCATTTATAAAATCCTTTTGGAAAGGTGCAAAAAATTATTGTTTGCCCATAAAACGGTAGCCCACACCATATTCACTTTGAATGTAGGTTGGCGTCTTAGGATCAGGCTCGATTTTGCGGCGCAAGTGCGATACATAAATGCGTGGGTAGTGATGTTCTGTGTGATATTCAGGACCCCACACCTGCTCTAAAAGCTGGTTAAAGGTCAGCACTTGCCCCCGATGTTTCACAAAGATGGCGATCAGCTTAAACTCTGTGGGTGTGAGGCGCATTTCTTGCCCATTCACCCAGATGCGGCGTGCGTTAATATCCACGGTCAAATAGTCATCGCTATAGGCAACCATTTGCAGCATTTCGTCATCCCGTGCGGCGCGGCGCATTAAGGCGCGCACCCGTGCATGAAATTCCATGTTGCGGATCGGCTTGATCATGTATTCATCAGCGCCCACGTTCAGCCCACGCGCAATTTCTTCTTCCGAGATAGCGTGTGCGGTCATGATCAAGATCGGCACGTTGGAAAGTTCACGGATGCGCTGGCAAACCGTTAGACCGTCCATCATCGGCAGTGCCACATCCAGCACGACCAAGTTCGGGCGCTGTTCGTGGAACATCCGTAAGCCTTCCAGACCATTGGTTGCCGTGCAGGTTTCGTAGCCGTGCTGCTCTAAATCAAGCTGCAACAGCCGATTCATCTCGGAGTCATCCTCAACAATCAATACTTTGACAGCCATGTGCGCTTCCACCTAAAGAAGATATAGAGACAATAAGGCGCAAGTGCGCTTGATTAATTGTAGCACGCTTGTGAGCGAAGGCGAAAGCCTGTGGAACGCAAGGCTTTCGCCACTGGCTATCTTAGAGCAAGCCAACCTTGCTGTGATCGCCCAGCGTGAGCGACAACACACGCGGACGCGCCGCCGCACGGTTCAGCACCACATTGCGCCCGATCAGGCTATCTTGAATGCGTGCTTCAATGTGGCTGATGGTGCTGTGTTCCAGCACGATGCTGTACTCGATCTCGCAGTTTTCCACCATCGTGTGGTGGTAAATGCTGGTGAACGGACCGATGTAGCTGTTGACGATCTGCACGTCTTCGCCGATGATGGTCGGTCCGCGCACGATGCTGTTGATAATCTGCGCGCCGCGCTCTACCGTCACACGCTGGTCAACTTGGGAAGCGCTGTCCACACTGCCCGCCACGTAAGGGGTCAGTTCTTCCAGCACAAGGCTGTTGGCGCGCAGCATATCAATCGGCTTGCCGGTATCAATCCACCAGCCACGATGCACGTGCGGAAAAACGCTGTAGCCGTGATCGATCAGCCACTGGATGGCATCGGTGATTTCCAGTTCACCGCGAAAAGATGGCTGAATCTGCTGAACTGCCTCGAAAATGTGTGAGTCGAACATATAAATGCCGACTAACGCCAGATTACTTGGCGCAACTTTGTAGAGTGGATTGCGCCCCGGCTTTTCGATCAACTGCTCAATGCGCCCATCGGCAGCAAGTTTGGCAATTCCATAATGCTCAGGCTGCTCAACTGCCGTCAGCACGATTTGGCTGTTCCAATCGGCATGGTTGGCAAAATCAGCGATCAATGGGCTGATGCCGCCTTGAATCACGTTATCGCCCAGAAACATCACAAAGCGATCCTCACCGATAAAATTGTGGGCGATGTGAACGGCATGTGCCAAACCACGCGGCGCATCCTGCTGAATGTAGGTCACCTGCACACCAAAGCGTGCGCCATTGCCCACTGCCTCTTGGATTTCAGGCGCTGTGTCGCCGACGATGATGCCGATCTCGGTGATGCCCGCATCACGGATTGTCTCCAGGACGCGGAACAGGACCGGCTTGTTGGCAAGCGGCATCATCTGCTTGGCGCGTGTGTAGGTGAGCGGATATAGGCGTGTGCCTTTGCCACCACTTAAGATTAAGCCTTTCATGCCTTACGCCTTTCCGTAGGTGCTGAGGGAAGAATCATGCGGCGCGTTGGTGAGCGCCACACCAATAATGCGCGCATTCACCCGTACCAATGCCTCTTTAGCGCGCTGTGCATGGTCGCGGCGCGTGCTGCCTGCCTGCAAAACGAGCAGTACCGCGTCTAGCTTGGTGGCAAGCAGCGGCGCATCGGCAGCCGCTAAGGTCGGCGGCGCATCAAAGATCACATAATCTGCCTGCGCTTTCAGGGCTGTGATAAGCGCTTCCATGCGTTTGCCAGCCAGCAAGTCAGCAGGGTTGGGCGGCTGCGCGCCGCTGGTCAACACGCGCAGCCCATCTATGGCGGTGTTTTGCAAGGGCAGCGTGCTGGCGTCCGCATTTTCAAGGATAGCCGTTGTTAAGCCGCGCCCATTGTCCAATTTCCAAAAAGTGTGCTGCGACGGACGGCGCAAATCGGCATCTACCAGAATAACGCGGCTGCCGCCTTGTGCCATTGTGACGGCAAGGTTGGCAGCGGCGGCGCTTTTGCCCTCATCTGCCGCCGCTGAGGTGATCAACAGCGTGTGGATCGCCTGATCCAACGCGCTGAACTGAATATTCGTCCGCAGCACGCGAAAGGCTTCCGCCGCCGCCGAGCGCGGGTCTTTTAGGGTGATTAAATCGCTCACGGGCAGTTCCTCATAGGTTATTCGGATTCCGACAGCGTGCCAAGAACGGGTAGATTCAGGGCGCGTTCGACATCTTCGCGGCGGCGCACAATGTTAGCGCTCAGGTATTCCAAAACGAAGACAGCACCACCACCGATCAAGATGCCAAGCAGCGCACCGGCGGCAACGTTGAAGGTCGTGTTCGGGCGAAATAGGCTGATGGCGGGCTGATCGATCAGCTCGGCGTTGATGCGATCTTCAAGGCGGATGGGCGCGTTGGACTCGTTGCGCCACTGCACAAACTGTTCGCCGTAGGTGCGGGCGACTCTGCCTGCCGTCTCGATTTCGGGCATGTCCACGTCAATGTTAATGACGAGCGAGTCGAGGTTGGTCGAGACGGTGACCATCCCGCGCAGTTGAGAAGGCGTCATATCAAGGTTCAGGGCGCGGATCACATCGTTAGCGCGCTCATCAGCATCAAGACGCGTTGCCCAACTGCTCATAAGCTGTTTTAAGGTCTGTGCCAAGCCGAAATCGTTGCGGGCGGGCTGGATGAGCATTTTTTGGGTGGCGCGGTAGATGGGCGTCTGCAAGCGGCTGAATAGAAAGGCACTGCCAGCGGTGAGCGCCACTACCAGCAGGATAATCCAGCCGCGCCGCGTCAAAATACGCACATAATCGGAAAGTTGCATCACATATCCTCTCAGAATCGGCGCGATTATAGCAGGTTGCAGCCGTTCTGTCAGCCGTTTGACAAGCCCCTGCCAAGTTCGGTAGAGTCGCGCTATTGGAAGTCCACTAGAGCAAGCAAACAAGGCATGACACATCCTGATCTTGTGATTACCAAACGGATGCTTGGCGTCCTGATCCTCTTGGTTGGCGCGCTTGGATTTATCGGCGTGTTGCTGTTGGATGCCGTTCGCGGCGATTTTGGTGATTTCGGTCCGACGCAGGTGCTGGCGCTGGCAGGCTGTCTGGGGCTGTGCGTCTTGGGCGTTAGCTTGCTGCCGCTGGGAGATCATCCTGCATGATTGGCACATTGGAACGCGCTCAGAGTGCGCTGCGCCTGTTGATTCTTGCGCAGCAGGCATTAATTGGGATCGCCTTGCTGCTGATGGCGCTACACCTTGCCGTCTATGCCGTCTATGCTGTTGGGCTAATCACTTTCCCCTTTGACTACGATCAGGGTGAAGGCTTTGAGCTAAACGATACGGTGCTGCTCAGCCAATTTCAATCGCCCTACCGCGATAACGAAGTCTTTCCGTTCTATGCCAGCAACTATCCGCCGCTTTACCATGTGATTCTGGTGCCGTTTGCGTGGCTGTTTGGCGCGGAATATTGGTATGGCAGGCTGTTCGGCTTCCTCGCCACCCTGATCACAGCGGCGGCAATCGGCTATGCCGTGCAGCGCGCCACAGGGCAGCGCGCTATTGCCGTCCTGAGTGGGGCTGCCTATCTCGCCTCAAACTATATCTACCATATCGGACCGCTGTTCCGCCAGCATATCAGCATGGTCATGTTCGAGACGCTTGCCGTTGTGGTGATCGCCACCCTAAGCGAGAGCAAACGTCCGCGCCGCCTTATTGTGTTGTGTTTGCTGCTGCTGCTGGCAGCCGGCTACACCAAGCAACTAGCCATCGCCACGGTGGCAGGCGTGTTCATCTGGCTGTTTTTGCGTGGTGTACGGCGCTCGATTGCGTGGGCAATTCCGTTTGCGGCGGTGGCGGGCGGCATCTTCCTGCTCATCAACTGGAGTACAGATGGGCAGTGGTGGCTCAACACGATCACTGCCAATGTTAACCAATACATCCTAGGGCAGTACACGGGCTTGCTGGCACAGTTTATCGCGCTGCACGGCGCGCTGTTGGTGCTGGCGCTGCTGATGACTGCCTACGAACTTTACTTTGATCGGCTGTCGGTGTATGCAGTGTGGTTCATCGCTGCCCTGCTGAACAGCGTCTTAGCCGGAAAGTGGGGCGCGGGCGATAGCTACTTTGCCACAGCCATCGCTGCCATGTGCATCTTGGCGGGCATTTTCGCAGGACGCACACTGAGTGGGACGTGGCGCTTGCCGCGCTTTATGCTTGGTGTGGGGCGGTTCATGCCACTGATCGGCGTGGCAGCCTGCGCTACCTTCGTGCTGTATGGCGTGGCGGTGGTCAAGCTGCCCCTGGATATGCCGATCTTCCGCGAAGTCGGGCAGCTTTTGGGCGTGCAAAGCAACACAAAGTTCCCGAACTTCTACGACTCGGCGGGCTGGACGATGGGCTACGCAACCATTGGGCAAATTCCAACAGCGGAAGATGTGGCGAACGGCTGGCGCATTGTGGCATACGCCAAAGCCGATCCGCGCCCGATCTTGAGTGAGGAAGCTGCCTTCAGTTTCCGCAGCGGCAAGCCTGTGGTGAGCAACCCAACCCAACTGCTGAACCTCTATAACAACAACACGCCTGAGAAAACACTCTACGATCCGTCCGCCCTGATCGAGATGATCGACGATCAGGCATTTGGAGCGGTCATCTTGCGCCGCGATCAAGGGCAAACGGCGATCATTGGCTTTTACCCACCGCCCGTGTTGGCTGCCATTGAGCGCGCCTACACCCTGCGGGAGGCAATCCCGATGAACGGCTACGAGTATACGGTACTGCTGCCGAATCCCTCGTGGAGCAAGCCCAAATGAGTCGCGCTATTCGGCGTTTTCAGCGCACCTTCACTCAAACAGAGCTTGGCGCGGCACTGCACGCCGTGCTGCGCGTGGGCGTCTTGGTGCTGCGGAGTGGTGCTGCCAGCTTCCGAACGCATGAGGTCATGGCGCGCTGTGCGGCGGTGCTTGGCATCGAGCAGCTAGAGGCATACGTAACACCGACGGGCATCATCGCCTCTGCCTACAGCGGCGGCGAACATCGCACGCAGATTATGCAGGTGCGCGGCTTGGCGGTGGATATGAATCGGGTGATTGCGCTGGAGCTGCTCTCGCGCACGCTGCCCTTAGGCACAGAAGCAGCGCAGCTTAACGCACGCCTTGATGAAATTGAGGCGCAGGGCGTGTTATATCCGCGTTGGTTGGTGGCGCTAATGGTCGGCTTGGCGTGCGGTGCATTCTCGGTCATTATCGGCGGCAGTTGGCTGGAATTTGCGGCTGCCTTTGGCGGTGCCGCTACGGCGCAAACGCTGCGTATAGCGATGCTTCAGCGGCATTTTAGCCCTGTGCCGATTGTGGTGGTCTGTGCGGCGTTGGCAGCAGGCGTTTGCTATGGGCTGCTGCGGCTGTTTGCGCCACTCTACATAACATTTGGCATTCAAGCCTCGCTGCAAAACGGCGTGGTCGCCTCTGTGCTGCTGCTGATACCGGGTGTGCCGTTGGTTACCTCACTGCTTGATCTGGTGCATCTGGACTTGGTATCGGGCTTATCACGCGGCATTTACGCCGTCTTGATCTTAGTCAGCATTGCGGTTGGGATGCTGGTTGTGCTGCTGCTAACGGGCTTTTCAATTGTCTAAGTGAAGGTACCTTATGAGTGTTGAAACACTTTTGCTGCAAGCGCTGATGGCGGTGCTTGCCACGGTGGGTTTTGCTGTGCTGTTCAATGTGCCGCCGCGTTTGTTGGCAGCGTGTGGCTTGGTGGGCATGGGCGGGCATTTGGTGCGCTTCAGCCTCTTGCAAAACGGCACAGCGCCGGTGCTTTCGGCATATCTGGGTGCGCTGTTCATTGGCGTTGTGGGCTATGCCGTCTCGACGCGCTACAAGCTACCGCGCCTTGTGTTCACCGTGACGGGCATCATCAGCATGATTCCGGGCATTCCCGCCTATGAGGTGCTGCTCTATTTCTATGAGGGCAACGTCAACGGCGGCTTGGCATCCGGCGTTTATGCGCTGCTAATCACCGGCGCGGTGGCAGCTGGTCTCAGCACGGCACGCTTGCTGATAGATACTGATCTGCGGCATATGCAGCCTTAGGGCGGCTACCAACTGTTGGGGTCGCTTACAACTTCGCTGCGGCCGGCGGTTGTTTCGGTGTCGGTGATCCAGAAGGTTGCCAGCCAGTGGGTAAGCTGCTTGAACAGATCGGGCGTTAGGCGGCACGCAGCGTTGATCTGGTTAGCGCCAAAGGCATAAATGCGCGCAAAGCCGTTATGTGCGCTCACAATCAAGTAATCGCGCTCCCAGCGCTTTGCCGTCCACAAGATGCTGGTGCCAGTGTGCCGCCGAATCAGGTCGAGGAAGCGTTTGCGGCTGGAATCGGCAATCGCGCCGAAGGTGAAATGTGCGGCGATCATGCCGCCATAGACGTAATCTGCCTCAAAGGCGCCATCTATGCCTTGCAGATCAATGGTCATAGCAGCCGATTCATCCTGCGCTTTGAACTGAGCAAAGCCACGCCGTGCGCGCTTGCCGGGCGGCGGATCGAACACGGCGGATGAAAGCAGCGGCGGGCTAGGAAAACGGCGGCTCAGTTCTTCATCCAGATCAAGTTTGCCGATGAAGAACTGTTGCAAAAGGTGCGGCACACCGCTCTGAATGCTCTGGCGGTTTTCGGTCGCTTCCGTTTGCAGGCGCTTACGGTCTTCGTTACGGATGCGCGATGTGGTTTCCCGCGCAATGCGGATAAGTTCTTCAACAGGCATTCCACCGACGGAATCAGGCTCTTCCATCGGTTGGCGTGGTGCAACTGCACTGTGCGTATCCGTTCGGTTAGACATAAAGCGTGTTCCGTTGGTTGGTCAAAATTTTGTATATTATAACGCTAAACCCTACAATAGCGAGAAGCCCTTTTGGGGTGGGAGTCCTGAAAAACGCCGCATTCCCTCAGATGCATTTGCCTCACCAGGCAAAAAGTTTTTTGTCTCACACGATTTTTGAAACAGTTTTTAAGGCATTTTTGGGATGCTCAGCCCAGCCTTACATTTTACAATTTCATTACAAGCCTGCACAAAGCACGGTAAATTGATCACAAATCTATACAGTGTGATATTTGTACTATACCGACATTTGCCAAGTGTTGTAACATTATCTGTAACTTTTCTTCGCCACACGGATTGCTTTCTATCCGCTAGTCCTTATCTAAATTTTCGGACAAAGTGGAGTGAAGAAAAAGTATGTCGCATCAGCTCAGCCTTTATGAAGGCGCACTAAGGGTCAGGATCAATGGAGTAGGTGAGGCGCAGCCGCTCTACCACGATTTGCAGAGCTTTTTGGAGAAACAACCCGAGCCTGTCACGGTCATCCTCGATCTGACGTTGGCAACCAGCCTTGGGCGGGCCCTCCAAGCCATGCTTTACCGTGTGTTGCAGCACCGCGCTGTAGAGAATGTTGGTATCTGTTTCACAGATATTGACCTAACACCCGATATTCGCAGCATGGCAACCGCTTTGGCGGCAGTGCGCCGCGTGAAGGTAGCGCACACCGAACATGAATTGCTGGCTGCTTATGGTCTGGCGGATCCGCCTACCCAACCGCACAAGCTCAACGGAATGCTTGCACGGCTGAAGGATGGCACACCCTCAACCTTAAACGACAAGGCGGTACATTAAGTATACGCCAAGCGCGGGATGTGATGAACATCTCGCGTTTGCGTTTATCCCATTCAAACTACACCTTGCACATTCCTGCAAAGTGTGTTATGCTGTGCCTGTGCTTTGGGGGATAGTTTAATCGGCAGAACGACGGGTTCTGGCCCCGTTAGTCTTGGTTCGAGTCCAGGTCCCCCAGCTCCCTTGCGCGCGCTTGAAATCAGGTGCGCGCTTCTGATTCAGTGTCCCTGCACCAAGCGCGCATATTCAACAAATTCTGCCAATTCACGCTGTGTTAGGCTGCGCGATGGCGTGATGATATAGCAGGCGTCTAACCAGAGTGTGTCGCTACCTGTGCGTTCTGTTGTCCCGCGGATGAGGCGTTCAGCGGCAACCGAAGGCGTCAGGGTGGCTGGAATGCTGAGCTGCAAGCTAACGTGCGTTGGCTGAATCTCAAGCCCTTCTAGCTGCCATGCCTCAGCAGCGGCAATCTCTTCAAGGTAGCGTGGCAGCATCTCAGTGATTTCCGTTGCTAGGGGTGCTTCATAGGGCAACAAGGCAAGGGTAAAGGCAAGCGGCGGTGCAGGTGGTGGCGCAGATGGGGTAGCCTCACGCAGCCCTTGCGGCGGGCGCAAATCCGTTGGGCGGGAAGGCAGGGTTTGGGCTGCCTCAGGCACAACATCAGGCGACTCGGCGGGCGGTGCAGTGATTTCGGGCAAGGTGGCAAGTGGCGCAATGGACGCTATAGGCGCTGCTTCAGCTTTAGACTCATCTGGCACACGCGCCATTGCCTCATGTAGCTGGCGCGCCACCTGACGAATCACGCGCATGGAGGTGTCGCCAGGGAAGATCAGCGAGAGGATCAGATTATCCACTGAGCGCGTTGAATAGAGCAGGTAGAGCGTTTCAGCGTTCACCTGAAGTGGTCGAAAAACGCTTGGTGTGCTGTTTTCACCCCGCCATATGCGCTCGATTTCGCGTAGCGCTAAGGTTCGCGTTGCTTCGTCAAGGCTGCCCGAAGTGGCAACGGCGATCACCTCACTATCGCGTGTGAGCAAGGCTGCTTTTGCCGCGGCATCTATAGTAAGCTGCATAAAACGCAAGGCTAGCGCCGCAATCGGATTCGCTGCGGCATGGGCGCTGGCTGAAGCTGCGCTGTGCTGTTGCGCCGCCATCTGGACAGTATCGCGCCAATCGCTGCTGAGGGTTTGCTCTAGGTTTGGGCTGGGCGTGCTGCGCGGCGGTGGCAGTCCAGAATCAGGCGGCGGCACGGGTGCAATCCACTCAGGGCGTGTGTTCGGCGGCAGCTTTTCCGCTTCGCCTGCCAAGTGGTCTACCAAATCCAGCAGCGGAATAGAATCATCCAGCGCTAACTCAAGGGCGACCTCGGCAGCGATCAGTGTTTGATTGGGTGCTTCAGCAAGTTCAGGCAAGGAGTCGGGCGGCGGGCTGCTTGGCAAAGGCTGCGTGCCGCTAATCAGATCGCGCATGGTGGCATCTGGCGGCAGCGGCGGCTCACTGAGCGCCAACGAATCGGTTTCCGTTAACATCAGCGTCGTTGATCCATCCTCAATGCCTGCGACGGCACGCATAAAGGTATCATCGGGCTGGTAGGTTGGTTCAGTGCGCTGTGGTGCGGCGGGCAGCGTGTTGGCGGCGGCACTGCTGCTGCGCTCACGGATGAGGGCATCAAGCTGGCGGGCAAGGTAGGGCTTACTCAGGCTGGGCAGCACGTCCGTTTCAGGGGCAAAGGCGGGCGGCTGGTCGGCATAGCGGCTCATGATGATAACGAGCTGTGGGTGCAGGCGCTGCAACGTCTCGATCAGGCGCGGCAGGTGTGCATCTTCAATGGCAGCATCAATCACGGCGAAATCTTGCGGTTCACGCGCCAACAGCTCCAAGGCTGCTTGGCTGCTGGCAAAAACGTTGACGCGATAGCGCCCAAGGCCTTCTAATGCTTGCTTAATTGGCACTGCAAAGCCGATCTCAGGATCAATGATCAAAATGCGCGTGAGTTTCATGTGCCTATCCCGTCTGTCATGCGCTTATGCTGCCATTTTAGCCGAAATTGATGGGCATTGCACGCCAAATTCCTAGCGGCGGTAGGTTTCGCTGGCAACGGTAGGCGCGGCTGCTATGCGCGCCTGATACGCTTTGAGCGCTGGCACGGCGCGCACCACAATCAAGATTGCCAGCAGCAAGCCAAGCATCCCACTCAGATAAGGCGCTGCGTGGCTAATCTCGCGATACGTCCAGCCGCCCCATAACGGACCGAACACGCGCCCTAACGCCTGCATAGATTGCCCGCCGCCTTGCGCCATGCCTTGTTCCCGCGCCGTGACGCCTTGCGAGAGCAGCCCGGTCAGCGAAGGTAAAGTCATCCCATTCCCCAGTGCCACAAAAATAGCGGACAGAAAGAGGACGTTCGCTTGCTCAGACAGAATGGCAAGCGTAATAATGCCAAACCCCACTGCCAACAAAAACAAGCCAAGCATGGCAAGCCGCGCCTCGCCAAAGCGCGGCAGCAGCCTGCGAATAAGGAAGCCTTGCGTGAAGATGGTGACGGCACCGACAATCGTGAGCAGCACGGCAGCACCATCAGGCTGCCAACCGAAATGATTTTCGGTCAGGTGTGCAATGTTTGACTGTAACAGGGCGAAGGCGAGCGCCCAAATGAAGGTGGCAACCAGCAAGAACTGCAACTGTGGCAAGCGAAAGATGACTGTCAGTTGGGTGAGTGGGTTAAACTTTGCCAATGGCACATTGGTGCTGCGGTTCTCAACAGATAGGCTTTCAGGCATGGCGAAATAGCCCCACAGCGTGTTGAGCAGCGTCAGGGCAGCTGCCAGATACAATGGTGACTCATAGACGCCCGTCACCCGCCATGCAAGCCCACCCAACGCCGGACCGAACACAAACCCAAAGCCCGAAACTGCGCCCAATACGCCAAAAAAGCGTGTGCGTTCTTCAGGCGTGCTAATATCCGCCGCATAAGCGTAGATTGTGGCGATATTACCACCGGTGATGCCGTCAATGATCCTGCCTAAGAAAAGCACCCACAGCGCGCCGCCAATCCCGAAGATGATATAGCCAATTGCTGAGCCGAACAGGCTGATCAACAAGATAGGGCGCCTGCCAAAGCGATCACTGAGCGCACCAAGCATTGGCACCGTCAGGAATTGGCACAGTGAAAATGCGGTGAACAGCAGCGAAATGGCAAGCGCTGTATCTTGTCGTTCGGTGTATCTGCCCACCAAAAATGGGTAGACAGGGTTAATGATGCCGATGCCGGCGAAATTGAGGAAGATAGTTGCCAAGATGAACAGGATCGCGCCACCCCGTTGCTTGCTTTGGGAAGTTGCCACAGCCGTTACCTTTTGTTAAATGTAGAAACCGATCACACTCTGCAAACAGCGGTTTCGAGAGGGCTTCTCTCTCAAACTTACCCTTTACGCACCTTCTAGAATGCGTTCTAGTTAAAGAATGCTAAGTCTAATGGCAAGACTGCCGATGTGCTAGTAGATGGCTTGGGAAAGGGAATTTTTACACATGAACCATGAAAATGCGCCGCAAGCGCGCCGTGAACCATTGCCTTTTGGTAGGCTTGCGCCAGATTTCCGCCTAGAAAGCGCTGAGGGCAGCACTTTCACGCGGGAGCAGTTCCGCGGCAGGCATGGGCTTGTCGTGCTGTTTATCAATGCGCGCCAGCCCGCCGCTGAGCCGCTGCTGAAAGCGCTTGGGCGAGATTGGGCAGAATACATCGAGATCAACACGCGCATCCTCGCCATTGTAGACTTGCCGCTTGCCGATCTCGCACCATTGGCGGCAGCATTTGCCTTGCCTTTTCCGCTGCTGGCAGATGCCGATAACCGCGTTTGGCAAGTCTATACAAGCGAAACACAACGCGGCGCAGCACTCTTTGTATTGGATACCTACGGTGCAACCAGCGCACAGCGCCTTGTGCTGGAGACAGCTGAACTGCCCGATGCAGCCGAAATTCTTGAATTAGCGCGCTATACACAGTACCGATGCAGCGTGTGAGTTAAATAGAATCGGAATCATCCGGCACAACCAACGCTTTGCGCGCTACCTGTACGCTGATGGTGCGTGGTTCGGCGCCGCGGCTGCCGATCCGCACTTGGAGCGTATCGTTGAGCGGCGCACGGTCTGCCAGCACGACCAGCACGCCCGGCACCAAGCCTAGCTCAGAGAGGTAGCGTAGCACTTCGGGCGATTGATCGAGGATGCGGCTGACGGTGCCGCGCTGTGCAATAGCGAGATCAGCCAACAGCACTAACTCTGGCAGCGTGACAGAGCCATCCAAGGTCGGGATTGGATCACCGTGCGGATCAAGCTCAGGATGCCCAAGCGCATCGGCAATGCGCGCCTCTAGGCGTTCGGAAATGTGGTGTTCCAGCCGATCCGCCTCATCATGCACCTCGTCCCACGCAAAGCCGAGTTTTTGGGTGAGGTAAAGCTCTAGCAGGCGGTGATGGCGAATGATCTCTAGGGCAATCTTGCGCCCTTCATCGGTCAGGCGCACGCCGCGATAAGGGGCATGGCTGAGCAGGGATGGGATATTTTCGCCGCCGCTCAGCCGCTTGATCATATCTGTAGCAGAGGGTGCGGCAATATTCAGCGCACGCGCCAAGAGCATGGTTGGTACAGGGTCAACCTGCTGTTGGATCAGGTAGACCTGCTTTAAAAAATCTTCAACCGCCGGTGTGCGCCACTCGCCACGTAATGTATCGGACATGCCCCCTCCACTTTCTGCCCTAAGTCTACCGCGTGCGCGCAGATGGCAAGCCAAACAGTTGCCTAGCGCTCCTCAACGTAAGCTGGCACATCCAGTTCGTGGGCAAGCCAGCCGCCAATGTGATGTGCGGGCGAATCAAGTTCGCCAAAATGTAGCGGGCGCTTTTCGGCAAAGCTGAGCGCATTTAGGGCGCGCCCTTCCACCTCATGAATGTGCGCCAGTTCAATGAATCCGCGCCGCACCGTGTAGAGGTGTATCCAAACTTCTGCCCACAGCTTGTAGGTTGTCATATCCTCTTCGCTTGGTTTACGGCGGCTGACCACATGACTGATCAGCACATAGTCAGCGCTTTCATACGGGAACTGCATCCGCACACGACGTCCGTCGCGGGTGGTAAGACGCACCAACTGACCGCGCCGATCCAAGATGACGAGGCACTCACGCCGCACAGCACGAAACTGCCACAGAGCAAGCCCTGCCATCAGGAACGCAATGGCTAAGCCAATTAAGGGCAGCCATTCTGGGCTGACGCGGGCAAAAGGTGTTGAGAGCGCGCCGATAGAGAGCAGGGCAAACAGTGGGGCAAGGATGCTGAAGAAGATGGCGCGCAGCAAAAGTCCGCGCCGCCAATCAGGGCTGCGGCTAAGCTGATAGGTAGTGTCCGTCTCGCTGAGTTGCCAATCGTCTGCTAGGATGGGCAGCGGCATGAGTGGGAGATCGGCAAGTAAATCTTCCTCAGGCTTCACTCTGGGTGGCGGTGGGACATCGGGCGCGGAGGGCGGGATCAATTTGAAGGGCTTTTCCCATAGGTTGGCAAGCGCACGGGCAGTCGGTTCGGCGGCGGCGGCGTCATCGGCTTGCCAGCGCGCCAAGCCACACCAACGGCTGCTGCGTGATGCGGCGGCTTCGGGCATCAACATGACGCCTAAATGCCAGGCCGAGTCTTCGGCGGCATAGCCCAACGCCACGATCATCACTTGATCAACAGGCAGAAAGCCCGTCTCTGGCAAGCGGCGGGAGAGGGCAAAGGCAGGCGTGTATGCCATGCCACCCGGTGCCGCAGAGGCGGCAGGCATTTCCGATTCGCCGCGCCCATTATAAAGATACCAGCGCGCAGCGTCATATTGGATGGTCAGGTTATCAGCGGCTGTAACTGTCGGCATTCATCGAATCTTCCCGAATCTGAGAATTGGCGTGTAAGGCAAGGGTTGCCTTCACAAGTTAGCTATGATAGCCGAAAATATGCCGCATGGCGATAGTGGCTAGGGTGAGCGTTGGAAAAATCGGTGAGTTATGGGTACACTGAGACGCGCTGCGCCAAAAAAGGGAAGGATCAGCCCTATGGATGTTTCGCTGGCAATGGATCAAATTCTAGAAAATACGTCGCTACTCGCCAACATTGGCGATGCGGAGGCAAACTATCTGATTAACTGGGCAGGGCAGAAGTTGCCAAGCCTTGTGGCAGACATTGAAGATGAAACGCTCGGCTGGCAGAAGGTCGGCGCGTTAATGGACACGCTGCGTGCTGCCAACACGCTGCTCTCGCGCTATCGCACTGCCTCTGAGCCAACCCTGCTAGAACTGCTGCAAAAGTTCCTTACAAGCTACGCAAACACTTTTGGGACAATGGATGCTTCAGAGCATCCGATTGTGCCAGAACTTGCCGCGATTATGCGCGCTCAGCCCGATAACGTGGCAGCACTGCGTGCCCTGCTGGACTTTGCTGCCAATGTGCGCCCACCGATCCAAGAAGATGAGCCGCTGACGCCCGCCCAAATAGAGGCAGTTCAAAATGTTGAGCAGGCGCTCGACATGCTCCGCAGCACCATCGGCAACCTCGCCGAGACACTGGGCGACTTCATGCCCACTGATCAGCTTGCCAGCCTGCTGGACGACAATTCCGACTCTGAGCCTTCGCCGCCCAACGATGAACAAGGAAATTCTGATGAAACGTAACGTTCGCTTTGCCGTTCCACGCACCGCTGCGCTGCTCACCTTGATCGCCTTCGCGCTGATCATAGGCGCCTGTGGCGGTGCCGTTGTCTCACAGCCCACCACTGCACCTGCCACACGCCCACCCGCTACCACGGCTCCGCCGACGGCGGTTGCCGGTGGCGTTTTACCGCTGGACGCTGGCAATGTGCTGCCGTGGCTCTCGGTCTATTTCACTAATCCTGATCCGCCTGATCAGGTGAACAACGGTGTGGATCGGCAGATTGTGCCGCTGATTAACGCAGCGCGCCGCCGTATTGATGCAGCTTTCTTCGATTTCAATTTGCCCAATATCGTGAACGCACTGATCAATGCACATCGGCGCGGTGTGGAAGTACGCCTTGTATTGGATGTGCAGAACGGCTCGCAAAATGTGCTGGCAGCACGCGGACGCGACGCCTTTGATGCGCTTGCTGCGCTCAAGAACGCCAACCTCTCATTCGTGGATGGTGGGCGCTCTAGCGGATTGATGCACGAAAAGCTGCTGATCATTGATGGCACAGTGCTGTTTACCGGCTCGTGGAACGCCTCTTGGAACGACACACTTCGCAACAACAATAACATTTTGCGGATCACTAACCAACGCCTGATCGCCAACTATCAGCGCGTGTTCAACAACATGTATGAGTCGCAGTTGTTTGGCAGGCGCCGACCTGAAGGCGCACAAACACCGCGCATGACTATTGATGGTGTGGTGGTAGAGAACTACTTTGCGCCGCCCGATGGCGTGATGGCAAAGATTGTGGCAGAGGTGAAGGCAGCGCGCCGTTCGGTACGTTTTATGACCTTTACCTTCACACACCCTGATCTCTCGGCGGCGCTCTTGGAGCGCAAGGCGGCGGGCATTACGGTTGAGGGCGTTATTGAAAATCGCGGCGCCTCACAAGGCGCTTATCCAACGCTTTTTTGCAATGGCGCACGGGTGCGCGTGGATGGCAACACCTACACTATGCACCATAAGGTGATCATCATTGATGACAACACGGTGATCACTGGTTCATTCAACCACACACGCGCCGCTGATACAATCAATGATGAGAGCATCCTGATCATCCGCAGCCCACGAGTAGCAACGCTCTACAAACAAGAATTTGACCGTGTGTTCAGCCTTGGGCGCGAGTCTGCTAACATAACCTGTGGCGCTATGGCGGCAGGCATTACACCAACGCCTAATGAAACTGAATGCCTTGATTTGACCTTCACCTGTTCGCAGTTTACTTCGTGCGCGCAGGCGATGGCGTGTTTACGGGCGGGCAACGAACGCCTTGATCGGGATGGCAACGGCATCCCGTGCGAGTCGTTGTGTCGGTGAATTGTGGGTGGGCTGTGCCAACCGACACAGCCTATTTTTTCCATAACAACCCTTGAGCGGTGAGTTGGTATGATACACTCTACCAAAATGCACAAAGTTGATGAAATCGTAACCTTTTTACACGCATTTAACGTATAAAACTTGTTATACTGTCCAATAAGTAGCTTTGGCACAATCCGTTAATCTTTTTAAGAGAGCTTTTGAAATGGTTACAACACCTGCACCAACACCCGCTCAGGGTGAAAATCCAACGGCGTTCGCCGATCAAGTTCGTGCGGAACGGTTAGCTCTCCTTTGGAAGCTCACAGCCGGTATTGTTTTCCTGATCTTTTGGGCATTGCTGGTCATCTCGACTTCAGCGGGCTTGGCGCGTGTGGGCGATATACTAATAGCAGGGATCATCATCCTTGCCGGGTGTTTCCTCACTTCTGCCTTTCTCAACCGTAACCGCTATGTATGGGCAGTTTGGGCGTATGCTGGCGGCTTATATTTAGCAATCGGTGTGCTGCTCTATGCGGAAAGCGTTGGCGCGGCACGCGACACACAATCCAGCTTTGCCGCGCTGGCGCTGCCCTGTGTGGTGTTGGCAGTGACGCTCCTGCTGCCGCTGCGTGAAGCTCTGATTGGGTTGGCAATTGGCATCGCTATTGCAGTCATTGCGCCGAATCTGGGGCAGCCTGCCATTGTCATCAATAGCATTCAAATGGCATCTATTCTGCTCATGCTGTTCACGGTTGGCGTTGCGGCGCAGTTTGCCAGCGAGATGTACAGCATCACCGAGTGGTCTCTCCGCAGCTATCAGAAAGAGCGCCAGCTCAAAGATCAGCTTTTTGATACGCAGCAGGAAATTCAACGTAGCTACATGCGGCAGAAATCCCTCTCCGATGAACTGCAAAATGCCAACGTCGCCCTAGAGGCGTCCCGTGCGGCAGAGGCAGAGGCGAAGAACTTTCGCGGGCAGTTTCTCGCCAACATGAGCCATGAACTTCGCACGCCGCTGAACGCTATCATCGGCTTCAGCGAAACTATGCTGAAATACCCGATGATGTATCAGAATGTGGCGTTGCCAGAAGCTTATCGGCATGATGTTCAGTTAATCTACAACAGCGGCAAAACGCTTCTACAACTGATCAATGATATCCTTGACCTCGCCAAGATTGACGCAGGTCGCCTCGATGTGCTGATTGAAAATGTGCCGTTGGAGCCGATCTTCAACACGGTTAAAGCTACTGCAACCAGCCTGATCGGCAGCAAACCAGTCAGCGTGGTCTTGGAACTGCCATCCGAAGGCTTGCCCGAAGTGTTGGGCGATCCGCTCCGTATCCAACAAGTCATGCTCAACCTGACCAGCAATGCCGTGAAATTTACCCAACAAGGCACCATCACCTTTGGCGGGCGCCGTGAGGCAAATGGCGAGGTATGCCTGTGGGTTCGGGATACGGGCATTGGCATTGCAGAACAAGACCAAGAGACTATCTTTGAGGAGTTCAAGCAAGGTGAGAGCGGCAGGCGGCAAGGCAGTGCTGGCTCAGGCTTGGGCTTGGCGATCACACGCCATCTGCTGCGCTTGATGAACGGGCACATCTGGCTGGAAAGTGAGCCCGGTAAGGGATCTACTTTCTACTTCACGCTGCCCATAGCGCAACCTGAAACGCAGGCACAGACACCCGACCAAGTGAGTACGACGTGACATGCGAATTGCTTACCTTGAAGATAATGCGGTGAATGTGTCGCTTGTAGAGCGCATCATAAGCATGACACCGCATACCTTGAGCGTTTATAACGACGGCGATGAGGCTTGCCCGCATATTTTGGCGGGTGCCTTCGACCTGATCTTCATGGATATTGAGCTGGCGGGTAGCTTAAGCGGCGTTGAGTTGGTGCGCCGCGTGCGAGAGGCGGGAATGCATGTGCCAATTATAGCGCTCACCGCCTACGCCATGGTGGGTGATCGGGAACGCTGCCTTGCCGCCGGCTGCACTGATTACCTTTCTAAGCCGTTTGGTGTTGAGGCTTTTCTGGAGATGTTGACCAAATATGGCACGTAAACAACCTTCCATCCATCGCAAACCTTAGAATGCCTTAGAAACTATAGGGACTAGACATTGTGACAGCCAAACACGCCATCGTAGCTGATGATGAACTTGCAAACCGTGAATTTATGGTGCGTTTGATGCAAATGGCAGGCTTTGAAGTGCATGGTGCTGAAACTGGCGCACAGGCGTTAGCTTTTGCAGAATCCGTACAGCCCCTCACGCTTGCCCTAATTGACCATCAACTGCCCGATGCACGCGGCGTCGAAATTATCCCAAAACTGCGCGCCGCACATCCGCAAGCGCTCTTGATCATGGCAACTATGCACGATCACCGCGAACTGATTGATGAGGCGTTTGGGATTGGCATTGATATTTTCCTAGTCAAGCCGCACGGTTTTATGGAGTTGTTCCGCCGCGTGCAAGAGGCGGAAGGTAACTATGAGAGTCTGCGCCAAATGGTGATGGATCAGTATGGACCGCGTCCCTATCGCGGTGTGGCAAAACGCCCAACCACACCTTAGCCCGCGCCAAAGCCGCACCCGATCTCTGCTTTGGCGCGGCGCACCTGCGCGATGGCTGCCGTGAAATCGTCCAATGTCACGGCAGCCGCCTCACGCGCTGCCGCATCGGATGCCGCCAAGATCACGCTGTTCAAAATGTCACCGCCGCTTAACCCTTCGCTCAGGGTTGCCAATGTTTCGGGCGTCACCTCTGCGCTGCGTGGTAGTGCCTTGGGCAGGTGATACTGCCATAGGCGAATAAGCGCCACCTGATCGGGCAAGGTGAACTGCACATGCGCCAGAATGCGCCGCACGAAAGCAGGATCGTAGTTGCGGGCGAGATTCGTCGCAAACAGCACCACGCCTTCAAACGAATCGAGTTGCAGCAGCAGCGTTGAGCGCGAGATGTTCACGCCGTAATCCGCCGCTTGCGTAATGTTGGTGACGCGCTGGCTCAGCACCGAATCCGCCTCATCAAAGAACAGGACTGCCTCATGGGTGCGTGCTGCATCAAAAGCAGCGGCGATGTTCTTTGGTGTATCGCCCACATAGCGCGACTCAAGCTGAGCATAGTCCACGCGGATAATATGCTTATCGAGGTGCGCGGCGATTGCCTCCGCAGCGAAACTCTTGCCCGTCCCCGGCGCGCCATACAGATTGATCGCCACGCCACGCCCTTCAGGGTGAATCTCTGAGAGTCCCCACGCCTGGTAGAGCTTTTCGTGGTGCTGAATTTTGGCAAGCGCCACACGCAAGCCGCGCTCTGTCTCGGCGCTCAGCACCAGATCGGCAAGGCGGCGGCGCGGCAGTTCGGGCGTAAACAACGTCATGCGCTCTGACATATCCTCAGCCGTGCGCTCTGCCTGTGTGGGTGGTTGGGATGATTCACTTTGTCCGCTGCGGCTATTTCGCCCGTCGGACGACCACGTGATAGGTGACATTCGGTTTAGGCTTCTCCACCAATTTCATCGAGCCAAGCGAGAGTTCATATTCCAGTGTTTCGCCGCGCTCTAGGCGCGTCCGCAGTTCAGCAGGCAGATCAGCAGGTGCGATCTCGCGCATTTCCTCAACCAACTGCGGTGTATCCACCTGTTCGTTGCGGAATACGGCACGCGCCGTCAGAGCGAAGGCACGCCGCCCATTGACCACGACGCGATCAAGGTAGACCAATGCCGATTGCAGTGCATCTGCCAGCACGCCAAGCCGTGCCTGTGCGCGGTGCAGCAGATCGGCAAGCCAGTTCTGCACCGCCGACCAAAAGAGCAGCGTCCCGACCAATGCCAAGCCAACAGTGAGTAGTGGTAACATGCCTTAATGCCTTTCGCGCCGCTTGGGTCGCGCCGCCTCGTCTTCAATATTGATCATTTCGTCGAGTGGCACAAGTTCGCCGTCTTCAGCAAGGGCTAACTGTTCATTCTTGCGCTTGATCTCGGTTACGCTGCTTTTGCTAAGTTCGCGCTGCACCATGCGATCCACGATGCGCTGCCACACCTCGAAGGCGTAGATGAAATGAACAAGGATCACGCCAACCCACAGGATCAACGTATCATCAAAGCGGCGCATCCAATTGTTGGAATGGATGATGATTATGAGATAAGCGACTAGGTGCAGCCAGAAAAGCGCACGTTTTCGCAGCCGCTGTATCACGCGCCGACGCACTGCCTCATACTGTTCTTCACCCATTGCCTAAATTTCTTACCCCTGTGGAATGGTATAACCAAGCGTCACTGGCTCGCGCAAGCGGATCAAGCGCTCGCGCACATCATTTGGAATATCCTGCCAGGCGATCTCACGTTCGGCACGCCAGCGCAAAATCTGCGGCTGCTTACCGTTCTGCTGGCGCGGCGCCATATATGCCTCAACTTCTAGGTACTGTTTGCCTTCGCGTTGCGAAAACGTCACTTTGGCATCAATGAGTGTTTCATGAATCATGCGCCGCATTTCAGTAAGGTGCCCGCCTTCGCCATTCAGGATTTTGGCAGCGTCCTCAGCGCTGATCTCGCCGCGTGTTTGGTGCAGCCATGCCGCCACACGCTCCGAAACCCACTTATCCACATACGCCTTGAACGTTTCATCCGCCGGCAGCACAGCCGCCCGCGCACCGCGCACACCCATGCCAAACAAACGCATTATGCCGCGCACAATGAAGTTGATCACACCTAGCAAACAGCCTGAGGGCTGCTTTTCTGTTTCTTGTTGTGCCATCTGCGCTAATCCTTCAGCTTCAACTCGATCTCAACCTCTGCCGATTGGCGGCGGATGAATTTCTCGCGCACCTCGTCGGGCAGTTCATGCCACGGTACCACTTCCGCCGCCTCCATCTGGATAAGGTGACCATCCGCTTGTTGAAAGTCCGCTTGCACCACTTTCTCGTGCAAGCGCCCTTCGTTCACCCGCCGAAAGATGATGCGTGCGCGCACAAGGCGCTGCCGAAGCAAGGTGAGGGCGCGCTGTGCCGCCACATTCAGGCGGTCGGCGGCTGCCAGCAGCAGCACGAATGCCTCACGGACATCCTCCCCGAAAAGCTGCCCCAGCCAGTCCGCTAAGGTGCGGTTTGCCCAGTTCACAATGTGCTGCCAAAAGGCAACACTCAACGCTACCGCCACGCCGGCTGCGATGACTACCCACATGCTTCACATCACCTTATCATATGCCTTCATAGCACTTCATACGCAAGGCTTGCCTTCCAAGTTGCGCCGCGATCCTGACGCTTGACCAACGCTTTTGATCCACCTTGACGCCGCCTGTTATAATAGTGCGCGATGAAACGAGCAAATGCACCCACTCAAACTTGCCCGATTTGTGAGGCGCGCCAGCCGCTAGAGGCACTCCGCTGCACAATGTGCGGCGCCGCTCTGCGTGGCACACCGCATATGGCATCCGCACCGCCGCCTGCTGCGCCCATCCCGCGCAGCACGCCGATTCGTGCTAATGCGCCGCTGCCTGTTGACTCTGACGCTGGCGAGGCAGATTTATATGAAGGTGCGCTACGCCCTTCGCCCGTGCCTATTGTGCTGATCGGCGCGTTAATTGCCATGCTGGTGCTAGGTGTCAGCCTAGCAGCCTTCATCAGCCAAAATTCGCCATCCAACATGGCAGGCGTTGCCGCGCAGCCAAGCGCAACTGATATACCGCCTAGCCTAACGCCTTCGCTAACGCCCAGCATCACCCTGACGCCTTTTCCCGGTGTGGACGTAAGCAGCCTTATCACGCCGATTGCTATCGTTGTACTGCCCACACTGCCGCCCACACCCACAAATTTCGCCTCCCCTACCTTCGCGGCAGATGCGCCTGAGTCAATGCGGCTGGCGCCGCCGCCGACCAACACACGCGCCCTGATTGTGCCAACGCTAAACATCCCGACCGTGACGCCCGTGCCGCCAACGGTCACCTTAACGCCAACCCTCGGCCCTTGCATTCAGAAGGCAGCCGCCGGCGATACGCTCTATGACATGGCAATTCGCTGCGGTCACCGCGATATTGCCATCATTGAGGCGATTCTGCGCCGCAACAACATGAGCAGTCCCTCCCAGCTTCAGGTTGGGCAAGAGATTGAAATTCCGCGTCCAACAGCCGTCGGCGGCTTGCTCGGCGAATCCGCGCCGCCGAGCGACGATCCGCTTGCCGCAGCGCGCATCGAGCCAACGCTACCGCCCGGCGTGATGTGGTACACCGTCAAAAAGGGCGAAACTGCCCTGAGCATCATCTTTGATCGCAACATCACCATGAGCATCCTCAGCAACCTGAACCCTGAAGTCCTCTTTGAGGGCTGCGACTTCGGTCTGCCGGCGGGTGGTGGTTCTTGCCGAGTCATGGTTTATGAAGGGCAGCGCTTGCGCGTGCCAGCACCCACACCGACACCGACTATTCCGCCCACGCTTACGGGCAGCGAAACACCGACACCGACCGCCACACCCACTGTGAACGCGCCCTTTAGTCAGTCACCCAGCGATAACATGCTCTTTGAGTCGTTCGAGCTGCCCACACTGCGCTGGCGCGCCAGTGGACAGCTTGGCATCGGTGAGGTCTACCTTGTGACGGTCATAGATCGCACCAGTGGCGTTACCTACAATGTGACGACCCGCGAATTGTTCTTTCAAGTGCCTGCCGAATGGCAGCCTACTGATGGCAAACGCCATACCTTTGCATGGCAGATCACGATTGCCACCCTGCGCGATGGTACTACCGTGATCCCAAGCCCACAGCAGACCGAAATCCGAACCTTTACGTGGCAAAGCCGCTGAGAATGACCATGCCCATACCCTTTTTAACGCGCTGTGCCGCGCTGATTGCCTTTGCGCTGCTTCTGGCAGCCTGCCAAACCGATACGTTGCCGCAGCCAACCCTTGCGCCAACCACTAGCCCAGCACCGTCACCCTCTGCCTCACCTTCACCAACGGCAACACCACCCGTGACGAATACCCCCATTGTGCCGCCACAGATGCGCCCGATGATCGTTGCTACACAGCCCGAAGCACCTCTTGTGCGTGTGGAAGCACCGCAGCCAACAGCCACACCCCAGCCGCCGTGCATTGTGGCGCGACCGGGCGATACCCTCTTTGGCTTGCTGGCGCGCAGCGGCTTGTATGCTGAAACATCTCCCGAACTGTTGGCTGCCCTACGTGAGCTAAACGGCTTGCCGCCCGGCTCCAATAACATTCAGGCAGGTGCCACCTACTGCATTCCGCTGCCTACACCCACACCAACGCCCATCGGCTATGAGGCAACCCAAACTGTCGTGGCGCAAGAGCTGCCCGATCTGCCGCTGCGCGTCTTTGCAGAGGCAACCTACATCGTGAAGGAAGGCGAAAATATCACCACTGTCCAGTTGAACAGCGGTGCTACCCTGCGCGAAATTTGTGCCATGAATCCACCAAGCGTCATCAACTGCACGGGCTGCGATCTCACCAAGCCCATCGGTGCGCAAGGCTGCCGCCCAATTGTGGTGGTCGGGCAAGCCATTAAGGTGCCAGGTCCAACACCCACACCGACCATCACACCCACGCGCAGTGGCTTGGAGACCGCCACCCCAACGCCGCCTTATGCCTTGCCCAACGTTGCCTCGCCCATTAATGGTGCAACGGTTAGCGGCACTGTGCAGCTTATTTGGCTGCCCGTAACCGTCCTTCAACCTGATGAGTTTTATGTGATCATCTGGTCAGATATGACGCGCCAGCAATCTTGGCAGCATACCACCCGCGCCAGCACCTACCGCCTGCCCGCCGAACTGGCACCGCCCAGTGGTGAACGGCATACTATCAATTGGCAAGTTGGCGTAGCACGTGAACAAGCCGATGGCAGCTATTTGATCATCAGCCCGTGGAGCCTGATTTACACCTTCACGTGGCAAGGAGAATGACCAACCATGCGTATTTCACCACTTTTCGTGCTGGTGATCGTGATTATTGCCGCCCTAGTGACGGCAGGCGCCGCTGCCGCTACCTATATCGGTGTGCGCCAGATTGTGCTGCAATCACCAATTGAACTACCGCCGCCACCGCAAGTTGGCGCGCCGCAGCCAACAGCTATCCCACTCTTAGCTGCAACACCAACGACCAGTGCTGTCCCCGAATCGACGTCTGTTGCTGTCAACCCGACACCTGAGGCACCGCCTGACGGCAGCGCGATCCCCGTCTGGACAGACCCAAAGCGCGTGACGATCTTGATCTTGGGCGTGGATCAGCGTCCCGGTGAAACAGGTCCTTTCCGCACCGATACAATTATTGTGCTGAGCGTTGATCCGATCCGCAAAACGGCTGCTATGCTCTCCATCCCCCGTGATGTGTGGGTGAAAATTCCCGACATCAACGCGCCGCTTTCGCCAAACCGCATCAACGCGGCGAACTTCATCGGCGATCAGCTTAATTATCCGCCGAACGGTGCAGGTCCGAAGTTGGCGGCGCGTGCCGTTGAAGGCTTGCTCGGCATCCCGATTCACCGCTATGTGTTGGTGAACTTTGAGGCATTTCGCACCGTGATTGACGCGCTAGGTGAAGTGACCGTCTGCCCAACTGAGCGCATCTTTGATGATCAGTATCCCGATTATGAGACCTACGGCGTTATCACGGTCGAGTTTCAGCCGGGCTGCCAAGCACTAGACTCGACCAAGCTGCTGCAATATGCGCGTGTGCGCCACAACGCCGGCGATGACTTTGGGCGTGCCAGCCGCCAGCAAGAGGTGATCCGCGCTGTCCGTGAGCGCGCCTTAAGTCTAGGTGGCGTGGCGGCGTTGTTCGGGCAGGCAGGCGCGATCTGGGAATCGCTTGCCGAAAACATCCGCACCGACTTGACCTTTGATGAGATTTTGGCACTAGCAAACCTTGCCCAAGAGATCGGCGATATTCAATCCGCCGTGCTGACCTTGCGCCGCGAAGGGCAGGGCGGACAGCTCCTCTATAGCACGCTGCCAAGCGGTGAGCAAGTGCTTTCGCCCATCGCCGAGGAAGTTTTCACGCTGGTGGTGCGCCTGTTCGATTCAGGCACAGGTGCGCCGTCTGGCTCATTGGCTGGCGCGGAGAACGCCCGCCTTTTTGTGGAGAACGGCGCTTTCATAGACGGCTTGGCTGCCCAAACCCGTGATCGGTTGATTGGCGAAGGCTTTAACGTGGTGGAGATCGGCACGATCAAGAGCGATTTTCCCTACCCCAAGACGGAGATCCACGTCTATACCGGAAAGATGCAAACAGCGCGCTACCTTGCCGAAGTGCTAGGCTTAGATGGCACTGCTATCAAGGTTGAGACGGACGCACCGCCCGGCATAGATATTAAGCTGATCATCGGGCAGGATTTAGGACGCTAACCAAGCGCCCTAATGTGCCTGCGCTCACTGACCACTGAGTTCGCGCACATCCTGCGGACCAACTTTTGCCACCAGATGGCACGCCACACAGGCTGTGTTTCGCAGGGTTTCATCCATGAAGAACTTATCGGCGTTCAACGGCTGCGCTTTGTGCGCCTGATGGCAGTCTGAGCAGAAAAGCTGCACCTCGATTATCTCTAGGCTAGTCGGTGGTGAATTGCCGCTTTCGGCAAGTGCTTCCTGCAAGCCCGCACCAATGGTCAGGCTGCCGCCACGCAGAAAAACCGCTTGTGCCTGTGGCAGGTAAGTGTGGAAGTGGTTGTTGATGCCGTCCAGCTTCAGCAGTGCCTCACTGTGGCAGGTGGCACACGAGGCATTCGCCAGCCAGCCCGTCTTAGTGCGCTGCTTCTCGATGGTTGGATCGTCCTGCCCCGCCAAGTAGATCAGCGCGTCGTAAGCGCCAAGCGCCACTGTTGTGATGCGGTGCGGCAAGCTACTATCACCGCGATGGCAGTCAATGCACTTAAACGGCTCAGCATTAGCGGTTTGCGCGGCGTGATAATGAACAGTCGAGAGATCAGGGATCGCCTCAGTGGGATGATCAAGCGCGTAGTAGGCGCGGTTGTAGTAGGTGATCTCGGGTGCGGTGTGGCAGCTAATGCAGAAGGTATCGTGTTCCTCAAGCGCAGAGGCAACCACAAAGCTCAGGCTGCCAAGCATGATGAGCGCGAAAAAGCCCACCAACAAGTAAAGTTGCCAACGCCTGCGGCGCGGCTTACTTGCCGCTACCGAAGGTGGCAGTGGCGAAGGGATGTTAGGTAAGGTATCCATAGCGGCAGCCATCACACAGCGCGCAGCGAACGGCGGTGGATGGCATCCGTGCCATTGGGGAAGGCACCACCAAACAAGCCGCGTGCTTCTGTGTTCTGTACAAAGCCGCTTTCATCCGTGGCACGCACACCAATCCGATAGACGCCCGGCGCAGGCAGCGTCCACGTCACATGCCACTGCGTCCATGCTAACGGCGAGCCGCCACTTGGCACAAGCGTGGCAGGCATCCACTCGCCGTCATCAATCTGCACTTCCACCGCCGCGATCTCGCGCTTGCCTGCCACTGCCACGCCTTGCAGCACAAGCGTTGTGCCAGCCGCGATCTCGGCGTTATCGCTCGGCGTGTGGATGATAGATTTGGTGCGAATATCCGCCACATTAGACCAACCGCGTGATTCCCAATAGCCTCTATAGTCATAATCGATAAATTCTATTCGCGTCAGCCAGCGCGGCATCTTCTGCCCATACAAGCCGGGAATATGCACGCGCAGCGGGAAGCCGTGTTCAACGGTTAGCGGCTCGTCGTTCATCTCGTAGGCAAGCAACGTTTCAGGGTGCAGCATCCATTCGGTGGTGACGGAGGTCGAATAGCTATCTGCCGCCTCAAATTTGACGTGCGTCGCAGCGGCTTTGGGCTGCACACGCGCCACAATCTCGCTGAACAGCACGCCACGCCACGTCAGGTTGCCGATCAGGGTGCCGCCCGTTGGGTTGGAGATGCATTCCAGCGTGCGCGTTTCAGTGATGGCAGGCATGGCGCGCAGGTCAGCAAGGGTGAAGGTCAGCGGCGAATCGACCAAACCATCCACACTGAGCGACCATGTTTCTCCATTGACCCTAGGTGTATTGTTGTAGTCATATTGCGTTATGTAGAGGTTAGCAACATCGGTCAGGACGGGGCGATCATAGGTGAGGAGGCTAAACGGCGTGTCCGCAGCCTCAGGCAGTGTGGGTAGTGTGGCAGCGGGCGTGTGGGTTGCCTGTGCGCTGCCGGGTGCATAGACTGTCGGGACGATCATATCGGCGGGACGGCAAGCCGCTGCCAGTGCCGAGCCTGTGATCGCAATCAGGAAGCCGCGCCGTGAAAGTCGGCTTGGTGGTTGGGAATCAGCCATATAAAACACACCTAAAGATAACTCAGTAAACGTTATGTGCCTAGAGTATGGCTGAACGCCACACCTTACTTTATTCTAGCCCTGATCAGCGTGCTTTTCCCAAAGAAAGTGATGAAAAACTAGCGCCTATGCAACAAGCACATTACAATACACCTGTTTCCCTAAACACACACGGATTCCTACAGTGGCAAATCTGATTGGGCAGCAATTAGGGCAGTATGAGATCACTGCGCTTGTTGGTGAAGGCGGCATGGCGACTGTCTACCGCGCACGCCAAGCCTCTATTAAACGTGATGTGGCAATTAAAGTCATTAAAGTTAACCTCGCGCAGTCAAGCGATTTTGTAACACGCTTTGGGCGTGAAGCGCAGACGGTTGCCAGCCTGAGCCACCCCCATATTCTGAAGGTGTTTGATTACGGTCAGCAGCAGGGCTTGCTCTATTTGGTGATGGAACTGCTGAGTGGTGGTAGCCTTGCAGCGACCCTGAAGCGCGGCGCGCTGCCGCCCGACCGCGTGCTGCGAATCCTTGAACAGATCAGCGGCGCGCTGGATTACGCACATGGGCAGAACATCATCCACCGCGACCTGAAACCGCAAAATGTGCTGCTGGATGCCATGAACAACGTCTTTCTGACCGATTTTGGCATCGCCAAGATCGTGACGGATGTCACGTCTGTCACCATGACGGGACAGATGATGGGAACGCCTGCCTACATGGCGCCCGAACAGTGGCGTGGTGAAACGCCATTGCCCACTCTGGATATTTATGCGCTTGGCATCATGCTTTATGAGATGTTGACTGGCGATCTGCCCTTCAAGGCAGATACACCTTTCGCCATGATGTACGCGCACAGCAGCACACCGCCGCCCGCCTTAAGCACTGCACGCCCTGATCTTGCGCCTGCTATGGATGCTGTGTTGCAAAGGGCGCTTGCCAAAGAACCAGCCGACCGTTTCCAAAGTGCCGGTGAATTAGCGCTTGCCTTCCGCGATGCCCTTGAAGGGCGCACTGCGCCTTTCGTCAGCACACAGACGCCTACCGGCAAAGCGCTGCCGCGCCAAAGCGGACTCGGCGCCGAACAGACACTCCCAAAGCGCCTTGCACCATCGCCAAGCAGCCGTTTGCCGCTGCTGATCGGCAGTGTGCTTGTCATCTTGTTGTTGGCAGGTGTGTTATTTTTGCTGCTCACCAATCCCGCCACTACACCGAGCGTTGCCCAAGCCTCAGCCACGCCCAGTCAGGCGCTTGCACCAACCACCGCGCTGCCCACCAACACCGATCCACCGCCCGTGCCTGCCACACGCACAGATGCGCCGCCGACCGCCACACTTGAGGCTGTTGCACCAACGCTGCTGTCTGGCACGCAGCTTGCCCAAGCACCTAGTAGCCCAACGCTCACCGCCACCGACGCACCGACTGAGGTGCCAACCATTGCGCCTACTGACACGCCAAGCGCCACTGCCAGCCCAACGGCTACCCTAACGCCCACCCATACACCGTCCGCTGATCTGCGCGCTATTGCCGAGCAAACAGCGGCAGCCATTGCCACACAAACAGCGGTCATCATCGGACAGACTGCTCAGGCAGTTCAGCTTGAGACGTTGGTTGCCCAACAAGTGCTTGCCTTTGCCCAAACCAGCACCGCACAGGCAGTTGCCTCGTTCACGGCAACCTTCACGCCCACAGCCACGCCCACTTTGACTGTCACACCGACCCTGACCGCCACCTTGACGCCAACCAGCACCTTCAGCCCAACGCCAAGCCTCACGCCCACCGAGACGCCCTCGGCGACCGCCACCTCTAGCCCAACGCCAAGCCTGACGCCCACCGAGACGCCCTCGGCAACGCCAACGCCGTTCATCACGCCCACTGTGAACGCTGAGGCACTTGCCAGCCGTGCGCTAGGCTATAACATGACTGTTGAAGGTGCTATTGACTCCGAGACGCCCTTTACCGAATGGCGTTTGCGCGGCAACTTTGGCGATAAGCTGCAAATCAGCGTCAGTGTGGTCAGCGGTAGCCTGATCCCAGTGGTGCGCCTACTGGACTCACAAGGCAATTTTGTTGATTGGAACGATGGCGGCGGCTTGCTGAACACCTTCCCACTGCCTAAAGATGATGACTATATCATCTACATCTCGCGCCGCAATTTAGAGCGCGGCACAACCAGCGGTAGCTACATCCTCAACGTGACCCTGCTAGAGCGCGGCTTGCGTCCTACCGAGACGCCTTCGCCCACGCCTGTGCCAAGCGCAACGCCCACACCGCTGCCAACACTCACCCTGACGCCGAGCAGCACGCCCATCCGCGCCTTGCAGTTTGGCGGTGAATTTGGCGGCTATCTGCCTTCTGCTACTGCCGTTGATCAGTGGACGTTCAATGGCAAGGCGCAAGAGGTGATCGCGCTGCGTGCGCTGCCGCTTGGCGAGAGCAACCTCACCTTGCGCGCTGCCGTGAAAGGACCTGGCTTGCCCGATAGCGGCGAGGTCGCACCACAAGGCGAACTCACGCGCTTGGTGCTGCCTGTTGACGGTCAGTATACTGTTGAGGTTGGCGTGCTAGGCGGCGAACGCGGACAGTACACCGTGCGCCTAGAGCGCCTGCCGACCAGCCCTGATTTTACGCCTGTGCCGACTAACTTTCTGCGCTATGGCGATGCCATCCGCAGCTTTGTGAATGACAGCGCACCCGAACAGCTTTACACCTTTGAAGGCGTCGCTGGTGATCGCATCACCATCACGGCGCGCATTGGCGGCATTGGCGATCCAATCCTCGAACTGCGCGATCCGAATGGCGTTATCATCGCCCAGAATGATGACACGAACGGCATCACCGATGCCAGCATCGAGGCATTTACGCTGCCTGTCAACGGCATCTACACTATTCGCGTTACGCGTTATTCACGGCGCACAGGCGGTGAGTTCATCCTGCGCCTAACCCTTGAGCCACCGCTGGTGCCTGCCCTTGGCAGCTATCCGCCGCCGCGCTTGCTGCCCGAAGGCGAACCACTGCTCACCTACGGCGAAACGCTGAACGGCAGCCTAAATTACCGTCAGGCACGCCGCTTCATCATCCTTGGGCGGCGCGGCGACTCAGTCATCATTACAGCGCGCCGCAAGTCCGATTCGCTCGATCCGTTCATGCGCCTGATAGATAACCAAAGCAACGACCTTCTCTACGAGAGCAATCAAGGCACTACCGGCGATGATGTCGAAGTGATCAGCACGGTGCTGCAAACGACGGGCTTCTTCACACTCACACTCTCCACAGCGCCCTACCGTCCCAACAACGGCGATTACCGCCTTGATATACGCTCGAATAACACCTTTTTCCCGCTCAATGCAGGCGAAGAGCGCAGCGCCAATGTGGATAACACCCGCGCACAGCACACCTACACCTTCTCTGCCAATGCCGGGCAATATCTGCGCCTTGAGGCACGCCCAACTTTTGTCAGCCGCCTTGATCCGCTCTTGCTGCTGCTCTCGCCAAGCGGACGCCTGATCGCCTTCCACAACAGCCTTGATCCCGAAAACCGCGGCGGGCTGATTGATGGCTTGTTCCTGCGCGAGTCGGGCGTTTACACTGTGGTTGTCACCCGTCCCGGCGGCGAGATCGGCACAAGCGCCGGCGCCTTCTTGCTCAGCTATAAGCTCTCCAACGATCTGCCCGCTGTGGCGTGGCAAAATCCAACGCGCTTCCGCTATGAAGGCAGCGTCGCAGGCGAGGCAGATGAAGCACAGGCGCAAGCATGGCAGTTTGAGGGCAAGGCAGGCGATGTGATCAACCTAACCGTCAGCCGCTTGTTTGGCAGCGGCGCAGCCACGTTCGGTCCACTGCTGGCACCCGATGGTAGCGTGGTGCAGGCGCTTGGCACAACCATTGTTGGGCGTGAGCGCAGCCTGCAAAACACCTACCAGTTGCCGCAAGATGGCAGCTATACCATCTACGTGAACGCGGAACGCCTGCACTACACGCTGTTGGCAGCCTTCCTTCGCAACATCCCACTGGTGCCGGAATTCTTGCGCTATAACGACTTAGAAACTTCCAGCTTTTTGGCAGGCGGCAGCCGCGTCAGTTTTAAGTTTGAGGGACGCTTTGCCGATATGGTTGACCTGTTCGTCTTTTGGCGTCCCGGCGTTGGGCAGAACATCTTTGTTAGCGTAACCGACCCAAGCGGTAGGCTGGAAGAACTGGGCTACACCTCAACCAGCGCCACCTCATCGGCATGGCAGCGCACCTTAACCCGTGCTGGCGTGTACACCCTCACCATTCGCAACGACTCTAACCAAGAGATCGCCTATACAATCCGCCTGAACGCTGAAATTCCCGCACCAACGCCAACGCCGCAGACCATCGCTTTAAGCAGCGGTCAGATCATGCGCGGATGGCTAAAGGCGCCCGATTCTGCCATTTACCGCTTCTTAGGGCGCAATTCGCAGCAGGTACGCATCACCCTTGAGACGCAGCGCAGCGATGCGCCCAGCTTGCAACTGATTGCACCTGATGGCACGCCGCTCAGTGGTGTGCGCCAGACACGCGCCAATGGCTATGTAACGCTGGAGGCGCCGCTAACACAAAATGGGCAGTATGCCATCAGCCTGATCAGCACCGAAGAAAATGCCGCTGGCGACTATCTGCTGACCTTCTTCCTGCTCGATAAAAGCCTGCCGCCGACGCCTGCCCTTGAGGCAACACTCGGTGCTGATCGGGCAAGCCTTGCACAGCCGATTGCGGCAGGCGGCTATACACAAGGACAAATCGCTGCGGCGGAAGAAATCTACTATCGTTTCAGCGGCAGGGCAGGGCAAACAGCGCTCATCTCGCTCTATCTGCCGGTGGCAGGTGAAGTTAATACGCCCGGCGCGCCGCCACAGGTCGGCAGACCAACTGCCCGACCGCCTGACAGCGTCTTTGCGACCGTTGCCCTCTACGACTCGGCGCGTAACTTCATCGTGGAAGCAAGCAGCAGCGCCGATAACAACCGCACTCAACCGCTTTTGGCAGTGCCGCTGACCCAAGATGGCGAATATCTGATCGTGGTACGTGGGCGCGGCATTGGCACCATTAAGCGCACCTTCTGGTTGAGCGTGATCGCCAATCAGCCCGACTCGACAGCCACGCGCACGCCGCCTAACTTCTTGCCCTTTGAGGAAGTGCAGCGCACCGCCATAGATGGCACACGCGATCAGGGCATTTCCGAGTGGCGCTACACACCACGCGGGCGGACTGTACTCTTTGTGCTGCGCCCAACGGCAGACTCACGGCTGAAGGCTGCCCTTGAAGTCTACACCCGTGAAGGGCTACGCGAGGCATACACAGTTGCCAGCAGCGAAGGCGAAGAACTGCGCATCGCCATTCCACAGTTAAGCAGCAGCGATGACTACCGCATTGTGGTGCGCGCCTTAGACGGCACCCACGGTGCCTTCAGCCTGTACAGCAGCGGATCGGTGCATGGGCTGGCTGTCTTTAAGACGGTACGGCGTTGCTACGTGCGGAATGCGCCAAGCAACAACGCCACCTATTTCACCGAGTTTTTCGGGGAGAATTTTGAGGCGTTCGCACGCACGCAAGACGGGCAGTGGGTGCGCGTCCGCGACCGTGAGTCAGGGCGCTATGGGTGGGTGTCCGTCGTCCAGATTGAGTTCACCTATGGCGGCACTGCCAAGCTGCCGATAGAGCAGCCCTAAACAAAACAGCGTGCCAGATGGAATCACAGCGGGCGGGAAAATTTTCCCGCCCGCCGCATTTAGATTAGTGAGTATCCGCGTTATTGGCGCGGCACGAAGGTTGGCGCTGCCTCCGGTGGGGGCAGTTGATCGCCAGCTGCCGTGCGCCAGTAGCCAGCAATCGGGCGGTCAGCCGCGATGCCGTAGATGAAGTCAAAGTCGGCAAAGCCGGTGTTGAGTGTGTTCCGCAAGTAGGTGATGCCGTTGGATGGACGGAAGACACCAACGCCGTTCTTGCCGTTAAAGTTCCAGTCACCGGAGACTGGAACATCGCCCGTTGTGCCGAAGACAAAGGCAAAATCGGCAAAGATGATGCCGTTGGTCACCTTCTGCGTCAGGTAGAACATGGCGCTGCTTGGGCGGTAGATGCCGGGCGAATGAACGCCATCGCCGTCCCAATCACCTGCTACGGGCATATCGCCGGGGTTGCCAAGCACCATGCCAAAATCGGCAAAGCCCGTCGTCAAGTTGTTCTTCAGGTAGAGGATGCCATTGGATGGGCGGTAAACGCCGACGCCAAACTTGCCGTCACCGTCCCAGTCACCGGCCATAGGCAGATCATCAGGATTGCCCAGCACAAATGTATGGACGATAGGTGCGCCGGTAGTGTTGGCTTCTTTCAGGAAGAACACACCTGTGCTGCGACGGTAGATGCCGATAGTGCTGGTGCCGTCACCGTTCCAGTCGCCTGCGACGGGATAGTCATCAGGCGCACCCAAAAGCGCCGAAATATCAGCGGGACCTGTAGTCAGGTTATTCCGCAGATAGAACTGCGTCTCGGATGGGCGGAAAACGCCGATACCGTGGAACAGGTTTGCATCGTGACGCAGCGTCAGGTGCAGGGTTTGGTTTGCCGTCAGGGCGGTGTTCCACTTACTGACTAGGATGTAGTACGTTACATCGGCGGTAGCGCTGAAAGTGACCTGTGATTGCAGCGTGCCTGTCACAAAGTCATCATTGCAGGCGAGCTGCGTCAGGCTGGACGGTGTGCCGGTGTAGACTGCCAAGACCGTATCATAGGTCGAGCCAAGTGTAGAAACGGTAACGCTGCGACTGGAGTGCGGACGGTAGGTATACCAAACCGAGTTGCTAAAGGCTGATACACAGCTCATCGCTGGATCGCCTGTAGCGGTTGAGCCGAAGACTTCTTGGGTATTACGATAGAGCTTCAGGGCAGGCGAGATGCTGATCGCATTGGCGATTAGATCGTTGGAGAGCGCAATATGTGGTGGCAAATTCTGCGACATCCGCAGCGCACGGTAGGCATTCACACGCCCTGCGCCTGTAAACTGATCCCAGCCCGGATTGGTATCCGGCGTCATATCGTCGGCGCTCATCCGCAGCACGCGCCGCACCTCATCCGCCGTCAGACTATTGTTTACCGAGAGCATCAAGCCAACCACGCCGGCAGTGATCGGCGAGGCAGCCGAAGTGCCGCCGAAGTAGGTGTAGTCACCCGACTCATAGCCCCAGCTGCCGGCAATATCCGTTGAGTTCGTCCGCATACCGGGCGCCGAAATATCCAGATCATAGCCGTAGTGGCTGCCCCAGTTTTGGAAGTTATCGCAAGCGGTGCCAGTCGGTGCTTTACGCAGATCGCACCAGTTAGAGGCACCCACCGAGATCACGCGGTTGTAGCGCGCCGGGTAGATGATCGGGCTGGTGTTGCCATTTCCGGCTGAGGCAAGCATGATCACGCCCTTGCCGCCGCGTCCTGTCGTCGTGATGGTATTGATAACAGTCTCGGTGCTGGTGCTGGGCGAGCCACCGCCCCAGCTGTTGTTGATGACGGACGCGCCATTGTTGGCAGCAAAATTGAATGAGTCGTTGATTTGTGCGACGGTGACCGAAAAACTGCCATCAGGGTTTGGGTTGGAGAGCTTGATCGGCATGATGCGGCAGTTTGGGCAAACGCCTGCTACGCCCAGACTGTTGTTAGTGCGGGCGCCGATCAAGCCGGCAACGCCTGTGCCGTGCGCGTGCCATGACTGCGCAGGTGATGGATCGTTATCGTTGTTAGCAAAGTCGTAGCCCGCCACAAACTGGCCTGTCAAATCGGGGTGAGCGAGGTCTACCCCATCATCTACCACCGCGATGATGATGCTGTTGCTGCCTTGCGAAATATCCCAGGCATCCACGGCGGCAATATCTGCGCCGGGAATGGCGCCCGTGAACTGACCGGTATTTTGCAAGTGCCACTGCGTATTGAACAGTGTATCGTTCGGCACGAAAAGCTGCTGCAAAAGCTGTAAGAAATCTGGCTCAGCAAAGACGACCATCCCGCTTTCGTGGTAGAAGTTTGCCATGTCTAGGGCATTTTTGCCGCTGCTGGCTGCCACTTCTAGCACGTAGGTGTTAGGCAACCAATCCACTTGGCGCACAACCGAGACGCCGTTTGCCAGATTGAATGTGGCACGGGCTTGCGGCGTTGTGCTGGCGGGGAATTGGGCGATGAACTGCTGCGTGGCAATTGCCAAGCCTTCCTGCACGGCAAAAACAGGGTTCACCCATTCAAAGGCGGCGGTTTGGGCGCGCAGATCGGCAATCGCCTGTGCCACCTGCTCGCTGCCACCTGCCTTAAGCGGCAGCAGCGCAATGTTGCGCGTGCCAGTTTCCCGTAGCGGAAGCCCTGCATCAATATTTGGGCTGGCAGCGGCGGCGGTTTGGCTGGCAAGCACTGCCTCACCGATATACTTCACAGCGACCCACTCGGTGGAGAGATCAAGTCCTAGTTTCTCATTATTATAGTAGTAATAGAACTGACCAACTTCAGCCGTTGGTTTTTTAGGGTCTTGTGCGCTGATCGGCACAATGCCACTGGATATAAGTGCGATAACGAGTGCGGCTGTGAGAAAAGCGGTTAGACGAAAACGATTCATAGAAGCAAGCCTTTGCGAAAAACACCGAAAACAAGCGCCTTCAAAGCGCTGTACCCATTGGCTATAACATAGAATATGCCCTGCTGTCAAGGAATATGGCATACCTGCTAAATGCCCATGCTGTGATACAATAACGTCATGCGTATCTTGATAGCCTCTGGCATTTTTCACCCCGATTCAGGCGGACCCGCGACCTATCTGCACAGCCTATTGCCCGCTTTGCAGGCGTGTGGCTATACCTTTCACGTCCTGACCTATGGCGACGCACCGACTGACGGCTATCCCTACCCGGTGGAGCGTATTTCGTTCAAGCAGAGCGCGCTGCGCCGTTGGCGTGCTTATGCGCGCCGCTACGCCGAACTTGCCACCCAAGTTGATCTGATTTATGTGAACACGCTGGGCTTGCCGCGCCCAAAAATCGCCAAGCCAACTGCCCTGAAGATTGTGGGCGATTATGCTTGGGAACGCGCCTTGCACCGCCGTTGGATCGCCGCCGATACCGATCTGGATGCCTTCCAGAAGCGGCGTGATCTGCCGCATGTGGCATGGTTCAAGGCGCGCCGCGCCTATGAGTCGTGCATCGCTGATCAGGTCATTGTGCCAAGCGAGCATCTACGCCGTTTAGTGCTTGGTTGGGGCGTTCTGCCTGAGCGTGTTAAGGTCATCTACAATGCCCTTGAGCCAACGCTGCACACACCTGCTGAATCTCAAGCGGAAGCACGCGCTGCGCTCGGCTGGCAACCTGAAGGACGCTATCTGCTCAGCGTTGGGCGGCTGATCGCGCTTAAGGGCGTCCAATACCTGATCCAAGCGCTGGATGCTGTGCCAGAAGTGCGGCTGATTGTGGCGGGTGACGGCGATTGGCTGCCGAAGCTGCGTGCGCTTGCCGAATCGTGCGGTGTAGCGGAGCGTGTGCAGTTTGTGGGCAAGCTGCCCCATGCTAAAATTCCGCTGTTGATGCGCGCCGCGGACTATCTGGCGCTCTATTCCAGCACAGAAGGGCTTTCACATACGCTCTTGGAGGCACTGCACGTCGGCACACCGGTGATCGCTAGCGCACGCGGCGGCAACCCTGAAGTCGTGCAGGATGGTGTGAACGGCTTGCTGGTGCCGCACCCTAATTTGCCCGCTTTGCGTGCCGTGCTCCAACACGCCTTCAGCGCTGATGTGCGCGCCACGCTTGCTGCCAATAGCAGCGTTGGTATGGCGCGTTTTGCATGGCAGCCCATGGTTGCCCAAACCGACGCCGCTTTGCGCGCTCTGTTGGAGAGACACTGATGTTTTCACAATCGGCTGAGTGGGAAACACCCGCCCGCACCTTTGAGCGGCAACTCCGCAAGAACATAGGAATCCTAATGCACGTTTTGATGATTGGTACAGATACCACGCTGCTCACCGGCACTATTGATAACACGCTTGAGCGCCACGAAGACTATGCGTTGCGCGCTGATGGGCAGATCAGCATTGTGTTGTGCAACCGCAAACAGGCAGACCGCCCACTGGCACCCTACCGATCCGAACGGCTGTTGGTGCAGCCCACCGAGTCACGCGGCTATGCCGACTACATCCCGTCGGGCGTGCGCTTAGGCATGGCACGCCACGCCGAACAGCCTGTAGATGTCATCACCAGCCAAGACCCTTTCCTCACGGCGTTGGTTGGTTTGCGCTTGCGCGCCAAAACGCGCCGCCCGCTGATCGTGCAGGACTTCTCTTGCTTTGTGAGCAGCCCTTATTTTCTGCGCGAACGCCCGCGCAACCGCCTATTGCGCCTGATGGCACGTTTTACGCTGCCGCGTGCCGATGCTGTGCGCGTGCTGAACAAGCGTGAGCGCCTCGCCTGTATTCGCTTGGGCGTGAAACCAGCCCGTGTGTGCCTTGCGCCCATCGTGACGCATATTGATCCCTTTGCCACGCCCGCCGATCCTGAGCAGGTGGCAGTTTGGCGGCAGCGGCTCGATCTGCCCGAAGGCACACCGATTGTGTTATGGGTGGGACGTCCGGTCACCTTCAAGAATCTGCCGATGCTCTTGCAGGCATTCAAGCGCGTTCACAGTGCCATGCCGCAAACGCGCTTTGTGATTGCAGGCGATATGGAAGGCTCAAATATCATTGGGCAGGCAGCCGCCTATGGCTTGCAGGAAGTCACCCGCTTTCCCGGCGCCGTGCAGTACGCCGATCTGCCGCCGCTCTATCAGATTGCCAGCGTTTACGCGCTCTCCAGCAATTATGAAGGCTTAGGGCGCGTGCTGTTGGAAGCCGCTGCTGCAAAAGTGCCGTTAGTCAGTACGGCGAATGAGGGCGCCTCAGACATTATCGCGCACGGCATCACCGGCTACCTGACGCCCATCGGTGACCCTGACAAGCTGGCAGAGTCGATCCTTGCTGTGTTGCAGCATCCCGTGCGCGCCAAACAGATGGCGGAGCGCGCTCATCAATATGTGATGAACCACTTTGCGCCTGAAACGCTCACAGCGCGTTGGGTAAACATGTGGAGTCGCGTTGGGCAAGGGCTTTCGCCGTGCGAATAGGCATGGTCACGCAGCAAGCTGATCCTGCTGACCCGCTGTTAGGCTTCACCGTCGGTTGGATAGCGGCACTTGCTGCTCGCCTTGAGGCGCTGCATCTGATCACACTGGAAGCACCGCGCTGCGCCTTGCCGCCCAACGTTCAGGCTGCCGATATGGGCAAGGGACGCGGCAAACTGCGAATGGCGCTGCGCTATTGGGCGCACTTGCGGCGCATTTTGCCAAAGATTGATGTGCTGTTCTGCCACATGGTGCCGCGCTATGCATGGTTAGCGGCGCCGTTGGCGCGCCTGCACCGCACACCAATTGTGCTGTGGTATACGCATCGGCACGCAGGTGCAGAGCTGCGCGCCGCGCACGCCATCTCGGCGGCAGTCGTCACCGCCGACCTGAGCAGCTTTCCACTGAAAAGTGAGAAAGTACATGCGCTTGGGCATGGCATCAACATAGACGTTTTCGCGCCCGATCCAGCTATCCTGCCCGACTCGCCGCCCCTGATTGTGCAGGTGGCGCGCCTAACGGCAATCAAGCATCAGGCGACGCTCATCCGCGCTTCAGCACAGATCAACGCAGCCCACCACATCGCGCTAATCGGCGGCGTGCCACACGGACATCCTGCCGCCTACGTCGACTCGCTACGCCAATTAGCAACTGATCTCGGTATGGCGGATCGCGTTCACTTCACAGGTGCGCTGCCGCACTCTGAAGTTGTGCGGTGGTATCAGCGGGCAAGCCTTGCCGTCAACCTGAGTCCACGTGGTTTGTTCGATAAAGCGGCGCTCGAATCCATGCTGTGCGGCGTGCCAACAGTTGTTAGCAATGCTGCCTTTGATGATTTGTTGGCAGATCAGGCGAATGCTTTACGGATCAGCGCGCCGGACGATGTGGATAGCCTAGCGCGCCAGTTAGAAGTGTTGCTCCGCACCGATGCAACGCAACGGCAGGCACTTGGTGCTGCGTTGCGCCAGCGTGTGGCAGCCGTCCACAGTTTGGAAGGCTTGGCAGACCGCTTGGTAGCACTCTTTGAGGAAGTTTCGTGGTGAAAGTGTTCTATCTAGCAAATATCCGAATGCCAACCGAGAAGGCGCATGGCTTGCAGATCATGCAGAACTGCGAGGCGTTTGCCCAAAACGGCGCACGAGTGACGCTCTACGTGGCGCAGCGCGTGAATACGCCCGAATTGCGCGCCGTGCGCGATGTCCATGCCCATTATGGCGTTGCGCCCAATTTCGCTGTGCGCCGCCTGCCATGCCTCGATCTGTTTATTTTGGGGCGCGCCCAGCAGTTTGTCTTTGGCATTCAAGCAGCCACTTACACCCTCGTGCTGCTCATCCTGATGTGCTTTCGGCACGCTGAGGTCTACTACAGCCGCGATGTGCTAACATTGGTCGCGCTCAGCCTGATCAAGCCGCGCCGCCGCTTGGTCTATGAGGCGCACGCCCTCTCCAAGTCGCGCTTGGGCAAATGGCTGCAAGGGCTGTGTGTGCGGCGTGTTGGCTTGGTGGTGGCGATCACGGGGCATTTGGCAGAACAACTCCAAAAGCGCGGCGCACAGCACATAATTGTTGAGCATGACGGCTTTCGCGCCGAACGCTTTGCCGATCTGCCAAGCCAAAGCACAGCCCGCCAAGCACACAATCTGCCAGAGGCAGCCTTCATCGTTGGTTACGTCGGCAGGCTGCACACAATGAGTATGTCTAAGGGCGTGGACGTGCTGATTGACGCCATCGCCGAAAGCGGCTGCCCGATCAGCCTGTGTTTGGTTGGCGGTCCCGACGGCATGGCAGCGCAATTGCGCGAACGGTGGCGGGCTCACAGGCTGCCGACGGCGGGCTTTTTGTATGCAGGGCAAGTGCCGCCGCCGCAAGTGCCAAGCTATATCGCCACCTTTGATGTATGCGCGCTGCCGCTGCCCTTCACCGAGCATTTTGCCTATTACGCCTCGCCACTGAAATTGTTTGAGTATATGTGTGTGGGCAAGCCGATCCTTGCCAGCGATCTGCCTGCCATTGCGGAGGTGGTGCGCCATGAAGAATCGGCGCTGCTGTGCGCGCCTGATGATCGCGTGGCATTCAGTGCGGCGTTGAGGCGTCTTTTTGAGGATGAGGCACTGCGCGCTCGGCTTGGCACGGCTGCCAAAACCGAGAGCGCACATTATGCATGGACGGCGCGTGCGGCGCGCATTCTAGACACCGCACGCAGCCGCTAAGCGGAACTTACTGGCGCACCACAAAGACTGCGGCGCTGATGCGCGGCACACTGAAGCTGCCCGTGGCGGAATCAAAGCTGGCGGTCTTGATCAGGTCATCGCCGCCGTTTGCCTGCACAGGATGCAGTTCAAGCGCCATGCCTTGCAGCGCTTCCACCGTGAAGGTGCGCCCTTCAGGCGCGTTGTTGAACAGCACCACGATGAAAGTGTGGTTCGGATCAAGGTCTTCACCTTCCATATCCGAAAGGCTCATCACGATCAAGCCCGGCACCTGATCAGCGCCCGTGTTGTGGAAGGCAAGGCGCGCTTGCACATCCTCAGCCGTGCGTAAGCGGAACAGCGGCGATCCACTGCGGATTTGCAGCAGTTCCTTAAAGCGCTCGTGTGCGGCGCGCATGTCGTCAGGGGCTGGCTTCAGGTCTGGGTTGCCCAACAACGGACGCATCACATCCCACATATCCTGATTCTTATCAGCAATGGGCAGTCCCTTGCCCCAGTTGGTCGTCTCAAACGTCCAATCAATGGCATTGAACCAATCACCGCTGTTGTAGGAGTCGCGGTCAAGCGATTTGGAGCGCAGCATATCATCACCGGCGTGGAAGAACGGCACACCTTGCGAGAACATGACCAGCGAGAGCGCCAGCGTGTTCATACGGACGCGATCTGCCATGCTGGTATTGAGCGGCGCTTTGTACTGGATCAGGTCGAAGATCGTCTCGTTATCGTGCTTGCTGGCGTAGACGATATTCTCTTGTGGATCGCGGGTGTAGCCGGCTGGCTGCCCGTTGTACAGCACTTGGCGACCTGTCACCTCTCTGCCCTGCGCGCTTGTGAAGCTGAAGTCACGCAGGTTGCCCGCCAAACCGACCCGAATATGATCGGAGAAGAGCAGCAAGCGGCGCAACTGATCCTCACGCGAAGTCTGATCAACATCGTTCGGGTTGGTGTACAGTCCGCTGGAGAAGCCCTGACGGTCACGGTCACCGAAGGGGCTACCGCCGCGAATAGCGTCACGGATGCGGTCATTAAAGGTGCCAATGCCCGTGCCGCCGACGTTAAGCTGTGTTGCGTTGATGCCGCGTGCGTTATCTGCCACTTCACCGAAGTTCCAGCCTTCGCCATAGACGTAGATTGCCTTGCCATCAATGCCGTGTTCTTCAAGAGTCAGTGCATCAAGTGCCGCGCGCACATTACGCATGTTCGCCAGCATGTGGTGACCCATCAGATCGAAGCGGAAGGCGTCGATCTTATAATGCGTCGCCCAGAAGATGATCGAATCGATCATCAGGCGTTCCATCATGGCGTGTTCGGTGGCGGTGTTCGGGCAACAGGTGGAGGTTTCCACGCGCCCGCTATCGTTCAGGCGGTGATAGTAGCCCGGCACGATCTTATCCAGCACGCTCTTGGCGTCTTGCCCGGCAGCGTTGGTGTGGTTATAGACGACATCCATCACGACGCGCAAGCCAAGATTGTTGATGCCTTGCACCATCTGGCGCACCTCATAGATGCGTCCTGCGCCATCGGCATTCACGGCGTAGCTACCTTCTGGCACGTTGTAGTGGAACGGATCGTAGCCCCAGTTGAAGCCGTCCTGATCGCGGGTGGCGTTGATGATCGCCTGCTGCTGATCAGAATCAGGTGGGAACTGTGCGAGTTCGTTGTAGTCAGGGTTGACCTGTTTATTGCGGTCTTCCTCAATGGTGGCAAGGTCAAAGAAGGGCAGCAAGTGTAGGTGCGTCAGCCCTGCCTCTTGGAGCGCCTTCAAGTGCTTCATGCCGTTATAGTCAGGGTTGGTGAAGGCGAGGTAGGTGCCGTTTTCTGGCTCCGGCACGCTGAAATCAATAATGCTGAAATCGCGGATGTGCAGCTCGTAGACGATAATATCCTCAGGGGCAGCTAAGGGCGGCTTTTGCAAAGTCTGCCAGCCTTCGGGCATAAGCGCAGGGTCATACATATCCACAATCTGGCTGCGCGTGCTGTTGATGGCAAGGCTGACCGAGTACGGATCGGTAACGATGTTGCGCTCCACTTTGCGCGTGCTTGGCACATAGACCTCTACCTCATACAGGTAGAACTTGTTCAGCCAGTCACCTTCGCCCAAATACGTCCAGACGCCTTGTGCGGCGTCGTTTTCCATAGCGTAGGTGGTGCTGGTTGTCTCAGGATTGCTATCCTCAAAGATGTGCAGCGTCACCGAGCGTGCCGTTGGTGCCCATAGCGCAAAGAAGGGCAAACCGCTATCTGGGACAGTGACGCCCAGCGTGCCGCCATAGGTGTAAAGATCATCTAGCACGCCGGGAATCTGCACGCCAGTCGCGTCAAGCAGCGCACCGTCGGCATCCACCGCCGAGAGCGCCAACTGTCCCTTGAGGATGTCTGGCACTTGCGCGCCAAATTCAGGCGGCAATTGGAGCGAATAGCTGTTGGTGAGGTGTGGGAACTTGCGCGTAACCTTCGAGTCAACGCCGATCACATACTTGAGTTCGACTGACTCGCCGCCCACAACCTGATTGTTCTCTAGGCGCATACCGCCATCCATCGCGTAGTGCAGGCGGAAAGTGCTGCGGCGTGGATCGGGCGTCTTGGCGTTCCACACGAATAGATCGCGCAGCACCCAATGGGCGCTGGCAGTGTTTAGGTCGCCTTTGGGTGCGCCCTCAACTTCAATGCTCATCACTTTGGTCTCGGAATCCCAGATAAAGGCGATCTCTTTGCCGATGGAAGTGAAGCCAATATTGGCGCCATCGCGTGCGCCGCGTGCGCCATAATTCTCTGCCCAGCTCAGGTTGACAGCAACCTTCGCCTCATAAGCGCCTTCGGGAATGGCGCTGGTGACGTACATATACTTGCCATCACCGTCAGGGTCTTGCAGCACGGTGCGTAGGCAGCTTGGCATCCAATCACCAGGGCAGCCTACTTCGCTCTGAAAGCTGCCCGGCACGTTGGCAAGGATCGAATTCACGTTGTCTGAGACCCAGTTGGTCTGGCGGCTGTAGAAGAAGGTCACTTCACGGGCTTCCGGAAGGCTCAGCTTAATGTTTGCGCCACCGCGTTCCGCCTTGGCGCCGTAGTTTTCATCCCAACTGCCATTGAGCGCAGCTTTGTATTCATAATCGCCTGCTTCTAGCCTGAAGGTGGCGATCCACAGGTCGGCATCGGCATCATAGGTCAAGGCAGAGGCATCACAATCAGGCTGCCAATTGCCGGGACAGCCGAGTTGTTCCTGAATAGTGCCGGGGATGACGACTCTTTGAGGTTGGTCTTGGGCTAAGGTGCGCGGCGCGTTGGGCAGTGTGCCAAGCGTCAGCGCGATGAGGCTTAACACGAGTAAAATGCGGCTAAAAACTCTAGGCATTGCATTTGCTCCATGCAAGGTAACTTTTGCATGATATATTATCCACAGCCTGTGCAGATTTTCAATCAGTGCAGGGTGCTGTTGCCCTCGACAAGCAACGGGCTATAATGGCGCGTGGTATCGCTTCCACATACAAGAGACTAACCCAACTTTGTTCACAGCCAACTTCCCATATGAGGGCGAGACGCCGTACATCCTGCCGCTGCACACGCGCACAGGCGCACGGGCAGATTTCAGCGGGCGCGGCGTGGTGATCGCCTTCCTCGACTCCGGCTTTTACCCACACCCTGATCTGCGCGGGCGCATCCTTGCCCATGTGGACGCCCTGACGCGCCGTGTGATAAGCGGCGATAGGTTCTTCCACGATCATGATCTAAGCTGGCATGGGCAGATGACTAGCGTGATAGCCTGTGGAGACGGCACAACCTCTAAGGGGCTGTATCGCGGTTTGGCACACGGCGCGCAGGTCGTTTTGATCAAGGTGAGTGATTTTCACAACAACATCAAAGAGCGCGATATTCTGCGAGGCTTGCTGTGGTTGATCGAAAATCACCGCGCCTATAACATTCGGCTGTGCAATATCTCCGTCGGTGGCGATTTTCCTAGCAGCGATCCCGATCATCCGCTGTATGCTGCGGTACGCGCACTCTATGAGGAAAATGTCCTGACGCTCTGTGCGGCGGGCAACGGCGGCACAGGGCAGCTTGTGCCACCTGCCAGCGCGCCGGAAGTGCTGACCGTTGGTGGCGTGGATGACCATAACAGCACGGATACAACGCGCTGGACGCCCTACCGCCACAATTACGGCACTGCCTATGATGGTTCGCCCAAGCCCGAGATTTTGACGACGGCACGCTGGATCGCCTCGCCCATTCTGCCCTATTCCGTCATGGCGCGTGAGGCGCGCTGGCTGGCGCCGCTGCTGCACGCCCAAACGCCTGCTGAGGTGGCAGCCATCCTGACCGAAGGCTGCGCTGACTTAAGCATTGAGGGTGTGCTGCCCTGCTCGGCGGAAAGTGAGGCGGATCGAGAAGTTATTCAGGCACGCCTGAATAACTATAAGCTGATTGATAGCCATCACCAGCATGTGGACGGCACATCGGTTTCAGTAGCGGTCGCAACATCGGTCGCTGCCCAAATGCTGGAGGCAAATCCGCGCCTGCGGGCAGGTGCCATCCGTGCCATCCTACGGGCAACAGCCGTGGCTTTCCCTGATGTGCCAGATGAGGTGCAGGGCGGCGGCATCCTGGACGCGGCGGCAGCCGTTGAGGGCGCCTTAGAACACTAAAACGCGCCAAATTTCAGTACATCACATAGCGGCGCAGGGCATCCAGCGCTTGCAAGGCAACCAAATTGCGGATGGTGTAGCCATAGCGCAGATTTTCTGGCGTAAAGCGTCCGGTCGCTCCATTGGGCGGCACAGAAGGATGAATACCATCCTCACCAATGCCGTTGTTTGGCACGTTTTGCAGGGCAAGCCAATAATCCATCAGCGGCACGTCATAGCGGCGCGCCACATTCTTGATGATGCCGTTCCACTGCACAGCGCGCTGTCCGTTCCAGGCATCATTCAGCTTGGGCGGAATGGTGCTCAGAACGGGAATGACGCCCATCTCAATCGAGATTTCCACAATGCGGCTGAGGTTACGCTCATAGACGGCGGGATCAACGCCGCCCGAGTCGTTCGTGCCGATCATGATCAGGGCGACGGCAGGCTTGCGAATGCGATACTCACACACCAACGGCGAGTCGCTGCCACACACATCTGGCGCGTTATAGCCCGCTTGTAAGATGCGATCTGCGCCCCAGCCGTTGCCGGCTGCCAGTGAAGCGCTGCCGAATGTGCTGTAGAAGCGCACCACATCCCATAGCTCGTTCTGATAAGCGCCCAAGTCGTAGCTGCCGCTGCCGAAGGGCGTCAGGAAGTAGGGCGAGGCGGTGATGCTATCGCCTACCCGTGTCAAGACGTGCGGCTGATTGCCCAACGCCTGCCCGCGCACGAAAATCTCACGGGCTTTGGCGGTTACACCGCTGACCACGCCGCTGTTGCTGGCAATGCTTAGGGGTGCGGGCGTTGCGTCTACCACGCTGCCTGTGACAGGCAACATCGAGACATCCGCTTCGCGCAGGGCGGTCAGATCCCGAAAGACCCAACCAAAGCGTCGGCGTGGATCGTTGGTCAGGTTGACTTGCAGCCATGTGCTGTCCTCACTACGCCCAACTGCCTGAAAGGTGATCTTCTCGTCCAACCTGCCGAGTATCTTACCAGCGGTGCCGGGTGACTCGCGCAAGTAGGGCTGGCAGGTGACGCAGATTTGGGACTCTAGCGCACCGCCAATCAGGGCGATGGCGGCAGGTGTTTCAGTCGGTGGCATGACGGTGGGCGGCTGCGTCTCGCTAGGGATGGGCGTCATAGTGGGCGTCGGTGTAATAGTCGGTGTGGCGGTGATGGTCGGTGTGAGGCTAGGCGTTGGCGTTGGCACGAAGGTTTCGCCCGGCAGCAAGATCAGCACCTCAAACGGTGTAGGTGTGGGCAGGGCAAGCGGTGCGCTGCCGCCGCACGCGCTGAGCAGCAGCATGAAAGCAATCCCAAACCGTTGGCACGTTTTCTGCAAAAGGCAGCACCTACTCTCAGCACACTATCGGGCGCAAATCATAGCCTGAAGTGCAGCGTAGGGCAAGGGGGCGTAGGTGAGGATGTGGTGAAAAGCCTAGCTATACGCACCAGCAACGGTACGCGGGATAACTTTCACCTTCATGAGCATTGCTGCCCATCACCAAAGGTTTTTGGTGACGGGCAAACAGAAGATGCTGTGCTAACAGTTCACCGCTACGGTTGGATGTATCTTCCACTCAGAGGCAGATCGCCGTTTGCACCGAAGTTGAACGAAATCTGTGCTGGACCTGTTGAGAGGGTGTTGCGTAAGAAGAGGCTGCCGGCAGCGCCGCGGAACACGCCAATGCCATCTATACCGTTACCGTCCCAGTCCCCAGCGATGGGCTTATCACCATTAGCGCCAAACGCCAGCGAGGAATTGGCGAAGACCACGCCGTTTTGCTGCGCATTGTTCAGCAGATAGAAAATCCCCGTTGAAGGTCGGAACACACCAATGCCATCCTGACCGTTGCCGTTCCAGTCACCTGCTATCGGCAGATCGCCCGGATTGCCCAGCACAAGCGTGTAGTCCGCAAAGCCTGTCGTCAGCGTGTTTCGGATGTAGATCAAGCCGTTAGATGGGCGGAACACACCAACACCATCTCTGCCGTTGCCATTCCAATCACCTACTATCGGCAGATCATTCGGATTGCCTAGCACAAAACTATAGACGACAGGTGATCCGTTTGCGTTGGAATCTTTTAGGAAGAACTCGCCTGTTGTGCGGCGGTAAACACCTATGGTATCTACGCCGTCGCCGTTCCAGTCACCTGCAATCGGATAGTCATTTGATCCGCCAAAGAGGTGGATTAGATCAGCAGGTCCCGTTGAGAGGCTGTTTCGCAAGAACATCTGTGAGGTGGAGGGACGGTATAGTCCAATCGTATCCACCAGCCCATTGGTTCGGAAGGCGGCAACCGTTGCGGCAGTGTTGTTCAGCGATAGGCGGTTGTTCTGAGTGGTCGTTCCCATTGGATCGCCATTATAGGTGAGCGTGGTGTTTGACCAGTAGTTGATGCGCGGGCAGGTTGCACCGGAGCAAGCATACGACATTACCGTGCGGAAGCGCACCGGGTCAACGTTATCACGGTAGCCGTAGCTGTAGGTGTAGGCACCAGCGCTGCCATTTTCAGGGTTGTGTTGGCTGCCCATGTTATGCCCTAACTCATGCCCAAAGCTGAGATTGCTGATGCAGCCACGTGCCGTAACGCTAAAGGCACTAGGCGCAAAGCCTGTTGTCACGCTAGTCATCAGCCATGCCAAGCCGCAGAAGCCGCCGCCATTTTGCGTCAGCATGGCGACCATATCCGCCTTATACAGATTGCGCCACGTATGCACCTGATCTATGAAGCCATCCGTGGTGGCAGTGATGCGATCCAAGTCGGTATACATATTGCCCGTCTCGGTGTAGGTGACTTCCGCCGCATAGACCAAACGCACACGCTGATTGACGTTGGTGTTGGCATAGCTCTGGTTGGTGAGGGCAATGGCGCTGTTCACCTCATTGAGCATGGCTTGTGTGCTGCCTGCTGAAGCCCTCGCCGCGGCTGTGTAAACAACGATTACATCAATGATTGGGTCGCCATAAACATCGGAGACGACAGGGAACAGGGCGCCATCCAGCTCAACTGTGGAGGCGGGCTGTACAGGTGGTTGCGTGGTGGCAGGTGGCACTAAAGCGCCACCGCACGGATCGAACTGAGAGGCATCTAGCTCTAGAATGTAGTGCAGGCTGCCACTGCCGCTATATTCCACAGCGAAAAGCTGATCGGCACTGCTGATATAGCCGTGCAGGGTGCCTTGATCAAAGCTGAGGACGACTTCGCTGGCAGGTTTATTCAGCAAGCGCCCGATCCAAGTGTAACCCGTGGTGGACGCAGCGTGCTGCTCAATCCGATCATTGACGGCAAGCCATGTCGTGTCACCGAACAGGTCGAGGATGAAGCTGCTGCCGGTAGCGCCCTGTGCTGCAACGGCAAAGGCGGCGTTGAAATCCACCTCCGTGAAGCGTGCGCGGCTGACTTCCTTGCGGCTGTTTACGCTCGGCGGCAGGGCGGGCGGATTGCTGGGCATGATGAACAAGCCCGCGGCGCTCTGCAACGCCAAAAGATCAGCGGGTGGCAGCGTGGGTGATTGCATGGCGCACGCGGCGCTCAAAGTTGGATCAGACTCGGCAACCTCAGCCGCGGCAACATGCGCGCTGAGTGTGTCGGCGCTGAAGTTTTGCGCCTCGATGCGTGGCGCATTGCCCGCCCACCAATTGCCGTTTGCCTCTACCGCACTGCTGGCAAAGATGGCGCCGCCGCCGTTCGCCTGATTGCCCGCGAAGGCGCTCTGCGCCACGAAAAGCTGTGCGCCATAGTCATTGAAGATGGCGCCACCACGTTCGGCGCGGTTATCCTCAAAGCGCGTGCAGGTGACGCTTGCCTTGCCCACATTTCGCAGCGCGCCGCCCGGCTCAATCGTCGAGAGGCTCTGATTGCGGGCGAACAGGCTGCGGGCGATGGTTAGTTCGCCGTTATTGTGGATCCCACTTAAGCCGGGGTTGCTATCCAACTGCGCGCCGCTGGGTTCACCATCAAAGAACTGACTATCGTAAATGGCAAGGCTGCCGTGGTTCACAATGGCGCGCCCATTGTTGCGCTCACCACGAAAGATAACATTATGCAGTGCAAGGCTTGCGCCGTGTTCCACAACCAGTTGGGCAGGTGTGGTGCTGCCTGCCCCAGAAAGCACAATCTCGCTGTTCTGCCCATAGAGGATCACTTTGCCCTGAATAGCGGGCAGCCATGCGCGGGTAATCTCGCCTGCGCTGTGGAATGTATAAGTGCCGTCTGCCAAATAGATACGATACGGCGCGCTTTCGGCAGGGCGCGCATTGGCGAAGTTGATCGCCTGCATCAGACCGAACGAGTCACCACTGGTGACGAGTGACGCATCAGCTGTTTGTGCGCCGCTGCGGGCAGGAAGTGCGCCTGCTGCTTGAGGCGTGCCAGCCGAAAGCGCCCGTCCGCCGCCGCGAAGCAGCATAAACGCGCCAGCGACTATCACAAAGAACAAGACTGCTGTTGCAAACCTTCTGTTTTGCAAACGCATAAAAACCTCCACATTGTTACCGTTATCACCTCTGATTGTAAGCGATTCGGCACATGCGCGCATCAAATGTAATTCAATATTTACACTTCTGAAATGTGTAGCATTTAATAGCTGAGCGGTGTACTGCGTCCGTTAGGGCAATTCGGCACAGCATAGGCTATACTTGGGCATATATAGGCTAAGCAGGTGTCATAAAACGGCGCAGTTGTCTCATCATAACCTTTTCCGCCCTATAGCTGCGTTCTAAAGGTGTGTCACCTGCCCACGGAGGGCTTTTTGCACTTATGGCAACGCGAATCGGTTTAATTCGGCACGGCGAAACGTTTTGGAATCGGATGGGACGTTGGCAGGGTCATGCTGCTGTGCCGCTCAATGAAGAAGGGATTCACCAAGCGCGCCTGTTGGCAGATTATCTGCTGCCACAGAGCAATCAGATCACTGCCATTTATGCCAGCGACCTGAAACGCGCCAGCGATACAGCGCAAGCACTGGCAGATCGCCTGAAAAAGCCGCTGCACCTTGATGCACGCCTACGCGAGATTGACGTTGGCGAGTGGCAAGGGCTGACGGGCGATGAAATTCGGGCGTGGGATGGCGGACGCTTTGAGACGGTGCAGCGCGATCCGTTTGGCACGCAGCGCCCAGGTGGCGAAAGCCTTGATCAGGTGGCGGAGCGTGCGCTTACCTTCCTAAACGAGGTAGTTCAGCAACATACCGAAGGCTATGTGTTGGTCATCTCGCACGGTGGCACCATCCGCACCATTTTACAGCGCTTGGCAGTGGTCGGCGAGGGGCGGATTTGGGTAGATAACACCTCGATCACGCTCTTGCGTTACCATCACGCCGATGATCGCTGGGTGCTGGATGCCTTCAATGTGCTGGAGCATCTCGGCACGCGGCGTATAGTGCCAGGCAGCGATGGCTGATGGGCTGTTCTAGCTGGGCGGGACTTACCCGCCCGCCGCTTTATAAATTTTTGAATACATCTCAATGCAAAATCAAGTTTATTGTTGCGATTCATGATGCACTGAAACAAAAGTATGGACGCCTGCCACTTTGTGACAAATTTCCCAATCTTGTTGCTGAATGTCATAACATACCTTGAATGCGCCCAAGGCTGTGATACACTTCTTCATGTAAAGTGCTTCCCAAAGACTTGAAGCAGTAGAGATAAGGAAAAGAACGAATGGTTATCCACGAGCATGAGCATACCGTAGGGCGTAGCCATGTCGGGCTAGAAGCGCTCGGTTTGACCAATCTTGGGCAACAACTTTGGAATTTGACCGCACCGGCGCTCTATGAGCGTGCTATCCGTACCCGTGAAGCAACCCTTGCACACTTAGGTCCGCTGGTTTGCCGCACCGGCAGCCACACGGGGCGCTCACCGAACGATAAGTTTGTGGTGAAAGAACCAAGCAGCGAAGCAAACATCTGGTGGGGAGCTGTCAACAAGCCCTTCAGCGAAGAAAATTTTGAACACATCTTCAAAAGGATGCGCTCTTACCTCGAAAACCAAGATGTTTACATCCAAGATTGCTATGTCGGCGCTGATCCCAAATACCGCCTGCCCTTGCGCGTCGTCACACAGCGTGCTTGGCACAGCCTGTTTGCACGCACCATGTTCATCCGTCCCAGCCGCGAAGAACTCAATTCCCATGTACCAGAGTTCACCATCATTGATGTGCCTTCTTTCACTGCCAACCCTGAAGAAGATGGCACCAATAGCGGGACCTTCATCTTACTCAACATCGCACGCCGCCTCGTGCTGATCGGCGGCACGGAGTACGCCGGTGAGATCAAGAAGTCTGCCTTCACGCTAATGAACTACCTGATGCCCTTGCGCGGTGTGATGTCCATGCATTGTTCTGCCAACTATGGCGCCACCAAAGATGATGCGGCTGTGTTCTTCGGCTTGAGCGGCACCGGCAAGACCACACTCAGCGCTGACCCCAAACGCACGCTCATCGGTGATGACGAACACGGCTGGAGCGACGATGGCATTTTCAACTACGAAGGCGGCTGTTACGCCAAAGTAATCCGCCTTAGCCCAACTAGTGAACCTGAAATCTACCAAACCACACGGCGCTTCGGCACGATCCTCGAAAACGTGACGATTGATGCCGAGACACGCCGCCTCGATCTAGATGACGACTCGCTGACCGAGAACACCCGCGCTGCCTACCCGATCTCGCACATCTCCAATGCTGATCTGAGCGGCATGTGTGGACATCCAAAGCATGTTATCTTCCTGACCGCGGATGCCTTCGGCGTGTTGCCGCCCATTGCCAAGCTGACGCACGAACAGGCGATGTACCACTTTATCAGCGGCTACACAGCAAAAGTCGCTGGCACTGAGCGCGGCGTGAGCGAGCCACAGGCAACCTTCAGCACTTGCTTTGGCGCGCCCTTCATGGCACTGCATCCGATGGTCTACGCTGAACTACTGCGCGAGAAACTGCGTAAGCACGGCTCGCAGGTATGGCTGATTAATACCGGCTGGACAGGTGGCGCTTACGGTGTTGGCAGCCGCATGAAGCTGGACTACACCCGCGCTATGATCACGGCAGTGCTGGAAGGCACACTTGACAACGTGCCAACCCACGCTGACCCGATCTTTGGCTTGCATATCCCCGAAAGCGTGCCGAACGTGCCAAGCGAGCTGCTCAACCCGCGTAATACATGGGCTGATCCCGCCGCCTATGATGCCGCAGCACTTGATCTAGCGCGCCGCTTCCACGCGAACTTCGAAAAATACGCAGACCGCGCTACAGACGAGGTGAAGATCGCTGCACCGGTGGCGAAATAAAAGGGTAGGTAAATCTGACCAACTCTCCCGCCCTAACCACAGGGCGGGATTTTTCATGCCGCCAAACATCCCTTTCACCCAAGCCTCGCTCGCATTGGCACGCCACCTTACGCTATAATTTCCTCAAAATTCGTGAGCATTTTTAGAGGATTTTCTGATGGCTGTTCAAACTAATCCCGATGCGCTGAACCTGACGCTTTCGGCGGAACACGAAGATTTGCGCCGCGCCGTGCGCGACTTCGCCCGCAAAGAGATTTTGCCCGTTGCCGCGCACTTTGATGAGACGGGCGATTTTCCAATGGATGTGGTGCGGAAAATGGGCGCAATGGGCTTGATGGGCATTGAAGTGCCTGAAGAATACGGCGGCGCCGGCATGGATACCATCGCCTATGTGCTGACGATGGAAGAAGTGGCGAAGGCAGACGCTGCCACTAGCACTATCCTGAGCGTGAACAATAGCCTTGTTTGCCATGGCTTGTTAAAATTCGGCACAGAGCCGCAGAAGCAGAAGTACCTGCGCGACATCGCCAGCGGCGCAAAGATTGGCGCTTACAGCCTGACTGAACCCATGAGCGGCAGCGACGCTGGCACCATGAAAAGCCGCGCCGTACTGAGTGAAGATGGCACACACTACATCATCAATGGGCGCAAAAGTTGGGTGACTTCAGGACCCGTTGCCGATTATGTGATCCTGTTCACCATGACTGAGCCTGAGAAGAAACACAACGGCATCACCGCCTTCATTATTGAGACGGATAAGCCGGGCTTCGCAGCAGGCAAGAAAGAGCCAAAACTCGGCATTCGTGCCAGCGCCACCAGCGAGCTGATCTTTGAGGATTACCGCTGCCCTATTGAGAATGTGCTTGGCAACGTTGGACAAGGCTTCAAGATCGCTATGACCGTGCTGGATGCAGGCAGGATCGGCATCGCAGCACAAGCACTTGGCATCGCAGAGGCAGCCTATGAAGCATCGCTGGATTATGCGCGGCAGCGTGAAGCGTTCGGCGCGCCGATTGGTAGCTTCCAGATGACTCAGGCGAAGATCGCCGATATGAAAACGCGCATTGAAGCATCGCGCCTGCTAATCTACAGTGCTGCCCTTGCCAAAGAGCGCGCCAAGAGCAGCGGCGCACGCTATACCACTGAGGCGAGCATGGCAAAGCTCTTTGCTAGTGAAACGGCGATGTTCTGCGCGCATACTGCCGTCCAGATTCACGGCGGCATGGGCTACAGCCGCGAACTGCCCATCGAGCGCTACTTCCGCGACGCCAAAATCACCGAGATTTATGAAGGCACTAGCGAGATTCAGCGCTTGGTGATTGCCCGTAACGAACTCGGTTTACGTTAGCAAGTCTGGTCAGGGGGGTCGGCTGAAGCTGACCCCCTATCATGTGCCTTAGCGAAGGTGAGGGAAAGACTTTGAGCGAGATTCTCGCCAAACTATATGCCACCATACAGGATCGGCAGGCAAATCCGCGTGAAGGCTCGTACACCACGCAGCTTTTCAATGCGGGCTTGGATGAGATCGCCAAAAAGGTTGGTGAAGAGGCTGTTGAAGTGGTGCTGGCTGCCGCACGGCAAGGCACAGAGCGCACTGTCAGCGAACTTGCCGACCTTGCCTACCATGCGTTGGTGCTGATGGCGCAGCTTGGCATCACGCCTGACCAGGTTGCTGCCGAATTGGAGCGCCGCCACCGATGAACGATCCATTTGCCGCACTCTATCACGCTGTCTATGAAGAAGGGCAGCTTTTCGGTGTTGATCAGCCGCTAAGGGCTGATCCGCTGCGCGATGTGCCGCACGGCGTCCGCTCGAACAGCATCGCTATTGGCGGCGGCGCCTTTGGCGATGAAGGCAAAGGGCGCATCGTGGATGAACTCTGCGGCATATTGGCGCGCCGCACAGGGCAGTTAGTTGTCTACCGTTGGAATGGCGGCGCTAACGCCGGGCATACCGTCATTGTAGATGACCAACGCCTTGCCCTGCACCAAATGCCGAGTGGCGCGCTGCACGCGTCTGCCGTTGGCGTTTTGGGCAAGGGCATGGTTATTCACCCTGAGGATTTGGTGGAAGAAAGCCTGCAGGTGGCGCGTGCTATAAATCGCCCTCTGGATGCTGAAACGCCTGCCGTGCGTGTGGACTTGAACGCCGTGCTTGCCCTGGACACGCACCGCGCCTTTGAGTCAGCGTTGAAGGCGTGGGAAAGCGGCGGCTCTGGCGCAACTGGACGCGGAATCTCGCCTGCTTATGCCGATGTGCTGCTGCGGCATCCCATGCGCGTGCGCGATTTGGTGGCAGACAATTGGCGCGAACGACTGAGCAAGCACTACGAACTCTATGCGGCGCTCATTAGCGGCTTGGGCAGGCATATCGCAGAGATCAGCGTGCCATCGCTACGCGGCATACGTGAAGTCGGCGATCAAGCCGCCTTTCTGGAGCGTTTGCGCGTTGCCCGTGAAGTGTTGCATTGGTCGGTCGTGGACGCTTACCCTTACCTTGCCGAGCGTTGGGCGCAGCCCGATCAGTTCGGCTTCATCTTTGAGGGCGCACAAGCAGTCGGGCTTGATCCGCGTTTTGGCGTCTACCCTGATGTGACGGCAAGTGACCCAACCTTTAGCGGCATCCTCGCCTCAACCGAAGGCTTGATTGCCCCTGAGCAGATCGCCGTGCGCGCTAACACGCTCAAAGCAACCTACAGCAGCAGCGTTGGCACACGGCGCTTGCCCACACATATGCCTGATCTGCTGGCGATGCGTATCCGTGAGGATGCTCATGAGTACGGCGCAACCACACACCGCCCACGCGATATTCTCTATTTTGACTTGCCCTGCTTAGGCTATTTTGCGCGTGTCAGCCGTGCGACTCACCTTGTGCTGACGCACCTCGACATTGCTTACCCTGATCAGCCTATCCAAATTTGCACGCACTATACCGACTCGAATGGCAATCCTGCCCCATACCGTCCCGACCAGGCGTATCTGAACGGCGTCACCGCGCAATTCCGCGATCTGCCCTCGTGGGACGGCGCAGCCCTGCGCGGCGCAAAACGCCTTGCCGATTTGCCACACAGCGCTTTACAATATATCGCATTCATCACGCAAGCGTTGGGTGCAGCGCCACTCATGGCAACCACAGGCGCACAGCGCGACGCGCTCATCAGTTGGCTACCTTAGACGAAGAAATCGAACACGACAAAGGAAACATCACCATGCCACGCGCACTACTCAGTGTCTACGACAAAAGCGGCTTAGTGGAACTTGCCCGCGGGCTAACTGCACTCGGTTGGGAATTAATTGCCAGCGGCGGCACAGCACACATCCTTGACGGCGCGGGCTTGAATGTAAAAACCGTTGGTCAGGTGACGGGCGCGCCAGAAATGCTCAATGGGCGCGTCAAGACGCTGCACCCGATCTTGCACGGCGCCATCCTTGCGCGTGACCGTGATGAGGACTATGCAGAGCTATCTGCCTACGGCATCACACCCATTGATCTGGTCGTCTGCAATCTGTATCCCTTCCGCGAGGCAATTCACCGCCCAAACATCAGCTTGGCAGAGGCGCTTGAACAAATCGATATTGGCGGTGTAGCATTGCTGCGCGCTGCGGCAAAGAACTTTCCGCGTGTGGCAGTCGTCTGTGATCCGAACGACTATCAGAGCGTGTTTGCTGCTCTCAAACTTGGCACATTGGATGAACATGCACGGCGCGCCTTAGCAGTCAAGGCATTTGCACACACGCGTGATTACGATACTGCCATTCACGGCTATCTGGCGGGTGAGGCAGAAGGCGGGCTTGTGGTTGATGAGCGACTCACACTCTCACTGGCATTGGTGGAAACGCTGCGCTATGGCGAAAATCCACACCAGCAGGGCGCTTTTTATGCGCCGCCAGGCGTTGGAATGCTCGGCGGCACGCTGCTGGGTGGCAATAAACAGCTTTCCTACAACAACCTGCTCGATCTTGATGCGGCTTGGCGCGCCCTAGACCTTTTTGAGGCGCCAAGCGTGGTGATCGTCAAGCACCTGAATCCGTGTGGCATTGCCAGTGCTGCCAGTGCTGATGTCGCGTTCAGCCTTGCTTTGGCATCCGATCCTGTCTCTGCCTTTGGCGGCGTGATCGCGCTCAATCAGGTGGCAGATGCCGCTTTTGTGGAGGCGATAGGCGATCTGTTTGTGGAAGCGATTGCCGCGCCGCACTTCACGCCTGAAGCGCTTGACCTGCTCCAGCGCCGCCGTAAAAACTGCCGCCTGCTGCGCGTTGATCCAATGCCGCAAACGCCCTTTGAGCTACGCAGCGTGCGCGGTGGTATGTTGGTGCAGACGGTTGATCGCGGCGATCCTGCTGAGGTGATATGGCGCGTTGTCTCGCGGCGCGCACCGACCGATTCCGAATATGCGGCACTGCGCTTTGCCTGGCAAGCCTGCCAAGCTGTGAAGTCGAACGCGATTGTGTTGGCGCGGGCGCTGCCCGAAGGCTTTACGACGGTTGGTATTGGCGGTGGCTTGCCAAGCCGTGTGGATGCCGCTAAGTTGGCGGTTGAAAAAGCAGGTGTGCGTGCCAATGGCGCTGTGATGGCGAGTGATGCCTTTTTCCCGTTCAGTGATGGGCTGGAAGTTGGCACAGCCGCAGGCGTCACAGCCATTATTGCGCCAGGTGGCTCTGTGCGCGATGAGGAAGTGATCGCGGCAGCGGACGCGGCAAACGCTGCACTCATTTTCACGGGCGTGCGGCACTTCCGCCACTAAAGGTTAGCGGTCAGCGGCGCGCCCTGAAAAGTTGTTGCGGCGCGCCCTTGCACCGCCTCTACTGCGAAGGTCTGCCACGCCTTGAGCAGATCGCTGCGTACCGCTGCACCGCGCCAATCATGAAAGAATGACCAATAATGATTGCCGATGATCAGCATCTCGGTGCTTTGCAAGCGTGCGCGTGCGTTAGCAAGGCAGTTTTCGGCTGTATCACGGTGGTGGAATAGATACTCATCACAGGTGAACAGCCGTGCGCCGTTCGCCAACTGGATGCCGTGATAGGTTGGTAGGTTGGGCAGATCGGGCGATTCAGGCAAGTTGGCAGACGCTGTGCAAAGGCTGAGGCCTGACTCTAATACAACGCGGATCGCCTCTGGCGATATCACATCGTAGGGCGCGATGAAGGTGCGAATAGCAGCTTTAGGGAATGCCTCACGCAGGATCGTCAAGCCATCGCGCACTTTGGCAGCCAGCAGGTTGCTATCGCGGCTGGCAAATTCATGGTAGACGTGCGTGTAGCCGTGCAGGCAAATCTCTACCAAGCCTTGCTGAACTTTCGCGTTGAGATAGGCGCACAACGAGCGATTTTCGGTGACGAGAAAGGTCTTTGGAATACCGCGATATTCCGGTGGAATGGCAGGATCATAAGGCGCACCTTCGCGGTGCAAAATTTGCACATCGCAACGCTGAGAAGGAATCACCGCCAGATTGACGGGAATATTTTGTGACCAGAGCGCGCCGTAAACTGCTTCCAGCTTTTCAATAGGCGTGAAGTAGCAGGTGTCGTCGTCTCGGATGATGATTGGGCGCATAGATGAGCTTTATTCAGGCTTGCTTTCCGCACCCACTTCAACATTCACCTCAGCCGGTTTGGGTGCAGCAGGTGGCGGTGCCATCTGCGCTGCCGAACGGCTAGGTGGCGGTGCTTTGGGCGCTTCAGCGGGCGGTGCGGCGGTTGCCACTTCAGCGGCGGCACGCGCACGGGCAGCATCCCGATCCTGCACAATTTTGCTAATGCCGTTCCGCACAATACTGAGCGTTTTTACAAGGTGATTCTCAAATTCGCGCAGCACTTCCAGCACGTAATTATCGGCATCGGCGCGCATTTGCTCCGCCTCTTGGCGAGCCTGCTCGATGATGTTGGCGGCGCGGTTCTGGGCAGATTGAGTGATGGCATCGCGCTGGATGAGCGTCTCTGCCTTTTCACGGGCAAGGTCAATAATGCGGGCAGCCTCTTCGTTCGCCTGCGCTAGGATGCGATCCCGCTGATTCAGCACACGGCTTGCCTTGTCCACTTCTTCAGGGATGGAGATACGCATCTGGTCGATGATCTCAAGGGCGCGTTCTTCATCAATCATGGTCATTTTGGTCAGCCATACATGCCGACCTTCATCAATCAGTTCTTCAAGGCGATCTACAAGATGCTGAATGTCCATAATCTTCCCCTTCGTTTACAAAGCCTAGTCGTGCAGGCTGGTCATATAGTCCGTTTCAACGCCGTTCTGGTGGCGCTCTTTGAACTTTGCCGCCAATGCCGCTGTGACGATGGGTGGCACCATCGTCGAAACATCACCGCCTAACGAGGCGATCTCGCGCACCGTGCTAGAGCTAATATGCAGGTGGCGCTCATCCGCGATGAAGGTGACCACCTCAATTTCTGGCGCAAGGCGGCGGTTAGCAAGCGCCATGCGAAACTCTAGCTCGAAATCGGAAAAGACGCGCAAGCCGCGAATAATCGCCATCGCGTCCACTTGCCGCACATAGTCTACTGTCAAGCCGTAGTATGGCGCAACTTTTACGGTGGGCATATGCCCAAGCACCTCGCGCAGCATCCCAACGCGCTCATCCACGCTGAACAGAACACTTTTTGCCTTCGCCGGGTTCGCATAAACTGCCACGATCACCTCGTCAAAAACGCGGGCGGCGCGTGTCACAATATCAATATGCCCGTAATGTGCTGGGTCGAACGAACCGGGATAAACAGCGCGGCGAATACTCATGACAGATACTCTTTCTCAAGGCAAACCTGTTTTTCAAACTTTTCTAATGGCGCTTAACAATATCACTCCTTCGCAAAGTGGGCAAATTACAAAAAACGATCGGCTTCCTTTAAGACGCATAGGCTAAGGCTGGATAGCGTTATAAAAGTATTCTGCTGTTTCCCAGAACTTTATCAAAAGCCGTTTTCGGGCAACCCAAGCCTTTTAAGGCTAAAATTAAGGAGTTAGAGTTGCTATCTTTGGAGTAAGCATTGTATGCTCGCCCAACCTGACGCATTCCTCGCCGCAGTCTTTTATAGCGTCACACTAACCAGTGCGTTGGTTGTTTCATTTGCCACGCTTATGTACACTGCTTTTAACTTCCATATATTCAGGTGAGCGCACGCCGCGAAGACACAATGATCCGTAGGATAATGGCAAGGGCTTAACCGCAGCACAGATCACGCAGGTGTTCAAGTCTTTCACGCGGTATGATGATGGTAAGCATTGAAGGGCATGGCGTTGGGTTGTCCATCGTCAAAAGCATCCTCGAAAAACTGAATGGTGAGGTTGGTGTGGAAAACATTGTAGACAGCGGCAGCACCTTTTATTTCTGCTTGCCCGCTGTCCAAACATCTAAAACTGCCCTGCCTGAACACCCTAAACAGGGCAGTTGAAAGCGATTGCCCGCTACGCCAGTTGCAGCCGTAGCAGATAGAGTCCGCTGCCGCTGGCAATCATGACCTGTTCGCCATTGGGCAAGAAGGCAATGTTTGTCACACCACGATCAATAAAAACGCTGTGAACACAGGCATGATCTGCCATACGCCACAACCGCAAGCCGCCATTACGCGCACCAGAGAGCAGCCACTCGCCATTTGGGGTGAAGGCAAGCGCCTGCACATTATGCGTATGCCCTTCAAGGGTTGCCAGCAGGTTGCCCGTCTCCACCTCCCACACCTTGATTTTTTTATCATAAGCGCCTGTCACCAAGAGGCGGTTATCAGGGCTGAAGGTGCAAACCAATACAGAGCTATCGCCATGCCCATTCAGCGTAGCGTGATCAGCGCCATCTTCAGCGCGCCATAGCCGTGCAATGCCATCGGCACCCGCGCTGGCAATGTAGCGCCCATCCGAGCTGATAGCGCAGCTATTGACCTGCTCGCTGTGTGCGGTGAAGATGTGGCGCACCTCGCCCGTGGCGAAATCCCAAACGCGCAAGCTGTGATCAGCAGAGGCGGAGACAAACCACATCCCATCAGGGCTGATAGCACAGCGCCAAATGCTGTTGGAATGCCCTTCAAAAGTGCGCTGCACCTTGCCTGTGGCAACTTCCCACTGGCGCAAGACGTGATCATGCCCACCGCTGAGCGCCCATGTGCTATCAGGACTGATGGCGCAGCCCAAAATATCGCCTGTGTGTGCCGCCTCAAAGGTGCGGATCGGCAGTCCAGACTCGGTATCCCACAAGATCAGGCGTGCGTTATCATCGCCAAGCGCAAGACGCCCATCATCGCTGAGGGCACCATACCACATCGGTACGGCACGCGGATGCACGGTTGGCTTTTGCAGCAGGCGCGCCACATCCCACACCTTCACATCTTTATCTTCAGAAGAGGTTGCCATTTGGCTGCCGTTCGGGCTGAAGGCAACACCTCGCGTTGGCTGCAAATGCCCGCGCAAGGTCAGGTGCGCCTGACTTTCGGTACGCCACCGCCACAGCCGCACGCTGCTATCGCTGCTGGTGGAAGCCAACCACTCCCCATCCGGGCTAAAAGCCACCCGATGGATGGTCTGATCATGCCCCATGAGCGCCCGCGGTTCTGCGTCAGGCTTGGCATCAGAAGGTAGGATAAACACTTCACGGCTATCACCTGCCGCCGCAATAAAATCGCCGCGTGGGCTGAAAGCTGCCGTCCGTAGCGCCCGCGAGGAAAGCGAATAGCGGTGCAGCAGTTCAAAGGTCTGTGGATGCCACACTTGCAGCGCCCCGTCCTGATGTGCCGAGCAGAAACGCGATCCATCAGGGTGATAGGCGACTGTAGTTGGCTCTCGCCCAGATTGTGCATCAGTGCGGCTGAGTTCTGCGCCGCTTTCGACGTCCCACAGGCGGATAGTGCCATCGTTACCAGCCGAAAGCGCTTGTGTGCTATTTGGGTGGAAAGCACTATCCACAATGGTGTTGCCATGCCCACTGAACAGCCGCACACGGACACCACGCGCCATGTCCCACAACTGCAAGTGCTGCCAGCCGCTGGTGAGCAGCCACTTACCATCACGGCTGATGTCACAGCTATATTGGCGGTGGTTCAAGCCGCGCAGCGTAAAGCGCATATTGCCAGTCTGCATATCCCAAACGCGGGCGGATTGATCCTCTGCCACGGTTGCCAACCAGCGCCCATCCGCGCTGAAGGTGCAATCGCCCACTGTTTCGCTATGCCCGCGCAAAGTGCGGATCAGGGCAGGGTGCTGGGATGGCAAATCATGCCACAGTGCTATGCGCGGTGCGCTCAGCTCACTTTCACAGGCATTCGCCAACACCTCCAATTCAGGGATGTTCTTCAGCCATAGATAAAGGGTGGCTGAAGTTTCATCTGCTTTTTGCGCCATGCCCAACACATGATGCATCCGCGCATATTCGCGGCGCAAAGCGGCAATTTGCAGGTCGTGCGGCGCATATTCGGCGGCAAGGGTCAAGTCTGACTCAACAGTGTAGGGGCGCCGCAAGGCAGTTTTAGCAGCAAGGTAGCGTAAGTCCTTCACGGTTTCTAGCAGCTTCTCGCCCTGCCCAATGCGGATGAGGTGGCGCGCCAAGAAATCCCACAGGTAAGGCGTTTCGTTGGGCAGAGATTGCCAGGCATCGTAGCGGTAAGGCTTTACCTCAAAATGGCGTTCCGCTTTGAGCGTGCCATTCACCAGCAGACGTGCCGTGTAGCTGCCAACGCGCCAGTGTGGTTGCTGCCACTGAAATTGGAGGTTGGCATCACTTTCGGTCGAGTTTTGGCGAGTCTCGCTGAGGACTAACTCGCCCTTATCAGGGATGCCATACCACACCTCACCGCGCAGTTCTGTGCCAAGCGGCGTTGCCGAAAGGCGCAGCGTGAAGTAAATCGTCTCCACATATTCGACAATCAGATTCGTCTCTGGGCTTAGCGGGCTGTTGCTTAACGAAACACGAATATTTTCCACGCGCAGATCGGAAACAAAGGAAAATTCCTGTGTGCCGATTGGCTCGTCCATGCCTGTCACTTCGTCCAGCACGTGCATCACTGCGGTGTAGCTGCCAGGCTGCCATCCTTGCGTTAGCTCAGGGCTAAGCTGCACCCACAGCGCACCAGAGCGTGACTCAAGGTTGACCGATGGAATCGGCGCAGTGCGATCCGTTGGGCTGTCTTCATCTAACTCGTCGCTATCTTCATATTCTTCGCTGTCATCGTCATCATCATCGTCGTAAGCAGTGCTGGCGCTAACGGTGCTTGGCGCGCCACCAAATGGGCTGGCAATCGGCAGCTCACCCTGAGCTTCCAATTCAGCGCGTAGCCGTTCGGTGGCAGCGGCAAATTCGGCGTAGCTGAGGCTGAGGCGGTAACACTCTGTGCCTTCACTATTGATGACGGTAAACAAAAGGCGTGTATTATCCTTAGCGCCGTTCAGGTTGCCCACAAATAGCACAGACTCGCCGTGCCAATAGAGCGTGGCAGCTTTGTGCGCTGCATCGTGCGGGCGCAAAGCACTCCAACTGATTAGTTTGGGCAGTGGAAAGCGTTGATCAATCTCACGTATGGCGCGTTGCAGCGCATCGTGAATGCTCATCTCCATCAGCGTGTAACCTTCCACAGTCTTACGCAGCATGGGCAAGGCACGCCGATCCCCAATCTTGCCGAGTGCTGTCACCACGCTCCAGCGCAAATCGTTGTCGGAGTCTTCCAGCATGGGAATCAACAACGGCGTCAGGTTTTCCACCTTAAGGTGTGCTGCTGTTTCGACCAACACACGCCGCGTATCGGGATCGCGTTCCGTGCTGATCAGATCAAGCACTTTCTCGGCAAAACTAGCGGGCAGTTCTTTCTGGCGGCTGAGCGTTGCCGCTGCCTGCCAGCGCACAAAGGCGTTTTCGCTGTGCAAGGCTGCCATAAGCGGTGCTGTATCGCTCACTTCGGTAAAGCGGTTCAAGGTGGCAATCGCCAACATTTGCAGGCGCACATCGTTGCCTTTCAGTGCTTGCAGCAATGGTTTGATCAGGCGCATTTTGGTTGCCGCCTGAATGATCAACGGCAAGTGATCAGGCGGCGCACTTGCCAAACGCCCTGTCAGCATCGCTTCGCTGCCGCCCATCACTAACACTTCATCATAAAGTTTATCTAGCAGCGGATCACGTTCGCTGCCGCCGCGTTCACTTGCCAACAAATCAAGCGCAAGGCGCGCCTGATTTTCACAGACGCCGCAGCCAGCCGTGCGTTGTGCGGATAGCGCCTTTTTGTAGAAGTCCTGTGCTGCCTCAAAGTCGCCCTTGCGCTGTGCGGCGACGCCTCGCTTGAGCAGCACAGCGCCTTCGCGGCTGTCTACAAAGCGCTGCTCCGCCGCCGTGAATGGATAGCCATCTTGCCGTGCCTCTGCGATGAGTGCATCGCAGAGGTTGAACTCATTGCGCCGCAGTAGGTGGTTGAACTGATCAAACCAATAGCACAGTCCATGGTAGAAGTTATCCACAAAGGCGCGCCGCGTTTGACTAATGACGCGCTGTGTGAGGATAGCGCGCACATCGGCACGCTCCGCCTCATTGCGGGTCGCATAGCGATTTTCTAATAGGTAAACGCGCTTATCAAAGCCGAATGAGCCGACAAAGCGCCCATCTTCGGTGATATCCACCACATAAACCTGATTGGCAGTGCGCTGCTTCTCCAGCAAATCGCCTTCGCGATTGAACAAGTAAATAAAGCGATCATAAGAGGCGGCAGCGATAAATTCGCCATCACTGCTTAGGCTGACGCCATAGATGCTATCGCCTGTCCGATACTTCCAGAGCAACTGCCCTGCGCCGCTGAATAAATAAACGTGCGAGTCGGTTGAGCCAGCCACAATAAAAGCGCCGTTTGGTGTTGGGCAAGTGATATTGACGTTTCCTATCAATTTATAGCGCCATTCAAGGTTTCCATCTGCATCCAGCACATAGACGTGCTGATCGTTCGATCCACTGATGATCCGCGAACCATTCGCCAGAATGCGCGCACCTGCCCACACTTCGCCACCAGTACGGTATTTCCAGAGCAGATCGCCGTAACCACTCAGGCAGTAGATGTGATCGTTGCCGCCAAACACAATACGCTCACCGTCAGGCGTCATGCCCAAGCGTGCAATCTTCTTGTGGCTGCATTCATACATCCAAAGTAGGGTGCCATCGCGTGTGAAGGCACGAATCTTGCCCTCATCATCACCGCTGACGACGCGCTGACCATCCGCGCTGACGGCAACGCCCGCTTTGGTCTGCGACCCGCCACTGAATTTCCAGAGCAGTTCGCCTGTCTCATAGTTCAGCACACTAGTATCCGAGCCGCGAATAGTGCCAATCGCAAGCAGGCTGCCCTGCCTAGAGAGCGCAAATCGAAACGCCTCACCTTCGATCTTCTGTGTCCAGCGTTGATTGCCTGCCAAATCAAAGGCATAAATGTTGCCATCTTCAGCGCCGGCAATTAGCGTTTGTGCGTCGGGTGTGAAGGCACACACCAAGCCTTGCGACTCTGCCTCGAACTGCCACAACAAGCGGAACAATGAAGTCATGAGGCTACTCCCAAATCAGTGTAGAGGTGGTAAGCAAGGCAAGGCACAATCCGACCATTTTTCCATTGAAAGAAGATGCTCTTTCCCCAAGGATCCAACACTAAAGCAACATACCACTCATCGGGAAAAAACTGCGTGTGCAGAAAGACATCATGCTGCGAGAAAAACATCGTTGTGCCACCGCCAATCAGTTCATCTTCAGACTCTGTGGCAACGCTCTCGCTTTCGCTGGTCGGCATGGTGATCACATGTGTGTGATACCAGCCTACAATGCGTTTACCGGGGAATTGTTCGCGCAACTGCGCCTGATGACCTTGCCAGCTCTCGAAGGTGTAGCGCAGTTCCGTTACGCTGGAGACCAGCCCTTCGCTGATCATAAAATCGCTGATCTCCACGATCAGCCGTCCGCCGTCCGCAACGCGGTAGACGTTGCCCACCAAAATACCGCCAACCTCGACCTGATCGCTGATCTTGGCGGCTTCTAGTAGTGCAGCGTAGGTGCTGCGCCGCACAAAAATAAGTAGATCATCGGGCTGTGGCAGCCCACGCCCAACCGTAATCACGCTTGGATAGGCATTCGGATCGCGGAAAGGAAAGGTGGGCGCTTCGGATTCTTCGGAGAGGAATTCGATCAGGCTGGCTGCCTGCTGCTCAAGAGTTGGTAGGTGTTCCTTATCAAACTGCGCGTTGGCATCATCTTTGGCATAGAAGCGAAGGCGGTAAAGTTGCCCATTTTTCAGCACACCGAGGCTCAACAGCGCTTGCTCAACGCCATAAGCAATAAAATCAGCGCTCAAGTCTTGCGGATGGAAATCGTGTTCAATCATCAAGCCACGCTCGCGGATGTGCAGTTCAAGGGTGAAGTAGGTGATCGGCTGATCTGGTGCGGCATCTGCCTCATAGCGCAGCGCAATCCACGTCTCTTGGGATGGCGGTGTGGCAACCGTGGCAACGCTACCCTGCTGCCGCATGGTGCTGCCATAGTGTGGCGTGATCTGGACGGTGTAGTGTTCGCCGGTGTGGATGATATTTTGAGCAACTAAACTTGAAACGAGCCGACGGATGAATGTTTCGCAGAGGTTGGCGGCGTCTACGTCTTTGGCGTAGAGCAGGTCACCTTCATTGGTGGTGATGTTCAGCGTAAGGTATTTCATAGTGAGGCTTGCGCGGACTCCTCAATAGACAAGACGAGAAAGACCGACGAGAAGCGGTGTAGAAAAAATGCGCCCGCCCAAACCATGCAGCTTGTAGCGAGCGCCTTACCTGTTATGCAACAGACTGTGAGCGGCACCAGCTAGGATTAGCCGGCAGTCATCTCTGGCACCATCGTTAGCACCGCGCCTTCGACCACACCTGCGGTTTCGAGCGTCTCTTCCATCTGAAGCTGACGATTCTCATAGGCAAGGTGGTATTGCTGCGGGCGACCGCGCGGGTCGGTGGTTGCCAAGCCTAGCGCGGTGATAAGTGCCGGCACCAGTTCGCGCACGGGTGCCTCAGCGGCGATGCGCGCTTCACGGCGCTTGTTACCTGTATGATCTTCTAGGAACAAACGAACCTTGTTGGGAGTAGCAGTTGCCGACATGAGCCGAATCTCCTTTTACAAACGACCTTTGAGATTGGTTTCACTATCACCGTTTCACCGCGCACGGGAAAGCGGAGAATAGCCCACATTGATATAGTATACTCACAAATCTGATCTTTTTCAATCGGTGAAAGCAAACTAACAATCTTTAAACGCTTTACTACGCTTTCACAATCTATCTTAGCATAGCGTGGCGCACCTGCCCATCACAAATGCAACGTTAATCTAAGGTGGCGGGCATGTTCAGCGGCAACCTAAAGAGAGTGGTGAATTTTGTGGCGATAGGCACATGCAGTCGTGTTTGCAGAGCAGGCTATCCTAACGAGAAAACGTTGAGAATTAGCTTCTGTGGGCGAGCCGCTTCCCCGTTTTTGCCACAGGCTAACCTTTTGCCTGTTGTGTGTTACAATTCCTCTCAACAAACGTTCATTAGGTAGCCTAGCTTATGTCCACACAAGGAAACACAAGCCGCCTTGACCAAATCCGCGCTGTTGCTGAGCGACTATTCCGCGATAAGGGCTACTTAGCAACTTCCATGCGCGATATTGCCGACGAAATGCACATGAAGGGTGGCGGCAGCCTGTACGCCCATATCAAGGGCAAAGAAGACTTGCTGTGGAGCATTGCCAACGAAGCAACTGATGCCTTTTTCGCCGCGCTGGAAACTGCCTGTGCCGCACAAAGCGATCCGCACACCCAACTACGCGCTGCGATCATCGCGCATTTGCTGGTCATCACCGAACATCTGGGTGCTGCCGCCGTCTATTTTGACGAGTGGCGCCACCTCACTGAGCCACGCCGCAGCCAGTTTATGGCGCGGCGCAACGCTTACGAACAGCAATTCCAAGCGCTTTTAGAAGCCTGCATGAAGGCAGGTGATTGCCGCGCTGCCGACGCACGCCTTGCCACGCTACACTTGTTGAGCGCCATGAACGCTATGCGCCACTGGTATAAACCGAATGGCAGGCTTTCAGCACAGCAAGTGGCGGAATCGCTGGCAGAGATGCTGCTACGTGGCTTGTGAGCGCCACGCCAACACTTGATCGCGGGTCGGTGCAGCGCCAGAGCCGCCATGCGCCTGTGTGGACATGCCGCCACAAAAATTGCCCCATGCCAATGCCGCTTGCAATGTCTCGCCTGCCACAAGCGCCGCCAGAAAGCCTGCATTAAATGCATCGCCGGCACCAGTTGTATCCACCACCTGGTCAAAGGTCAAAGCCGGCGCATGGAAAGTTTCAGTGCCGCGCCGTGCATAAGCGCCGTTGGCACCATCTTTGATAATTACCAACGGCACAATTTCAGCAAGCATAGCAAGCGCCTCGTGCGGGTCGGTGCAGCCTGTCAATTGGCGCGCCTCGCGCAGGTTCGGCATGAAGATATCTATGCGTTCCAGCACAGGGCGCACACCGTCCGTTGCTAAGGTCACCCCTTCGCGGTATTGGCAATCCATGCTCACCTGAACGCGGCGCGCACGGCAGGCATCCAGCAGCGGCGGCACTTCGGCTGCCCATTCCAAACTCGTAAGGTGCATCCGATCAAAGGTTGCCACGCGCAGCGCATCTAGGGCAAGCTCGGCACGGCTTGGTGTTGGATCAATGTAGGTGACAAAGGCGCGTTCTTCAGGGTTAGAGAGCGAGACAGTCAGGCGGCGTAGTGGTGAGTCCTGCCGATGCAGCAGATCGGTGTCCACGCCTTCGCGTTCTGCCTCTTCCAGCGCAAAGCGGCTGAAAAAATCCGTGCCGACGGTGCCGATCCAACCCACATTCACACCTAAACGGCGCAGCGCAATAACAGTATTCAGCACGCCACCCGCCACCACCGCTAAGCCGCCGCAGTAGATTTCCGTGCCAAGTGACGGAAAACGTGGTAAGTCAGTAAAGATCACATCGCAGAAGTAGCTGCCAGGCACAAGAATATCGTAGTGCTTCATAGGTATCTTACTGCCACTCGCCAAGCAGAGTATGGTGTGCGTGCAGGAATGCCTCAACCAATTTTTTCGCCAATGGATACGAGCCGATCAACGGGTGCATCATCAGCGCCTCAACTGCCAGCAGCCGTGAGCGCTCTAGAATAGCTTGCGCCGCCAAGCGTTCGTAGCGCTTCACACTCTGCATCAGGCGCAGATGATCCTCATGCACCTCACCAATGGGCAGCGGCTGAATGCCTGTGCCATCAATGCGGCAAATCACTTCGACCACATCATCGGCTGCCATACCGCTAATTGCACCGTTATTTGGCACATTCAAACCTGTATAGTGCGGTGTGCCTGTGGCAATTGCCTCCACACAGCCAAGCGCAACGCCAGCATAGCCTTCGTCATCCTCACCAACCGTTTCCATACGCGGGCGTGGTTTGCCGCCGCGTGCGTGCGCCATGTAAGAATTGCTGCGCTTGCCCATTACCTCTTGCCAGATCGCTAAGCCCTGCTCAGGCTGCGTGTCTGCATCAGCGGCGCGCAGCCGCTCCAGCAGTTCTGCCGTCAGGCGTGCCGTCTCTTCGCCGCGTGTCTCGGGCTTGGCAAGCAGCGCCGTCAACGCCTCATCACGGTGATAGAAGTAGTGCAGGTATTCGTTGAAAAAGGTGGGATAGGTGGCGCGCAGATCAGCATCAAACATCTGCATGTGCGTGGACTCGATAAACTTCGGATCGGTGAGCAGCGCGGGCAGCACTTCCTCACCGCCGCCGCCGTCGGGATCGGGCTGCACACGCACAGAGCGCGTCCAAGACAGATGATTTAGCCCGTAGACCTCGTGGCGCACCTGTGCCAGCGGCACACGCAAATAGCGGCTGGCGGCGTGCTGTGCGCCGTTCGCGCTATCACAGATGCCGATCACACGCTGAATGCCTGCATCATGCAAGCCTTGCGCCACCAAGCCCGCCGGATTTGTGAAATTGTAGAGCCATGCGTTCGGTGCAAGGCGTTCTGCCATGCGGCAGTAATCCAAAATGGCAGGCAGACTCCGCATCGCCATTGCAAAGCCGGCGGCGCCGGTTGTTTCCTGACCTAGCACGCCATGCCGAAAGGCGATCTGTTCATCAAGGGCGCGTCCTTGCTCACCGCCGGGACGAATCGAGGTGATGATATGCTGTGCGCCGCTAAGCGCTTGTTCCGCGTCGGTGGTCAAAGTGACGGTAAAAGGCGCATTCTGCTGGCGTGCAGCAGCTGCACACAAGCCGCCGATCAAGCCCAGTTTTTCGGCATCAATATCCATCAGGCACACTTCATGTAATGCCAGCCGTTCAGCGCGCCTCAGCAAAGATGGGATCAAGCGTGGCGTGCGAACACCGCCGCCACCAATAATTGTTAATTTCATTACGAAATATCCTAAAGTGCTTGCCGTGTCTGTCCGTATGCTTCTATAATAACCAGCGTGCCCATTTTAGAAAGGGAGAAAGATTTTCCGATGACTTTGAGACGTATTTCTCTGCTGGTTGCCGTTGCGATGCTAGTTGTCACGCTGGCACCGCTCAGCAACTCGACCTATGCCCAAGATGCCGTGCGGATCGCCTTCCGCGAGAACGACGCCCGTACCCTTGATCCACAGGCTGCCAGCGGCACCGATGATTTTCTTGCCGTCCGCAATATCTGCGAAGGCTTGGTGGATTATGATCCGGAGACGCTGGCGCCCATTCCCGGCTTGGCGGACTCGTGGACGATCAGTGCAGATAGCACCGTATACACCTTCAAACTGCGTTCAGGGGTCACCTTCCACAGCGGGCGCCAACTAACCGCTGAAGATGTAGTCTACACCCTAACGCGCTTGGGCAACCCGGATACCGGCACGTCCTACACGGCGGGCTTGGTGTTGGGTGGCGTGAAGGGCTATTCCGCCATGCGCGCTCAGGAGAACCGCGCCACTGAGTTGGAAGGCGTGAAAGCGCTGGACGACATGACCGTTGAGATCACGCTCAACGCGCCGCGTTCTGCCTTCTTGCAGCAGCTAACGCTGCCCGGCGCCTACATTGTGGATAAGGAAGCTGCCGACGCTGAGGGCTTCAACGAGAATCCTGTTTGCACTGGTCCCTACAAGGTGCGCCAATGGACTCGCCAGCAACAGTTGGTGTTGGAAGCCTACGAAGGCTACTGGGGTGGTGCGCCCAAGATCAAGACCGTCGAGATTCGCGTGCTGCCACAGCAATCGCTACAGGTGATCGAGTTTGAAGGCGGCAATCTGGACGCCGCTTGGGTGCCAGAGGCAGAACTGCCACGCCTACGCGATGATGCAGCGCTGAATGCACAGTTGCTCACCATCCCCGTGCTTTCACTGTTCCACTTGCGCGTTAACCTTGCTGACCCCGTCATGAGCGATCCGCGTGTGCGCCGCGCTTTTGTGATGGCAATTGATCGCCAAACCATTGTGGATACCGTTCTGCAAGGGCAAGGTAGCCCCGCTAAGGCAATTTTCCCACCCGGCTTGCCCGCCCGCGATGACAGCTACGATCCGCTGCCCTACAATGTGGATATGGCAAAGCAGCTTTTGGCAGAGGCAGGCTATCCGAATGGTGTTGATCTTGAAGTTCGCACGGGCGAAATCGAGACTGAGCGCCGCATTATGGCAGCCGTTGCCCAACAAGTGGCAGCCGCCGGCATTCGCCTGAAGGTGAACGCCACTGAGCGCACCGTCTACGATCAGGATCGCGCCGTGTGCAACATGCAGATGGGTACCATTGGCTGGGGTATGGACTACCCAGACCCTGATAACATCATCTCGGTGACCATTGCGGCTGGCTCGCGTGTGCGTGCTGCCTGCGGCTACGACGCCTTTGAAGGGCATGACGAAATCAAGGCGCTGATTGACAAGGCGGGCGCCATGCCGCTCGGTGAAGAGCGCAATGCCGTCTATCGTGAGGCAGAGAAATTGGCGATGGATATTGCCGTGATCCTGCCTATCGTTCACTACAGTCGTTCGCTGCTGGCTAACGATATGGTGAGGGATGCAGTGGATAATCAGGGCGAATTGCGCTTCTTCCGCATTCAGTAGATCGCGCGTCAAAGCTTGGGAAGGGCGGTGCGCAGCGTTGTGCGCTGCCCTTTTTTATCAGAGTTGTTGGCGCGTAGAATCCTGCCATAAAACTTGATAGGGAACGGCTTTGCAGCATAGCGCGCCACACTGCTCGCCAACCCAATACATCACCTGCTCACCACGTGGCAGCCTTTTCACGATTCGCGCAATACGTTACACTCTTACCCATCGAAACACTAGCGCCGTCAAACAATGCACCATGACTCGTTACATTATCAGCCGCCTGATTCAGCTGCTGCCGACCATACTCGGCATTTATACGCTCGCCTTCTTCCTGATGCGCGTGCTGCCCGGTGATCCCGCTACCTTCATCATCGGTGTGCGTGATGATACAGAGGCTGTGGATAACCTTCGCCGCATCATGCGCCTTGATGAACCACTTTTTAACCAGTATCTCGGATTTTTAGGAGATGGATTACGCGGCGACTTTGGGCGCAGCTACATTACTGGGCAGCCTGTCAACGAGATGATCACAACCGCTTTTCCGATCACCTTGCGGCTTGCCCTTGCCGCCACCTTTTTCGCGGTAGTGGTTGGCATTCCTTTGGGCGTGATTGCCGCGTTGCGCCGCAACTCATTTTGGGATAACATCTCGCGCCTGATTGCGCTTGTCGGTGTCTCGATTCCCGTCTTTTGGCTCGGCATTCAGCTTCAAATTTTATTTGGCTTGCAATTGAAGTGGCTGCCGATCAGCGGCTCTAGCGAGTTTCGCCATTTGATCTTGCCCGCCATCACCGCCAGCGGCGGCATGTTGGCGCTGCTCACACGCATGACGCGCAGCAGTATGTTGGAAGAACTCAATCAGGATTATATTCGCACAGCGCGCAGCAAAGGCTTGCGCGAACGCCTTGTGACGATGCGGCACGCCTTGCGAAACGCGCTGCTGCCCGTCGTCACGGTTTGGGGCGGCAGTTTGGCGGGTCTGCTCTCTGGCACCCTGCTGGTTGAGGTCATTTTCAACTGGACGGGCATGGGTCGTCTTTTGGTGCAGGCAATCACTACCCGCGATTATCCACTCATGCAGGGCTTGATCATCGTGCTGGCGCTGCTCTATGCCGGTGTCAACCTGCTGGTGGATTTGCTCTACCCACTCATTGATCCGAGAATTCGCTATGGCAAATAATGTGATTTTTCTAGAAGGCAACGGGCTAGGTGTGCGGCGACGCAGCCAGTGGCGCGATGCGGCACGGCGCTTTTTCGCCAATCCGCTGGCAATCGTCGGCATGGTGATTGTGATAATGGCACTGGCATGTGCCTTCTTCGCGCCGATCCTGGCGCCCTACGAGGCAAACTGGGGCGATCTGGGCAGGCTTTACGTCAAGCCGCCTTCGCCTGAGCATCCGCTTGGCACGGATGATGTTGGGCGCGATATTTACAGCCGCATTATTTACGGCGCGCAAATCTCGCTCAAGATCGCCTTGTTCTCACAAGCGCTGGGCGTGCTGATCGGCACAGCGCTCGGTCTGATGGCGGGCTATTACGGTGGCTTTGTAGATAGCTTGATCATGCGCTTTGTAGATGTCTTCATGGCATTCCCACTGCTGATCATCGCCATTGCGTTGGTCGCAGTGCTAGGCTCTGGCGAGAACAACCTGATCATTGGCTTGGCGGCGGTGATTTGGCCGGGCGTCTCGCGCTTGGTGCGCGCACAGGTCTTGATGCTCAAAGAGACGGAATACGTCTCTGCGGCGCGGCTGATCGGCGTGCGCGATGGCGGCATCATGCTGCGGCACATTCTGCCAAATTTGCTGACGCCGCTGATCGTCTTTGCCACGCTTGGCACGGCGGGCGTCATCCTTTCGGAGGCGGCGCTCAGTTTCTTAGGGCTTGGCACGGCTGACGCAACCACGCCAAGCTGGGGTAAAATGTTGGCAGAAAGCCGCGCCTTCATCCGTTCGGCATGGTGGATGCCTTTCTATCCCGGCGTGACGATTTTCTTGGTGGTGCTTGGCTTCAACTTACTTGGTGATGGCTTGCGCGATGCGTTGGATGTGCGCGCACGCTAATTTTCTGCGGAGTAGCCTATGAATGTCCTTGCCATTGGCGCACACGGCGATGATTTAGAAGCATTTTGTGGTGGCACGTTGGCGCTATGCGCGCAGCGTGGTGATTCCGTGACGATGTGCGTTGTCACAGATGGGCGCGGCAGACCGAAAGGTGATCCTGATCAGATTGCGGCAATTCGCCATAAAGAGGCAGCAGCATCCGCAGCGCTCATCAGCGCGGAATTGGCGTGGCTTGCCATGCCTGATGGCGCAGTGGTCGCTGATAAAAACACCTGCCGTCCCTTTGTAGAGCTGATTCGGCGCGTGAAGCCAGAGTTGATCATCACGCATCCGCCTGAGGATTATCACCCCGATCATACTGCCGTCAGCCGCCTTGTGATTGAGTCCGTGCAGTTGGCGCGCACTGCCAACTTTGCCGCAGAACTGCCGCCACATCGCGGCGCGGTTGCCGTTTATTTCATGGAGAGTGAGCGCGGCATTGGCTTTCTGCCGGAAGAATATGTGGATATTAGTGCAGTTTTCGAGGTGAAGCTGCAAATGCTGCGCTGCCATCGCAGCCAGTTTATGCCGCCCACCGAGCCGTATGATCCCGACTTTGTGGTGCCGATAGATAACCAGCATCCCTTCATGCGCTATGCCTACGCCATGAGCAGTTTTCGCGGTTTTCAGGCAGATGTTGCGTATGCGGAGACGTTCCGCGCTTGGCGTTCGGCGGGTAGGGTGCTAACCAAGCGCGTGCTGCCGTAAAAAAGCCTTTATGGGCGTGCGTTTTACGTGAAAAGTGTTAAACTCTGTTCACATAACAGCATCTTTATAACCCATTGGAGTGCTTGTGTCCCAACGGATAACGCACACAAAGGCTTCTAATCCAACTACCGCCAAACTGACTTTGGATGCGTCAGTGCTGGTTGGCGTAACAGCCGTTGGCGTACCTTCGCATCGGCGCGCTGTGATGAATGCCTTGTGGCGCTGCGGATTCTCACCTATACTAGCGCCCGATCTCGGTGATATCTCCCCTTCGCTGAGCGATGCCAAAGCCTATATTGAGGTCATTACGCAGCCGCCAAGCAGCCGCGCAGAGCAGGTTTTCCGCCAAGCAGTTAGCCATGAACTGCCTACCTTGCTGTTCATGACAGCAGAGGCAGCCAAAGCCTATCAGCGGACGGGTGAGGCGCTACTTTTTAACACACCTGATGAACTAGGCGCCTTGGTAGTGCAGCAATTGGCAGCTTTAACGGAACTGCCCGAACCTTCGTCGCGCCCTGAGCTGCACCCACCGCACATGGAGTATATCCCTGACCTACCCACACCCTACTTGCCACACCCACACTATTTGCCGCGCCGCATGGTCGGGCGCGCTGCGGACTTAGGCGCGCTGCGCGCATGGTTTGCCAGCCAAACACCATTGCTGGCGTTGGAGGGCAAAAGCGGTGTTGGCAAAAGCACGTTGGCATGGCACTGGCTGCTGGAAGACTGCCTAAGCACGCCCGAACAACCACTGCTGCTGTGGAACTTTGCCGAGAGCAACGGCGGGTTTGAAAATTTTGTGCGCCACGCGCTCGCCTATTTTAATGGTTTGCCACTTAACATGGTGGATGCACTGCCACGCCCTGACCGCTTGCCAACATTGCTTAACGCTTTAGCAAACCAGCCCGCGCTTTTGGTGCTGGAAAACACCGAGCACCTGTTGAAGGCGTATGATAGGCTTGAAGCACCGCATTTGGCTGAACAACGGAGTGATTCACAGCCTGCCAGCAGCGAAATTCAGACCTTTTTAAGCGCGCTGCCTTCGCTTGGCAAACTCAAGACGCTGATTGTCTCACGCCTTACACCTAGCGCACTGCAAAACAGCGCTGATGTTCAACACCTTTCGCTTGGTTGCCTTTCCGAGTCGGACGCACATACCTTGTTGGCACAGCTGGTGCTGTACGGTAAAGAGGAGCAGATTGTCGAGTGTGCAGCAGTGCTCAACCAGCATCCTTTGGCACTCTGCCTTGCCGCTGAGAGCGGTAATGCTCACCCGAACGGCTTTGGCGGCTGGTGGCAGGCAAATCGTGCGGCGCTGGGGCGTGCCGCGGACGACGCTGAACGTGTAGCGTTGTTGGTCGAGGCAGCGATCAGCGAATTATCCAGCGATGCCCGTGCTTTGCTGCACTATTTGGCGGCACTGCGTTTTCCCGCTAACTACGCTATGCTTGCCAATTACAGCCCATTTTACGTTGAGCCGCCACGCGCCGTTGAAGAACCGCGCCGTTGGCGCCCTAATTATGAGGAAGCCAAAGCCGCTTGGGAAATCTATCAGCGCGCTCTTACCGAATATCCGCTGCGGCGCGCTGCGACACAGGCACGCTTGCACACCACCCTTTCTGACCTTGAAACACGCGGGCTGCTGCTCTGGGATCGTGCGACGAATCGCTACACACTACACCCACTCATTCGGGCTGCCATTCATGCAGCGTGGTCTGCCAAAGATCGGGAAGCTGCTCTGAACGATGCCTGGCGCTTTTTCGAGCCACTGGCAGCCGATCTGCCTGAGATTCTGAATGATGAGAGCGATCTGCGCGCTGCTATTGAAGTCTATGTGGCGTGGATTAGCGCTGAAAAGTATGCTGCCGCCGCGCAGTTTTACCGCGAGCGCCTGAGCAAGCCGCTGCTGACACGGCTTGTCGATTCGCGCAGCGTGGTGCGTTTGCTGACGCCGCTATTTCCAGAAGGCGTGGGCGCCCTGCCTGCCCTTGAATCAATCAAAGACCGCGCCTATTTCGCTCACGAAATGGCATTGGCACTTGGCAGCTTAGGGCATTTGGAAGAAGCGCGCCATCTGCTAGAGGAAACATTTGCCCTGTTTATCGAGCTGAACGATCCAACATGGCTGTGTACTGCGCTCATCAATTATGCCGGCTTGATTGAAGATCAAGCTGCCTTGCGTGTGCGCGTCTTTGAGCTGGTGCGTAAGCTGGCAGTTGCCATCGGCGATGTCGAAAATCGGGCAGTCGCAAATCTCTTTTTGCTACGCAGTTACGTAGAGATGGGTCAGTGGACAGCCGCCACAGAGGCTTACGAAGGCTTCAGCACCAGTTCGGCACGCTACCGCACCACAGCACGCCAAGCAGTCGCGGAGCGCTTCATTGCGCGGATGTTGCTTGAACAAGGGCAAGACCCTAGCGGTTCGCTCAACCTAGCATGGGAATTTGCTGTGCAGAGCGGCTCTACGGCTGAACAGCGCGCTATTCATGCGTTGTGGGGTGAAGTGGCGCTCTCCTTCATGCAGCGCCCAGATGCGGCTGAGCGCTTTTTTGAAGAAGCACTGCGGATGACAGAGCCGCATTCTAGCCTTACGGCGGTTTATCGGGGTGGGTTGGCGCGCAGCTATGCACAACAAGGGCGTGCTGAAGAGGTTCGCAGCCTGATTGAGCAAGGTGTTCCAGCACTTGCCGCCGCCCAATGTTACTTGACGCTGGGCGAGGCTGCACAGGCTGAGACAGCCGCCCTAGAAGCCTATCTTGCGGCGTGGGCTGAAGGACCGCCTTTCAGCCGCTGGTGGGAAGTGGAACAAGCCCGCGCCGTACTGCGCGAACTGCGCGTGCCACCGCCTGATTTGCCGCCCTTCAACCCAAACAAGTTCTCGCCGCTGCCACATGATCGCGCTATCCGCGCCTACATCACAGGCATTGAGCGCGCTAAATAACGCCAGCGTGTGGGCGGAATGTATTCCACCCACACGCCGTTAGCACATAAGAACAAATTGCGCCACGCTGTTTACAGCATCAGCCGCGGGCTGCCGGTCCGATTAAGATAGCCTCCGCAGGGTTAGAAAGGCGCAAAACAGGCTGATCGAGCGGCGTTTGCCATTTCTCAAACGGTTGAAACTCCAATGGAAAGTTGTTGAACTTGTTGATGATCGTCTGGCGCAGGTCAGCGCGCATAAAGAGCAACGGATTAACAATCCATGTACCTTGGTAGCGCACTTCCAAATGCAGATGCCCATTGCTACCATTCTGGACGATATCAATGTTGGCGATATGTGTATCAGGCGTTACCACCTGACCAAGCGTCACTGCCACATCTGCCAAATGCCCGTAGATAACGCTGTAAGAACCGCTGACAACCGTCACAAAGTTTGGCGCGTAGCTATCTGTATTGAGGCGAACAGCGCTCACGCGACCATTCATGCCCGCAAAGACTGGCACGTTCGGATTAGCGTTGCCCAAATCCAAACCACCGTGCAAGCCTTGCGCGTACAGGTAGGCGCGGCGGCGCTGCGCGTTGCGATCTGTGCTGAGGTTGAAGGCAAAGCGCGAGTTGCCAAAATACTGCACCCAGTGCGTCTGACCCGGCGCTACAGGCAGGCGCGTAAACAGTTCCGAAGGGATGAACGAATTGCCGTTGGGCAGTTCAACACGCTCTGGTGTGTTGATCGGGGCGCTCTCTTGCCCTTCTAGGGCGAAAATCAGTACCGAGTCGAGGCTGCGCTCTGCCGACCAGCCGCGGGCGTGCTGCACCCAGCGGAAGCCATCTGCCTCATGTGGATCGCCTACTTCGGTGAAGCTCTCGCCGCTGAGCAGCGCACCAACCAACGTGCCGCTCAGGCTTGGCGCGTTACGGATGTTCAAGAAGGGTGTCACCACACGCAAAGTACGCCGCACAACCGCCGGCGCACCACCTTCGCTGCTCGGACGTGAATCATCGCTCGGCACAACCACTTCCACAAACACGCGCCCATCGTTCAAGCTACGTTCTGCCGACCAGCCACGCTCGTGTTGCAGCCAGCGAAAGCCATCCATTTCACGTGGCTCGCCAATCTGCGTGAAGGTTTCATCAGTGGCAAAGGTACCAATCACGGTGGTGCCATTTGTTCCCGGCGCGTTGCGGATGTTCAACGGCGCGTTCACGACACGGAAAGTTTGACCTGCCATTTTATAAGCTCCCTTTTGGGTGAAGCCAATGCCCACTTACTATTAAACACCGCCACCATTCATGGTGCGCGCCGTTTGCCCTTCGTCTTCCCACCGCTTAAAGACCAAAACGGCATTCTGACCGCCGAAGCCAAACGAATTGGACATAACATAGCGCAAGTTGGCAGTGCGCGGCGTGTTCGGCACATAGTCAAGGTCGCACTCTGGGTCGGGATGTTCATAATTGATGGTGGCAGGGATGAAGCCATCGCGTAGCGACATAATGCTAAAGATCGCCTCCATGCTGCCAGAGGAACTCATGGCGTGTCCGATCATGGATTTGGTAGAGCTGATCGGAATCTGGTAGGCGCGTTCGCCGAAGACCTTCTTGATCATGCGCGTTTCGTTGGCATCGTTCAGCGGTGTGCTGGTGCCATGCGCGTTGATGTAATCAATATCCTGAATGGTAATGCCGGCACGCTGGATAGCGCGCTCCATCGCCTTGACGATGGCAGTACCTTCAGGGTCAGGCGCACTGACGTGATTGGCATCGCAGGTGCAGCCATAGCCAACCAATTCGGCGAGGATAGTAGCGCCGCGCTCTTGCGCGCTCTCCAGGCTTTCCAGCAGCACAACGGCAGCCGCTTCGGATGGCACGAATCCATCACGAGTCGCATCAAAGGGGCGGCTGGCAGTTTCGGGCGAGTCGTTGCGGGTGGAGAGCGCACGCATAGCGTTTAGCCCTGCCAAGCTGAACAGGGCAAAGTTCGCTTCAGAGCCACCAGCAATCACAGCATTCACATCGCCGCGCCGAATGAGTTCTGCGCCTTCGCCAATGGCAACTGCACCAGTGGCGCACGCCGCCGAAACGGTGAAGTTTGTGCCGCGAATGCCAAGCCGCATGGCAACCTGTGCCGATCCCATGTTGTTGAGCACCATCGGGAAGGTGAACGGGCTAACCTTCTTTGCGCCGCGTGTGTAAAGCACATCAATGCCTTCTTGGAGCGTCTCCGTGCCGCCAAAGCCTGCACCCACAATCACGCCTGTCTCAAAAGTGTTGTCAGGTGTTACGCGGTAATTTGCTTGCTCGCAGGCTTCTAGGGCAGCCACCACAGCAAACTGCGCGTAGCGATCCATGCGACGCGCTTCTTTGTTGCCCAACCACTTGCCGGCATCAAAGCCTTTTACTTCTGCGCCGATGTGCGTATCCACAGGTGAACTATCAAAGCGGGTGATGTAGGCGACCCCGGATTTGCCCGCACGGATGTTTGTCCATGTTTCCGCCACATTCAAACCAAGTGGCGTGACCATGCCCATCCCGGTAATGACAATGCGTTTCATTTTAATTTTCCCTTACAATCAGAAAATCTCCATCATTGTAACACCATCATGCAGCTTTTTCGCGTGGGTCGTTAAAAAGGCGTAGCCTACAGTAGCAGGCTCAGCCTGCCCACCTGTCTAATGTTATAGCGTAGCTACTCTCTGCGCCACGCATTGTCTGTGGCATCATATATCCAACCGATGGGTGGGTTAGGTTGGCAAGTGCGGTCATAGGTAACTTGTGTGGCGGGTGCGAAACTGATGATGATCTTCACGCCTTCCTGATTGGGTAGGTTGCTAATCAGGGTTTGCAAAAAGCCTTCGAGCAAGAACTTCGCTTGGCTTTGAGCGCGATCCAAAAGCCCGCCATTTTGCGCCTCACTACGAAAGTTGTTGATGGAAGTGTAGTGCGCCACTTGGCGCAATTCGTCATAGTTTATGCTGCAAAAGACGGTTGCACCATAGGAATCATACTGGATAATCTCATCCACTGAGCAGGCAGCAACGGTTGGCGCGGGCAAGTTTAGGGTGAGTGTTTTTGTCTCGGGGTCATAGATAATATCATCCTCACTAATCCGAGTCAGATCAATGGCTGCCCGCACTGTTCCCTGCACTGCGTGTTTGGCACCCACATTACATGCACCCGCAACACCCCAGCGCAGCGAAATGCCCACACCCGCTTTGGCAAACTGTGCTTCGTAAGTTGTGAGCTGACCAAGCGGGCGAATGCTGTTTACCACCGTTCTTGTTGAAAATTCACGCCCTTGTGCCGGTTGAATCAAACTAGGCAGTGCATTAATGCCTATCACCACAGAAGCGATAAGCGCTAAAGCAATAATGCCCACCACAACAATAGTTTTCATGTTACCCCCCATTAATTTGTGCAAGCCCGCTCATAAATGGTCTGGATGCTAGGGCGAATTTGCCCACGAATGCTATACGGCACGCGTAAGGTGTAGAGATTGTGTCCTTCGTTGGCGTTTACCTGTACAATGAGGTTGCCTTTCACTTCCACTTCGCGCCAAATGAAGCGATATTTAGCGTCTGTGCCACTTGGCACTTGTTTAACAATGTTATTGGTGATCGTGATCCACGGCTGACCGTCAATGATACGGCGGCGCTCCTCCAGCGTCCTGATACAGTTGATGATGCTGATCGGCACTTGCAGAATGGGATGGGTTGACGGAATCATCGCTATCAGGCTCGCCCAGTCGTTCTGTATGGTGATTTTCACATTGGGCAGTTGCGCGACATTTGTACCGCGCTCCATGGTGGTTGGGAATTGCGAATCGCAGTTGCTGACGGCGACTTCTTCCGCATAGAAGAAACCCTGATCAGTATGTCGGCGTAGGTGATGCGGTGACTGTATGTGTGGCTGTTGAGGTGGAAGGCGCAGCAGTGGGCGTAATATTGGTTGCAGGCGCACAAGCGCTTATTAGCAGCAAGCTATATAACACTAAACGGCGTAGGGTTATGTGTGCCATCAACGAGACTTCCTGCTATGGTTAAGTAGCTTGGAGTTTAGCATAACCCAACAACTAAAGGATATGTGCCGAATTTTGTATGAAAAAAGAGCGCCTGGTGAGAGGATATGGGGAAAAGGGCTTGGCAATGACCTACTCTCCCACTCCGTCTCCAGAGCAGTACCATCGGCGCTGG
>DAOUBW010000002.1:0-73671 GCA_034432555.1 Anaerolineae bacterium
TGCCAACTGTTAAAAGCCCACTGCGCTATCCCGGCGGCAAATCACGCGCCATCGCCAAAATTTTGGCACAAATGCCCATTAACATGGCGGAATACCGTGAACCAATGGTAGGTGGCGGATCGGTCTTTTTGGCAGTGAAGGCGGTGTTGGGTAATCGCGTAGGGCGCTATTGGATTAACGATCTCAACTCTGATCTATGTTGTTTTTGGCGTGCTGCCCGCGATGAGAACGATGCCCTTGTTGAACGCCTTTTCGCCTTGAAGCGTACGTATGCTGATGGGCGCGCATTATGGGCATTCCTGAATACACCCAATACATTGCAAAGCGACCTAGACCGTGCAATGCGTTTTTTTGCCCTGAATCGGATCACATTTTCCGGTGTGGTGGACTCAGGCGGCTATTCACAGCAGGCATTTGAGCGGCGCTTTACGGACTCGGCAATCGAGCGTGTGCGGAAACTTGCGCCAATGCTGGCAAATGTTCACATCACACATGCCGACTATCTGCCGATGCTGCAAGAAGGCGGAGATGGTGTGTTCATCTTTCTCGATCCGCCCTATTGGCGCGCTGTAGGTTCGCGGCTCTATGGTGTGGACGGTGTACTGCACACAACGTTTGACCATGCACGCTTTGCGAACGCATTGCACGCTTGCCAACACCATTGGCTAGTTACGTATGACGATTCGCCAATGGTGCGCCAGCTATTCAGCTTCGCGCACATCACAGCGTGGCAACTGCAATATGGCATGAATAATGTTGGGCAAGCAACTGCCCAAAAGGGCAACGAATTGTTCATCCGAAACTACTAAAGGCATACGGCATGTTCTTTGACTGGCTTCTTTCTGAAGGGTGGGCGCTGATCAGTTGGTGGTTGATCAGCCTAGCAGCAGGCTGGGCAGTGCTGCCACTCTGCCTGCGCTTGTTTCACGGGCTGCCTTCACGTGGCTATGCCCTAGCGCGTGCCTTCGGCATCCTGCTGATTGGCTACCTATTCTGGCTGCTGAACAATTTGGGCGTGCTGCGAAATACCAGCGGCGATACGCTCTTGGTGGCGCTGATCGTCTTGGCGCTGAGCCTGATCGCCTATTTCACGTGGCGCGAACGCATCGCTTGGCGCGCCTATCTGCGCCAAAACGCGCCGCTGATCATCACGGTGGAAGTGCTGTTCGTCCTGCTGTTCGTCGGCTGGACAATCGTACGCGCCCTGCACCCTGATCTAACCGCCACCGAAAAGCCGATGGAGATGGCATTCCTAAGCGCGGTGCGGCGCAGCGCACAGTTTCCGCCACATGATCCGTGGCTCTCAGGCTATGCGATCAGCTACTATCACTTTGGCTACATCCTGATCGGCACAATTGCCAACCTGAGCGCCGTCAGCAACGGCATGGCGTTTAATTTAGGCATCGCGCTGCTCTTTGCGCTAAGTGGCATCGGCGCCTTTGGCGTCGCCTACGATCTGGTTGCTTCTCGCGGCGCGCTGATGCGGATGCGCTTGGCAGTCGGCGGTTTGGCAGTCTTGCTGACGATAGTGATGGGCAATCTTGGGACTGCCCTTGTAGAGATTCCCTTCCAAACGCGAACGGCATCGCCTGAATACCTTGCTTGGATGAACCTTGAAGAACGTGATTCGTACACGGTTGGCTGCCTGCCAACTGACAGCGCTGATCCCAGCAATTGGTGCTACTGGTGGTGGTTCCGTTACAGCCGCGTGGTGCGCGATCTGGATTTGAGTGGGCGTCCATTGGTTATTCAGCCCATCACGGAGATGCCGATCTTCAGCTACGTGCTGGCAGATATGCATCCGCATGTGCTTTCAATGCCTTTTGTGATGTTGGTGATTGCCCTAGCCCTTAACTTGGTGCTGGGCAAGCGGCGGCTGAAAGCGTGGGAACTGCTGCTCTATGGACTGTGTGTGGGCGGGATGATCTTCCTGAACTCGTGGGATGCCGTTTTTGTCGGTTTCATCATCGGTGCGGAGGCGCTGCGGCGCTTGATCGCCAACGGCACGGGCGGTTATCTGCCGCGTGATTGGCTCGGCATGGCAGGCTTTGGCGGCGCAATGATCGGGCTAACGGCGGTGCTGTATCTGCCGTTCTTCATCGGCTTCCGTTCGCAGGCGGGCGGCATTTTGCCAAACCTGCTCTGGCAGACGCAGTTTCAGCAGTTCTTCTTACAGTTTGCGCCGTTCCTGATCATTTTTGCCGCCTTCTTGTGGGTAGAGTGGCGGCGCGCAGGCGTCACCTTCAATGCACGCTTTGCTGTTCAAGTTGTGGTCGGTGGGATGGCGCTGATCCTGATCGCGCTCCTTGGGCTGGCAGTTGTGGCGTGGCTGCGGGACGATGTGCGCTATGCTGTCTTTCAGGCATTGGACGAGAGCGGCGGTGTGTTAGGGACGCTTCCCGCGCTTTTGGCGCGCCGCCTGCATGGCCTCCTGACTCATGCCGTCCTGTTCGGCATGATCGGCATGGTGATTGCGCGCCTCTTCGCGCGTGAGCCACGCCGCGCCGATGGCACACCTGATGAAACGCGCCACGTCCTCACCTATGCGCCGGCGACGGGCTTTGCGCTGTTCTTGATCGGCGCGGGCGCGGTGCTGACCCTTGCACCGGAGTTTGTCTATCTGCGGGACGGCTTCGGCGTCCGCATCAACACGATCTTTAAGCTGTGGTATCAGGCGTGGCTGTTGTGGGGCGTGGCGGCTGCCTATGGGCTGTGGTCAGTCCTTGCCGATTATGAAGGTGCATTGGATAGGCGCGAAAGTGCCGCTAAGCGGATTCCAACCGCTGTTCGGGCAGCCGTCACCCTGTTGGCGGGCGGCGCAATTGTGCTAGGCTTGGTCTATCCCGCCTATGCGGTCACTTCACGCGCACTGGGCGAAAGCGGCAGGCTGCGCGGCAACACGCAAGCGATGACCTTGGACGGCGGCTTGAGCATGGCGCAGGGCATGGATGACTATAACGCCATTCAATGCCTAGCCCAGATCGCCACCTCTGATCGAGATGTGGTGGCAGAGGCGACGCGAGAACGGCTTGCCTACCGCGGTGACTATGGGCGCGTGAGCGCGCTAACAGGCATTCCGACGCTGCTCGGCTGGGATAACCATCAAGGGCAGTGGCGCGGCAGCACCTTTCCACAGGTGAACACGCTCACCTACGTGGTGAATGGCGAAACGCGCATCGAGACACGCGCGCAGGCAATCGCCACGCTCTACAACAGCACTGATCCTGCTGAGGCGCTCGGCGTCATCCAGCGCTATGGCATTACCTATATTTACGTTGGTGCTACCGAGCGCCGCGATTTTCTTGCGGAAGGCTTGGCAAAGTTTGATGCCTTGCCGCCCATTTGTGAGTATGGCACCACGCGAGTCTACAGCGCTGACTCATTCAAAGCACTGCTGACGGCGCGTGCAAACTAACCCGATGGAGAACGAATACGCGATGGATGCGCTAAACCTTGAACAAATGCCCGCCACTGCTGAGTCGCCGCCGCGTGCGGCAGCCGCAGCCGAAATCGGCAGCTTTCAGATCAGGCTCTCGCTAGAGGCGATCTGCTACATTGTGCTGGTGCTGTTTGCGGCAGTCATCCGCCTGCCCGAACTCGACGTGATTCCCTTGAAGGCGGCGGAAGCGACTGAAGCACTTGCCGCACTGCACGCCGTGAATCCGAACGCGGTTGGCGAGGCGCCGCTTTCGGTGCAACCGCTCAGCTTCAGCCTCAACACGCTCTTGATGAGCATCGGCGGCACACAAAACGCGGTAGCGCGGGCAGGCACGCTGCTGGCAAGCATGGCGGTCATCTTCATGCCGCTTGCCTTTCGGCGGTGGCTGGGCGCTGCCTACACCGTGATCGGCATGGCGCTCTTGGCAATTTCGCCTGCGCTGCTGGTTGCCTCTCGCAGCATGAGCGGCACAGTTTGGGCGCTTTTTATGGCGCTGCTGGTGGCATGGGCGTTCGGCTGCTTTGCCGAGACTCGCCGCGAACGCTACGCGCTGGTGGGCGCTGGCGCCTTGGCGCTTCTGGCGTTTGGCAGCGCCCCGACGGGCTTCCTTGTGCTGATCATGTTGGGCGTGGGCGTTGGCTTTGCGCTGTGGACGTGGGATGATCCTGAGAAGAAGGTGCAAGGGGCAGCCCGTGAACTGTTCAACGCCTTGCCACGCCTCAAGATGGGCATCGCGGCAGCGTTAGCATTGGTCGCCGGCAGCACCACACTGTTAACCATGCCCGGCGGCATGGCGCACGTTGGCGCAGCGCTGGAGGCGGGCTTGCGTGGTATTTTCGTTGGCACGCCCGACGCGCCCTTTGCCTTCCCAATCCTCGCCTCACTGGTCTACGAGCCACTCTTTTGGGTGTTCGGTTTGGCGGGCGCCTACTTTGTGCTGACGGCAAACCCTGAACAAACGCCTTTTGCTGAGCTGTTCATCGGGCGCGCCCTGATCGGCTGGCTGGTTGCGGCAGTTGCCTTCGGGCTGGTTTATGCGGGCAGCACGGCGGATAACGCCTTGTGGCTGACGCTGCCATTGGCGGGACTTTCCATTTTTGCGGTGGCGCGCGCCTTTTCGCCCGTCCGAGACCGCTATTGGCAAGTGCCAGTGTGGGCGCCCTATCTGCACGGCGTGATCCTCGTCAGCACGCTTCTGATTGCTGGCATCAACCTGATCTGGGTGGGGCGTGTGACGTTGGGCATGGCGCCAGAGCTGTTCCCGCCCTTCCAGCAGCAAGACCTGATGCGGGCGCTGATGGTGCTGTTGGCGCTGGCGCTGGGCGTGATCACCTTCTTTTTGGTGGGCAGCATTTGGGGCGCACGGGCGGCGTGGCACGGCACGGGCATTGGCTTGGTCTTTTTCTTGGGCATGTACAGCTTCAATGCAGGCTGGCAAGCTGCCGTCACCAAATTTGACGATCCGCGTGAGCTGTGGCATATCAATCCGAGTTCGCGCAACCTGAATTTGTTGGTTGGCACGCTGGAAACTGCCTCACTGCGTGCTACGGGCAAGCCGAACAGCGCCGAAATCGTGGTGGAGCGCGCCGCAGTGCAGAACAATCCCGCGCTGGCATGGACGCTGCAAAAGTTCCCTAATCACCGCTATGTAGACTTGCTCTCCAGCGCGGTGAGTACGCCTATTGCGCTTGGCGTGGCAGAAGCGCCCCAGTTGGGCGCGGGCTATGTTGGGCAGCGGCTTGCCACGCAAAGCAGTTGGTTCCTCAGCACCCTGCAATACTGGGATTTCATCGGTTGGCTGTATGATCGGCAGGCGCGCTATGTGCCGCAGTTCAGCGGGCATGTCATCATTTGGGTGCGGGCGGATGTCTACGGCGTGGCGGAATCGGGTGTTTTGCCGCGCTAAGCGCACCGCTGCGGCGTGTGGCTAATTGCCCGCCCGCGCCGAGAGTTGCAGGGCGAACTCGCCTTCGGTGATGCCTGTTTCGGCGTTGAAGCGCGAGACGACCAGCATGTAAGTGCCATCACGCGGAATGCGGTAGCCAACAATGCGTGCATCCTGTCCGCGTCTGCCCTCAGTCTGAGTGGTCAGCGGCGCAAGGTCAGCCGTGAACAGTGCCAGTGTTGGGTCAAGGTTGCCGCGGGTGCGCGTCACTTCGGCAGTGATCACCTCACCTGCCCGCGCTTGAAAGATGTAGTAGCGGCGCACGGTGGTGCGCGTCACCTGCCCGATCAGGCGCTCGCCATAGCTCAGCAAGGTGGCGCGCTCAGGCGTCAGGCTGAGCTCTTCGGGCGGCACACGGCTGAGCAACAGGCTATAAGCGCCGCGTGTGTTGCCACCTTCGCTGCCAAAGCGCGTTGCCACCAACAAATAGTTGCCACTGCGCGGCACGCGCCACTCAACGATAGCAGCATCCAGCGTGCCGCGTCGGTCGGGCGCTTCATCGTTGATGAGCAGCACGTTGCCCTCTGCATCGGCAAGGATCAGCACCGAGTCCAGATCGCCGCTGATGCGCGTCATGCGGATTGTGATCAGGTCGCCGCGCAGGGCGGCAAAGGTATACAGGTGCTGCGGCTGTGCGTCATTCAGATCGCGCACGGCGCTCTCATCATAGCGCAGCAGGAAGGTTTCTTCTTCAAGGGTTGGATCGCTTGCCACACCGACTCGTTCAAGGGTCAGGCTGTAGCGTCCTGTGGTCGTGCCTTGCGCTTGCCCAAAACGGGTTGCCACCAAGAAGTAGGTGTCGGTGCGCGGCAAGGTGACGGCGCTCAGGGCAGCATCCAAGCCATCGCCGCCATCATCGTCGCGGGCGATGAGCGCATTATCGCTATCTAGCAGCAGCAGTGCAGGGTCAAGGCTGCCGTCCAGACGGCGCATCAGTGCGTCTACAATCTCGCCCTGCTGCCCTTGAAAGGCGTATAGGGTGCGAAATGCCTCGTTAGTAATGCGCCCTTCCACCGTCTGCCCATAGGCAAGCGTATTGGCACCTTGCGCCGCGCTGAGGTGTGGCAGCGCAAGGCACGCCATCAGGCACAGCAAAATGCCCAGTAAGGTAGTGCGGTGTGGTCTGCGCTGTGCGGTAGCCATTTCACCTTTAGAAGAACGTCGAAATTTCTAAATAGACATCGCGGATGTTGCCCACATCACCCTGATAGAAGGCGCCGCGCCCGCGTTCGGCAATCGTCCGCAGTGGGCGTAAGCCCGCCTCGTTCAGGTCATAGCCGATGGTGAAGATTGAAATATCCGCAGTGTTTTCTGCCGTCATGCCGAAGCGATCCATCAGGCTGGCAGCATCACGGAAGCGCGTGCTGTTGGTATCTTCGCCGTCGGTCATCACCACAAGCGCGTTGATTGACTCACGGTTGAGTGTACTCTGTTGGCGCTCAATGGCAAAGGCAATGGAATCGAACAGGGCGGTGCCGCCGCCGGGAATCAGGCTCAGGATGTCGCGCTTCATGCGCTCGCGGTTGCTGCCAACCTCCAGGTCGTCAAAGACGACGGTCTGCTCGTCGTTGAAGGCGATCAGGGTCAGGCGGTCTTTATCGCCAAGCTGATCGACAAAGGCAGCCGCGCCACTGCGAGCGCTCTCCATCCGTCCGCGCTCACGCATACTGCCCGAAACATCAAAGACCATCGTCAGGTTGACGGGGCGTTTTTGCTGTTCCCACAGTTCACGGATGGCGCGGATGGTGGCAGCGCTTGGCACAGCAAGCGTGTTCTGCGGCTGAAGCGGGTCAACGCCATTTTCGGGCGTGAAGGGCGCCGTGAGCGGGATAGCGGGATCGGCAGGGCGGAAGCCGAACTCTAGGGCGCGGCGCTGCTGTGGTTCTGCCAGCAAGAACCTGCGATAGATTTCGGCAGCTTCACGCAGTTCGGGCGTCACATAGGGCATCTCGGGAATGCAGGCAGGATGATCGGTCTGGAAGGTGCCGTCTTTGGGATAGATCGCCACCACAGGGAACTCAAGGCGCCCGCGCTTGGTCGGATCGTTGTTGTTCTCGATGACCACATTCTCATAAACGACGGCAGCGCTTAGGTAGGCAGTGCCACGCTGACCCATCGCATTGCCGAAAAAGCCCGTGCTGCGCCCATAGTGCGCGATTGAACTCTCGATCTCGCGCATGAACTGCACCGTCTCGGGCTTAGCGATGTCTTCCGGAGTCAAGCCGCGCTGTTTGCCCGTCGCCGCGTAGGCAATCGCCACGATGGATTGCAAGCCGCTGTTGGAGAAATCGGGGTGGGTATGCCCAAAGCGGAAACGTCCCCACTGTGGTTTGCCGTAATCTGCCCAGCCGTTGGGGCTGTTTGCGAGGGCGATCAGGTCTGACCAGCTGATTTGCTCTTGCGGATAGCCAAGCACTTCCGCCATCGGGCGCCACATCATGATCACGGTTGGACTGATGACCAGATCGCGGCATTCGCCGTCATCCACCAGTGGCTTACCTGTGTTTTGCTGATGGGCGTCGTTCACTACAGGCAACGTGAGGCGGCTGGCAGGGCTCCACAAGGCGGGCTGCGTGCGCCCTTCCACAATATCCATGCCGCCTTCCACTGAACCAGCTGGCACAGGCTCAGCCACGATCAGCTTGCCGCTGCTGGTGCGTGTGTTGCTGCTGTTGAAGGTTTGTGTCACCGCCTTCACCCAAGCATCTTTTTCGCTGCCATAGGTGAACAAGACGCGCACAGCATCAGGCGGCGGCGGCGTTGGCTGATCAGCACTGCCGCCACTTTCACCGCTACCACACGCAGAGATGATCAACGCCACAAGGGTGAGTAGTAAGGTTGCACGGCGCAGCCCGAAAGTATTCTTTCGCATCGGAACGACCTTTCCTTGTCTAGTTTACGGCACGATTCCAAATAGTAAGCAATTGCTTGAGCGTGTTGCCATCAGGCTGCACAAGCGTTTGCCCGATGTTATTGCTGATGCCTGCTTCGCGCAGGCGCGCCTCGTTAAAGGGTGAATCCGAGACGAAGATCGGTACGTCTGTGACGGCGGGACGGTAGCCATAAATACGCGCCAGCTCTTGAATCTCGCGGCTGAGCAGAAAATCTTGGAACATGCGTGCTGCCTCGCGCTGCTGCGCTGTGATGCTCGGATGATCGATCAAGCACATGGGATGTTCTGAGTAGAGGTTGTATTTGGGATAAAAGACGCGCAAGGGCTGCCCATGCCGATCAATGGCAATTTGATAGTTCTCAATCGCCAGTGCCTCGTGCAAGATGACCATGTCATAGGTGGCGGGACCTTGGCGCATCATGTTATCCATCAGGATGCCTGAACTGTTCAGCGGCTCAATCGAGATGGCGCGGGCGATGCGCCGTGCGTATTCAGCAAAGCTCGGATCGCTCAGCTCGGCGATGGTTGCCTCTGTGGTGCGATCCAGATAAGCATGTGTGAGCGCCATCAGGAACATGAAACCGCCGTTGGACTCGTTCGGATTAGCATAGCCGATCTTGAGTAAGCCCCAGTTCGGATCGCCACCAATGGCGCCCCAGCGCCCGCCATTCGCCTCACTGAGTGCGTCCTCAATGTTTTCAAAGGTCACACCGCCACGATCCTTATAGAATGACTCAAAGACATTGGCGCGGTCTTCCCACATGATGAACGCCAGCGGCGAAAGCACCAGGTCTTTGCACTGGGTGGCAAATTCGCGCCCTTGATCAGCATTCAACATGGCAACCTGAATGCGCCCGCCGGGACTCCAGAGCGTGGGTAGGGGGCGGTTGCGCCAATAGGTGGCGGTGGAATCCGTGACCATACTGAGCGCACGGTAGGACTCCATCGATCCTTCACCCAGCAACTCTACGTCAATGTTGGGATGCTGTGCTTCAAAGCGTGCCGTAGCATCTTCTAACCAGCGCCGCTTTTCTGTGCCATAACTGACCACAATTTTGACAGTGTTTGCCAAGAGTGCGTTGCGTGCTGCCATGGTGGCAGTGGCATCGCGCTGCGCTTGTGCTTCGGGTGAGACGGGCTGGTTATTTATGGCGATAATTCCAACAATCACCACTGCCATCCCTAAAATTGCCAGAAATAGGATGCGTGAACGTGGCATATACACACTCCTTATGTTTGGATGCCTTTTGCTCAGCGTTAGACAAAGTCTGCACTTTTTCATCCGCCTCGATATTAACATGCTTTGTATCAAAAACAGGTTAAGAACTCCTTTTGAGGAGTTAACGCCCGAAAAATTAGGGCGTTCTCTCCCTTAGTTTACCTTTGCCAAAGCTACCCCTATCATGATTTGCTAATCTTCAAATTATTGACTAACCTTGTAAAAAAGTATAACATGGCTTCATCGAGCATTTGACAATCTTATGACTAGAAAATCAATAAAACAAAGGATGGGTGTGAGAAAAACCCTCTCAAAACCAATGCTTATCAAGGCACGCCAGCACGATTTAAATGTGAAATAGTCTCTGGAAAGAATTTCTCTTGCGAGGCTCTCTATAAATTTTACGCAAGGAGATAAACCCTATGGGTAAGCGTAGCACTACACACACAAAGCCCGTGTCGGAGCCTTTTGAGGCAGACGAACACCAACTAGGCGATCATGCAGAACGGTCAGCACGTCCTACCCTTGAATTGGACTCCGACCTTGTGCAGTTCTATTTCCGCGACATTCGCCCAGTCTCCTCGCCGTTGGTTGTGGAAGCTGAACGCAGCCTCGCCCGCGATGTTCAGCTAGGGCGTCAGGCGCGCCAGCGGCTGCGGCGCGCTGGGGAACTTTCTGAAGAAGAGTGCGAAAACCTTCAACTGATGGTCGAAGTGGGCGACCGCGCTCGCCAAGAGTTAATTATGGCGAATACGCGCCTTGTGGTCAGCATCGCCAAGACCTATCAAGGGCGTGGGCTCTCGCTGGCAGACCTGATCCAAGAGGGCAACTTAGGGTTGATGAAAGCGGTGGATCGCTTTGACCCAGAGCGCGGCGTGCGCCTTAGCACCTACGCCACTTGGTGGATTCGCCAAACGATTGCGCGTGCGGCTGGGGATAGCGGGCGCACCATCCGTCTGCCCATTAATCAAGGGCAGCGCTGGGGCAGGCTGCGCCGCACCTTTGAGGAACTTTCGCAACAACTTGGGCGCGAACCTAGCCACGAGGAACTGGCTGCCGCCGCCGATCTGACCGTTGAGCAGGTGCAGGCAACCTTGATCGCCGCCCGCGAACCCATGCAGATTGACGAATTGGCAGGCGACGAGGAAGACCGCCCGCGTGAGGACTTGCTGGCAGATACCGAGAGCGAGCTGCCCGAACAAGCAACCAGCCGCCAATTGCTCTCGGAAGCGATTGAGCGCCTGCTGAACATGCTGCCACAGCGCGAAGCGGACATCCTGCGGCTGCGCTATGGCTTTGATGATGGCGAAAACCACAGCATGGCACAAATTGGCGAAATCATGGGCTACAGCCGTGAGCGCATCCGCCAATTGCAGCACGAGGCGCTTCATAAACTGCGGATGCTTGACCGCAACCTGCAACTTGTCGAATATCTGGACTAAGCGCGAGTCTGCGGACGCTGTGTCCACCTGAATCTCTCCCCTTTCGGTCGCACCCTTGCTAGGTCTATAGCAGGGGTGCGGCTGTTGTGGGAAGGGGCTTAAGCGTCTGGTGTGTCAGTCTGCGCGCTGCGCTCAGTCGGCGGGCTCGGTGTGAATGGTAACACGCTGCACAAAAGCCACCTCGCTGCGGATGTGCGTCTCGACCTGCTCGGCAATGGTGTGCGCCTCTTGGACGCTCATGCTGCCCGGCAGCGCACAGCGCAGCATCACCGCATAGCCACCCGCCACCATCCGCACAGTGGCATCACCCCACACCGCATCCGGATAAGTGCGGCGCGCCACTTGCAGCGCCTGCTCACGCAGCACAATCGCGCTGCCGCTGTGCAGCACCACATCCGCCTGACGGCTGGCTGGCTCAATATGGGTGATCACGTTGCAAATTTCGGGCATGGTGGCGCGCACCCGATCTTCAAGGTCGGTGACTTGTGCGTGGGCAGCAGCGAGCGTGAGCAGTGGCGAAACTTCAACGTGCATCTCCAGGGCGATGCCTTCAGGCGTCACAATTTCCGTCACCTCATGCACAGCCAAGCCCAACGCATCGGCGACGGAGCGCACCGCAATCGCTCGATCTGGCGGCGTGGCGTAGTGTGGCTGCACCTGCACCTGCACTTCCGCTACACCGCTCAGCGATTCCTTCAAGCGCGTTTGAATTTCACCGACGATGGCAGAAGCACGCTCTGTGGTGGTGGCAGGCTGCACGCGCACCTCGACATCCGCGTGAACGGCATCCGAAGGGCCGCGGCTGCGAATGCGGCTGACCGACTCGACGCCCGCCACGCCTTCCACCACACGCTGCACAGCCTCCGGATCGAGCGCGGCGCGGTCTGCCAATACTTGCGTGGTCTGCTGCAAAATGGTGAAAGCAGTCCGCCCGATGAGCGCCACAATCAGCAACGCAACAAGGGTATCTGCCCATGTGACGCCCAGCAGCGTAAAAATAAGGCTGCCAATGACCGAGAGCGAGATGAAAATATCGACCCGCGTCTGCGCGGCATCTGCCAACAGCACAGCGGAGCGCAAGCGCCGCCCTTGTGCCGTCTCGTACAGAACCACCACAATATTAATGACCATTGTGATGATCATCACCGCAAAGCTGAGCGGCGAAACATCAGGCGTGCTGCCATTCAGCAGGCGGTCAAGGGCAGTCGTCAGGATTTCCCACGCGGCAACCAACAACAAACCGCCAATGGCAAGCGTGGCGAGCGTCTCAAACCGACGGTGTCCGTAGGGATGGTCAGCATCGGGTGGTTGCCCGGCAATAGCGGCAGCCGCCATCCCGATCAGGTTTGAGGAAGCATCCATGGTGGAGTGAAAGCCATCGGCAACCATTGCCAGTGTGCCAGTCAGCACACCGATGATCAACTTGGCGGCAGCCACGCAAGCGTTTGCCACCAGCACACGCCGCAGCACGCGCCGCACTTGATCAAACCGCTTGGAATCAGGCAGCGACAATGCGCTCATCTTATGAGGAATCTCCCGATCAACGATGGGCAGAGTGTAACAGGCTTGATCAACACCGTGCAGGCGCGCCTGATCAGCGCGTGCTTAGGCATCGTCGGCAGTAGTGCTGTCTGTTAGGCTAACGCTGCCGCTTTGCATCGCGCGCACCAAAGGAATATCGGCAACCAGCCAGTTATCGCGCTGCCGCTGCTCAAGGTTGATCTCGACTTTATCATGGGCGATAGGCACATATTTCGAGATGACTGCGATGATCTCATCCTTCATGCGCTGAATTGTCTCCGGCGGCAGGTCGCTGCGGTCAGTAACCAGCACCAACTGCAAGCGCTCTTTGGCAACATTACGGCTGCCCGTCTGATTCCGACGCCCAAGTAGGCGCTCCCAAAAGCTACTCATCAAACACACTCCCTTGCCGCGCACCAGAGCCACTGAAAAGCCGCGTCAGCCGCTTGAAAAAGCCTTGTGAAGGGTTGCTATGGGTGTATGGCACGTTCTCGCCTAGCAGACGCCGTGCAATCTCGTTGAATGCCTGCCCTGAGCGCGAGTTTGCCTCCGGCATTCCGCGATTGCCTGCGATCAAGACGGTTTCATCTTCAGGCACCACGCCGATCAATTGAATGGAGAGGATGTCCGTCACGTCATCGGCGGAGAGCATTTCGCCGCGCCGCACCATCTCCGCCTTCACGCGATTGATGATCAAGCGTGAGGGTGGGCGCTTCTCTAGCAGTTCGATCATGCCGATGATACGATCCGCATCACGGACTGCCGAAACTTCTGGGTTAGTAACAATTAGCACCTCATCAGCAGGCGCTACGGCATTTTTGAAGCCGCGCTCAATGCCCGCCGGGCTATCAATCAACACAAAGTCAAACTGAGCGCGCAGATCATCGGCAATCCGCACCATTTGGGCAGGGCTAACGGCTGTTTTATCGCGTTTTTGGGCAGCGGGCAGCACATACAGCTCTGGGTAGGCCTTGTGGCGAATGAGCGCTTGTTGCAGCTGGCAACGCCCTTCGACCACATCCACAATATCATTGACGATGCGGTTTTCCACGCCCAAGATCAAATCGAGGTTGCGTAAGCCAATATCGGCATCAATACACGCAACGCGCTTGCCCAAGCGTGCCAACGCTGCCGAAAGGTTGGCGGTCACTGTTGTTTTGCCCACACCGCCCTTGCCCGACGTGATCGTGATCACGCGGTTGGAAGCACCTCTGCCCATTGGCTGCATCATCTCTTCCCCCTGCGATTACCGCTTAGCCATCCCACGTCTCTGCTATAATGCGACCTTGCCGCACAAAGGCGATCTCAGGCTTCGGTTTGCGCCGTCGATCTTGTGGCGAAACTGTGATATAGCCGGCGATGCGAAGTTGGGTTGGCGCAAGGTCAAGCGCGCATACAAAAGCAGCCTCATCGCCATTGGCACCGGCATGAACGGTGCCGCGCAGCTTGCCCCACACAATGATGTTGCCGCCTGCCACAATCTCTGCGCCCGGATTCACATCACCGACCACAACCACGCTGCCGCCACTCCGCACGGTGCGCCCGCTGCGTAAAGTGCGCGCCACCAGCACCGCCGCTGTGCCTACTTCCTCCGAACTTACTTCGGGCAGTTCAAGCTGACCGTGTTCAGCGACCAGCGACGTTTCCAGCCCCATATTGCGGGCGGTGCTTTGGGTGGTGGCGCTGGTGCTAACCACAGCCCACAGCGTAATGCCGCGCTTGGTCAGCATCAGGCGCAGGCTATCCAGCTCATGCGGCAGCACCGGGCGTTCACCCACATTGAGGGCAATGCGCGCTTGTGCGCCGCTGAAAAAGGTGCGGTTTTCATCAATGCGCTTGGCAAGGCGGGCAACCAGATCGCCCCACTCATCGCCACTCGTCCTCAGGGTGAGCAGCAACCCTTCGCGGATGCCTTTAATTACGATTGAATCATCTCTAGCAGTCATGAAATTTTGCTTAGAAACACCGAAAACGCTTATCACACTCCAGCCACGCTAATCCTATCACCTTATGCCAAGCAACACAACCTAGCCACCCACAAAAGCGCGCCACCATGCAGCACATCTTAGCCCAATGCCTTTTTGAAGACGCCTGCCAACTACGGCAAAGTTCATAGCGCCTGTCGGCAGGCGTAGCGCCTTGTGTCGGGCTGTGCCAAGCTAATCAGGGTTTCGCCACTAGGCGCGGATTGCGCCACATTGCCCACGCATAAAACGGCACGCCGTCGCGCACTGCCGTTTGATAGACCAGCACCACCGCCCGCCCGCGCCACGCGCTTAAATCCACGCGGATGGGGATCGGCGCACGCGCCACTTGCACGTCAAACGTCCCCTCGTAAAGAGTCCGCACATGGCGGTTCTCGCGGATGCCCAAACGGAAATGCGCGCCCGTCTGCGGCACGTCGGGATGCGCCGCCAAGTTCTGCAAATCCACGTAGAGGTCTGCCTCAAAAAAGACCTGTTCGGCGTCGGGCAGTTGCAGGTATTGCTCGGCAAGGCTGGGCGGATGCTGATACAGCACAACGGCTGCCTCAGGCACAAATGCATCCGCCGCGTGCGTCATGAAGACGGGCGGATCGGCGATGCCGTTCAGGAATTGCAAATGCGCCGCTGTGGGCTGTGCTGCGGGCGCAAAATCGTGAAACCAGTCGCCAAAGGCAGTCAGGCGGTGCGCGCCAAGCTGCTGTGCCGTCGCCAAATAGCCGCCGCGATCCGCATTGACACGGAACAGGCAGTTATCATAAGGGGCGCGCAGATAGTTCAGCACGCACAGCCGATCCTCAGGCGTGGCGATGTAAGTTGGTGTGGTCAGGTTGGCGAAGGCATAGCCCAGCAAAGCGCCGATCAGCAGCGCGCCGTTTGCCGCTCTGATCAGCCACCGTCGCTTGCCCACTTGCCAAACTGCCATCATGCCAAGCATCAGGAGCGCGATCCAAAACAGGTTGGCTGCCGTCACATAGCGTGAGGTGGTCGGACGCGCCCAAAAGTATTCCAGCAAGTCAGGCTTCACCCGCCCAAGCGAGGCTAAAGCGCCATTGGCAAGGCACAGCAAGATCAAGGTGATGGGCGCGGCAAAGCTGATCAACGGCACTCTGCGCCACAGGTAGGCAGCGTTGGCAGCCAGCAACGCCACGCCCAAGAGCGCGATCAGCAGGCTGAGCGCTTGGTAGGCAGGCTCATCTGGCACAAACGGTGCGCCAATGTAGCGCAGCACATACAGCGGATAATCCCAAAGCTGCGCGCTCACCTCCGTTTGGAAGCCCTGATCAATGAAGGCATAGTTGGTGAAGTACAAGCCGATGTAGAGCGCCGCCGCGCCCAACCAGATGCCGTAGTGAGCAGGTTTGCGGTAGCCGCGCAGCCACAGCGCCGGCAGCATGGCAAAGGCAAGCGCCAAACCACTCAGATAGGCGTAGCTGGCGCCGATCACACAGGCGATGATCGGCAGCAGGCTGCGCCAACCGACCGGTAAGCGCACCAACAGCCAGAGCGCCGCCGCCGTGAACAGCAACCAGAAGAACCACGCCGTCTGAAAGCCCATCAGCCAGTTTTGGCGCTGCCGCACGGCAAAGATCAGCAGCGCCAGCGGCACTGCCAGCCACAGCGCACTGGGCGCGTGTATTCGGCGCTGGACTGCCAGCAGCACGCCAAAGCTGAGCGCTGCCAGCCCAAAGCTCACCCACATCTCAACGCGCACATCCCACGCTGCCCACGCCGTGACCAGCGCCGTTGTGAGGTGTGTGAAGAAAATGCGCGGCTGATCGTGTGGCTTGAGCAAATCCGCCAGACTGAGCGTCCCGTCCACCGTCCGCAGCACAACAGGCGCGCTTGCCTGCCACTCGTCCCAATGCGGCACGTTCACACCGAAACGGGCGATGAAGGCAGCCGTGATCAGGGCGCTGAGCAGGCACACCAAACCGATAGCAGGGCGGCTTAAGCGCAGCGTCATCCACACCTCACGGACGGCGTGCCGTGCGGCTGAATTTGCCCGCCGCCGCACCGCGTAAGCGCGGCGCACCCAAGCGCCGATGGTAGATGAACCACTCCAGCGCCAACATTACCAAGCCGATCAGCGCCAAGAGCGACCAAAACTCGCGCTGCCCGATCTCTTGCGGCGCTTCCGCCGCCGCGGCATCCGCGCCGCTGCCAAGCTGCACCGCACGCGGTGTGATGTTACTCTCACTCTCGCTGAACAGATTCACGGCAAAGAATTCTTGGCGCAAAAGCGACTCGCCGCTGTACATATCTACGCTGTAAATGCCAGGTTGGAGCGTCTCGGCATAGATGAGCAGCGGCTGATCGGCGCGGAAGGTGGTTGCCGCGCCGTCAGGGCGGATCACGCGCACCACGTCGGACTCTGGCGGCGGCTGAATGACGACGGTCTGCCCGATCTGTGCGCTGCCTTCCAAATTGAGCGCACGCGGCGTCTTGTACCATGCCGTCAGGTTTGCCAGCAGGATCGGATAGGCGATTTTCAGCGGCAAATCCGAATCAAGCAGGTTGAAGGGCAAAATGGCGATGCGCCGTCCTTCAAATTCGCCTGCCAGCACCAACGCGCCGCCAGCAGCCTCGACCAGTGTATCTGCCCACTCAGCGCGGATTTGGCGGAAAACGCGCACGTTCACATCGTTAAAGCGCAAATAACGCGTGCGCGGATCATCAGGCAGCACGCGGATAATCTGCGTTTGGTTGGTCGTGCCGCCAACTGAATACAGGTTATTAGGCGGCAGATCGGGCGGCGGATTGACGATTAGGATGTTGGAATCGGGCAGCGTGGTTGGCAGCCAGCCGTCAAAGACATATAGATCGTAGCGCTCAGCGGGCAAGCCGCGATCAGGATCGCCGCGATAGACCTGCCAAGCGTTCAAGGCAGCCAAGCCGCGCTCTAAGAAGGTGTTGCCCTTTGTCATCACGACGGCGCGCCCGGCAATGACAGGCGTATAGACGGCATAGGCGGTGTCATCAATGCTGAGGTGATCAGGCAGCGTGCTGCTGGCAGGGCGCGTCAACTGCGCTTCCACACGCCGAAACTCGGCGGGCAAATCGCTAACGGTCAGGTCGAGGTAGCTGTTGGCGGCAATCTGGTAAGGTGCAGCGCTGTGCAGCGTCCCATCAAGGTTGAGGCTGAAGATCACATCAGCAGCCTGATCGCCATAGTTGGTGAGTCGGGCGTAAATTTGCGCCCCGCGCACAGGATCATCGCCGGTGGCAAGCGCACTGATTGCCATATTCTGCCCAGAGCTGCCGATCGGCACATGGCGCACTTCACCGTAGAGCGTTAGGTCGAGGTTAGCTGGCACGCCGCCATCGCTCAGCAGCAAGATCGTGAACTTCTCGGCACCCTGCGCGCCGGCAGCGGCAAGGGTCAGCGCGGCGTTCCAGTCCGGAATGCCTTTGCTCAGCGTCATGCGCGCTAAGGCGGCGCGCAGTCGGCTGCGGTCGCTGGTATAGTTTTCCAGCACTTCGGCGCTTTCCGCCACACGGATGATCGCCACGTTATCGTCGTCGCCCAGCGTGTCCACGGTCTCTAGGGCAAAGCGGCGGGCTGCCTCAAAGCGGTTGGGCTGCACATCAGTGGCGTTCATGCTGGCGGAAGCGTCAATCAGCAGCGCGGTGCGTCCGCTGGTCAGGGTTGGCACTTCGCTATAGGGGCGTGCCAATGCCAGCACCAACGCGGCAAGGATCAGCAGTTGCAGAAACAAGAGCAGGTTACGGCGCAAGCGCTGCCACGGCGCGTTTGCCTCGCGGTCTTGCAAAAGCTGCCGCCACAACAAGGTGCTGCTCACCTGCACCTCACGGCGGCGCAGGCGCAACATATAGAGCAAGATAATCGGCACAGCCAACACGCTGAGCAGCAACCCTAACGGCGCAAGGAAGGACATATGACGTAACTTTCCACTACTCGACGATCACTTTACGCGGCAGCGTCACAAAATCGCTGCCATCAGCCAAAGTCAGGCGCGCACCTGTCCGCAAGTCATAGATGCCGACGCGCACGGCTGCCTCACCACGATAATCTTTAACATGCCAGCTCAGCGCGTGCCGATCCTGCACATATTCGCCCGTCCGCCAACTGCTGGTTGGGCGCGCACCATCCATCGGCTCGGAATCGCTCTGGGCAAGCAGCCTGCCATCAGGCGCCACCAGATGCACAAAGACAAGGTAACTGACAGGCAACGGTGACTCGGCGCGCCACAGCAGCGTTACAAGGTCGGGCGGCGCCTCTGCCGAGAACGTCTCAGCCAGATCGGCGGCAGCCAGTGCGCCTACTGCGCGCCATTCATCACGGCGAACTTGGACGCGGAAGGGCGCAGAATCCACGCGGATGGGCAGGCGCGGCGGCACGAAGATACGTGGCAGCGCATCCGTGTTTGGCGCAAAGCGCGCAACGCCAGCTTCAGCAGTCAGCGTGCCGAGCAACTGCGCCGCCGAACGCTGATCGCCTTTATAGAGCCATGCTGTCAGCGCCCACGCCTCAGCCTTGCGCGGCACGTTCAAGGCGAGGAAGGCAGTCGCTTGGAAGCCGTAGTCGCCTTGCCCAGCCGCAGTGCGCTGGCGATCATCGCGCAGATCGGCATCCGCCGCCGCATACATGCCGCCATTGCCGTCCATCAGACGCACGGCAATCCGCCAATCTTCGTCAAGCGGCACGCTATCTGTGTAGAAATCGAGGATCAGGCAAGCGTGATCAGCGCCCTGTGCGTGCAAAAAGGCACTGTGCCTGAAGCTAAGCCCGCCATTGGGTAGATCGAAAGCAGACGGCACGCCTGCCGTTTGCGGCAAATTTGGCGCAGCCAGCACCTCAGCCGCCGCTAACAGGGCGTAGCGATCTGTCCGCACGCCGCTGAGCGTCAAGGCGCTCTGCCAATTACCCACCGCGCCCAGCAAACACGGGAATGCGCCGCGCAAATCGGCAGGCAACTGATACCACGTGAAAACATCGGCGCTGCGCTTGCCTTGCAGCCCTTCGGCAAGCTGCATCCGTAGGCGCTCGGCACTGCTGTAGATCGGCACTTCGACAAAGGTCGCCCGCACACCAAGTTTTTCCTCATAATAATCGAGGCTTGGCTCCCAACCGTAAGGGATCACAATGGCGGCATCTTCCACCAGGCTGGTGTAGTGCTGCGCCATGCCGCGAAAGTCGTCATGCTGATAAATGGGCGTGCTGTAGGTCAGCCATGCCATGCGCCCCATGATTGCCACAGCAAGCAGGGCAGCCGTCAAGCGCAAAACAGGCATGGCAGCAGGCAGTTTGCCCTTTGCCAAACCCGCTGCCATCAGGATCAGGGTGGGCGGCGCGCCGAGCAAGAAATAGCGCGGGTGAAAATCTATGTGGGCGGCAAGGATGATCAAGAGCTGAAAGACGGGCAGCAGCAGCACCGCCGAAAGCAGCACCCACAAGCGCGCAGAGCGCCACAGCCACACCGCACGGAAAAGGCTGAAGGCTGCCAGCGCGCCGAACAGCGCACAGAGCAGCATCAGGGCGTCGTCCGCACCGACCAACGCTTTAATGCCTGTGAAGTAGGCTTGCCAAATCTGCCAGAGCAGATCAGGAGATAGCGACGGCGGCGTGTTGAGCGGTGTGCCTGTCGGGCGCTGCGTGAGCAGCCATGGCAGATAGAGCGCAAACAGCAAGCTCTGCAAGAGCAACCAACCGCGCAATCTGCGCCATGCGCCGCGCAGCAGCAAGCCGCCGATCACAGTCACGTTCAGCCACGCCACCAGCGGCACGCTCAAATTGTGTGACCACAACGCCGCCAGCGTGACGGCGAACAGCCACCACCACGCCCGATTGGACACGCGCTGCTTGCGCGGCACAAGGAATTCCGCCGCCAAAGCAATCAGTAGCACGGTATAGATGGGCATTGGGATGTAGGCGCGTATCTCTTGGGCGAACACCCACAAGATCGGTGAGAAGGCGAGAAAAACGCCCGCCAGAGCGCCTGCCCACGCGCCAAACCAACGCTGCGCCAACCACATGCCACAGGCAACGCCGATCACGCCCATCAGGGCTGACCACAGGCGCACCGTCCAGACGGCATCGCCAACGGCGCGCAGCCACAGCCCAATGCTGATGTTGAACAGCGGCGGCGCGTTCACATCCATGCCGCGAATGCCCATTTGCCCAAGCAGTGTGTAGGCGGGGTAGAGCGACCAGCCCTCATCATGCCAGAGGCTCTGCGTACCAAGCTGCCAAAGGCGCAGCGCAAAGGCTGCCAACAAGAGTGCAGCGTAGGCGAACAGCACACGCTGACGGCTTGCCAACATCATCGAATCACACCTAAGCGCCGCAGTTCAGACAAAATGAGCGTCTCCCATGGGCTGCCCGTCTCCACAGTGGCGTAGTGAATGCCGCGCTTGCGGCAGTGGGCTGTGATTTCATCGCGCCACGCTAACAAGCGTTGCATATACATCTGGCGCATCGGCGCGTCAATGGTCACATCGGCTGTAGCGCCGCTCTCCACATCCACCAATTGCAGATCGCCCACCAAGGGTGGATCAATTTCTTCGGGCGAAAGCAGGTGGATGATCGCCACCTCATGCCCGATGCCCTGCAAGGCTGTGATGCCGTCTTGCCAGCCGTTGGGCGCCAGCAGATCGCTGATGAACAGGCACAAGCCCGGACGTGGGACGCGCATGGCGTAATCGCGCAGCGCACCAACCAAATCAAGGTTGCCGGCAGGCTTCAGCGCGGCGATGTACTCCAACAGCGCCAGTGAGCGTCCGCGCCCGCGATGGGCGCCCCACGTCACATTTAGCCCCGCACCATACAGCGCCGTGACTGCCACATTATCGCCGTTTGCCAGTCCAATATAGGCAAGCGCCGCGCCAACGCGCTGTGCAAAACGGAATTTGTGGTGTGCCGCCTCGCCCTCACCTTCACGCGGAAAATCCATGCTGGCAGAGGCATCAATCAGCACATGCACCGAGAGGTCTTCTTCTTCTTCAAAGAGCTTGATGAAGGGACGTTCCAAGCGGGCAAAAACGTTCCAGTCCACACGGCGCAGATCGTCGCCGCGAGCGTAGTTGCGGTAATCGGCAAACTCTAGGCTGGTACCGCGCCGCACCGAACGCCGTTCGCCTTTCATCACGCCGGCGCGCACGCGGTTGGCGATCAGGCTCAGTTGGTCAAGCTGGCGCAGTGTTTTTTCATCGAAAAGGCGTTCCGACATGGGCGATCCATCCTACAGCCATTTTGGGTAAGTATACACAGCGTTGGCAGATTGTCATCAGCCGCCGCATTAGGGAGTGGTGAAAAGTGCGCCCCAACGCATAGCGAACCCCTATCCGCCTGCCCCTTTCTCGGCGGCAGTGTCACTCTAACGCCACTCCAACGATCTGCCAACTCACCGATCAATTGACTAGAACGCATGTTCTAGTGTAGCATTGCTCAACGTCGCCGCCTTTCAACGCGGCGTGGGTGAAAGGATAATCGGTGTGACGCCTGTACGCAAAGCGACACGGCACGGCTTTTACAGCCGCAGCCTCACGGAGGTAATCCAACTGCCGCCTAATCTGACGCAGCCGCACTTGGCGCACTATTTTCAGGGCATGGCAGAGGCGTGCCTGACCCTTGCCGAGCGCCTGAGCGCGTGGGCAGGCGAACGCAACGGGCAGATCACAAGCGTGATCAGCAGCCTGACGCGCCTTGCCACCGACCTTGAGCAGTTCAGCGCCACGCTGAATGCTGATGCGCTGCGCCCTTCGCCGCTGAGCAGCCTGCCCGCCGAAGACGTGGCACGTCTGATCGCACAGCAGCAGCGCGCCCTAGAGCTTGCCCTCAGCCGCATTACATTAACGGTTAGCGCCCTCTCGAACGGTGAACCGTTGCGCGAAGATGGCAGCGGCTTAAAGGTCTACCGTGAGCTGGCAACGCTCATACGGCGCAGCAAAGGCATCGCCCAGACGCTTGCCACCAACCTACACTGGCTGCGCGCCGCGCAAGATAGCTTTGCGAACGACCTCTCGGCGCGCCTGTATGCCGCCATTGTGCAGGGCAACGACACAGCCGATGAAAGCGAGGGCGCCTGATGAGCTATCCACGCCCATCCTTTTTACAATGGGCAGACTCACGCGGCGGCATGTATCTGCCCGATAAGCGGCTGCCGACGTTGGCGGCGTGGTCGCCCTATCAGCGCGCCATCCTCGACCACGTCTTTCCGAGTGGCGATGCGCCGCTGCCCTACAGCCGCGTAGTGTGGAGCTGCCCAAAGAAAAGCGCCAAAAGCACGCTGGCAGCCGCGCTGCACCTGTGGTTTGCCCTCTTTGTGGAGGCGGGCGGCGAGCAGTACGTGCTGGCGAACGACCTTGACGGCAGCCGTAACCGCGTTTTTCGCTACGCGGTGCGCGCCCTTGAACATAACCCGATCTTGCAGCGCGGCGTGGATTGGCGCGCCACCCAAAACGCGATCCACCTTGCCAACGGCACGCTCATCCGCGCCATTCCCAACGATGTGCGCGGCGAGGCGGGCGGCAACCAAACTTTTGCCAGCTTTGATGAGGCGTGGGGCGTCCTCCACGAGCGCAGCGTCCGCTTTGCCACCGAGTTTAGCCCTGTCCCAACGCGGGCGAACAGCCTGATCTTCTACACGGGCTATCAGGGCTGGCAGGCGTCTTCGTGGTGGCACAACCTGATTGATGACGGCTTGCGCGGCGCGCCGGTGCCTGCCCTTGCTCACCTTGAGAATGGTGACGGTGCGCCTGCTTGCTGGCAGAACGGCAGCCTGTTCGTCTACTATGATCACGTGCCGCGCATGGCATGGCACACAGCCGACTATCTGGCGGAACAGCGCCGCCTGCTGCCAGAGCGCGAATACCTGCGCGTTTGGGAAAATCGGCGTGTGCAGGGCATGGATGCACTCTGCGCGCCTGAGACGTGGGACGCGCTCTATGATCCTAATCTGCTGCCGCTGCAAGATGGCGATCCGCGCTCGGTCGTCTTTGGCGTGGATGCTGGCACACATAGCGATAGCACGGCGTTGGTCGGCTGCACATGGGATGCCGAACGTGAGCAGATCGAAGTGATCTACTGCCGCGTCTGGACGCCGCATGGGCAGCCGCTCAACCTGACGGAGAGCATCGGCGCGGCGCTGGCAGCGCTTGCACAGAGGTGCCGCATCGCTGCCGTCTACTACGATCCGTACCAGATGATCGCCATCGCGGAGCAGGCAGCGCGGCAGGGCGTGCCGATGGTTGTCTTTGGGCAAGGCGCGGCGCGGACGCAGAGCGATTCACACCTGCGCGCGGTGCTGAATGCAGGGCGGCTGCGACACACGGGCGATGCAACGCTGCGCGATCACGTCTTGAATGCGGCGCTCAAGCACGCTGAGCGCGGCGTGCGCTTGGTGAAGGGCAGCGGGCGGATAGATGCCGCCGTCGCGCTGAGCATGGCAGCCTTAGGCGCAGTGCAGCGGCTGGGCAGCCCTGCCCATGCCCAGATGTTGGCAAATCCATTTTATAAAGAGAGTCTCTAGCGAAAGGTGCGGCGATGATCGAAGTTTCGTCAGCAGCACGTGCCTATTGGCGCGTCTTAGGTATTTTGGAAGGCTTGGCAGCCCAAATAGAACACCTTGAGGATTACTTGCCAAGCGATGATCGGCGTGTGGCAGATTGCTACGACGCGCTGGTGGAAGCTCTCGAAATCTTTCAGCAGCAGGTGCGCCGCAGCATTGGCAGCGAGGAAGATGAGGATGGGTGATCAAGGCGATCCTGACGCTTGCCCTACGCTTTGCTGAAGCGGCTTGCAACGCAAAACGCGCTTGGGTAGAATACACGGCGTTCTTTACCAAATTCAGGAGCGTTCCGCCCATGTTGCCTCGTCCGCTTATCTCGCGCTTGTTGGCTGCTCTGATAGCCTTTAGCCTCTATATGGCAGGGTTCACCGCTTTCACCCTGACGCCGACCACAACGGCGAACGCCTGCAATCCGTGCGATTGCGAAAATGACCGCCGCCATAACTGTATGGGTGGGCAATTTTATGCCGTTTACAGCAAAGGCACGCCCACTGGCTGCACCTTAGAAATTTACGCCATCGAGCCGAACGGCAGCGGGCGCCGCCAATTGCGCTTCACCGAGCGCGATCTGGCGCGCTTTCCCACCAAAGCACAGAATTACCTGATCGCCGCCACCCGTGACATGCGCTTTGCGCTCTACCGCCTGTCCTCCGGCGAATTGCAGGTGAACGCTGGTCCCGATGTGGAAAATAAGGTGTACGTCACCATCATGAAGGGCTGCCCGGCTGCCGAAGTGCGCGAAGAGGTCTTCGTAACGCAGAAGTAGTCTTTCAACACAGACAGGGCGGGAGATAACTCCCGCTTTTTTTCCGCCCGCAGGGAAAGGGGCGGCGGCGCTGCTCCCCCTCAGCCCTAGCTAGGAAAAGCCCACCATAACACAGCCTGTAACAACCGCCCGCACAGCTGTTATCTTTTTGAGTGTTGCTTATTGACCCCTAGTTGGCGTATGGTTATAGGTAGGGATAAATAGACGCCTGGCAGAAGGACTCTCGTATGGAAACACCACCCAAGCGCCACACAGACGGTCAACCAGAGCCTGAAGTTGACTGGTTGGCAGGCGATACCTTAATTGTGCCGCCGCCCAGCTTCCGCGAACGCCTGCAAGCTGCCCAGCGCGCCCGCGATACGCAGCAGACAGGTGCTGTGCCTTCTACGGAACCCGCTCAGGCGGAGGATGAGGCAAACCCTGCTAAGCGTAAGACAAAAGCCGCCCGACGGCGTTAAAGGCTGCCATCGGGGTGATTGCTCAAGGTGATCACCCCGAAGCGTTCCTACGCCTTGCAGAGGGCTACGCTTTGCGCCCCAGTTTTTCCGCCAGCAGATCGGCGAGCGTTGGCGTGCCGATCACCTGTAGTTCGTAGCGCACGCGCACTATTGGCAGCTCGACCTTGATGATGCGCCGCAGATCAATCGGCGTGGCGGCAAGGATCACGTCCGCCGCACACGCCCTGATGGTCGCCTCTAATTCGGACATTTGCAGCGCACCATAGCCCATGGCGGGCAGCAGCGCGCCCATATGTGGATATTTCTCATAGACGCCGCGCAGCGAGCCAACCGCGTAAGGGCGCGGATCGATCAGCTCGGCAGCACCAAAGCGCTGTGCGGCAACCACGCCTGCACCGTAAGGCATTTCACCATGCGTCAGCGTCGGACCATCTTCAATGACCAGCACACGCTTACCGCGCACCAAGCCGGATTGCTCGGCAAAAAGCGGCGAAGCAGCCTCAAAAATGGGCGCATTCGGATTAAGCCGATGCAGGTTGGCGCGTACGGTCTGCACATCAGCGTAGTTAGCGGTGTCTATCTTGTTCAGCACAAGCACATCTGCCATCCGCACGTTTGCCTCGCCGGGATAATATGCCAGTTCATGTCCGGGACGGTGCGGATCGGCAATGACGATGTGCAGGTCAGAGGCAAAGAACGGTAAATCGTTATTGCCGCCATCCCACAGCACAACGTCCGCCTCTTCCTCAACACGGGCAAGGATAGCGGCATAGTCCACGCCGGCGTAGACAATATGCCCATTATCAAGGTGCGGCTCGTATTCCTCACGTTCTTCAATGGTCGTCTCGTGCAGGTCAAGGTCGGCATAGCTGGCAAAGCGCTGGACTGCCTGCTTGCACAAATCGCCGTAAGGCATGGGATGGCGCACCACCACAACGCGCCAGCCAAGCGCCTTGATCGCATTTGCCACGTGGCGCGTTGCTTGGCTTTTGCCGCTGCCCGTCCGAACAGCGCCGATAGAGACAACCGTCTTGTGGCTTTTGAGTTGAGTGCGGTGCGTGCCGAGCAGCGTGAAATCCGCGCCCAGCGCTACGACCTGCGCCGCCTTGTGCATAACATACTGATGGGAAATATCGCTGTAAGAGAAAAAGACTTGCTGCACGCCATGCGTGGTGATCAGCTGCGCCAGCTCGACCTCATCATGAATCGGGATGCCTTGCGGATAGTATTGCCCTGCCAGTTCAGGCGGGTAGCGCCTGCCCTCAATGCCGGGAATTTGTGTGGCGGTGAAGGCGATCACTTCTACGCTGGGATCATCACGGAAGCAGACGTTGAAATTGTGAAAATCGCGCCCGGCGGCGCCCATGATAAGAATTTTTGTGCGATCCATTCTAGTTTCCATCAACTTTCTTTGAAAAATGAGGGTGATATGTGCCTCAAACACGCCATTCTTTGCCGATAAGCCTAGCGCCTTGTGGCAGAATTGGCAATCTGAGAGTGCGGAAGGGGTGGCGTAACCAGCCCTAGCCCATGCCCGCCATTTTCATAACGCCCATATAGCGGGCGTCAGGTCTCACAGCACATTTTCACAGAAAAATTCACTCTAAGCGCGCCTAACAAACGTTCATTTGCAAGAAAGTATGCCCTATACTTGTGCAAAGTGCAACATTGCTAAATGTTTGCGTGTTTTTAAGGTACGGGTGCATAATGTGTGCCTGAGGCGTTGTGTGCCTCAAAAAGTGGTTTACCCTTCTAAAGGATAGGTTGTATTAACAATGCGTAAGACAGTTGCTCTCGTTATGGCGATCCTGCTGGTGGCAGGTTTATTCGCAGGCTTCAGCACCAAGAGCCATGCCCAGGAAGGCAGCATTGCTGTGTTGCTGCCCGATGCCGCGTCTTCTGCCCGTTGGGAAGCTGATGATCGTCGTTTCCTCGCCGCCGCCTTTGAAGAGGCAGGCGTGCAGTACAGCATCGTCAATGCCAATGGTGACGCCGCCCGCCAGCTGACCCAAGCTGAGCAGGCAATCACCGAAGGCGCCAAAGTTATCTTGCTCGTAAACCTTGACAGCGGCTCCGGCGCGACCATCATCGAGAAGGCGCGTGAGGCAGGCGTTAAGGTGATTGACTATGACCGTCTGACCATCGAAGGCGAAGGCGCAGATTTCTACGTCAGCTTCGATAACGAGTCGGTTGGTCGTTTGCAGGGCGAAGGCTTGGTCGCCGCAGTCAAGGCTGCCGGCTTGGTCAAGCCGCGCGTGGCGGTCCTGAATGGCTCACCCACTGATAACAACGCGACCCTGTTCAAGAACGGCTACGATGGCGTCATCAACCCACTCTTTGAGTCGGGCGAGTGGATCAAGGTTGCCGATGAGTCCGTGCCGGATTGGGACAACCAACGTGCGCTGACCATCTTCGAGGCGATCCTGACCGCTGAAGGCGGTAATGTGGATGCTGCTATCGCCGCCAACGACGGCTTGGCAGGCGCCATCATCGCCGCGCTGGAGAACGCCGGCAAGCCCTACATCCCAGTCACAGGTCAGGATGCCACCGTCAGCGGCATTCAGAACATCTTGGCAGGCAAGCAGAGCATGACCGTCTACAAGGCGATCAAGGCTGAGGCTGAGGCTGCCGCGGCCTTGGCAATTGCCCTGTTGAAGGGTGAGGATACCGACGATCTGGTGACGGGCGTTGTGAACAACGGCACCCGTGATGTGCCTTCAGTGCTTTTGGTGCCAGTCAGCGTGACCAAAGACAACATCGCCGAGACCGTGATCGCGGACGGCTTCCGCACGTGGGAAGAAATCTGCGTTGGCGAGATCGAGGCATTCTGCCCCGCCGAAGCAGATCGTTAAACACAGCGTATTGCTGAACGGCTAATCAAACGCTAAGGGCGGGCAATCCCGCCCTTAGTGATATTCTGCTCTAACGAATTTTTAGTTTTTTCTGAGAAACTCCTATGGAAGCACCTCCCCTACTTGAGCTAAAAGGCGTCTCCAAACGGTTTGGCGCAGTGCAAGCGCTGACCCAAGTTGATTTCGCTGTGCGCGCCGGTGAAGTGATGGCGCTCGTCGGCGATAACGGCGCGGGCAAATCTACCCTGATCAAAGGCATTGCCGGCATCTATCCCTTTGATGAAGGCGAAACGTTCTTCGACGGGCAGCGCGTCACTATTCATAACCCACGTGAGGCAACCGCACTCGGCATTGAGATCGTCTACCAAGACCTTGCCCTTGCCGATAACCTAGATGTGGTTGCCAACATGTTCCTTGGGCGCGAGACGATGCAGGGTCTTCAGCTTGACGAAGCGCGCATGGAGCTGGCGGCGATTGAGACGCTCACTTCACTTTCGGTCAGCACGCTGCGCTCTGTGCGGACGCCTGTTGCTGGGCTATCCGGCGGTCAGCGCCAGGCAATTGCGATTGCCAAAGCGGTGCTGTGGAATTCGCGCCTTGTCATCTTGGATGAGCCAACCGCTGCGCTGGGCGTGGCGCAGACGCGCCAAGTGCTGAACCTTGTGCGGAAGCTGGCTGCCAAAGGCTTGGGCGTGGTGATCATCTCTCACAATCTGCACGATGTCTTCGAGTGCGCGGATCGGATCACAGCACTGCGCTTAGGGCAGAAAGTGCGCGAATTCATCACCAAAGAGACCAACCAACAAGAAGTGGTTCACGCCATTACAGCAGGTGCGCTGCAATACGTGCCGGGAATGAAAGAATCATGACGACGAACGAAGCACCTCTGCAATCCGAAAACGCGCTGTTGGAAAGCCGCGAACAACAAACACTTGGCGCGTACATCCAAACCTACCTTCAGCGCGTGCGCGCTGGCGCGCTCGGTCCGCTGCCGATCATCATCGGCATTGTGGCAGTTGCCATCTTTTTTCAGTCGCGGAATGCTGCCTACCTTTCGCCAAACAACATCGTCAACCTGATCATGCAGATGTCGGGCATTGCGCTGATCGCCTTTGGCGTGGTCTTTGTGCTGCTCTTGGGCGAGATTGATCTGTCGGTTGCTTATGTCAGCGGTGTGGCAGGCGTCATCGCCACCATTTTAATGCGTCCGCCGCACAACCTTGAGTGGTATATCACCGTGCCGATTGCACTTGTGGCAGCGCTTGGCATCGGCACACTGCAAGGCTTTTTGATCACGATCTTTCAGTTGCCTTCCTTCATCGTGACCTTGGCGGGCTTGCTGGCGTGGAACGGCGCGATCTTGCTCTTGGTGGGCGCTGGCGGCACGGTTGGGATTCCCGCCTCGCCCTTCCGCGAAATTTCCAACGTCTATTTGCCGCCGGAGCTGGGGCTTGCCTTTGTGGTGGTGCTGGTGGTTGCCTATGCTGCCACGCAGTTCATCCAGCTTCAGAGCAGGCGCGCCCAAGGGCTGAACGCCAAGCCGATCACGATCATCGCCCTCCAAATTGCCATCTTGGTTGTGCTGGCGGTCGGCATTGTGCTGGTCGTTAACCAAGATCGTGGCTTGCCACTGATCGGCGCCCTTGTGATCGTCACCCTAATTGTGCTGACCTTCGTCACGCGCAATACGCGCTTTGGGCGCTATGTATTTGCGGTGGGTGGCAACAAAGAGGCGGCGCGGCGGGCGGGCATCCGTGTGGAGCGCGTGCGGCTCTACGTTTTTATGCTGTGCAGCTTCATGGCGGGCGTGGGTGGCATTATCCTTGCCTCACGCTTGAAATCGGTCAGCGCCAATCAGGGCGGTGGGCAATTGCTGCTTAACTGCATCTCGGCGGCTGTGATCGGCGGTACGAGCTTGTTCGGTGGGCGCGGCGCCGTCTATAGCGCAGTGTTGGGCGCGTTGCTGATCGCTATGGTTGAAAACGGCATGGTCTTTCTGCGGCTGGAGACGGGCTGGCAGTTCATCATCACGGGCATTGTGTTGGTGTTGGCAGTCATTGTGGATTCGCTCTCGCAGCGCAGCCAGAAGCGCAGCGGCTTGGCGTAGACACTGCACTATGATAAGCACGGAAATCCCCTCGCCAAGCAGGTGTTGGCGAGGGGATTTTTTAAGCAGGCGCGGTGAAGTTTGCGGTGTGCATGATGAGATGTGGTGGTGCCTACATAGCCAACCCCTATCCCTAACCCTTTCCCCGCGAGCAGGGAAAGGGAAGCAGAGGGTGTGGAGTCCTGCCTTTAGCCCTAGCGCCGCTGCGTGCGCGCTTTGAGGCTGAAAAAGGCAAAGGTGAACATCAGCAGCGCCAGCGCCGCACAAGTGAGGAAGCCGCGCAGCATCGCCTCAGCATCCCAGCCTGTCAGCAGAAGCGCACGCATCGCCTCCAGCAGGTAGGTGATTGGGTTAAGCTGTGCGGCAGTCTTGATCCAGCCGCTTAAGAGTTCGACAGGCGTAAAGGTGGCGGTGATGAAGGTCAGCGGGAAAAACAGGAATGTAGCGCCTTGTGTGGCGCCGGCACTGCCAGAGCGCAGCGCAATAGCCACCGTGAAGCCTGCAAAGCCCATCCCCAGCAGCAGCCCATAGCCCAGCACGGCGAACACACCGCCGATGCCTGTGGCAGGTTGCAAGCCAAGCAGCAAGCCCGTCGCCATCACAATGCTGGTTTGCAGCGCCAGCACAATGGCACCGCCCAAAATTGCGCCTAGCACGATGGCTGCGCGGCTGATCGGCGTGAGCAGCAGCTTGTTGAAGTAGCCGCTCTCAATGTCGCGCACGACAGATTGTCCCGCCACACCTGCCCCTGAGAGTGAGGCGCTGATGATTGAAATGGGCAGCACAAAGCCCAGATAATCCTTGCCGGGCAGGAAGAACGCTGCCGCACCACTCAACAAGTCTTTATAGACCAGTGTGAAGAAAACGCTGATTAAGATGCTGGGAATCAGTGCAGCAGGCGTGCGGAATGCGACCAGTAGGTTGCGCCAAGTCATGGTGGAGACTTGCAACCAGAAGGGCATACGGGCAGTATGTTCGCCTTTGGCAGCCACGCCAAGCGCAGAAGTCGTTAGGACGCTCATGATAGAATTTCCTCTCAGAATAGGGCAAATTTGCGGGTCGGTTAGCTGGCACGTGCCATGCGCGAACGTCTGCCTTTGGCAGCCTGTGGCGCCTCTTTGGTTTCGAGGCGCTCACCGGTCACCTTCAGGAAGACGTCATCAAGGGTTGGCTGAGTCAGGGTCAGCGATTGCAGCGCTAAGCCGATGCTCTGCACGCGGTTCACCACGGCAGGCACAGCGTTCGCCGCGTGCGAGAGGTATAGGCGCAGCGTATGGTGATCAACCTGTGTACGCTCTACCATCTCGGTCAGTTCTGCCTCAGCGCGAGTCACCGAGTCGGCGTCGCCAAAGGTCAGGTTGATCGATTCGTTGCCAAGCTGCGCCTTGAGGGCTTGTGGCGTGCCTTCTGCGGCGATCACGCCGTTGTTGATGATGGCAATGCGGTTTGCCAAAAGATCAGCTTCCTCCAGATATTGGGTGGTCAAAAAGATTGTGATGCCTAGCCGCGTATTCAAGCGGCGCACTTCTTCCCAAATATCGCGGCGGCTGGCAGGATCAAGTCCGGTGGTCGGTTCGTCAAGGAACAACACCTCAGGTTCGTGGGCAAGCGCCAGCGCCAGATCAAGGCGGCGGCGCATACCACCGCTATATTTGCCGACGCGCCGATCTGTGAACTCGCTCAGCTTCACCAAGTCCAGCAGCTCGCGGGCGCGCGCCTGCGCCTGTTTGCGGCTCATGCCAAAGGTCTGGCATTGGATGGTGAGCAGCTCCATCGATTTCATGAGCGGATCAATGCCCACTTCCTGAAGAGCAACGCCAGCAATACGGCGCACCTCAGCCGCTTGGCTGACCACATCATAGCCGCCGACTGTGGCACGCCCTTCGGTTGGCAGGCTGAGCGTCGTTAACAGGCTCACGGTCGTGCTTTTGCCGGCGCCATTCGGTCCTAAAAAGCCGAAGATTTCGCCCGACTCCACCTTGAACGAAACGCCTTTCACCGCGGCAAAATCGCCGTAGCGTTTGATGAGATTTTCCACGACAATCTCGCGGTTTGCTTGATCGGTCATCTACATTTTCCCCATTGCTTACAGCTTATTGAACTAAAATTAGGTAGGTTAACCACACAAAAAAACGATTAGCGTGGATACAAGCCATTCAGGATCACCTCAATCATCTCGGCTGCCATCATCAGCTTGGGCGGCGCATGAAAGTGCGACGGCAAACTGTGCGCTGATTCTAGGATCGCCAAGACCATGCCACTCAGCACACCGGCATGTGCCGACCATATCTCGCCGTTGGCGTGTGCCTGCTGAAACACTTCCTCAAGCGGCTGCAAAAGCGCCTCATACACGCTACGTTCCATACGATGCGCCAGCGCCGGGCTAAGGGCAGGCATATCACTGTTCATGATGCGCCCAAAGTCCATGGGCGGCTGGCTGAACAGCCACTCGGCAGCCGCCATCAGCTTGGCGCGTAGCGAACTGCCCGCCTCATGCAGCGCAGCACGCAAACCATCCCGATGCCGCTGAAAGTTGCGCTCCGCTACTTCCACAAAGAGCGCTTCTTTGCCGCCCGGTACGTGATAGTAGAGCGACGCCTGCTTGATGTTCAGGGCTTGTGCAATGTCGCGCAGCGTCACGGCGGTATAGCCGCGCTCCATAAAGAGCCGTTCCGCCACGTCTAGCACGCGCTTTTTTGCTTCCGAATGTTCGTCCGTCATTGTTCCTACCTAAAACTAGTTAGGTTATACAATAAATGCACAAGGTCTGTCAAGCACTTTTAGATGAGTGGTAGGTGAGTGAACGTTAATCCCTCAATCAGCCATGCGGCAAGGCAGGGCTGTGTGGCGGCATAGCCAATGATCAGGTATGGCACACGCTGCCAGGCGCACTCGGCAAGGTCGGTGTGGGAAGGGATGGGCGCGCTGTGTGGATGCGAGTGATAAATGCCGATCAGTTCACTATGGGCGCGCTGAAAGGCAAAGATCGCGCTAACCATCGCGGCGTGATCCATCGCAAAGCGCACCTGCGGCGTTGCGGCAACATTGGGGATAGGTGCGTGGCGCTGGACGTAAAAGGTTTGTCCACGCTGGGTGCCGCCCAACAGTCCGCAGACTTCCTGTGGTGCGCCGTGCCGCGCTGCATCCGCTAACGCCGCACGCAAGGGTAAGGATAAGTGCAGCGCCATGCCTAGCCCTGCCAACGCAACTGCACTTCGACCTCACCGAAGGTCAGCCAGTCGCCGTTGCGCAGCGGCTGCGCACCGTTCGGCTCAATACGGCTGCCGTTCACCAACACACCACGCTGGCTGTAGAGATCGCGCACGGTGAACAGCCCATCGCTGTAGATGATCAGGGCGTGCGGGCGCGAGACGGTGCGGTTTGGATCAAGGGCGGTCAGATCAGCGTCGAAGGCTTCGGGCGGATAGCCAAGCGCAGCATCAGCGCGCCCGATCAGCGCACGGGTGTGCCGCAGCGGAAAGGTACGCCCATCGCGTGTGATGAGTGCCACATTCAGGTTGAGCGGCTCGCTGCTGCCCTTACCGCCAAGCCTGCTCAGCACATTGGCAGACAGCGCAATGCCGCTGCGTGTGGCATTCGGATTGACCGCCACCAACTGCAAAATGGCGTTTTCCTGCACACCAACTTCAAAAAGGCGTACATCGTCCCCTAATGTTTGGCGCTGATAGGTTAGCTCGTAGGTGCAGGGATCGCCGTCGGAGTCGGTGTTGGGCAGGTTCAGGTCGCGCACCAGATCGGCGATCACTTGGCGTGCCGTCGAATCAAGGGAGAGCTTCAGGCGGATGTTTTGTTTGGCGCCTTCGCGCATGTATTGTAAGGTGATATTGGCTGGCAGCATGGCACACCCATCGGCTAGGCAGAGTTTGCCTAAGTATGCCCGATGCACGCCATCCATGCAATTCACAGAAGGGCGGAGATCAAGCGATGCACTCAGTAAATGGCGGGCAGCGCTTGTCACAGACTGTATCCCCTCAGAAGCCTTTTCCGCACCCTAAGTCCTCCTGATCCCCTTTGCCTGCGGGCGGGGAAAGGGCTGCGCTGCTGGACGCTAGGTTATCGCCACACAATTCACCACGCGGCGCTTTCTGAAAAATTTCTTAAAAGTCTTTCTTTCAGAAAGCACTTAAATGCCATTAATAAGGCTGCGTCAGTAGTCCGCGAATCTTAGCCAATTTCCCTGAGCGAGTTGTCCTTTTTGCAAAATATGAATAGACTCTTATATAAAGTAACGAGACGCAGGATGTCCAATGCCAATCGCCATTGACCCAACCCTTTCCGTCTACGAATTAACCGCGCGCGTTGTGAACAGCGATATGCTGGTGAACCACCGCCGCACCATGACGTTGATCAGCTATGAGATTGAGAATGCCGTGCTGCACGATGGTGCCAAAGCGCGCATTTTCTCAGGCTTTCAGAGGATGAGCTTTTTCCTGCCACAAGTGCCGCGCTATCGGCGGCTTGCCGAACGCGCCGAGTCGGTCTATGTGTTCGGTGTGCCAGATGTGCTGCTGCCCGACATTCCGAACGTTACCTATGTCATGATCAGCCCACGCGATCAGCTTGCGAAGGAATGGTTTTTACTTGCCGATGCAGCCGATTATGCCAGTATTTTGGCGACGGAAGAACTGACCACGTGGGATCAGCCCGATGATGAACGGACATTCAAGGGCGTTTGGTCGTTTGATGAGCGCATTGTAAGCATCGTTCAAGAATGGCTGAGCAGCCTTGTAGAGGCGCGTCCGTTGGGCGAACGCAAGCGCGATCCGAAGGCGCAGCTTCAATACATGCAGCGCACGACCATGCGGATCGCCAATCGCCTGATCAAATTGGCAGAACAGCGCACCTCTAAGGCAGCCCAAACCGCTAAAGAACTGGAAAGTGCCTTGCCGCAGATTTAGCCGCTTGCCGATACACTGTTAGGGTGCGCTGGGCGGCTGCCTGCCAAGAGAACTCCCGCGCACGCGCCGCGCCCGCTGCCTGCAAACGCGCCCGTAGCGCTGAATCGGTGAGCAGGCGCAGCAGCCCTTCCGCAATGGCGCCATCATCGTGCGGATCGATTAAGAGCGCTGCCTCGCCCGCCACTTCTGCCAAACTGGAGCGGTTCGAGGTGAGGACGGGGACGCCGCACGCCATCGCCTCTAGCAGCGGCAGCCCAAAGCCTTCCCACAGCGAAGGCAGGGCAAATGCCTCTGCGCCGCTGTAGAGGGCGGGCAGGTGCGCCTCATCCACATAGCCAAGCCGCTTGGCGCGCACCTGCGGATGTGCCGCCAGATAGCCGCGCACCTCCTCTGCGCCGCTGCCATCGCCGCCTGCTAACACCAGCGTGTGCGGCACCCGATCTTGAATCTGGGCGAAGGCGCGCAGCAATCCTACCTGATTTTTGCGCTGTTGCAGCGTGCCAACGCACAGCACATAGCGCCCTAAACCAAGCTCGGCGCGCAGTGCCTCAACCTTGTCTGCCGCCACAGGCTGAAAGACGCTCATATCCACGCCTTCGGGAATAACGGTTGCCGTCCGTCCTAGATGCTGCCGCACCTCATCTGCGGCGTTCTGCGAAACAGCGATCAGGTGGCGAGCGCGCTTGGCGGCAGACAGTGCATCGGCAAGGTAGCGGCGCTCTTTCACAGTTTGCTCTGGCGGCAGGCTCAGCGCGGCAAGGTCGTGAATGGTGACCACCGACGGCACAGGGCAGTAACCTGCCATCAGCGGCGCGGGAAAGTGAAAGGCGTCCAGCCGATCAAGGTGCATTGCCGCGCCCATCCCAACGCGCAACCAACCACGGGCGATTGGCGCGCTTCGCCAGCGTAGCCAGCGGCTGGGCAGCAAGGCAGCCAGCAGGGCATTATCGCGCTTAGGCGGATAGGTGAAATAGAGATGCAATTGCACGGTGTGCGCCTCCGCCTGCTCCGAGAGCGCCTTAAGCAGGCTGAACAGGTAGCGCTTAACGCCGCTGAGTTGTTTGGCGGCTGCCAGACCACTGGCATCTATGCCGACGCGCAGCATCTAGCCGCTCTGCGCCAATTGCCGCGCACGGCGGATGGCTTCTTCATGCACCACGCTTGCCATGGCGGTGCGGTAGGCGGCGCTGCCTTTGTAGTTGCTCAGCGTGCTGGCGATGCCTTCATAGTAGCGCACGGGCTGCGGCAACACGCCAACCAGCACCGAATATGCGCCCGGATCAGGGTCTATATGGGCAGCAAAACCGACGGCGCCAACAATCGGTGCATCGGCGGGCGTGCGCGCCACTTTGAAAGCGGCAAAGCGCCACTGTGCGGCGTAGCCCTGCACAATAACGCCCAGCACTGCCAATTGGCGGCGTTCTTCAAGGCTCAGTGTGTACCACTTCGGAATATCTATGGCGGTGTTCTGGTCATGCTCAACGGTGATCACACGCGCCGCGATGCCGTGCAACATGGCGAGGATCAGCGAATCAGGACGGCATTCCATCAGCACATCGCCAACGGTCAGCGTGTTTTGGAGCGTCAGCGGCACTTCGGCGGCAATCACCGCCGCCACATCAGGGTGAATGGCGCTGGCTGTGGCAAGTGTGGCGGCGCTGCCGATCTCAAGGCGTTCCTCGTTTAGCTGCCAGTTGCGCGGCGCAAGCTCGGCAAGGTCTACGATAGCCAACAAATCACGCCGTGCGGCAAGTGGCAGGCGCATCAGGTAAGCGCCGCCGCCATAGATCGGGTAGGCTTGGCGCTCTTGCAGGCGTGCGCGTGCTTCATGCGCTGAAAGGGGACGGTAGAGCGTGTGCAGGTGATGTAACATAATTGTGTTTCTCCAGAGCGCTTTGCCCAAATTGTAGCGCATAGTCCGCCTTCAGCGCGACTCGGCTTGCCCAAGCGCGAACTTTGCGCTACAAAAGGCGTTTGTCTTTGCACATTTAGGATTAACCATGACCCACGCATCTCTCGATTGGCGTGCTGCCGTGCATCATGATGGCTCGGCGCTTTACGTCTCTAACCCACTGCCTACCTACGGCGAGCGCGTCCAGATCACGCTGCGCCTGCCGCTTGAATCGCCCGTGACAGGCGTTGCCTTACGCAGCGCGCCCGACGGCGAACAGCATTTCAGCCTGATGCAAGAAGCCTACCGTGATGCCACCTGCCGCTACCTTGTGGCAGAGCTGCTCATCACCATGCCCATGAATGGTTATCGCTTCCGCCTGCTGACCGACGACGGCATGTGGCACTATAACCAACACGGCATTCAGCGCAGCGAGCCACTCGATCACTTCGACTTCAAACTGCTGGCAAATTTTGCCGCACCGTCTTGGCTGCGCGATGCTGTTTTCTACCAAATCTTTCCCGACCGCTTCTATAACGGCGATCCGTCCAACGATGTGCCGCCGGGCGCTTGGTCGGTCGGCAGTTTCACGGTGCAGCGCCGCAACTGGGGCGAACCTGTTATGACATGGAAAGAGTCGGGCAACCTCGACTTTTTTGGCGGCGATCTGGTCGGCATTATGCAGAAACTGGACTACCTGACGGCGCTTGGCGTCAGCGCGCTTTACCTCAACCCGATCTTTGCTGCGCGCAGCAATCACCGCTACGACGTGACCGATTTCTACAACATCGATCCGTATTTGGGCGGCAATGTGGCGCTTGCCAACTTGCGGGCTGCCCTCGATGCTGTGAACATGCGGATGATTCTCGATGTGACGCTCAACCACTGCGGCTGGTTCAACCGTTGGTTCACAGAGGCACAAGCCGACGCCAACGCGCCCACCGCCGAGTATTTCACCTTTCACGATCATCCCGAACACTATGAGATGTGGCTGGGCGTGCCAAGCCTGCCCAAGCTGAACTACCGCAGCACGCGCCTGCGCGAAGTCATGTATCGGGCGGCGGACTCGGTGCTGCGGCGCTGGTTGCAGCCGCCTTACCGCATTGACGGCTGGCGGCTGGACGTGGCGAACATGCAGGGCAGGCAAGGCACACAGCAGCTTGGGCATGAGATCGGGCGCGAGATCAGGGCAGCCGTCAAGGGCGATGGGCAGGATCGCTACCTGATGGGCGAGAACTTCTTTGATGGCACGCCGCACCTGCAAGGCGATGAGCTGGACGCCGTGATGAACTATCAGGGCTTCACCATGCCGCTGTGGCGCTGGCTGGGCGGCTACGATCATGGCGCAGGACACTATCCGCTGACCAACAGCCTGCCGATCAGCGCCGAGACGCTTGCCGCACAATGGGCAACCTTCCGCGCAGCTGTGCCGTTTGCCATTGCCCGCCAGCAATACAACCAACTGGATAGCCACGATACGCGCCGCTTTTTGAGCATTGTGCATGGCGATAAGGCGCTTGCCAAACTTGGCGCAGTGCTGATGTTTACCTATCTCGGCGTGCCAAGCGTCTACTATGGCAACGAAATCGGCTTGGCAGGCGAGAATGATCCTGATAATCGGCGCTGCATGATCTGGGATGAATCCGCTTGGGATCACGATCTGTTGGCGCACTACAAGCGCCTGATCGCGCTGCGGCGGCACGCTTCCGCGCTGTGTGATGGCGGCTTGCAACACCTCTACGCCGATGCTGACCTGATCGCCTATCAGCGGCAGAGCGCCTCGCAGCGCCTGATTGTGATCGGCAGCCGTGCGGAGCGCGAATCGGTCAGCGTTCCCGTCTGGCAGGGTGGCATTGCTGAGGGCGCACAGTTCAGCGACCTGTTGAACGGCGGCAGCTACAGCGTGCAAAGCGGCGCGCTCAACCTGACCAACCTCAGTGCAGGCGCAGCGCTCGTCCTAGAAGAAGCGCGCTAAGAGATGCCCGTTTGGCGGATCGGCAGCGCGAGTTGGCTAAATTCGTTCAGCAGCCGATCTGCAATATGCGCCCAAGCGTATTCAGCCGCATCCCGTGCGGCGTTAGCGCCAAGCGCAGCGCGTTGATCCGGCTGGCAAAGCAGCGTGCGGATTTTCTCGGCAAGCGCTTGCGGCTCACGCACTGGCACATGATAGCCATTCACGCCATCGCGCACCAAGAAAGCTAAGCCGCCCACCTCAGAGGCGATGACCGGCGTGCCACATGCCATCGCCTCTAGCGCCACCATGCCAAATGACTCGTAGTCGGATGGCATGATGAGCGCTTCAGCCGCAGCATAGTAGTAGTTGAGCGCCGCCTGATCCTTCGCGCCCAAGAACAGCACGACATCATCCAGCCCAAGCTCAGCGCGCAAGGCTTTTAGGCGATCCATCTCGGCATTCTCGCCTTGTTCAGCGTCAGGGTCGCCGCCAATGATGCTCAGGGTGAGCGTCCGCAAGAGGTGCGGCTGCTGCCCTTTCAGGTAGGCGAGCGCCTGCAAGATGGTGTCTACGCCTTTGAGCGGCTCAATACGCCCAACAAAAAGCAGCATTTTTTGTTCGGGCGGCACGCCCAGCGCCGCCTTCGCCATAGCGCTTGGAATAGGGCGGAATTGCGCTAGGTTGACGCCGGGCGGCACCACGGCAATCCGATTGCGCGGCGCACGGTAGAGCCACAACATCTGAGCGCGCTCAGCAGGTGTAGCCGCGATCAAGCGATCTGCCCACGACATAATGTCTGCCTCGTTAAAGGAGCGCAAATCAGCAGGGCGAATGCTGCTCTGACCAGCGGCGTGCGCGATGCGGTCTTTCATCACGCCGAGCGTGTGAAACATCTGCGCGACAGGTACCCGCCACAGGGCGCGCAGCGTATGCGCCACTACGCCGCTCAGCCAATAATGGCTGTAGATCAGGTCGTAGCGCAAGCTGTTTTCTTCGGCAAAGCGCAGCACATTGGCGGTGAATTCGGGCAGGTACGGATAGACTTGATCCGGATCAAGCGGCACTTCGCCGCCCGCCGGCAGGTGAATCACCCGTGCGTTTTCGCCCAACATCTCGTTGATATGCGGCACGCACGGATTTTGGCTGCGCGTGAAGACATCCACCTTGATGCCGCGCTTGCCCAACTCACGGCTCAGCTCACGGATGTAAACGTTCATGCCGCCCGTTTTTTTGCCGCCCAGCGTTGCCAGTGGGCAAGTATGCACGCTCAGGATGGCGATGCGTGTGATGTTCGGCATGGAATTCCTTACTCGCTGGCAGCCAAGCGCGCTTGTATCTCGATCACGGGGCGATCCTGACCGCCCATGCGGTATTTGTATTCTTCGTTACCGCGCAAAAAGTCGAACTCGCGCCGCCCTTCCTGAATGGCGTGCTTGATCAAGTGCAGCAGCAGCACAATGCCGCCGCTTAGGTGCGCGTAGCCTTCGGGCTGCAAGCCCGAGTTATAGACCAAAATACGGTTGTCGTAGTCAAAGTTTAGGTAGCTGGCGATGGGCGTGCCGTTTGCCGTCAGGAAGGCGAGTTGCAGCCAGCCACAATCCGCCATGCGCGGCATCACCAGCTTGAAGAAGGTGCGATGCTGCTCATTTTCCAGAAAGGCAGCCTTGCTGGGATGGCTGGCAGCCATCAGGCTTAGGAACGTCTCCAGTGCCGTTTCAAGGTCATCCGCCGTGCCAACGATATGCCAAGCGACGTTATCCTCGCTGTTTTCGGTGCGGCGCAGCTTGCGGCGCGCTTCGTGGCGGTGCTTCTTCTCAAGGCTTTCCAGATACCTTTCAAAGGTTTCGGGTAAGGTGATGACCGGGCAGACTTCTTGCGGGCGCAGCTTGACTTGGAAGCCGACTTGCTCAAGGGCGGATGGCAAATCAACTAAGGTTGGCGATTGCCCATGCACATTACACAGGTTAATGCGTGAAAAGGCGTCGCTGTTCGCCTTCAAATACGCAGCAATGCCGCTACAGAAGGCGGCGCGCTGAGCATGTGGCGCGATGATGTCCAGATAGTCAGTCACGTCTACGCAGCCGATTGGGCGCAGCACGCGCTCAGCGGGATCGCTTGAATCGATGAACCACGGCGCAAGCCCACACAGCGCACCGTCTTCATCACGGGCAATCAGCACATAAAGTTCGCCGTGTTGATAAGCACGCCACCAAGCATCCTGCCATTCCCACGTCAGGAAAACCTCGTTAATGCTGTTGTGCGCCAAGAGCGCGTTCCATTCAGCGCGGATGGCGGCGAGTTGTTCTAAAGTGGTCAGCCGATCAAAGGTGAGTGGCAAAGGGCGTTCTCCAAGCGTTGATGGTATACAAGTGATCCTACCTACTAGAGCGCGCTTTTGCCCACTTTTATTACTTTTCCGATACGATGCTAATGAGCAGCGGCGCAGCCCACACCTGCGCTTTTCATCCCTTACGCCGCGCCCGCTGAACTTTGGTATAATAGAGGTTCTGATGAGCATACACTTTTGAAGGATGACCTATGCACCCGAAAGATCGGCTGCAAGAAGACCTGAAGGCGGCGATGAAAAGTGGGGATGCACCGCGCCGCGATGCGCTGCGCCTGATCACGTCCGCCATCAAGCAGGAAGAAGTCGATGGGCGCAAGGCGCTCACTGAAGAGGACGTGGTGGCGTTGCTGATGCGCGAGGCGAAGAAACGCCGCGATAGCATCGAAGAAGCAGGGCGGCTAGGGCGCACCGAAACGGTTGAAAAAGAACAGTTCGAGCTTGGCATCATCGAGTCCTATCTGCCGCAGCAGCTTAGCCGCGAAGAGCTTGAGGCAGAGGTGCGCCGTGCCATTGAAGAATCTGGCGCTAAGACAGCCAAAGAGATGGGCAACGTCATGAAGGTGCTGATGCCGCGCATCAAGGGGCGCGCTGAGGGCAAACTCGTCAATGATGTCGTCAAGGCACTGCTGAGTAACTAGGCTCACTGAGATACACGCAGCTTGAACGAACGCACATCTAACGGTGAAAGTGAGGTGGCGTGATGACCCTCAAGACCTTCCGTTTGGCGATCACCTGGCAGCAGGTGCAGTGGGCTGTGCTTGGTGCAGCCTTTCTGAGCGCAGCCAGCGCCATTGTGGCTTTCACCACACTCACGCCGGCAGAGCCGGTGTCGCTTGGTGTTGGGCAAGTGGCGCCCTACGATATTCTGGCGCCCATCAGTCTGACCTACGAGAGCGACGTGCTGACTCGGCTTGCCCGTCAGGCGGCTGCCGACGCCGTGCGCGATGTCTACGATCCGCCTAACCCAAGCGTGCTGCGCCAGCAAGTGCAGCACGCCCGCGACGTGCTAACCTACATGGAGAACGTGCGGAACGATCCGTATGGCACGCTGACGCAGCGCGTTGCCGATCTGCGCGCCATTGAAGGCTTCACCCTGAACGACGATCTGCCCACGACGCTGCTCAGGCTGGGTGAGCGCGAATGGCGCGACGTGGATGCACAGGTGATCGCCTTGCTGGAGCGCACCATGCGCGACCAAATCCGCGAGGATACGCTGTCGGATGTCTTGGCGCGCTTGCCCAATTTGGTCAGTTTCACAGTCAGCGAGACCCAAGCGGCTGTGATCGTCGGCGTGGTGCGGAATTTGATCAAGCCGAACGCCTTCCTGAATGAAGAACGCACCCGTGCGGCACGGCGCGCCGCCTTTGATGCCGTGCAGCCCGTCACGCGCAACTTTCTCCAAGGGCAGATTGTGGTGCGCGGCGGCACCATCGTCTCTGAGGCAGACCTTGAAGCGCTGACCAAACTCAAGCTGATCCAGCCGCCTGATCAGCGCCTCCGCATTCTCGGTAGCGCGCTGATGGCAGTCCTGCTCATCACCATGTTGGGCGTGATTTATGCACGGCGCTACCATCCAAACCTTGTGGAAAACGTGCCGCTGCTCATTTTCCTAAGCAGCCTGTTCCTGATTTTCCTCGCGGGCGCACGCCTGTATACCTTGCCCGATTTCTTCCTCTCGCGGGTCTATCCGGTGGCAGCCTTCGCTTTGATTATGGTGGCGCTGACCGAAGCACGGGCAGCCTTTGCGGCAAGTTCTGCGCTGGCGGTGCTGATCGGCTTAACCCTGAACGCCTCGCTAGAGGTTACCGTGTTGGCAGGCGCCGGCAGCATGGCGGCGATCCTCTCGCTGCGGCGCGCCGAACGGCTGGAAAGCTACTTTAGGGCAGGTGTGGTAATTGGCGGCGTGAATATTGTGGTTGGGCTGCTCTTTGGGCTGCTGCAAAACGCCGTTGATCCAACGCGCCTGCTGCTGACTATCCCTGCCAGCTTGCTCAACGGCATTTTGGCGGCGGGCTTAGGCTTGGTCGGCTTGTATGTGGGCAGCAGCCTGCTAAACATGCCCAGCAGCATCAAGTTGTTGGCGCTTTCTCAGCCAAGCCAGCCGCTGCTGCAACGCCTGCTGCGCGAGGCGCCCGGCACCTATCAGCACAGCTTGCAGGTGGCAAACCTTGCCGAACTCGCCGCCGAACGCATCGGCGCCAATGCCCAACTGGTGCGTGTTGGCGCCCTTTACCATGATATTGGCAAGCTGCACGCGCCGCTGTTCTTTGTAGAAAATCAGGCGGAAGGCGTTAACCCACACGAGACGCTCTCCCCGCGGGATAGCGCACGCATCATCATCGCCCATGTGGTGGAAGGCGAGAAGTTAGGGCGCCACGAACGCCTGCCTACCGTCTTTATTGATTTCATCCGAGAGCATCACGGCACAACGCGCACGCTGTATTTCTACAACAAGGCGGTCGAAGCTGCCAACGGTGACGAAAGCGCCGTGAATCCGACCTATTTCACCTATCCCGGTCCGCGCCCGCGCAGCCGCGAGTCCGCGATCCTGATGCTTGCCGATACCAGTGAGAGCGTTATTCGCAGCAAGCGCACCCGCGATAAGCAGGAGATTGCCGATGTCGTTCAAGAGATCATCCGCGCACGCCTCACCGATGGGCAGCTTGATGAGAGCGGCTTAACCGTGAACGATTTGAAGATCATCCAAGAGGTGTTCGTCTCCAGTTTGCAAGGCGTTTTCCATCCGCGCATTGCCTACCCAACCCTGCCGCCACGCGATACCCAAGAGCTGAAAGCGCTGACGGCTGGCGGGCGACCGCCCACGGAAGAAAGCGCTGCCTCATGACCAAATATGATATTGGTATGATCATTGGTACAGAATTCTATCCGCATGTGCCGCGCAAGCAGCTTTCAAAAGCGCTCAAGCACGTGCTGCAAGCGCACGGCGTACCAGCCGGCGCAGGCATACGCCTCAAAATCACCACCGATGAGGAGGTGCGTGCGCTGAATAAACAGCATCGCGCTGTGGACGCGCCGACCGACATCCTCTCCTTTCCCGCCGAGCAGTTTTCAGAGGAAACGCTGGAGGGAATGCGCGCTGCGGCAACCTTGCTTGGGGAAGCGGCGCAACAAGAGCTGGCTGAAATCGCCGAGAAGCCCTACCTTGGCGATCTGATCATCGCTATGCCGTATGTGCAGCGCCATGCCGCCGCGTTAGGGCACCCTTTGGCAGATGAGCTGGTGTTGCTGGTGGTGCATGGCGCGCTGCACCTGCTCGGCTATGACCACGACAACGCCGAACATCAGGCGCGCATGTGGCAAAAACAAGCAGAATTGCTGGCGGCGCTAGGCATCACCAGCATTAACGTCCCCCTATTTACATTTGGAGATTCTAATGAAGCCGCCGACGCAGATTGAGACGGACACTGCATCGCCCGATGCAAGGCGCCCGCGCTTTGTCTTTCATCCGGATACTTTAGAAACTTTGAACGCCCGCCCTGAAGATTACAGCCCGATTGTTAGCACCAGCCGCCTGAACAGCCTGCGCTACGCCTTAGCCGGCTGGCTGTATATGCTGCGTTATCAGAAGAATACGCGCATTCAGGCAGTTTTTTCGGTGGCGAGCATGGCGCTTGCCCTGTGGCTGGGCTTGCCGCCGCGTGATTGGGCAGTCCTTGTGCTGATCATCACCATCAATTGGATGGCAGAGTTCATCAACGCCGCGCTCGAAGCAGTGGTTAATTTGGCGAGCCCGCAACTTCACCCGATGGCGCGTGTTTGCAAAGACGTTGGCGCAGCGGCAGTCTTGCTGGCAGCCGTTGCCGCAGTGATTATTGGCGCCTTCATCCTTGCGCCGCCGCTCTTAGAGCGCTTGCTGCCCTTATTTATTCAATAAGGCGCACGTTTGTACCAATTGTGTTACAATGCTGCCTGAGACTGAGAAAGTTCCACTAAAAGCGTAAGCATGTTCCCAAGAGAAACACGCCGCAACGATACCAATGTCGTTCGCTGGCTATTGATCGCCTTCACCCTCGTGATCGTCTTGGTGGCGATCTGGCTAGTGCGTGATGTGCTGCTGCTCTCCTTAACAGCGGTCATTTTTGCGATCCTGCTGACCACACCGATCCGCTTTTTCGTGCGGCATGGCATCAATCGGATTGTGGCAGTGCTGCTAACGGTCTTTCTGATCGGTTTGGTGATCGCGGCAACTTCGGCGTTGGCGCTGCCCGATCTCTTTGAGCAGTTCCGCATCTTGGTGGTGCAAACGCTGCCTTCCGCAGGGCAAGTCCTTCAGCGCGAATTGTCACCCGAAAACCTGACGCTGCGCTTTCCCTTCCTGCGCGACTTTATGACGGAAATGAGCCTTGCCGATCTCACCAACCAGCTTTCGCAGCAGATCGTCAGCGGCTTGGCAACGGTCAGCGGGCAAGTTTTCCCATTCGTCACCAACCTTTTTTCGGCGCTGTTCAGCCTGCTGATCGTCATCTTTCTGAGCATTTATTTTGTGGCTGACCCTGATCCGCATTGGCGCGGTTTGCTGCGCCTTGTGCCGATTGGCTACCGCCCGCGTGCGCGTGAAATCCTGCTGAGTTTGGACTACACGCTGCGCCAATTCCTGCAAACGCAGATCGTCCTTATGATCCTGACCGGCACGCTGACGACCATTGCGATGCTGGCGCTAGGCTTGCCGTTGGCAGGTGTGCTAGGCGTGATCGGCGGCTTGTTCTCGTTCGTGCCGAACTTTGGTCCGTTGGTGGCCTTGGTGCCAGTTTTGGCGGTGACCATCCTCAACAGCCCTGAGAAGGTGGTATTGGTGCTGCTGGTCTACTTTGGCATTCAATTTGTGGTTGGGCAGATCGTCGCACCGCTGCTGCTGGGCAAGGAAATTCAACTGCCGCCCGCGATCATCCTGCTCTCGCAGATCATCTTTGGCATCTTCTTCGGCTTTTTAGGGCTGCTGCTCTCTGTGCCGCTGGCGGCAATTGGCGTCGTGCTGATCCGTGAGGTCTACGTGCGCGACGTGCTAGGCGATACGGAAGGCAGTTTGCGCGTGACGCAAGAGTTTGAGCGCGTCTTGGATTAGCGTCACGCGCTTTTGCTGTCCTTGGCAGCCCTACTGCGAAGTGCCATCGCCTAATTCGCGCTGCACTTGCAGCCACGTGCGATAGCGATCCTGATCATCCGGAATCAGTTCAGGGCGCACCGGCACAGTGTAGGTGAACTGTCCGCCGTCAGCAGCGCGCATCCCAAAATAGTGGACGCTATCACGCGGGACGCTGGAGAGAATGCCCGGCGAATGGGTGTTCACCAAAACTTGGCGCAGCGGCGGATTTTGCCCACCTTCAGGCACTTCCCGCTCAAGATCGAGCGCCAGTTCATACAGCACATTGACCATATCGGGCAGGCGCAGCGGCTGGATGCCGTTTTCCGGCTCCTCAAAGCAGATCACGCCGCGCTGTTTGGCATCATAGCGCAGTGCTGCCAAACCAAGCAAGCGCAGCGTGCCATCGCTCAGCACGCGGGAGCTAAAGCGCGTGCCATCCTGCCCGATCAACTCGATCAGCAGCCGATCACCGCTGCTCAGCGTCTTCACTTCGACTGCCTTCACATTGGGCAGCATGGTCTGCATCACTTGTGCAATGTTCGCCGCTGCCTCAGGCTGATCGCGCAGCAGGCGCGCCAACACAATTGGCAAATTAGCGCCGTCAGAGTGCAGTGTGGGTGCTGCATCTGCCGCGCAAGACTGCCGCAGAGTTTCCGCATTAAAGCGCAGAAAGCGCCAATTCTGCATGGCTTGCCGCACTGCCTGAATGGTCGGATAACGGACAGGATTAGCCGTGCCGAGCGCGCTCTTTTGCAGGTCGCCAATCTTTAGCCCTTCGCGTCCACCGGCAAGCGTATCCTGATTGCGGTAGATGGTCGTCGCCGCTTCCTCGCCCACGGTGGCAATGTAGGGCGGACGTTTCTCGCGCAGCAGCCACGCCTTGCGCGCTTTACTCGGAATGTTGTCTTTATACCAAGCGTCTTTTGCCTCAGGCAGCGGCAGCAGCGATTCCGCTGTGATGTGCGCGCCTTCGCCGCGCCGCTCAAGGGTCAGTTCATAGCGCAGGCGCGTATTGGTTGGCGCAAACGGCTTATCGTTGGCGCCGATCACTTCCCGATCCAACAAAAGTTCGGCGGCAAGCTGAATGCGCTCGGCACGGCTGCCATCGGCGCGCAAGGTGAATAGCTCGATCGGCTCGCCGCGGGCGTGCAGCATGGCATCTTCCAACGAGTCGCCTTCGGCAAGGCGCGCCAACAGCGTGATGGCATCAAAAAGGTTCGTCTTGCCAACGCCGTTCGGTCCGATGAAGACCATGAACGGACGGAAGTCCATCGCAAAGTTACGGAATGCTTTGAAACCGTCAATCTCTAAGCGTGTGAGCATGTTTTCTACTTTTCCTGAGGTGCGTCGCGCTCAAGGATGAGCGTCACCGGTCCATGATTTGCTAATTCTACCAACATTTTCGCGCCAAAGATGCCTGTTTCGACGCGCCCTACGCCTGCTTGCCGCAAAAAGCCGACGAATTGATCGATCAGTGGCGCGGCGATAGCGGGCGGCGCTGCCTCGATAAAACTTGGTCGACGTTGCCCAACGGCGCTCCCATAGAGCGTGAATTGCGAGACGACCAAGGCGCCGCCGCCAATATCCAGCAGGGAACGATTAAATTTATCCTCAGCATCGGCAAAGACGCGCAGCACGGCAATTTTTTCGGCAAGCCATTTTGCCTCTGCCGCCGTATCGCCGTTGCGGACTCCGATCAGGATCAGGAAGCCTTGCTCAATGGCACCAACCACCTGATCATCTACCCTTACGCTGGCATGTGTAACACGCTGCAAAACCACCCGCATAGCTCACCCTTGTTGCAAACGCCGCAGAATGCCCGCCGGAAGGCTGCGCGCCTCTGGCACGCCCAGCAGCACTGCCAAGCCCTGATAGAGCAGCGCGCCAAGCGGTACGCACACCATCACAATCACCGAAGGCGATGTCTCGGCAAGCAGGCGCGCCGCCAGCCACACGCCGGCACCCATGCCCAGTGCTGCCAAGAGCGCACGCCCTGCCATGCCCAGCACCGCCCGATCTTCCAATGAGGCAATCTTGCGGCGCAGCCACAGCCACAGGATGACGCTCTCGACCAGCGTAGCGAAAGCGTTTGCCAGCGCCAAGCCGCCGTGCGCGCCCTGCCCTTCCAGATCGCCGCGCACCACCTGAATCAGCAGCAGGCTGAGCGCCACATTCAGCGCCAAGCCGCCCACCGCCACCGAGACCGGCGCCAGCGTGTTCCGCAAGGCGTAGAAGGCGCGTGCCAACAGCTCTTGTAAGGCAAAGGCTGCCAAGCCTATGGCAAAGAACGCCAACGCCCAAGCGGTGGCAACTGTGTTGGTTGCCGTCCATGCGCCGCGCTCAAAGAGCAAGCTGATCAAGGGCTGCGCCAACACAATCAGCCCGAAGGTGGCAGGCAGTGCTACAAACAGCACGCCGCGCAATGCCGTTGCCAATGTGCTGCGGAAAGCGATCAGATCACCGCGGGCGCCGTAGAGCGAGAGCGTCGGGAAAATGGCGGTGCCGGCGCTTTGTGCTACCACGCCAAGCACCACGAACATCAGTGTGAAGGCAACGCTGAGCGCAGCAAGGCTGCCTTCAGGCATGGCAGAGGCAAGGATGATGTTCACCACAAAATTCAACTGCACGGCTGCCATCCCGATCAGGCGCGGCAGCATCAGGCGCACGATCTCGCCGATGCCATCCGTGATGATCACACCATCAGGGCGCAACTGCGCCGCGAACGGGCGCAGCGAGGGCAGTTGAATCAGCAAATGCAGCGCAGCGCCAAGCACAGCGCCCCATGCCAAACCCTGCACGCCCATGCTCGGCGAGAGCAGCAGCGCGCCGAAGATCAAGCCGACATTGTTCATGCTTGGCGCAAGGGCAGGCGCAAGGAAGCGCTGATTGGCATTCAGGATCGCCATGATCAAGCCGCTGGCGCTGAAAATGGCGACCGTGATCAACATGATCTGCATCAATTCGGCGGTGAGCTGTTTCTGGGCAAGGCTTGCCTGCGGCGTGAGGAGTGAATCCACAATTGGGAAGGCGATCAGCGCTGTGCCGACCGAGAGCAGCAGCGCAATCAGCGTGATGAGCGTCAGCGTGGCACGTGCCAGACGCCAAGCGGCTTCGCTGTTGCCTTGCGTCAGGTGACGGCTAAAGACAGGGATAAAGGCAGAGCCGAGCGCGCCGCCCGCCACAAGGGTAAAGAGCATCTCTGGCAGGCGGTAGGCGGCGTAGAAAGCATCCAGCGCTGTGCCGGCGCCAAAGACAGCCCCGATGATCACGCCGCGCAGCAAGCCCAGCCCGCCACTCCAGACGAAAGAGAGGGCGATGATCGCGGAGACAACGCGCAACTGCGCCGCGCTCAGCGTTTGTCCTTCGGGTGTGTCGGTGTCTGCCATTGCCGGTTATACCGTGCCTTCTGTGTGCCTAAGCGCCGCATAAGCATAGCACAGACGGCGGCGCTGTGCCTAGTGTGGTTAGTGTCGTGCGCTGCGCTGCTGCAAGCGCTGATCGGCGGTTGGATCAACGCCTAAGTTGGCGGTGATCGCCACTTCTTCCGCGTCAAACGGACGGCTGAGCGCGGTTGTTAGCACTTTCACCTCAACGCCTTCCGCAAGCTGCACGTAGGCGATGCCCTGTTCTGCCTCCATGCGCGTAAGCGTGCCAATTAAGCCGCCCGCCGTGATCACCTCATCGCCCACAGTCAGGGTCTGCACATATTTGTTGTGCTTGCGAAACATGCGTTGGCGCGGCAAGATCACGAATGACCAGTAGGCAGCCAGCACCAGCAGCATCACAAACGAAAAGCCGATAAACTCACCCATTTGGTGGTATCCTTTCCTAGTGTTTCTTTAGAGGGAATTATAAGGGCGCGCCGCTAAATTCGCCCCTTGTATATTCTGAACAAGCGTTCTATAATATTACTATAGAGTCTGTGGCAGAATTATCTTATTTCCCATAGACCAGCAGCACGCCATAAAACGGCGAGAAGGACGGCAATCCATGACCTTTCAACAGTTGATCATCGTGGGCAATGTCGGGCGCGATCCAGAATTCAGATACCTTGAAGGCAGTGGGATCGCGGTCTGTTCATTTTCAGTAGCAGTCAGCAAGGTGACGGGCCGCGGCGAACAGCGTAAGGAAAAGACGACGTGGTTCCGCGTGACCATTTGGCGTGAGCGTGCCGAAACAGCCAGTCAACTCATCAAAAAAGGGCAGCGGGTGCTGCTGGTGGGTGAGGTTGAGGCGAGAGCCTACACCGATAAAGACGGCAAGCCGGCTGCCTCGCTTGAGATGACTGCCAACGAATTCAGGCTGCTGAGCGCTAAGGGCGAAACGGAAAGTGATCCAGCGGCGGCTGCTTCAGGCAGGCGCCCATCAGGTGGCGAAGAAGAGTACGGCGATGCGCCGGACGATCTGCCGTTCTAGCGCCATCCTCTAAACACTCAGCAGCTTTTCCTGTAGCATTTGCAAAACTGAGGAAAAGCACCCTTATGAACGGTCATGACTTGCTGGCGCTCGGCTATCCGTCGGGCAAGGCAATTGGGATTGGTCTTAAAGTGGCGGCTGAGGCTGCCGCACAAGGCATGGCGGAAGCTGCCATCTTGGAAAGGCTTCAAGCGGTTCTGGCGGAGCCAGAAGCCTACAGCGACGATCCGCTTTACAAAGGGCTTGCCAAAGAGCTGATCCGCGTGCGCGAACAGCCGCACGCCTACCAACTGGATACCTACGCGCCCTATCAAATCTGGGGACGCGAGAACATCGAACACGGCGCGTTGCAGCAGATGGAGCGTGCGGTGCGCTTGCCGATCTCGGTGCGCGGCGCACTGATGCCTGACGCCCATCAGGGTTATGGCTTGCCGATTGGCGGCGTGCTGGCAACCCACAATGCGGTGATTCCCTACGCCGTCGGCGTGGATATTGCTTGCCGTATGCGCCTGACGATCTTCGACACGCCGCCGCACGTCTTGGAGCAGAAAAAAGAGCGCTTCCGCAAAGCGCTGGAGGAAAATACCTGCTTTGGTGCGGGCAACGCGTGGTCAACGCCGCGCCAACACGCCGTGCTGGACGATCCGACGTGGCAAACGCACCCTGTGGCGCGCCGCTTTAAGGACATTGCGTGGAAGCAACTTGGCAGCAGTGGATCGGGCAATCACTTTGTGGAGTTCGGTGCGCTCGTCGTCTCCGAACCCTTTGAGACGCCCAGCGGCAGCGTGCCTGTCGGCAAGTACCTTGCCTTGCTCAGCCACAGCGGCAGCCGCCGTTTCGGCTACGAGATTGCCAACCACTACACGCAGATCGCCATGAACAGCCACAGCGGCTTGCCGAAGGAATTCCAACATCTGGCATGGCTTGATCTAGACTGGTCAGCCGGGGCGGAATATTGGGAGGCAATGCAGTTGGCAGGGCGCTATGCCAGCGCGAACCATGCCATCATCCACACGCAGTTGGCAGAGGCACTCCGTTTGCCCGTGCTGGGCGGCGTGGAGAACCATCATAATTTTGCCTGGGTCGAGTCCGTAGACGGGCAAGACCTAATCGTTCACCGCAAAGGTGCAACACCGGCTGGCGAAGGCGTGCTAGGTGTCATTCCTGGCAGCATGAGCGCAGCGGGCTATGTGGTGCGCGGACGTGGCGCCGCGGCATCCCTGAACAGTGCTGCACACGGCGCAGGACGCCGCATGAGCCGCGCTGAGGCATTCAAGCGCTTTGATTGGAACATCGTCAACCGCAAACTTAAGGATAAGGGCATTGAGGTGCTTTCTGCCGGTTTGGACGAAGTGCCAAACTGCTACAAGGACATTGACACGGTGATGGCAGCCCAAGCTGACCTGGTGGAGACGTTGGCAGCCTTCCAGCCAAAGCTGGTGAAGATGGACGGCTCGCCGCGCCAAAGCTATCACCCTGAGGATTAGCGCACACCTGATCCCTACGAAAGCGCCTGTCTTTCGTAGGGATTTGACGGCGCGCTCAGTCGGTGAAAATCTTGCCCGGATTCAGAATGCCATTCGGATCGAACAAGCCTTTGATCTGGCGCATCAAGTCGTAGGCAGCGCCGTACTGCGCCGCCATAAATTTACGCTTGCCAATGCCAACGCCATGTTCACCCGTGGCGGTGCCGCCCAGCATAATGGCGCGCCGCACGATCTGGTCGTTGGCTGCTTCCATACGCGCCAGTTCAGCCGCATCGTTTGGCGTGTGAATGACATTGATATGCAGGTTGCCATCGCCAGCGTGACCGAACTTGTAGCCGATCAGGCTGTGTTCGCGCAACGCCGTATCGGAATACAGCACAATTTCAGGGTAGCGCGAGATCGGCACGGCAATATCAATAATCTTCTGCGCCTTGTTGGGATGCACGCGCACCAAAGACTCGTAGGTGTGGTGGCGCACTTCCCAAAGTTTGTTGCGCGCTTCTGTGCCGTGCGCTGCCTCAAAGTGTGTGGCGCCGTTCTCGCGGCAAATATCAAGGGCAAGCTGGAGTTGTTCGCCCTCGCCCGCGCCGATAAACTCCATGATCACGGTCGGCGCAACGGCAAAAGATGTGCCTTTATCCTGATTAAGCGCCTGCACCGTCTCTTTATCCACAAATTCCAGCGCGGTTGGCTCCAAGCCGGCGCCGACGATCTCGACCACCGCTTGGATAGCGCTCTCTACGTTGCTGAATGAAGCAAGCACAGCGCTGTATTCGCTTGGGATGGGCGCCAGTTTGAGGGTGGCGCGTGTGATGATGCCCAGCGTGCCTTCCGAGCCGATGAACAAGTGTAGCAGGCTGTAGCCCGCCGAATTCTTGCGCGCCTGCGTGCCAACTTTCAGCACTTCGCCATCCGCCTTCACCACCTCAAGGGCAAGCACGTTTTCACGAGTCGCCCCATATTTAATGGTTTTAATGCCCGCGGCATTGGTGGCGATCATGCCGCCGATCGTGGCGTTAGCGCCTGGCTCTGGCGTGAAGAACAGCCCATAGCGCGCTAATGCCTTGTTTAGCTCAATGCGCGTCATGCCGGGCTGCACATCCGCTTGGAAATCCTCGGCGCGCACCTCCAAAAGCTGCGCCATGCGCGCAAAATCCAGCATGATGCCGCCGCGCACAGCAATCGAATTGCCCTCTAGGCTGGTGCCAACGCCCCAGGCTGTCACAGGCAGGCGGTTGGCATTGGCATAGCGCAAGATAGCGCTTACCTCTGTGGTGGTTTCGGGCAGCAAAATGACATCCGGTGGGTGTGGTGTGTGAAAGGATTGATCGCGGGCGTGCAGCGCAAGGTCAGCGCTGCGCGTGGAGAGGCGATCTACGCCCAGCAGGTTTTCAAAAAAGGTGAGATGTTCGGCAGAGAGTGCATTAAAAAGAGCAGATGCGGTCATGAGTCATCATCCTGAGTAAAAATTTGAGGCAGCTTAGGCAGTTAATTCTTGCGCCAAGCGCATCACATCACTGATGGCAATCGGCTTGACGAGGAAATAATCCGCCTTATTGCCGATGCGCTCGCGGTATTGATCGTTGGCGGTGATCACGATAATTTTAAGGTGCGCCAAACGCGGCTCGCTCCGAATATAATCAATGGCGCGCACGCCGGGCGCTTCCGGCATTTCAATATCCAACAACAGCAGGTCGGCGTGGAAATCAGGGGAACGCAGCATGTCCATCAGTGCCGCGCCGTCGCGTGCCTCCAAAACGTGGAAGCCTTGATGTTCCATTGCGGCACGGTAGAGCAACTGCAAATCTTTATCATCTTCCGCTACGAGAATAGTGATTGACATGGATGCGTTTCCCTAGTACAAACCTGTGTTTTCAGAAGTGTAGCATAATTTTGAGCGACAAAGTGGCAGACATGGCTAGGAATGCGTTTGAATTCTCCCTAGCCAGTTAGACAGGCTGCCGCCTATGCGCTATAGTATGCCTATGCGAGATAAAACGCCTGCCCGCCGCCCGCGCCTGACACGTACCCAGCCACCTGCCGACCCTGCGCCAGCGCCCGAACACAGCGCCCGTTCGCGGCAGGCGGCGCCTGCTCGCACCGAAAGCACGCCTAGCTTAACCGTTCGCCGCCGTTCGCGCCGCTTGCGTGGTGCGCTGCTGCGGGCGGCTGTTCCGGCGGCGGTGCCGCGCACAGCAGGCACACGGATATACGTCAGCACGCGCTGGCTGAGCGCCTTCATTGTGATGGTGCTGCTGGTGGTGTTGTATCTGTTCTTATCCCACGAGGCGTTCTTTGTGGAGACGATCTACGTCGGCGGCACGCGCTACCTGAGCGGTGGCGAAATTTTCACGCGCACCGGCTTGATTGATCCCGAAAATCCGACGCGCCGCACCCACCTTTTTTGGATCAATCCGACTGCCATTGAAGCGCGCCTTGAAGCGGATCCCTCCATTGCCGATGCCACGGTTGAGCTGGGCTGGCCGCCCATGATGGTGCAGGTCACGGTCACGGAGCGCGAACCCGCCCTGGTCTGGGAACAAGCGAGCCTGCGCGTGTGGGTGGATGCACGTGGGCAGGTGATGCAGCTTCGCCAAGATTTGCCCAATTTGCCGCGTGTGGTGGTTGAAAAACCCTCGCGTACCTTGAACATTGGCGCTTGCCCACTGCAAGGCACCGAAGAACTGCTCGGGCCCGGCAGTTGCATTGACCTTGCTACCGTGATCGGCGTCCAACAGTTTAAGGCGCTCTATCCGAATGTGGATGAATTGGTGTATGATTCGGTGAAAGGGCTGGGCTACCGCGATGGGCGTGGCTGGATGCTCTGGTTTGGCGATGGTAAAGACATGCTAACTAAAATTGCCGTGTATAATGAGATCGTGCGGCAAGTTTATGAACGGCGCGGCAGACGCTTCATCGAGGTGAATGTGGCTGATCCCGATGCGCCGTATTACAGTCTAGCACGCTGAGGTAGTGTGGCGAAAGTATGGGCGAATTAGTCGTTGGCATAGACGTTGGAACAACCAAGATTTGTACGCTGGTGGGCGAAGTGCGCGCCGATGATATTCACGTGATCGGGCTGGGCGTCGAACCTTCACGCGGCATGAAAAAAGGCGTGGTGAACGATGTGAATGAGCTGACCGCCCGTGTTTCGGCTGCCATTCACAAAGCAGAGCGCAGCAGCGGCTATGAGATTGGGCGTGCCTTTGTCAGCGTGGCAGGCGCGCACATTGATTCGCGCAACTCTCGCGGCGTGGTCGGCATCAGCGGCACACGCGGCGTCCAGATTGCTGACCTTGAGCGGGCGATGGAATCGGCACGTGCCATTGCGCTGCCGCATAACCGCGAAGTGCTGCACATCATCCCACGCAACTATACACTGGATGGGCAAGATGGCATCCGCAGCCCGCTTGGAATGCACGGCTTTCGCCTTGAGGTGGAAGCGCATATCGTGACGGCTGCCAGCAGCAGCTTGCAAAACTTGCAAAAGTGCATCGAAGGCGCCGGCGTCTACGTAGATCGCTTCATCCTAAATCCGTTAGCGAGCGGTGAGGTTGTACTGACCGATGCTGAGCGCGAGATGGGCGTCTTGGTCATTGATATTGGCGGCGGCACGACCGATCTCGCCGTCTTTATTGATGGCACCGTCTGGCACACTGCCGTGATCAGCGTTGGCGGTTGGCACGTTACCAATGATATTGCACAGGGCTTGCATTTGCCTTATGAGATCGCTGAGGCGGTCAAGGTTGAATACGGTCACGCCGACACAACCGAGATCGATCCATCTGATGTGTTCATTGTGCAGCCCTTTGGCGAGGAACACATGAGCCGCGTGCAGCGCGCCGATCTGGCTGCCATTATTCAGCCGCGTGTGGAAGAATTGTTCCAATTGGTGCTGCGCGAGATTAAGTACAGCGCCTACGACGGCTTGCTCTCGGCGGGCGCAGTGTTGACCGGCGGCAGCGCCCAACTGCCCGGCATGAAAAAGATCGCCGCGGACGTGCTGAAAATGCCCGTGCGCGTTGCCAAACCGGAGCGCATCAGCGGTATGGCGGATCAACTGCGGCATCCATCCTACAGCACCAGCGTTGGCTTGCTGCGGCTTGGCTTGATCATGGAGCGTGAGGACGAACGGCGCGGACGCGCTGCACGCAGTGGCTTCCGTGTGAAGGGTGAGGGCGCCAATGGCAGCAGCGGCAGCGGCAAACGTAAAACGACCAACTGGGGCAAGTTGTTTGGCGGCGTGATGAAGCGCCTGCTGCCTGAGGACGAAAATTAGGTGAGGGACGCATGATTCCGCGCACACGCCTCATTGTTGTGTTGGCAGCCGCTTGCGTGCTGCTGGGCGCTGCCCTGTTTCTCGTGCCGACACCTGCCACTTTCGCGCAAGAGGATGTTACGCCAACGCCGACGCCCATCCCTTCTGATGATGTGCTGAAAGCGGCTGGAGAAGCGCTCAAAGAGGCGCAGCGCGCCACAGACGCCGTCTCGTTCGTGCTGAACTTCTTCGAAGTTGCCGGCGTGCTGATTGGTTTGCTGCTGGCTGCCGGCACCTTTGCAGGCTTCCGCACCATTGGCGAATATCGCGGTGAGCTGAAAAAAGCGCGCCAAGAGCTGGAAGAACAGCGCGCCGAGTTCGCCCGCAGCCGCCAAACCGCTGAGCAAACCTTGCGCGATATTGAGCAGCGCATTACGAGCAGCCTTGCCGATGTGCAGCAGCGCGGCGAATATGCAACACGCGCCGGCGCACTGATGCAGCTTGGCGTGCAGCAGATGGAAGCGCACAACTACCGCGCTGCGCTGAACACCTTTGAGGAAGCCCGCGCCCTCGATCCAGACAACCGCGCCGTCAATTATTATCTGGGCGAGCTGTACATCCAGCAGCGCGAGCTAGAGCGCGCTATTGAACTCCTGCGTGCCAGCGGCACGGAATATCCGCCCGCAGAGGCAGCGCTTGGCTTTGCGCTGCGCCTTCAGGCAGAGCGCCACAGCGATCCCAACACGCGCAATCGGCTCTACGCCCAGGCAGAGCAGCACTTCCTCAACGCGCTTGAAAACGACCCACAAGCCCGCGATATTAACGGCGCGTCCTTCTATGCCACGCTTGGCGGCTTGTATCGGCGGCAAGGGCGTGTTGAGGATGCCATCCGCGCTTACGAGGCAGCTACGCACGTCACGCCGCACAGTTCCTATCCCTTCAACAACCTTGCCATGCTCTACCTGATGCAGGGCAAACTGCGCGAGGCGGATCAGGCGTTCCAGAAATCGGCACGCACAGCAGCGCGTGTCATTGATGGCGATCCGTTCGACCATTGGGCGCGCTTCGATATGATCACGGCACAGGTTGCCACCGGCGAGTACGACTCTGCCGCCCGTCAGCTGGACTTGTTGGCAGAAAGCCTGCCCAGCATTGGCGCGCTGGAATCGCTGCTGAGCGGCTTGGAGGCAGTCCAAAGTTCGGCACGCGGCACAGACCAGAGCGAGCAAGTGATCGCACGCCTGCAAGAGATCATCACGCAGCAGCGCGCCCACACGGACTCGACGCGCCCTTTGCAGAAGAACGGCTAGGTGCTTAAGACCATTCGTAGAGCAGCGCTGAGGCAGCGGCAAGGGCGGCTGTTTCAGCGCGCATCACCCGCGCACCCAACGTTACCACGCGGCAGCCGGCAGCGCGTGCCGCCTCTGCCTCTTCGGGTGTGAAGCCACCTTCCGCGCCAATGAACAACGCCACGCGCGGCAGGGCGTCGCCCCGTGTGGCGCGGTGATCACGCACCGCATCACGCAAGCTGTAGCCACTGGCTTCTTCCCACGCAAAAATCGCCAAATCAAAGGCTTTCAAGCGCCCAAGCGCCTGTGCCAAAGTGTGAACGGCATCAATCGGCGGCAAAATGCCGCGCCGCGCCAGCTCTGCTGCCTCAATCACCACGCGCTGCCAGCGGGTGCGCTTGGTCTCGCTGGCGCCTTCGGCGATCACGCGTGCCGTGTGCATCGGCACAAAGTGGCTAACGCCTAGCTCTGTGCCTTTTTCAAGCGCCCACTCAAAGCGGTCTTTCTTGAGCAAACTGTGAAAGAGCGTTAGGTGCAGGGTGGGTTCGCCGAGGCAGGGGCGCGGATCGCCCAGCCGTGCGGTGACGGCATCGCGGCGAATATCGGTCAATTCGGCGTCATACTCCATGCCTTCGCCATCAAAAAGCGTAATGCGCTCGCCCGTGCGCATCCGCAGCACATTCCGCACCTGATGCGCCAGCGTATCGGGCAAGGTCAAGTATTCACTGTGAAGCTGTTGCGGTGGCAGATAGAAACGGTGCATAATCATTCCCCAAAAAGTGGCAAAGGCTGAACAGCAGCGGCAGGCGACTCAGGCGGAAAAGGAAGCGTTCGCAGCCAATCGCGCAAGTGCTGTGGCGTTTCGGGCAGCGGCAGGGCAAATGCGTTCAGCAAGGCGCGGCTGCCTTCACTGTTTGGCAGCGCAAAAACAGGGACGCCTTGTAGGTGTGCGTAACGTGCCGCGTGTAGTGCGCCGCTGCGCGCCGGTGCTTCAACCACGATCACGGCACGGCACAGCGCGCTGATCAGCCGATTGCGCAGCACCAGCCAATCAGGGCGCACCGGCAGATCGGGCGCGTATTCAGAAAGCAGCACGCCAACACGGCAGATTTGGTCGGCAGTGGCGGCGTTCTCAGGCGGATAGACGCGCAAAATGCCGCCGCCTAAGACTGCGGCGGTGTAGTTTCCTTTCGCCAAGACTGCCTTGTGCGCAGCGGAATCAACGCCGCGTGCCAAACCGCTGATGACTGCCCAACCTTGCCCCGCGAAATAGGCTGCCCACTCGGACGTGAGGCGCACCGACTCCGCCGAGGGCTGCCGCGTGCCAACCAACGCGATGCTGCACGCCGAATTAGGCAGGGCAGCGCCGCGCCAAAAGCAGATCAGCGGACGATCCGCTAGGCGCGTGAAGGGCGGCGGATAATCTGCCTCGTACCACAGCGCAAAATGCACGCCTTCGGCACGCCAACGCGCCAGATTGTCTGCCAAGCGCACCTGATCAAGCGCAGCCAGATTCGCCTGCACTTGTGCGCTCACGCCGCGCAGGCGTGCCACTTGCTCAGGCGTGGCAGCCAAGGCTGCCGCGGGCGTGCCAAAAACGCTCAGCAAACGGTTAAGCGTCTGCCAGCCGATGCCTTCCGTCAGGGCGAGTGCCGCCGCCGCTGTACGCTCCGCGATCACGCTGCTTAGCTCTCGAGGGGATTGCGCTTTGCGCCAAAGCCGATGGAACGGCGCGGTTGCAAGTCCACGCCTGTGGAGAGCTGGCTAGACAGGCTGGCGACCGATTGGCGCAGCACATCCAGCGAGACGGCAGTTTCGCGGTTGTGTGCTGCCAACATACGCGCATAGAGCGCCACCTCGCGCACGAAGGCGCCCGTCTGCCCAACCAACTGCGGCAGCACTGCACGATGCCCATCCTGCCATTGGTGACCCATGTAGCGAATCAGCATTTGTTCTGCCTGAGCGATGTCTTGAATGAGTGGTACATGAATAATGCGGTCAACGCGCCCCGGTCGTTTGGCAATGCGCTCATCAATCACCTCAGGATAGTTGGTGGTTGCCAAAAGCATGGCGCCACGCGGATTATTCGGTGATTCCAAGCCGTCCAGCACGTTCAGGATTTGTGCCTTGTCGTCCTTACGCAGGTAAACGTCAATTTCTTCAACGATCAGCAGCACCGGATGCTGGGCATCCGCAACCACGTTCAGGGCATGATGCACCTTGCGGAAGGACGCGCCGTCATCATCCGCGCCGGAAACGTAGACCACCACGCGCTTTTGGGCAAGGGCAAGTTTGGCAACTGCTGCACAGAGCGTTGTCTTGCCGGTGCCCGGCGGTCCGACCAAGAGCAGTTTGCGGAAGGGCGCTAAGCCAAGCTGCTTATAGATGCCCACGCCTTCGGTAAAAAATGCCTCCATATCAGCGCGCAGATCGTTTTTAAGGCTCTCTGGCAGGATCACATCTTTCCAATCCACCGTTGGCTTGAAGGATTCGTGCGCGCCGCCGATGATGTAGACGTTTTGGCTGCGCTCTAGGTGGCGCGCTGCATTCGAGCAAGCCTGCTCAAAGGCTGCCCAAGCATCCAAGCCGACCGCTGGTAGCACGACGACTGCCACAATGCCTTTATCATCATCCTGATAGTAGGATGCGACGTAAATTGCCTCAAAGGGCGTGCCATCCTGCTCAAAGCGGAAGCGAAAGGCGCCTACTGATTCATCAAGGACGGGACGGCGGTTGGGCAGCCGATAATCGCTAATCGGCACGACATGCGGGCATTCCATCCGCTGATAGCCTATATAGCGCGCTTTGTTACGCAGCTTGCGCCCCTCGCGCACACGCGCAAGCGCACGGTGGTTACTGCAATTTTCAGTTGCCCACAGCGCCATGCACGGCGTATCACCAAAGTGCTGCTGCCAATACTCCACTGCCCAACGCACCAAGACCTCATAGCGCAGTTTTTTGGGCGCGCTGCCTAGCGGATCATCAGAGGGCGTGTTGCCAAGAAAGCGCCGCAGGTCGCTCAGTTCACTTTTTGCCATGCCTATTGCCTAAAGCCATCCCGACGCACGTTGTGAAGATGACGGCGTCCACATAAACGGGTAAGTCTACTGCCTATTCTAACCGAAAATGTCCCATTTAAGTAGTAGGGCTTGGGCAACGCACCTTGCCGCGCCGCACCGAATTCGTTATAGTGTTCATCATCCGAAAGCGGTTGTTCTGTCAGCCGATCCTTCGAGTTGTTGAGGCAAACTGTAATCCATGGATACTTGGCAAACACCCTATGACGATCAGCCCTACGAGCGCCCTGCGCGGCGTTCAGCACTGCTCGCATGGCTTATTCGTATTCCACTGCTGGGCGCAACGGCGATTATTATGCTGTTCTTGCTGGCGGCGCTCTATTTGGCGCTCCATCAGCTTCAATTCAGCCAACTAATCTATCCCGGCGTCTCGGCGTTCGGCACAGACCTTTCCGGCATGACGCCGCAGCAGGCAGCCGCCGCGCTTGCCGCACGCTTCACCTATGGCGAAAACGCCGTGTTCACCTTCCGCGATGGTGAGCGCTTCTGGCAGAAAACGGCGGCTGAACTTGGTGTAAACTACGATCCGCAAAAGACAGTCGAGGCTGCCTATCAGATTGGGCGCGGCGGCAATCTGCTGGATAACCTGCGCGCACAAGGCGAGGCATGGCTGAACGGCGCCTCGGTGCAGCCGATTGTCGTCTTTGATCAGTCCCAAGCGGCAGCCTTGCTCAACCAAATTGCCGCTGAGATCAACCGTCCCGTGCAGGACGCCACACTTGCCCTCAACGGCACACAGGTGATCACGACTGCCAGCCAAGTGGGACGGCAGGTGGACGTTGACGCAACGCTTGGTCTGCTGCGGCAGGTCATCCTCAGCCTGACCACAGGCGCCGAAATTCCGCTCGTCATCCGCGAGTCACCACCTGCCATCCAAGATGTGGAAGAGGCGGCGGCGTTGGTGCGCGCCGCGCTCTCCAGCCCGATTCAGCTCTATTTGCCCGTTGCCAAAGAAGGCGATCCGGGACCGTGGCAGGCAAGCCCTGAATTCATCGGCGGCTTGCTGAACATTCAGCGCATAGAGCAGAGTGACGGCACCGCACGCTATACCGTCAGCGCCAATGCCGAGCCGCTACGCGCCTTCCTGACCGAACTTGCGCCGCAACTGCGTATCGAGGCGCGCAACGCACGCTTCGTCTTTAACGAAGCGACCCGCGAACTGGCAGTCATTCAAGATAGCATCGAAGGGCGCGAGTTGGACATCGCCGCCAGCCTGAAGGTCTTTGAAGATGCCATTTTCCGCACCGAAAATCGGCGCGTGCCGCTGACCTTCATCCAAGTGGTGCCGCCTGCCAACAGCCGTGCTACCGCCGCCGAACTAGGCATTACTGAAAAAGTAGTGGAGGCGACAACCTTCTTCTACGGCTCATCGGCTGATCGGCGCACCAACATCCAGATTGCGGCACAACGCTTTCACGGCTTGGTGATCGCACCCGGCGAAACGTTCTCGTTCAACACCTATGTGGGCGATATTTCGCCTGAGACAGGCTTTGAAACCGGCTTGGTCATTTATGGTGACCGCACTATTGAAGGTGTTGGCGGCGGCGTCTGCCAAGTGAGTACGACAATCTTTCAAGCGGCATTCTTCGGCGCCTACCCAATCGTAGAGCGCTACGCACACGGCTACCGCGTTGGTTACTACGAAAGCGGCACGGCAATTGCCAATGGGCAGCGTTATTCAGCCGGCGTCGGCATGGATGCAACGGTCTACTCACCGATCATTGATTTCAAGTTCCGCAACGACACGCCCTACCACATCTTGATCGCCTCAAACTTTGTGCCGTCCAAGCAATCGCTGACGATCACCTTCTACAGCACCAGCAGCGGGCGCATTGTGGAGAAAACCGGTCCGCGTCTCACTAACGTTGTACCGCACGGCAAACCAAAGTATACCGAGAGCGCCAGTGTGCGCCCCGGTGAGACGCGCCAGATAGACTATGCCGTAGATGGCGTGGATGCGCGTGTATGGCGCACGATCCGCACGCCGGACGGGCAGATTTTGGCGAAAGACGAGGAATTTTACAGCCACTATCTGCCGTGGTCGGCACAGTTTTTGGTGGCGCCGGGCTACGCGCCCAAGCGCTGAAAGACTGTGCCGCTCGTTTTTTAGAAGGGATCGTGCTACAGTTTGGGCAAAAGCATACTGCGCGGACATCACAGACCATAGAGAGTTTATGCCCAGCCCACCCATCGTCTTCGGCTTTTTGCTCGCCACGCTGTATGGTGCTGCCTTCCACGTTATGTTTGGCGGCAGCACGCGCCAACTTGCGCTGTACCTGTTAGCCAGTTGGCTTGGCTTTGCGGTTGGGCAGATTTTCGGGGCAGTCTTTGAAGTTAACGCCCTTGCCATTGGCGCACTGAACACCCTGACCGCAACTTTTGGCGCATGGCTGGCACTGTTTGCAACGCGCTTCCTATCAGGGCGAGAAACCAAGAGGGACGGATGACAGATACTCAAGAAATGGTAGAAACATCACCTGAACCGCAGCAAGGCGGCGGCATGTCGTGCTGGATGATGATCGGCGTCGGTGGCTTGATCGGCACCATCCTGATCCTCTTTCTCGTCGCGGTAATTGGCGGCATCGTCGACTCGCAAGGTATGGCAAACTTCTTCCGCATCCTGCGCGATCTGTTCATTGTGATCTTGGCGCTCCAGAGCATCCTTATCTCAGTGGCGCTCGTCATCCTGATTACGCAAATTGCCGCACTCATTAACATCCTGAGCAGCGAGGTGAAACCGATCATCGAAGAAGCGCAAGAGACGGTTAGCACGGCACGTGATACAACCGCATTCATCAGCCGCAATGTGGCAACACCAGTCATTCGGATGACCTCAACCGCGGTTGGCGTTGGCGTCTTTATGCGTGAGCTGCTGGCGATTCGGCGAAACTTGAACGGCAAAGCACGGAAATAACTATGGCAGAGCGTGGACAAGGGCGTCCTTTCTTTATGGGTGCTTTGATCGGCGGCATTCTCGGCGCATTGTGGGCAATCTGGAACGCACCGCGCAGTGGCGAAGAAACACGGCGCGCTATCCAGCAGGCTGTGGATGAACAAGTGAACGATGTGCGCCGTCAGGTGGCGGGCGAAAGCCTTGAGGAAGTGCTTGCCGAAGGCAAAGCAACAGCGCGTGCGCTGAACAAGCGCTAGAGCGACTCGGCGCGCTGCACCAGCCAATGCACCAACCTGCCGCGCAGCGTGAAGACCAAAAGCGCTGCCAAGGCGGTGGGCAGGCTTGGCAGAAAGGCGATCAGGGCAAATTCGCCAAGCAGCAGCGCCATGCTGATGACGGTGACGGTTGCCAAGAGCGTGACGTTGGTTGGCAGCACATCGGTCAGGCGTGCGCCTTCCGCAATCAGCGCCGAAAGCCCTTCCGCCTGCCCACTCAGGGCTAGGGCGATGATGGGCAGCGCAAGGCGGGCGGCTATGCCGCTTAAAGCGCCAAGCATGAAGGCGACTCGCGGTGTGTTATCGCTCACCTGAACGCCAATCAGCAGGCAGATCGCCGACTCTTGCAGGCGCGCATAAGGCACGCACAGCATACCCAGCAGCGCCAACACGCCCGCCCAGATCACCTCGCCCTTGGCGGCAAGCCCAAGGGCGGCAGCCGCCGCCGCCAGAGCGCCGAAAACTGCCCCAAGCAAGCCCAGCCCTAAGATCAAGCGCCATTGCGGGCGTAGCGCTGCCGCCGCGCACGCCGTCACCACCTCGTTGGGCGCAGAGGGCGTCAATAGGAACATATCCCATGTCTGTACCAAGCGCAGGCGCGCAATGCCTGCGGCGGGAAGGGCTGCCAGCAGGCTGTAGGGCATCAGGCTGATCAGCGCTGTGCCGAACAGGCTGAAGCCGATCAACGCCTGATCGCGGTAGATGAAGAACGGCACACCGCTCTGCACCTCAAACAGGCGCAAAAGTGGGATGCTGAGCAGCAAGAGCAGCATGAGCCACGAGGGCGAGAACCACACACGGCTGGGACGCCATGCCGCACGGTAGATTGGACTCTGCTCGCTCTGGATGTGCCACAGCACAGCGCGCAGTGTCCGTAGAGCAGGCAGATTGTGCCACACGCTCAGTTCTCAAACAAATTCAAGATATATTCAGGTGCAAGCCCTTGTGTTTCAAGGTGCATTCGCAGTTTACGGCGTGCGTCAAAAATCAGCTTGTAGAGCGCATTGCGGTTGGTGTCAAGCTGTTCCGCCACCACATCCAGCGGGATGCCTTCAAGGATGAGCGCCTCAAACGCGGCACGCTGGCGGGCTGTGAGCGCTTCGCTCAGGGCGCGCTCAATGCGCTGCCAGGCGTCGCGCTTCTCCGTGCTGCGCTCAGGGCTATCGCCGTCATCGGCTGCCAACATGGTTGAGTCAGCAGCGCGGTTATCGGTCGCATCAATCAGCGCATCCAGCGAGAAATCTTTGTAGCGCAGACGGCGCATCTCACTGATGACAAGGCGCACCGCGATCTTAGTTGCCCACGTCGTAAACTGGCTATCGCCGCGAAAAGAACTGAGGTTGCTCAACACGCGCAGCAACGCTTCTTGGGCAAAATCTTCCGCCATCTGCGTGATTTCTTCAAGTGGGCGGTGGGCAAGATCGCTGCGTTCACGGCTCAAGTAGTAAAACAAGCCGCGTTGCAGGCGTGCGCGGAGTGCCGCAATCGCCGCCTCGCGCTCCGCCGCCCCTTCCGCCAAATCGTGTAGCCAATCCTCGTTGGTACGCTCTGCCACAGGCTGTGTTACTTTCTTATACGCTAAATGCCGCGCAGCGTAAAGCTAAAGGTGCTGCCACCCTCCGGCACACTTTCGATCTCTAGGCGGCTCTCCATGAGCGCCAAAAAGCCTTTCACCACTGGAATGCCTAGCCCATAGCCTTTGGTGTTGGTCACCAGTTCATGATCAGCGCGGAAGAACAGCTCGCCCAGCCGCGCAATATCTTCGGCGCGCATTCCAATGCCGTTATCCTTGATGCTCACGCGCAGCTCGCCCGCTGTATCAGTTGGCGCCGCCGTCAGCACGATCTGCCCTGTTCCCTTCGGCGTGTAAAAAATGGCATTCCGCAGCAGCAGCACGATCACTTTCACCAACTGCTTGGGATCAGCGTTAAGAGCGGGCAGGTCGGGCGTGCTGTTGATCGTCAGGGTATGCCCGTGGTCCGTCACCAGCCCTGAAACTGCCGACTCAATCTCCTCGCGCAGCGCGTCAAAGGTGACCATTTTACGCTCTAGGCGTAGGCGATTCGCGGAGAGCTTGTTAATATCGCTCAGATCGCTTAACAGCCAGTCCATCCGCACAATATTGTTGCGGATAGTATCTGCAAAGTTCTGCTGCATTGGGTTGAGCGTGCCGACCATGTTCGGCTTTGCCAGCATATCGGCATAGCCGCGAATACTGGTCATTGGCTTACGCAGTTCATGTACGATGGTGGAGACGAACTCAACGTGCTTGGCGCTCTGTTCGGCAAGCCGTGCGCGAACATCCGCTATGCTTAGCTCGGAGGGCTTTGTCTCAGGCGTGCCTACAACAGCCTGTTCAAGCAAACTATCTAATTTGGCGAGTGCTTGCTGCACGGCAGGCTCGGCAGGCTGTGCGCGCAGCTCAGCCAGCAGATGGCGCGCAGCAGCTAAGGGATTTTCTGCATGGTCGGTCATCGGCACTCCTCAAGCAGGTAAGGTCTTCGCACTTCATTGTGACGCATCTCAGGCAAATCGGCTAGGGCAAACGCACGCCGAAAAAGAGAAAGACTTCCACACGCCACAGCAGCATAATCAGCGTACCAAGCACGATATATTGACCATAAGGCAGGGCAGTAAACCACTCATAGCGTCCGCGCAGCAGCAGCCGCAGGCTCAGGTAGAGCAGTGCGCCAAAGCCGCCGGCAAAGACGGCGATCAGCACGGCATAGAGCAGCGCCTGCCAACCAAGCATAAAGCCTGCCAGCGTTGCCAACAGCACATCGCCATCCCCAAAGGCAGACTCTGTGATCGGCTCGCCGCGTGCATTCGAGGCGATGTAGTTGAACAAAATGCCGCCCAGAAACATCAGGAAGAACAGCCCAAAGCCAACTGCACCACCGATCAGGTAATCCACAAAGCGCAGCGACGGCACAAGCTGTTCGCCAAGCAGGGCTGCGCCAAGCAGCGCGTAAAGGCAGGACGGCACGATCACCAGATACAGGATCATGCGGTGCTCAAGGTCAATGATGGTGATTAGGATAAGGATCGCCACAGTTCCCATCAGGAAGAAGGCACGCAGCACATTAGCGCCAGACTGTGCGGCAATGTAGGCGAACAGCGCCGCCGTGATCAATTCTGTGAGTGGGTAGCGAAAAGAGAGCGCTGCGCCTTGCGCTGAAGTGCGCTGATTGACCAAAAAAGCGCTAATGCCAAGCCATGCTGAAGGCGGGCGCGGCGTGCCATCTGAATAGCGCGGCGCACCTAAGCGCGCTGTGTAGGGCAGATAGTCGGCAAGCCAGTTCAGCACGCCGCCGATCAGAATGCCAAACAAGGCAGCGGCAGGGATAAACCAATTTAGCATCGGGCAGCCTCAGCGCGGAATGCGCGGTAATTTTTCGGGTAGATCAATGCCGAGTGGAAAAGTTGGCGTTGGCGCCAACGGCGGCGGCGGCAGCAGTGTGAGTGCCATCATCAGTGCCAGCAAGGCGGCGATCAGGATTGCGGCAGCTACGGCGGCGCTATTCTTCGTAGACATCGGCAAAGATGATCTCAACATCGCGCCCAACTGTCCGCATGAGCAGGGCGCCAGCGGCAGTGCCTTCCGCAGAGCGCAGCGCAGCGTCCATTTGGTCGTTATCTTCAAAATAAAGCTCCAAAATGCGGCGGTAGGGTGAGCTTCCCGAAGGGCTACCCAGCACGAGGCAGGCTTGCCGCCGCTGAATGTTGGGCAGTTTTTCGATCAGGGCAAGGGCATCCACATAGTGCTGCTCAAAGTTTGCTTCGTCCAGCGGGTGGCGGAACAGGATTGTCATCTTGACCATAGGCGTTTTCCCGTGTGTGCTTTCCCGTCAGGATTATAACCTATGCGGGCGAGGAAGCACCCCTATCCCTAGCCCTTTCCCCGCTCGCAGGGGATCACCCCTATCCCTAGCCCTTTCCCCGCTCGCAGGGAAAGGGGATCAGAGGGTGTGGAAAGGTTCGCCCTGCACGCAGGGTGGGGTTTCGTGTGGGGCAATCTGTGTGCGGGCGCGCCTAGCCGCTGTTTTCGCTGAGGTACGCCTCTGCCTCAATCTCCACTAGGTATTGATCACCAATTAGGGCTGCCACCACCACCAAGGTATTGGTTGGGCGAATGTCCCCGAAAACTTCGGCGTGGGCGCGTGCCACTGCCTGCCAATCGGCGTGATTGGTGAGGTAAATCCGTGTGCGGACGACATCGCGCAAGCTGCCGCCGCCTTGCTGCAAAGCGCGCTCGATCTTTTGGAAGATGTAGCGCGCTTGCCCATAAGCATCACCCACTGCGACGGGCTGTGTGTTTTCATCGCTGGCGGTGGTGCCGCTCACCCACAGATGGCGTCCGATCCGCACCGCACGGGCATAGCCGGCTAGGGCTTCCCAGCGGCTGCCAGAGGAAATGGTTTGACGGCTCATGGTGTTGTTCTTCCTTGTGTCGGCTGGGGTGTGCGAATGTTTTCGGCAGCGCTGTTGCCAAAGCGTGGCGTTTGGGTTGGGCGCGGCGGGCGCGTTGGAAACGTTTGATTAGGCGTGCTGCCTTGCCTTGCCCGCCACGTTTGGGTGATGGGACGTGCGGTGTTCAAGGGATTGAACACATCAGCATCCGCACTGAGCGAGAAAAACAGACAGGCGAACAACAGCACAAGCAGCACCACCAAGCCGACAACGCGCTCTTGGGAAGTGCCTGCGCGGGGCGGCGCTGGTGGTGGGTTGAAATCACTTGGTGCGTACACGTGCGCTTACTCGCCTTCTGGCTCGGAATCCGCATCGAGATCAGCCTCAGAATCGGTGTCTACCTCATCGTCGCTCAGATCATCCTCAAAATCGTCCTCAATGTCTTCCAAATCATCAAGATCGGCGGCATCGCCATTCAGCGAAAGTGCTATCTCAGAGTCCGCCTGTGGCAGGCTGGCATCGGCTGCCATCTCATCGGCGGCAGCATTACCATTCGCCGTTCTGATTGCCTCTGCCTCTAGATTGACGGGTGAGGCTTTTACAATGGCAACGCTCACCACGGTGTCCCCACTGCTCAGGCGCACAACACGCACCCCTTGCGCGGCGCGTCCCGTCAGGCGGATCGACTCAGCGCGGGTGCGGAGCGCCATGCCGTCGCGGGTGATGAGCGTGATCTCATCGTTAGGGCGCAACACATTAGCCGAGACAATCACGCCGAACTTGTTGATCGCCTTCAGACTGATCGTCCGCACGCCCATGCCCGAACGCCGCTTCAATGGATATTCGGCGATGGAAACGCGCTTGCTGTAGCCATGTGCCGTCACGATCAGCAGTTCGGTCACCTCGTTGTTGATGACATCCAAACCAGCAAGGTAGTCACCTTCTTGCAGGCGCATAGCGCGCATACCCGCAGCGGCACGTCCTAATGGGCGCACGTCATTCTCGTCAAATTGCAGCGCACGTCCACTTGCTGTCACGAGTATGAGGCGATCTGTCCCAGAGGTGCGGCGCACCCACTGAAGGCGATCATCTTCCTCTAACGACATGGCGATCAAGCCGTTGGCGCGCACTGTGGCAAAATCAGAAATCTTAACACGCTTAATCTTGCCGTTGCGCGTACACAGCACAAAGAAGCCGCTCTCGAAATTATCCACACAAGTGACCGCCGTCACACGCTCATCCTCACCCAGCGCCAGCAGGTTTGTTAGCAGCATTCCCTTGCCCGCGCGATCCGCTTCGGGCAACTGGAAGGTGCGCTGCGCGTAGACCTTGCCGTGATTGGTGAAAAAGAGCAGGTGTGCCAGCGAGTTAGCGCTGATCAGATGCTCAACGTTATCCTCATCACGGGTGGTCATCCCGGTGACGCCGCGTCCGCCGCGCCCTTGGGAGCGGTAGAGTGCCGAGGGTGAGCGCTTGACATAGCCACGCTGCGTGATAGCGATCAGCACTTCCTCATCACGGATCAAGTCTGCCTCGTCAAAGTCGGCGCTGGCAGTCATATCAAGGCGTGTACGGCGCTCATCGCCAAACTCTTCGGCAACCTCGTTCAGGTCGGTTTTGATGAGCGCCAAGACTTTGGCAGGATGCGCCAACAAGTCCTCAAGGTAGGTGATCCGTGCGCGGACTTGCTCATGTTCTTCAACGATCTTTTGGTGTTCAAGGGCAGCCAAGCGGCGCAGTTGCAGCTCTAGGATGGCGCGTGCCTGCGCCTCGCTGAACTCGAACAGGATGATGAGCGCCTCACGTGCCGATTCAGTATCTTGCGCCTCTCGAATGGTCTTGATAATGTCGTCAATGGCGTTCAACGCCTTAAGGTAGCCTTCCAAAATGTGAGCGCGGGCGCGCATCTTGTCCAGCTCAAATTCGGAACGGCGGGTGATGACTTCACGGCGATGCTCTACGTAGATTTGCAGTGTACGCTTCAGGCTGATCGTGCGCGGCTCGCCTTCCACAAGGGCGAGAATCTGCACGCCGAAAGTGCTTTGAAGCTGTGTGTATTTGTAGAGCTGGTTCAGCGCCTTAAGCGGCTGTGCGCTGCGCTTTAGCTCGATGACGATCCGCATTCCGTGCCGATCCGACTCATCGCGCAGATCGCTGATCACATCAAGACGCCCTTCTTTTGCCAACTGCGCCAAGCGCTCGATGATAGCCGTCTTGCTGATTTGGTAGGGAATCTCGGTAACGATGACCGCCTGCCTGCCGCCTTTCAGTTCTTCGATCTCGCACGTGGCGCGCACCGTGAGTTTGCCGCGCCCTGTCGCGTAGACTTCACGGAGTGCCTCGCCGCCGATGATCGTGGCGCCGGTTGGAAAATCGGGCGCTGTGACGAACTGCATCAGGTCATCTACGCTTACGTTGTCCAGATCGTCGTAATGATCGATCAGGTAGGCAACCGCGGCGGCAACTTCGCGCAGGTTATGCGGCGGAATGTTGGTTGCCATACCCACCGCAATACCGCTAGAGCCGTTCACCAAGAGGTTGGGCAGGCGCGCCGGCAGCACGCTTGGCTCTTGCAGGCTGCCATCAAAGTTATCCGTCCAGTCTACGGTGTTCATGTTGAGGTCAATCAACATTTCCTCGGCAATGCGCGCAAGGCGTGCTTCGGTATAGCGCATCGCCGCCGGGCTATCCCCATCAATGCTGCCGAAATTGCCCTGACCATCTACCAACGGATAGCGCATGGAGAAATCTTGGGCAAGGCGTGCCATTGCCTCATAGATAGCGCTATCGCCGTGCGGGTGATATTTACCAAGCACTTCGCCCACAATACGGGCGCTCTTTTTGTAGGCGGAGTTGGGGCGCAAGCCCATATCGTGCATCACATAGAGGATGCGGCGGTGAACAGGCTTCAGACCGTCGCGGGCATCTGGCAGGGCGCGTGCCACGATCACGCTCATGGCGTAATCAAGGTAGCTATCCCGCATCTGCTCATCAATGGCAACGGGGCGAATCGTACCAATATCCATAGTCGCTAATTTCCCAGTGTACATCACTCACAGCGGCATTTTTAACCGTCCGCGCTGCATCCTTTATTATACCGCATTTTTGCAGGCTTTGCGAGAGGCTGAATCGCTAGGATTCATCACACCAAAACGGGAATTTTCAGGCAAGGGCGAAAGGTGGTTTTTTACAAGTAATTGCTGAGTGGTATGTAAGCTAGTTGATAGCCGTCTGCCACATAGCCCAAGCGTTGGTAAAGGGGCATTCCCATCGCAGAGGAAGCTAAGGCGGTGCCGCTGTAGCCTTCGGCACGGGCGCGCTTGTGGAGCGCTTCCATCATGGCAGCGGCGATGCCCTGCCGCCGCGCAAAGGGCAGCGTCGTCACATTGTAGATGCCTGCCACGCCACCGCTCAGCACTAGGCTGCCCGCGCCCGCCGCCTGATCGCCTAGCCATGCCACCACATGCCGCCCTTCGGGCAGCTGCAGCAGCACCGCTAGGAACTGCTCCGCTGAGTCGCCAACCATGTCAAAGCCTTCCAGGACTAAGCGCGTATAGAGCGCCCGATCACTGGGCGTTTCCACAAACTGCACGCGCACGGTGGGATTGATCGGCGGCATGTCGAGATCACTCTCACACAGCATCAGCGGATCGCACAGCAACTCGGTAAAGCGCGCTGCCGATAAAAGCCCTGATTGCGGCGGCGTTGGGCTGGGCGCGCAGAACTGGATGGAGTAGGGCAGCCGCAGGGCGGCAAAAGGCGCCGCATAAGCGCGAATGAGCGCTGAATCGAGCGCAGCGGCATCTTCCAGCACAGCGCCGTTAAAGACCGCCAAATGCCAGCCTGTACGCACCATCAGCGCCTGTTCCTTACGCCATGTATAGGCATTCGGTAAGTAGCTGGCAATCTGCGCCAACAAACCAATCCAGTTGCGGTGAAACGCCATCGTCGGCGTTTGAACAGCAGTCATAAGCCCAGATTCGCAGCAGCGCGGCGCTCCAAAGCAGGCGAGAGGCGTTTATACAGCGGGCTATCATCGGGCAGGCGCAAGAAAACATCCCGCACAAACACAAAGCGCGTGGGAGAAGTCTCCCATAAATAGGTAGGCGGCTTGCTCTGGTCGAGGGGCCACAGATAAGCGCGTTCCTCACGCACGGAATGCACATAATAGCGCACCATCTCGGCAAGGTCTTCGCCGGGCGCAGTGCTAACATCCCGCGAGTCAACGGGCAAGGTTTCCCAATCACCGCTTTGGAGCGGCTTGCCCTGTTGGCGCGGATGCGTCCATTCGTCACCTTCTTTGCGCCAATCCAAGCCGTTTTTGAAACACCACGCATTCTCATAGAGCCAGCCACGATATTCGTTGCTGGCGTGGGTGCCCTCGTGAATAAAAATGCGGTACAGCACCGAGAGATCATTATGCGGCTCACCAATGCGCAGCCATTGGTTGCCGTAATGCCCGCCGCCGGGAGTGCGATCAATCCAGAAATGGATGGGTTTTTCGCGGAAAGGCGCTGACCACGTTTCACCGAGTAGATCAAGGGTTTGGCGCAGTGTAAGCAGTTCGGCGGTGCTGAGCGGACGGGCGTTGCCTTTTGGGTCGCTCTCGATCAGCTTAATGCCGTAGGTGCTGTGCAGGTGATCAACCAACGCGCCGCGCTCCGCAGGGCGCACAGAATCGGCAACAGACGGCGGACGCTGCCAAATGTTAAAGCCGAATAGGTTGATCAGCCAACGCAGGAAGTTGTTCATACCACACAGTTAAGCACACTTTGCGCCGAATGCCAAGTGCTTGGCGGGCGGCACGCAACTTTATAGCACGTCCGGCAGTGAGCCTGCACCCTGAAAGTGGCGATGAGGTGGTCATCTTGGAAGGTGTTGTACAACGCGGCACTACACAAGCAATTGCGGCAGAGGTTGGACGGCGCTACACAGCGAAAGATGGGCTGGACGAAGGCAACTTGCCAACAGCAGATGCCTACTACTGGCTGTCGCCGAAGGTTGGCATGGCGTGGCACGAGTCAGCTTTCCCAACGACGGCAACGCGCGACACATAGCTATAAATGCCGTGTGCCGCACTAGTTGCAAAAGAAGGGAGGAAAACACAAAAGAGCGCCTGGTGAGAGGATATGGGGAAAAGGGCTTGGCAATGACCTACTCTCCCACTCCGTCTCCAGAGCAGTACCATCGGCGCTGG
>DAOUBW010000003.1:0-82027 GCA_034432555.1 Anaerolineae bacterium
GAGGATTTTTCGTAAAGTATGACACGCCTAATTTGGTGGCTGCGCCGCGACCTGCGCCTGAACGACAATGCCGCGCTGTACTATGCGCTCAGGCACGCTGAGCATGTGCTGCCCATCTTCGTGCTTGACCCAACCCTGCTGAATGCCAAGCGCCTGCGCGGTGCGCGGACAGCGTGGCTTTTCGACGCCTTGCGCGCCATAGACGCTTCGCTGCGTGCCTATGGCTCGTGCTTGATCGTCCGTGAAGGCAGCCCTGATCAGGCGCTGCTCAGCCTGTGCGCTGAAAGTGGCGCAGCAGGCGTCGTCTTCAACCGCGATTACAGCCCTTACGCCGCTAAGCGCGATGCAGCCGTGAAGCGTGCCTTCGGTGAGCGCAGCCTGATCGCGCAAGACTGTGCCGATCTGCTCATTCACGAGCCGAACGCGGTGCCAAGCAAAAGCGGCAGCCCTTATGATGTCTATTCGCCCTTTCGCCGCGCATGGGAAGCCCTGCCCAAGCCTGATCCCTACAGCCTCACCGACGCAATGCGCGCCAAATTGCGCCTGCCTGATCAGCTTGCCAACTTGCAGAGTTTGCCCATTCCGCTTGGTGAGCAGCCTGCACCACAGCCCATTGGCGCGCCAACTGAGGCAGAAGCGCAGCGCCGTTTGGCGCAGTTCGTTGCCGCGCCGATCTACCGCTACCACGAGCGGCGCGATCTGATGGCTGAGGATGGCACCTCTGCCCTTAGCCCATACTTGCGCTTTGGCATGATCAGCGCACGGACGTGCTACCACGCCGCTCAGCAGGCACGCGCTGCCGCCGCTGATGAATCGGCGCGCAAGGGTGTGGATGTTTGGGTGAACGAGATCGTCTGGCGCGAGTTTTACTACCAAATTTTGGCGCGCTATCCGCACAGCGTGCGCCATAACTTCCGCCCTGCCTACGATGCCGTGCAGTGGGAAGATGATCCCGCGCACCTTGCCGCGTGGTACGAAGGGCGCACCGGCTACCCTGTGGTGGATGCCGCTATACAGCAACTGCTGCACACAGGCTGGATGCACAACCGCACGCGGATGATCGTTGCCTCGTTCCTGTGCAAGGATTTGCTGTGTGACTGGCGGCACGGTGAACGGTTCTTCATGCAGCACTTGCTCGATGGTGACGTGGCAAACAATGTGGGCGGCTGGCAATGGACGGCTGGCACAGGCACAGATGCCGCGCCCTATTTCCGTATTTTTAACCCTGTCGCCCAGTCAGAGAAGTTTGATCCAGAGGGCAATTACATTCGGCGCTGGCTGCCCGCCTTGGCAAAGTTGCCCGCCAAGTTCATTCACGCACCTTTCAGCATGAGCGCGGCAGAGCAGCAGCAGTTTGGTGTGCAGCTTGGGCGCGATTATCCGCTGCCGATTGTGGATCACGGCACACAGCGCGAAAAAGCACTGCGAATGTATGGCGCAGCCAAACAAGCGAAAGATAAAGCCTAGAACACAATCGTATCATCGGGATCGTGCGGATGGTCAGGATCATTAGGATCATTTTCACCAAGCAAGACAAAAATCAGCACGCCTAGCGAGGCGACGAGGAAACTGCCGATCATGCCACTTGTCTGCCAAGGGCCTAGCGTTGGGCGCTGCCCGCTCAGCGGTACGTTTGAGCCAAAGCCGAGCACATCTGCCAAGCCGATTGCCGTTGCCAGCACAATGCCCGTCATGCTCAGGCGCACGCCGATTTTTTGGGCAAGGTTGTGCCGCTGATTGGGATAATAGGTGGCTTGGGCAAAGATATATACACCGCTGATCAGGGTTGAGAAGCCCGCCAAGATAACCAGCACCTGCAACACACCGATGCCAGGGCTGGCTTCCAAGCCGATCACGCTTGGAAACAGCCCGATAAAAGTGACCACGCCGCCTAACAGCGCAACGGCAATGCCCAATTGTGCAAACTTGTGCGAGTTATCCATGATCTCTCTTGCTGCGTGGCACTCGGATAGTGCCAACGCAGTATAACACGCTTAGGGCATTTTGGCGCACTGCGATGGCGCGCTGGCGAAGCGCCTACACTTCCCAGACGGGTTGCCCACTTAGGATGCGCGAGAGTTGGTCGGGAAAGCGTTGCACATTCAGCGGTTTGCCCAAAAAGCTGTGGAAGCCATGCTGACGGGCGCGCTCAAGCTCGCTGGTATGCACGCTGTACGCCACGATTGGCACGTTTCGCAAGTTCGGGTGCGCGCTGAGGTTGCCAATCAGGTTGAAGCCGTTGCCGTTTGGAAATTCCAGATCGAGGAAGATCACGCGCAGCGGCGGCAAATTATCAAGGATGGCTGAAGCTTCTTTGGTAGAGCGCACAGCAGTGTAGGTGATGCCTTGCTGGGTGAGCAGCATGACCAAAACATCAATGTTGAGCTGATTATCGTCAATGATGAGGGCGTGTGAGCTGTTCATGCTGAATACTCCTTTTGCAGCACTAACTAAGATGCCAAATTGGTTGACCATTCAGGACGGCGGCAATTTGCAGCGGAAAATCACGCAGGTTGATCGGCTTGCTGATGAAGCCGGCGAAGCCTTTGGCGCGTGTTTTCGGCAGTTCAATGGCAGGGTCGGAGGCAGAGATTGCCACAATTGGCACTTGGGCAAAGGCTGCCTCTGCACGGATAACATCATAGACAGCGTAGCCGCTCACGCCATTTGGAAACATCAAGTCCAGCAGGATCAGCTCCATCGGGGCGAAGGCGTGCAAACGCGGCAGCACTTCCCGTCCACCCCAGCGCTCAAAGCTCATCACGGCGCCTTCACGCTCAAGGATCAACTGAACAATCGCCCGATTTTTCATGTCATCTTCAAAGTAGAAGATGCGTTTCCCCTTTAGATTCATGGTTAATTCCTTTGCAGAAGGCGCTACGGCTGCGCCAAGGTGCCGGTGTCATCCACCGAGACACCAAAACTGGCGAGGCATTTGCGTGCGCGCTTGCGGACGTGCGGATCGGTATCTTCAAGGTATTGCCGTGCAATGCTGATCAGGCTCTTATCACCAAGTGTGCTGAGTGCCTGCAAAATGGTGGCGCGCATGGTTGCCGAATCGGTTAGGGCAAGCAGTTCAATCAGCTGCGGCACCGCCTCGACTGCCTTGAGTTCTTCCAAGATGGCGACAATGCGAAGCTGCACAATGGCATGGCAGGACGGCAAGGCTGCCACCAATGGCGCAACTGCCTCATGTGGGTAGCGCTTGGCAAGCGCATTGGCAGCCGCATGACCCAACAGCGGATTTTCGGCGCGGACTGCCATCACCATCGGCACGAACCAACGTATATCGTCAATGTGTGCGAGGATGTTGGCAGCACGCCAGCCACGTGGCAAGCGTGTGCAGGCTAAGGCGTCTATCAGTTCAGGCACCGCCAAGGTGCCATAAGCAAGCAGTTGTCGGGTTAGGGCGCTTGCCGCGAAGGGATCGGCGCTATCGAGTTGATCAATCAGCGACCGAATATGCGCTAGGGCTTGCGTATCCTCAAACATCAAGTCGGCTCCACTAGGCAATATGCCAAACGGTCTCACCGTTGGCAATACGTTCTATCAAGGCAGGGAAGGTGCTGAAGCTCAGCGGCTTGGCGATGGCGCCGTTAAAGCCGCTCTGCCGCAGTTGGGCAACTTCTTCATTCATGACGCTGGCGGTGAGGGCAATGACACGCGCATTTTGGTAGTCACTTTCAGCGCGCAACTGCTGCAACATGCTGAAGCCATCCAAGGGCGAGACGTGAACATCTAGCAGGATGACATCAGGCTGTGGCACGAGCGCTTTCACACGCGCCATAAAATCGTAGCTATCGCTGAAGATGTGCAACCGTTCAGCAGGAACACCCATCCCGCGCAGCAGGATCATCTGCATGATCTCTTGGCTCAGGCTGTCATCTTCCACGTAAAGGTAGGTTAGCTCACGCATAGGTCGCCTCTGATTTTGCTATTGGCGTTTCAACTGCCTGCACGGGCAGTTCGATGAAGAAGGCTGAGCCTTCGCCAACGGTGCTTTCCAACCAGAGTTTGCCGCCGTGCGTTTCGGCAAGGCGCTTGGTGATGGGCAACCCAAGCCCTGTACCGCCGGCGTGCTGCACACCGCGTTCGGTTTGGCGGAAGGGCGCAAAGATGATCGCCTGCTCCGCTTCAGAGATGCCGGGTCCGCTATCAATCACGGCGAACAGCAGGTGGTCACCGCGCTGTTTAACGCTGAGCGTCACGCTGCCTTGCTCGGTGAACTTGATAGCATTGGAGAGCAGATTCAGCAGCATTTGGCGCAAGCGGCGGCGATCAACACGCATACGCGGCAGATCAGCATCAATATCCTGCACAAAGGTGATCGGACGGTCGGCGATCAGGCTGTGTGTGGCAGCGACTACCTGCTGAATTTCGGCGTGCGGATCAACGTCATCCTCAAGGAACAGCGTCATCATGCCGGCTTCAATCTTGGTCATATCCAGCACATCGTTGATGAGCGAGAGCAGGTGGCGTCCGCTATCCAGCGCTTTTTGCAAGGCGTCGCGTTGGGCGTCATTCACTTCGCCCAACATGCCCAGCGCCACAAAGTCCGTAAAGTTGAGGATGGCATTCAGCGGCGTGCGAAGTTCATGGCTCATGCTCGCCAAAAACTGGCTTTTCATGTGGTCTACGGCGCGCAGTTTTTCGGCAACCTGCACTTGTTCATGGTAAAGGCGCGTGCGCTCCACCGCGGCAGCGGCAATATCGGCAACGGCGCGCAAGAAACGGCGTTCGTCGTCGCTGTAGGTGCGCGGCGCGGCACTGGTGATGTTCAAGACGCCGATCACACGCTTACCAAGCGTCAAGCCAACTGCCATCATCGCCTGTGCGCCTTGCTCCAGGTAGAAAGCGATGTCCTCAGCTGCCATCAGCGTTGTGGTGTTTATATCTTCCACCACAAAAATCTCGTTCAATGTCCAGTGCTGAAGGCGATGTGCCTCAAAGCGCCGATCACGCGCAACAGCCTGTGCCGCGTTGGCAGGGCGCAGCGCCACCATCTCAAGATAAGTGGCAGTGCTTCTATCGAAGTTCTCGTAGAGCGCTAGACCGATATTCGCCTGCGGATCGTCCATGTGCTTGGCGATAGCCTCCACAATGCCGACATAGCTCTGCACGGCGTTGATGGACTGGCTGACCTGATACAGCACTTCCGACTCGCGGTAGGCACGCGCAACTTGTGCGGTGCGCTCTAACACGCGTTGTTCCAACAATGCTTCAGAGGCACGCAAGGCAGCGTTGGCTTGCTCAAGGCGCTGGCGGCGGCTGCGTTCCACACCTTGCAGATGATTCATGAATGTGAGCAGCATGGCGGTGGCGACGGCGGTGTATTGAACGGCGTAAAAGGCTTTGCTGAACGTCCAGCGCGGCGCATCTGCAAAGTTAACCAACACAAGCATAGTTACGGCAGAAGCAACTGCCAGCCACAGCACAAAGCGCGCATTGAAAAAGATAGCGGCAATCAGCAAAGTGATGATGTTGAAGTAGACCAGGGCATCGCGGGTGGCGGGAATAAACGGCGTAGTGGTGAAGATCGCCCACGTCACCAAGACGACGACTAAGGCGGTGCGGTTGGTTTTTCCAGTGCGGCGGTGATAGAGGTATAGACCTTTGGCAACCACGAGCGCGGCTAAGGTTGCCCACGTATCTGCGCTGCGGATGGCAAGCGGATTGTTGATGAGGATTAGCGCGATGATGATCCATCCCAGCGGGATGATGATCAGCAGTAAGGCATTCAGCAGGCGTGCGCGGCGTTGTGCCTCATCATCAGTGAAGTGGGCAGGTGGGGCAGTCAGGCGCTGCCCAAAACGCGCAAAAGAAGGCTTTTCACCGTGTGGTGGCGTTGCGTGTGTTACTTCCATAGCAAGTACAGGAACTCCTACCCTTCGCTCTTATATATAATATATATGAGAGCATTCTCATAGTTCGCCTACAGGATATATCTAGTTTGGCGGCGGGTCTAGCTGGCTATTTGGAGAGTTTCAGCCAACGCCTACCTAGCCAAACGGATAGGTGGTCTAGATGAGTGCATTTTTAGCGGCGAGTACGATTGCCTCAGCGCGTGTCTGAACGTTCATCTTATGCAGGATGTTGGCGATGTGAAATTTGACAGTAGAGACACTGATGAACAGTGCTGCCGCGATCTCATTGTTGTTGCTGCCGTCTGCCATCAGGCGCAGCACTTCGATCTCGCGTTCGGTGAGCGAGAAGGTCTGGTTGGTTTGTATGCCTGAGGGTGGCGTGTGGCGCAGCACTTCGGTCACTTGCGGCGAAAAAACCTGATTACCGGTCTGCACGGCGCGAATAGTGTTGGCAAGATCGGCAGAAAGTGCGCCTTTCAACACATAGCCATCCGCACCACTGCGAAGCATGGCGTGGATGCTCTCATCATCCTGAAAGCTGGATAGCACCAAAATCTTGATAGCGGGAAAGCGCTGGCGGATGATCTGCGCCGTCTGGATGCCATCCAGCACAGGCATCATGACATCCAGCAGGATCAGATCGGGTTGATATTCTTCGCAAAGCCGCACTGCCTCGGCGCCGTTGCTGCCATGTGCCACTAAGACCATATCTTCGGCATTGGCAAGCGCAAGGCTTACCAACTCATGGGTGTGGCGATGATCATCAATCAGGATAATGCGCATGGCGGGATGGTCTAGCATAACGGGCAGAACTCACGTTTCGGATTAATCTCCACAGCTTACATTATAGTGAAGAATGTCTTGTATTCTTAAATCTGCATAAAAATTCATAAGGTTTGTGCAGCACAAACAGCGCGAACAAGAGTCGCGCTGCGCTAAGGTGCAGGGGAAGGCGCTGAACGGCTTAGAGGTTGGTTGGCAGGGTGGGTTGTGCCGATTTCAGCTTGCGCTCGGCGATGATGCGGTCAAGGGTGCGGCGCAGTTCGGGCATAGGTGGCAGCGGCTTATACATCAGTGCATCTGCCTGTGCCTTTGATTTCATCGCCTCTTCTTCATCAGGGCTGAGGCGGTAGGCGGTGATTAGCACGATGGCAACTTTGCTGAGGCGTGGGCTTTGCCGCATCCGTGCACCCACTTCGGGACCAGATACTTCGGGCAGGCGAATATCAATAATTGCCAATTCGGGCAGGTCGCCCGTCACATTGCCTTTGTCTACATCGTCTACCCACGCCACTGCTTCGCCACCATCTACGAAAGCAATACCCTCAATGCCCCAAATCTCGAACATGGCAAGCAGCACATCGTAAATATCCGGTTCGTCTTCGACAACCATCCATGTAGACAAAGTAGTTTCCCTCACAGGCTTGGCGGTGCGATTCGAGTCTCTATAAGTTTAAGGCGAAATGCGAAAATAGCAAGAGAATACTTGCTATAGCAGCGCGGAAACGCCTATCCGCTGTTTCAAAAATGGATGGGCTGCAAAAAATTGAGGGCTGTGCAGCACACAAGGCAGCGGTTTCAAGAGGCGTTCCGCTCAACCTTAGCCGCCCTTCGTCTTTTGAGCTGTGTTCTAAAATTGTCAGGATTATTTTATGCGTTGTGGGTGCAGCCAACGCCCTTGGCTGCACCCTTCGGGCTGCATCCTAGCTTTCGGCAGTTCGCGCCAAGGGCAGCCAAAAGCTGAAGATGCTGCCGATGCCCGGCTCGCTATTCGCCCATACCCTGCCGCCGTGCCGTTCGATCACCGTCCGCACAAGGCTTAAGCCCAAGCCCGTGCCAGTGATATGATCAGTGCCGGGCTCACGCGCACGGTAAAAGCTGCTGAACAACCGATCTTGGCGTTCTTTGCTGATGCCATAGCCGTTATCCTGCACTTCAAAGATCAGGCGGCGCTCTTTGAAGGTCAGCCGCACTTGAATGAAGCCGCCATCGGGCGTGTATTTGATAGCGTTGTTGATCAAGTTGCCCACTGCCTGCCGCAGTTGGGATGCGCTGCCACGCACAAAAAGCACCGTTGGGCTGATGTGCGCCGTGATGGTGTGCTTCTTCAGGCGTGCCGCACTGCCTTGCGCTTCCACTTCGGCGCTCACCAAGCCGTTAAACGCAATTTCGTTCCAGAGTGCTTCGCGTTCGCTCTCCACTTTTTCAAGCGTCAGCAAATCCTCAATCAGCGTTCGCATGGCGTGCGTTGCTTGCTGCACATTCTTAATATATTTGGTCTGGTCAGCCGTCAGGCTTTCGGGCGGCATGGAATGCACAAACATATCGAAGTAATTGATCGCCACACTCAGCGGATTGCGTAAATCGTGCGATGCCATGCGGATCATGTGCGACTTGATCTCTTCCAACTCACGCACTTCGGCATACAAGCGTGCTTGGCGCAGTGCAGAGGCGATCTGGCTGCCGAGCGCTTCCGCCATGCCGCGTTCATCATCCGTGAAGCGCCGTTCGTGGCGCCCTTCCATTGCAAAGGCAACGCCAACCACTTCGATCATGGGCGATTGCGCCGCCGTTGGCGCGGTTGCCAGCGGGATGATCAAGACGGCGCGCACGGCGTGATCCGCCATAAAATCGCGCAGGGCGTCCGAGATGAGGCGTGATTGCGCGGAATAGCCTGCGCTGCGCTGCGTCTCGATGGCGTGGCGCACTTCGGGCAAGCTCTCTAGGCTGAAGATACTGCCAATGCGCGGCAGTGTATCGGTGGTGTGGCGCGCCGTTGGCAGCCGATAGGCGTGTGCGAATTCTAGTTCACCATGCAGGCTGCGATAATCTGCCATCACCACACTTGAGACGCGCAGCGTGGTTGCCAGTGACTGCGCGGCAATCGCCAGCACCTGCGCCTTTTCCAAGCTGGTTGAGATCATGCGGCTGGCTGTGTAGAGCGACGCCATCTCGTCCGCCTGATGGGCAGCCTCACGGTAAAGGCGCGCATGGTCTAGGGCGATGGCGGCACGCTGAGCAAGGCGCTGCACAAAAGCGACATCGGTCGTGCTGAACGTATCAGGCGTCTCGCCTTCCAGCCAGATCACACCGATCACCTTTCCGCGTAGTTCAATGGGCATGGCAACCACGGATTGCGTTTCTTCAAGCACATATTCGGCACGGTGATCAGGATCGGCGGCGAGGTTGGTAACATGCTGTGCTTGCTGCGTGCGCGCAGCGCGCCCAGCGATGCCACGTTCAAATGCCCAGACCTGATCGCGCACGTCCGCAGGAGGATAGCCAAGCGCCGCCAATGGTTTCAGCGTGCTTTCTTCCTCACCAACGGTGATAAACATGCCCGCGGCGGCACCCGTGCGCCGTAATGCCCAGTCCATCGTGAGCATCAGCACATTGTCAAAGTCTAAGGTGGCGCCTAGCTCTTTATCAACATGCTGAAGCATTTTCAATTCTTCAAGTTGTTCTGACAAATTTTCGGTTAGGTCAGACACTTTCAACTCCCATAAAGCGCAAGATCGCCGCATCCCGCGCAGCATGTGGCATGGTGACGATGGTCGTATGCCCTGCCTCTGGCACGTTGAGAACCTCCGCCTGTGGCATCCCCGCTTGCATCTGGGCAAGTGCTTCTTCGGTCAGCACCGGATCCTCTGCGCTGAAAATGCCCATGCCTGCCCGCACAATCAGGACAGGGCAGCGCACCTGTGCGTAACAATCGGGCAGCTGCTGCCACTGTGCCACTGCTGCGGGGCTGCGCTCTGCATCCAGCACATAGCGCGCCATCTGGCGGATATAGCTGCCATCTGCCTGTTTGCGTAGGTTGCTCCGCAGCAAGAGATCAAGCTCCTCAGTGTAGGGCTGGTAAAGCGGCTGATTCTTGTAGCGATCAACATAAGCCTCAAGAGATGGGTAGCGGTAGGGCATCCTGTCGTAGTAGGCATTCAGGCGTTGCAGTTCGTTGGGATTGGGCGGCGCGCCGCCATCGATCAGCACAAGGCTGTTCACCCGCTCTGGGTGTTGCGCCGCGAAGAAAATGCCAAGCATGGCGCCGAACGAATGCCCAACGAGAGTACACTGGCTGATGTTAAGCCGATCTAGGGCAGCGACAAGCTCTAAGAGGTGTATGGCAATGCCATAGTCGCCAAAGGGCATATCGCTGCCGCCGCGCCCGCGCAAATCAGGCGCCACCAGCCGCCGCCGCCCGTTGAGCAGGCGCGCCAAACGTAGCGCCTCAATGCCGTTGGCGGTGATGTGGTGCAGAAAGACCACGGGTGGCTGTTCGCCTTGCCAATCGCGCACCAACATACGAATGCGGTATGCCATAACGCGGTAAGTGAGATGTGCGCTCATCCAGACCTCGTTTCACCAAATGAAACACAAAACGAGGGCGTATTGCTTAAAAAGCCCAGACGCCCTCGCTCATGTATGAGTAGTTATCGTGCAGTGCGACTAGATTGCTTTTTGCGTCTTTACATCGAACAGGTGCATGTTCAGCACATCAATCACGACCTGAATGCGCTGCCCGACGTGCGCTTGCGTGCGTGGGTCAAGGCGCGCCACAAAAGTCTTGCCGCCTTCCTCTAGGTAGAGGATTTTCTCGTTGCCCATCTGCTCAACGACATCCACATTCGCCTCAATGGGCGCCGGCTGGATGCTTGGCGGTGTGAAGTGCGAGTCGTGAATGACTTCGGGGCGCAAGCCAAGGATCACCTCCGTGCCGACATGATCACGGTAACGCTCATAGCGGTGTTCTGGCACCGGCAGGCGGTAGCTGGCAGTCTCCACAAAGAGCTTGCCGCCATCATCCACAAGGCGGGAATGCTCAAAGAAGTTCATGGAGGGGCTGCCAATGAAGCCTGCCACGAAAATATTGGCGGGATGATCGTAGAGGTTTTGCGGCGTATCAATCTGCTGCAATTCACCTGCGCTCATCACGGCAATGCGCGTACCCATCGTCATGGCTTCCACCTGATCATGCGTCACATAGATGAAGGTGGTGCCCAGCCGCTGATGCAGCTTGCTGATGAAGGCACGTGCCTCAACGCGCAGTTTGGCGTCAAGGTTGGAGAGCGGCTCGTCCATGAGGAAGACCTGCGGCTCACGCACGATGGCGCGCCCGACTGCCACACGCTGGCGCTGACCGCCTGAGAGTTGGCGTGGTTTGCGGTCTAGCAATTGGTCAATCAGCAGGCTCTTGGCGGTATCGCGCACGCGGCGATCAATTTCTTCCTTTGGCACTTTGCGAAGGCGCAAGCCAAACGCCATGTTCTCGTAAACCGTCATGTGTGGGTAGAGCGCGTAGCTTTGGAAGACCATTGCAATATCGCGGTCTTTGGGCGCAATGTTGTTAACGACACGGTCGCCAATCAAAATCTCGCCATCCGAGATTTCTTCCAGCCCTGCTAACATCCGCAAGCTGGTTGTCTTGCCGCAGCCGGAAGGACCGACAAGCACGAGAAATTCTTTGTCTGCAACCTCGATGTTGAGGTCTTTCACCGCGACCACGTCACCGGCGTAGCGTTTATAAACGCTTCTGAACGATACGCTTGCCACCGAAACCTCCAATACTCTTATATTAGGTGTTTAGACCGAGCCAAATGACATTTGCAATGCGCTCGGCAGCGAGATAAAGCGCTTTTGGCAATATTATGTCACCCTTTGCCAAGTTGCACAACAAATTGGCAGGTGCATTTTGCCATTTTGCCCAATCTGCTGCGTCTAGTTGGTCAATCTGCTAACACACCGCGCCACTGCCGCCGCAAGGCTACATGCCAAACCAGCCCATCAGCTTCATGACCATGCCCATGTTGCGCTCAACCTTCACCTTGCCAGACATAAACGCCATCATCGGGTTGAGTTCACCGCCCATGATCTTCATCAGGTCAGCAGCTTCGGCGCGCAAAATGGCATCTGCTTCAGCGGGCGGCGCGCCTTCGCCAACGTTCAAAGTGCCATCGTTCACCTGAAGCCAGAACGAACCGCCACCTTCGCCGCCTAGCTCAAAGGCGATCAGCGCCCTATCACCACGTGCTTTATCAGGGTTAAAACGCTCTTGCAGCTTGTCAAACATATCAGTGATGCTCGTAAACATTCGGCTTTACTTCCTTTTCAAATCCTGTTGCATGGTGAGGTGAGTATAGCCTGTTTGGAAAAAAGTGCCGAAAAATAATGTGGGCGCAGTGCGCTGCGCCCAAGCGAGCCTTAGCGTGCCGCTAGACTATAGGGTGACAGCAGTTCCTCTGTATCGCTATCACTGAATTCAAAGGCGTTCTTCATTCGATATAAAATCACGATATGCTGACATTGCAAGCAGTTTTCGTCTGCAACCACAGAGAGCGCTAAGGCGATTGCCTCTTTGTGTTGATCATGAGTCGGCAAGCAGTGTGTGATGCTGGTTAAACGCGCCGCTATGCCTTTCTCCTGAACGATCTGAGCGCACTCTTGCAGGTAGGCGATCATCTCTTGTGGCGAAAAATGGCGCAATTTCGGGTAGGTGCAGAGTTCTGCAACACGCTCAGCAGACAGCCAATCGCTTGGCGAGATGAACATTGCCACAATCTCGATATAGGAACGCAGCGTACAATCTAGGTGGTTCAGCATATCCAACCATTGTAGTTTCACGGGCTTTCCCTCTCTCGACAATCCCTAATTCTCAATCTAAAGCCTACAATCACTCGCTCAGTTCTGGCAATGCGTAGTAGTCCCCAAAAATGCCACTTTTTGGCGCGCACATTCGGTTGCAAAATACTACAACAGCTGTTTATGGCAGTCTGTGGATGGTTTGTTATGAGAAGGATTGCACTGTGACCAACACAAGTGATCAACAACCCAGCGAAGCGTGGACGTTCCTTGATTGGTGTAGAGCCACCGCCTTTTACGACCCTGATCAAAGCATCGCACACCACCATCGCATCTTTCAGGAAGCCACTGAGTCGCTTCACAAAAAACTTGCTCTTGAGATCAGCAGCGATAAATTTGGCAAATGGCTGCGCGGCGAACCGATTAATCTGCGTGCCGACGCGCTGTGCGCCATCGGCGTGCTGCGCCAGTTTGCCCGCCACAAAAACCACTTGGTGCTGAACGGCATCAATTTAGTGAGCCATGCACGCCTATTCTTGCGCTCGACAGCCGTCTGCGCGCAGCCCTTTGCCGAGCTGACACCTGAAGAAGTTGACCAACTGCAAATAGACACAGACTTTCGCGCCAGCCCAAGCATGGATGAAACGCTCAGCGAGCTTTATCGGCGCGTTTTCCCAAGTCCGTCGCAGGTCGTTTTTGGGCGTGATCACGATATGAGCCAACTGCTCACCCTGCTCAGTGATCGGCAGCACCCAATTGTGTGCATCAGCGGCACGGCGGGCGATGGCAAGACCAACCTCGCTTGGCACGCCATGCGTCGGGCGCTGGATGAAGGTTTATTCACCCACTTTGACTGGGTGACCGACCGCAGCATGTATGTGGACAGCAACGGTGAACCACGCCCAACCGGCTTGCCGGCGCTGCACACCGACTCGATCTTCAACAGCATGATCAAGCACTTTAGCTGGGACGAATTAAAGCTGCGCGCTGCCAACCTTGCCAGCCAGTGCGCGCAGCGCTTCCGCGAAGGGCATTATTGTTTGGTGCTGGACAACATGGAGACGCAAGGGCAGTTAGAGCATTTCCTCAAGTCGCTAAGTGGCTTGGTGCATCCTAAAGTGCCGCGCACCAGCCACATTCTGATCATCTCTCGCGTCGAATATCCAACCATGAATGTTAAATTTATGCCGATCAAAGGGCTTGCCTCAGAAGCAGTTACAGTACATTGAATCTGTAGAGCATAGTCAGAATAACGTCCTTTTAACCGACAGTGAGCGCCAAGCACTGGCAGTTGCCACCGGCGGCAATCCGTTGTTCATTCAAATCGCCATCGCACGCTATGCACGCGCCCAAACATGGCAAAAGATGAGTGATTTGATCGAACACATGCAGAAAGGCGATAGATTCTACAAGGCGTTCCAAAACCTGTTCGGTGGCTTGTACGACGCACTGAGCGCCACCGCACAGCAAATTGCGCTGGATGCGGCGGTTTATGGTGGGAAATTACTCAAGAGGATTTGCTGAGCGACGCTGCCATGCACACCGAAGACGAAGATACCTTTGAGCAAGCACTTGCCGAGTTAGTGGATCAGCGTGTCTTGGTGCCAAGCAATGTGCGCGGCGAATTTACCATGCACCCACTGATCCGCGCCTATCTGACCCGTGTCAAAGACATGCCGTGAACCGAGACGAGGCAGTTCGACGCGCCGCCCACACCTGGCGCGAATTACAGGGGGCACATCACAGGATGTACCGTGCTGACTTTATGCCCGCCGTCAAGATTTATCGGCGCATTTTGAAGAAGTTCCGCACCTACCTCGATGATCCCGACACCTACCCTGAATGGCACACCGTCTCTGATAGCGAAGCGCAGCCTTCCCGCAATTGGTTGTGCGTCTACCTCTCCGAATTCTACCAACACGCCTACGGTTGGAATGGCTGGCGCTGGCTTGCCAAGCCGATCTTGAACGATCCTGCCCTAAAGTCGCTTTCGCTACGGGCGTGGTCGCGCTTTCAGAGCGCGGTGGCGTGGTCTAACTTTCGCCATACCACACTCGGTCACATTGAACGGACGCAGAAAGCAGCCCTTGGTCGCCTAGCAGAGCGCTCAGCCATGTGCGCGAAGCAATTGCCATTCAGTCCCGAGTGGATGATCCAGGTCCGTTGTACGATTTGCTTTTGTTTGCGGTGACCAGCAGTGCGCGCCTAATGCGCTGGCACCACACCTCGTATTATGGCGTGTGGTTGCTATGGCTGCATCTGCGTTATCCGGGGCTGTTTCAGCATACGGGCAAAATAATTTCGAGGTATCTTAGCCGAAAGCGCTAGGCGTTCAGCTGTGCATTTCAGCGCCGCACACCCCAGAACGCATTTCAAAAAACGAATAAAGGGTAAGTTTGAGCGGGAAGCCCGCTCGAAACCACTGCCTGTTGTACTGCCACACCGCGCATTCCGCCCCGCAGCAGGTTTTGCCAGTCAATGCTCATGCAGGATGACCTTCAAAATCCATCGTAAAGCGCTGCGAAGGTGCATATTCCTGAGCGACAAGCTCAGCGTGTGCTGCGATGATCAACTGCCCTTCTTTTTGTGCCACAAGGCGGTTGAGTTCATGGATCAGGGTGCGCTGCCACGAGCCGTGCATATGCAAATCTGGCTCATCAATCAACTACACACTTTGCCTTCTAACACTATTCCCAAAAGGCGATTTTCAAGTTTATGCTGCACCTTAGCTTACCTGTGCTATACTCCCTCGTCAAGAGACCAGCATGAGGGATAGACACGCATGAAACGCCGCCTTTTGGCGCTTGTAGTGGCAACTTGCGCGCTCTTGGCAGCCTTGCCCAGCGCACCACACAGCGCCGCACAGACTGCCAAGCCCTTCAGCTTGCCCTTTAACACACCGCCCGGCCCTACCACATGGCTGCTCAGCCAGCAGTTCGGCAACACGGTTGGCGCCTTTAACTACGGACGCTATTGGTACGCTGGTGGGCAAAATTTGCACTTCGGCTTGGATTTTTGGGCGCCGTGCGGCACGCCTGTCGTGGCGATTGCCGATGGCGTCGTGGATCAAGTGGATAACTTCAGCTTTGGCTTAGAGCCGCACAACCTGACCATCTTTCACCGCGAACTCGGCTATACCTCCGTCTATGGGCATTTGAACGCCAAGCCCAGCCTGATGCGCGGTCAGCCGGTGCGGCGTGGCGAAGTGATCGCTACCGTAGGCGACCCTGACCGCACCTGTCAATCGCGCCCGCACTTGCATCTTGAAATCCGCAGTGCAAACTATGGCGTGTCCTACAATCCCATGTTGCTGATGGATGCTGAGTGGGAGACGCTTGCCAGCATTGGCTATCATCATTTTGGCGGCTTTGTGAAAGACCTCTACCGTCCCAACCGCTGGCAGAGCGCCTATGATCAGCCCAATGTGGATTTTAACGAGCGCCCGCTGAATGACTTTCGGCTGAGCTACCCGCCCTTGGCGCGCAACGCCCCCTCACCGCTGACGCTGCCGCACTTTAACGCGCCGCCGCTTGGCGAAGGCTACGCCACGCTGCGCCGCCTGACCACCAACGGCTGCTGCGCGCTGCCCTTCTGGGCGCCGGACTCAAGCGCAGTCTACTATTACGACGGCGCGGATGGTGCCCTGGCGACGCGCTTTGCAGTCAACGTGAATGGCGAGAATGTGCCACAACCCGTTGGCGAAGCGCCGCACCGCCTCTACTCGCCCGATGGCGTTTGGGAAATTACCCAAATTGACGGGCGCACGCGCACTACTAATCGCACCACTGGCGAATGGCGTGAAGTCTCCACTGGCGGCGCCTATCCGCAGTTTTCGCCAAGCAGCACGCGCATTTTATGGCATCGCCACCCAGCTGATAATATTCCGGGCGGCATTCCGCCGCTCACGGAAGTGTGGGTTGCCAATGCCGATGGCACAGGGCGCGATCTGCTTGGCACACAGCAAGGCGGCGCAGTCTTCTGGCTGGATGAAACGCGCCTACTGGCTGTTGAGCCTGTCGGGCGGACGCAGACCTTCAAGCTGTTCATCTGGACGTTGCAAACACGGCAGAAAACGCCGCTGGCAGAGGTGAAAAACCTGCGCGGCGTGCAAATTGCGCCCGGCGGCGCCCTGCTGCTCTTTTATGCGCCCTTCCAAGATGATCCCGCCCGCAGCGGCGTGTATGGTATGGTGACTCAGGCAGGCGCACAGCCGATTTTGTTGCCATTCTTTGGCAGTTACCGCTGGCGCGATAGCAAGACGATCCTCTACCTGCTCTACGGCGCGAACGCCAGCCCGATCCTCACCACCAATGGCGGACAAATGCTCTTGGCAAGCTACGACGTGACGACGGGCGAACAGCGCCTCCTCACCGATCCCGCGCAGCCGTTCCGCATCGCCAATGATGATTGGCACGTTTCGCCGGATGGACGGCATGTGGTCTTTTGGAATGCCGATGACTCCGCACTGTGGCTGATCACCTTGCCTTAGCAGCAGCACAAAGAGTAGGTTCAGGCTACGCAAGCGGCACACATTGCGCTAAAATAGGTGCTTTGTGTGCCGCTACCATCACGCCATACACCGCCACAAAACGCTGACTCGCGCAGCCCGTAGCGGCTATTGCTCAGATCATGCCTATTAACCCAGTGAGATGCCGCAATGACCACTGCTTCTGTGATCTTATCCGCAGTGCTGCTAATCAGTTTTCTACCTGCAACACTGTTGTTGTTTGCCTATGGCTTCAACCTTTACTATCTGATGGGCGTAGCGCTGTTCAGCCGTCGGCGCCCAACGGAAACACCGCTGACCGAGTTTCCGCATATCACTGTGCAACTCCCGCTCTACAACGAGCGCTATGTGAGCCGCCGCATCATAGATGCCGCCGCTCAATTCGACTATCCACTCAACAAGCTGACCATCCAAGTGCTGGATGACTCCACCGATGAGACGCGCCAAATCGTGGCGGAAAGCGTTGCTTATTGGCGTGGGCGTGGCGTCGATGTGCAGCACATTTGCCGCACGGATCGGCACGGCTATAAAGCGGGCGCGCTTGCCTATGGCTTGGTGCTCACCGACAGCGAATACATCGCCATTTTCGATGCCGACTTTGTGCCGCCGCCGCATTTCCTCAAAGCGCTGCTGCCCAGCCTGCTGGCGGATCCCAAAGCTGCCTTTGTGCAAGCGCGCTGGGAACACCTGAACAGCGCCGACTCATGGCTGACTCGCGTGCAGGCGATCTCGGTGGATAGCCACTTCAGCATTGAGCAAGACGGGCGCTTTCACAGCGGCTTTCCCTTCAATTTCAACGGTACGGCGGGCATTTGGCGGCGCGCCGCTATTCAGGATGCACAAGGCTGGCAAGCGCGCACGCTGACCGAAGACCTTGACCTGAGCTATCGTGCGTGGCTGAAGGGCTGGCATGGCATCTACCGCAATCAGGTGAGCGCGCCGGCAGAACTGCCACCGACCATGACCGCCTACAAGCGCCAGCAGGCACGTTGGGCGCAAGGCAGCCTTGAGTGTGCGCGTTTGCTCATTCCGAAGGTGTGGCGCAGCGCAGCGCCTTTGGGCAGCAAGCTGCAAGCGACGGTGCATTTGCTCAGCTATATGGTCAGCCCGACGATGGCTGTCCTTGTCATAGCCTACACGCTGGCAAGCCTGCTGCTGCCGCGTGAGGTCTGGCTGAATTCGCCCCTCACGCAGTATGCCAACGCCATCGGACCGTTCACCTTTGCGCCAACGCTCTACCTGTTTCTTTCGCAGGTGCTGCTCAAACGCGGCTGGCGCGCCTTTCCGAATGTGCTGCTCTTGCAGGTGGTCAGCAGCGGCTTGGCAATGACTATCTTACGGGCAGCCGTCAAGGCGTTCATTGGGCAGCGCGGCGAGTTTCTCCGTACGCCGAAGTGGGGCGGCATTGCACTAAGCGCCAATCAATATCACGTGCGGGCGGATATTGGCGCCGCGATTGACTTTATGTGGGGTGTGGTCTGCTTGCTGACTGCCTTCCTCGCCGCACAGCGCGGACACACCTTTTTTATAGCCTACGGGCTGATGCTGTGCGTGGGCAGTTGGGCGGTTGCCTTCTCGACGGTGTTCCCCGATTTGAAGATCGCAGCCGCCAAAGCGCCTATGACCGTACCAAGCACGAAGTAAAGGGCGTGGTGAAGGCAGGGTGTGGCGTAAGTGCGCGCTGCATGGCTTTGCACATCACCACACCCTTGTACGTTTTTCTGCCGCACTGCTTTTTGTGCTACACTAAGCGGAAGCGTCCTTGCTGACCGAAAGGATTCCGCCGTGCCACTAACCGCCGCTCAGTTCCGCCAAATCGTAGACCTGTGCGCGCCGCACATGCAGACCGTCGCTGCGCGCAACAGTTGCTTCAGCCTCGCTTTCAGCAATGCGCCTTTCCGCAACCAGATCAACTGGGAAGGCGCCACCACAGATTACCTCACCCACCTGCTGCGCACCCTGCTGAACATCCATCGCTATAACGGCGAGCATCCGCTGCGCACGCTGCTCGTCTCGCTCAAGACGCAGTACGGCACGGACGTTCAAGCCCAGATCGACGCGCTCTTGCCACAGATTGACGCCCTGCCCGAAGGCGTCACCTTGCCCGACCTGCCCCTGACGCTCTTCCTGAGCTACGCCCGCGCCGACGACGAGCCGTTCGTCCGCCGCCTCTACGACGACCTGAAGGCGCACGGCTTCAACGTCTGGTACGACCGCGTCAGGATGCCCAACCGCGGCGTCGGCTTCACACAAGAGATTGCCCACACCATCGAGCAAGCCGACCGCCTGATCCTCGTCTGCGGACCCGCTGCCTATGACTCAGAGTACGTCCGCAAGGAATACGAACATGCCCTGATCCACTGCAAGCCGATCAGCCCTGCCGTGCGGCTGGGCGATTTCCCGCCGCCGATCCTTGACCAATTGAGCGCCAATCCCTTAGACACCCTTGACCTGCGCGACGACAGCACCTACGGCGAGACATTCGCCTACTTGCTGCGCCAAGTGCGTGATCAGCCGCTGCCCCTAGCACCACTGACCAACGTCCGAGTGCCTGAGCAGTGGTACATCACGCGCTCAGTGCCGCAGCGCCAAGTTATCCAGTCGCTGACCGCGCTAGGGCGCGAGAACACCGTTGCCATTAGCGCCATTAACGGGCTAGGCGGCGTCGGCAAGAGCGTGCTGGCGGCGATGGTCGCCCACGATTGCGAAATACGGCGCACCTTTCCCGATGGCATCGTCCTGATTGAGGTCGGCAAGCAGCCGAACCTGACGGAACTCCAAGCACGGCTTGGGAAGCTGGTTGGTTTGGAAGCGGCAGAATTCAAGGAAAACCTAGACGCCAACCGCCAACTGCTGAGTGCCGCTTTTCTCGGCAAGCGGATGCTGATCATCCTTGATAACGTCTGGAACAAGCACGCCGTAGATGCCGCCAATTTTAGTGCGGAAGGCGTCAAGTTCATCGTCACCACGCGCTTGGTGAACCTTGCCAACACGCTCGGACGTAGCGTGCGCGTAGACCTGCTCTTGCCTGAGGAAGGCGCTGACCTGATCATGCGCCGCGCCGACCTGAAAGAAGCGCAGCGCCCCGCCTGCGAGGATATCTCGCGCGCCCTGAACGGCTTGACGCTCGCCGTCAGCATCGCCGCCGCCAAGATCAAGAACGACGCCCTGACGCCTGAGGCGTACCTTGCGCGCCTGAAAAACGCTGAGAATCCTCTCACTGAGCTGACCCTTGCCGACCCTGACGATCCCTACGCCGATGCCAACCAGCCTGAGCAGAATTTTGCCGCCTCGCTCAACCTGACCTACGGCGATTTGAACGCCGAGATGCAGCGCCGTTTCAGGCTGCTGGGCGTCTTTGCGCCTGAGGGGACGTTCGATGCGGCGGCGGCGGCGGCGGTCTGGGAAGAGCCCTTAGAGGCTGCCGAGAAGAAGCTCAATCTGCTGGTGAGCCTTGAGCTGGCAGCCCGTGACGAAGGCGGACGCTACAGCCAGCACAGCCTGCTGCGCGCCTATGCCCACGCCCTGCTGCGCGAAGCAGACGCGCTGGAGGCAGCCGCCGCCCGCCACTTTGAGTACTACTTAACCCGCCATGATTACGGCTCGTCGCTAGAGCTAAATCAGCACTATGCTGAAATCACCCCAGACTTCGACAACTTACGCGCTGCGTTGTTGTGGGGCTTTGATCATGAAGTGGATCGTGCGTGCAGTTTCGTGACCACCCTTGATAATGGCTATATGAGCTTCCACCAGCCCTATCCTGTACGCCGCGAACTGCTCGATAAGGCGCAAAACGCAGGTGGGCAGAGTACCTTGAATCAGGCGCACACGCTCCGAGCGCTGGGCGATTTGGAGAGGCTTGAGGCAAACTACGGCGGCGCACGGGAGCGCTACAGCGCCGCGCTGCGCTTGTATGAGGCGATCCCTGATCGGCTCGGTCAGGCGAACACGCTTCAGGGGCTGGGCGAGTTGGAGTGCAGCGAGGGGAATTATCTGCTGGCGCGCCAACGCTATGCGGAAGCATTGGCGCTTGCCCGCCGCATCCCTGATCTGACTTGCCAATTGAACAGCCTCAGCGGGCTGGCGCGTCTGGAGAAGACACTGGGCAATATCGAAGCAGCCTGCCAACAATATGCTGAGTTGTTTGCCCTAACAGATAGCATCCCTGCCTTTGCCAATCATCCAGTGGTGCAAGGTTGGAAGCGTGAAGCGGCAGCGCTCTGCGGTGGGGAAGCCTCACCGCAAGACGTGCAGCCCTCGCCTGAAGACATGGCGCGCTTGCAACAGCTCGCCCATCTGCTCATCGCGTGGGTGCAAACACCGGATTGGTCTGCCTCACGTGCCTATCTGGAGGTACATCAGGCGGACATCCTGACAGATCAGGCAGAACAGGCAATGGAAAGGCTGGTTCAGGTCAGCAACAATCATCCTGACTTGGTGCGGCACCTTGAACTATTGCGCTCGGCGCGGCGCGAAGGCATCGCGGCTGCCTATGAGCAGATGAGATCAGGACAGGGTGAAGGCTTACAGCGCCTCGTTGATATTATCAATACACTATTGCAAGCAGAAGATGAGGCGGCAATGGTTCAGTGTATTGCAAATACGCCTAGCGAACTGCTAGATCAGGCAGTTCAACTGGCAGAACAAATCTTGCCGCAGTACCCGCCTGAGGTGCAAGCGGTATTCCGCGGGCGCCTTGCGGACTTGCGTTGGCTGCGCGGCGGCAGTTAGGCTAGGGCAGCAGGGCAAGCCGTTGACGCGCCGCACAGCGCTTGCAGGGATAGGCGACGCCCATCCAAACCTGCCCTTGCATCACGGGCGCGAATGGGCAACAATTGGCGGCGTGTTTATCCCTATCCGCCTTGCGTGTTCTGGAGGCAATCTATTCTGAATGGGCAGCCGTATTTTGGTCGTTGAAGATAATCCTGATAACCGCATTCTGATTGCGGATGTGCTGGACTCGATGGATTATGAGGTCATCATCGCCACTGATGGCGAAGAAGGCGTTAAGAAGGCGAGCAGTGATCGCCCTGACCTGATCCTGATGGATATTTCTTTGCCGCAAATGGACGGGCTGACCGCCACGCGCCACATCAAAGAGATGCCCGAACTCAAGCACATCCCGATTATTGCGCTGACAGCACACGCCATGGTGGGTGATCGTGAGCGCGCCCTTGAAGCAGGCTGCGATGATTACGTCTCAAAGCCGATAGACCTTAAAGAACTTGCCACCAAACTGACCCACTTTCTGGGGCAAGCCTAACCTGCGATGAGCCTGCCAGTCCCCTACCCTAACCAAGACCTTGAAAAAGCAGGCTATGGCACGGGGCGCGATGAAAACAGCCTGCGTAACCTGCTTTGCCATATGGGACGGCAACTGCATGAGGCGGGCTGGCTCAGCGGTGTTTCCGGCAGCCTCAGCGCACGCCTTGATGCGGCGCATTTGCTCATCACGCCGCCAAACCTTGCCAAAGGCTTTTTGCAACCTGAGCAAATTCTCAAGGCAGCCCTCGCCGAGGAGTCTGAGGCGGCAGGCGATCAGGAACGCCTGTTGCACGCGGCGTGTTACCGCCAGCGGGCAGATTTGCACGGCATTTTGTTTGCCACACCGCCCCATGCGCTGGCGCTTACCCTTGCCAACATCAGTATGCGCTCGTGCGTGCTGCCAGAGGCAGTGATCCTGCTCGGCTTGGTGCCAACGGCTGCCTACAGCGCGCCCTACAGCGCTGAACAACGCGAGGCGGTGCGCTTGCTCATCGCTGAGCATGACGCGCTGCTGATCGCCCACAGCGGCGCCCTCACCGTCGGCACAGACCTTTGGCAAGCATTTTTGCGGATGGAAGTGTTGGAACATACTGCCAGCGTGCTGCACCACGCCGCCCAGCTTGCGCCGATTCCCACGCTGCCACCGCACGAAGTGGCACACTTGCTCACCATTCGGCGGCAGCGTGGCTATTGGCGGACAGGCGATGCAGCGCGTTTTTGCGAGATGTGCGGCGTGTGCTGAACGTTAGGCTTGGACAGGCTGCCTACCCACAGTTCGACCAGCCGCGCAACAGGCTGCGCTTTGCTGCTAGACGGCGCACCTCTGTGCCATCGGCAAGCAAGATTTGCAACTGCGGATTCACCATGCCCTCTGGCACAAACAGGCGCGCCAACTGACCGCCATCCGGCGACCAGGCGAAGGCGTTGTTCTGACCTCGCGCCAGCAAGCGCGGCACCCCATCACGCACACCAACGTAGACGCGGCGCTCCACTGAAACCACCATCGCGTTGCTGTTTGGCGCGGCAAGGAAGTAATCCGGTTTCAGGCGCAAGAAGGCGGGCAAACTGAACACGCTATGATGCGCGCCACTGTTCGGATCAGCCACCCCGACCTGCCAGCGTTCGGCTTGCCTGCCCACATAGGCAAGCTGACTATCGGCTTGCCAAAAGACGGCATGGATCGTCTGTAAGCCGCCAACCTCATGCACGGCGCTGCCATCGCTATGCACGATTAAAAGGCGCGTGGCAGATTCCACGCCGTTCAGCACGGCGGCGAAGCGATCATCAGGTGACCACCACCAACGGTAGAAGGTGTTCTCCACCATCAGGCGGCGCGCATTCTGACCGTCTAAATCCATCAGATCGAGCGCCACTTCTTTTTGGGAAAGGCGGTAGGGGACTAAGACTCGTTGCCGTTGTCCGCCCAGTGTATCGCTGGTGAATTGCCCGCCTGTCCACACGCGGCGGCGCACTACCTCGTAGTGCTGTGTGGCAAGGTCTAGAGCAAGCAGCGTGGCGTAGTTTTCGCCGTAGCGCCGTTCAATCAGGGCGGCTCGCGCACCATCTGCCGACCAGCCTACAAAACGGTAGTTGGCATTCGGCATGATGAATTGCCTGCCATCCGCATATAGCACGCCGTAGAAGCCGCGTGAAATGCTCTCTAGCACGGTAGCGTTGCCGTGCGGTGCGTTGTGAAGCTGGCTATCGGGCGGCAAATCAGGCAGATCGGCGGCGGTGAGTTCGGGAAGCTGCACAGCAGTGTTTGCTGAAAGTGGGCGCAAGGGTGGCTTGGCGCGCTTATCCGGCGCAAAAATGCCTAGTTGTGTATCCAGCACCCAAGCGCGGTTAATCCAATCTGAGAGGTGCAGGCACCCATAGCGGGTTGAGGTGCTGGCAGACGCAAGCAGCCTCAGGCTGCCTATGAGCAGCGCGCAACAGACTGAGCAAAGCGCAACAAGCCTGATTAAGCGTAGCATGGTTTCTAGTATAGCACGCTTGAAGGATAGTGTGCAAAAGGGCGGGCATTCTCCCGCCCTTTTGTATTCAAGAGCGCCACCGCGCCCTAGCGCTGATCAATCGGCTTCCACTCCAAATCCATCGGACCGACGTAGTCCACATCGGGACGGATCAGGCGGTTATCTGCCCACTGCTCAATCACATGCGCCGTCCAGCCGGGCATACGCGCAATCCCAAACAGCGGCGTAAACTGATCCATCGGGATACCGAGCGTGTACAGTGCGATAGCGCTGTAGTAATCCACATTCGGATAGAGCTTTTTCTCGATAAACTCTGGGTCTTGGCGGGCAACTTCATCCAGCTTGACGGCGAGATCGAACCACTGCATGTTGTTGGTGGCGCGGGACATTTCCTCAGCCTTGCGGCGCAGCACTGCCGCACGCGGATCAAGCGCCTTGTAAACACGGTGACCCATGCCCATAATGCGCTTTTGCTTGGTTTTAACATAGGTGTTGAACCAATGCTCGACCTGATCGGCGCTGCCAATCTCAAAGAACATTCGCATCGCTTCTTCGTTCGCGCCGCCGTGCGCTGCGCCTTTCAGCGTGCCGATGGCAGTCGTCATGGCGCTGTACATATCAGAGAGCGTGCTAGTCGTCACGCGGGCGCTGAAGGTGCTGGCATTCATGCCATGCTCAGAGAGCAGCACGAGGTAAGCATCAATCACGGCTGCCTCTTGCGGCTGCGGCTCAACGCCCTTGAGCATCCACAGGAAGTTCTCGGCAAAGGAATAATCCACACGGGCAGGAATTGGCTCTTTGCCCTGCCGTGCGCGCTCCCACGCCGCCACGATGACGGGTACCTTTGCCGTCAGTTGGAGCGCCTTGCGGCGGTTTTCCTCAACGCTGTTATCATCTGCCTTCGGGTCGTAAAGCGCCAGCATCGAAACAGCAGTCCGCAGCACTGCCATGGGCGTTGCCGTTTTGGGGAAGGCGTAGATCATGCCCATCACGGCAGCGGGCAGGTGCATTTCAGCTTGGAGTGCGTGGCGGAGGTCGGTCAATTTTTGGCGGTTAGGCAGTTCGCCGTGCCATAAGAGGTAGATGACTTCTTCAAAACTGGCATATTCGGCAAGGTCTTCGATCTTATAGCCGGCGTAGATCAGTTTGCCTTCCGTACCATTCACAAGGCTGAGCCGTGTTTGCCCAACCACAATATTCTGCAAGCCTTTTGTGGCGGCGGCAGCTTTATCGGTCATAGCATTAAATCTCCTTTGGTGGTGCGACCAAGCGCGCTCTGCGGCAGCGGCGGTGAGTAAAGGCAAGCGTGCCGCCGCACAAAAGTGCGCGTGTGTAACCTTAGTGAAAAGTATAGCAAAAGCCACGAATGCCTACCAGTGGTGTTCTAGCTAGTTCATTTTGTGAAAAGGCTTTTGACTACACAGCCCAGCTTTAATCTGTTTTCCTGTAAAAGACTCAGACCAACCTATGAATTTTTCATAAATTTTGCGGCGCACGCCTTTAAGGGCTTGCGATCTGTGTTATAGTGTGTGCTACTCTGCACTGTCCCTAGCTTAAGCATGACGCACGCAATGTTACAAACCATGCTAAAACCTTTATGATAAACACAACACATTCATGGTAAGATAATCTTATTCCGTTCAATGTGTTTTATGATTTGCAGGTGCCAATAGTGCCAACATCAGCAATCATCTAAAAACGCACTCAGCAGATTAGGAGGCGATCACAATGGCAAAGTTCCGAATGCTGCTAATCCTGCTCACAGCATGGCTCTTTCTCCTGTTTAACCTTGCGCGCCCCGATATGTTGTTGGGAGTGCTTGATTTTCCATTGGACTTATCGTCGCTGGTCTTTGTCGTCTCGACTGCTGTTGCCCTCGCTATCCTGCTCATGCCTGATTTGGCGCGCATCCGTATTGAGTTCACCTACAGCGCGACGCTGCTGTTGTATATTTTCTTGCGCCTTACCTTTGTCCCCTTCAAAGGCTTGGCAGCCGAAGACCCGCGCCGCGCCGCCTACCTGCTGATCGCCGAGTCTGTTGCGTTGTTGATCTCGCTGCTGTTGGTGCGGGCTGTCTCATTAGCGGTCACCAATTTTGAAAAAGCTGTGGAAAACATTGTGCTGCGCCCTGCCAAGCTCCGCATTCTGCCCATGACCGAAGGCGAAGAGGCGATTAATAGCGAATTGTTCCGCGCACGGCGCTTTGATCGCCCTGTGGCGTTCATCCTGATTGACCTGACCGCCCTTGAAAGCCTTGCCAGCGGCAAGCGCGTTACGCTGGAAGGCGTTTTCCAGAAGCACTACATCCAAACGCGCATCGCGCAGATCGTGGAAGCCGCGCTCTACCAAACTGACGTGGTGACCTGGCAAGAGGAAAACCTGCTTGTATGCCTGCCCGAAACCACCTACGAAGAGGCGCTCAAAACCGCCCGCGAACTGGATAAAATGATCGCGTTGCGCCTTGATCTCAAGCTGCCGATGGGCGTGGTTGTTTTTCCCGATAACGGCTTGATCTACAGCGATTTGGTAGAGGCAGCCATCCGCAACACCAGCATCATCACCCCTGAGGAAGAAGAAGCTGTCGCCTCTATCAAGCGCGTCACCACCACCCTGCCCAAGCTGGATGTGGAAGTCGAAGATCAGCCCATTGGCGAACTGGGCTTTGTGCCAGCTAAGCCCGACTCAACGGGCTTGCCAACGCCTGTGCTGCCCTTGCCAACGGCAACCACTGCCAAAGCCAGCCACAACGGCGATTTCGGTGCGCAGCCTGCCAGTGTTAGCGGCACTGCAAGCGTGGCAGCCCTGCCTATGCCGCCCAACGCCAACCCAATTCGCAAGCTGATCGATTCGTACCGCAATTTATACGAAGTGCTGCCCTTGCCCGAAATTGGCAAGCACCGCATTGGCTCAGAGCGCCCTAAAGACCCTGATTTTTGGGTGACGCTGCTGCCCTACCAAAGCGCCAGCGCACGCGCTATCTACCGCCTCATCAAGCGTGTCTTTGATCTGGGCGTGATCTTGCTGCTGGCGCCGGGCTGGCTGCCCGTTTTTCTGATCGTTAGCCTGCTGATCTACTTGGATAGCGGTGCGCCGATCTTCTTCACGCAGCAGCGCACCGGGCGCGGCGGCAAGCGCTTTGCCATGTATAAATTCCGCACGATGGTGCCAAATGCCGAAGAACTGCTGAAAGAGTTGGCGGCGAAAGGCTTGGCAAAACTGGACGCAAAGGGCAAACTTGCTGAGCCGCTGAAGCTGGAGCGCGATCCGCGGGTGACGCGCTTAGGGCGCATTCTGCGGAAGACCAGCCTTGACGAGCTGCCGCAAATCCTGAACGTGATCAAAGGTGATATGAGCCTTGTCGGTCCGCGCCCAACCAGTTGGGATTTAGGCAGCTATACCTTACTGCAAACCGAGCGCCTGAGCGTTCAACCGGGCATCACCGGCCTGTGGCAGGTCTATGGGCGCGGGGATACTGATTTTAGCAGTTGGGTGCAGTGGGATATGCTCTACATTGAGAAGATGAGCCTTACGCTGGACGTGAAAATCCTGATCCGCACTATCACGCAAGTTTTGAAGCGGCGCGGCGCACGCTAAGCATAGCGACGAAAGATAAGGTTGGCATGATCGCGTTGGCAGCACTCGTCTTTTGGTTTAGTGTGCTGATCCTGTTCTGGACGTATTTCGGCTATCCGTTGCTGATGGCGCTGCGCGCAAAAGTTGCGCCGCGTCCCATCCAGCAGGATGCGGCATATTTGCCTAGCCTGACGCTGCTCATTCCCGCCTACAATGAAGCGGATGTAATCCGTGACAAGCTGGCGAACGCGATCAGCCTTGACTATCCTGCGGATCGGCTGCAAATTTTGGTGGTGGATGATGGCAGCACGGATGGCACCGCCGACATTGTGCGCGAATTTGAAGCGCGCGGCGTCACGCTGATCCGCCAGCCCGAGCGTGGCGGCAAAATGGCGGGCGTTAATCGCGGCTTTGAGGCTGCCAGCGGCGAGTTAGTCGTGCTGAGCGATGCCTCTCCCATTTATGAGAAAGACTCGCTGCGGCTGCTGGCGCGCAACTTTGCCGATGCCAGCGTGGGCGTGGTGGTGGGTGCGCTGCGCGTGTGGGAGGCTGGGAACGCGGTTGCCAAGCCCGCGGGCTTGTATTGGAAGTATGAATCGGCGCTGCGGAAGTGGGAAAGCCTGACGGGCAGCACAGTTGCCGTGCATGGCAATATGTTCGCCGTGCGGCGCAGTCTTTACCGCCCGCTGCGAAAGCACACCATCAACGATGAGTTCAGCATTGCGATGGAAGTGATGCGGCAAGGCTTTCGCGTCGTCTACGAGCCACAGGCGATCAGCTATGATATTGCCAGCGCCAACATGGGCGACGAGTTCAAGCGCCGTGCGCGCATCAACGCCGGACGCTTTCAGGCACTTTTTTCAGCGGGCTACCTAAACGCGCCAACGCCTGATCTCACCTTTCGGCTGTTCTCGCACAAGTTGCTGCGCCCACTTACGCCAATCTTCATGCTGAGCGCGCTGATCGCCAACATCCTGTTGGTCCTGCTGACCGCCCTCAGCTTGGATGGGCGCTTTTGGTATTGGCTGCTGATGTTCTTCGCGCAAGATGCCTTCTATATGGCTGCCTATGCGGGCTACCTTGCCGAAAAGAACGGACGCAGCAATAAGCTCTTCAGCCTGCCGTATTTCTTCGTCAGCGCTAACCTTGCGGCGTTGGTTGGTCTGTGGCGCTGGCTGCGCAACCGACAGAGCGTCACTTGGCAGAAACGCGCCAACGTCAATTAACCGATCCGCATAAGGAAAACTATGAGCGCACCGCAGCCGCTTCCCGCGCCAGATTCTCACAGTGAGTCTGGCGTTACCGTGAACAGTGTGACCAAGAAAGCCGTCAAAAGCACGGCATGGACGTACCTCAGCTACATCCTGAGCAAGGGCGCCAACCTTGCCACCACGATCATCTTGGCACGGCTGCTCACAACGGCGCAGTTTGGCATCGTCGGCTTTGCGCTCACTGCCATGAGTTTCCTAGATGCTGTGCGCGATCTGGGCTTGGAATTGGCGCTCATTCAGCGGCGGGATGACATTGAGGACGCCGCACACACCGCTTTTTGGATGAACATCGCCAGCAATCTGATCATCTGGCTAGTGGCATGTATTGCCTCACCTTTTGTGGCAGCCTTCTTCAACGAGCCACTGATCGTGATCATTTTGCCCATCCTCAGCTTCAGCTTTGTGATCAGCAGCTTGGGCGGCACGCACGACGCACTCATCAAGCGCGAGATGAGGTTTGGCTTGCGCTTTGTGCCAAGTTTGGGCGAGAGCCTGCTGAAAAGCGTGGTGGCGATTGAGCTGGCACTGATGGGCTTAGGCGTCTGGGCGTTGGTGCTGGGTCAGTTGGTAGGGCGCTTCACCTTTGCGGTGTTGGCGTGGCGCGTGCTGCCGTGGCGCCCAAAGCTGCGCTTTAAGCTGCCCATTGCGCGCCAACTGTTCAGCTATGGCTACAAAGCAAGCATAGATAGCTTCCTCTCGGCGTTGCAGGCAAACATAGATTATGTGTTCATCGGGCGGTTGCTCGGCGATGCCGCGCTCGGCGTCTATACAGTTGCCTACCGAATGCCTGAAATCCTGATCATCAACTTCTCGATTGTGATTGCCCAAGTGCTGTTTCCTGCCTATGCCATGCTGCAAAACGACCGCGATCAACTGCGGAAGGGTGTGCTGACTGCCCTACGCTACGTCTCGTTGGTGACTATCCCTGCCGGCGTTGGCTTGGCGCTCATCGCGCCGCTGTTCACCCACACGCTTTTTGGCGCAGAATGGTCAGCGGCAGGGTCTGTCATGGCGATCCTCTCACTGTACGGCGCGGTGCTTGCCGTCTCGTGGAACATTGGAGATGTCTATAAGGCAATTGGGCGTCCCGATATTTTGTGGAAAACAACGTTGGTCGAGTTTTTGCTCTTGGCGCCAACGCTCTACATCCTTGCCCAAGAGAGCGCGTTTGCCGTTGCGGTTGGGCATCTGGGCGTGGCAGTGTTGGTCAGCTTGTTGCGCCTGTATATCGCCTCCCGCATTTTAGGCTTTGCCTTTTGGAGCGCCTTGCGGCAGTTTGTGCCTGCCCTAATCGGCAGTGGGCTGATGGGTGGCGTAGTCTGGTTGGTGCTGGAGGCGCTGAATGGTTGGGTGTGGCAACGGACGCTCAACGGACTGATCGGCATCTTCGTGGCAATAGGGGTTGGTGGTGTGGTCTATCTGGCGGCGCTGTGGTGGCTAGAGCGCGAGATGTTCAATCGCGTGCTTGGCATGGCGCTTGGCTTGGTGCGGCGTGGCGAGGCAACCTCTGCCAGCGCGGATTGAGTGCAGGATCGTTGACGGCGCAGGGCGGGCGCGCTACAATCTGACCATAATAGCTATACAGGAGTCGAAAAGAAACCATGAGCGATAAGCCTGAAGTGACTTCAGCCGCCACGCCACAAACTACCGATGCACCCGATGTTGCCCTGAACGCACGCCGTTTGTTGGCGTGGGCATTGGCTGCCATCACTGGCGGCGCGCTGACGGTCGTAGTCTTCCTTGCCACCAACATTCCGCTCGATTCAACGCTGCTAATCAGCTTTGTGGAAGTGCCTTTCTTGCCGTTGGCAGGTTTGCCGATGGTGCTGTTGTGCTTCATCTGGATAGATTACTTCCTCGGCACGCGCATCCTGCCGGATTAACAGATTGCCCCACCCTAAAGCCCGCCTTGCCTGCGCAGCAAGACTTGGCACAGCCGTCCATGCCCTTTCCCTGCAAGCGGGCAAGGGCTAGGGAGAGGGGTTAGCTAGGCGATCACCATGCTTGCGCCAAAAAGACTCTAGCGCTAGGCTAAAAAGTGTGCTAGACTACCTTCCGTAAGCCCATACGGTGGCCGTGGTGGAGGGGTACCACGTCTGGTTGTGGCCCAGAAGGTCGAGGGTTCGAAGCCCTCCGGTCACCCACTCAAAAGCGCTGATCGCACTCGCGGTTGGCGCTTTTTATTGTGAAGCGGTCAGCGCGGCAACCAAGTCCGCCACCGACTCATACCGAACGCCTTGCCAACGCCAGCCTTGCTCATCAACATGCAGGCTTGGCACGCCTTCTGCTGTGTTGCTCACCATAAAGCCAACGCGCTCCAAAGCACGCTGCGTCCAGAGTGCGCGCAAGCCCTCACCCTGCACATGCAGAGCGCCGCGCACTTCAGCGCACAGCTTGAAGGTGCCGCTGGCAGCCTCGAAGGCAACGCCTTCCGCCGCAAAGGTGCGTGCAAAAGCGCCATTCAGCACCAAATCTTCGGGTGCGCCATCGTGCAGTATGCCATCGCCATCCAAGAGCCAAACGCGATCTGCGCTGCGTAGGGCGAGATCGAGGTCGTGTGTGGAGAGCAGCACGGCGCGTTTAGTGGCATGTGCCAAGCGTCGCAGCAGCGCCATCATCTCCACACGGCGCGGCAGATCAAGGAAGGCGGTCGGCTCATCAAGGAAGATCAGCGGCGTCTCTTGTGCCAGCGCACGCGCAATCATCACTTTTTGACGCTCACCATCGCTCAGCTCGCTGATCGGGCGTCCCGCCAACGGCAGCGCGCCGACTGCCTCCAACGCCCACGCCACCACTGCCTGATCATGCGAACTGAGCCGACCCGTCCAAGCGGTGTAGGGCAGCCGTCCCAGAGCGGCAACCTCATAGGCGCTCAACAGGCTGTTGTGCGTCCGTTCAGTCAGCACAATGCTGATCAGGCGCGCCAGACGGCTGATCGGCAGGCGATGGACATCTTCCGCGCCAACGCACACCTTGCCCGAAAGCGGCTTCTGCACGGCGGCAAGCGTCCGCATCAGGGTAGACTTTCCAGCGCCATTCCGCCCAATCAGGCAGATTAAAGCGCCACCATTCAGCGTCAGGCTTAGGTCAGACAGCACAGCCTTAGGCGCAGCGCGCCCTGAACGGTAGCCGACCGTCAGCCTTTCTGCCGCAAGGATCGGCTGGCTCATGCGCTGAAAGTATCCCGCAGGCGGCGCTGCCGCATCACAATCATGACCACGACAGGCGCGCCGATCAAGGCAGTGATCGCGTTCAAGGGCAAGATGATCTGCCTGCCCGGCACTTGCGCGATCAGATCGGCAAGCAGGGCAGCCAACGCGCCGATCAGCATGGCAGTTGGCAGCAGCCAGCGGTGATCAGCTGTGCGGATCAGCATACGGCTAAGGTGCGGCACAGCAATGCCTAAGAAGCCAATCGGTCCGCAGAAAGCGGTGACGCTGCCGGCTAAAAGCGCCGTGCTAAAGATGATTCCGAGCCGTGCGCGCTTCAGATTGATGCCCATGCTCTGCGCGTAAGATTCGCCAAGCAGCAGCGCGTTGAGCGGCTTCACCAACGCCATACTCAGCAGCAGCCCAAGCCCGATCAGCGGCGCAAGGATTGGCACTTGCCGCCACGTGACGCCGCCAAAGCTGCCAAACGTCCAGTTGACGTATGCCTGAATGCGCTCTGGAATGCTGAAATACAGCAGCAAGCTGACCAACGCGCTGACGGCATAGCCCAGCATTAAGCCGACGATCAGCAAGGTTAGGCTGTTTTGGGCGCGGCGGGCAAAGCCCAGCACGATGAATAACATCAGTGCCGCACCAAGGCTGGCTGCCGCTGCCAAGCCGAAATCGCCCAGCAAGCCGATGCCGACCAACACGCTGGCGCCCGTCGTGCCGACTGCCAGCACCACCAGCGCCACGCCCAAGCTGGCGCCCGAACTAATGCCCAACACAAACGGATCGGTGAGCGGGTTGCGAAAGAGCGTCTGCATTTGTACACCACCCACCGCCAGTGCCGCGCCTGCCAGCAGCGCCGTCAGCGCACGCGGTATTCGGAACTGTGTTACGATGGTGGCAAAAGCGGGTTGGCTGGTCGTCTGCCCAAGCAGGGCGCGCAGCACGTCCTCTAAGGGCAGGCTGACCGAACCAACCGCCAAGGCGAGGCAGAATGCCGCGCACACAGCGCCAAAGAGAGCTACCAAAATGCTGATCTGCCTGCCGACATGTGGCAGCACAGCCGCCTGCGTCGGGCTGAGTGTCGGTGTTGGTGCAAGGCGCGCCGTGCGCCAAAGGTTTGCTTCAGATTGCATAGTGGCAGCCCTCGAAGTGCTTACTGCATTTGCTGGTAATAGACCAACTGATGATCTGGCAGCAGGTCAGGGTGGAAGATGGCGATCAGGTCGGCAAGGATCACATGCGGGCGGATCACGCCGCTCTCGTAGAAATCAAAGCCGAAGTTTGGGCTAACCCGTGCATTGTTGTTGAACACTTTGCCGTTCTTGAAGGCGGCAAACTCGGTGAAGCGCACATCGGCAGCCTCCACATCTTTGAGCGTGTTGAAGAAGCCGACGTTCAGCCAGAAATCGGCAGTGCCTGCTTTCGCAAAGACCTCCTCAAAGCTCAGCGGCAAGCTGCCCGCGCTCTGATCGTCTGCCCACAGGTAGTTGGCGCCGGCATCACGCAGGAAGATGGCGGTATAGGTGGCACCGCTTGGCATGTACCACACATCTTGATAGGGCGAGCCAACAAAGACGCTCGGCTTTTCGCTGACGCGCTCTGCCAAGGCTGCCAGCCGTGCATACTCACTTGCCACGCCTTCAAAGTAGGCGTTGGCACGCGCCTCAGCATTGAAGAACAAGGCGGTGTACTTGATCCACTCTGCCTGACCAAGCGGGACTTGTTCGGTGAACTCAGCATTTAGGGCAACCTTGTAGCCTGCTTCAATCAGCTTGGGATGCGCGTCGTAATCAGGGCTGCCACTGCCATAGACCATGATCAGGTCAGGGTTGGCAAGGGCGACCAACTCTACATTAACCTGCGCGCCGCTGCCGATCTCAACGAGTTTGCCCGCCTCGCCCAGCGCACGGATTTCTTCGGCGTAGACGTATTGCAGCGTATCCACACCGATCAGGGCGTCTGTTACGCCAAGTTCGATCAGGTGCGGCAAGTAGGTGGTAGACATGCTGATAAGGGATTTTATCGGAACTTCCACCACCACCGCCTCTTTGAACTGCTCATCGGTTGGTGTGGGGGCGCCGCACTGCACCAGCAGGTAGGTGAAGCCGCTGTCTGCGCCTACCCATGGGCGCGTTACGCGCACCACCTTATAATGCTTGTGATATTCGACCTCAAAGCCGCTGGCGAACTGAGGCGCGACCTTGTGCGGAAAGTAATCCACTTCCGGATCGAAAGCGGTGAGGCATTCGGTTGGGTTGGCAGTCTGCCCTTGCGCAGTGGGTGCCGCACTGAGGGCAACCACCAACAGTAGCGTAACAATCAGGCTAAATTTGATAGCTTTCATCGGTCTAAACATCCTCTCCCCTTTGGGTGGGTTGAACAACGCTGGGCAAAGGATGCACGCGCCATGCTGTTGGCGCGCCGATCACGAAAAAACCCGCCAAGTGGCGGGTAACACAGCATGGAGGTAGCTACTTCCATACGCGCTCCCCTTTGTCCACGAAGGTGAAACACGGCACATATTCGGTCAAGGCGGGTAATCGGACTTCGCCTGAGCGCTCAGGCGTTACCGTTGCGGGAACAGTGTCGGACTTGCACCGACTTCCCCCGAAGGTTTGTTGAAACCTTGCGCTGTGCATCCGGGCAGCAGCGCCTTTTGACCATGCGCTCTAGTGTAGCGCGAATGGGCAGATGAGTCAACAGGAGCGGTAGCACCCTCAACTCATTCGGGTAGCCAAGCAATCAGGTGCAGGCGGATCGCCTAGCCTGATGGGTGTTCGCACGCTTCACCACGCCCACTCTGTTCATTCCTGCACAAAGGCGCTATACTTATGCCATTCTCCGCAACAATCGAGTAGGTATAGAATCCCGATGGCTAGACAATCCGTGTACCCTTTCACCGCTATTGTTGGGCAAAACCGCATGAAACTTGCCCTCAGCCTGAACGCGATCAACCCTAGCATTGGCGGCGTGCTGATTCGCGGTGAGCGCGGCACCGCCAAATCTACGGCGGTGCGTGCGCTGGCTGCCCTGCTGCCCGAAATCCGTGTAGTGGCAGACTGCCCCTTTAGCTGCGATCCTGATCGCCCTGATCAGCTCTGCGATGACTGCCGCGCACGCCTTGCGCGTGGTGAAGAACTGCCCGTTGCCGTCCGCAAAATTCGCATGGTGGATTTACCCGTCAGCGCCACGGAAGACCGTGTGGTTGGCACGCTGGATATTGAAAAGGCGATCAAGAAAGGCGAGCGCCACTTTGATCCCGGCGTGTTGGCGGCAGCCAATCGCGGCATTTTGTATGTGGATGAGGTCAACCTGCTCGATGATCACGTAGTGGATTTGCTGCTCGATTCCGCCGCGATGGGCGTGAACACCGTTGAGCGGGAAGGCATTAGCTTTCAGCACCCTGCCCGCTTCATCTTGGTTGGCACCATGAACCCTGAGGAAGGCGATCTGCGCCCGCAATTGCTGGATCGGTTTGCCCTCTCTGTAGAAGTGCGCGGCATTACGACGCCGCGTGAGCGCATGGCGATCCTAGAGCGCCACATCGCCTTTGATGCTGATGCGGAGGCATTCCGCGGCGCCTGGCACGCCTCTGAGCAGAAGCTGGGCGGCGAAATTGACGCGGCACGCCGCATCGTGGAGAACGTCGCCTACACCAGCCGCGATCTGTTCACCATTGCCAACCTGACCGCCAGCCTGCATGTGGACGGGCACCGCGCCGATCTGGTCATCTTGAAGGCTGCCCGCGCCCATGCTGCCCTTGAAGGGCGCACGCGCCTCAGCGAGCGCGACATTATGGTTGCCGCCGAGCTGGCGCTGCCGCACCGCCTGAAGCGCGGTCCGTTCAACGAGGCGCAGGCAAGCTTGAGCAACCTTGAAGATCGCGTTCAGCAGTTGCAAGCGCAGTATGAGGAGACTGACGAGACTCAGGCGGCACCGCAGAACGCCGACTCCGATAAAAAAAAAGTGAGTCCGTAAGCGCGGAGCAAACCGAGAGCGCCGAACAGCCGCCGGAAACAGGCAGCACCGAGCCAGCGCCGCAATCTGTCTTTGATAACCGAGACTCACGCTGGTGGGAAGGCGGCAAAAAAGTTGACCCCACCGCCGAGTTCAACACGCGCAAGCTGGATACACCGCTTGACCGCCTGACGCGCAAAGTGGCAGGGCGGCGCAGCCAAACGCGCACCGACCGCAAGCGCGGGCGCTACATTCAGGCGCGCCCTGCCGGTGATCGCCGTGATGACATCGCCTTTGACGCCACCTTGCGCGCCGCTGCGCCCTTCCAAAAAGAGCGCACACCTGCCAGCCTTGCCTACAGCATTGAGATGCAAGATTTGCAGCGCAAAATCCGTGTGAAGCGCGCTGCCAACCTGATCCTATTCGTGGTGGATGCCTCTTGGAGCATGGCGGTTACAGAGCGGATGCAAGCGACCAAAGGTGCCATCCTCTCGCTGCTGACGGATGCTTACCAACGCCGTGATCGCGTCGGCTTGATCGTCTTTCAGAAGGATCGGGCGAACCTGATCTTGCCGCCCACCAACTCGGTTGTATTAGCGCGCAAGGCACTTGCTGAAATTCCCGTTGGCGGCAAAACGCCGCTCTCGGCGGGCTTGCTGTTGGCGTTTCAGGTTTTCGAGCGTGAAAAGCGGTTACATCCTGATGTCATGCCACTCATGATCCTTTTGACGGACGGCGCGGGCAACGTCTCGCTCAGCGATCTGCCGCCGCAGCAAGAGGCGCACCAATTAGCAGACCGCATCCGTGAGGCAAACATCCGCAATGTGACAATCAACATGGAACACGCCGCCTTTGATCAGGGCTTGGCACGCCAATTGGCAGAACATCTCGGTGGCACGTGCTTTGCCCTTGCCGACCTGCGCGCCGAAACGCTCTACGAGGCGGTTCGCCAGCAGCTTGATTAGCTTTCTGTGTGCGTTTGCAGGCTGCATACTGCCCACATCAGCGCCAACAAACAGGTGATCAGGTAGGCGCTGTAGGCACGCGCTAAATCATGGGGCAGAAAATACAGGCTGTTGGTCAGGATCAGGCTTGCCAGCGCAAGGCGCGGACGCGCTGGCAGCAGCCCGATCACGGCGAAGGCAAAGGCAGTGATCAGGCTGATGCTAGAGGTATACGGCGAGATCAGCATTGAAGCACTGATCAGCATCCCGACTTTGGCGCTGGTCAGCCGTTTAGCATTTCGCAGCGCCAGCAGGCTCGTAATGCCGACGATCAGCGCGCCTAAGGCAGCAAACAGCCACGTCGGGTAGCCCAAGCGCCCTAAGCTGGCGAGCAGGCTGACATCTACCGGCGTGCCAACCTGATGCCCAACTTGCATCATTGCCCACCACGCCGCGCCGTAAATCAGCATGGTTGGCAACACCACCGCCAGCACCACCGCAACCACGCGCAGCCAGCGGCGCGGCTGCCACTGCCACAGCAGATAAACGCCTATCCAAACTGCCAATAACCAGACCGTCTGCGGCTTGGCAGTGGCGATCAACAATCCCACGCCAAGCGCCAAGGGCTGCTCACGGTTATAGCCGAAAATGATCAGCAGAATGCCAAGCAGGATGAAGCCTTCAATGTTGCCATCGGCGATGTGGCGCATGGCAGGGTAAGCTGTAAAGAGCAGCAGCGCGTAGAGCGCCCACTGCCAACGCCGCGCCGCACGCGGCACGCTGAGCAGGTAGGCAATCAGCGTGATGAAGGTGACAATGCCCCAACTGAGCCGAAACGAGAGGAAGCTCAGCGGCAGCAGCATCGGCAAGCCCCACGGCGTCAGGCGCATAGAGCCGTTGGCATAATCCACCTGCCCATTTTGAATTGGCGTCCAGATGAGCTGCCAATCCCAGCCGAGCGGCGTGCCTTCAATGGGCAGGCTGCTGATCGCCCCGACCACCAGGGCAGAGGTGAGCAGCACAAGGCAGGCGGCAAGGGCAAGTTGTGGTAGGCTGTAGGTTTGGTTGGCAAGGCGCACGGCACAGTATCCCCAAAAATTAGGCACGATAGTTTCATCCCTGCATAGTATATAATGATCTGAACGGTTCGCCGCCACCGAAAGGATTTCAAAATGCGTCCCCATAACCTATTGGCGCTTGTGGCGCTGTGTGCGCTGCTGATCAGCGCGCTGCCCGCTGCCGCGCAAGAAAACTTTACCGAACAAGAGCTAACCTTCACCATTGGCGAAGATACCCTTTACGCCACACTGACTCTGCCGAATGGCACGGGCAAATTTCCCGCCGCCCTGCTAATCTCTGGCAGCGGACCAACGGATCGGGATGGCAATACGCCGCTCATCAACGGCAAGGTTGACTCGCACCGTAATTTTGCGCGTGTGCTGGCAGAAAGCGGCGTTGCCTCGCTGCGCTACGATAAGATCGGCAGCGGCAAAACAGGCTTAGGCAGCCGCCTAAACGACCCTGCCAGCATTGATTTCAATATGTTCGTCGATCATGCCCGCGCCGCCTATGATTTCTTGAAGGCACGCCCTGAAGTAGACGCCGAAAAGATGCTGCTGCTGGGTCACAGCGAAGGCGGCTTGATTGCCCAAGTGGTGGCGGAACAAGTGCGCGATGAAGGCAGCCTTGCCGCGTTAGTGCTGGCAACACCGCTTTCTAAGACCTATCTGGTTACCATCCGCGATCAGATCACGGCGCAGTATACTGCTGCCAAGGAGGTAGGGCTGTTCACAGCGGAGCAAGTGACAGCCGCCCTTGAAGAACTCAATCAGATCGTCGCTGAATTGCAGGAAAAAGGCGAACTCAGCGCGCCTATTCAAAATCCTGTCTTTCAACAACTCTTTGGCAACCCGATCAACAACAAGTTCATGGCGCAGGCAAGCCGCTACGATCCCGCTGTGATGGCTGCCAGCACGCCTCTTACACTGCCTGTCTTGGTCTTCTGTGCCGAGTTCGATGTGCAGGTTTCCTGCGAAGATGTGGCACTGCTGATGAACGGCTTCAAGCTGATTAATCACCCTGCTAGACTGGTAACCTTAGCGAAAGTGAACCACGTCTTTAAAGAAGTGGAAACACCCAACCCTAATCCGCTAATAGATTACGCCAATGAAGGGCTGCCCTTCTCGGCACAGGCAACTGAGGCACTTAAGGCATTCTTGGCAGAAGTCTTCGGAGACTAAGTGCCATCCACATAGGCGGCAAGCCTGCCATCGGGCGAGAGCGCCATCTGTGCCTGATGGGAACGGCTGCCGAGAAAGCCACACAGCTCATTTTTGCGCTACAATGAGCATGTGCCGCCTAATTCAAGTAGAGGTCTGTTGATGAGCGAATCAACCAATGCCGTTTATCTCACCTATCGCCGCGATATTGCCGCGATCCCTGCCCGTGCGCTCTTCCATGCCTTGCGCGGCGGTGGCGTAGATGTGTTCATGGATACTGATAGCGTGATGGACGACGCCACACGCACCTTGCTCAGCGCGCAGATTGCCGCACGCCCTTATTGCGTGTTGATTGCCACGCATGGCAGCCTAGAGCGCTGCGTCGAGAGCGGCGATTGGCTGCGCTTTCAGCTAGAGCAGGCACAGGCTGCTCAGTCTAAAATCATCGTCGTGCATCCGCCGAAGTTTTCGTTTGCCCAAGCGGCGTCCATGCTCGGCGCGCTGCTTGCCAATGCTACGCCGTTTCCCATCACCTATGAAAGCCTGTCGGCTGATTCGGCACGGCTGCGCCTTACGCACCTGAAGGCGGTGCCGCACAATGCGCCGCCGCAAGATCAAGCAGCGCTTGCTGCGTGGCAGGCGCGTTTGGAGACGCTCCCGACCGTAGATGCTGATCAAATTGCTGCCCAAAAACTTTTTGAGCGCGCTTTTACACACCCACAGGGCGATTGGCAGAGCCGCATCAACGATTATACGGCTGCCCTTGAGCGCTATCCCGACTTTGCCTCTGCCTATGCGCGGCGCGGCGCCAACCGCGAAATCCTGGACGACTTGCACGGCGCAATGGATGATTTTGACGCCGCCATTCGCCTCAATCCGCTGCACGATATTGCCTATGTCAACCGCGGCATCTTGTTTGCCAAACTGGGTGACCTGCACAGCGCCTTTCTGGACTATAACGAGGCGATTCGCCTGAACCCAACCCTTGCCCTTGCCTACTACAACCGCGCCGTTGCCTATGCCAACCGTGGTGATGATGATGGCGCCTTGGCAGATTTGAACACGGCAATTGCCTTTGAGCCGCGCCCGATCTATTTCTTTCAGCGTGGCTTATCCTTTGCGCGCAAAGGCGACGACGCCAACGCCCTTGCTGACTACACAGAGGCAGTTCGCCTGAATCCGAAATTGGCAGAGGCGTACTACAACCGCGGCTTGATCCGCGCCAAGAGCGATACACGGCGCGCCGTCGCCGACTGGACGCAGGCGATTGAGGCTGATCCCAAGCTGGCGGAGGCATATTACAACCGTGGGCTGGTGCGCGCCCAATGGGGCGATCTGGAAGGCACGCTTGAGGATATGATCAAGTTCCTTGAGCTGATGCCCGAACACGAAAAAACAGCTGAAGTGCGCGAGATGATCGAAAATATGCGGCAGATGCGCGATGGCAACCTGCCCGATGAACAGGCAGGCAGCCAATGAGCAGCCGTATCTTTCTGGTTTATCGGCGCGGCATGAGCGAGATTCCTGTTTTTATCTTGGCGGAACACTTGCAAGCCGTCGGTGTGGAGATGACCGCCAGCCTTGATTCGCCCAACAGCCCTGAGCGAGATTTTCTGCTGCTGGTGCTGACGCCCGGCACGCTTGAGCGCTGCCCTGAGCCGAACGACGCCATGCGAAATGTGCTGAAAGATGCTTCCTCGCGCAATACGCGGATGTTGGCGCTGACCTCATCGCACTTCAACCCGACCGACCAAGCGCGCTATGCCGCTGATCTGCTCGCCAATGCTGAGCCGCTGTTGCTGGATTATACACAGTGGCAAACATCCTTCAGCGCCCTGATGCAAACGCTCCATGTGGAGGCGGAAGCGCCGCCTTTACGCCCTGAGCAGGAAGCACAGCTTGCCGCACAGGCACACTTTGAGCGCGCCCTAGGTCTACCTGCCAATGACCTAGCAGGCAAGTTGGACGCCTATGGGCAAGCACTGGCGTTGTACCCAAACTTTGCAGAGGCTTACGCACGGCGCGGCGGCGCGCACCTTGCCAATGGCGACCTGCCTGCCTGCCTTGCCGATTGCGAAACAGCACTGCGCCTCAATCCGAATCTGGCTGAGGCGCACCACAACCGCGCTATGGCGCTTAGCAAGCAAGAGGACTATGCCGCTGCCTTAGAGAGTTACGCCCTCGTGCTGCGCTTCGATCCGCGCAACGCACGCGCACACCTCAACCGCGGCGTGGCACGCGCCCATCTCGGCGATGTGGATGGCGCCATCGAGGATTACACGGCTGCTCTTGCCCTGAACCCAAACCTGAGCGAGGCATATTTCAACCGCAGTTTGGCGTATGGGCAGCGTGATAACTTTGAGGAGGCAATGCAGGACTACACGCGGGCAATCGCGCTGAACCTGAACATGCCGCACACTTCCGACGCGGCGAATTTAAGCGCCACCATCAGCTACCTAGAGCGTTTGCTGCGGTCCTTTCCCGATCATCCGCAGGCAGAGACCATTCGCCATGAAATCTACCGTTTGCGCGGCATGGCAGATGACCTCTAGCGGCTAGGCGCGGTGCAGCAGGCTATAGCGGTTGATATTATCGGTGTGTCCATCGGCATAGAACGTCTCAAGCAGCGTCAGACCGCTGGCGGACTCAAGGGCGCGCTGCTCAGGCGCATCCACATGATGGCAATAGCGCAGCAGGCTGTTGGCGGCATGTCCGCGCCGCCAATCCATCAGCCAATCGCCGCGCTCACCGCCATAGTCAGCGGGCAAGGCGATCAGCCGTTCGCGGAAGCGCGCATGGTCATAAAAGCACCAACTGGTGAAGATCAGCAAGCCCGCCTGTGCCACACGCTCTGCCAAAGCGCGGATCAAAGCAGTGCGGCGCGCTAGGCTCGGCACATGGTGTAGCACGCCAAAGAGCGCCACAATCTCATACTGCGCGTTGGGCAGCGCGTCCTCCATCAGGTCGTGCTGATCAAGGCGCGCCTCAGGCAGAACGCCCGTCTTGGCGAAGGCGGCGCGGGCTGCTTCCAGCAAGGCAGCGTTGTTATCCAGCCCGTGATAGCGCACCTCAGCCAGATGGCGCGCCAAGAAACGCCCAAAGCGCCCGTTGCCACAGCCCACATCTAGCACGCGGCGCGGCACGGGCAGCCCTTCAAAATAAGGCAGCAGACGCCACCAACCGTTCCACGCCCTGCCACGCGATTCATCAAAGTTTTCGGCGGCTTGGGCGTAAAAGGCGCGGTTCAGCGTGTTCAGAGCGCGGCAGGCGGCGTCATCCATCGCTAAAAACTAGTCTTGAACTTGCACACCGCGCCAAAAGGCGATGTAGTTAGTGATATTGGCAGCAGCGGGCTTTGGATCAGGGTAGTACCAAGCGGCATCGGTGTTAATCTTGCCGTCCACCTCTAGCGTGTAGTAGCTGGCAGTGCCTTTCCATGGGCAGACGGTGTGGGTACTGCTCTCGCGCAGATAGTCGCGGTTCACAGCACTTGGCGGGAAGTAGTGGTTGCCCTCTACCACAATGGTTTGGTCGCTTTCTGCAATCACGACACCGTTCCAGATAGCTTTCATAAGGGTTTTTGATCTCCAGTGTATCTCAATCTGCACTTCTTGGTATAGTGCGTGCCACGCCGCAAAATCTTACGGAGGTTGCTGCAAAGTTTTAACAAAGCATTTGCGGCAGCTGAGATTCAGTTGATCTGCCATGTTGTTTTTAAGATTTTTACGAGAATTTATCTATATCTTTCGTTGATAATCATAAAAAAGCCCTTTACACTTTTCATGTGCCTTGTTCACCTTTTAAGGAGTGTGTGTAATGAAGGCAATTATCGCGTTGGTGTTGGTACTCAGCCTGGCTGCCTGCGGCGGCGGCGGTAACGGTGGCGGCGGCGGCGCAAGCATGACCGACGTTGCTAAGCAGTTCATCGAAGCTACCTTCAAAGCAGATAAAGCGGCTTGGCAAGCGGCTGCTTGTGAGGCAATCAAGGCTCAGGCAGATTCGATGACCGGTGGTACGGGTATGCCTGAGGGCGTCACCTACGATTTCTCCGCTTTGAAATATGAAGTCAAGGAAGAGAGCGGCGACACAGGCAAGGTCGGCATCAGCGGTGTGATGAAACTCACGGTTGCAGGTCAGACCCAAGAAGTGGACTTTGCGAGCAACCCGCTGGCTGAAGTCCCCATGAAAAAAGAGGGCGGCAACTGGAAAGTTTGTCCCAACGTCAGCTAAGCTATGTAGCCGACCCGCCCGTAAAGCGGGTCGGTTTATTTTTGGCTATCAGTAGCGCGGAACCGTTGTATCCACTTCAACCGACCAGCGATCAATGCCGCCTGCCATGTTGTAAATATTCGTGAAGCCCTGCATGGTCAGCCAGAAGGCAACCTGCGCGCTGCGCCCACCACTGTGACACATGATCACCACGTCGCCTTCACGCGGAATGCGCGCTAACGCATCCGGAATATCGTCCATCGGGATGTGTTGGGCGCCTTCCACATGGCAGATCGCCAATTCCCACGCCTCGCGCACATCAATGATGGTCAGCGTTTCGCCGCCAGCAAGGCGCTCGTGAATCACTTTCGGCGTCAATTCTTTTAGCATGTGTTCCTCATCAACTCAGTTGGATAGCTGTTAACGGCGCACGGCGCGCATAATCACACCCGGTCGCGGCTCTAGGGTGACTGCCATATGCATATGCACATGCGGTTGGAGCAAGGTAAAGCGGTAGCGCTGGACGAGGCGCGCAAGGATCACCTTCGCCTCGACCTGTGCAAAGGCTGCGCCAATGCAGTTGCGCGCACCGCCGCCAAACGGCAGAAAGCTGTATGGCACAGGTTTCTCTAGAAAGCGATCAGGGTAAAAATCGGCAGGGTTCTGCCAATAGTCCGCCATGCGGTGCGTCACGTAGATCGAATAGGTGACGCGCTCGCCCTTGCGGATCAGGTAGCCTTCATGGCTAAGGTCTTGGGCAGCAATGCGGGAGCCGAGATGGGCAGGCGGATACAAACGCAGCGTCTCGTCTATGAAGCGGTCAAGGTATTTAAGGTGTGCCAAGTGTTCCATCGTTGGCGCGGCACCGCCTAGCACGCTGTCCACTTCGTCAGAGAGCCGTTGGGCTGCCTGTGCATCAGCGCCGATCATATACATCGCCCAAGCCAGCAGTCCCGTGCTGGTGTCATGCCCGGCGATGATCATGGTCAGCATTTGGTCACGGATCATGGCATCTTCGACGCCTTCGGCGCTCACCAAAATGCCGAGCAGATCGTTGGGCTGCGCGCCGCTCTGGGCTAGGTGTGCGCGGCGCAGACGGATGATCTGGTGCAGGTAGTCATCAATGCGGCGCAAGGCGCGGCGGTAGTGTGGGCGGGGCATATCTGCCCACAGCACCCACATGCCCGGCGAGATGTAGCGCAGCGTATGCAGCAGCGCCGCCCAATAGCGCTCAATGTGCGGCATAAAGTCCACGCTAAAGAGCGTCTCCATCACGATCAGCAGTGCAATCTTACGCACTTCGGGCAGCATGTCGTAGGTCTCATGTGGCTGCCATTGCTCAGCGATGCGGTCTGTGGCGCGCCACATGGCTTCCACGTAGCCAACCAGCGCATTGCGGTGCAGGGCGGGATTCATCAAGCGCCGCATCGAGTCGTGCGTCTCGCCATCGGCAACCAGCAAGCCATCCCGCAGCAGACGGGCGATAGGGTCTTTGGGCGCTTTCCACAAGAAGGACTCGCGTGCCTCGACCAGCAACCAGCGCGCCCATTCGGCGCCGGCAGTCATGATCGGCTTAAAGCTGGGCAAATTAGCGCGAAAGACCTTGCCCAATTCGCCGTGAAAGACCTCTAGGGCGGGCAGCGGGCTGCGCGTGCGAAGGATGGTCTGGAGCGCCTTCAGGGCAAGGCTGCCCTTTGGCGTTGGAATCTGGGCGTGCGGTTGTGTGGTCATGTGGGCAATTGTAGCGCAAGGTGCGCCGCTTTGCACACGGGCTAAGCTGCGCTACACTCCTCAGCATGACTCGCGTATTGATCTTCGGTTTTGCGCCGCTGCCCTTCGAGCCGTACCGCGTGGCAGGTCCCAGCCTGCGGACGTGGCATTTTATCTCGGCGCTCCGTGCGGCAGGGCATGATCTGTGCTTGATCGGTGACCGCATGGCAGGGCTGTATCCTGAAGATTTGCCGCCACTGATCACTACCCAAGACGATCACTTCACCTATCACAGCGTGCATGACATCCTGTGGCACGATCCGAAAGCACTGCACCCGCTGATCACCGCCTTCGCGCCTGAGTGTGCGATTGCCGTCACCACGCCGGCTGCCAGCATTGCCACTGCCAACATTGGCGATCTGCCGCTGTGGTGCGATCTGTATGGCAGCATCATGGCAGAGGCGCAGTTGAAGGCGCTGCTCTACGCCGATGATCAGTACCTTGCTCACTTCTGGAACATGGAACGGCTTGCCCTTGAGCGCGCTGATAAATTCTCCGCCGTCTCGGAGCGCCAACAGTGGTCAATCATCGGCGAACTCGGCTTGTGGGGACGGCTCAATCAGTGGACAAGCGGTTACCACTTTGCGACGACCATTCCCATTGCCAGTGAGGATACGCCGTTCACGGCAAACGGTCGCTTCATGCGCGGTGTGCGCGTCCCTGAAGATGCCTTCCTGATCCTCTACAGCGGCGGCTACAACACTTGGACGGATGTTGACACGCTCTTTAGCGCCTTAGAGCAGGTGCTACAAGTCCATCCGAAGGCGCACTTCGTCTCGACGGGCGGCGCAATCTATGGGCATGACGATTTCACTTATCGGCGCTTTGAACACCTGATCGCCGAATCGGCACAGCGCCAACGCTATCATCTGTGCGGCTGGATCGGCGACCAAGACTTGATCAACCTCTACCTTGAGAGCGATGTTGCCGTCAACACAGATCGCTTTGCCTACGAGACGCTGCTTGGCAGCCGCACGCGCATTCTGGATTGGCTGCGAGCAGGCTTGCCGTGCGTCTCGTCCAACCTCACCGAGTTAGCGCAGAGCGTGGCTGCCTACGGTGCAGGCTTCACCTATCCACCGCAGGACGCGGCGGCATTGGCAAGCTGCCTGTTGGCGTGTGCCGAGCCTGAGCGCGCCGCACAGATGCGCCATAATGCGCGCCGCCTGCTCACGGAGCGCTACACCTATCAGGCGACTAGTGCGCCACTCTTGGCGTGGGTGGCTGCGCCGCAGCGCGCACCAGACGTCGGGCGGCAAACGCTCAAGCTGGCGCGCCCTTACCGCACAGTGTGGGTGGAATTGGGCGAAATGCTCCGCACGCGGCGGCTCAACCTTAGTTTGGCAGTCAGGTTGTGGTCGCCAGCGGCGGCGGTGCTGAAGGCAGTTGGGCTGGGCAGCCTGCTGAAGGGGCTTGCCGCCCGTGGGCAGCGCGCCTTGCGCTTTGATGTCTCGCCCTATCAAGCGGCGTGGCACGTGCAGGCTGCGCCGAAAACAATCCGCGCCGCGCAGCGGTTCACGCTCCATGCCGAAGTGCGGAACGTTGGCACGGCGCTGTGGTTGCCGATCAGCGAGAGCGCCTTCGGCGTGAATATCGCTTACCGTTGGCAGGCAGCAGGGCAGTTTGGCATATGGGAACGTCTGGCGCTGCCACGGGCGGTGCCAAGCGGCAAATCTGCACAGCTTAGCTTGGCAATCCGTGCGCCTGAGCAAGCGGGCGATTACGAATTGGTGCTGGACTTAGTGCGCGAAGGCGTGACGTGGTTTGCCCAAACTGCCACCGAGTCAGAGACAGGCGGAGGTGCGCTCCGCCTGCCGCTGCGTGTAGTGGCTGAAGATTAGCCCTTCACGGCGCCGGCGGTGGTGCCGCTGGCAATCTGATCTTGCAACACAAGGTACACAATCAGGGTTGGCAACATGCCGATCACGGCGCCGGCTGCAAACAAGCCCCACTGGTTGGCAAAGTTGCTGCTGACGAAGTTCACGTACAAGCCGACCATGAGCGTCCACGACTCTTTATCGCGCAGCAGCACCCGCGCCAGCACGAACTCGTTGAAGATGCCCACGAAGGACAGCACACCGATCACGATCAGGATCGGGCGCGCTGCCGGCAGGATGATGCGGATGTAGGTCTGTAGGATGGTGGCGCCATCGACCAGTGCCGCTTCGTCCAGTTCACGCGGAATCGAGTCGAAGAAGCCTTTCATCAGCCAGATGTTGGTGCCCATCGCGCCGCCAATGTAGACCAAAATCAAGCCGCCGGGCGTGTTAAAGCCGATGAAGGGAATATACACGCCTAACTGTTGCAGCATGAGGAAGATCGAGACCATCGCCAACAGATTCGGGAAAACCTGCACCAACAGCATGAACAGCAGCAGGTTGCGGCGTCCCTTAAAGTTGAAGCGCGAGAACGCATAGGCAGCCGGTGCGGTGATCATCACAATGCCGATTGCTGTGATAGAGGCGACCAACGTCGAGTTCAGCAGCCAACGGAAGAACGGATAGCGATCTGGGTTGCCCAGCAGATCAGTATAGTTCTTGAACAGTAAAGCGGGATCGGAAACGTTTGGGATCAGGCTCTGGCTTGCCATGCTTTGCAGCGGATTAAACGATGCGCTGATGATCCACAGCACCGGGAACAGTGCAAAGACGATCAGCACCGTTAGGATGCCGTAGCGCACCAAGTTCCGCAGTTGGCGGCGCTGTTTGAAGGTCATGCCGCCGTCACGTTGCACACCGAGCGTAGGTATTGTTGTGCGAGAGACGCTAGACATTTCGAGAGACCTCCTCCCAACGTCGGGTTAAGCCCATTTGCATGATGGTGACCGTCCCAACGATCACGAAGATCACAATGGAGATGGCAGAAGCAAAGCCGAAATCGGCGCCGCCTTGCCCAGAGAACGCCACACGATAGGTATAACTGATCAGGATGTCTGTTTGTCCAGCCGGTATCGGCGAATCGGCGATGACGGGATTCCCATCGTTGAAGGCGGCAATCAGCGTGTAGTTATTGAAGTTGAAGGTGAAGGAACTGATCAGCAAGGGTCCAATCGAGACCAACAGCAGCGGCATTGTGATGAAGCGGAACGCCTGAAACTGGTTGGCGCCGTCCACTTGGGCAGCCTCATACAAATCGGCGGGAATGGCTGCCAGCGCGCCACTGCAAATGAGCATGAAGTATGGGTAGCCAAGCCACAGGTTCACGATCAGAATGGCGATGCGCGTTAGGGTGCCATCGGCAAACACATTCGGCAAGCCGGGGACGATCTGGCTAAAGACGCCAAACTGCGGCTGGAACATCCCGCGCCACGTCACCACTGAGATCAGGGCGGGAATAGCATACGGCACAATCAGCATAGTGCGGAAGAAACGCCGCCCAACAAACTTGCCCTGCATCAGCAGCGCGACCAACAAGCCGAGCGCAAAAGTGGTTGCCACGGATGAGAAAGCAAAAACAACCGTCCACAGGAAGATGCTGATCAGCGGACCGCGCAGTGCCGGGCTGTTAAAGAAGCGATCAAAGTTGGCGAAGCCGATCACGGTGCGATAGCCGACGCCTGCCGGGAAGCCTTCGATCTTCATGATGAAGTCGTTGGGTTGGGTCTTTGGGTCAGCGGCAAGGGCTGCCTCATAAGCCGCTTTATCAATGAAAAAGCCGATGGTATCGTTGCCGACGAAGACCGTCCCCGTTTGCAGGTCAGTGATGGTATCCGTGCTGGAGTCGTAGCGATAGCGCGGCGCAAGGACTGCCACAAAATCGCGGGTGACGCTCAGGCGGTTATTCTCAGGTCCAAACTGCTGGTTGGCAGCAGCCGTTAGCAGGCGCGTGCGTTCAGCACGGGTGGCACGCCGAAAGCCCTGATAGGTTTCGGGAATTTCGCCACTGACGGGCTGGAGTTCGCCCTGCCCAATCACGAAAAATGCGTTGCCCTCACGATCCGTCAGCCAGAGCGCATATTCGCCTGCCTCGTTCAGAAAGGCTTCCCAGCTATAGCGCACGCCCGTCTCTGGCACGTAAGTGCGGCGCTCTAAAAGCTGCACTGCCTGCACTTTGGTCAGCAAGTGACCATCACCATAGTTGGTGAACGCCACATAGACGGTATACACAATCGGGTAGATGACGCCGAGTGCCAGCAGCGCAAAAGCAGGCGACATCCAGCGCAGTGGCTTAAGCTGCGGGCGCAGGTTGATCACATTCACCAAGAGCGTGATCGCAGCGATGGCAACCGCCAGCTCCCAGATGCCGTCGTTGATCAATGAGAAGATCAGCCACAACGCGAAGGCATCCACGATCATCAGACCAATGTAGCGAATGATCAGGGTTACGACGCCGGGTATGGCAGGCGTGCCAACGGGTTGCTGCGTAAGGGTACCTGTGGTCATAAAACGCGGTAGCGGCGAGAGCGCCGCGTCTCCTTTCGGCAAACAAAAAGACTAAGTTGCACGACTATAGGTGGTAGGTTGTGCCTATGCGTAAGGGCGGGAATTTTCCCGCCCCTACTACACGATGCTGTAAATGTGCGTCTGGTTTACTTCAGCAGGTTACGAATCTGCTCAGCAGCAGTCTTAAATGCTTCTTCAGCACCCACCTGCTTGTTGGCAACTGCCTCAACCGCGTTGCCCCATGCCTGCCACACCGAAGACATCTCAGGGATAGCCGGCATTGCCAAGGCTTCCGCACCTGCCAGACCGAAGGCGATCAGGTCTGGGTCTTCCAGCTTCTCCAGGGCGGGCAGGAAGGCGGATGGACGGTCAAAGCCGAACAGCACCATCGGGATGCCGGTGCGCTCCACGCCATCTTTGCCGGTGGCGGTCACTTCGATGTCCTCAGCCGCCACAAAGTCCAGCAGGAACGACTTAGCGAGTTCCTTCTGCTTGCTGAAGGCGTTGATCATGAAGCCCTGCACGCCCAAGAACGGCTTACCGCCGCCGGGGATGGGTGCAATAGCGTATGGCACGCCGCTGGGACGCAGACGGTCACCGAGCGCCCACGGACCGGTGATGATCATCGCAGCTTCCTTGTTGGTGAAGAGCGTATGCATCACGTCGTAATCCACACCAGCGGGCTGCAAACCAGCAGCGATCATGCCTTCAAACCACTTCAAAGCGGCGATGCTGCCTTCGCTGTCAATGCCCAGATCGGCGGCATTGTAACCAACGCCTTCTTCATAACCGAAGACATAGCCACCGAAGGCGGTCTGGATCGGGAAGAAGTGATAGGGATCGCCGCTCTGGCGGACGAAACCGTATTTCACGACACCGGAGTCAACCAACTCTTGGGAGAGCTTCTGCACTTCCTCAAAATCGGCAGGCACTTCCTTCACAATCTCGGGATTGTAGACGAAGGCAACATTCTCGGTGGCGTAGGGCATCCCATAGAGGACGCCTTCGTAGGTGAAGCCAGCGATAGCCGCAGGCGCAAACTTCTCGGTCAGGTCGCCCAAGTCCATTGGCTCAAGCAGACCGTCTTTGGAGAGTTCGCCGATCCAGTCGTGCGCACCCACGAAAATATCGGGACCTTCACCGGCGGGCGAAGCAGTCTTGACCTGCGAGCGAATATCGCCGAAGCCGAGCTGCTGAACTTTCACTTCCACACCAAATTCTTCCTTGAACTTAACGGCGAGTGCCTCAAGGATTGGTGCGCGGGTATCATCTGCCCAAATCAGCAAAGTCGCTTCTTGAGCCTGAGCATTGAACGTGCCGAACGCGCCAAAAGCGAATGCGGCAATTAGAAGGAAGGCAATAATCTTGTTACGCATTAGGGAATCCCTCTTTTTGGACACTACATTGGGTGTCAGTTAACCGTGCGTGTTTGTCTACGCGCTTCTAAATATACCGCGCCTTGCAAAACTTGCAATGGGTAGATTTAGCTTGGGCAAAAGTTCATTTTCTGCACGTTTGTGAAATTACTAACAAGCGGTTGTTCGCTTTTTCGCTTTAACAAAGCGCTCATACAAGCGCGCTATAATAGCCTGTAGTGTTCATCTGGCGTGTTTTATGGAGCGCTTCCGCGCATGACCTTACCTACACCGCCCGCACCCATCCCGCTCACTATCCTTTCAGGCTTTTTGGGCGCAGGCAAAACAACCTTGCTTAACTATCTGCTCAACAGCGATCACGGGCTGCGGATCGCTGTCTTGGTGAACGATTTCGGCGCGATCAACATTGACGCACAACTGATCGTCGGTGTGCAAGATGCCGAACAGATCAACCTTGCCAACGGCTGCGTGTGCTGCACCATCCGCGGCGATCTGCTGCGCGCCGCCCTTCAGCTTGTCGAACGTCCCGATCCGCCCGAATACATCATCATTGAGCCAAGCGGCGTCTCTGACCCTGTCTCAGTCGCGCAGACTTTCCAACTGCCCGAACTGCGTGATCACATTCGGCTGGATGCCATTGTTGCCGTAGTGGACGCCGAACAATTTGAGCATTTGGAAGGCGCCAACGCTTATTTGGCATACGAACAACTGGCGGTTGCCGATCTGATCGTGATCAACAAGGCAGATTTGGTGACGCCCGACCAGATCGCTGCCTTGAAACGCAAATGGCTGTATCCGACGGCGCGTGTGATCGAGACCAGTTTTGGGCGTGTGTCAGTTGACCTGCTGCTGGACACTGGACGCTTTGATCCCGCACGGCTGCAAACGCGCACGGCAAGCGATGTGCATGTGCATGAATCCGCCGTGCAGGCTTATCACGCCCCTGATCATGATCACCACACACACGATCATAGCTTGGTTTTCGCGTCCTATAGCTGGCAATCAGCCGCGCCGCTCTCGCTGAAGGCACTTCAAAAGGCGCTCAAGAAGCTGCCGCCGAGCCTTTACCGTGCGAAGGGCTTGCTCTATCTGGCGGATGATCCAACGCGGCGTGCTGTGCTGCAAGTGGCTGGCACGCGCATTACCCTGACGGCGGGTGAGGCGTGGGCTGACAGCCCGCCGCAGACTCAGATCATCGCCATTGGCGCGCCTAATTCATTTGACGCTGCCGCACTCAGCGCGCTCTTTGAAAGCTGCCGTGCCGATCAGCAGCCGATCTCGATTGCCGATCAGATTTTGGGCGGCGCGCTGACGTGGCTGCGCGGCAAACGCTAATTGTTATACAATGGAAGTGTTCGTATTTTAGCAACCATGGAGGGCTAAAGATGAGGCGTGGGCTAATCGTAGCGTTTATGGCGGTGAGTTTGTTTGGCGGCGCCGCCGCTGTGCAAGGGCAAGGCGCAGCCATTACACATGGTCCGCTCAGCGGTGAAGTGACTGCCACCAGCGTTAATTTATGGGCGCGTGGCAGTCAGGCTGGCACGCTGCGTTTTGAAGTTGCCGAAGGGCTAGAGTTTGCCGAAATTGCCGCTTCGGCCGAAGTGGCGATCAGCACGGCGCAAGACTTGGTTGGGCAAGTGACTGTGCAGGGCTTGAAGCCTGCCACGCAATACTACTACCGTGTGGCGTTGGAGGGTGGCGCCGCTAGGCAAGGCGCTTTCCGAACAGCGCCTGCGCCCGAAAGTTCAGCCGCCTTCAGTTTCTTGTTGGGTGCTTGTCTGGGCGGGCAGGGCTATTGCCGCGATCCACAGACGGGCTGGCAGATTTTCCAGCCTATGCTGGCAGAAAACCCTGATTTCTTCCTGCTGACGGGTGATGGCGTCTATGCGAGCGGTGTTTGCCCGACTGAAAACAACCGCAATGTGGCGGGTGCGGAGCGCCTGCCAACCGATCTTGAAAGTTTCCGTGCGCGCTACCGCTATCACCTTGAGGACGAACACTACGCGAACTTCCTTGCCAAGGTACCGGTCTACGTTGGGTGGGACGATCACGAAGTGCGCGATAACTACAGCGCACCGCTGATGGCGCAGCTTAACCCGCAACTGCTGCATGAGGCGCGCCAAGCCTATTTTGATTATTGGGCGCTTGAAGGCAAGGGCGATCAGTTTCAGCTCTATCGCAGCTTTCGGTATGGCGCGCACGCCGAGTTCTTCATCCTAGATACACGCAGCTACCGCGATCCGATTGTGAATTGGGACCCCAGCCCGCGCACGCTGAACCACAAAACCATGCTTGGCGCAGAGCAGTTGGCATGGTTAAAAGCAGGCTTGCAAAATTCGACCGCCACCTGGAAGTTCATTGTCAGCAGCGTGCCGCTTGCTTACCCAACGGGCTTCCCACAGCCTGAGGTGGATGGGCGCGATGGCTGGGCAAACGGCGCGGATCGCAGCGGCTATGAGCATGAGCTGATGGGCTTGCTGTTCTACCTGTTCAAGCATGATGTGAAGAATTTCATCTTTCTGACGGGTGATGTGCATTGGGCATATGCACTCAGCTTTGATGTTGACCGCGATGGGCAGCCTGATTTTTATGAGCTGTCTTCCAGCCCCTTAAGCGCCATTGTGCTGCCGCCCACCGCCGTTGACCAAACGTTCAACCCAAGTGTGCTGTTTGCCGAAGGCGATTTTCAGGGAACACAGTTTAACTACGGTCGTTTGAGCCTCGCTGAAGATGGTGAACTCACCTTCCAGATCAAAAACCGTGAAGGTGAAACGCGCTACAGCCTCAACCTAACGCCGTTGCGCTAGTTTCAGCCTATATGCACAACAACACTGCCGAGTGATCGCTCGGCAGTGTTCGCTTCGGGAAGATACGGTCGGCGGCAGGGCGCTACTGACTTGGAATGCCGTAGCAGATCAAGCCGCCGCTCGCCTCTGCCAGCACGATCAGCCTTCCATCTGGGGAAAAAGCGCCCGTCAGGAAGCCGCTTTGCCCTGCGCCAAGCGTCCCGCGCAGATAGTTAGGTGAATCGGCGCGAATCGACTCGACCACCCATAAATACGCGCCGCGCTCACTAGTCATCACGCTGAGCAGCAACGTACCATCTGTTGAGAAAGCTAGTGCCGCCGCCCTGCCGCCGTGTTCCGTCAAGCGGCGAACCGCAGTGCCGGTGTCCGCCGCCTGCACGAAGACCTCATCAGCGCTGCCACCGATCAGCAGGTGGCGCTTGTCGGGCGAGAAAAGTAAGCCGCGGCGCGGATCAAGTTCTTCCGCCACCACGCTATAGACCTGTGCATAATCTGAGGTGCGGAAAACCTGCACCTCACCGCGTGAGCCGACCGCCAAAAGCGTGCTATCAGCGTTGAAGGCAAGTGCCATCGGCGTCCCTTGAAAGCCGCGCAAGTCTGCCAAAATTTGCCCGTTGCGCGTATCGTAGAGGCGCACCAACGCGCCGCGCGCATCACGGCTGATGGCTGCCAAGCGCACATTGTCGGAGGCGAACAAGGGCTGTTCGGCAAGGTAGCCTGTGCCGGGTACGCGCCGCGTCACGCGCCCTGTCAGCATATCCCACAGCCACAGCTCACCGCCGCCGCCCGTAGTGGCAAGCTGCTTGCCATCAGGCGAGCGCGCCGCGCCAGTCACTGCGATCACGCCGTTTGGCTCAGCAGGCAGCGGTGCGCGGTCTGCGGCGCGCAGGAAGCGCGCACCGCGCCGCGTTACGAGGGCAATTACCTCACTTTGATCGCTGAAAAAAGCGTGCAGCACATCGCCTTCGGCGTTGCGGCTGGCATCCGGCTGGCTCAGCACCTGAATGCGCTGCCCTGTGTTCAAGTCCCATAAAATCGCCACTTCCAAGGCGTCGATGCTAATCAGCCAGTTCCGCACCGCGTCAAAGGCGAAGCGGTTGACCGTCGCTTGGTGCGCCACCAAGTTACCGATCAGGGCGATCTTACCCGCATTCGCCTGAGAGATCGGCTCTGCCAACAGGCGCCAGCCCGTGCGCGGCAAGGTTGGCAGCGGTGCGCGGGTTGGGTTGGCGGGCGGCGCGCTGCCGCCGCAGCCAGCGAGCAAGAGGCAGAAGATGAGAAGGGCGAGGCGGCGCGTGGGCATAGGCTAAGGCTCCTCGGATGGGCGTTGGGCGCGCAACAGGGAAAGGCTGAGCATGGCGACCAACAGCAGGCTAACGCCGCCGAGGATGAGCGCAATAACGCCATTCTGGGCGGGTGTGGCAGGTGTGGGCGCTTCAAGGCTTGGCGTTGGGCTAACGGCTGCCTGAGTCGGTGCGGCGGTGCGCGGCGGCAGCGGCGCTGGGCTGCCAAAGGTGCTGAGCAAAAGCAGCATCGCGCCAAGCGTCAGGGCGATGATGACCCCTGCCAAAACGATCACTTGCAGCACGGGTTGGCGCATCTGCCCTAGCGTCTCCTGAGGAGGTTGCCAAGCAGCACACCGCCAATGATCAGCACATTCAGGGCAATGATCAGCGGGATGATCAGGCGTAACGGGTTAGGCGGCGGCGCGGATTCTGGCTGGGCAAGGGCAGGCGGCAAACTCGGCGGTGTGTCCGTCTTTGCCACAGCGATTGCGATGGCGGCGGGCGCGGCAGTTTCGCCCAAAGTTGCCACGCTGAGCGGCGTTGGGGGCGGCGCATTCGGCGCCGCCGTGGAAATGGCGATCAGGATCGCTGTGGCAGTCGGTGGAATGCCCGTCGGTGTGTCGGTGGGTGTGAAGGTGGGGCGCGGCGTATAGGTCATGGACGGCGTCAGGGTGATCGTTGGGGTCGGCGTCTGGGTGGGTGGGCGTGTTGGGCGCGGCGGCGCAGCGGTGGGCTGCGCGGCGTTGCGTCCAGCGGCAGGGTTAGCGCCCGTCACACCCTCCGCTTGAACAGGTGCGCGCCCACCATTGCCAAAGACAACCACATACCAACGCCCGTACTCGCCACCATCGCTGAAGCCGACGCCAATTTCCGTCCAGTTGCCAAGCATGTTGCTATAGTGAACCGATGAATTCATCCACCAATTAAACGCCCAATCAAGGCTGGCGCTTCTGCCACCGACCACATTCTCGCCAACGCGCCCGCTGTAGCCCGCCGCGGCTGCCCGATCTTGGGGCAGCGAGCCGTTGCTCTGGCGGTGCGGATGGCTGTAGGGCGTGGTGGCAAGGTAGCGGCTGTGGCTTTGCGCGGCAGCCGCCAGCGCGTTGTTGTAGCTGAGCGTGTTCAAGCCTTGTGAGGCGCGCAACTCGTTAATGCGTGCCACAAGCACGCCCGCCACGTCTTGGGCGGCGGCTGTGCGCGGCGCAAGGCTGCTCAGGCTGAGCGGCGCACTGAGCAGGCATAGGATGAGCAAGCGTATTAAGCGATTCATGCCGCGTAGTGTAGCGCAAAGCAGCGCACTTTGAAAAGCACCGCTTAGCCTACGCTCACTAACCTTTCAAGGCGCCTTGCAGCATCGCCTCGAAAAAGCGTTTTCGCAGCATCACAAAGAGCAGCAGCACCGGCAGCATGATCACGATGCAGGCAGCCGTCCAGACGTGGTAGGCGATCTCAAAGCTGCTCTGAAAGTCGTACAAGCCAACGGTGACTGTGCGCGCTGTGCCGTTCAGCAGCACCAACGCCGCCAAAAATTCGTTCCAAGTGTCCACGAACATGAGCAGGAAGGCAGCCATCAAGCCGGGCGCTGCCAACGGCATCACCACGCGGATCAGTGCCTGAATGGGCGTGCAGCCATCAATCAGGGCAGCTTCTTCCAATTCAATCGGGAGGTTATCAAAGAACGCTTTGATGATCCAAATGGCAAAGGGCAAGCCGCCGGCGGTATAAATTGCCGAGATGAATAGATTCGCGTTGATGCCCTGCGGACGCAGAACACCCAGATCGCTGGCGATGCGGTAGAGCGGCACGAGATTCGTTAAGCCGGGAATCATCATCAGACCGAGAATAGCCAGCTCTAAGGCGCGGCTGCCACGAAAGCGATAGCGTGAGAAAGTGTAGCTCGCTAACGAGGCAAGCGTCACCACAACGAGAGAGGAAGTGGTGGAGTTGAACAGCGAATTCCACAGGTAGTAGCGCGTCATATCGCTGTTAAAGACTGTCTCGTAACCATCGAAGCGCCACGTCGGCGGGAAAAACGTCGGTGGGCGCGTCAGCACCTCGTCTTGACTTTTGAAAGAAGTCATCAATGTGTAGGCAATCGGAAAGAGGGCAAGCAGTGCGAATAAGCCTAGCACGAGGTGCGTGCTGATCTGGTCAAAGCGCCGTGTCGTTTTAGAAGTGACCATGCGCGGGACTATCCTTACTAATCGCTTCTGCGACCAATAATGCTCAAATAGAGGAGCGTTAAGCTCATGTTGATTAGGAATAAGATGACCGAAACAGCCGCACCTGTGCCAAAATCACCTTGTTCCCAGCCTGTTTGCAGCAGGTAATAGGCAGCCGTGCGCGTTGCACCGCCCGGTCCACCGCGTGTGATCGAGAAGATCAAGCCAACTGAATTGATAGACTGAATAGAGGTCAGCAGCACCATCACCAGCACTGTGGAACGGATTTGCGGCAAGATCACGCTGAAAAAGCGCTGAAAGCGGTTGGCGCCATCCAACGAGGCGCTCTCGATAATCTCTTGCGGCACGGTTTGCAGCGCGCCCAGCGAAAGCAGCGTCGTGAATGCCAAGCCGCGCCACACCGCCGCCGCAATCACGATGGCGAGCGCGCCGCTGGCGGTTGTGTAAAGCCGTTCGCCCAAGACAGGCAGATAAGTGTTGATCCACGATTGCGCCAAGCCATAGGTTGGCTGAAAGAGCCAACGCCACATCGTGCCTGCCACCACTTCCGAGATCACCCAAGGGATGAAGATGATCACGAGGTAGACGCCGGTGAACTTGAAACGCCGATTCAGCAGCAGCGCCAGCATCAGCCCAAGGCTAACCGTCAGCGTGATATAGGCAGTCGAATAGGTTAGCGAGACGCGCAGGCTCTCCCAAAAGCTGGGCGTTTGCAGCAAGCGCTCAAAATTGGCAAGCCCAACATGCAGAAATTCACCACGCCGCACCCGCGTCGTGCTAAGGTAGAGCGAGTAGAGCGTTGGGTAAACTTGCAGCGCCAACAGCACAACAAGCGAAGGTAGCAACAACCAGAGCGGCAACCACCGATAGTTTCGTCCACTGCTGAAGGTGTGCGGCATGGCATCCGCTTTGAGGCGCCAAGATAAGTTGGTCATGGCTGGATTCCTGGATAGCTTTCCTTAACTTATTTAGACAGCAATATGGGCGGATTGCTGCCCGCCCATATCACCCTGAAAGACGTGCTTCGTGGAAGCGCGCCACTGTGCGTTAGTCTAGCCCTGCGTTGTACTCATCTTGGGCAGCCTGCAAGGTCGCCATAATGTCTAGGCTAGGATCGGTGATCAGCTTGACGATGGCATCGCCCAAGAGCGTAATGCCCTTGTCATAGTCAGCCAGTGTTGGCGAAGGGGTGGCGTACTCACGCTGAATCTTTGCCACTGCTACCCAATAGGGCGTTTGAAATTCTTCGGCCGCCGCGGCTGAGATCAAGGCAGGCAGCGCACCATAGGCGGCTGAGTAGGCGACGTTCTCTGGTGTAGTCATTTGAAAATCAATGAACGCCTGCGCTGCCTCCACATTTTGGGCGCCCACTGGAATGCCCCACGCTGAGGCGACAATCAGCGAGGCAGGCTTACCGCCTGGCGCTGCAAACTGCGGCGCGATGCTCAGTTTGCCCGCCTTCAGCGCCGCGCCAACCGAGAGCGCTTCAGGGTCGAAGGTGCCGGTGATCTCGCCCTTGAACTCAGTGCCATCTGGCGCAGTGATCGGCGTTAGGTAGACATATGAGTAAGAGCCAGCCACGAAAGCGCCCGCCTCACCGCGCATGAAGGGCTGCTCATTATCAAAGCCGGGCGCCAGTGATTCCTGTGCGGCATAGCCGTTCGCAAACAGGGCGCGGGCAAATTCCACAGTTTTCATGGTTGCCTCATTTGCCCAGATTGCACGCCCTTCGTTATCTGCAATCTGCCCGCCATAACTGACGATCAGGTTGTAGTAGAAACGCTCGACCGAGATTTTTTCCGTCAGTTTGCCGGTGAAAGCAAAGGCATTCGGGTTGGCTGCCTTTAGCTCAGCCGCCTTCGCCAAGAAGTCATCGGTGGTGGCTGGCACACCGTCGGGATAGATATCCGTCCAATAGTAGAGGAAATGCACGGCAGCATGGGCAGGCACACATAGGATTCTGCCATCAGGCGTGGTGCAGGCTGCCAGCGCGCCGGGATCAACATCGGCAAACCACGGACGCGATTTCACCCAGTCGGTGAGGTCGGTCAGGGTGCCGTTCTGCTCAAAAAAGCCAAGCTGCTGGCTATCCACATAGCTCACATCTGGCACTTCGCCGCGTGCCTGCACCGCCACATTCAGCTTAGCGTTAATTTGGTCGAAGGGCTGGAAGGTATTGGCAACCTCAATACCAAATTCGGTGCGATAGCGTGCAATGACATCCGCCAACCACTTATCTTGCGTGTTCTGCGGATTCTGATCGTTAAATTTCGTCCAAAGCTGAAGGGCGCCGCTTTGGGCAATGGCTGTGCGGTTCAACGTGCCGAAAAGCAAGGCGCCGATCAGGGCTAGGCACAGTAAAAATCCAGTGACTTTGCGCGTTTTCATAGCAAGAATCTCCAAGCGGATATGAAAGATAACACAGAACATAGCATAAAGCTAAGTAGAGTGCCTAGTGAGGGTAAGATGAGGAAGATTCACGGGTCGGATACAGCCGATCCCTCAGCCGGCGTAAGGCTGAGGGATTAATAAGGTCGCCGTTCTTACTGCACGAACAAGCGCGCATCTTGGGCGGCAAACAAGCGTGTGATGGTCGCCCATTCGTCAAGGGTCAGCGTCTCGGCACGGCGCATTGGGTCTACGTCGGCGCGCTCCAGCAGGGCTGCCGCCGCCGCAGGTGGCATATCTAAGCCGCTGCCCAGTGAATTTTTAAGCTGCTTGCGCTTTTGCCCGAAGCCGGCGCTCACCACATGGAAAAAGACTTCCTCGTCAGGAATATCCACCGGCGGCTGCCGATACATATCAATCCGCACAACGGCAGAGGCAACCTCCGGACGTGGGTAAAAAACCGTCGGATTCAAGCGCGCCACAATCTGCGGCTTGCCATAAAACTGCGCGCTCACGCTGAGGATGCTCATCTCGCCCGGCTTTGCGACAAGGCGCTCCGCCACTTCTTGCTGCACGGTCAAAATCAAGCGCTGTGCCTTGTTGTTCGCCTCAAAAAGGAGGCGCAAAATCTTGCTGGTGATGTAGTAGGGTAAATTTGCCACCACCAGGTAGGGGCGCTCACCAAGCAGCGCATCGAGGTTCACTTGAAGAATATCCGCGTGGTGAACCGTCACATTCGGAAAATCGTGCAGTTGGCTGTGCAGGATCGGCAGCAGGCGGTCATCAATTTCAATGGCGATGACCTGTGCAGCGCGCTGTGCCAGTTTCACCGTCAGTGCGCCGGTGCCTGCGCCAATCTCCAAGACGGTATCCGAGGGCGCGATTTGGGCGGCAGCGGCGATTTTCTCCAGCGCGTTTGGGTCTTGCAGAAAGTTCTGCCCAAGGCTTTTTTTGGGCAGGATGTCCATTTTCTCCAGCAGGTATTTCACGTTCATTGATAGCGACTCCGTTATAGCAAAGCTAATCACGAGCCGGGCGCAGTGGGTGATAAAGGAATAAGTGGTGGCATGGGCGTGAGTAGGGCGGGCGTGGCGCCCACAGCGATGACTTCGTGGCGTGGGTCACGCACCACTACTGAGTAGGGTAGCGAACGGCTCACTTCAAGACCATCTTCGCGGCGCACACGCACACGGCGTTCTAGCACACCCTTCACACCCGCCTGAATAACCTTCTGCGTCTCCGGCGGGATGCCCGTATCGGGCTGAAAAACCTGTTGAAAGTCTATTTCGCTGCGGTCAATTTCATCTTCTTCGGTCACCCGCACGACGCGAATGGTCATGCCGACAACCAGCGGCGCGCTTTCTTCGGGCAGGCAGTAATCTAGCCCGATGAGTGCCACCCCGGATTCAGCAAGCGCCTCACCAACGGTGCGCCCTGTACTCCGTGAAGGCAACACCCGCCCATCCAGCAGGATGCTGAAGGCTACCGAACGGCGGATTGTGATCAGGTGATGTGCCTCCAGCGGCGCGCTGACCGAAGGCGAGACGCGATCCGCCACGTACAGCCCGATGCGTGCGTCGTGCAGCGCTTCACCAATGGTCTGCGCCACTGTGTAAACCGTCTGCGGCGGCTGATCACCATCCTGCACCTGCACCCTCCGCGCCCGCAGCACACGCACATGCTGTGGCGTCAGTTGGTTGGTCGCCTGTGCCAACGGTGCGCCATCCACCAAGACCTGATCATAATCGCCCAGCGTCACGCCTGCCTCAGCCAAAATGGCAAGCGGCTGCCGCTCATGAGTCAGGACGCGGCGGCGTTCGCCATCATGTTCTAAGATGACCGACTCGGCTTTGTCAATATAAAGGGTCAAGCCGTTGGTCAGCGGCGTTTCAGGCGCCAGCGAAAGCCGATCTTGCGGTGCGACGAACACACCTAATTCACCCAGCAAATCGCCTACCGTGCGTTGATAGGTTCGCACCTGAAAAACGCTTTGCTCCACCACAATTCTGACAGAATAGGTTGTGACCAGATAGATGCCAAGCGCCAACAGCCCTAAAAGGCTAAGCAAGGCAAGGCTAAGCAGCAGGAGTGGATGAATCGGCAAGATGCTGCGCCGCGCCATAGGTTGCTTAGGCGGCGGCAAACCAGATTTAGAGCGCTGTGGTTGCGAATACCCGTTCACGGCTTTCACATAGGGTGTGAGTCGGGCGAAAGGCTGTTTGATGATGAGATCAGGTTGACCTGCGGCACCCAGAGTGAACGCCTTAGTGCTGCTTCCGTTAGGACCTGACACGGTTCGGCGGCTCTGCCGCGCAGAACCCGACCTCATCAGCGTGTATCCTAGCATAGGCTGTGCCATTTGTCAAAGAAGCTGCAGGAATCGGGAGCGGTGAACCTTTGCCAAAAGTTACGGGTGCTGCCGTCCCGTGCGAACTTCCAGCCGTTCGCCGTCGGTGATCAGGTGCAGCCTGCCGTGTTGATCAGTGCGGAACAGCGGCACGCCCAACCGCTCGATCAACACCTCAGCAGGCTGTGCGTTGGCGTTGCCCACTTCGGCAACCACCACCGCGATCTGCGGTTGCACCTGCTCAACCCAGCGCGGCGGATTGCTATTGGCAGCGCCGTTGGCGGGCAACTGCACCACCTGAGCGCGCAAATCGTCCACCTTTTGCAACAGCGTGCCGATTGCCTCTGGCGCTGCCTCTGCCAGCAGCAGCAAGCGCGCCGTGCCATATTCCATTCGCAGCAGCAGCGGCGCAGTATCAGGGCGTGTGGCGCTTTCGGGCAAGCTGTGCGGTGCAAGGGCGCTGATCAGCACGCCCTCAGACGTCTGAAGGCGCCAGCCCGCACCAATGCTCTGTGTTGGAATATCTGCTGCACAGATCGCCGCTTCCAACGCGGCAAAGGTTGGGCTGCCCGTGCGCTGCCCATTGTGTAAGACCATCCCGACACTGTAGCGCGCTAAGAGTGCAGGCAGCGCACCGACCAGCTTCTCGTGCGGCGCGCTGAGGATGACCATATCGAGGTGGCGCTTGTAGAAAGGCAGCACATCGCCCAGTGCCTGCTGCAACTGGATCGGATTTTCGCCGCCATCAATCAGGATGTGCGCGCCGTGCGGCGTTTGGATCAGCACCGCGCTGCCCTCACCCACCTCCAACCACCACACATGCAACTTGCCATCCGAACGCGCCGTCGCCAACAGCCAAAGCAGGATAGCCACACCACAACCAAGCAGCAACAGCGCCGCCGAACGTCCCGCTTGCCGCGCCCACTGCCAACCCGTCCGCCGCACAGCAGGATGCTGCATGGCAAACGCCGTCCCGCCGAACAAGGCAGCATAATAGAGCGCGGCAGCCAACGGCGTGATCGGCAGCGGCGCGCTCAGATGCAGCACATCCGCCGCGCCCCGAATGATGCCGAGCGTATAGCTTAACGGCAAGCCAACCAGCCATGCCGCCACTTGCCCCAGTGGCAGCCACAGCGCGCCACAGGCTAAGGTTGCTAAGCCGATCAGCATGATGAGCGCTTGCGCCGGCGCCACCAAGACGTTGATCAGCACGCCCAACGGCGCAACCTGCCCGCTGATCAGCAAAATGATCGGCAGCGTGGTAACCTGCGCCGCCAGTGTGATCCACAACCACTCTGCCAGCACATTCGCCGCAGACTGCGCCTTTTCCGCACCGATCAGACGCCTGAGCAGGCGTTCGCTAAGCTGTGTCAGCGGTGGCAGGTATAAAATCAGCCCAATGGTGGCGGCGGCACTCAAGATCAAGCCGACATCAAAGAGTGCTGATGGATTGAGCAGCGTCATCAAAAAGACTGAGGCAGCCAGCGCCGTTAAGCCATCGTTGCGCCTACCAAGCCGTTCCGCCAGCAGCACGAACGTCGTCATGATGGCGGCGCGCACCACAGAGGCTTCCGCGCCAACGAAGAGCGTATAAAGCCCTACGCCGCTCACGGTGATGCACAGCACGCCCAGTTTGCCCGCCAAATGGCGTGGCAGCAAGCGACAGGCAGCCATCAGCAGCGCCACAATCACTGCGATGTTTGCGCCGCTAATGGCGATCAGATGTGAGGTGTTCGTGCGCCGAAAGGCATCGGCAAGCTCTGCGGTGAGGCTGCTCTCATCGCCTAGCAAAATACCCGCCAACAGCGCCGCTTGCGGATCAGGCAGCAGGCGGCGAATTAGCTCATGCGCCGATTCGCGCACAGTGTAGAGCGCTGCCAGCAGCGGATTGCCCTGATCGCGTTCAATCAGGCTGAGTGTGGCGCGCCGCACAAGGCTGTAGACGCCTTGCCGTGCCAAATAGTCTCGAAAGGAGAAGGCGTCGAAGGTGGGCGGCGTTTGTGGTGTGCCGCGCACACGGATCAGATCGCCATAGTGGTAATCGCCGTAGCGCTCAGCATAGACAAGCGCCGTGCCGCTGATCGAATACGTTTCGCCGCGCTGCGTCAGGCTGTGGGCGCTGACTGTGAGGCGTGCAGCGTTTTCGCGGCGTTCGGGCGGTGCGCTGATCACGCCTTCCAAGACTGCCGTGCCGCGATCATTGTAGAAGGGCAGTTGATCAGGGCTGAAAGGCTGCCGCGCCGCGTTGTGATGCGCCATACCCAAGCCACCGACGGCAAGGCACAGGCAGAGGCGGCGTAGGCTGCGCTTGGGATAATTGATCAGGGCAAGCGCTGCGCTGCCAAACACTGCGACGGTGGGCAACGCGCTGTGGAGGGCGGCTGCCTGAGCGTGGGCAGCGCTCAGGGCGATGCCGCCGCACCATGCCATCACCATGTAGAGCAGTAGCACGCCATACCCGCCCTTTCAGAAACCCATTAAGGTGTTTATAGATCAGGCTTGGTATGCCTGTCAAAACTTTACCTCACCTTAAAGCCACCTTGCCTACCTCTGATCGGCTTTCCCTGCGGGCAGAGCAGGGGAAGCCAGCGCCTTATTCCCCTTTCCCCGCGGGCGGGGAAGGGGCAGGGGGATAGGGGTAGGCGGGGTCGTTGGTAGCCTGCGCGTCACCGCCCCACGCAGAGCACCGGAGATGACTGTCTGCTCATTGGGCTAGGCGTGCAATGCGCCGTGCCTCGCGCTCTCCGCTCATCAGAGCGCCATGCACTGTGGCAGGATAAGTGGACAGTGTGCCTTCGCCAGCAAAAAAGAGCCGATTTTGCACAGGGCGCGCTAGGATGTCGTAGTCGCTGCGCTGTGCGCGGGGCGGCACGTGCGAGTAAGCGCCGCACGCAAAAGGATCGCCAAGCCACGCTGTGACGGCAAACGCCTCAGGCTGCGGGATAGCCCTGCCAAAGGCGCGTTGCAAGGTCTCAAAGGCGCGCCAGACAGCCTGCTGGGGCGAGAGACGCTCAAGGCTGCGCGCCTGTGCGCCACGCGCCAAGGCTACTAGAATCGGCTGCTCATGCAGCAGGTGCAGGTTGAAGAATTCGAAGGCTTCGTCAGTCGCTTCACCCAGATAGGCGAACCGATGCAGAGTCTCGTCCCAGAACGAACGCGGAAAGCGCATGGCAATCTTGTTCAGTAAGCCCATTTGCAGGCGGCTGAGGGCTGCACGCTTGGATTCAGGTAGCGACGGCGTGAAAACAACGGCGCCGCTCTGCAGCACGCCGATGGGCAAGGTGATCACAGCCCGATCTGCCTCAAAGATGCGCCCGTCCGCCGTTTTCAGACGCACGCCATTGCGATCATAGGCAACTTCGCTGACAATCGTGTTCAGCTGCACGTTCAAATCGCGGGCGAGGAAAGCGATCAGCTTGCCATAACCTTCGCGCAGCAGCAGATGATCGCCGCCAAAGGCGCGATCCTCATTCCACGCTAAGAGCGATAGATCGCTGGCATCAGCGCCCCATTCCAGCTCAATTTCGCTGGCAAGCGCCCACAGGACGGCTTGTTTTTCAGTGCCGACCAGCGCGTACTCCGGGATCAGCACCGCCAAAACGTCAGCTATGGAGGTGCTTTCGTCAACCAGATCGTGCGTTTTGGCGGCTTCCAGTTCCTGCAAGATATCAGCGGCTGTCTCCATCACAACGCTCACCTGATCGGCGGAGAGCCGCCGACTGTTGCCCGTGTAGAAGGCGAACGCCTCAAAGTCGCTTGCCAGACTGCGAATGCCTGCCGTGCGCGCTAGGGCAGTCAGCGGGTTGCGGCGGCTGCCATGAATCCATGCCGCGCCCATATCCAGCGGCACACCGAGCGAGTCATCCGTCCAGATGCGCCCTCCCAGCCGATCGCGCCCCTCTAGAACAGTTACCCTGAAGCCTTCTGCTTGCAGGGCGCGTGCTGCGCTGATGCCCGCCATGCCTGCGCCCACCACCAGCACAGACTCGGCGACGCGCCCTGCGCGCTGCGGGAGTGCCACACCAAGCGCGCTCAGCCCTAAAATTTGTAGAAAGTGGCGACGTTGCATAGGCGTTCACCTCAAGTTGCTGTTGTGTACATTGTACCTGTACATTGTACCGTCGGACTTCACATTTTGGAAAGCGCTCCGATCAACACGCTATAATTCTAGGCACGAGCCATCAAGGCATAATTTGTTCTAGACCAAGAGAGGTTTTTAACAATGGCAAAACTGCCCGACTTCAAAAATGAGCCGCTGACGAATTTCAGCGATCCCACGCACCGTGCCGCCTTCCAGCAGGCGATCGAATATGTCCGCAGCCAGCTTGGCAAGCAGTATCCCATTCGGATCGGTGCTAACGACATCCAGACGGGCGACTCGATCCAGTCGCTGAATCCAGCACGCCCTGCCGAGATTGTCGGGACGGTTGCCGCCGGGCGCAAAGAAGACGCCGAACGCGCCGTTGAAGTGGCGGCAGAGGCGTTCAAAAAGTGGCAGTACGTGGATTTGGCAGAGCGGGCGCGCTACCTGCTGCGCGCTGCCGCCGAGATGCGCCGCCGCAAACACGAGTTCAGCGCGTGGATGGTCTTTGAGATCGGCAAGAGCTGGGCAGAAGCGGATGCCGATACGGCTGAGGCAATCGATTTTTTGGAATACTATGCACGGCAAGCCATCCGCCTGAAAAGCGCCAGCGACCAGCTCTACACGCTGCCCGACGAGCAATCCGAATTGCAGTACATTCCGTTGGGCGTGGGCGCGGTCATTCCGCCGTGGAACTTCCCGAACGCGATCATGGTTGGCATGACCAGTGCCGCCATCGTGGCGGGCAATGCAGTTGTGTTGAAGCCTGCCAGCATCACGCCGATCATCGCCTACAAGTTCTGCGAAATCTTGTGGAATTTGGGCTTGCCAAGCGGTGTGCTAAATTTCTTGCCCGGTCCGGGCGCTGCCATTGGCGATACATTGGTTGATCATCCCAAAACGCGCTTCATAGCCTTCACGGGCAGCAAAGAGGTCGGGATGCGTATCTTTGAGCGCGCCTCGAAGGTGCATCCTGGTCAGCTTTGGCTCAAGCGTACCGTGCTGGAAATGGGCGGCAAAGATGCCGTCGTGGTCGATGAAACTGCTGACCTTGAAGCGGCTGCGACAGGCATTGTGGTGAGTGCCTTCGGCTTTCAGGGGCAGAAATGCTCGGCAGGCTCACGCGCTATCATCGTGGATTCCGTCTATGAGCAGGTGGCAAGCCGCGTTGTGGAGAAAACACGCCAACTGACGCAAGGCGCGCCGGACCAAGCGCCAGAGATCGATCAAGGACCTGTGTCCGATGCGAAGGCGATGCAGAAAATCCTTGAATACATCGAGATCGGCACGCAAGAGGGCAAGCTGCTGTGCGGCGGCAAGGCAAAGGTGACGCCCGAAGGCGGCTATTTCATTGAGCCGACGGTGTTTGGGGATGTGGCTGCCAATGCGCGCATTGCCCAAGAGGAAATTTTCGGGCCCGTCCTCGCGCTGATCCGCGCCCAAGACTATGACCACGCCTTGCAGATTGCCAACGGCACCGAGTTCGGCTTGACGGGCGCCGTCTACAGCCAGAGCCGCGAACGGCTGGAGCAGGCACGCCGCGAGTATCATGTGGGCAACCTGTACTTCAACCGTAAATGCACGGGTGCCATGGTCGGCGCGCATCCGTTCGGCGGCTTCAATATGTCTGGCACGGATAGCAAAGCCGGCGGACCTGACTATCTGCTGCTGTTCACGCAGGCGAAATCCATCAGCGAAAAGCTGTAGGGTGTGTGGTGTGCCTTGCTGCCACGGCGGCAGTGAGGCACACTTGGGTCATTGCGGACGAGGGCGAAATAAGCTAACATCATAGCATCTCTACGCAGCGAGTTTGCCGAATGCAGCCACCTCACCAAAACGAAATTGTTTGCGGCGATAGCGCGCTGCTGCTGCGAGCATTTCCTAGCAGCAGTGTTGACTTGGTGATCACCTCACCGCCCTACTACAAACAGCGCGATTATGGTGAGGGAATCGGCAATGAGGCAACACCCGCAGCCTATATCGAGGCACTGCTCAACATTTTCCGCGAATGTGTGCGGATCATCAAGCCGACGGGCAGCCTCGTCTTTAACCTTGGCGATAAATACGAGGCAGGCAGCCTGCTGCTGATGCCCTATCGCTTTGCGATTGCCGCCACAGAACGCTGTGCAGTGACATTGGTCAATAACATTACATGGGTGAAGCTGAACCCAACACCGCGCCAATTTCAGCGGCGCTTGGTCAGCAGCACAGAACCCTTTTTCCACTTTGTCAAAAGCGAGGGCTATAAATATTTTCCAGAGGCATTTCTGCGTGATTCGGATGAGTCGCCTGCTGAAAGTAACGGCTCGCACACTAAGGTAGGACAGAAATACTTTGGTCTAATTTCACGCTCTAGCCTGAGCGAAACGCAAAAGGCGATGGCGCGCACTGCCCTTGAAGCTGTGATTGAAGAAGTGCAAAGCGGCACCATTCAAGGCTTTCGGATGAAGATTCGCGGCATTCATGCTGAACCCTTCGGTGGGCAAGAAGGTGGCAGGAAAATTCAGCTTGAACGAAACGGCTTCACCATTATCCGTATTCATGGTAACCGCCTGAAACGGGATGTGATCACCACGCCGGTTGAGTCGTTGAAGGGCAGTCCACATCCTGCGATTTATCCCGTGCAGATTGTGGAGGAACTGATACGCCTCTTAACTGAGCGCGGCGATGTTGTGCTTGATCCTTTTGTTGGTGCAGGCTCTACTGCTGTAGCAGCCGTGAAAACAGGGCGCACCTACATTGGCATTGATATTAACGAAAGCTATTGCACCTATGCGCGTGAACGCTTGCAGAACCTTGCTTTTACACCTGATCTGTTTGAGTCATGACGGAAAAATCACCGCTTCAAATCCTTGAAGAATCCTATGCATTAGCCCAAACTGGGTCAACTGCCACGATAACGATACCCGATCAGCTCTACACTGCGTTGAAAATGATTGCCGACAATGGAGAAACACAGAAAGCTGTTCTAGGTGCTGTGATAACTTCGCTGACCTATAAAATCTGGCGACCTGGTCAAGATATTCGATACCATCAGGAACAGATGCCTAACGGCTACTCAGCCCGTACCTTTGATACAAAATATGTCACACCGTTTATGAAAACACACTTTCGGCGCTACGCAATGGCGGAAAGTGCTTGGCTCACACGCTCTATAGAGCAACCGCACCCGTTCACTTCAGCATTTCCTGGGCATATTCGCAACAAGCGCGTTAAAGAGTCCTTCCTTCAAATTATTGATGCAGCACAAGCAAGCGAAAGCAATGCCGAACAGCTTTTATATGCCTTGTTTGCCCTGCTTTTATCACAAATGACCAAACAGAGTGTACAGTTGTTCACAGCTACACCAATGCTTTCAATTGCCCAGATTGTAGCGCTTGCCAAGCAGCATTTTGAGCATCGTTATGACGGCAGTGGTGCGCGGCACGTTTGCCTGTGCTGGCACTTTATGCAGTTTACGAGTTGCTTATAGAAGATGTTCGGCGCTATGCAGGAAAAACGCTAAAACCGCTTGGTTCGCATACCAGCGCGGATAAGCGCGCCAAAGCTGCTGGCGATCTTGAGATTCTTCATGAAGATGGTAGCCTTTTTGAGATTGTTGAAGTTAAATATCGAAAACCTATCACACCTATCATGCTTGAGGACGCCTATCACAAAGTTCGCAACAGCACACCAGAGCGCTACTATCTGCTCACCACCTATGAACCAAACATACTTGAACAAGATCGAACTGCGCTCGCCCAAAAAATTATTGAATTGGAAACACAACACGCTTGCCAGTTCATTGTGAATGGCATTTTGCCGTCACTGAAATACTATCTACGCCTTGTGCAACACCCTACCCTATGGCTGGAAAAATACACAGCCCTCGTTGCCAATGATTTGGCGCTCAAAAGGGAGCATCGGCAAGTGTGGGACGCCTTGCGCGATGCGTTACACAATTAGCTGAGCGCCGCTAAGCGCTGACCGCATCCAGCGTGGCGATTGCATACGGCAGCAGGGTCAGGCTTAGCCCTTCCGCCGTAACCGTGTGCAGATCACCGATTGCGTGGAATGCCTCAGGCTGCATCATGGCTTGCAGGGCGCTGTTTTCATCCAGCACGCGCAGCCGATAGCTGCCTTGCGTGTGCAGCGTCAGCAGGTGCGGCGCCGCGCTGAGGTTGGCGATCAGCAGGCGCGTTCTGCCGTTTTCACGCAGCGCCATGCCCACCAAATACGGTGAACTGCCGTGCAGCGGCGCAGCTTCAGCCGCCGCAAACTCGCCCACATCCGCAAAGACGTGATACATGGGAAACACTGCACCCACCAACGACGGAAAACGCGGATGCGGCGTCACTTCTTCGCGTTCCAGCACGCCGCGCCAGCCCGTCGTCTCGTAGTAGGTCAGGCTGCTAACAGGCGTCAGGCACAGCGCCGCAAGGCTGCCAAGCGTCCACGCCGCGCCGATCAGCGCCGTTTGGCGTGGGTCAACCTGTGGTGGCAGTGCATCGGGTGGTGGTGGCGCTTCATCGCCAGTGGCAGCAGGGTTAAAGCGCGCCTTGAGCGTGATCGGGCTAATGTGCAGCGTCTTTTCAGGCGCAAGCCTTTGTGCAGAGGCAACCATCGCGGGCTGCGCGGCGATGTTCTCGATCAGGCTCTCGTGATCATCGGCGTGAACCTGCGGATTGAAGGCGTAGATCAAGCCGTCTGCATCGGGATAGACGTGGCGGGTCATGTTCAGTTCGGTGAACTGGGCGTGCGAGCCTGCCACAAATGGCGCGCCCACTGCTTCTTGGGCGAGGATGTGCCGCGCAAGGCTGAGCAGCGGCGGCGGCGTCACAAACTGCTGTGCGTCAAAGATCAACCAACGCAAGATCGGCGGCGCAATCTCTGGCAGCACTGCCGCCAAAGCGCGCAGGTCAGCCTCAGCGGATTGTGTGCAGTAGAGCGCAAGCTCCAACGGCACAGCCAGCGCCTTTGCTTCTAATGCCGCACGCCGCAAGGTCTGATGCCAATTCTGAACGCCAAGCCGCAGGTCTACGCGCAAATGGGAGAGATTAAGCGCCCTCAGCCGCGCCATCTCGCTAGGCGTCAGCGCCTTGCCATGGCTTGCCACACTCAGCCCGATTTGCGGTAGGCGGCGGGCAAAATCGCCTACATACAGGCTGCTGATCGGCGTGCTGGTCGTTACCTCAGGCAGCGCACCGCTGGCATGTAAGGTTACTGCTTGCTGCACTTGCGCGCCAACAGGTACCTCGACAGGCTTGGGCAGTGCGTGCGGCGTACAGTAGGTCTTGAAAGAGGCATCTGACCAATTGCGTTGATCTTCGGTCTCGAAAATGTCGCCTTCAAAGCGCAGCACAATCTCTGCCGTGCCAATGCGATAGCCCATCGCCTGCACATTGAGGAACGGCTGTTGCGGCGCGATCAGGCGCGGGAAGCGGCGCTCGTGGCGCGTTCCGTCGGGCGCTTCGATCCAAACGGGCAGATCGGCGCACTCGGAGGCGGGATGCAGCACGCAAAAGCCGATCCGATTGCGGCGGAAGGCGCTGAGCGCTTCGCCCGCCATGCTAAAGCGCAGCGTGCTGTCCTCTGTGCCGATGATCTGAGCCTGCCAGCGGAAGTCAACCTCGCCTTCGGTATGTTGTGCGGTGAAGGTGAGGTGGAAGGCGCGTTCGGCGCGCTCTAGGTGCAGGTCGCTCACGCTGAAGGGAATGGTGTTCCAGTTGGCATCGCGCACGGCGACATAAATCCGCTGGATTGCCTCACGCTCGCCAACGCGAATGTGGCGCAGATCGCCATGATGATAGTACAGCGCCAGCGCGCCAGCGCGCAGCGGCACGAAAGGCGGCGGCTCTGTCGGCGCACCGTAGTAGAGGATATTTTTTGAGGACATACGCACACCCTAAACCAAAAATTCGCCATCTTGGTAGAACAGCACATCATCCACCAAGATTTGCCCGCCATCGCGCATATCGCAGATCATATCCCAATGGATGCTGGAATGATTCACGCCGCCCGTCTGCGGATAAGCACGTCCAACTGCCATGTGGACGGTGCCGTGAATCTTCTCATCAAACAGGATATGCCCTGTGAAGCGATCCACGCCGCGGTTGGTGCCAATGGCGAACTCGCCCAAGCGCCGTGCGCCTGCGTCGGTATCCAACACGGCGTTTAGGAATGCCTCGCCTTCTTGGGCAGTGGCGCGTCGGATCACGCCGTCCTCAAAGTGGAGTTCCGCGCCGCGCACCACGCCGCCGTTATAGAAGGCGGGATAGGTGAAGCGCACCCAACCGTTCACGCTGTCCTCAACGGGCCCTGTGAAAATCTCGCCATCGGGAAAATTGACGCGCCCGCTGGCATTTTCCCACGTGCGCCCTGCCACGCTCATCTGCAAGTCGATGTTTTTGCCCTTCACATGCAGGCGCTGCCTGCCGTGCAGATAGTCCACAAGGCGCTGCTGTTCAGCCTCCATCTTCAGCCAGCTCGCCACAGGATCATCCGCGCCGACCATGCAGGCACGGTAGACGAAATCCTCATACTCGGCAAGCGTCATGTTGGCATCTTGGGCGTAGGCGGGTGTTGGGAAAAGCGTTGTGCAGCGGCGCAGCGATCCGCTGCCTTCGCGCTCCATTTGAACATTGAGCAGTTCGCCAAAGGCGCGCATCCGTGCCTGCACCTTTTCGGTGGGAATGCCGCTTAGCTCAGCGGTGTTATCGGCTGCCTCAATGCGGATGATCACATCCGCCGTGTCATACATCAACTTGAGCATCGGGTTGACGGCTGCCAGTTGATCAAGGCTGCCATTTTCCGCCGCGATGCGGTTTTCGGCGCTCATGTGTAGGTAGTTAAAGGGAATGCCGCCCGCTTTGAGCGCCTCGGCGGTCAGCGCTTGCATAAGCGGCTGCGCTAAGGGCGAGGTGCCGCGAAACAGGACGCGATCACCGTGCTTGATGCGTGTGGAGTAATTGACGAGGACGCTCGCCATCTTCTGAATACGGGAGTCCATAGAAAAAAGCGCCTTTCAAAAAAGACTGTATGCGTCCATTATGGCGCGTTCGGGCGTGTGGCGCAATGACAGGCATACCGCTGTTTGGGATAGCAGCTTATGCAATCTTCTGAACATGCCTTTCATCCCCAGACCTACCAGCTAAGAAACGTGAAGACTGTTATGGATTGCGTAATTGACTTTTAGTTCAAAACTATTTACGCTAATAGCGCAGCTGTATGTTTCCATAAGGAGAACAACATGAGTTCGTCCATAATTCAGGCAGATTACGACGGCTTGAAAGCTATCGCCTCTGGATTGACTGTACAGGCTGACCAAATCTTTGCCCTAACGAGATCGGTGGGCAACTGTCTTGATGCACTGCGCGGCAGTTGGCTAGGCAAAGGCGCACGGCAATTTTATGCCGAAATGGAGCATGAGGTGCTGCCTGCTATGCGGCGGCTGCGGGCTGCGCTAGATGAAGCCAGCACAGCCGTCAAACGCACGGCTGTGCTGCTGGAAGAACACGAACGCCAAGCAGGCATACTTTTCTTTGGTGAAGGCAGCAGCGTTGAGGAGGCGCGAAATATTGCAGGCGGCGCCCTAGCTGCTTCCCTCACACGAGTCTTTGGGGAAGGCGGGAAGATTGCTATCCATGAAGGCGGCAGTTACCTTGCGGAGACGATGGTCGAAAAGTATTTAACGTCCAATTTTGGACCCAACATCCTTAAAACAGTGAGCGGTAAACTTGGAAAGGTGCTGGGTGGAACAGCCTATGGCGCGTTGAGCGGCGTCTTGCTAGACCTAGTAAGCGGCACGCCCATCACCGGTGAAGCAGTTGCCACCCATATGCTGAGTGGCGGCGCTAAAGCTGCCATTTCGCTAGTGCCAGGTGGCGGCATTGCACTGCTGGCAGACGCCGGCATACAAGTGTTAGGGACTGTAGGCGCGGCGTTCATGGCTGAAAACGCCGAAGTATTTGCCTACGGCAGCCTTGCCCGTGCAGAAGAAATCCGCAAACATGCACCCGCTTTTCAGGAAGCCCTTAATAACTTCAGTTTGAATGGGTTGATTGATAAATCCTCAGCGGCGATTGTTGAAGGCGTTGCCAAGTGTGATTTGATGGTAGCGGCAGGTGGCGTCGCCAAGGCAGGGCTTGAATTCATTGGTGGCGGCTTGGGAACGCTGTGGCATGGCGCAGCGCTCGCCAAAAACATTGGGGATAGTATAGGCGAAGTAGTACGCGATAGTGCGCGAGGTTTCGGCAACTTCCTTAGTGGCGCAGCCGAAAAAGTGGGCAGTTTTCTAGGGCTATTGGGCATTCGCTAGGCAAGTGTGGGACAACCGAGCTAGGCGCTACGCGGCTGTCCCGCGCATTTTCACACCACCACGCGCTGCTGATAGCACATCTCCAAAAAGTAGGTATGCAGGCGCGTATCAGGCGTCAGTTCGGGATGGAAGGCTGTTGCCAACCAATGTCCCTGCCGCGCTGCCACAATGCGCCCATCCGACAGGCGCGCCAACACGCTAACACCCGCGCCCACCGATTCAATGATCGGCGCACGGATGAACACAGCGCGCAGCGGCGCATCAAAGCCCGCCACCACCAAATCCGTGCTGAAGCTATCTACCTGCCGCCCGAAGGCGTTACGAGTCACGGTCATATCCATCACGCCGAAATGCGCCGCCTGCCCTGTGATGTGCTTGGCGAGCAGAATCGCGCCGGCGCACGTTCCCCACGTCGGTTTGTGCTGCACAAAGGCGCGCAGCGGCTCGTAAAGTCCGCTGGCGCGTGCCACACGGCTGATGGTTGTGCTTTCGCCGCCGGGTATGATCAAGCCGTGCAGGTCGGCAAGCTGTTCCGCTTTGCGAACTTCGACAGGGCGCGCCTCAATGCGCCGCAGCATGGCAGCATGTTCAGCAAAATCGCCTTGCAGGGCAAGCACACCAATGTTGAGCATCAGATCACTTCCTTGAATCAATCAGGCTACAGCTAACCATACGCCGCTTGGGCAGCAGAGTCAAGCGATATGGTCTAGGTTGGTCTAGCATCGTCGGTATCCCTTCCAATTCACAAGCTGCCCACCTTCTGGCATTGCCAGACATCTCCTGTGCGTTTATCATTGTGCAAGGCACTTTACTAACTTTATGTGTGGCTCATGATCCCAGAAGAATTGAAACAAAAGCTAGAGAACATCGCCAATAGCAAGCGCCAATCTGCCAAGCTGCGGAATGATTCGGAAGGCTATGTGCGTGAGGTGCTGCGCGAGGCAAAGCAGGCAAACCTCCATACAACGCTGCCTGTCGAACAACTTGAGGGCTTGGTTGCCGAACATTGGCTGATGCCCTTAGCGCGTGCCAGCAAAGCCGACTATCCGCTCAATGTGTTGGAGATTGCCGCACAGCGCCGCAACCACCGTCTGATGCTCAAACTGCTGCATCATCCCGATCCTGCGATGCGGATCAACGCGGCGGAGCATTTCCACATCCTCTACGCCATGATCGATGGCTATTTCGATGAAGCATCGGCGCTGGTGAACCAGATTCTGCTGGTGCCGACCGAAATTCCAGAGGTGAAATATGCGCTGCTGCGCGATGCAGGGCGAACCTCACGGCGCGGCTTGCCACGCGAAATCGCGGATACGGCACGCCGCCTGATCCACGATCCGGATGCCGGCGTGAGTTACCATGCGCTGCGCTTGCTGTCTTATCTGCATGATGTGCGCGACTGGCGCGCTGTGCTAGACCGCATGATCACGTTGGTGGGTGACGATGACGAAATCAGCGAGTATTTCCTAGCGGCAGGCGTGGAATACCTTGAGGTCATGATTCCACTAGAACCTGCCGTTATCGAATGGATCAAAACGCTGACCGAAACCTACCCGCCCACACACCGTGCGTTGTTGGCAGTGCAGTATTTCGTCCGTAACAACCCAGATGTGGCGCTGCAAGTTGGCTTGATCAACCGCCGCGAATACCGCGAAATCACTGGTCAGTAGGCGTGTGCCGCAGCAGCCGTGCCGAATTGCCCAGAATGCCAATATCTGGAATAGACTGCGCAGCAGCCGCCAACATCGGCGGCAACATGCCAAAAGCTGCCAAACTCAAGCCAACCAGATTATAGAGAGCGGTGAAGCCGATGTTCAGGCGCACAACCTGCATCGTGCGCCGTGCAATCTGAAAGGCGTGCGGCACCAACGCCCAATCCTCGCTCATCAGCGTGATGTGCGCTGCCTCAATGGCAATGGGTGAGCCCGCCGCGCCCATCGCCATGCCGACATCGGCTTGGGCAAGTGAAGGTGCATCGTTAACGCCATCGCCAACCATCACCACCGTATGCCCACGCGCCTGATACTCGCGCACAGCACGGATTTTATCCTCTGGCAGCAGTTCAGCGCGGAATGGCACGCCCAGCGGCGCACACAGTGCCGCTGCCGCTTGTGCATTGTCACCTGTCAGCAGCTCAATATGGCGGATGCCCAGCCTGCGAAGCGTTTCTAAGGCGGCAGGCACTTCAGGGCGCAGTGCGTCCGCGGCTGCCAAGATGCCGATCAACTGCCCATCGCGCTTCACGTAGAGCAGCGCCTTGCCCTGTGCCGCGAGTTGGGCAGCCGCTGGCACTTCCTCACCGATCAAGCGCGTATTGCCAACCGTGATCACTTGCCCTTCAATGCTTGCGCGCACGCCCATACCTGCCACCGCCTCAAACTGTTCAGTCGGCGGCACAGAAAGCGCTTTTTCAGCCGCCGCAAGGCGCACAGCCTCAGCAAGCGGATGTTCCGAATAGCGTTCAGCCGCCGCCGCCAGACGCAGCAAGTCGTCCGCGGGCAGGTCTGCCAACGGAATAACATCCGTCAGGCGCGGCTTGCCCAACGTGAGCGTGCCTGTTTTGTCAATCAGCAGCACATCGGCACGCGCCAGCAACTCGATATACTTGCCGCCCTTGATCAGCACACCGCGCCGCGCACTGGCGCCGATGCTCGCCAGCATGGCAATCGGCGTGGCAAGCGCAAACGAACACGAACATGCCACCACCAACACAGCCGCCATTGCCAGTGCGTTACCGCTCAATAGCAAGGTTAGGGCAGCGATCAACAGCACCACAGGCAGGTAATAGCCCGCAAATTTATCGGCAAGGCGCTGCACGTCGGCGCGGTGTGCCTCGGCATTCTCCACCAGCTTGATGATCCGCCCAAACGTACTTTCCGCACCGATAGCGGTCACTTCCACGCGCAGATAACCGTGCTGAATGAGGGTTGCCGCGTAGACCTGTGCGCCACAACTTACTTCTATCGGCAGTGATTCGCCGGTGATCGCCGCCTGATTGACGGTTGCCTGCCCATCGCGCACCACGCCATCCGTAGGAATTTGCTCACCGGGACGCACAATCACCTCATCACCGACTGCCACAGCGCTAATCGGCACATCTTGCTCAGCGCCGTCGCGCAGCAGGCGTGCCTTTTGCGGTGCCAGTGCGGCTAGGTCTTTCACGGCGCGGCGTGTGCGCTCAGCGGTGAGGTGTTCAATGCTGCTGCCAACATACATCAAAAAGACGACCACGCCCGCTGTTGCCCACTCACCGACCAAAAGTGCCGCCAAAACACCGACACTCATCAGCGTATGCGCGATGATTTGCCGACGGAGCGCCGCCCGCAGCACATTCCGAAGGATGGGCAACGCGGCGGCGATCACGGCAGCCGCGCCAATCGGATATGGGATCAGCGCCGTGAGCGACTCGAACAGACCGAGCCATTCGCCAACCACAACCACGAACAGCACAATCCCGATCACAACGCCGAACAGCACCCAAACGCGCCGCGTGAAGGCAGTTGCCTGTGCTTGGCGTGGGTCTGCCTCAGCCGTTTCAGGGTCGGCGTTTGGCACGCTGTAGCCGGCGCCTTGCACAGCTGCGCGGATCGCCTCAAGGGTCACTTGGGCAGGGTCAAGGGTGATAGTGGCTTTCTGACTGGCAAGGAAGACATTCACGCTTTGCACGCCTTTCAGGGCGGCTAAAGCGCTTTGCACATGCAGCGTACACTCGTGGCAATCCATACCGCGAATAGGTATCTCTAAGGTTTGGGAAGGGAACGTTGTGGCAGACATGCTAGGGTCATTCCTGAATGTGATCGAGACATTGGCGAAAAACAGCGCGGACGTGATCGTCGCTGAGTGTATAGAAGATATGCTTGCCGTCACGGCGCATAGTGACGAGACGTGCTGCCCGCAGGGTGCGTAGCTGCTGCGAGATTGACGGCTGAGACATGCCCAGCAGACGGCATAAATCGCCAACGCATAGCTCAGCATCCATCAGCAGGCTGATGATCCGCACACGGGTTGGGTCTGCTAGCGCCTTGAAAAAATCGGTGATTGCCAGCGCTATCTGCGGGCTGACCAGCGTATCTTGAAGGACTTCGGCACCCGTGTGGTCATCTGAACAGGTTGTTTGATCAGCTATCATAAGACATTTCATCATATAAGCATTTGTGCATATGAAAGAGTATAGAAAGTGATGCTGTTGTTGTCAAGCGTGCTTCTTCAGAACAGAATATGACACTCTGCACGCTTTTTGATGACTTTGCTTACTAACAAGCGTTAGTTCATAAGCCTATACTTATCTTCAAGAAACTTTTTCGGGGAGATTTTTAGATGGCAAAAGGTACAATTTTCATAGACGTTGAACGCTGTAAAGGCTGCACATTATGCGCGCTTGCCTGCCCACAGCAGGTCATCAAGATGGCAGCCGATCAGCTTAACCGCAAAGGCTATCATCCGGCACTGCTCACCGACCCTGAGCAGCACTGCACAGGCTGTGCCATTTGTGCGTTGGTCTGCCCTGATGTCTGCATCACCGTTTACCGTGAAGTCCACGCTAAAGCGGGCGCTGCCCTACCACAGGGAGGTTGAGATGAGCCGCGAATTACTGAAGGGTAACGTCGCTATCGCAGAGGCGGCACTGCGCGCTGGCATGACCGCCTACTTCGGCTATCCGATCACACCGCAGACCGAACTGCTGGAGCATCTTGCGCGGCGTATGCCCGAACTGGGACGCACCTTTTTGCAAGCGGAGAGCGAGATCGCAGCGATCAACATGGTCTATGGGGCGGCTTGTGCGGGCGTGCGGACGATGACCAGCTCCTCAGGACCCGGCATCAGCCTGATGCAAGAGGGCATGTCTTACATCGCCGCCTCTGATGTGCCGTGCGTGGTGGTGGATATTATGCGCGGCGGACCCGGCTTAGGCAACATCCTACCCTCACAAGGAGATTACTTTCAGGTGACGCGCTCAGCAGGGCATGGCGACTATCATCCCATCGTCTTAGCGCCTGCTTCTGTGCAAGAGGCAGTTGATCTGACCATCCTTGCCTTCGACCTCGCCGATCAGTATCGGCATTTGGTGATCCTTGCCGCCGACGGCATGATCGGGCAGATGATGGAGCCGGCTGAACTGCCGCCCATGCGTGAGTTAGCAGACGAACGTCCCGCCTATGCCCTGACAGGTGCTAAAGGGCGCCCACCACGCCGCATTGCCTCTTTTTACCTGCAAGCAGAGGCAGAAGAGGCATATAACCTGCACATTCAAGCACGCTTGGCGCGCATTCGTGAAGCTGAACAGCGTAGCATCGAATATTTCACAGAAGACGCGCAGTTATTAGTGGTTGGTTATGGCAGCGCCGGGCGCATCGCGTTAAGCGCTGTGCAGAAATTGCGCGCTCAGGGCGTGCCAGTTGGCTTATTCCGCCCGATCTCGCTCTATCCTTTCCCAGCGGGGCGCTTGCGCCAATTGGCAGCCCAAGTTTCGGCAATTTTGGTGGTGGAGATGAACGCCGGACAAATGTTGGAAGATGTGCGCCTGACGGTTGCCGAGCGCACGCCGATTCACTTCTACGGGCGGATGGGCGGTGCCATCCCTGTGCCAGAGGAAATTGAGAATGCCTTGCACGAACTGCTGCCAACAGAGGTGCTATCATGACTGACCTGCTTTTAGAGCCAATCACCGTGCCGATGGAGACGGTCTACTGTATGCCACAGGCGCTGGGCGCACAGCCAACACACTACTGCCCAGGCTGCACGCATGGCGTGGCGCACCGCTTGCTGGCAGAAGCACTGGACGAACTTAACTTGCGCGAACGGGCAATTTTGGTTGCGCCGGTGGGCTGCGCTGTCTTTGCCTATCAGTACTTTGAGATGGATGGCTGCGAAGCACCACACGGGCGTGCGCCAGCCATGGCGACTGGTATCAAGCGCGTGCAGCCTGAAAACATTGTGATCACCTATCAAGGCGATGGCGATCTTGCCTCGATTGGCGCCGGCGAGATTTTGCACGCAGCCGCACGCGGCGAGCCGATCACGGTCATCTTTGTGAACAACGCCATCTATGGCATGACGGGCGGGCAGGTTGCGCCAACCTCACTGACAGGGCAGCGCACTGTTTCCTCACCCTTTGGGCGTGAAGGCGTGCCGCTCCAAATGAGCGAACTGTTAGCCGTGCTGCCTGGCGCAGCCTACATTGTGCGCCGTTCGCTGCATAATCCCGCCCACATCCGCAAGGCGAAGAAGGCAATCCTGACTGCGCTCAAGGTGCAGCAAGCAGGGCTGGGCTTTGGCATGGTCGAGCTGCTCTCTAGCTGCCCAACCAACTGGGGCTTAACGCCACCCGAAGCGCTCAAGTGGATTGAGACCAACATGCTGCCCGCCTTCCCAGTGGGTGACTACAAAGTGCTAGACGCGGTAAAGGAGCTTTAGCCATGCAGCATGAACTCATCTTCGCGGGCTTCGGCGGGCAGGGCATTATGTTCGCCGGGCAGCTTTTGGCATATGCCGCCATGGATCAGGGCTACCATGTGACGTGGATTCCATCCTACGGACCTGAAATGCGCGGCGGCACAGCCTACTGCACCGTTGTGATCAGCGATCAGCCGATTGGCTCGCCTGTGGTGAAGCATCCCAGCATTGGCATGATCTTCAATGCGCCGTCTTTTGATAAATTTGTGCCGATGCTCCAGCCGAACGCGCTGCTCGTCTATAATCAATCGCTCATCCCGCACAGCACTGCACGCACTGATCTGCTGATTCTGCCCGTGCCTGCCACTGAGAATGCGCCCGCGCCGCAACTCACCAACATGGTGATGATGGGCGCGCTGCTAACGGTGAAGCCGATCCTGACGTTAGAGGCGCTCAAAGCAGCCCTAGAGGCACACATTCCCGCGCACCGCCGCCATCTGTTGAAGGATAATTTTGAGGCGTTGGCAAGCGGCGCACGCTTGGCAGAACAAGTCACAGCCTGAGTTCTGACGCCCGTTTTGGGCAGTTTACGCACCTTCTGCTAAGTTTTGTGAAAAGATACACAAAGTTTGAGCAGGAGGTGTGTTCATGAATCGTGCGGTGCAGCTTTTCACGGCAATTGATGTGAAAGTTACGCGCTGGATGGCGCGGTATGGCGTGGTGATTCTGCGCGTCGGGCTGGGTGTGATCTTCTTATGGTTCGGCGTGCTGAAATTCTTCCCAAACCTTAGCCCGGCTGAGGAACTGGCAACGAAGACGATCCAGACGCTGACGTTTGGCATTGTGCAGCCTGATCTCTCGCTGCCGCTGTTGGCAACACTGGAGACGCTGATCGGCTTAGGCTTGATCACGGGCAAATTCATGCGGATTACGCTGTTACTGCTCCTGTTTCAGATGCTTGGCACGGTTACGCCGTTGGTGCTGTTCCCAAGCGAGACGTTCACGCAGTTTCCCTATGCGCCAACGCTCGAAGGGCAGTACATCATCAAGAACATTGTGTTGGTAGCGGCAGGTCTGGTAATCGGCGCGACGGTACGCGGCGGCGCAGTGATTGCTGACCCTGAGATTGCACAGCTTGCCAAGATACGCGAATCGGCGGCTGACTGAGCAACAGAAAAGCGTGCGCCTGATCGCGA
>DAOUBW010000004.1:0-17331 GCA_034432555.1 Anaerolineae bacterium
CATTGCTGTTCTGCCTAAAGCTGTAGATTAAGGCGTAACGTCTGTTCGAGTCGAAAATGAAGCGGTACTGCTGATTGGCGGCGCGGCGGAAGAAGAAGCCATGCGACCAAAGCTGATCGGTATAGGGCGTATAGAAGCGCGCCTCTACCACCAGATTGCTTAGGTCTAGGGTGCCTGCTTGCCGCACCGTTACCTGCCCATCATCGGGCGTGTGAGATAGCCTGCCGCTGGATGGCTGAAAGACCAAGCGTGCGCCGGGAACAGGCGCAACAGCGGCTGATGTTGCGGTGCGATTGACGGTTGGGGCGCGGGTTGGCACACGCGCCGTTGCAGTGCGGATGGCAGCGCGGGTGGCTGTCAGGGCAAGCGCACGGGCTTGGGCAGTCCGCGTGATGACGGCGACCGTTTGGGTGCGGTTCGGGGTTGGCGTCAGGGTGCGGGTGGGTGTTAAGGTGCGCGTGCGGGTTGGCGTCGCTGTACGGGTTGGTGTATGGGTGCGTGTGGGCGTAAAGGTTCGGGTTGGTGTGGGCGTTTTGGTGAATGAGGCAACAGCAATTGCAGTGCCAGTTGCATTCGCATTGAGGATATTCTGCTGCACAAATGTTTCGATGGCATTCGCCTCAGCTGTTTGGGTCAACTGCACGGCAGCAGTCTGCGCGGCAAGCGTCTGTGGGTTGGCAGTCGCGCTAGGGCTGGTGGTGGCAGTGAGGGTGTGTGTGGCAGTCGCGCTGGCTGTGGGTGTGCTGGTGAGCGTTGGTGTGGGCGTTTCGGTGGCGGTCGGCGTGATGCTTGGCGTTTCGGTGGGCGTGGCGTTCAATGCTGCGGCTGTGCCAGCCACGCTGGTTTGGGTTGCCTCTAAAGGTGCATTCAGCAAGTTGCTGCCAAGCAAAACGGCAACGACAACCGTCAGCAGTGCAATCAGCCCACCGCCAACTACAAAAATGCCGCGTCTGCCGCTTTGCGGCGCCGGTGGGCGCAGCGGTGTTGGGTCGGGAATGGTGGGTGTGGGCGGACGAATGACGCCGACATTCGGTGCATAGGTGGTGGCGTCAATGGCAGTTATATCAATGCCGGGCGGCGTTTTGCCCTCTAGAGCAAAGCGGAGTGCCTCAGCCAGCTCACCGGCGTTGTTGAAGCGCTGCTCAGGTTGTTTGGCAAGCGCTTTGATCAGCACTTTTTCAACCGCATCGGGCAGATCAGGGCGCGTGCCGCGAATCAGCGGTGGCGGTTGATTAATGTGCATGTACATCATGCCGGCGGGCGTATCCGAGCTGAAAGGCAGCGTGCCGCTGAGCATTTCATAGATCATCACACCAAGCGCATAAATATCGGAACGTTGATCAATGGTGCCACCTTGCCACTGCTCAGGCGACATATAGGAAGGTGTCCCCATCGCCGTGCCGGTGCCGGTCAAGGCGGTCACATCGGGCTGAATGATCTTGGCAATGCCGAAATCGGTGAGGATGGCGTTGCCCTGCTCATCCAGCAGCACGTTTTGCGGCTTCAGATCGCGGTGAATAATGCCGCGCCCGTGCGCGTAATCCAGCGCAGAGGCGATTTGTTCAGTTAGCTTGGCAATGCGTGCCGCGGGCAAACGCCCTTGCGAACGGATAAGCTGCGAGAGGCTGCCGCCGCTTTGCAGTTCCATCACCAAATAGAGCAGATCACCTTGCTGACCGCTGTCAAAGACTTTGAGGATGTGCGGATGATTGAGTGAGGCGATAGTCTGCGCTTCGCGTTCAAAACGCCGCACAAATTCTGGATTGCGCGCCAGACGCGACTCGATGATCTTGATCGCCACTTCGCGGTGCATGGTAGGCTGCTGGGCGCGATAGACTGTTGCCATGCCGCCTTCGCCCAATAATGCAATGATTTTATACTGCCCGATGGTTTGTCCGATGAATTCTGACATGGCACGCCCCATTTGCCGTTATGCGCTTACCTTAGAAGTATAAATGCTTTTTTGCGATCCTTAAATTAAATATTGACTTCCAATAAAGCAGAGGCTGCGACGCTGCACGCCGCCGAAAAAGCATGGCTGCTGTTCTGGACGACGATTAAGCCACTACGCCCGTTCAGATCAGGCGAATGCGGCACGACCACCGCTACCGTTTGTTGGTAGGTTTGCTCGACGCGCACCTTTACCTCTGCCTGCACAAACTCCGCTGAGACTTGGTTAACGATCAGACGCACCAACGACACGCCTAGCCGCTCTGCCACATCCAGCAGCACCGAGACGCCGTTGTAATGCTCTTGATCAAGCAGCAGCACAATGGTCAGCAAATCAGCGAGCGCGATCAAGGTCAGCGCGCTTCGCGCCAGCCCGGCTGGGTTCTCGATTAGCACTACATCTAAGCGCAGCAATTCACTCAGGCTATCTAAGGTACTGCTGAGCACATTCAGGCTTGGCGGTGCGTCGCTTGGCACACCTAGCTCTACCACATGTAGCCTACCACGTGCTAAGCCGATCTGCGCGGTCACGTCCTGGGCAATCTCCCGAATTGGCACGCTGCCCTGAATATAGTCATTTAGGCTAGGCACATCTTTGCGTAGGGTGAATAAATGCCGCAAGGTCGGATCATTGGTGCGCGCACACAACAATGCCACCTGCTGCCCGCGTTGTGCCATCAGTGCGGCGATGTTGGCGGCAAGAGTCGTTCTACCCGCGCCCTCTGTGAAGGAATGTAGGGATATAATTCGCGTCACACGCCTGCCCTTTCCGAGGAGTGCATCATGCCACAATCCACACAGTATACTGTGCAGCACAGAATTTTCATAGCATCTCTCGAATAAACAGTCTTAGTGAATGGCGTAGGGATAGTTCAGGCGTAGCAGGCATTCGCAGTTAGCCCTCACCACTCATGCGGCTTCCGCTCGCTAAGTTTTGGGCAGGTTGAGCGGTGAGACAATGAGAGCGCTTCGCACAGTTTTAGCAGCCCATAGGCATGTTGCCACACTTCCCAGTTTCGATGAAATGTCCACAGAACCTACTTGACCAACATCTTTACCATATTCAGCAGTTCCACCACACCAATTCACCTCATACGCAATTGGTGAACCGAACGCTCGAAACTCAAAGCCAAGCCGCTCAATTTTGGTGATGATTGGTAGAAGGTCTTTAATTTCCTCAGGTGAAATAGGCGGGCAAGCAGTCAGCGTGAAGCACATGAATAGATACACAATAAGCAATTTGAATTTGTGATGGGCGTTCCACATGTTGTTATTCCAGCTTTGACCATGCGTATTTATTAGACACTAAACGCAGCAGCCCACATTTTTGTACGAGAATTTCTCACTGCTCGATTCAGATTGCAATGTGTGTCGTACTTCTGCCAATAAATCTGTTTGGCTTCATGGGCGAACAGGCAGAGGCAAACGGGCTGCTCTGCCTGCCTGCGCGCCCTACACGCACACACCCAAATAGGGTATAGTTGTGCGCGAAATGCTTCCCAGACAGGCAAAGGATGTACCCTGATGTTGGTTGCGCTCGTCTCTATCCGCGTGAAGCCTGAGCGTGTGCAGGCGTTCATTACCGCTACGCTGGAAAACGCCCGCAATAGCGTTCAAGAAGCAGGCGTCGCACGCTTCGATTTCATCCAGCAGGAAGATGATCCCAATCACTTTATGCTGATTGAGGTCTTTCATTCGCCTGAAGCGCAGCAGGCGCACCGCGAAACACCGCATTATTTGGCATGGCGCGCTGCCGTTGCTGACCTATTGGCAGAGCCGCGCTCGGGGGTGCGTTATTTGCCCATCTTTCCCGATCAAACGCTTTGGAAGTATCCCGATGCTTGACCGTTTCGAGTTCATGACGGCAGGGCGTATTGTCTTTGGCGCGAACACGCTGCGCGAACTGCCTAACCATGCCAAAGCCTTCGGATCGCGTGCTTTGGTCGTTACCGGCAGCGATCCAAGCCGCGCCGCGCCACTTTACGATCTGCTGCATACCGCGCAGATCGCCTATGAAGTCTTCGCAGTGGCTGGCGAGCCTAAAATCGAGACCGCCTTTGCAGGTGTGGCACAAGCACGCGCCTGTGCCGCCGAGCTGATCATCGGGATGGGCGGCGGTGGCGCGTTGGACGCTGCCAAAGCGATTGCGGCACTCGCCACCAATGAGGGCGATCTGCTTGATTACCTTGAAGTGGTTGGCAAGGCGCTGCCACTGGCTCACGCGCCGCTGCCCTACATCGCCATCCCGACAACGGCTGGCACAGGCTCGGAGGCAACGCGCAACGCCGTGCTGACGGCGGAGGCGCAGCGCGTGAAGGTCAGTCTGCGCTCACCACTAATGCTGCCACGCCTTGCCTTGATCGATCCAACGCTGATGCACAGTTTGCCGCCTAGTGTGACTGCCAGCAGCGGCTTGGATGCGCTCACACAGCTGATCGAGCCGTTTGTGTGCCGCCGCGCCAACCCGATTACCGACGCACTCTGCCGTGAGGGAATTACCAACGCGGCGTGGGCGCTGCCGCGTGCCTATGCTGATGGTAACGATGCGGAAGCACGCGAGGCAATGGCATATGCCAGCTTGTTTGGTGGCATGGCGCTTGCCAATGCGGGCTTGGGCGCAGTGCATGGCTTTGCCGCACCGATTGGCGGTATGTTTGAGGTGGGGCATGGCGTTATTTGTGCCAGCCTGCTGCCGCATGTAATAGCAGCTAATGTGCGTGCCTTGCGCGCTCAGAACGACTCATATGCCTCTGATCGCCTGATGCGCTTTGAAGAGATCGCCTTGCTGCTGGATGCCGAATCACCAGAGGCTGAGGCAGCTGTAGACGCTGTTTCCGCGTTGTGTGCGCGCCTGAATATCCCGCGTTTGAGCGGGCTAGGCGTGCAGCGTGCGGCATTCGCCGAAATCGTTCAGAAGGCGCAAGCCTCGAACAGCATGAAGGCAAATCCTGCCACCCTGAGTGACGCCGACCTACACGCAATCTTAGAAGCGGCGTGGTAAAGCGCCGCACCAAACGGAGTTGATGTTATATGCCACGTTCTGTGCCAAACCCTATGCCAGCGCGCCCTAAAGGTATGCGTCCGCTGAGCCTTTACAGCCTGCTGCTCACCTTTTTCTTGCAAAACCGTGCCCGCCTGCGCGACGCTGAACTGCCGCCCGTCGCGCTGCTAAACAGCCTGCTGCACCTGCTGCTAACGCCTGCTGCGCTCAGCTTGCCGGTGGCGATCCTGCTGCGGCGCTGGCGAACAGTGGGTTGGCTAACGCCGCTGGCAGCCGAATTCCTGCGTCAGTACGGCGGGCAGGTATGGCGGATGTTGCGTCCGCCGTCACCGATCAGCTCACCGCGCAGCTTTACGGCGCTCACTTATAACCTGCACGTCGAGTCGGTTCACCTTGCGCCGCTCTTGGCAACCCTTCGGGCTGCCAACACTGATGTGATTGCCCTGCAAGAGCTAAGCGCCGCCGCCGCCGACTTTTTTGAGCGCGAACTCGCCAACCACTATCCCTACCGCAGTTTATGCCCTTATCCATCTTTCCCAAGCGCGGGACAGGGCATCCTCAGCCGCTTCCCACTCGATGAGGTTGAGTATTGGCAGCATGAGGGCATTCACAACGCGCTAGGGCATCAGCGCGCCGTGGTCAGCTTGCATGGCGCCAAAATTGCTCTCTACAACCTGCATCCTGTCCATCCAGGCATGGTCGGCAGGCTCTTTGATGCACGTCCGCGCCAAAACGAGATCGATCAGATTATGGCGCGCCTTGCCGCTGAAAAACACTCCGTCCTGCTCTTGGGCGATTTCAATATGACCGATCAGGCAGACACCTATCGGCAGATCACAGCCCGCTATTACGATGTCTACCGTAAGGTTGGCGTTGGCATGGGCTATACCTTCCCCGCCTGGCAGTATCCACAAGCACGCGAGATCATCAACGGCTTGCCCATTGGCTGGCTGCCACCGCTGTTCCGCATAGATTTCGCCTTCGCCAGCGAGGGCATTCAGGCGCTTGGCGCGCAAGTCTGGGGCGATTCGGGCGGCTCGGATCACTTACCGTTATGGGTGCAGTTGGCAGTTTAGAGGCTTAGCACAGGAATAATAAAAGGCGATGAGCTACACAATTCTGGTCACGACAGCACTTACCAGCGAAGCGCTTGACTTTTTGCGGCGCGCCGAAGGCATTGAGGTACGGATTTTGCCGCCTGAACGGGCTGAGGTTGCTAAGGCGCTCAGTGAGGCAGACGGGCTGATCATCCGTGATGATCTGACAGTAGATGACGATTTGCTGGCGAATGCCAAGCGCCTGAAGGTTGTTGGGCGCGTTGGCGTTGGCTTGGCGGGCATTGATATAGAAGCGGCGACGGCACGCGGCGTCATGGTAATGCACACACCGGGCGTGAACGCGATCTCGACTGCTGAATATACTTTTGCGCTGATGCTGGCATTGGCGCGGCAGGTCATCACAGCGCATTTGGAAGTCGGGCGCGGCTTGTGGCTGCGTCAGGCGCACATGGGAACGGAATTGTATGGCAAGTTGCTAGGCATCATCGGCATTGGGCGCGTTGGAAAGCGTGTTGCAGAGCGCGCCGCCGCCTTTGGCATGGATGTGATCGCCTACGATCCCTATGTGGCAGAGGCACACCTTGCCGATCTGCGCGTGAAGCTGGTCGGCTTTGAGGAGCTGTTGCGCCGCAGCGATTTTATCAGTATTCACTGCGCCTACACGCCTGAAACGGCGAATCTGTTGAATGCAGAGGCGTTTAGCATTATCAAAGCAGGTGCGCGCATTATCAACGCGGCGCATGGCAGCGTGATTGATGAGGCAGCTCTGATTGCGGCACTGCGATCAGGGCGCATTGGCGGCGCTGCCCTTGATGTATTCGCCGTGGAGCCGCCGCACAATTCGCCGCTGCTTGGCTTGCCAAACGTCATCCACACGCCACACATGGGCGATGCAACTTTAGAGGCACAGCGCGATCTGAGTATGCAGATTGCGCGCCAAGTCTACGATGCGCTACACGGCACCGATTACCGTAATATCGTGAACATGCCCTTCATGCCGGGACGCGCCTTTGACGCCATGCAGCCCTATCTGCGCCTTGCCGAACGGATCGGCGCGCTGCACCACTACATGGCGCGTGGGCGGATTCGGCGTGTGGCAGTCGAGTACAAGGGTGAAGAATTAGATGGTTTGGTGAAGCCGCTGACCGTGGCACTGCTGAAAGGCATGTTAGCGCCGGTGCTTGGCGAGAGCGTCAATTACATCAATGCGCCGCTGGTGGCGATGGAACGCGGTATTCACGTCACGCAGACCAAGGGCTTAGATATCGTGGACTACACAAACCTCGTCTCTTGTCAGGTGCATTGGGAAGGCGGCGGCGGTCAGGTGATCAGCGGCGCGCTGTTCAATCGGCGTGAGCCACGCATCGTCCAGATTGATGACTATCGCAGCGATTTTGTGCCAAGCGGTGTGCTGTTGGTCTTTGGCAGCTATGACGTGCCGGGCGTGATCGGCAGGGTCGGCACGCTCTTGGGCGAAAATGGGATCAACATCGCGGCGTGGCGCACCGGGCGCGCTACCAAAGGTGGGCAGACGCTTACCGTGCTAACGCTTGACCAACCACTGCCCGATCCGCTGCTAGAGCAGTTCCGCGCCCTGGAGTTCGTGCGGCACGCCGCGCAAATCACCCTGCCGACGCTCTAGCGTGTGGTATGATCGCTTCAAAGGTAGCGGGAGGTGTGCTGATGGCAGAGCGCATTCAAGAGATGCTGAGGTGCTTTGTGAGCGCCTGACCATCACCCGCCTTTGCACCTTTGCTCGGCGCGCTTTCGGCATTTTCCGCCCTAACCACACTGAGGCACTAACGCTGCTGCCCTAGCTCAATCTTCTGCCGCTAGGCTTTCGGTAATCGTCCCTTCATGAATGGCGCGCAGCCGACGATAGGTTGCCTGCAAGGTGAGCGCATCTGCCACATGGAACGGCTCTGGCGCTTCCACACCGACTGTGCCGCGCCCGTCCACCTCAATGAGCGCCTGAAGCAGATCACGGTAGGCAAAATCTGCCTCGTTCAGCGGAATGTGCTGGCGCTCGCCTTTTGCGCCGTACTCAATGCCGCTCAGGTGCAAATGCAGCCTTTCCAGCCCACGCCTGCCCAAGCCATCTTCGACTGCCTTCAACATGGCGCGAAATTCTTCATAAGTGTTGTGTTTGCCGTCGCGTGCGTGCAGATGGGCAAAATCAATGGCAGGCAGCACGCCTTCCACCTCACGGCTGAGCTGGATCACTTCCTCCAGCGTGCCGAACATAGCAGGCTTGCCCATCGTCTCCGGGCGCAGCGTCACGTTTACGCCTTCGCTACGCAAAGTCGCAGTCAGTTCGAGCAACTTTTCGCGCACTCGCTCGTAAACTTTTTCAGGCGGTTGGTTGTGGTAAGAAGCAGGGTGAAAGATAATATCACGTGCGCCTGCCAAAAAGCCCTTGCGTGCTGCCGCCAGCAGGCGTTCGTCACTTTTCTGCATCAGCTCAGCGGTTTGGCTGTTCAGGTTGATGAAGTAGGGCGCATGAACACTCAGCGAAATGCCGTGTTGCTCAGCCGCCTGCTTGATCACCGCGCAGGATTCATCGGTCACACGCACACTCTGCACCCAGGCAATCTCAAGGTGATCCAGCCCCAAGGCGCGGCTGTGGGCGATGGCAAGCGGTGTGCCGCCGGGCTTGGGTGTGCTTTGCGGTGCGCCCACGGTGCCAAAGCGCAGTGGATCAGTCGGTGGAAGGGCATTCGGTTTGGGCATGGCGAAAATTCCTTTACGGCGGCAAGCCGTGTTAAAGTCAAGGGCAACTCACAGCAATTGTACGCACATTGGGCAAAAGACCGCAAAGGCAGAAACATTTGATGAGCAGCTACGAACGCCTCTATGATAACGCCGATAAAGACGCGGCAGCACTTGGCACAGAAGGGCGGACGCGCCGCCGAATTTTGTTCGTTTCGCTGGGTGCTTTCGCACTCGTCTTTTTGTTATGGCAAATTGCGCCGCGCAACGAGACCGTCAGCAGTTTGCTGTATCCATTTCGGCTGCTGGTGACCTTCGTCCATGAGGCAGGGCATGGGCTTTCGGCGCTGCTCACCGGCGGGCGCTTTATTGAGTTCCGCGTGTTTCCGAACGGCGCCGGCTTAGCGACCACAGCAGGCGGTAACCGCCTCATCATCACGCAGATGGGCTATTTGGGCGCCGCGTTCTTCGGTGCGATCTTGCTCTTTGCGGCGAATCGGGTGCGGCGTGTGCATTTGGTTGCCGTCCTAACAGGGCTGTTTTTCATCGGCTGTGCGCTGCTGTTCACTGGTGGCGAAGGTGCGCTGCTGATCGGCGGCATTGGCTTGACGATTGGCTTATGGTCGGCAGGCGGCGCGCTGCGCGAGAGCGAAAATCAGATGCAGGTCATCTTTCGCGCTGCCGCAATTGGTGCGCTGGTGCTGACCTTCGTGTTGGTGCGCGATAACGTGGCGCTGCTGACAGGCATCGTCAGTGGCACAGCGCTGTTCGCCCTTGCCGCCTTTGGCTCGCGGATAGTGGTGACCTTCCTGCTGAATGCGCTGGCGCTCATCGTCGGCTTTAACGCGCTCAACGACATCCTCTCGCTGTGGAACAGCCAATCTACCATGCTGGGCAATGTGCCAAATGATGCGTTGGCAGTAGCGCGCCTGACCAACCTACCGGTGAATTTCTGGCTATTGGTTTGGATTGCGATCACGCTTGGCGTGATGGGTGCTTCGATCTGGTTCGGAATCATTCGTCCGACGCGCCAACCACACTAGCCAATCTCTAAGGCGCGCCAGCCGCTGAGCGCGGTATAATGGGCAGCGTGAAGCGATGTTGCCGTTGGAGAATGCTCGTGTACAGCGTGGATGAGGCACTTGCGCGTATTCTAGAAAGATTTTCACCGCTGCCCGCTGAGCGCGTGCGCTTGGAAGATGCCTACGGGCGCATTTTGGCGAAGTCTGTTCAGGCGGCGTATGATTTGCCACCCTTCCCAAACAGCGCCTTGGACGGTTACGCGGTGCGTGCCGCCGAGATCGCCGCCGCCAACCCTGAATCACCTGTGCGGTTGCCTGTTAGTGGTGATATTCCGGCTGGTAGCCTGCCGCCAACACCGTTACCTGCTCAAACTGCCATGCGGATTATGACAGGTGCGCCGTTGCCTGAAGGCGCTGACGCCGTTGTGCCAGTTGAGCAAACTGACGATGCACCGAGCCGCTTTGAAGTGAACAGCACCTTGCCCGAAAGCGTGCTGATTCGTGCGGCGGTTGGCGTTGGGAACGGCGTGCGGCAGGTTGGGGAAGATGTGCGGCAGGGCGATATTGTGCTGAAGGCAGGGCGACGTTTGCGGGCTGCGGATGTGGGCATCTTGGCAGGCTTGGGCGTGGCACATGTGCCTGTCGTGCGCCGCCCTGTGGTGGCAGTCCTCTCCACGGGCGACGAACTGCTGCCGCCGCACATGCCGCTGATGGGGGGCAAAATCCACGATATGAACAGCGTGGCGCTCTGCGCCTTAGTGCAAGCGGTCGGTGGCGCCGCACGCTTTATGGGCATCGCCGCCGACTCGGTTGAGACAGTCTACAGCCGCCTTGAGGCAGCCGCCGACGCCGATATGATCGTGAGTACGGCGGGCGTTTCCGTTGGCACGTTGGATGTGGTGAAGGAGGCGGTCACGCGGCGTGGGACGCTCAGCTTGTGGCGCGTCAACCTGCGTCCGGGCAAGCCGCTTGCTTTCGGCGATTTTGGCGGCGTGCCGTTCTTTGGGTTGCCGGGCAATCCTGTTAGCGCGCTAGTTACCTTTGATATTTTTGTGCGTCCCGCCTTGCTAAAGCTGCTCGGCGTGCCGACGGATGCCACGCCACAGGCAATGGCAGAAGTTGGTGAGGTGATGCACAGCGACGGTCGGCGCACCTACGCACGGGTGAAACTGACCCGTCAGGCGGAACGCCTCATCGCCTTCAGTACAGGCACCCAAAGTTCAGGTGCGATCAGTTCATTGGTCAACGCCGATGGCTTGTTGATCATTCCCGAAGGTATGACGGAAGTACCTATCGGTACACGCTTACCTGTGCGCCTCTTTGATCAGGATATGTAAAGGACATAATGCAAAATGGCTACCAGCAATACCGCAGGGCAATATAGCGTGCCAACCACACAGGGCGCGGCTGCCGCAACCAAGCGTGATTCACTATGGCGGATCAGCTTCATCTTGGCGCTGATCGGGTTGTTCATCGCGGGCTATCTTTCCTACACCAAGCTGACCAACACCGAGATCGCCTGTGTGGCGGCGATCAGTGATTGCAGCTATGTAGATAGCTCGCCGTATGGCTATATCGGCGGATATGGCGGCGTGCCAGTGGCGTATCTCGGCTTTGTCGGATATGCCGCCATCTTCCTAACCCTAATCGCCGAACGGCGCAGCACGCTGATTGCCAAATATAGCAAGCTGCTCATCTTCGGCATGGCGTTGATTGGCTTTTTGGTATCGGGCTACTTTGTCGCCATTCAGGCACTCGTTCTGAACAGCTTTTGCCAATGGTGCATGGGCAGCGCCGTCACCATGACTGTGCTGTTCGGTGTGAGCTTTGTGCGACTATGGCGCACATTGAATGCCATCGCTGGCGACGATGAGGCAGAGCAGGCGTAACCAAACGCCACGCGGAGTGCAAGAGGCGCAAAAAGCCAAACTGCCGCAACGCGGCGCACGAGCTAGTTGGCGTTCGGCTGTTCCCGACCGACGCCGTTATCCAACGTGCGCGTTAGCAATTCTTCTTGCTGTTGGCGGTTGCCTGTGCGCTTATCACGCTTCTTGCCTCTGCGATTGCTTGCCTTATTCGTGCCGCGGCTTTCAAGGGCGCGCTCCAACTCGGGAAAGTCCGCATCCTCAGCGTTCAGCAGCGCACGGCGCAACGCCAGCTCGATGGCGTTCGGCACATTGTCATCATCCTCATCATCGCTCTGGACGGCAGCACTTGGTGCTTCCAGTGCTTTCACGCTCAGATCAATCTGCTTTTTGCGGCTGTTGACCTTGATAACCTTCGCCGTGAGTTCTTCGCCTACCTTGAAAACATCCTCAGGCGAGCCGACGTAGCCAAGCGAAAGCTCCGAGACATGCACCATGCCGGGACGCTCCGCGCCGATCTCTAAAAAGACGCCGAACTTCTCGACGCGCACAATTTTGCCGGTCACCACTTGCCCAACGCGGATTTCGCTCCACTGCACGCCAAGCGGTTTGATCATGGTCAGGTCAATCCGTTCACGTTCGGCGTCCACTTGGCGCACCCAAACGGTGACGGGCTGCCCTGCCTTCAGCACATCGTTAACGTTCTTCACAGGCTCTTCGCTGATCTGCGAGATATGGACGAGCGCATCTTTGCCCACGCCAATATCCACAAATGCGCCAAAAAGTTCCACGCGCTTCACAACGCCGTTCAGTTCCATTTTGGGCTTCAACGCTTGAAAGAAAAGGGAGGGAAGTTCAGCGGGTGCTTCTTCGGTTGCCTCAGGTGCCTCGATGTCTTCAGCGGCTTGGCTTTCAAGGGCGGCTTCAGGTGTGCTTTCCACTTCAGGTATCTGCAACGCAGAGTCGGTTAGGTCTGCTGCCATCGGCTCGGTTGGGGCAGCATTTTCTTCAATCATGCTCAGTTGCTCCTTTGTCCCATTGAGAAATCGGGATAGCGATCAGGATTATCGCATTTTGTGGGCAATTTTACTACTTTGTTAAAGCATGGTCAACTGCAAGGTATGAGATCGTTTCGATTGGGTGAGTTTTCGGCGTGTGACGAGGCGTACCGTCTTAGCGTGCATAGGCTGACAAAATCTCATCAAAATCATGCTTGCCTAAGCAAACCATTGATCGGATAATGTACCCATTAAGTGCGGCATGGCAGAGTAGCGGCTTCTCTGCTAGGCTGACCTACCTAAAGTGTTTTCAACTAATCAGGAGTTTATGCGCTATGACCGACACAGCACAGCCCGTTGCCAACGCCTCAGAGCTTTACGCGCCCTCGCAAAATGTAATTCAACAAGCGATTGTCCAAGATTATGAGGCAATGTACCGCCGTGCCGCTGAAGACCCAGAAGCATTTTGGGCAGAGCAAGCAGAGTCACTAGAGTGGTACAAAAAATGGGATAAAGTGCTAGAAACTTCCCGCGCACCGTTTTACCAGTGGTTTGTGGGCGGCAAAACCAACATCGCCCACAATGCCCTGGATCGGCATGTGAAGACATGGCGGAAGAACAAACTTGCCCTGATCTGGGAAGGTGAGGCGGGCGACACGCACACCTACAGCTATTACCGCCTGTGGCAAGAGGTGAACAAGTTCGGCAATGTGCTGCGCTCAATGGGCGTGCGGAAAGGGGATCGCGTCACCATTTACATGGGGCGCGTCCCCGAACTGATCATCGCTATGCTTGCCTGTGCCAAGATCGGTGCGGTGCATAGCGTGGTGTACGGCGGCTTCTCGGAGCAGGCACTCGCGGATCGCATTGAAGATGCCCAAAGCCGTGTGTTGGTCACACAAGATGGCGCTTGGCTGCGCGGGCAAGTTGTCGAGTTGAAGAAGATTGCGGATGAAGCAGTGCGCCGTTCGCCCGTTGTGGAGCATGTGGTTGTGTTGAAGCGCACCGCGCAAGAGGTGCAGATGGAGCCAGATCGGGACTATTGGTGGCACGATCTGATGGCGCTGCCCATTGCCAGCACCAAATGTGAGACCGAAGTGATGGACGCTGAAGACCCATTGTTCATCCTCTATACCAGCGGCACAACCGGCAAGCCCAAAGGCATTTTGCACACGCACGGCGGCTATTCCGTCTATACCAGCACGACGCTGCGCTATGTGTTCGACCTGAAAGACGAAGACCGTTGGTGGTGCGCCGCTGATCCGGGTTGGATCACAGGACACAGCTATATTGTCTACGGTCCGATGATCTTGGGTGCCACTAGCTTTATGTATGAAGGCGCGCCGACCCACCCTTACCCGAATCGGTGGTGGAAATTGGTGGAATACTATGGCATCACGGTGATGTACACCGCACCAACCGCCATTCGCGGCTTGATGCGCTTTGGCGCGGCGTGGCCCAATCGGCATGACCTTTCGACGTTGCGCCTGCTCGGCTCGGTCGGCGAACCAATCAACCCTGAGGCGTGGAAATGGTTCTACGAAGTCATCGGCAAGAGCCGCTGCCCAATCATGGATACCTGGTGGCAGACTGAGACTGGTGGCTTCATGATCGCGCCCATGCCGATCACGCCCTTGAAGCCGGGCAGCGCCACTCGCCCCTTCCCTGGCATCATCGCTGACGTGGTGGATGAAGACGGCAATACGGTACCTGTCGGTCAGGATGGTTTGTTGGTCATCAAGAAGCCGTGGCCGGGCATGTTACGCACCGTCTTTGGCGATCCTGACCGCTACATCCGCCAATATTGGAGCAAATTCGGCGACAAGGGCTGGTATCTGACCGGTGACTCGGCGCGTAAAGATGAAGACGGCTACATCTGGATCATCGGGCGCATTGACGACGTGATCAAGGTCAGCGGCTATCGGCTTGGCACAGCAGAGGTTGAGTCGGGCTTGGTCAGCCATCCCGCTGTTGCAGAGTCGGCGGCAATTGGCTTACCGGATGAGCTGAAGGGCAACATCATCTACGCTTATTGCATCTTGCGGCAAGGCTACGAGGCATCGCCCGCCCTTGAAGAAGCGCTCAAAAATCACATTCGGCATGAGGTCGGTCCGATTGCTGTCCCCTCCAAGATCGAGTTTGTGAGCGCCCTGCCCAAGACGCGCAGCGGCAAGATCATGCGGCGCGTGCTGAAGGCGCGTGCGCTTGGTCAGCCTGAGGGCGATCTCAGCACGCTTGAAGAATAGCCCATCAGCAAAGCATCCCTTGCCCGCGCTTACCCAGCAGCGGCAAGGGATGCCTGCAAGGAAAAACCTTCCCAACATTCGCTATACTCTCACTATGTTAATCGGGTGCAGCGACGCTGTATCCTTCGCCTAGCAGGGTGTCTATGGCTCACTTTTCACAGCGCACGGCGGCTGATCCTGCTGTGTTCTTCAAACGTGGTGATCCCAACGATATACGTCTGGGGGAAACAGTCTTCAGCGCACCTGAACGCTACGCTGAAGCGGAGATCGTCTTGCTAGGGCTGCCCTATGATGAAGGTGTAGCGCGCAACAAAGGGCGCATTGGCGCTAAAGACGCGCCGAATGCGATCCGCCGCTGCCTGTACAAGTATGTGAGTATTGAAGGGCTGCGCCTCTTTGATGCGGGCGATACGCGCCCGCAAGAGACGCTAGAGGCAACACACGCCCTGCACCGCGACATTGTGCGGCAGATGCTGCGCGACGGCAAACGCCTGATCGTGTTGGGCGGCGGTAATGATACCAGCTATCCCGATTGTTCCGCCTTAGCGCTGGAGACAGAAGGCGCTGTGCTGGCGTTCAATGTGGATGCTCATTTTGACGTGCGCGCTGATCTGCCGCCGAATAGTGGCACGCCCTACCGCCAACTCTTGGAAGAAGGCTATTTGCAGCCTTCCTATTTTTACGAGATTGCCTATCAGCCTTTTGCCAATGCGCCAACCTATCAGCGCTATTTGGCACACAAAGGCGTGCAGGCTTACGCCTTGACCGCCGTGCATGAGATCGGCGTGGCGGCACTGCTGCGCGATCTGCTCAGCCGCAGCGCAGCGCACGCCGTTTTCTGGGGACTGGATATGGACGTGGTGCGCGCCGCCGACGCGCCCGCCGTCAGCGCGCCTAACCCAACCGGGCTGACTGGCGAGGAATTTTGCCAAATCGGGCAAATTGCGGGCAGGGAAGCGCGCACGCGTCTTTTTGAGATCAGCGAAGTTAACCCGCATTACGATATAGATGAGCGCACTTGTCGCTTGGCTGCGGCGGCAATCTGGCATTTTTTAGCAGCCCATACACATTTTTTAAGAGGGAGCGATGCACATGACGCCGCAGGTTCGGAAGATTAAAGCGCCTATTGGCACACAGCTCACCTGCAAAAATTGGCTGATCGAAGCAGCTTACCGCATGATCCAGAATAATCTTGATGAAGACGTTGCCTTTGATCCGCAAAACCTGATCGTCTATGGCGGACGCGGCAAGGCGGCGCGCAATTGGGCAGCCTTCGATGCCATCCTTGAAGCACTCAAGGCACTAGAACCTGACGAAACGCTCTTGGTGCAATCCGGCAAGCCTGTGGCGGTTTTCCGCACGCACCCGGACGCGCCGCGTGTCCTGATCGCCAACAGCAACATCGTTCCCGCCTGGGCAACCCAAGAAAACTTTGACAAGTGGGAACGTGACGGATTGATCATGTATGGACAGATGACCGCCGGCAGTTGGATCTACATCGGCACACAGGGTATTCTGCAAGGCACATATGAGACGTTCGGCGCATTGGCACGCCAACACGGCTGGGGCAGCTTGAAAGGGAAATTCGTCCTGACGGCGGGGCTTGGCGAGATGGGCGGCGCACAGCCTTTGGCAGTCACCATGAATGAAGGCGTTGGGCTGTTTGTAGAGGTTGACCGCTGGCGTGCCGAACGCCGCCTGAAACTGCGCCAGCTCGACCGCATGACGGACGATCTTGAGGAGGCGATGACGTGGGTGGAGGAAGCGCTCGCCCGCCAAACGCCGCAATCTATCGGCTTGATCGGCAACGCCAGCGAAGTGCTGCCGCAGTTGCTCCTGCGCGGCGTTCAGCCCGATGTGGTGACTGACCAAACCAGCGCGCACGACGTGCTATACGGTTATATTCCCGCCGGCTTGACGCTTGAGGCTGCCGCGCACCTGCGCGAACACGATCCCGAAACGTACAAACAGCGCGCCATCGCCTCGATGGTGGCGCACGTTGAAGCGATGCTGGCATGGCAGGCGAAGGGCGCGGTCGTCTTTGATTATGGCAACAATCTGCGCCAGCGCGCCTTTGATGCTGGCGTTACGGATGCCTTCAATTATCCCGGCTTTGTGCCAGCCTATATCCGTCCGCTGTTCTGTGAAGGGAAGGGACCCTTTCGCTGGGTAGCACTTTCAGGCGATGCGGAAGATATTTACGCCACAGATCGCGCTATCCTTGCGCTGTTTCCAGAAGATGATCATCTGCGGCGCTGGCTGACGTTGGCGCGAGAATATGTCGAGTTTCAGGGCTTGCCCGCCCGCATTTGCTGGCTGGGCTATGGCGAACGCGCCAAAGCAGGGCTGAAATTCAACCAGATGGTGGCAAGCGGCGAACTGAAAGCGCCGATTGTGATCGGGCGCGATCACCTTGATAGCGGCTCAGTTGCCAGCCCAAACCGCGAGACTGAGCGCATGAAAGACGGCAGCGATGCCATCT
>DAOUBW010000005.1:0-36037 GCA_034432555.1 Anaerolineae bacterium
GCTAACTCTCGTCCAGCAAGCCGTTGCCAAGCTGCATCATGCGGTTATAGGCAAGATCGCGCAGGGCAGCCAACTCGCGGTAGCGCACGTATGCCTCATCCGAGAGGTCTTCTGTGCGCCCACCTGCCGATTGTAGCAGTGCGTCAATCTGCTCATCAAGCGACTCATAATTCAGCACCGACTCCTGATATTCGCGCACCTGCGCCAATTCATCGGCGGATTTCTGGCTGTCTGTCTGGCTGTTTGGCGTCATGGCTGCACTCCCCTAGCGCTATGCGGCGCGTTTGCTCTATACAACCCACTCGCCGCGTGAACGTTCCAAACCTAATTTATTATAAGCTAACCTTGTGTTACAGTTTCCTCACGCTTTTCCGACTCCGACATAACGATACGGTGACGCTGTGGTTTGCCCTCGCCTTCATAGCCGAAGGTATCCGCCACGATGTAGAGTGGGCGTCCGCGCACTTCGTCGTAGATGCGCGCCACATACTGCCCTAGCACAAAGAAGAAGAAGAACTGTGCCGAGCCGAGCAGCAGCACCACGCTAATCGCGGTTGCTTGCCCTTCAAAGAGCTGTTCGCCTGTGGCAAGCCGCAAGATCGCCACCAACGGAATCGCCAGCACCGAGAGCAAAAAGAGCGTAAAGGCTGCATAGATCGCTAAGCGCAATGGGAAGAATGAAAAGCCGGTCACGGCATCCCACGCCAACTTGAGCATCTTTCGCAGCGGATAGTTGGTGCTGCCATACTTGCGCGAGTCTCGATCATAATAAACGCCGGTTTGCCGAAAACCTACCCAACTCGTCATGCCGCGAATGAAACGATTGTGTTCGCGCATGTTGGTCATGGCATTCACCACACGCCGATCCATCAGGCGGAAATCGCCGGTATCCAGCGGAATTTGCACGTCCGTAATGCGGTAGATGATGCGGTAGAACAGCTTGGCAGTGAATAGCTTGAACCATGTTTCGCCGGGACGTTTGTTCCGCACCGCGTAGACGACCTCAAAGCCTTCGCGCCATTTGGCGGCAAGGTCGCGGATTGTCTCTGGTGGGTCTTGCAAGTCGGAATCAATGATCACAACAGCCTCACCGCGTGCGTAATCCATACCGGCGGTGACTGCAATTTGATGCCCAAAGTTGCGGGCGAAATCTATCACGCGCACACGCTGATCCTCGGCGCTGATCTGGCGCATGATCTCTAGCGAGTTATCACGGCTGCCATCGTTAACGAGGATCAGCTCCCAAGAGCCGTCCAGCGTTTCCATCACAGCGCGAACACGCTTATAAAATTCGGGCAGCCCTTCTCCTTCGTTATAGACGGGCGCTACAACAGAATAGGTTGGCGAATCTGCTTGAGTCGTTGGCTTTTGCATGGTTGCCTACGCTTGCCTGTAAAATTTGCGTATGTCTATTTTACCCGATTTTTGTTGGGCTGCCTCAGTAAAACCTGCTAGGGAGTGGTAAAAAGGTGATATAAGCCTTTGGGCTGCCTTTGCCGCCGCGCTGATGATTTTCTTAGTTGACGCAGCTTGCAGGCGCTCCTACAATTGTGCTAGAGATACCCTCAAACTTAGGGAGCGCGTAAGCATGGAGCAGGATTACTATAAGGTTCTCGGCGTGAGCCGCAGCGCCAGCACGGAGGATATTAAAAAAGCCTACCGTAACTTGGCGCGGCAGTATCACCCTGATCATAATCCGAACGACAAAGAGGCGGAAACGCGCTTCAAGCAGATTAACGAAGCATACGAAGTGCTGAGTGATTCCGAGAAGCGCGCCCGCTATGACCAATTGGGCAGACACTACCACCAGTGGCGCAGTGGGCAGAGCGGCGGCGTCAATTGGAGCGATTTTGGTGGTGGCAGCAGCAGCTACCGCGATATGGGCGGTGAGGGCAGCTTTGCCGATTTTATCTCCAGCATTTTTGGCGGCGGGCGCGGGCGCGATTCCAGCTATCGGCAGCCCATTCGTGGGCAAGACGTGGAAGAACCAATTGAACTGACCCTCGAAGAAGCCTACAACGGCACAGAGCGCACCATTATGCGCGGCGGCAAGCGCCGCACTGTCCGCATTCCGCCCGGCACACGCGATGGAATGCGCGTGCGCGTGGAAGGCGAGGGCGAGGCGGGCTTCGCCGGCGGCGCCCACGGCGATTTGTACTTGGTTGTCTCGGTGAAGCCGCACCCAACCTTTGAATGGCGCGATGACGACCTGTACGTTGATCTGAAACTGCCCGTTTACACGGCTGTGTTGGGCGGTGAGGCAAATGTGCCAACGCTCAACGGCGATGTGAAGCTGCGCATTCCGCCGGGGACGCAATCCGGCAAGCTGTTCCGCGTCAGTGGGCGCGGAATGCCGCGCATCAAGCAAGCGGGCGAATTTGGGAACTTGTATGCCCGTGTGCTGATCCAAATTCCCACCGACCTAACCGGCGAAGAATTGGCGCTCTTTGAAAAGCTCGCCAGTTTTCGCGGCAAGCGCGCCTAAAGCGCATTTCCGAACGTTTTTAGCGGTAGAGGTGTGAGGCTATGCCTGATCAACGCCGATCAATCGGTGCAGCGTTGGCAAAAGTAATCATGGGCGGTCTGGCAGCGCTGGCATTGGTGCTGTTTGGCGTCATCATCAGCAGTGGGCAGGGCGTGGTGCAGTCCGTGCGCTATGCCGATCCGCTTGCGGTGCGCGAAGGGTCTTTCTCGCCTGCCAGCGGCGGGCAGCCACTGCTGCTCAGCACGCCGACGGCAGTTCCCGCCTCAGTGCTTTCAGCAGCAGAGGCACTCCAACTGCTTATGGTCAACCTTTATGCGCGGGTTGATCCTTCGGTGGTCAATATCGAGGTGGTAACGCGCACGCGTACCGATGAGTTTGACGGCAGCGGATCGGGCTTTGTGCTGGATTTGGAAGGGCATATCGTCACCAACGCGCACGTCGTCTATGATGCACGTGAGATTATCGTCACCTTCCGTGATGGCTATCAGGCAAATGCCGAGATCATCGGCACAGATGACTTCAGCGATTTGGCGGTCATCAAGGTGAATACCGATCCCAAGCGTTTGTTGCCGGTGACGCTGGGCGATTCGACCGACCTTAAGGTTGGGCAAAGCGTGATCGCCATTGGCAATCCGTTTGGCTTGGTCAGTTCGATGACGACGGGCATCATCAGCGCGACGGGGCGCACGCTGAACTCTGCGCGCATGTTAAGCCCACGCACCCGCACGCCCTTCCAAAATCCAGCAATCATTCAGATTGATGCCCAGATCAACCCCGGCAATTCAGGCGGTCCGCTGCTGGATATTAACGGCACAGTGATCGGGGTGAATACTGCCATCCGCAGCGAGACGGGGCGTTTTCAGGGCATTGGCTTTGCCGTGCCTGTCAACACAGTCAAGCGCATTGTGCCGCAGCTTATTAACAGTGGGCGCGCTGAATACACATGGCTTGGCATTGAGTCAATCAGCCCGCAAGTCGGTGAATTTGGCAGCCTGACGGTCGCTGCCCTTGCCGAGCAGTTTAACTTGCCTGTGGATTACGGTGTGATCATCAACCGTGTGGTAGCAGGCTCACCGGCGGATGTGGCGGGCTTGCGCGGCGGCACACGGCGCGTCACGGTGCGCGGCGTGCCAGTGCAGCTCGGCGGCGATATTATTGTGGCGATCAATGGCACGCCCATCCGTGATTTTGAGGCAATGATCGCCTATCTGGTCACTAATACAGCGCCGGGCGACAAAGTGATGCTGACCATCTACCGTGGTGACCGCCGTCTAGAGGTGGAAGTGACGCTAGAGGCGCGCCCAAGCCAATAAGTGCGGCGGGTCGGACAAGCCCGACCTCTACGTACGATCGCGTTATCCACGAGGGCGGGACATCCTTCCCGCCCTGTGTTTTAGCCATCTAGCGCGGTGTGATGACTTCCAAGCCGCCCATATATGGGCGCAGGACGGGCGGCACAAGCACGCTGCCATCTGCCTGTTGGAAATTCTCCAAAATGGCGATGATCACACGCGGCATTGCTAGACCGGAGCCGTTCAAGGTATGCACATATTCCACCTTGCTGCCTGCCTCTGGACGGTAGCGAATCATGGCGCGGCGCGCCTGAAATGCCTCAGCGTTAGAGATGGAAGACACCTCCAGCCATTCATCGCAGCCCGGCGCGTGCATCTCAATGTCGTAGGTCTTTGCCATCCCAAAGCCAACATCGCCCGTACAGAGCGTCACCAAGCGGTAGGGAATATCGAGCAGGGCGCACAATTTTTCCACATCGGCACGCATTGTCTCGTGTTCCTCATAGCTGCGTTCAGGCGTGGTGAACTTGTATAGCTCTACCTTTTGAAACTGATGCACACGCTTGATGCCGCGCACGTCGCGCCCGGCGCTGGTTGCCTCGCGCCGCCAGCAGGGCGTATTTGCCACATAGCGCAGCGGCAGTTCATCCGCGTTCAGAATTTCATCACGGTGCAGGTTGGTGATCGCCACTTCGGCGGTTGGCAGCAAAAAGAGCGCCGCGTCAGGGTCGTTATACATATCGTTGCGGAACTTGGGAAATTGCCCCGCACCGTAGAGCATTTCCTCTTTGACGATGAAGGGCAGGTACAGCTCAGTATAGCCGTTTGCCGTGTGATGATCGAGGCAGAGGTTGATCAAGGCGCGTTGCAGGCGTGCGCCCATGCCCTTCAGCACATAGAAGCGTGTGCCGCTGAGCTTGGTGCCGCGCTCAAAGTCAATCACATCTAGGGCAGGTCCGAGTTCCCAGTGTGGCTTGGGTGTAAAGCTGTAGGTGCGCGGTGTGCCAACGGGTGCGGCAATCGGGTTATCTTCGCTGCTGGCACCCAGCGGCACAGACTCATGGGGCAAGTTGGGCAGCCACAGCATATGCTCGCGCATATCCGCCTCAGCAGCCTCAGCTTCTTTGGTGATCGCCTCGACCTTGTCGCCAATGCCACGCAGGGCGTCGGTCAGGGCGGTGAGGTCGGGCTGCGCGTCGGGATCGGGCGGCTCAGTCGGCGGGTTGCTGAGCAACTCGGCGGCATGGGCGTAATTTTCTGCCTGAATGGCACGCACCGCCTCTTGCAAGGCGTGCGCTTGGGCGGCAAGGCTCACAGAACGGTTGCCCTTCATGCGTCCCAGCGCCTTGTTGATCTTGTTGCGCTCAGCTTGCAGCGTCTCGCTTTGCACCAGCAAGGCACGGCGGCGCTGATCAAGGTTGAGGATGGCATCCACACGGGCAGCCAGTGTGTCATCATGGCGGGTAGCAAGGCGCGCTTTCACAAGGTCAGGCTGTTCACGGATCAGGTTAATATCGAGCATAGTTCCTCCTGTGGCATACGAAAAAATCCCTCGCGCCACGATACGCTTTGGACGCATCAGGGCGAGAGGGACTCGCGGTGCCACCTGACTTTGCAGCACATGGGCTGCACTCTCATTCGGCGCGGTAACGAGCGCACACGGGCAGCCTTAGCGGTGGGGCAAAACACCTTTTCGGCAGCCAACCTATCAGCGGTGGATTTGGGCAGGGGCGCTTACCGCCTCGCAGCACACGGCGGCTCTCTGAAAAGCACCGACATGCCTACTAAGCCGCGTCGGAGTTATTGGATATTCGCTTGGGGCAAGTTTAAGCAGGCGCGGGCGGCTTGTCAAGGTGGAGAACTGCACCGCCATTTGCATCAAGTTGCGCTATAATTTAGGGGAAGGCATTGCAGGGGCGGGAAAGCGAACCCGCCTTTGTGCTGTACTCTCTGCATGGCAAAGGGTGTATGGCGCGTGAACATTTTGGTGCTTGGCTACGATGTGAAGTCGGTGAATATTTTGAGCTTCATCTTGCGGCAAGAAGGCTATGATGTGACCAGCATCATTGATCCTGCCCAAGCGGAGCGCACCTGGAACGATCAGCTTACCGACTTGCTGATCCTTGATGAAGAAGACCTTGATCCTACCCTCTTTCGGCGCATTGAAGGTATTCGCGGTGCGTCCTCTGTGGCGATGCTGCTCTTGGCAAATCCCGCCTCTGAAGATGACATTGTGAGCGCCTACGAGGCGGGTATTGATGCCTATTTAGTAAAGCCCTATGGTTACCAAATGCTCCTGGCGCACGTCAACGCCCAACTGCGCCGTGCGCGTGTGGTGCCCAGCGCATTGGTGCCAAACCTCAGCACGCCAACGGTCAGCCTAGACCCAGAGCGCCACACTGTCACACTGAGCAACGGGCAAGCGCGGCAGCTTACCAACCTGGAGTTCCGCCTGATGTACTGTCTCGTCGTCAACCGTGGGCATATCCTCAGCACCGAGACGCTCATCGAGAAAGTATGGGGCTACACCGGCGAAGGCGACCGCAACCTGCTCAAGAGCCTGATCAGCCGCCTGCGCGCTAAGGTAGAGCCATCACCCCGCGAACCGAAACTGATCACGACGGTGCCGGGTGTGGGCTATACCTTTAATCCGAGTGAGTAGGCGCGCCGATAGGCAACCTTCCGCACAGCGCGGTGTTATAATGCTCTTAGAACCAATACGAAACGGAACACGGAGTAAATCTCACAATGCGTATTCTCATCCTCGGCGGTGATGGCTATCTTGGTTGGGCAACTGCGATGCATTTCTCGCAGCGCGGGCATGAAGTTGCCCTTGTCGATAATTTTTTGCGCCGCCGCCTGCACCTAGAGCGCGGCACAGACAGCCTGACGCCGATCACTTCTCTGCATGAGCGTGTGCAGGTCTGGCGCGAGCTAACCGGTAAGCACATGGCGCTCTACATCGGTGATCTGACCGATTGGGAGTTCACGGCGCACACCTTTCGTGAATTCCGCCCAGAGGCAGTTGTGCATTATGGGCAGATTCCCAGCGCGCCCTACTCCATGATCAGCGTGCATACAGCCACCTTCACACACACCAACAACGTGATCGGCAACCTGCACGTGCTGTATGCCATGCGCGACTATACGCCCGACGCGCACCTGATCAAACTTGGCACCATGGGCGAGTATGGGCAGCCCAACATTGATATTGAAGAAGGCTACATCGAGATCGAACATAAGGGTCGCAAGGATCGCTTGCCGTTTCCTAAGCTGCCCGGCTCGATGTATCACCTCACCAAAGTCCATGACAGCCACAATATCCATTTCGCCTGCCGCATTTGGAATTTGCGCGCTACCGATCTCAATCAAGGCGTGGTCTACGGTATTGATACCGATGAATCCGTGCTTGATCCGCGCCTGATCAACCGTTTCGACTATGACGAGTCGTTTGGCACAGCACTGAACCGCTTCTGCGTACAGGCAGTCATTGGAATGCCACTAACCGTCTACGGATCGGGCGGGCAAACACGCGGCTACCTGAACATCCGTGATACGCTTGCCTGTGTAGAGTTAACCGCGCTGAATCCTGCTGAAGCCGGTGAGTTCCGCGTCTTTAACCAATTCACCGAGCAGTTTAGCGTGTTGGAGTTGGCATACGCTGTGCAGCGCGCCGCTCGTGAGCTAGGCATGACCGTTGAGGTTGGGCATTACGAAAATCCGCGTGTGGAGAAAGAAGAACACTACTACAACGCGGTGCATACCCACTTGCTCGATCTCGGCTTACAGCCACACTACCTGAACGAAGAGTTGGTCGAGAGTGTAATTAAGCGCATTGCCCAATACAAAGACCGTGTGATCATGGATGCCATTGTACCGCGCATTCGCTGGTCACAAGGCGATCAAGGACAAAAGGTGCAGTTGGTGGCAACCGAGCCAACCGCCAAAGCCTAAAGATCATTCACGGAAAACTATACAGTGCAGGGCGGGATAAATTCCGCCCGCATAGGCAATAGACTAAGAACAGTTGAGGAGCGCTAACCGTGCCGTCTTATGATTTCCGCTGCCTAGATTGCAAGCACCGCATGGTGCTGACCTTTTCCTACGCCGAGTATGCGACCGCCGAAAAGCGCTGCCTGCGCTGCAACAGCCTGAACATCACCCGTGTGATGACCAAAGTTGCCGTTGCCAAGGGCAGTGCTCGCTTTGCCAACCTTGAAGACGATTCCGCCCTTGATGATTTGGCAGAGGCTGATCCAACCACGCTAGGGCATTTCATGCGCCGCATGGCAGATGAGAGTGGCGAAGATTTGGGCGAGGAATTCAACACCATTGTTGAGCGCCTTGAGCGCGGTGAGGACCCAGAGTCTATCGAGGCATCCATGATGGATGCTGATGAAGGCTTTGCAGCTGACGTCGAAAGTGACTCTGAAGCGGAAGCTGCCCCTGAAGCAGTGGGCGCCTTTGAGGATTCTTCTACCAGTTTTGAGGCGGACTCTAGCCCTGCCGCCGCCAGCAGCGACGAATAGGCAAATGGCAGCGGCGCGTACAGTCGCTTGGCGCTATGGATTGCCGCTGCTCATTTATGCAGCGGCAGTCTGTTTCATCACCTACCCACTTATCACTGATCTGGGCGGCTGGCTGGCGGGTGCCAGCTATGGCGATGCCTTTGAGTATGCGCGCTCTGGGTGGTGGGCAGCCTATGCATTGCAAAACGACGCTGATCCGTTCTACCAGAGCCTCTTCGCCTACCCTGAGGGCTTCTTCAGCGCCGCGCAGTGGTCGCAGCCGCTCACCTACTTGCCGACTGCCTTCCTAAACTTCTTCTTCACGCCTGCGGCTGCCTATAACCTGTGGTTGCTGTGCGTGTTGGTGCTGAACGGCATGGCAATGCATAGTCTGTGCCGTTGGCTGCTGCGCGATCACCTGCCGTTGGTGCGGCAAGCCGCCGCCCTGATCGGCGGGCTGATCTTCACCGCCTATCCGACCATTCAGGGCAACATCAGCATCGGTATGATTAATCCGCCGAGTTTATATCCACTGCCCATCCTGATCCTATGCGTTCTGCGCCTTTTGGAAGGCGAACGGGCGCGGCAGCTGATCCTGATCGGCGGTGTGGCGTTCTGGCTGCTGATGTTGGCAAACTTCACGGCGGTGCTTTACAGCCTGCTGCCCTTAGCGCTGATCAGCGGCGCGTATTTTCTGCTGCGTGAGCGCTATGCCCTAACGCGCTATACACTATTTGCGCTGATGGCTATTGCGCTGATCGGCGGCGCACTGTGCCTGCCATTTTACGTCCCGCTTGCCATTGAAATCCTGACTGAGCAAAACCCAACCGTGCTGTTTGACGGCGGCAGCCTCCATTTCAGCACCGACCTGCTGGCATTGATCGCGCCCTCGCCCTTCACAACATGGACTTTTGCCCCTGATTTCAGCCGCGCTGCCATTGGCACAAACTCAATGGAAGGCACAGCCTATCTCGGCGTGATCACGCTTGCCCTAAGCGCTGTGGCGCTGTTCAGCCGCCAACGGCGGGCAGTCTTGTGGCTGCTGATCGCGCTGGGCTGCATCGTCCTCTCGCTTGGTGCGCTGCTCAAAGTGAACGGTGCGCTTGCCACTCTCCAGATCAGCGGTGTGGAGAGCTACCTTCCGCTGCCTTACGCGCTCTTGCAGGATTTGCCGTTCATCCGCACGGCGCGCACGCCCGGACGCTTCAATGCCACGACAGGGCTTGCGCTCAGCGTTCTGGCAGCCTATGGCGCGGCATGGCTCCTCAGCCGTCTGCCGCGTCCGCGTATCGCTGTGCCGCTGGCGGTCGGCGTGCTAGGCGCGCTCATCTTGCTTGATTATCAACTCTTTTTCCCGTTCATGCGGCATGAGGCAGCCCTGCCAAGCTACCTAAGCACCCTTGCCGCACGCGATGAGGTGCGCGCCGTGCTAGATGTGCCGTATGATGACTATGTGGCGCAAAAGATTGCGCTGTGGCATCAGGTGACGCATCACAAGCCACTGATCGGCGGTCATGTTTGGCGGCGTCCGCCTATTCCGCTGGAGAAATTCGGCTTGCTCTCGGACGCAGCACTTGGCAAGGCGTTCGATCTGGTGCGTGGTGAGCCACTCAGCGCGGCGGCGGTTCATGCCTTGCTGCGCGCACACGGCGCAGATGTGATTATCTACCACTTACTGCCGATCAACGATTCTGAAGCGGTGCAGATCGGTGAGCGTTTGTTTGGCGCGGCGCGCCATGTGGACGAACATCTTGCTATTTTTGAGGTGCCGCAGGCTGATCCACGTGCGCTAGAAGGCATCATGCCTGCCACCTATGGCAAAGGTTGGTTGCGTGCAACGCGCACGTGGCTCACCGAAAGCGCCGATCTCTATTTTTATGCGCCCACTGAGCAAGCTGTGCGCCTCTCAATGGCGCTTGAGGCACTCCCGCGCATGGGTCTGATGCGCGCTGCCCTGAACGGCGATCTGCGTGCAATCGGCGATCCGCAACAGCTATCCGTATGGCACTTGGGCGAGGGCGGCTTCCACAAGCTGACCCTTTCGGCAGAATGCGTGCGCGTGCCGCCGTGCCTGCTGCCTGACGAGCCATGCGCTGACGAAACACCACGCACGCCGCTTTGCATCAGTGCTGCGCTCACCAGTCTGCGCGCCGAATACGCCACTGTGTGGCGGACTGCCGATATTCAGCTGGGCGGCGGGATGCGTTTGCGTGGCTTCACGTTGCCAAGCACCTTGGAGAACGGCACGCCTTTTGAGATGGTTACAGCGTGGCAGGCATCCGAACGGCTGGAGTCCGATTACCACCTATTCGTTCACATCCTAGATCAGGCGGGCAATTTGGTTGCCCAAGATGATTTTGTACCGGGGCGCGGCGCCTTCCCAACCACTGACTGGGTAAGTGGTCAGCAGTGGGCAGAGTCCGCCTACCTAAGTGGGCTGCCTGAAGGACTCTACCGTGCCTTTGTGGGTTGGTATCGCTATGCGGATGGTGTGCGCCTTCCTGTGCAAGGTGACGGGCTAGGCGCGCCAGATGGGTTGGTCTACTTAGGTGAGATCACGGTTCGGGCGCGTTAGGCGGTGCAAGGTTTGGCTGCGATTGGGCAAAAGCGCGAATTGCCACCTGTTGGCGCGCCGAGAGGTGAATAAATGGGCGGCGCAGGCTCACAAAACGGATCGCCTCATCGGCAGGCAAGCCGCACGCCACCAAATAGCAAATTGCTAGGGTTGGCGCACGCCCAAGCCCACCGGCACAATGCACATACACGCCGCGCCCGTCGCTGATATGCTCATGGATGAACTGCACGCCGCGCTCTAACTGCTCTTGGGTGGGCGGCGTGCCGTCCACGGTTGGCAGCCACAGGTAGTGCGGCGTGTGAATGCCGCTTTGCCTGTCGTCCCACTCCACGCGCAGGTTGACCAACGCGCCGACTTGCCATTTTTGCAGGCGCTGCCAGCCCGCCGCGTTGACTTGCCCGCCAAGCCACAGATGATCGGTGAGGCGCATCAAGCGGCGGAAGGGCGGCAGCCGACCATGATCGCCCAGACGCGAGAGGGCGTACCAAACACCGATCATCGGTTTGGAGAGCGCCCATTCAGGCAAAGCGGCGCCTGCTTCGAACAGGAGGTGCATAAAATCAGGCATGGCTAGAATTTCTTGCTGCCTTTGATACCCTTCATGCCTTTCAGACCGCCGGCTGCCGCATAGGCAACCAACCCACTCTTATAGTCATACAGCGTGCGCGCCTTTTCTTTGTATGCCTCTAGGGCAAGGCGGATCAGCTCATCCACCACCTGAGCAGGCGTCATGCCTTCGGCTTGCCACAGGTAGAAGGCAAGTGAGCCGGGTAAGGTGTTGATCTCGTTCACAAAAGGCTGCCCATCTTTGAGCAGGAAATCTATGCGCGCTGTGCCGCGCCCGTCAATGGCGTGGAAGGCGCGCACCGCCAACTCGCGGATTTGTTCGGTAAGTGCCTGTGGCAGCGGTGCCGGAATCTTGCGCTCTGCGCCTTTCATGCCCTTTGCCGCACCACCGCGCATATATTTTTCTTCATAGGTCAGAAATTCCTCAAAGCTGATCGGCTGTTCCAGCAGCGAGGCGCGCACTTGCACGTTGCCCAGCAGCGCACAGTTGATCTCTAAAGCGCCTTCGAGCGCCTTTTCAACCACCACAGCGCGATCCAGCCCAAAGGCAACGTCCAGCGCGGCAGCGGCAGCTTTGGCGTCGGTGGGACGGCTAATGCCGATGGATGAGCCGAGCGTGTTTGGCTTCACGAACAGCGGATAGCCAAGCCTTTCAAGGCGTTCCAGAACGGCGGCGCGCCCTGTTTGCCATTCGGCGCGGCGCACTGTGATGCCTTCTACCGTTGGGATGCCGTGCGCGCTCAGCACAGCTTTGGTCAGCGCCTTATCATTGGCAAGCGCAGACGCCAGCACGCCGCAGCCAACATAGGGAATATCTGCCAGCTCGAACAAGCCTTGCAGCGTGCCATCTTCACCGTGAGAGCCATGCACCGTCGGGAAGACCACATCAAGGCGTTTGAGCGCATTGCGCGCTAAATAGCCCGCCAAGGGCGGCGTGATCATGCCATGCTGTGAAGGCATGGGCGAGATGAGCGTCTCGCGCACACCGATCAGTTCTTCGATCTTCTCGATTTGGAAGGTCTTTATATCAGTGAGGACAGGGCTGGTGAGCCAACTGCCTGTCCGCGTGATGTAGATCGGGATGACTTCATATTTGGCAGGGTCAAGGGCGCGCATCACCTGCTGTGCTGTTACGATAGAAACATCGTGTTCCACCGAACGGCTGCCAAAGACGACGCCAACTGTCAGTTTACGATTTAACATGCCTGTCATGCAATGCTTTTCCTTTTGATGATTGATTATGCCGCGTAGGTGTCCGGCAGATCGGTGAGCATCAGCAGGGTATCGCCTGCTTGTAAAATGCTGCGGTAGCTGGCGATAGCTTCTTCAAGGTTGGCAACAACCTGCAAGCGTTCGGCTGGGAAGCCTGCTGCCAGCGCGCCCTCTTTCACAGCAGCAGCTTGCCGTTCACCGATCAGGATAATGTCTGTGGCGGTGGCTGCCATATGCGCGCCGAGTGCGCGGTTCGCCACTTCTGCCTGCTCGCCCAGCTCGAACATGCCCGATGAGATCACAATACGCCGCGCACTCTCTTTGTGCAGCGCCAGCACATCCAGCGCCGCCTTTGTGCCGACTGGATTAGCGCTGTAGGCATCGTCAATAATGACGGTACCATCAGGCAGTTGACGGCGCACCAAACGATGATCGGCGGGCTGCAAGGTTGCTAGGCGCGGCGCAATTTCCTCCAGCGCCATGCCCAAATGCACCGCCACTGCCACCGCCATCAACACGTTGGTCACGTTCGTCTCGCCATACAACGGCATGACCATCTCGCAGGCTGCGCCGCTGGCATTATCGCGGATGGTGAAAGTGGTGCCGTCGGCACGGAACTGTACATCGAGCGCCTCAAAGCGTGCGCCTTGCGCGCCTTTCTGCGAGACGATGATCCGCGTTTCAGGGTAGCCACGCGCTGCCATCGCTAAAACGTGCGGATCATCACCGTTGAAGAAGCCAACACCATTTGGCGGCAGTGCTTCGATAATCTCGTATTGTGCAGCGATGATGTTCTCCATGCTGCCGAGCCGTTCAAGGTGCATCGGACCAACGCTCATCACCATGCCGAATGTGGGTGCCACCAAACGACAAATCGAGGCATTTTCGCCCACAAAATAAGCGTCCGCCTCTGCGATGAAATAATCGTAGTGTGGATCGCGGGCAAATTCATCGTTCACCACGCGGCTGATGCCCATGAGCGTGTTATAGCTTTTCGGCGTCATATATGCCCGAAAGCGCCCACTGAGGATGTGCTGCAAATAGTGCTTGGTGCTGGTCTTACCATAGCTGCCTGTGATGGCGATCACGGTTGCACCAGAGGCGCGCAAGGTCTGCGCTGCCTGCCGCATGAAATAGCGGCGGCGCGCTTCTTCGTAGGGAAACATCAGCATGTTTGCCAGCGGCAGCAGCAGTGGTGCGATCACCAATGGAATAGTGCCGCTGCTGGCGCTGAACACAACCAGCGAAGGCAGATCGTAGGCGTAGCTATCCAAGCTGTTCAGGATCAGCATGAGGTGGTAATAGATGGGAATTGCCGCGCCCAACACCAAGGCCGTGATCAACAGGCGCATGGCGCGTGGTGTGCGCTTGAAGGGCTGTTTCACCTGCGGATCGCGTGGCAGGTTTGCCCACAACGCAAGAATGAAAAAAGCGGCGATGCCGAAAAATAGGAGCGCTGCTTCACCGCGATCTGCGCTGAACAAATTGGCAGGCAGCACCGCCGGTGAGCTGATCAGAATCAAGATAGCAAAGCTGAGCGCCGTGAAAGTGCGTTCGCGCTCGGTGCGCGCAAACCAACGCCAAAAGCGCGGGCGCTCATAGCCTTCCAACTGGAAATAACGGGCAAGGTAATAGACGCGCCGCGCCATGAGCGCTAACCAAAATGGCACGCTCAACAAGCACAGCAGCGGAATCAGGCTTGCATAGTCCATAGGCTCTTAGTTGCCCTTGAAGAAAGTTTCGACAATGCGGACAAAATCGGGCAGGCGCTCTTGGTAGGCGAAATGCCCTGCACCTTGAAAGACGACCAAGCCGCTATCGGGGATGGTTTTTTCGAGCGCCTGTGCCTGCCACAGCGGCGTAGCCTCATCCTGATCGCCCCAGATCAGCAGGGTTGGCGCGGCAATGCGCGCCGCGTATGGCAGCAGGTCTTGCGCCACCACACGGCGGAAGATTGGTTCGAGTTGCCCGGCGCTTTTCAGGTCATCCGAGCCAAAGGCGCTGCGTGCCAAATTTCGCATTGGCTTCTCCAGCGCACGCAGCACAGGCAGCTTTAGGGCAGCCTTGCCCGCGCTCACCAACTTTGAGCGCGCATTCGGCGGATTCAGCACGCCGGCGCTGCTGGTCAGCACGATTTTCTCAACACGGCTCGGAAACTCCGCACCAATGACGATGCTCAGCCTGCCGCCAAACGAATGCCCGATCAGGTGAACGCGCTCTAGGGCGGCGTAGTCCAGATAATGCACTACCCACTGCCCGTACTCAGGGACGCCCCACGTTTCAGGTGGTAAGGCGGCGCGCCCAAAGCCAAGCAGATCAAGTGTGTGCGTGCAGAAGCCACGCTTATTCAGCGCCACCGCCACACCTTGCATACTTTCGATTGTGCCGCCCCAGCCGTGCAGCAAAAGCACCGTGGGCGCGCTCGGATCGCCGCTGATCTCACGGGCAGACTGCAAGCCTTCTAGGGTGAATATCTCAACAGGCATGGGTCACTCTCCGCGCCGAATGTGTGCGCCAAGCGCTGCCAGCTTATCCAGCACATGGTCAAAGGTGCGGTTGAATGCCTCTGCTGTGTCAATGACGCTCTCGCCCTCAGCACAGAGCGCCGCGCCAAGTAGCGCCAAGCCAACCCGTGCATCGGGATTATCGAGGTAATCGCCTTGCAGCGGCGTGCTGCCGATCACAATGGCACGGTGCGGATCGCACAAGACGATCTGCGCGCCCATGCTGTTCAGCTTATCCACAAAGAGCAGGCGGTTCGGGAACAGCTTCTCGTGGATCAAGGTTGTGCCGTGCGCTTGCGTAGCAAGGACGGTTGCCATAGCGATCAGGTCGCTTGGGAAGCCAGGCCACGGCGCAGACTCAACCGAGACATCTACATCTTCCTCACGTGCGCTTGGCATAAAGCGCTCGTGGCGCGGCACGTAGACCGCATCTTCTTCCAATTCAAGGTGAACGCCCAGCCGTTCGTAGACCTTTGCGATCATGCGAAGGTCGCGGGCGCGTGTGCCTTCTATCGCCAAGCGGCTGCCCGTCAGCGCGGCGATGGCGGCGATGCTGCCGATCTCGATATGATCGGGCGAAAGTGTGACGGAAGCCGACGCGCAGGTATATTCTGCGCCGCCGTGACCGTGAATCGTGAGCAGGTTTGAGCCGATGCCTTCAATCTGCACGCCGAACTGGACTAAGAGCGTCAGCAAGTCCGCAATGTGCGGCTCGCTTGCCGCGTTGTAAATCACAGTGCGCTTGCCAAGCACAGCCGCCAGCATCGCCACAATTGCAGTAGCCGTCACACTCATCTGTGTCAGCACGATCTCACGTGTTTGCCAAGCGTTGGCGCTAAAATCAAGCGTGCTACCGTTGACGCGCACATCGACGCCGAGATCACGCAAGGCGGTCAGGTGTGGGTGCAGGCGGCTAACGGCGTAGTCTAGCTCAAGGCGCGCTTGCCGCCGCCGCGCCAAGATCGGTGCAAGGAACAGCAGCGTGCCGCCTAGGGCGGCGCTGTATTCACGCTTGATGGTGCGCGCCACCACATGCGGCGCGTGCAGCGTCACCACGCCTTGTGGCTCGCTTTGCGTCACGCTTGCGCCAAGCACCGCGCTAATCTCTAACATCACGCCCACACTGACCGCATTCGGCACATTGCGAAGCGTGACGGGTGCATCGCTGAGCAGCGCGGCAGTGATCAGGGCAATGGCGGCGTTGCTGTTACCGCTGGCAGCATACGTGCCGCGTAGGGCGTGCCGCCCTTCAATACGAATACGCACGAGTCGTTTACACTTTCTGGGTTGCTATGCGTTCCGAATGCCAAACGGCGCGCATTATACCCAATTGAGCCGTCAGAAGATAGCCTAACGCCCCAGAAGTGCCGCCAGCCGCTCGCGCCAAGTGGTAGCGTAGTAGACGCTGATGAAGCGCCGCAGCAAATTGTACTTTCCCGGCGGGTAGGGATACCAGAATAACTCACGCGGCAGAGCAAAGAACCGTTCAGCGCTATAGACCTTTGCGTAGGTCATATCTAGCAAGCCTTCGGCGCCACGGCTGCGCCCATAACCGCTGTTCTTGACGCCGCCCCACGCCAACTGCGGCACGCTTGCCGTGATAACATGGTCATTCAGACTGGCATGACCCACTTCAAGCTGTTCCATCAGCGCCAAGCCGCGCGCCCGATCTCGCGTCCAGACCGAACCCGTCAGCCCATAACCAAGCGCGTTGGCAGCTTGCACGCCTTCCTCGGGGCTGTCAATCGGCACGACGGCAAGCACCGGACCGAACGTCTCCTCGCGCATTAGGCGCATCTCTGGGGTTAGGTCGGTCAGGATGGTCGGCGCGTAGGCACGCCCATTCAGACCCTCTAGCACCTTCCCGCCGCAGATCAGGCGCGCACCACTGGTCAGTGCTTCGCGCACCTGATCTTCCACAATCTTAAGCTGTGCTTCAGTCGTCAGCACGCCCATTGTTATGTCAGGCGATTCACCGGCGCCTACTTTGATGAATTTCTCAATAACTGCCGCCATCTTCTGCATCAGCGGCTCGGCGATAGGGCGCGCAACGTAAATGCGCTCGATGCTGAGGCAGGCTTGCCCGGCGTTAAAGAGCGATCCCCACACAATGCCGTGCGCCGTCCGATCTAGATCGGCATCTTCCAACACAATCGCCGCGTCTTTCGCGCCCAGCTCTAAGGTGATTGGGATCAGCTTTTCGCCAGCGATTGCCGCAATTTTGCGTCCGGTGGTGGTGCTGCCCGTAAAGCAGATTTTATCGGGCTGCTGCTCGATGAGCGCTGCACCGACTTCACCCGCGCCATGCACAATCTGGAAAACGCCTTCCGGTATGCCCGACTCGCGCACGGTGCGCGCCAATAGCTCACCAACTTGTGTACTGTATTCCGAAGGTTTGAAGATCACGGCGTTGCCGGTGACCAACGCCGCCGCAATCGGCGCAATGGAGAGGATCAACGGGAAGTTCCAAGGCGTAATGATAAGCGCTACGCCGTAAGGTTGGCGCACCGTCCAATGCTGATGATGCGGCGCTAACAGCACAAATTGCCGTTTTACCGCCAGCGTGTGCGCTGCTGTCCGCCGATAATAGGTGAACAGGTCTATGCAGGAGAAGAACTCGCTGAGCGCCTCGAAGGGCGGTCTGCCCTGTTCTGCCACCACCATGCCCACCATCCGATCAAAGTTGCGGCGTAGGCTGTCTTGCCAGCGACGCAGCACCTCTAGGCGGAATGGCAAGCCCGCCTCAAACCACGCCGTTTGAGCGCTGCGGGCGGTGTGCATCACTTCGGGCAGGGCATCCAGCGGCGTGACGCGCACCTCACCGAGTTTGCGCCCTGTAGCTGGGCTGGTTGAAACAATCACATTGCTGCGTTGCCCGTTCAGATTGACGGGCGTTTGTGCGGCTGCATTCATAGTTCACTCAATCGCCATACCAACGATAAACATCTATGGGCAGAGTTTAGCCAGAGCCTAGCCGCACTGCAAGCATAGGGCGGTAGAGGCGTGCTAACCCTCCCGCTTCACCACTTCCACCATCAGCCTATGGGTGATTGCCCAGCCCATTTGTGGTAGAATTGCCCCTATGAACGAGCAAACGCAACCCAAACGAACGCGCCCGACTTTATGGCGCACTGCCGCTGTGCTGCTGCTGATCCTGATCGCAGCCTTAGGCGTGCTGAACCTGCTGCTGACTGCCCTCATCAGCGCTGATCAGCCTACCAACGCGCCCAGCGGCACGCTGCTTTACATCAGCACCTTTGATGATGATGAAGAAACGGACGCCGATGATACCTTCAACGCGCAGTGGGCGCTCTACACAGGGCAAGACAGCGCACAGGTTGAAGGCGGTGTGCTGTTCATCAGCATTGGCTCGGCTGGCGGCGTGTTCACGGATTTGAACCAGCCTTTTGCCGATCTGGACGTAGAAGTGCTGACCAGTTGGGAAAGCGGCAGCGCTGAGATCGTCGAGGCGGCTGAGGCAAGCCTGATGTTTCGCTATCAGGACGTGAACAACTTCTATGCCTTCAAACTGCGCGGCGACGGCGCCTACCGCGTGGAGCGCCTGCAAAACGGGACCCTGGACGTGCTGAGCGAATGGCAGATCGCACCGCAAGCATTAAGCGGTGTGGGTGCTTTCAATCGGCTGCGCGTGGTGGCACAGGGCGATCAGTTCCGCTTTTATGTGAATGATATGCCTGTGCTGCTCTGCCCGAAGGGCGAAGATCGGCGCTCCACATGGAACGGACTCCGCAGTGGCGCTTGCCTAAGCAATAGCCAGCAAACGGCGGAATTCCTGATCGACTCTGCCTTCAAAACGGGTAAAATTGCGCTGGGCGCGGTGGCAGGGCAAGGCGCTACAGGCTTCCGCGTCGCCTTTGATACAGTGGTGGTGATTGCACCCTAGCACAGCACCTTGAGATAGGACAAACAGCATCATGCCCATGCCGCGACCAATTGGCATCACGCTCGATAAGCCGAACAATGTTCTGATCATTCAATGGGCAGATGGCGCTACCTGCCGCTATCCGCTTAGCCACCTGCGTGAGGCATGTCCGTGCGTGGAGTGCCGCGGTGGACACGAAAACATGGGACGCCACAGCGATCCCGATCACATCTTGGTGTTAACGCCTGCCCGTTCCTATGGCATCGAGCGTATTGAACTCGTCGGCAACTACGCTTTACAGCCCTTCTGGGACGACCGCCATCACACAGGTATTTATACGTGGGAATATTTGCGTCGCTTGTGCCCGCCGCAGGAATCAGCCAGCAGCGCTGCCCAAACTGCGGCAGAAAGCCAGTGAGCCATGCAGAGCTACCTGCACTTTATTGAAGAAATTCTGATTGATGAGGACAGACTGCAACAGCGCGTTGAAGCACTTGGCGCACAGATTAACGCGGATTACAGCCATGCCGCTGATCTGTTGTTGGTATGCGTGTTAAAAGGCGGCGTGTTGTTCCTGACCGACCTGATGCGCCATATTCACGTGCCGCACGCCATAGACTTCATGGCGATCTCCAGCTATGGCGCCGGCGCACGCGAGACGAGCGGCATCGTCCGCATTGACCTTGATCTGAAGCAGAACATCGAAGGGCGTAACCTGCTCATTGTTGAGGATATTATTGATACCGGCACCACGCTTGCCTATTTGCGGCGTTTGCTCTTGGCGCGTAACCCTGCCAGCCTGAAAATCTGCACGCTGCTGAGCAAACCAAGCCGACGCCTGACCGATATTCCCGTGGATTACATCGGCTTTGAAATTCCCGATAAATTCGTGTTCGGCTATGGGCTCGATTTGGATGAACTCTACCGCAGTTTGCCCTTCATCGCCGCGGTAAATCCGGACACGTACGCCCATGGATGAGTCCGCTGCGCCATTCAGCCTTGACTATTTGCCCTTGGTGCAGGCGCTGCTACCGATCATCGGCACAGGCGAGGCATATCTGGTCGGTGGCGCCGTGCGCGACGCCTTGCTGCGCCGCCCTAGCCACGACCTTGACCTTGCCACGCCCGACGACGGACGCCGCCTTGCCAAACAGATCGCCAACGCCTTCAACGGCGCTTACTATCCGCTTGACCCTGAGCGCCAGGTTGGGCGCGCCATTCTGGACTATGAGGGCGTGCGTTACAGCGTGGATGTGGCGCGCTTTCGCGGTGAATCGCTGCGGGATGACCTCTACGGGCGCGATTTCACAGTGAACGCCATTGCTGCGCCGCTGCGTGGTGACCTGCAAATGCTGATCGATCCGCTGGACGGCGTGCGCGATCTGCGCGAGAAACGCCTGCGCCGCTGCACGCCCGACTCGATCCGTAACGATCCGATCCGTGCTTTGCGCGCCGTGCGCCAAAGCCTGCAATTCAAGCTGCTCATTGAGCGCGAAACACGCGCCGATCTACGCACGTATGGTGTTGGCATCGTCCACAGCTCACCAGAGCGCGTCCGCGATGAATTCATGACTATGCTCGGCGGCGCAAAGCCACAGGCTGCCTTGCGCGCCTTAGACTCGCTCGGCTTGCTGGCGCTGATTGTGCCAGAGGTAGACGCTATGCGCGGCGTGACGCAGTCTGCACCGCACATCTACGATGTGTGGGAACACACCCTCAACGTGATCGAACGGCTGGATGGCGTAATCACAACTATCAGCCCACAGCGCACCGATGAAACCGCAGCCGACGGCGCACTTGGCTTGATCGTCTACTTACTGGATATTTTCCGCCCACAGTTGCAAGCGCACCTTGAGGCTGCGCTGCCCAATGGGCGGAGTGTGCGCGCCTTGCTGATGCTGGCTGCGCTGCTGCATGATTGTGGCAAACCAGTGGCGCGCAGCGTTGGCGAAGATGGGCGTATTCACTTCTATCGGCATGAGTTAATCGGCGCGGAACTGGCAGAGGTGCGCGCTGAGGCATTGCGCTTGAGTAACGAAGAGCGCGCGCGCTTGGTCGGTTGCGTGCGTCATCACATGCGCCCGATGCACCTTCGCAACACGGAAAGCCTTTCGCGGCGTGCGATCTACCGTTTTTGGAAGGCAACCGATAGCGTCGGTCTGGATGTATGTTTGCTCACCCTTGCCGACTATTTGGGTGTGGTTGGCACACATTTGCAAGTGCCAGACTGGCTGGCACATCTGCAGGTGGTGCGTGCCTTGCTAGATGGCTATTTTAACCGTCACGCCGAAGTGGTCGCGCCGCCGCCGCTGCTTAGCGGTAAACTGCTGATGGAAGCGCTGAACATAGCGCCCGGCAAGCAGGTGGGGCAGCTTTTGGAACAGATCGCAGAGGCACAGGCGGTTGGCGAGATCAGCACGCCTGAGGAAGCACTCGATCTGGCGCGCCGCCTGTCTAAAAAATAAGCGCCTCTGGGCTGGGAGAGGCGCTGTGCGGTGCTTACCTACCGACGCACTGCGGCAGGACGGGTGAACCCGGCTGCCCATAGTCTTCTGGCACATCCAGCGTGTTTGCCAGCGAGACCCAGCCGCCCATCACGAACAGGCGCGCAAAGCCGTCCTTCTGATCAATGACGAAGGCGGTTTGGCAGGTCTTCATTGCCAAGCCGGTGCCTTCACCGCCGGGCGATTGCAAAATAGCGGTATCGCCCAAGAACAATACTAGGTTCTTGTTGCCCGGCAACCCAGGACCAGCGAATGGCGGCTCAAAGGTGGGCAAGCCCGCGCAATTGCCCGACCACTCACCAACCAGTTGTTCTTGGAAGCCGTTGCCCGCGATGCTGACAAAGCGCAGCGTAATAGGGTTATATTGCGGTACGCCAGCGTTCCACGAGAAATTGCCGATAGGAGCGACAAAGCCGACAAAAACCGCATTGGCGAAGTAGTGAATGGTATTTCCAGCGCCATCGGTAGCAGCAAAATAATAAGCTTCGTTCCCGGTACCTGTGTTGTCCCGATCTGCCGTGTAACTAGAGCCTAAGTCAGTGAAACCTGTACAGCTCACAATGCCACTGCCGCTGCCAGTCAGCGCCTGCAACGCCATTACAGGCACAGCCAGCACGACCACCAAAATCAATAACCCCATCAAGCGCAGCGTTTTCATATAAAACCTCTCCCACATTTTGATGACTTACCTACCTAGAATAATAGCGAGTAATTATATTTTCATCAAGTGGTTTTTACAAGTTTTTATTTTCATCGATCACCTTGATGCCGAGCTAATCAAGCGCTTGTAGGCAGCGTTGAAAATAGGCGCGTTCTGCCTCATTTTGGCAGAGCGCCAAAGCGCGCCCGTAAGCATCGGCGGCTGCCTCACGCTGACCACTCCGCCGCAGCAGGTCGGCACAAGCGGCGTGATAGGGATAGTAGTTGGCGGCTGCCTCGCCAAGTGGGTAGAGCAGCGCCAAGCCCTCTTGTGGACTCTCTGCCATGCCAACCGCCACCGCGTGATTGACTGCCACCACCATTGAAGGGGTAAGGTTCATCAGCACGCCATACAAGGCGGCGATCTGCGCCCAATCGGTTTGATCAGCGCTTGGGGCTTCAGCGTGCAGCGCGCTAATTGCCGCCTGCACTTGATAGATGCCCACGTTGTGCATCGCAAACGCATTATCAAGGATCAGAATGCCTTCATCTGTTCGGCGTTCCACTTGCTTCGATCTTGGTCTGCCAGCAGCACCAAATCGCCGTTGGAATCCGTGCGTGCGGCGCGGCGCGCATCGTGCCGCAGCATCAGTGCCAGCAAGCCGCGTGCCTCGCCGCTGAGGGCGGTCTGCGGCAGCAAGTTGATCAGGACACGGCAAAGCCGAATCGCCTCTTGGCAGAGCGCTTGCCGCACCAATGCCTCGCCGCTGGTGGCGCAGTAGCCTTCGTTAAAGATCAGGTAGAGGACGTGCAGCAAGGCGTCTAGGCGTTCGGGCAAATCCGCCACTGGCGGCACGCGGTAGGGGATGCCGGCTGCTTGTATCTTCTGCTTGGCACGGTTCAGGCGCTGCGCCATCGTTGGGATTGGCACAAGGAAGGCGCGGGCAATTTCGGCAGTGGATAAGCCGCCTAGCGTCCGCAAGGTGAGGGCAATTTGCGCTTCCAGCGAAAGAGACGGATGGCAGCAGGTGAACATGAGCTTTAGGCGCTCATCGGGAAAGTTATCGCGCATCTCGGAGTCGCCCTCCTCAGCATTAGCAGGGTCACTTAGTTCAGGTTGGCTGAGGGCGTGTAGATCAGCCTTGCGATGTGCAAAAGCTGCCATGACGCGCCCATGTTCACGGCGGAAAACATCTTCAATCACCACACGCGGATCGCTGAGCATGGCACCTCACTCAACCGATTAACGATGCACGATAGGCAAGAGTATAGCCTGCCCATCGTGCCAGTCCACAGGCAATTAGGCTTGGTCGAAGATCACAATCGGGCGAATCTCGATGCTGCCATCTTTGGCGCTGGGAATCTTCGCCGCCATCTCGATTGCCTCATCCGGATCGCGGCAGTCTAGGATGTAGAAGCCGCCAAGCTGCTCGTGCGTCTCGGCAAAGGGTTCGTCGGTCTTGAGCGTTTGCCCATCGCGCACGCGCACCGTTGTGGCAGTGCTGATCGGGTGCAGTGCCTCGCCCGCCACCATCACGCCGCGCTGGGCTGCTTCTGCGCCAAAAGCCCTGAATTCTTGCAGCTCTGCGCCGTAGTCGGCTGGAGTCATGTGGGCGCGTGCAGCTTCCGAAGCGTAGATCAAGAGCATGTATTTCATGGTCTGTTTCTCCCTTTTGCATCTGTCAGGCAAATTCAGTTTCGCCCGTTCTGTACAAACGTCGTTTGAAAATCTGCCAAAATGACAGCCCCTCAGATTTCTTGACAATTCTCTAATAAATTGACGGTGTCGAGCGCACTTCAAACACGCTTCGAACCTGAAAAGACATCTCCGCTACGCCGAATGTGTTCTATACTGAAACGTTAAGGCATGGGCGAGCGTACTACTGGATCGTATTGGCTCACAGAACACGGATACACAGATCACCATGAACCTGATCGCACAACTGCCACAAGAAGAACGCGGTTTGACGAGCGCTGAGGTTGCCGTGCGCGTTGAGCGCGGCGAATCGAACGATTTCAAAGTGCAAGTAGGGCGCACCTACTGGGAAATCTTCCGCGATAACGTTTTTAACGTCTTCAACTTTGTGCTGGCAACGCTCGGCGCAATCATGATTTTCTTTCAGGACTACGCGAATCTGCTTTTTGCCAGCTTTAGCGTGGTGCTGAATTCGATTGTCGGCTTGGTGCAAGAAATTGCCGCCAAGCGTGCGCTCGATCAACTCGCGGCGCTCTCCATGCAGCAGGTGAAGGTCTGGCGGGATGGCGGGCTGGTGGAAGTGCCACTGACAGCCGTTGTCAAAGATGATCTGCTGCCGCTTGAGGCAGGCGATAAGGTGGTGGTAGATGGCGTCGTGCTGGCTGCCGACTCGCTAGAGATGAACGAGGCGCTGCTAACAGGCGAATCGGACGCGGTGTTGAAAGAGAACGGAATGCAGCTTTATTCAGGCTCATTCGTGATTGCCGGCGCGGGTGTCATGCGGGCAACAGCTGTTGGCGCAGCCAGCACGATCAACAAACTCTCGGCGGCGGCAAAGGCGTATCGGCATCCCCTGACGCCGACGCAGCGCTACATCGCCAACTTGGTGCAGATTGCCGTCTTTGTGATGTTAGTGTTCGGTCCGATGACGGTCATTGGTGGTTTGGTCTCGCAACTGCCAACCATTGAGATCGTGCGGAATGCGGTCGTGTTAGTAACCAGCATGGTGCCGCAAGGCTTAGTGTTAGTCACCACGATCTCGCTGTCCATTGGCGCGCTGATCATCAGCCGCCAGCGCACACTAGTGCAGCGCGTGAACGCGGTAGAGTCTATGGCGAATGTGAACGTGCTGTGCTTTGATAAGACAGGCACGCTCACGCGCAATATGCTCAGTGTGAATGAGATCATGCCGCTGAACGGCACACCAACCGAGGCGCTGAACCGCGATCTGCGCCGCTACGTAGAAAACCTTGCCACACAGAACCGCACCGCTGGCGCCATCGCCGAATACATCGGCGGGAGCAGTGGCAGCGCAGCAAAACAGCGCGAGATTCCGTTCACCTCAGCCCGTAAGTGGGGCGCGATCATCTTTGAGGGTGAGACGCTGCTCTTGGGCGCGCCAGAGCGCTTGCTAGACCCCGTGCGTGACGCGGCGGCGCTCCAAGTGGCGCATGAGCGCTCCACGCAAGGGCAGCGCATCCTTGCCTTTGCGCGCAGCACTAACCCACCTGTTGATGGCGGGCTGCCTAGCGAGCGCCAAGCGCTCGCCCTGATCGCCATGAGCGACCAAATTCGCCCAGAGATTGCCCAGACGATTGCACAATTCACGGCTTTGGACGTGCAGTTAAAAGTCATCAGCGGCGATAACGCCGAGACTGTACGCGCCATTGCTGAGCAAGCCGGCATGACTATTGAGCGCGCCTACACAGGCGATCAGCTTGAGGCGATGGACACGGCGACCTTTGCCCACGCCGTGCGCGAGGCGAATCTTTTTGCGCGCATTGAGCCAGAGACCAAGCGTAAAATCATCCGTGCGCTGAAGGCAGACGGCGCTTATGTGGCGATGGTTGGCGATGGCGTGAATGATGTGCCAGCCTTGAAAGAGGCGAATATGGCAGTTGCCATGAACGACGGCGCACAGATCGCCAAAGATGTTGCCGACCTTGTGCTGCTGGATAACAGCATGGCAACGCTGCCCAACGCCTTTGAGCGCGGCAAGACCATCACGCAAAAGATTTTCGGCAGCACGCGCATCTTCCTGACCAAAAACTTCTTCACGGTGCTTGCCTTCATCTTCATCGGCTTTATGGCGCTGCCTTTCAGCACTACACCGATCATCATCAGTTGGCTGACCTTTGGTATGGTCAACCTGCCGGGCATCCTGATCACTTTTGGTGTGCTGCGTCCGCGCCACTTACCGAGTTTCACCAATGATGTAATGCGCTATGTGTTCAGCGGCACGGTAGTCGGTGCTTTAGTGATGTCCGGCTTGTATGCTGTCCTTTATCTGTTGCTGCGGGGCGGCGTGGAGAATGGCGCTGTTGTGCTTGCCGCACGCGATGAGGCACGCAGTGCTTTGTTGATCTTCATGGCGCTGTATGCGCTGCTCGTCTTTTGGAACACGCTGGGCATTGATTTGTTCGATCCGCAGAGCCTGGCAGCACGTCCGCGCCTTGTATGGCTCGGTATTGCTTTGGTGCTGCTCACTATTGTGCCGCCGTACTTCCTGCCGCAGGTTTTTCAGGGCTGGAGCAATCCGCGCTTTGGGGTGGTTGTGGCGGCAGTCTTTGCGGCGGCCGTGGCAGCCATCGCCTTCCACTGGCTCTATCACGAACGCAAACTTGAAACGCTTATGCAGACCAAGGGCTAAGCCCTCACCTACTGGTAATGATGCTTTTGAAGCGTTCGTAGGCGGCTTGCCAGTCCAACAAGTAGCTTGGCGTGTAGACGGTTGGCGGATAGCTGGCGCGCACGACTTGGCGCGCCTCCGCCAAATCGCGCAGTTCGCCTAAGGCAACCAGTTGTACCAACGCGTTGCCGAGCGCGGTTGCCTCGACGGGTCCGGCGTAAACAGGCTTCCCTGTCGCGTCAGCCGTCATTTGGCAGAGCAGGGCGTTTTGCGCGCCGCCGCCCACAATATGCAATGCATCCACCTGCGCGCCCGTCGCACTGATGATTTGTTCTAGCACATAGCGATATTTGAGCGCCAAACTCTCTAGGATGCAGCGTAAGAATGCACCTTGCCGTTCAGGGGCGGGCTGCCCTGTGGCAGCGCAGAACGCAGCGATGCGTGTGGGCATATCGCCGGGTGGAAAGAAAGACGGATCATCGGGATCGATCAGCGCGGCAAAAGGCAGTTCAAGCTGTGCCTCGTTCAGCAGCAGGTCGTATGAGATATCTAGCCCTTGTTCGCGCCAACGCTGCCGACACTGTTGTTCCAGCCACAAGCCCATCACCATTTTCAACGGACGGAAAGTGCCAAAGGCGCCGCCCTCGTTGGTCAGGTTTGCCTGCATTGCCGCCTCAGTTAGGATGGGCTGGTGCGTCTCGATACCAAACAGGCTCCAGGTGCCGCTGCTGATGTAGGCGAAGTGCGGCGTCTCGGCTGGTACAGCAACTACGGCGCTGCCTGTATCGTGGCTGGCAACCGTGAAGACCGGTACCGTCTCATAAATGCCGATCAGGTTGGCAGGCTGCACTACTGTTGGGAAAAAGTGGGTTGGAATGCCCAATCGCGCCAACAGATCACGATCCCAATCGCCAAGGGTTGGGTTGTAGCATTGGGTTGTGGTGGTATGCGTGAATTCGCTGATCTTCTCACCCGTCAGCCAGTAGGTGATCAGGTTGGGCATGGTCAGCAAGGTGTGCGTCATATCCAGCAGATCGGGCGCATCGTGTTGCAGCGCCATAAGTTGATAAAGCGTGTTGATGACGTAAAAGCCGATGCCCGTGCGCTGATAAAGTTCGTGGCGCGGCACAAGTGCCAAGACCTGCTCCATAATCCCTTCAGTGCGCCGATCCCGCATATGAACAGGATTGCTAAGCAGCGCGCCACGCCGATCCAGTAAGCCGAAATCCACTCCGAATGAATCGACGCCGATGCTGGCGGCAGTCTCCATTTGTGCTGCTGCCAAGCCACGCTCGATCTCACCCCACAGGTTCAGCACATCCCAATGCAGTGTGCCGCGCACCCTGACTGGCGTGTTGGTGAAACGGTAGCGTTCTGCGCCTTGCACCTGTTTGCCATTAAAGCGGACGCTGAAAATGCGCCCGCTTGAGTTGCCCAAATCCACCGCAATGAGATCAGTCATACAGCCCATCCTTCGGTCAATGCGCCAAGTATACCGCAAAAGGGCTAGGGGCTGATTTGATCCTGACAAGCAAGCATATTATCCGTATGGGTCGGATTTATCCCACCCGCCTGCCATAATGTCCCTGTGCCTCTGCCCAGGCTGCGCCAAGCCGCCTCATGCCTTCTTCAATGCGTTCTGAGGGCTGTTGGGCAAAATTCAGACGCATGAAGTATGCTGCGTTCGGATCACCTTCCAGTGTGTAGAACTCCGTGCCAATCGCAAAACTGACGCCGTGTCGCAGCGCAATCGGATACAACTGCGCGGCAGTGATTCCCTCGTGCGGCAGCGCTACCCACAAATAGACTCCGCCCGGCGGCTCTGACCAGCGTGCGCCACTCGGCAAATAGCGCCGTGCCGCCTTCAGCGCGGCATCGCGCCGCCGTTGGCAAGCGCGCCGCACCCGATCCAGATGACCGCTCAGCGCGCCGCTGATCAGAAAGTGGTGCATGGCGCGCTGATTCAAGCCCGGCGTGCAAATATCGGCTGCCTGTTTCACCCGCAGAGCGCGCTCCCACAACACACCTTCTGCAATCAGGTAGCCAATGCGCGTGCCGGGCAGCACAATCTTAGAAAAGCCGTTGGCATGAACCACAATGCCGTATTCATCCAACGCTTTGAGGGGTGGTGGCGGCTCGCCGCCGTAGCTCAGCTCATGGTAGACGCCATCTTCCAGCACGGGAATATCGGCGGCGGCGGCAATTCGCAACAGCACGCGCCGCCTGTGGATCGGCATCACGCTGCCCGTTGGGTTGTGGTGCGTCGGCGCGATGTAGATCAGGCGCGGGCGGTGCGCCTCAATAGCCGATTCCAGCAGTTCGGTGCGGAGTCCCTGCTCATCCATTGGCACGCCCACGGCACGCACACGCCGAATGCGCGCAATGTCCAAAATGCCAAGATAGGTTGGGTTGGTGGTGAGCAGTGTATCGCCTTCATTGAGCAGTGCCTGTGCTGCCAAATCAAGCGCCTGCTGGCAGCCGCCGGTGATCAGGACGTTCTCAGGCGCAGTGCGAATGCCCAAAGATGCCAAATGTTCGGCGACGGCAGCCCGCAGCGGCGGATAGCCCTCTGTTTCTTCATAAGCAACAGCAGCCGCGCCATCGCGCTCTAGGACTGCCTCAATCGAACGGCGAATGGCAGCCACCGGCAGAAATTCCTCAGCCGGCGCGCCGCCGCTGAAGGCGATCAGTGCCTCTGGCGGCAAGCTGCCCGCCGATGGATTCGCCGCCACAGAGGGCAGCGCACTCGGATCGCGTGGCGCGCTCAGGCTGCCGGCGATGAATGTGCCGCGGCCCGGCGAGGCTGCCAACACGCCTTCGTTCAGCAGTTCGGCGTAGGCATTCACCACACTCATACGGCTGATGCCAAGCTGTGCGGCAAGTTCGCGGCTCGGCGGTAGCTTATCACCAGCGCGCAGCGCACCTTCGGCAATGCCTTCGCGTACCGCACGGATCAATTGGCGGTAGAGCGGCTCAGCAGCGCTTTTATCAAGGCTGAAAAGTGCCGCTATGTGCGCGGATCGAGCCAATTTCGCAGCCCTTCGCTAATCAGGTTGCACGCCATAATCGAAACCAAGATCGCTAAGCCGGGAAACGTTGCCACCCACCATTGGTAGAATTTGGTGCGCCCAAGCGCCACCATGGATCCCCACTCTGCCGTGGGCGGCGTGACGCCTAGCCCAATGAAGCTGAGCGCCGAAACCAACAAGATGATGCCGCCGACATCCAGTGCCGCCTTGATGATGAGCGGCGTCCAGGTGTTGGGCAGCACATGCCGTAGTAAAATGCCCGTCTCGCGCCTGCCGAGCGAGCGCGCCGCCGTCACATACTCAAAGGTGCGCGCCACAATCACCTGCGAGCGGATCAGGCGTGCGTATTCGGGCCATAGCACCGCACAGGCTGCCAAAATCGCGTTGTTCAGGCTCGGTCCGAGCAATGCCGAGATTGCCAGCGCCAACACGACTGCCGGAAAAGCCAGCGTTACATCGGCAAGGCGCATGATCAGATCATCCACCAAGCCGCCGAAAAAGCCCGCCAACGCGCCGAGCAAGCCGCCAACACTCAACGAGATTAGCACAACGATCAGCGCCGCTGGCAGCGAAACGCGCCCGCCATGCAGCACACGGCTGAAAAGATCGCGTCCCAGTTCGTCCGTGCCGAAAAGATGCTCAGCAGAAGGCGGCTTGAGACGCATCGCCACGTTTTGCTTGATCGGATCATGCACGGTGAGGAACGAGGCAAACAGGATCATCAGCGAAAAGACGACCAAGACACCGCCTCCTACCCACAGTGATGGATAGCGCCGTATGTGCTTGACCAAAGCGTGCCGCCGCGTTTGGTGTGGCAGGCTGCGCGTTGTGCTAAGCGTAATTGAATCAGCCATGCCGCACCCTCGGATCCAAAATGCTGTACAGCACATCCACACTCAGGTTGACGATCACATAAATGACGGCGATCAGCAGCGTGCCGCCCTGAATCGCCGGATAATCCAAACTGGAGGCAGCCCGCACAAGGTACTGCCCAAGCCCTGCCCAATCAAAGACAGTCTCGGTCATCACTGCGCCGCTGAGCAAGCCGGCAAACGCCAAGCCGATGATGGTGACCAAGGGCAGCAGCGCGTTTCGCAAGGCATGGCGCACCACCACAAGGCGTTCGCTTAAGCCTTTGCTGCGCGCCGTGCGGACGTATTCGCGGCGCATTTCTTCCACAATGGCGGCACGGGTCACGCGCAGCACCAGCGCCAAGGTGAAGCCACCTAAGATGACGGTTGGCAGCACCAGATGGCTCAGCGCGCTGCCAAAAGCGGCAAGATCGCCTGCCAACAGGGAATCTATTGTCAGTAAGCCCGTCAAGGTCGGTGGCTTATCCATGCGCGGCGCAAAACGACCTGGTCCGGGCGAGATGCCAAGCGTGTAGTAAAAAACAAACAGGAAGATTAAGCCTGTCCAGAAGGGCGGCAGTGAGCCATTGAGCAGCGAGATAAACCACACAATGCGGTCAAAGAGGCTGCCGAAATAAATGCCCGCCACAATGCCCAACGGAATGCCGATCACGATGGCGAACAAGAGTGAGCTGATCGCCAGTTCAACGGTGGCCGGCAGGTGAATCCGCAGATCATCTAGCACGGGGCGCCGTGTGAGGAAAGAGGTACCGAGATCGCCCCGCAGGATGTTGGTGACGTAGGTAAAGTATTGTTCCCAAACAGGGCGATCCAAGCCCCACTTCGCAATGGCGGCCTCCACCACCTGCGGATTATCCATCGCACGTTCGCCAATGATCATCACTAAGGGATCAACCTGCACAAGGTTATAGATCAGAAACAGCACCAGCGTGATCCCAAAGAGCATGGGAACGGTCAGGATCAGGCGACGGGCAATATAGCGCACAAGCGACATGCGTCAACCCTTCGGTAAGCTGCAATAAGTTAGGGACAGACGCTTGTGCCTGTCCCTGTGTGCTGAAAAGCGATAGATTACTTACTGACGCCGCTAAACTCGGTCAGGTAGACGGGATGGAAGACGTAGCCCTTCACAGCACTGCTCAGCACGTCAATGTACTGCTCTTGCAGCAGCGGGATGAAGATGGCTGCCTCAACATGCGCCTTAACGTACTCAGTCAGCAGACGTTCGCGTACCATTGGGTCGCGCTCAGCCGCGATCAGGTCGGCAAGATCGGCAATTTGTGGCACGTCCATACGAATACGGCGCGAAACGCCACCGTCCGCTTTGCTGAAGAAAGATGTCCACATGGTGGCGTCAAGGTAGTCTGGCGTCCAGGCGCTGATGACCATCGGTAGTTCTTGGGCGCGGAAAGCGGTCAGGAAGTTGGGCGAGGTCTGTTGATTGATCTCGATCTGGATGCCTACTTCGGCAAGGTCTGCCTGCAATTTTGCCGCCAGCACTTCACGCGGCACGCCTGCTGTGGCGCCGCCGCCGATGTAAAGCGTCATGGCGAAGCCATCGGGAATGCCTGCTTCCGCCAGCAATGCCTTTGCCTTATCCAGATTGCGTGTGTAGCGCAGGGCAGGATCAGAGCCAGCGATGCCCAGCGGCAGCATGGCAGCGGGACGGTCGGCAAAACCACCGGTCAGGGCGATGATGCCGTCGTAGTCGATGGCGTAGGCAATCGCTTGCCGCACGCGCACATCGCTGATAGGCAGGTTGAAATAATCACTTGGCGAAACGGCAAGATAGAGCAGGTTGAGCGTCTGCCCGATGTTAAGGGTTAGATCAGCGTTGCTGCGCGCCTGATCGGCAGTATCGGCATCCACGCCCAGCGCAATGTCGGCATCGCCACGCGCCACAAGTTGCAACGCGCTAGAGGCATCGTTGGTGTTGCGGAGTGTAATGCCTTCCAATGCTACTGCGCCGCGCCAGTAGTTCTCATTCCGCACCAACGTGATCTCGCTGTTGGGCGTCCAACCGGTGAGGATGAACGGGCCCGATCCCGCCGAATTCTGATCGAGCCAATCTTTGGCAGCGTCGGTTTGGTCAGCGTCCTCCGCATCGGTGCCGCCTTGCGCCACCACGACTGCTTTTTCTAACACACTGAGCGCGGGCGCAGTTACCACGCTGGCAAAGGCGGGCTGTGGTGTTTCAAGGGTCACTTTGACGGTGCGCTCGTCCACCGCTTCAATGCTCTTGAAGCCGAAGTCGGTCAGATAGGATGACGGACCGCCTTTGATGTTGAGCAGGCGCGTCCAAGAAAAACGGACATCTTCCGCCGTGACGGGATTGCCACTGGCAAATTTGGCAGCAGGGTTCAGCACGAAGGTGTATTCCAAGCCATCTTCAGAGATGCTGTAGCTTTCTGCCAAGCCGGGGACGATCTTTGAGAGGTCGTCAGCGTTGATGTTGAGCAGCGTCTCATAGGCGGCGTGATGCACGATGAGATTGGTTGTCTCGAAGGCGCGTCCGGGATCGAGGGTGATCACATCCACGAAACGCCCCGCCACAATCAGGGCGCCACTTTGCGCCTGAGCAGGCACGTGCGCGGCAAAACCAATGGCAAGGGCTAAAACAAGCAAACAAGCAAATACGCGGCGCATACTTTTGAACATCCTTTACTGGACTGCAAATATCGTCAGATGAAGGATTTTACTGCACTATGCGGGCTTGCCAATTGGAAGATTGAACAGATAGAGGGCGCTTAGCGTGCGAGGTATTCGCGCCTTGGCGAGTGCTATAATCTAAAAACACACAAGCTAGGGAGGGAATGTAACCTTCATGTTTTGGTCTGACTCCGGGGAAAACCGCGCCACACAACGCCCAATGTCGGGCGGCGTGCAGTGGATGATCGTGTTGGGCGCGCTGCTGCTGACTGCCCTGAGCGCCTTTGCCGCTGGCTATGCTGTGGCGCAAAGTGCCACGCAGAGCAAACTCAGCCTTGCCGATGAAGTGTGGCAGTTGACGGATCGCTACTTCTACTACGCTAAGCCCGATGACAAAGATCGGCTATATGGCGCGATCACAGGCTTGCTTGCCACTTTTCAAGACCCACACACCCTCTTTTTGCCGCCGGCACCTGCCGCTAGGGAGCGCGCCGCCATGAGCGGGCAGCAAGGCGGCGTGGGCGTCTTGCTGGCGCAGACCGAGGACAAGCGTTTTGTGGTGGTTGAGGTGAAGCGCGGCTGGTCTTACGAGCGCGCCGGCGGACGTGAGGGCGATCAGATTGTCGCGGTGGATGGCGAATCCGTGCTGGGTTTGGAGTTTAGTCAGTTGGTAGATCGCGTGCGCGGTGCGCTTGGCACGCAAGTGGCGCTCACAGTGCAGCGTGACGACTCGCCTGAGCCGATCACACTGACCATGACGCGCCAACAGATCAACGTCTTCAGCGAGATGCTCGACGATCAAATCGCCTATTTGGCGTTCTCGCAGTTCACCAGCACCGCGCCTGACGAGATCAAAGCGCAGCTAACGCCGCTGCTGGAACAGAAGCCGCGTGCGCTGATCCTCGATCTGCGCGATAACGGCGGCGGCTTCCTCGATGAGTCGATCCAGATTGCTGATTTCTTCCTGAAAGAAGGCAGCATCGCCACTGAAAAGACTTCCAGTGGTGAGCAAAAGCGCTTCAACGCACGCGATGGTGACTTTGCCGAAGAAGTGCCGTTGATTGTCCTAGTCAACCGCAATAGCGCCAGCGCCAGCGAGATTGTGGCAGGTGCGCTGCAAGATCGCGGACGGGCGGTGCTGATTGGGCAGCGCACCTTTGGGAAAGGCTCGGTGCAGCGCTTGTTCACGCTCAGCGATGGCTCGCAACTGCGTGTGACGCAAGGCGCCTGGTATACGCCCAACGAGACGCCTATCGAGCGACAGGGTGACGAACTGGGCGGCTTATTGCCCGATATAGTGGTTGAACTGCCCAGCGATGGCAGCCGTCCGCAAGGTGACCCAACCCTCGAGGCTGCCCTGAAGTACATTCGGGAGAATTTCTAGCCAAACGCAAGCCGCACCCTGTTTCGGTGCGGCTGTTTTTGGGTGGCGGAGAGGGTGGGATTCGAACCCACGAGGGCTTTCACCCTACTCGCTTTCCAAGCGAGCGCACTAGACCAACTATGCGACCTCTCCAAAAACGTGCCGCCATTATAGCGTTAGGCGGGGCGGCGGTCAACGGCGGGAAATTTATGGGAGCAGGGCGGGCGGGATAAATACCGCCTCTACATAAGGCGATCTTATGTACAGATCAGGCAAGTCCGACCCGCGAAGCTGAACTCGATTCCTAGCTTTGCCTATACCTTGCGCGGTATACTCCCTCGCACAAGACTTCACCCATAGAGGAGTAATGCCGTATGGCTATTGCAACAGCGCCCAGCGCGCTGACCTATGATCAAATCGTGCAGGCACTTGGCACCCAAGCGGATTACCTGCTTCAACACACCAGCCGAACGATTAGCCGCGATCAATTGCACCTGCCCTCACCCGATTTTGTAGACCGCGTTTGGGCGCTGAGCGACCGTCCACCGCAGGTGCTGCGTAGCTTGCAGCAGATGTTTAACACAGGGCGCTTAGCAGGCACGGGCTACCTGTCGATTCTGCCTGTCGATCAGGGCATTGAACACGCTGCTGGCGCTTCATTCGCCAAAAATCCCGCCTATTTTGACCCTGAGAACATTGTGCGCTTGGCGATTGAAGGCGGCTGTAATGCGGTTGCCTCGACCTTTGGTGTGTTAGGTGCGGTGGCGCGCAAGTATGCCCACAAAATCCCCTTCCTCGTCAAGATTAACCACAACGAACTGTTGACCTATCCCAACAAGTTTGATCAGGTCATGTTCGGCATGGTGGAGCAAGCGTGGGATATGGGCGCGGTGGCAGTTGGCGCGACGATCTATTTTGGCGATGAGCTAAGCATGCGCCAATTGGTGGAAGTGGCAGAGGCATTCTACCGCGCTCATGAACTGGGCATGGCAACTGTGTTGTGGTGCTACACGCGCAATCCCGCCTTCAAGGTGAACGGCGTCAACCATGAGACAAGCGCCGACATCACCGGGCAGGCAAACCACCTAGGCGTTACCATTCAGGCGGATATTGTCAAGCAGAAGTTGCCCGTCAGCAATGGCGGCTACAAGGCGCTCAACACGGGCGGGTCGTCCTATGGTAAGCTGGATGAGCGCATCTACACCGAACTGAGCAGCGATCATCCCATTGACCTAACGCGCTATCAAGTCATCAACAGCTATATGGGGCGTGCGGGCTTGATTAACAGCGGCGGCGCCAGCGGCGCGGATGACTTCGCAGAGGCAATCACGACGGCGGTTATCAACAAACGTGCTGGCGGCATGGGTTTGATCAGCGGGCGGAAGGCATTCCAGCGCCCAATGGCAGAAGGCGCGGCACTCTTGCGCGCCATTCAGGATGTCTACCTCTGCCAAGCGATCACGGTTGCTTAGTAAGCTGCGTCAGTGCTGAATTAATGGGTAAAGGGCGGGATAATTCCCGCCCTTTCCATTTGCATCCGCCGCTCGCCCACCGCTTGCCCTACGCTCGCTTGACAAGGGTTGCCGACCTATGTAGGCTCATCACAGGTGCAGTTTTTAGAAAGTAGGCG
>DAOUBW010000006.1:0-8757 GCA_034432555.1 Anaerolineae bacterium
CGCCTACTTTCTAAAAACTGCACCTGTGATGAGCCTACATAGGTCGGCAACCCTTGTCAAGCGAGCGTAGGGCAAGCGGTGGGCGAGCGGCAGGTGGGAATGTTTGCAGGTCGAATATGTTCCGCTCAACTGCCATTGCCTCTCTACTCGGGCTCTTCACTACGCCTGAAAGGGCATGAGCATTGTCAAAAGTGGCATTTTGCGCGAAAATGAAGCGGTCCGTATTGCTAGAGGTGAAAAGAAGGCGCGCATAGGATGGCAGTCAAGAAGATTCTGACGCTCAGTAGGCATGAAAAGTTGCTCCGCACCAAGTCAGAGCCGGTGAAGAAGATCACCAAGCAGGTGAAGCAGTTGGCGGAAGACATCCGCGATACTATCCTAGTCAATCCGGCAGTTGGCTTGGCAGCCGTCCAGATCGGCGTACTGTTGCGCGTCTTTGGTGCACGCATTGGCTACTACGATCAGGCAGAAGGTGCTGAGGATGCCGCGCCGCCGCAAATTTTCATCAACCCTGAGATCGTCGCCATCGCTGAAGAAACCGAGCGTGATTTTGACGCCTGTATGAGCATTCCCGGCATGATGGGCTATACACAGCGCGCCACACGCCTAACCATGCGCTGGCAAGATGAGCATGGCGCACGCCATGAACGCGAGTTCAGTGGTTGGGATGCTCGGATGCTGCTCCATGAGTACGATCACCTTGAAGGCGTGCTGTTTCTAGACCGCTTGCCGCTGGAAGATTTGTACGTCTATGTGCGTGGTGCAGACGGCAAAAGCCGCACCGTGCCATACCTTGAGGTGATGCGTGCCGCTGAGGTGAAAGACGCCGCCAGCACTACAAAACCGACTGATGGGTAAGGTTTGTAAGCCTGCGTGCTTCTATAGCATTAAGATGAGATGAGAGGCACGCAACGGTATTAACCATGAACGACGCTTTGCGCCAAGAGCGCACCCGAAAGCTGCTGGAGAAATGGCTAAGCGCGCCTGAAGTGCAGCTTGGCTGTGATGAATGCGATGAGCATATGGCGCGGCTGGCAGAACTGCTCGCCTCGGACGCCTCGCCCATCGGTATGCTTGCCGCTGTGCAGCAGCATATTGAGAACTGTCACTGTTGTGGCGGTGAATTTCAGGCGCTGCTCAGCATTCTTAAAATGGAGCAGTCTGACTCGACCTAGCGATGTAGCACCTATGGATGATGACCCAATTATCTTGCGTCCGCTGCGCCCAACCCGCGCCGACGCCCTGAAAAACCGCGAACTGCTGCTAGAGACGGCACAGCGCCTTTTCGAGAGGCACGGCGTTGAGGCGGTCAGCATGTCTGCCATTGCAGAGGCGGCTGAGGTTGGCAAAGGCACCCTCTACCGCCATTTTACCAATAAAAGCGACCTGTGCCTTGCCCTGCTCGATCAGCAGCAGCGCGATTTGCAAGAACGCACTTTCCAACACTTGCGCCAAACCCCTGATCCGTATACTAATCTGCGGTGGTTCTTGCGGGAAGCCCTGACCTTCGTCTGGCAAAACTTGCCTTTGCTACTGGTTGGCGCCCCAGAGTCCTACTTCACGCCGATGCACACGGCTGCCCATGCTTGGTGGCGGCAGACCATTCGTGGTTTGTTAGTGCGGCTGCATGTCACGGCGCACCTTGAATATGCCACCGATGCGCTCTACATCATGTTGGAGGCACACACTGTCTATTTCCAGCAGCAAATGCGCGCCTGCACGCTGGAAATGCTCGTCGAAGGCATCTACGCGCTGCTCTCAGGCTTTTTGCCACGTCCAAACGCCTAACCGGCTTCACAACACCTTAACCTTTGTGAAATTATCCCCCAAAAGTTTGAATTCCGCTCGAGTCGCTCATCCAACCTGCCTTACAATGATCAGCATCTTTGACGTTATGCTGCCATTTGTTTGGAGATGTTATGCGCTGCTTGCTCATTCCCGTCCTCATCATTTTGTTGTGCATTGCCGCTTTGCCGGCTGCCGCGCAGGTGAATATTCCCGCCCATGATGACGCCGCTGCCAGCCGCGTCCTCGCCATCACCAACCAATGGCGCATCGAGCAAGGCTTACAGCCGCTGCGCGCTAACGCCGACCTGCAAGCCATGGCAGTTGCTCAGGCGGAATACCTCTACCCACGCCTTGATAACTTGCAAACTCACGACGATTATCACAAGGACTTAGGCGGACGCAAGCCACCACAGCGCGCCCTTCACTTCTACAATTGGGCAACCTATGGTACGCCCGAACGCATTGAGATCGGTGAGAACGCCGCCGAATTTCCACCCGTCCGCGCTGTGCAGTATTGGCAGAACTCGCCTATCCATGCCAAAGCGCTTGGCAACCCAACCTACCGCGAAGTCGGCGTCGGCGCGCTGCCTCTGCGCGGCGGCAGCTATCTGTTCATCATGATTTTCGGCGCACGCCCAAACGTCTTTCCGCCGCTGCTTAGCCCTGATGGCAACACGCTCTACCTAAGCCGCGAAAACTCACGCTACGAGAGTTCGCCGCAGACGTGGACCGTCACCTTCTTAAACGATTCAGGGCAGCCCTTGGGCGAAACCCAAACGTGGTCGTCCAAGTTGGCTGTGCCTGCTGAGGCAGGTGCACGCTTTTTCGTTGAATACAGCAGCAAGCAAGGTGGATCGCTGCGCTTTGAGGTGAACCGCACCTTTGACGTGGCAGTGCTGCCCGAAAGCACCATCAGCATTGCGGTTCAGCTTGCCAAGCCGCCTGCTGAGCCGATCAAAATGGCTGCACAACCACCTGCCACACATACGCCCACGGTTCAACCGAGCGCCACACCCATCCTGATTATGACCAACACGCCGCGTATGGCAAGCCTTCCCACCAATACGCCACGCGCCGCCGAAAATGCCCTCTCGCCAACCGAGACGCTGCTACCTACAGCTACGTATACAGCGACCTATACGGCGCAGCCGACCCAAGCACCAAGCACCGCACCGCAAAACACAGCCGCCGATCTGCTGTTGGTCTATAATACGCGAACCTTTTTTGTAGTCAATAACAGCGGGCGCGCCATTGACCTGACGCCGCTGCGCTTTGGCAGGCTGACGCCTGAGCTGTGGCTGCGCGTTGCACAGTTTCCATCGAGCGCTTTTCCGAGTGGGCATTGTTTGCAGGCGAACATCGGTGGCGCGGAAAACGCGCCACCACCGTCTGGCTGCCGCCTTGTCCGCAGCCAGATCACAGTGAGCGTTGCACAGCCCTTCTGGGTGCAAGCAGATTTTGAGGTGCTTTACAGCGATCAGGTCATTCAGCGCTGTGCGGTGAGTAGCGGCGTGTGCGCTATCCGCTTACCATGAATCATAGGGGCGGAATATATCCCGCCCCTAATCGCCTGTGCTGCCTACTCGGTAGCAATCGTCTGATCGACCTGCTGGTTGGCAGGCACGATCTTCACAAATTCCTTTTCCCAACGGCTCATGATCTCATCAATGCGGCGCGCTTCGGCGTGTTGGTTGCTATCGCTCAGTGCCTCGCGGTAGCCGCACAGCAGATCGTGCAAGTTGTTGGCGTCGCTGGCATCCACCACCGCGATCTTCACATTGGCACCCTGTGCCAAGCGCCGCTTCAGCGCCGCCGCATCAAAGCCAAGCTCAGGGCGCAGCCGCACATAGACGACGCCGCCCGTCATGCCGCTGCAAATCCACGGCCCCGGATCGCCCAACACAATCACGCGCCCTGCCGTCATGTACTCAAAGGCAAAGCCCTTGATGTTGGCGCGGCTGGCGATGAAGCCCTGATCATCGCGCAGTTTTTCGGTCAGCTCGCCGCCAATGACCAGATCAGCGCCGGAAAGGCGCACACCAGCACGGCTATCGGCGCTGCCCTGCACAAAGAACTGCCCGCGCTGCGCGCCATAGGCAAAGCTCTTGCCCACGCTGCCGCCCACGCGCACGCCCTTTGTGTTCATGCCTTTCAGCACCGCCACACGCCCGCCAATGGCGCACTTGCCCAAGCCATCTTGCGTGCCGCCTTCCACCACCACTTCCACGCCCGCGCCGTGAAAAGCGGCTAAGCCGTTGCCCGGCACCGCTGAGCCGTTGAAGTTCAGCTTGATAATGTTCGGACGTCCGCCATTTTGCCGAAAGACTTCGCGCCCGGCGATGCTGCGCCCATTCTCGAAGCCATAGCGGCGCACCAAGGCGCCCACCAAGTGCGTGCCAACGGCGCGATCAATGCTCATCGCCTCTGTGTCTTCGTAGTTGATCACGTCCTCGCCCTGCTCAATTGCCTCAATCACCATCTCGCTAATCACTTCGGTAAGGTGATTGCGCGGACGGCGCAGCGCACGCCCAACTGTGCGTTGGCTGCTTGGGCGCTCTGGGCGCGGCGCAACTTGCAGCAGCGGCGTCATGTCCAGTTGTTCCAGCAGGCGCACTTGTTGGAGCAGATCGGCGCGCCCAACCAAATCTTGCAGGCGTGTAAAGCCTAGCCGCGCCGTAATCTCTTGCGCCTCTTGCCCAATGGCGGTGAATAGCTGCACCAACTGATCAACGGCATCTTCGTAGATTTGCGGCTCAAATGCTTTCAGCCCATGCGCAATTGCCTGTTCTTTCGTCTCGACTTGTGTCGCAATGCCCACATGACAGGTATCAGTCTGGCACTTGCGGCAGATTGTACAGCCGATAGCGACCATCGCTAGCGTGCCGAAGCCGACGCGATTAGCGCCCATCAGAACCATTTTGACCACATCCGTGCCGCTTTTCATGCCGCCGTCGCACCAAATCTCAACGCGATCTCGCAAGCCCGCTTTGAGCAGTGCCGCGTGCGCTTCCACAACGCCAATCTCAGCCGGTAAGCCCACATATTTGAGCGAGTGCTGTCGCGCCGCGCCCGTGCCGCCATCATAGCCGGTGATGTTGATGATATCGGCGTTTGCCTTTGCCACGCCGACCGCGATCACGCCGATGCCCGGCACCACCGGCAGCTTAACGGCAACTTTCGCACGTGGATTGCTGGTCTTGAGCTCTTCGATAAACTGCGCCAAGTCCTCAATCGAGTAGATGTCGTGGTTGTTGGAAGGCGAAATCAGGTCTACGCCAATGTTGGCGTTGCGTGCGGCTGCCACCTTCGCGCTCACCTTTTTGCCCGGCAAATGACCGCCTTCGCCCGGCTTGGCGCCCTGCCCAACCTTGATCTCCAGCAGGTAGGATGAGTTGATCAGTTCGGCGTTCACGCCAAAGCGTCCGCTGGCAATCTGCTGCCCACGGTGATAGGGATACTTGCCGAGCATGTCCTTAATCTCGCCGCCTTCGCCGTTCAGGCTGTACATATCAAGGCGGAAAGCTGCTTCAGCATAGGCGCGGAAGGCGATCTCGCTCTGTGAACCGAACGACATCGAGGAGATGACGAACGGCAGCGAATGCCGACCAACGCCTAAATCTACATCTTCAGGGTTGATGCGGCTGCGCGAATCAAACTTGAAATCGAGCGTATGGCGCAGCGCGACGGGCGTTGTGCGCTCGATCTCGCCCAAGCGCTCCATAATGCCGTTGTAATCCACTTCTCCTTGCGCCACTTGTTGCGCCATCTTGTAGATATGTGGGTAGATGCGCGTCTCTTTGGGCAAGCGCGCACCCTTACCCGTGAGGTAGCTCTGGCGCACTTCTGCCTCAGCATAGAGCATCTGCCACGTCAGACCGCGCTCCGCGCTGCCTGCATAATTCACACAGCCCATCACCTCTGCCAACGGCACAGAAAGCCCGATGCTGCCAAAGGTTTTGCCATAGCCGCGCAATTCATGCACGCCCATTGTGCTGGTGATCTTCTGCAAGCCTTTTTCAAGGGCAGTCAGCAGTTTCACCACGCGCTCAGCGCGTTCCTCAGGGCGTCCGCTGCGCCCAACAGCAGTCTCAAAGAGCAGATAAGGGTTGACGGCATCCGCACCAAGCGCCACTGCCAAGATCACATCATGCAGGTTGCGAATGCCAGCGGCGCGCACCACAATGCCGCACTTGCGCCGCAAGTTTTGTGCGTGATCATCGGTGGCAAGGCGCAGCGCACGGTCTACGACTGCCAGCGCCAAATGCTGATCGAGCCATAGATGCCCGTTTCGGAAAGCACACCGATCATCCAATGCGATCAGGCGCACACCATCCCGCGCAGCTTGCAGCGCGGCGGCTTGCAGGCGTGTCAAAGCATCCTCAACCGTCTCATCAGGCTGTATGGACATATCCAAAGTCAGCGCACGCACACCAAAGGCAGATAATGCATCTTCATACATCAGCGTGCCAGCGCGCTGTGCCGCCTCTGCATAATCGCCAAAGTCCAGCAGTGCATCGCCCGCATACTGACCGCCTGCTAAGATGGGCAGGCGTAGGGCAAGCGGCGTCACCTCATCGGTAGGATCATTTTCGTGCAGAGCAGGGCGCGGTCCGACGATTGCCTCTGTGCTGAAATGTTCCGTCTCACGTTCGCGGTCAATGGCAGGGTTAGTGACGACGGCGACCGCCTCTTTGAAATATTCCGAAAGATTTCGCACACCATCACTGGAGAGCGCCGCCAAGGGTCCATCATAGCCCAGCGAGCCAATCGGATCAGCGCCTTTGTCCGCCATCTCCACCGCAATATCGCGGTCGGTGCGGTACCAGCCGGTGGCAGCGCGCCACGCCTCAAGGTTCGGATTCTCGGTCGGTGGTTGGGGCGCTTCCCAGGTCGGTGCGCCTTCGGGAATGTGTGGCGCTTGCACGGCGGCTAAGGCGCGCCCGCGCCGCAGCACCTCAGGGCGCAGATCGGCATCGTTCAGGACGCGCACCGTTGAGCCGCGATGAACACTCAGCACCACTTTTTCGCCGGGCGCCAGCGGGCGCGGATCGCGCACGTTCTGCTCTAGTGGCAGCACGCCTTGCTCAGAGGAGAAGTAGAAATCCTTTTCGGTTTCGCCAAACCATAACGGGCGCAAGCCCATGGCATCCACGCTGAACACGCATTCGTCGCCATAGCGCGTGACCAAGGCGGCGGGTCCTTGCGCGAATGGTCCCCAGCCCATCCGATAGCGGCGGTAGAGCACGGCAACCTCAGGGCTAAGCGCGCCTGCCTCATGCGGCACAGGCGGGAAGGCAATCTCCATCGCTTCAGCGAGGGTGAAGCCATAGCGATGGATCAGTACTTCCAACAGGCGGTTCAAATCTTGCGAATCCGAGCCACTGTGGACGAGTTGCGCGCCGAGCATTCGCGCCTCTTGGCGCAGCCGTGCGATGGTGTTGATCTCGCCATTGTGACCAAGCAGCGAGAAGGGCTGCACGCGCTCAAAGGCGGTCTCGGTATTGGTGGAGTAGCGCGAATGCCCAATGGTGACGGCGGACTCAAATTCGGGGTTACGCAGATCGGGATAATACTTGTAGAGGGTATCCACATGCCCACGCACTTTATAAACAACGCTGTGGGTGCTACAGCTTACAACATGCACAGGCAGTTCGCGCTCTAAGGCAAGGTGGAATTCGAAAAGGCGGGCGTTGGCATCCTGCACGTTGCGTCCGGGCGCATAGCCTGCCAATTGCCAGAAAACAGGCTCTTGGGCGCGTGCCAACGGACCGAGCATCTCGGCGCGGGTTTGTCCATATGCGCTGTAGACGATTTGCAGCACGCGCAGTTCGGCGATTTCAGCAATGCGGCGGACGATTGCTTCGGTATCCTGCTGTGGCAAGAATAAATGCACCACAAAGAAATGCGGATCGCGGGCAAGGTCGCTCGGCTGCCCAATGTGCTGCATGGTCTGCGTCCAAATGGCGCGTGGAATATCGGTCAGCACGCCGCAACCATCGCCTTCGCCCTGCACTTCGCCCGTGCGGTGCCCCATACGGGCAAGGGCGGCAAGCGTGCGCTTGACGTTGCCGTGTGTAGGGCGCGCACCTTTGCGAACGTTGGCAATCAGCGCGCAGGCATCATGCTCTAAGAGATAAGGGCGGTCATTGTCCTCCGTCGGCGGAATCAGAGAGCCTATCATTGCATTATCCTCGTCTTTCCTCGCTGTCCAAGTCCAAGCGTATGCTTAATTTCAAGTGCATAAGAACGACACACGCGCTAGATACGGCACAGAGTCCGAGAGGTAGCGCGGCGTTTTGCAAAAAATGAACTTTTAGGCAGTGGGAAAAAATTTGCGTGAAGTTTATCACGCACGCCGAACAAGGCGTTTCAGCGATCTGCCCAAGAATCAGCGTGGCTGAATCGTGCAAAGTGCTGCATAGGCGGTGTGGCACGTCACGGCGCAGGGTGTAACGCCACGTCTCAAGGGCAGGTTTGTGCTGCCTTCGGGTGTGCCGCCCTACGCCATCCCACTGCCATCCCTACGCTCGCTTGACAAGGGTTGCCGACCTGTGTACGCGCGTTAGCAGGTGCAGTTTTTAGAAAGTAGGCGCGCCACCATGCACAGACGGCTATCAGTTGCCTTTAGCATTCTCTTAACATTACTATGGGGATAATTCTACTGCTAATGCAAGGCGGTGCACCGATTGCCGCCCAAGCCGACGATCCCTGCCAAACGCCGAACGTCGCACCGACCTTCCTGCCACGCGGCAGCCGCAGCACACCGCAGCCCACACGCACGCCGCTGCCCTACGATCCGTGTGCGCCAAGCCAAACACCCACGCAAACGCCGAGTCCATCCCCCTCAGCGCTGCCCGCTTTGCCACAATCAGGGCAGACGAGCATTGTGAGCATCTACCGCCCAAGTGACCAAACCTTCTACCTGCGCTACACGCAAGCAGGGCTGTACCACGAGCGCAGCATCCACCT
>DAOUBW010000007.1:0-43032 GCA_034432555.1 Anaerolineae bacterium
GACGTAGAAGCGCGTATTCTCCAACAGCACAAGGCTGCCGGCGGGCAAGGCGTTCGCCTCTGCAACGGCTGCCTCATCCAGCGGATTTTCAATGAAGGTGACGGGGCGATTGAGGTGCGACTCAAGGGCGGCTGCCACTGGGCGCAGCGAGTATTTCGGGTCTGGCACGCCGTCTTTGGGTCTGCCCAAGTGCGACATTAACACGATAGAGTGCGGGTGTTGATCGAGGATGGCGCGCAGGGTTGGCAGTGCGGCGGTGATGCGCGTCTCATCAGTGATGCTGCCATTCTCAAGCGGCACATTGAAATCCACACGGACAAGCACGCGCTTGCCGCTCAGATCAATATCGCGGATCGTCTTTTTATTCATGCAAGAAACGCTCCATGCCTGAACACAGGCGGGATAATGTGTTCCCGCCTGTGAAAATTTACGAGGATTATTAAAGCTTACTGCCCATCAGCATCATGAGGTCGGCGCAGCGCACGGAGTAGCCCCACTCATTGTCGTACCACGTCATGACTTTGATCATGGTGTCGCTCATGACCTGCGTCAGCTCGGCATCCACAATGCTGCTGTAGGGATTGCCCTTGTAGTCCATCGAGACCAGCGGCTCATGCGAGACTGCCAGCACGCCCTTCATGCGCCCTGCGGCGGCAGACTCAAAGGCGTCAATCAGCCCTTGCTTGGTTGCGGGACGCTCGACTTCCGCCACGAAGTCTACAAGGGAGACGGTCGGCGTTGGCACGCGCAGCGCCATGCCGTCAAATTTACCTTTAAGCTCTGGGATGACCAGTGCCACTGCTTTTGCCGCACCGGTGGTGGTCGGGATGATGCTCAAGCCGGCGGCACGCGCACGGCGCAAGTCTTTGTGCGGCAGATCGAGAATCTGCTGATCGTTCGTATAGCTGTGAACGGTCGTCATCAGGGCGCGGCGGATACCAAACGACTCATGGACGACCTTTGCCGCCGGCGCAAGGCAGTTGGTGGTGCAAGATGCATTGGAGATGATGTGATGGTTGGCAGGGTCGTATTTCTCGTCGTTGACGCCCAAGCAGATGGTGATGTCCTCGCCTTTTGCCGGCGCGCTGATGATGACCTTCTTCGCGCCGCCGTTCAAGTGTGCGCGTGCCTTGTCTGCCTCGGTGAAACGCCCCGTGCTTTCCAGCACGATGCTCACGCCCAGATCGCCCCACGGGATAGCAGCAGGGTCTTTTTCGGCAAATGCTCTGATCTCATCACCATCAATGATCAGCGCGCCATCTTTCACCTGCACCGCACCCCGATAAGCGCCGTAGTTGCTGTCATAGCGGAACAAGTGCGCCATTGTGTTCAAATCGCCCAAGTCGTTAAAGGCGACCACATCAATCTCATTAGGATATTTCTCGCGGATGGCGCGCATCACCTGACGACCAATGCGCCCGAACCCGTTGATGCCGACGCGAATTTTGCTCATGTGGGTAGTCCTCCACTTTGTCGTTCATCCAAACGGACTGAATGTACCGCTTTTAGCGGTCAGTGGCAAGTGACATTCATCACAGCAGATTGGTGTTACTCAGCGCTCAAACGTATTCGGGCGTTCGGGCGTGACCCGCCAATAGATACCCTCTTGGCGAGCCATCAGCCCTTCGTCCACCAGCGCCCGCCGAAACGTCGCGTAATCGGGATGGTGGCGGGCAATAATCTCGTTGACCATGCGCTCAGGGTAGCGCTCATTGGGCAGGAAACGCGCTGCCATCCACTTCAGCACGACCAAAAACTGCTTGCGCTGCGCCGGGATGGTTTTCAGGCGCTCACCTTCAAAGAAGTTTTGCAGCACTTGGCGTTCCCAAGCGGCGCTGCCTTCTAGCACGCGCTGCGAGGCTGCCCGCGCACCGCCAAAGAGCTGCTTGTTCAAGTCGAGCAAGGCGCGTTTGTTCAGCGAATAGTGCGGTACACCGTTGCGCTGCACGCTCTTGAGCAGGTTCAGGCAGCTAAAGTGTTCAATCTGGCGCTGCACGCGCATCCCGAAGCGCTCGGTCAGCGCAACGAGACTGTGTTCACCTTCTGCCAGCACACCGATGAGCTGAAGGCGCTCAGGGTCTAGAAATGCCTTCAGATGATCGCGCAACAGGGCGCGTTCTTCGTTGGGATCAAGCGTTTCCGTTGTTTCCGTCATAGGAGACTTCCTCAGCAAGGCGGATGTGCAATTCGGTGAGCTGGTGCGCGTCCGCCTCACTGGGCGCACCTGCCATCAGGTCGGCAGCCTGCTGGGACTTGGGGAAGGCGATCACTTCACGGATGTTTGGCTCACCTGCCAGCAGCATCACTAGGCGATCAATGCCGGGCGCGATGCCGCCATGCGGCGGTGTGCCGTACTCAAATGCCTCCAGCATGTGACCAAAGCGCGCTTTGGCGTCCTCGACATCTAAGCCGATCAACCCAAAGACCTTCTCTTGCAAGGCACGGTCGTGAATACGAATGCTGCCACCTGCCACTTCGTAACCGTTGCAGGCAAGGTCATATTGCTGACCGCGTGCCTTGCCCGGATCGCTATCCAAGAGCGGAATATCTTCCGTCATGGGCGAGGTGAACAAGTGGTGAGAAGGATCCCAACGCTGCTCATCGGCGTTCCAATCGAAGAGGGGAAAATCTATGATCCAGCAGAAGGCGATCTGCTTTGGATCCGCTAAGCCGAGCCGTGCGCCAAATTCACGCCGCACAGCATCCAGCACGGCGCAAACCGTTGCGTGCGTATCGCTGGAGATCAGGATCAAGTCGCCCTGCTGCGCTTCCATGCGCTCAATAAGGGCGGTCATCTGCTCCACCGTGAAGAACTTGCCAATGGGCGATTTGACCTGCCCACTTTCACCACTTTCAAGGGCAATATAGGCAAGTCCCTTGCCGCCAGCACTCTTGGCAAGTTCGGTTAGGTCGTCAAGCTGTTTGCGGCTGTAATTGCCGCAGTTCGGAATGCGAATAGCACGGATAGGATTGCCAGCAGCGGCATTCTCCACAAAGACCTTGAAGCCAGTCTGGGCGGCAAGGTCGGTGATGTCTATAATCTCCAGCCCGTAGCGCAGATCAGGCTTATCACAGCCATATTTCAGCATCGCCTCTTGCAGCGTCAGGCGCGGGAAGGTCGGTGTGACCAATTGGCAGCCCGTCAGCGGTGCCGCAACCGCAACAAGGCTGATCATCAGCCCTTCGATGAGCATCAGCACGTCCTCACGTTCAACAAAGCTCATCTCCATATCAAGCTGCGTGAACTCCGGCTGGCGATCACCGCGCTGATCCTCATCGCGGAAGCAGCGCGCAATCTGGAAGTAGCGTTCGTAGCCTGCCACCATGAGCAATTGTTTCAACTGCTGCGGCGATTGTGGCAATGCGTAGAACTTTCCCGGATGCACACGGCTTGGCACAAGGTAATCACGGGCACCTTCGGGCGTGGTCTTGAACAAGATCGGTGTTTCGATCTCGATAAAGCCGCGCTCATAGAGGTAATCGCGGATGGCTTTGGTGACCATGCCGCGCAAGATCAGGTTGCGCTGCATCCGTTGGCGGCGCAGATCAAGGTAGCGATATTTCAGGCGCAGCGCCTCATCCACCTTGCTCTCGGCGCTCACCTCAAAGGGCGGAGTCTTGGCGGCGTTCAACACGCGCACGCGCTGCGCTTCGACCTCGATGCCGCCGGTGGGCAGGTTCGGGTTCACCATGCCCTCAGGGCGCGGGCGCACAATGCCCTCGATCTGCACGACATATTCGCGCCCGATCTGGTTGGCGGCGGCGTGTGCTTCGGGTGCGCTTTGCACATCCACCGTTGCCTGCGTAATGCCCCACCGATCCCGCAGATCAATGAAGATGACGCCGCCTTGTGCGCGCACGCGGTTCACCCAACCTGCCAATTTAACCTGCTGTGCGGCGTGTTCAGGGCGCAGTTCGCCGCAAGTGTGTGTTTTGAGCATACAGTCAGCCTTTGAATGCGTGAATATGGCTTTAGTTCTAACACGGCGTGCGGTAAGGCGCAATCCATAGTGTGTGCGGCGGCACAGTCAACCCCTATCTGCGGCGGATACTGTCCACTCTGTTAAACACTGTAAAAATTCCACAGTTTTGCCTGTAGGCAACGTTATCGTGCTATAGTGAGGTGTGCCATTTATGAAAAGGAGTTCCTTCGATGCGCTTTCTTCGTTTCACCGTCCTGATCGTTGTGCTTGCCCTTGCTTTGCCTGCTGCCCTGATTCCACAGGCGCAAGAGTCACCCATTGAAGACGCCGAATGTTTATTTGAAGTGCCTGAAGGCATCACGGCGGAATGTGGCTACCTAACGGTGCCAGAGCGCCGCAGCGGGCGCAGCAATGAGACAATTCGTCTCTACTTTGCGCGGATCGCCAGCACAAGTGCTGATCCCTCATCCTATCCCGTCATCTATCTGAGTGGTGGACCCGGCGGGAATGGCGTCGAATTTCCCGATTGGGCAGGCGTCATCCTCGACTATACGGACTTGATCCTGCTCGATCAGCGCGGCACGGGCTATTCTGAGCCTTCCCTGAACTGCATTGAGCTGGAACTGGGCGATAAGGACGAGCTGGAGGCAACGCAGGCGTGCCGTGACCGCTTGGTAGGCGAAGGCATTGATCTGGCTGCCTACAACACGGTCGAAAATGCCGCCGATCTGGACGATCTGCGTGTCGCGCTTGGCATTGAACAATGGACGCTCTACGGCATTTCCTACGGCACGCGCCTTGCCCTTGAAGCGCTGCGCCAAAAGCCTGAATCGCTGCGGAGCGTGGTGATTGATGCTGTCTATCCGCCTAATGTGTTCGCCTATGAGGAACAGGGTCCGAACACAGTGAAACAGTTCAAGGTGTTGTTTGATGGTTGCGCCAAAGATGCTGCCTGTAACGCTGCTTTTCCAAACCTAGAGCAGGCATTCTATAGGCTGATTGCCGAATTAGACGCCGAGCCTGCCGAATACACAGTGACTGATCCTGAGTCGAGTGAGGACATTGAGAATACGCTGGATGGCGGGCAGTTGGTGGACATTCTGTTTCAGGCGATGTATGACACCGAACGGATTCCCAGCTTGCCAAAGGCGCTCTGGCTGGCGATCAATGGTGAGTATGCCGAAGCTGTGGCGCTCATCACCGCCGGTGATGAAGAAGATGAGAACGAAGGCAACAAGCGCCGCCTGCGCCGCGATGACGACAAAGAAGAAGACCTCAGCGATAGCGAAGGCATGAATCTTTCGGTAGATTGCGCCGAAGAAGGTGCTTTCATCAATATGGAGCGCGTGACGGCAGCCTTGCGCGGCGCACCAGAGGCAATTGTTGGCAAGCTGATCAGCGATGTCGAGCAGATCGCGGCACAGTGCAAAATCTGGGATGTGCCTGCACTGCCTGCTTCTTTCAAAAAGGCGGTTATTTCCAGTGTGCCAGTGCTGGTGCTGAACGGCGAATATGACCCGACCACGCCGCCCGCTTGGGGCGATCTGGCAGCTGAGACGCTCAGCAGCGGCTACAGCTTCACCTTTCCCGCTGTTGGGCATGGCGCAGCTGCCACCAGCCCTTGCGCGGATAGCATCATCGCTGCCTTCCTCGATGATCCGGATAGCGAGCCTGACGGCGCATGCATTGCGAACCTTGCGCCGCCGCGCTTCGTGACGGACTAACCGCCGTCTTGGATAGAAATTGCCACAGGGCGCGCCTAAACCGCGCTTTGTGCATTTCACACAAGGGTATGTTAAGAAATGGCTGTTGACGACTTCTCGCTTTTCGTGTTACGCTCTTCCGTGTTCAGTGTAAAAGCTAGAAGCTGAAGGTATTTTGTTTCATGCAACCGTGCGCGTGCAGCCAAATTCATAAACAACCAGTTTGTGTTGGTTATTTTGGCTATTGGTTTGGCTACTTTACGGGCGTCACACCTGTAGAGCGGCTCGTGCCTGCACGCGGATAGCCTGAACCCAACAAAGGCGACTCCCAAAGGCGCTGAGTGTTACGCTCAGCGCCTTTTTTGTGTTGTAGGCAAAGTGCCAGCGCTGATCGAGATGGTTTGGAGAACGAGGGAAAGGAAACTGACGTGAACGACAGCCAACCTGCTTGGCAGCCGCTTGTGTGTCGAGGGATACGCGGCGCAACGACTGCCGAAGCCAACACCGCCGAAGCCATTCTAAGTGCGACCCGCGAACTGCTGATCGAGCTTATTCAGCGCAACGGCGTGCGCCAAGAAGATGTTGCCAGCGTAATCTTCACCACCACGCCCGACCTCACCGCCGAATACCCGGCTGTGGCGGCACGGCAGCTCGGTTGGCAGGACGCCGCCTTGATGTGTATGCAAGAACTGAACATCCCAAGCGGATTACGCCAGTGCATCCGCATCCTAATTCACTGGAACACCACCCGCAGCCTCACCGAAATTCAGCATGTCTATATCCGTGGTGCAGTCAGTTTGCGCCCAGAGCGCAGCATTGAACTGCCCGAAGCAATCAAACGAATTCAGGTACAGCCTAGCCAGCAGGAGTCGTAAACCATGATCATCATTATGCAAGTGGGCGCCACCGCCGCCGAAACATCCGCCGTCATTGCGCGTGTGAAAGACATGGGCTTTCAGGCGCACCTCAGCGAAGGCGAAGAACGTGCCATTATCGGCGTGATCGGCGAAGACCGTAAAGTAGATGACCCGGAACAATTCACCCTTATGCAAGGAGTTGAGCGCGTGATGCGTGTATCCCATCCCTATAAGTTGGCAAGCCGTGAATTCCACCCGCAAGATACCCTTGTAGCGCTCAACGGCTCGAAGGTTGGCGGCAATAAAGTGGTGCTGATCGCTGGACCTTGCTCTGTGGAGAGCCGCGAGCAAATCCTAGAGGTCGCGCACGCTGTGAAGGAAGCCGGCGCCACGGCGCTGCGCGGCGGCGCCTTCAAGCCGCGTACCTCGCCGTATGCCTTCCAAGGGCTAGGCGAAAAGGGCTTGGAACTGCTGGCAGAAGCACGCGCCCAAACCGGACTGCCAATTGTGACCGAAGTGATGGAGCCGGGTTTGGTGCCGTTGGTTGCTAAATACGCCGACGTGCTGCAAATTGGTGCGCGCAACATGCAAAACTATGCGCTGCTGCACGCGGCAGGCGCCTCACAGCATACGGTGCTGCTCAAGCGCGGCATGATGAGTACGATGGAGGAACTGCTCATGGCGGCTGAATACATTCTCTCACACGGCAATAATCGCGTCATCCTCTGCGAACGCGGCATCCGCACCTTCGAGACCTACACGCGCAACACCTTCGATATTAACGCGATCCCTGTCCTGAAGGCGCGCACACACCTGCCCATCATCGCTGATCCAAGCCATGCCACTGGCAAGTGGGAATATGTCCATGCCGCCTCGCGTGCTGCGGTTGCCGCTGGCGCCGATGGCTTGATTGTGGAAGTGCATCACTGCCCCGAACAGGCGCTCTCGGACGGCGCGCAATCGCTGCGCCCAGAGAAATTCGCGCAGTTGGTGCGCGATCTACGCCGTGTGGCTGAGGCAGTTGATCGGAGCGTCTAAAGAACGCTTCAGCGTTTTTCGGCGCGGCGGGCAATCCCTGTGAACTGCCCGCCGCGAACAAGTGTTTTATGCCCGCCAAAGCATGATATACTGACCACCACAGGCTTGATCGGTGAGGTATGTATGCTATGAACACTTTGTACTACGGCGATAATCTGATCATTAACTAGGGCGGCAGTGGATCGGCATAGACATCACTCATTTGGCAATCGCGCTCATCAAAAACCGCCTTGTGGAGATTTTCCCTGAACTTGGCGCCATCAAGACGGTTGGCGAGCCAACTGATCTGGGCGGCGCACGTGCCTTAGCCAATGCGGATCGCTATCAATTCCAGTGGTGGGCGCTCTCTTTGGTGCGGGCGCGCCCGTCAGGTATCGCCGTGTTGATCACGTTGGAAAAGCCAAGCGCCGCCATGCGCCGTGAGGCAGCTGAGGCGGGCGATTATCAGCACGCCTTTGCCGATGCACACTATCCGCGCCTGCAAATCCTGACCATTCAGGAATTGGTGGAGGAGGGTGCCAGTGTGCTAATGCCGCCGCCTTTCGGCACTTTCAAGCAGGCAGCACGTGAGAAACGCCCCATCGCTGATCAAGAATTGTTCATCTAGCTTATGCAGGGCGCACATCCACCAAACCTTGAATTTGTGCCGAAAAACGCTTAAACTGTGCGGCTATCTGCCCATCTGTGAGGATTTTTCGGCACATGCAGCCGACTGACCGTACTATTCCGCGCCCTTTACTCATCCTAACTGCGCTTAGCCTGTTAGCCATCACTGCCGCTGTTGCCTTCTTGGTGGTGGCAATCGCAGCGCGCACGCTCTTGCCACAGCCAACCGCCGCCGCGCTCGCACCGACTGAGACCGAGACGCCGCGCCCAACCAGCACACAAATTCCGCTAGTGGCAGCACCCGCCACCGAAACAGCCACCGCAACCGCCACCGCCACACCGACGGATACGCCAACGCCGACTCACACGCCGACAGCCACCCAAACACCCACCGAGACGCCCATCCCAACCGCCACACCGACCAGCCCGCCACAGGCAGCCGCTGCGCCGCCGCAAGGCAGCACAGCCGAACGCTGTACCAGCGTGGTTGGCGATTCCGTGGCACAGGGCGATGCCGTTTTTGAGGTGCCGGGCACAGGTTTCGTCTCGGTGCGCTTTGCGCCGCTTGGCGCTTATCTGGCGGCGCAGTTCCGTGCGCGTGGCGATACGGGAATGCGCGTTTTCAACCGCACAGAGGCGGCAACTGCCATCAGCGCGCCGAATCACCCAAGCTACTTTAACACCGCCGCCTTTGCCCAACTGCTGGCAGATAACTGCGCCTACACCGTCATTGTGCCGTTCATCAACGATCTCAGCGGCGGCGAGGCAGGCAGTTATGTCGCTGCGCTTGGCAATTTGGCAAGCCAGGTGGCAGGGCGCAACCCAAACAGCAGGATATTGGTGGCAAACTTCTATCCCGGCGCGCCGGCGCCCTTCGCCCTGAACTTTGCAGGCGGCTTCAGCAATGATCGGGTAGCTGCCTTCAACGCTGCTATCGCGGCGGCGTGCGGCGGCGGTGCCTTGGCGCTGCCCCAAGTGCGCTGTGTGGATATTAGCGGCGCGTTGGGCAGCATGGGGACGGCGCACCTGATCGGCAATATGTCGCAATCAGAGGTGGAGGTGCAGCTTGTCGTGCCGCCTTCGCCTGATCAGGGTGGCATGTTAAACGCCTTTTGGAGCAGCAATCCGAGCGGCGTGCTGATTGGCGATGGCGTCCACCTGAGCAGCAGCGGCAAAGGCACGCTTGCCGCTATCCTTGTGCGCCAAATGCCGTAGGCTGTGCGTCTCAGCCTGTGACGGAGCCAAAGGTCGGTGTTGGCAGCGCGCCAAGCAGCCGCAGCCTAAGCGTATAGGCGCCGCGGGCGGCTGCCTGCGGCACGTACAGCCGCAGCGTGTACTCGCCATCGCTTGGTACATAGAGCAGTGGTACATCGCCGCCGAGGACGGCTGTCAGCAGCGTACCATCCGACGCGATGATCTCTAACATCAGGCTTAGGGCGGGATCATCGGGCGTGAGGGCGATCTCAATCGGTGTGCCGCCGCGCAGCGTGATGCGCCATAGATCGCGGTCGGCGCGGCGCACGATTTCGCCCTGCACCGCCTGATCAGGCGTCAGGCTGCCACGCACAACATCGCGCAGCGTCTCGCCACTGTTCACCCAAAAGCTATAAGCGCCGCTGCCACTCTCAGGGCGCGCAAAGACGATATAGGCGCCGGTGGCAGGCACTTGATAGCCAATCACTGCAGCAAACTGACCGCTTGCCTGCGCGACGCGCTCACCGTTGGGCGCAAAGAGTTCAAAGCGCGGCGCTAAGGCGCTGCCTTCTTCTGGGAACATGCCTAAGCTGATCTGCTCGCCTGCCGCCGCAAAGATAGCAAAACGATCAACGCTGTTGGCGGACTCTAAGGTGCTGAGGATCGGCACGCCGCGCTGAAGCGGCTGAAACTCGGCGTTGGGTTGGGCGCGCATGAACGGTGTGGGCGTAGGTGTGGCAATTTGCCCATAGATAGGCGGGCTGGGCGCGGCGAGAACCAGCAGTGCGGCAAGCGCAAGCAGAATCAGAATGGGCATAGCATCCTTCGCGGCTGAGATAGCCCTGAAGTCCTTTTTCGAGACAAGGACTTCAGGGAGTCGGGCGTGGTGGTTTAGCCGCCGAGTTCTTTCAGGCGCTTTTCCCAGCGCTCCACGAGCCGGTTGTAGGTCGCTTCGGTGATCTCGCCGTTAGCAAGGCGCATATCAAGGTTGGCGATCAGCGCCTCGATTTCCGCTTTGGTCTGTGGGTTGGCAGGTGGCTGTGCGGCAGGTGGCTGTTGCTGCGGCTGTTGTTGTTGGTTCGCCTGATTTGCCATCATCTGCATCATCATCTGCTGCATCATCATCTGCTGCTGCTGCATTTGCTGCTGCATGGCAGCCTGATCAGGGTTCATGGTTGCGCCAAGCGCTTGCCCAAGCCCAATGCCCATGCCGGCGCCAGCCGCTGCGCCACCCATGCCGGGGTTTTGCGCGGCAGCCTCTGCGATGTCGAGGCGGCGCAGCTCGGAGAAGGTCTTGGCATCACCGCCATACTTGATAATGTCTTCTTGGGTCAAGTCCTTCACGTCAAAGGTGCCGGCTTGGAAGCTCTTGATACGCATTCCGAGCGCTTGGAACTCGGTATTGAGCAGTGTTAGCGAGGCAGACTCAAGGCTGCTGATCAGGCGGTTTGCTTCTTGCACGCTGTTGATGTTCTCTTTGGAGATCAACTCGGTGATCTCGCCGAGCAGCACGGTCTGAATGCGATCCCGAATATCGCCTAAGCGCAGCGAAGCGCGCCCTATGCCATACTGCTTCAAGAAGCGAATGGGATCATCAATGCCGATGTCAATCACACCGCGATTCCGTAGCAGCATGAAGCCGGCGCCGCGTCCGGGCGTCTCCATGTAGATAGGTGGATTCGTCCCCCAAGTTACCTGTGGCAAGTCACGCATGTTCACAAAGTAAACTTCCGCTGTGAAAGGCGTCTTGCCGCTGGAGATCAGGAAATTCAGCGCGCCCGAAAGCAGCGGAATATTGCCCGTGTTCAGGGTGTGCGCGCCCGGCCCGAGTGCATCCAGCACCTGCCCTTGCCGCACAAAGACCGCTACTTGGCTTTCCTGCACGATGACCTGTGAACCAAAGCGAAAATCGCCGTTACCCTGCTGCGGCTCACGCCACACCAACTCATCTTCCATCACATTTGGGCGAGAAACTACGTCAATAATACGCGGCATGATCTATCCCTTCCTCTAGAAACGTTGAACGCGGTTAGCTAATCTCAGTTACAACATTATCGCGCATGTTGAAGGCGGCGTTTGCCTCGGTGGCAATCATCTCTAGGTTGCTAATGGCAGCATCCATGCCTTCGCCACTGCGCGCTGCGGCATCGAATGCCTCAATCGCCACACGAAAATGGTCAACATACTCTACCAAAGCGGCGTCAAAAGCGTAGAGCTTCTCTAGTTCCTCCGAACCGACTTTCTGGGCGGCATAGAAGCCAGCATAGCCCGGTGCGGCAGTGTTCACGCGGTCAATGAAGATTTGGAACTGCGTTTTTGCCTCGCGTGTTTTGTTAGCTGCCGAAAGCCCGCCCTTGCTGAGCATCTGCTTTTCGGCGGCAATGAAGCGCTGCATCTGCTCTTTGAGCAAACCAACAATGTGTTCGCGGATCATGCGGTCTGCCTCGCGGCGTGCCGTCATCTCTTTGTAGCCGCGAAAGCCAGGGATGCGTGCGACAATACGCTCTAAGCCGCTGCGCTGCGAAACGATCTTTTGATATAAGTCGGTCATGGGCATCAATCCTTTTAGACTCATGGATAGTGCATTGAGATTAGCATACACTAGAATGAGTAGCCTAACAAACACTGTTTTTTAGGGGGATGGTTGAAAGCCTCATGAACGCAACACAACAAGGCTTTGATGCAGCGCGTTGGATGGTCATTCCGCGCACCTTGATTTTCCTCACCAACGGCGGCGATCTGTTGCTGATGAAGCGCGGCGCGCATCGGCGTGTTTTCCCAAACCGCTATAACGGCTTGGGCGGTCATGTAGAGCGTGGCGAGATGATCGCAGCGGCGGCGCTCCGCGAAGTGCAGGAGGAAAGCGGCATTCGCCCTGAACAGGTGCGCGATTTGCGCTTGCGTGCCATTTCGCATGTGGAGAGTGGCGCAGCGGGCGGCATTCTGGTGTTTGTATTCACGGGCGAGGCACTGACGCGGGTAACACAAGCTAACGACGAGGGCGATCTGCATTGGATTCCGCTGCCAATGGTTAGCGGCTTGCCATTGGTAGACGATCTGCCGCACTTGCTGCCGCGCCTGTTCGGGGAAACTGCCCGCCGTGAATTGATCTACTTGCGCGTGCGCTACGATGAAGCAGATCGCACCCTGATAGACTTCGACGACGGGCAGCCAGTCGGCTAATCCTCACTATAGCGCTTGGTGCGGGTAAGGGCGCGGCGCACGCTGGCAAAGCGCACCATTAGGCTCAGCAGGTAAATGCCCATAATTGTCCCAATGGCAGCCAAGCCCAACATGAGGTATTCAGCATTTTGTGGCATGGTTAAATGTCCTTTCTTGAGGCGTGCTTAAGTTAGCGATCTGCCAAATGTGCCTTGAGCAGGCTTAGGTGTTCAGTCAGGTTGTTCAGGCAAATGCGGAACCACACCAGCGTGATCGGCACAAGGACTGCCCACACCAGCATATTCACGCCAAGTGCCGCGCTCATGCCAGCGGAAGCATCCAATTCAAAAGTGCCGCGTGCCTGCTGCGGGCTCGGACCGAAGACGGTTGGGTGAATGGTATCCGGGCGAATGCGTGAGATCAGGACGACCATGATCACCAGAATGATCGCCAACATGCCATAGACAGAGGCAAAGCGGCGGCGCGTTTCCGCGTTGGTGATGCTGGCACGCAGCACCAAATAGGCAGCGTAGGTCAGCATCATGATCGCCTCTAGAGTCAGGCGCGGATCCCACGTCCACCATGCATTCCAGGTTGGTTTTGCCCAGATCATGCCCGTCACCAAATTGATGGCAGCCAACACCAAACCGACCTCAACGCCTGCCACAGCCAGTGTATCCCACTTAGCTTGGCGCGTGCGAAGGTACATAACACCGCCGAATGTGGTGGCGGCGAATGCTACAAAGGCGCCGATGAAGGCGGGCATGTGGATATAGAAAATGCGCTGCACTTCGCCTTGTGTGGCATCGGCTTTGGCAAAGCCAAGCGCCATATACAGACCGAAGCCAACGCCAATCAGCGTGAGGGCAGTCAGCCCTAGGAGCAAGCGCGGAATAGCGCGCACAAGAGCGGGCTGTTCCAGCGAAACATCGGAGAGCGAGAGATTAGCACGCATAGGTAAATTTCCTTCAGGGTGAATTATTCTTCGACCACAAACTCGAACATGATGAAACACGCGGCAAAATAGACCACGTTAATAACGGCGAGCAGGTGCAGCCAACCCAGCCAATTTTCGGCAGGCTGACGGCTTAAAACGCCCGTCGTGGCGCGCACTGCCGTCAGCACGACGGGCAACGCCAACGGCAGCATGACGACCGGCAGCAGGCTTTCACGGGTGCGCGTCTGCGCCGTCATGGTTGCCAGCAGCGTGCCGATGCCGCTTAAGCCGAGTGTGCCGAATACTAGCACAATGAACAACCAAGCATTGATCAGCGGCAAGTTGTAGAGCAGCGCTGCAATCGGGATGAGCAGTGCGCCAACCAGCAGCGCAAACAGATAGTTGCCGATCAGCTTGCCAACGAAGATTGCCGCCCGATTGATCGGTGCGATCAGCATGGCATCGAGGCTGCCTTGTTCGCGCTCCAACGTCAGGCTGCGGTTCAAGCCGATGATGCTGGCAAAGGCAACCGTCACCCACAGCACACCGCTGATCGCTTCTTCACGGGCAAGCCGATCTAGTTCTAAGGCAAAGCTGAAGATGAGCAAACTAAGCAAGGCAAAGATGACCATTAGGCTAAGCAGTTCACGGCTGCGGAACTCTGCCTGCAAATCCTTCGCCACAATGCCATAAACGACGCGAAAAAACGGTGTTTGCATGAGCCTTGCCTTTCTAGCGTGCTGCGATCAAGCTTGTCACTTCGGTATAGCGCGCTGCTAACCAGGCTGCATCGGGAATTTCGGCAGCCGCGCAATCAAAGGCAAGCACGCCACGTGCAAGGATTGCCACACGGCTTGGCAAGCGCGCCGCACGCTCAATCTCGTGTGTGATCATCAAGATAGTGCGCCCTTCAGCGTGCGCTTCACCTAAAAGTACATCCAACATGGCGGCTGCCTCTTGATCCAAGCCGGTGTATGGCTCATCCAAAAGCAAGATGGACGGATCATGCAGCAAGGCGCGGGCAATGCTCAGGCGCTGCGCCATGCCCCGTGAGAACGTCCGCACCACATCATCGGCACGGCGCGCCAAGCCGACGCGCCTCAGCAGCGCGTCAATCTGTGCGTTCAGGCGCGCTGCGCTCAGGTTATAAAGCCTGCCAAAAAAGCGCAGATTCTCGCGTGCGGTCAGGCTTTCATAAAGCAGCAGCTTGTGGCTAACCAACCCGATCTGAGCGCGCACTTGTGCAGCTTCACGCGGCAACTGCCACCCGCCCACACGAATCACACCGCTGTTCGGCTGGCTTAGCCCTGCCAACATCCGCAAGAGCGTGCTTTTGCCGCTGCCATTGGCGCCCAATAGCGCAAGGAACTCGCCGTGTGGGATGTGTAACGTCAAGCCGCGCAGCACCGGCAGCACATCAAAGGTCTTGGTTAGCCCTTCCGCCGCAATGATCGGCGCGGTGGCAGGCGTGAGGGCGGGTGCAGCAGCGCGCAGTGGTGCGAACATAGTGATCTCAGCCTTGCTTCCCACCCATTAGCTTGGCAAGTTGCGCTTTCAAGCTATCACGCTGGCGTGTGTAAGCTGCCTTGCCAACCTCGCCCTGCTTATGCTGTTCGTCCAGGGCTGCCAACGCCGCGATCAAGCGTTCTTGCTCAGTGGCAAGGTCGGCAGCAGGCACAGTGGTTTTTCTGCCGCGCACCATCAGCACAACACCAAAGCCGATCATTAGCAGACCACCAACAATTAGCCCAATAGCGAAGGGCTGCATTGAAATACCAACGCTTGGCGCTTCCACAGTGCGTGGCAGCACCATCTCGCCGCTGATGGTGTAGGTGAGTGTGGTGTCGGCGGGCAATTGAAGGCTGCTGCCGTAAGCGAGGTAGGGCGAACCGCCCAGCTCTTGTGTGCTTTGAGCAGGCAGGGTCTGATCACCCGCCTTTGCCAAGACGCTTAGGCTGGCAGGATTCACCAAAAGCAGCACAGAGCCTTCGGTGCGATAGGCTAAGGGTAGGGTGATGCGCGTGCCGCTTTGTTGGTAAGGCAGCAAGTAGCGGAAGTGAACAATGTGCCGTGCAGCAGGATAAACGGGCTGTGTATCGATAATGATGCCCTCTTCAACGTGATAGCGCGCCTCATCTGTGGCAAAACCAAGCAGCACTGCGCCTTCGGGCAACGCCACACGCACAGAGGCGTAGCGATCCTCACCGATTTGTTCAGTTGTGCTGTAGATGCGATCTGAAGTGTTCTCGAAGCGAATGATCTGAATGACATACAAGCCGCCTTCATCCGGACTGACTTGTGTCATGACATTGGCGACACTCAGCACAGTCGGATCGTCGGTGCGTTCATAGATTTTGAACGGTAGATTGATCGTAGGCAGCGCAGGATTGCCAACAACAGGCTCGCTGGCAAAATAGCGCCCCTCAATCACGGCGGCGGCAAAGTAAGAGCGATCCGCACGGATTGGCACGTCGCTAAAGGTAAATTTGCCTTCGGCGTCGGGCTTGGTTGTCAGCACTGTGTCGTTAAAGGTGCGGTCTACGCTGTGCAGCTCAACTTCAAGGGCTGCGGGCAATTTGGCGTTGAAGGTCGCATTGGTCACTTGCCCACTAACCGTGCCGAGGACCTCAATCGGCGCGGCGGCGGCAGGTGTGCCTTGTGGCATGGCTGTGCTGCCGCTAGGCGTCACTTGGGCATGAATTTGTGCCAACATGGTTGCATCAAAAGTAGGTTGCGTCGCGCTCATGCCGATGGTTGCCACAACCGGCGGCTCGCCGCCCAGCCCGTTGCACGCGCTCAAAAGGAGTGCCGCGCTGATGAAAGTTGCCAGTACGAATAGGCGTTTCATGAAAAGTTCCTCTATGCGCCTAAGCCATTTGGTGCGTTTTGCGGTAGGCAGCCACTGCCTTCTCGATTTGGTGATCAACCGCCGCGTCCAATTCCCCAGCGGTCTGATCGGCTGCGCCGAGCGCACCGACGCGATCCAGCTCCGCCAAAATCTCGATGCCTTGTGCCACCCAAGACTCGCGCTCATTGGTGTAACGCGCTTTGCTCAGTTTGCCTACGCTGTAATCTTCTTCAAGATCGCGCAGGGCAGTTAAGACACGCTCGTAGTGTACGCCCAGACGCTCGATAGAGAGCGCCTCGCTTTGGTCGGCAAAGCGTGGCTTATGGCGCAGCAGCGGTGCGGCAATCCACAACAACACGACGGCGATGAGGGCAAGGCTCAGCCCAAGTGCTTCAAAGGTCATGGCTGATTCTGTCCTTTCGTCAGGGCGCGCTCGATCATAGCGCTGAGCTGCCCCTGATTAAGCGGCACCATCACAAACTCGGTGATATGCCCCTCACGGTCAATGATGAACGTCTCTGGCACGCCGGTGATGCGGTACTGTGCTGAGATTTTAGTTTGGTAGTCCAGCCCGTTGGGATAGGTGATGCCGAACTCTTGCAGGTATGCCTGTGCGTTGCGCTCTGTATCAGTGTAGGCAACGCCCAGAAAGACTACGCCTTTATCTTTGTAGTGCTGCCAGGCTGACTCTAGTTCGGCTGCCTCGCTGCGGCACGGACCGCACCAACTCGCCCAGAAGTTGATGACCACCACCTGCCCGCGCAGCGACTCAAGGCTGATTGCCTCACCGCTGAGCGTTTGCAGCGTAAAGAGCGGTGCAAAGCCTTCGGTGGGCTGTGTTTGTTGCTGGTGGCGCAAGCCAAGCCCGAAGATAACTGCCAACATCACCAAAGTGCCGCCCGCCAAGAGGATGATGAAATTTGCGCCGTGTTTGGCAGGTGCTGGCTCAGCCACCGCCGCCGATTCAGTCAATCCATCCTGTTCTGTCGCATGTAATTGTGTCATCACGCATTCCTCACTCAGCGGCGCGCCGCAAGGTCTGCCTCTAGGCGCGCACGGTATTCTTCAGCGCTGTGCGTTGTGATAGACGTCTTTTCCGTGCTGCGTTTGGCAGCCTTCGGCGCGCTATGTGTACCTTCGTTGCGCCAGCGGAAAAAGACGACTGCCACCCCTATCAAGACTGCCGCGCTGAACAGCCAAGGTGTGATGAGCGCGATAGCACGCAGCAGCGGGTCTACGGGTGTGCCAACCACACGGTCGCCAAAGCGCACCACAAAGTTCTCGATCACCTGCTCAGGGGTGTTGCCTTCACTCAGCAGGATACGCACCTCATCGCGCCATTGAGCGCAGGCAAGCGTGCCGCAGGTATCCAAGGTGATGTTCTCACAGACGGGGCAATACAGTTTTTTGGAGACTGCGTTCACTTCGTCATCGCTCACCGGGCGGCGCGGATCATCTTGTGCGGAAGCGCTCAGTGTAACGGCGGTAAATGCCATGACGATCAGCACCAGAACAAGGGTAATTTTCATAAGTGTTTTCATGCTTTTGCTCCTGCCAAGCGGCTTGGCTGTGCGGCGGTTGCGGTCGCTAGGGCGTGTTTCTTATCCGGATACATGCCGATCAGCGTCCCAAAGACCAGCAGCAAGCTGCCCCACCACACCAAGTTAATCAGTGGATTGATGAATACCTTAAAGGTGGCGCTGCTGGCGCTAATCGCTTCCCAATCCACCAACAGCACATAGAAATCGTTTTCAACGGTGCTGTGTGCGGCGGGAATGGTCATCGTGTTCATGCCCTCAGCGTTCGGGTAAAAATCGCGGCGCGGGCGCAGATGAGCAATCTCGCGCCCATCGCGGATCACCGTCACTTGGGCAATGTCCATCACGCGCCCGTCTTCTGCGATCTGCCCACCAAGAAAGCCGTCGTAGCGCATGGTGTAGCCGCCCAACGCCAAACTTTGCCCAACGGCAAGCGTGCGCTGCGTCTCTTGTTGGTAGAGTTCACTGCCTAGCGCGCCGATGCCCACAATAGCGATGCTCAAATGGATGAGATAGCCGCCATAGCGCCGCCGATTGCGCGCCACCAACGCCGTGACCGCTGTAGACCAACTCTCGCTAAGTGTCTTGCGGCGTGCCGCTGCACCACGATAGGTTTCCCAGAGCGCCACCGTGCCGCTGAGCGCGATCACGCCGTAGATGAGCAGCACCAACGGCTCGGTTGGCTGCATCAGGGCAAGCAGGGCAACAATCACAGCGGCGAATAGCGCAGGTGCGATAAGCGCTTTGCCCAAACGCAGCAGCGAGGTAAAGCCCCACGCCGAAAGCGGCGCAACGCCCATCAGAATAAACAGGGCAAGGAACAGCGGCGGCGTCACTTGCAGGAAGTAATCTTTGCCAAGCGTGATGTTCGTCCCCATGAACAATTCACTGAAGATTGGCGCGCCAAAGCTGCCCCAGAAGATGGCGATGAACAGCATCACGAACACGATGTTGTTCAGCACAAAGAGCGACTCGCGGCTGAGCAAGCCATTGAAACGCCGATCATCGCGCAGTTCGCCGCGCCGCCAGCGCCACAACAACATGCCGACGCTCACCGCCGTGATGCTGAACCAGAAGAAGAACAGTGGAAAGCCAATGCCGCTGCGCGCAAAGCTGTGAACGCTATCCACTAAGCCGCTGCGCGTGGCAAAAGTGCCGAAAATCACGGCGCTGAAGGTGCCAAGCATCAGGAACATATTCCAGACCTTCAACATGCCGCGCTTCTCTTGGATCATCACACTGTGCAGGAAGGCAGTGCCAAGCAGCCAAGGCAGGAAGGCGGCATTTTCAACCGGATCCCAGCCCCACCAGCCGCCCCAGCCCAGCACGTCGTATGCCCAGCGCCCACCAAGCACCAACCCAAGGCTCAGGCTTACCCACGCCAGGAGCGTCCAGCGCCGTGTTGCCTTGATCCAGCCCGTGCTGAGGTCACCGCTGGCCAGGGCTGCCATCGCAAAGGCGAATGGGATGATGAAGCCGACAAAGCCTATGTAAAGCAGCGGCGGATGTACAATCATGCCAAAGTGCCGCAGCAGCGGGTTCAGCCCGTGCGAAGTTTCGGCAAGGCGTGCCGCGGCAGGCGGCACAGCACCGCCAAAGGCGAACACGCTCTTGATCACACTGTTGTCGGGCATGATCCAGTAGCGCTCAAAGGGATTTTCCAGAAACAGGGAAAGCCCTAAGAAGAAGGCAAGCGTGAGCATGATATAGGTGATGACGTAGGGCATCAGGCGGCGCTGCACATGCCAATTCAGCGCGATGGTGCCAAAGGCAAAAGCGCTCATAATGCCCGACCAAAAGAGCAGCGATCCCGCCTGCGCGCCCCACAATGCTGTGATGCGGAAAAAAGTTGGTGTATTGGGATCGGTCACGTTCCAAACATAGGCGATCTGATACTGCTCGGTGACGAGGGCGATCAGCAGCGCGCCCAAACTCACGCCCATCAGTGGGAAGGTGGCGAGTGCCGCGTTACGCGCACTCAGCAGCAGGCGGTCGTCACGGCGGCGCACACCATAGAACGCCATACCCGCCGCATAGAGCGCTGCTAGGAAGGCGAGAAAAGTCGCTAAGAAGCCAAGTTCAGCCAACATGAGGTATGGCTCACTTTCCTGCCAGTGGATCAGCAATTGCTTGATTGGGTGCAGCCTCTTCATAGCGGCTTGGGCATTTCAGCAGCACTTCGGTGGCATAGAAAACGCCATCTGTGCCGAGTTTGCCCGTTAAAATTGCCTGTGCCTCATTCTGGAGCAAATCCGGTTTTACCTGATTTTCAATGTGAATAGCGAGTTTGGTCGCATTTGGATCATGCACTGCTTCGTAGAGTGTGCGGGCAAGGTCTTTGGTCTCGTTCGGGATGTTGGCAAGTGTAAAATCAATAATCAGATTTTGGGCGTCGTACTCAATCGTTTCGCCGATCACTGCACCGCTGATGCGGACGGTCTGCCCAACGTAATCACCCGCCAGCAGTTCGTCAATGGTGATGAAATAGCGGGCGCCGCTGATCGTCCCTTGCAGGATCAGGTAGCCAATGCCAACAAAGAGAGCAACAAAACCCACCAGATATTTCCACTGCACACCGCTGCGCACCGCCTCTTCTGGCGCGCTTTCGGGCTTTTCCCAAGCAATCTGGGTCATTTTCAATCCTCCATTTAGGCTTATGCCTATATAGTAGAATGCTGCACCGATTCGGCGTAGTGACGTTTATCACACGCAAGCCTGACAAGCGTCACCTCTTATAAGCGGTATAAAGTGTTCAGGCGTGCACATTATAAGCAGTGCTTTTAGCAAAAAGGGACGGCAGTTTGCCGTCCCCTGCTTAGCGATCTGCGCACTGCGCTACTGTGCGCGTGCCTCAACCTTTTCGGGCGGCGTCAGCTTGATGGCAGCGATCTGCGCCTGACGGGCGAGATTTGCCGCATCTGCCAAGATGCGCGCCGATTCTTGTGAACTGTGGAAGCCTGTGCTGTTCTCGCTGAAAATGAAGTCCCAGCGCATTTGGGCGCGCCGATGCAGCCACAAAGCGTCCTTGAGTTCCTCATCGGTAATGCCTGCCTCTTTAGCGACTTTGATGGCGTCAATGGCATCCGTCAGCGCTTCCTCAGCACTTCGCAGCAGCAGCGCCGTGCGATCCTGAATAATGCTCACACGCTCCAGCAGTGCCGTCTCATCCTGCTTGTGGCAGGTTTGGCAGGCATTGTTGATGTTGTGAATGGGCGAGCGAATCCAGTGATCGGTGACTTTGAGCGATCCTTCGCGCACATAGGGCATGTGGCAATCAGCACAGCTCACGCCGGATTTGTAGTGAATGCTGGTGGTGTAAAGCTCAAATTCTGGGTGCTGAATCTTGATCATCGGCGCGCCTGTTTCGGCGTGCTTCCAGTCACTGAAGCCAATGTTGGTGTAGTATTGGTCAATTTCATCAATGTTGGTGCCGTTTAGCCAAGGGAAGGTGAGGACTTTATTCTCGCCAGCAAAGTAGTATTCCACGTGGCACTGCGCGCAGACGTAAGTCCGCATCTCTTGGCGAGTGGCGTTGCTAATATCAATGCCGCGGGCTGCCATTGCGTTGGCAAAGGCAGGGCGCGTAATGCGTAGCTGCATGGTTTTGGGATCGTGGCAGTCGTTGCAGGTGCCGCCGTGTTCCAAGCGATCATTGATTTGGGCATAGGGCGTGCCGTTGAACTTTTCCCAGCCCATTTCCGCAATCAGAATCGGCGCTTCGCCGGCGTGGCAGTTGGCACAGGCGCCCGGCTGCTTATAGGTGATAGAGCCATCCGCATTTTCAACACGGTTACGGGCAGTTTCGCGCTGGTCAATCAGCGAATAGAAATGTCCGCGTTCCTCGTTGAAATCCACGCTGAAGGGATACCCGCCCCACAAGCGTCTCAGGACGGGATACTTCTCCAGCTTGTTGATCGGCTCGCTGCCCCCATACTTGGTCGGCATGTTATCAATCTGCGTCTTCATGAAGGAATCGTATTGGCTTGGGAAATTCTGCCCCCAAACCGCCGGATCCATTTCATTATCGGCGATTTCAACAATACGCGCCGGTGAGATGGCACCCTCAACTTGCCGCGTGTTGATGTTCAACAGCAAAGCAGCAAGCAGGATCATCACAACGCCGCCGAGCAAGAACACGCCCGCCAACAGCAGAAATTGTGTGCCGCGTTTAGGTTGTTGCGTCGTCATATGTTCGTCGTCCCCCTGAATTCAATTACTCATCGTGACCAACCCGCGCATGGCAGGCAAGACAATCAGTTGCCTCACCACCCACATGGCTCATTTGGCTGGTCACTGCTGCATGGCAATACATGCAGTTTTCGCGTGCAATATCGCGGTTCAGCGTTGTAGCACGGATAGGCTCGTGAAAGCCGCCTAGCGTGAAGGCAAGGCTGTGGTTAAAGCCGTTCAGCGCTTTGGAGGCGTATTTGCTCACTAAGCTATCGTGGGGTGTGTGGCAGTCGTTGCAGGTTGCCACATTCCGATGGCTGCCGCGTGTCCATGCGGTGAATACATCACGCATAACGTGGCAATTGGCGCAGGCATTCGGATCGTCGGTTAGGTAGGAATAGCCTTTTGCATAGATAAAGGTAAAACTGCCCAATCCAACAATGCATCCCACTAACCCAACAATGATCAGCAGGATCGGAAAGGGGATGCCTCGCTTGCGCCGTGCCGCTGCCTGTTCTGATGCAACTAGCGCTCCATTCATAGAACTCTCCCTAGAATACATTGCCCAAGGGCGGGTGCGGAAAGGTTCTTAAAGCAGTTCGTTTCGATAAGCCGATCTCCATAATTAAAATTAATGGTCTCTCCAAACATAGCCTTATCTTGGGATGCCGTGAAGTGACATTTGCCATATCTTACACAGCTTTTGTCACATTCAGCGGCTTTTTCGAGTGAAAAGCACCTTAAGCGGTGAGTTTTTCACCAAAATTCGCGGTTTGGATGCCCACAACCGCCTTTAGCGTTAAGGTAGCCGATCTGGTCTAAAGCGTCTTTGATGTGGATCAAACAGCGCCAAAGGCAGCGCAGCGTATGGCAAGCGTTGGTTAGCAGCGGATGAAAACGTGCTATGCTGAGGCTGTGGGTTGCCCTTCAGGAGAGATGTTCATGTTTAAGCCTTCATTGGTCTATGTGATTGTGCTTTGCCTATGCGGGATAGCGGCTTTGTGGCTGAGTGCGCCAACGGCACAGGCGGCTGTCGAACCAGTCATCACCAATTATTACACGCCCTGCCGCAGCGGCACAGATGGCACCGTTTCGACGTGGCACGGCAAAAATCGGGACGGCAAGCCGCCCTATGATCCGAACCGCCGCACCTACGATTTCCGCTGTGTGGATACCGAGATTTACACGCCAGCAGCAGGCGTAGTTTATGGCGTGACGCTGCGCTTTGGCGGCGTCGTGCTGATTGATGACGCCGAAAATGGCGTGTGCATGGTCTTTTTGGGCATGAACAGCATTGCCCTTGAGCCAAAACAAGTGGTGAAAACTGGCACGTATGTTGGCACTTACCGCCTTTTCCACTTTACGGCGGTGGATGGCAACTGTGCGCGTGCCAATTGGTATGATGTGCCTGCCCGTGAGCGCGAACGCCCGATCAACTTCATCGAGTTTGGCGAGGTGATCGCGCCTGATATTCGCCGCACCGATCCGTATACGTTCACGTCCCAAAATCCAACGCGCAGCACGGTGCGGCAGGTGCAACTTTTCTACGTTTCGCTGGATGCCGAGCTGTGCAGCGATGTGCCTCTTGGTGAATGCCCGATTGGAACGGTTGGCATCGCTCACAGCCTGATTAGCACCGATGAACGTCCTGAGACGTTGATCAGCGCCCTACTGACCGATCTATTCACCGTGAAAGATCAGACGATTGCACCGTTTGATCTTTACAATCCACTGGCATACTCCACACTGGCGGTGGATTCTGTGGTGTTGGATGATGAGGCGTTGGTGGTGAACTTATCTGGCGTGCTGGTGCTGGCTGATCCGTGTGACGGCGGGCGTCTGGTGGCGCAGTTGGAACAGAGCGTGGGGCAGTTCCTCAGCGCACCCCGCCCGATTCGCCTGCTGTTAAACGGCGCACCGTTAGCTGATCAACTGCCTAACCAGCCCTAGTGCCGATTCGCTACTCATGCACCAAAGGCGGAAGAAATTCCGCCTTTTTTGTTTGTTAGGTGGGCGGCAAAATTAGCAAATTGCGTGTAAAGTAAGGGTATTATACGAGAGGTTTGGAATTAGGGATTTCGCCATGCAACCGACGGATCTCACATTAAGCGTCCTACCTGATGTGTTCGCGGTGTGTCAGTTGCCGCCCACCATACCCACGCCCGATTGGGTGACGGGCAGCCTTGTTGTGATTGCACGCACGGCTGAGGAACTTTCGATTGTCTGCCAAGAGTCAGCCGTACCGCTTGGCATTCCGCGAGAGGGCGGACTGCGTGCGTTGCGCATTGAAGGCACGCTCGACTTCTCACTGACGGGCATTTTGGCGGGCATCAGCACGGCGTTGGCGGCGGTTGGCATCACGATCTTTGCTATCTCCACCTATAACACCGACTATCTGTTGGTGCGCCAAGCCAGCCTAGAGCGTGCGCTGCGTGCGCTCAGCCTTGAAGGGTATCATCTTATGCCATTTGATGGATCAGCTTAAGAAGTAGGTGACGCATGTCCAACGGAACAATTCTTGTTGTGGATGACGTGGAACACAACCGCCGCATCTTAGATGGCTTGCTGCGTCAGCACGGCGGTTATGACATTTTGCAGGCGGCTGATGGGCTTGAAGCGCTTGCCATTGCGCGCCAAACGCGGCTGGATTTGGTGTTGTTGGATATCAACATGCCTAATCTGGATGGCTTTGAGACGTGCGTCCAACTCAAGGCGGATCCGCAAACGCGCCTTGTGCCGGTGATCTTTGTCAGCTCATCCGATGAATCGCTGGATAAAGTGCGCGCTTTTGGTGTGGGCGCCATAGATTATGTAACTAAGCCGCTGCATATTCCCGAAGTGCTGGCGCGTGTGAATTCGCATGTGGCGCTCTACCGCCAGCAGCGTGAATTAGAAATACTACGCCAAGAGCAAATTCGGTATTTAGAATCCATCGCCGAAATCAAAGATAAATTTGTGCGGAGCATCTCGCACGATTTGAAGAATCCGCTAGGCATCATCATTGGCGCGGTGGAAAACTTGCGCGAAAGTCCACTCACAGAAGAACAAGTGGAACTTGTGGACATTATCGAGCGTAAGACGGGCTTTATGCTGGCGATTATCTCCGACTTGCTGGATATTGCGCGCATTGAAGCAGGCTACGCGCCTAACCGAGTGCCGATCAGCCTGCATTTGTTGGTGCAAGAGGCACTAATCGGCTTCGATCTGCTGGCAGAGCGTAAACAGGTCAATCTTTTGACGCGGCTGCCTGAGGTTGACACAGAGGTCAGCGTTGAACGCCATGCCATGTGCCGCGTCATCGCTAACCTTGTTGCCAACGCCCTGAAATATACAGCTGAGGGCGGCAGCGTCGTATTGGAAGCCTCTACGGAAGCTGATCAGTTGGTTATCGTTGTGCGTGATAACGGCTTGGGCATTCCAGAAGAGGCACTGCCGCACCTGTTCGAGAAATTCTACCGCGTGCCGCGTCCTGACTATCTGCAAGAAGAAGGCACCGGCTTGGGCTTAGCAATTGTTAAAGCCATCGTCGAGCAACATGACGGTACAATAAGCATGGAAACTGCTCTAGGCGAAGGCAGCACTTTTTCCGTGAAGCTGCCGTTGCGTGGGCGCAGCGCAAAATAATTCGATGAAAGCGATAGGCAAGCATGACCAAACCGAACCTCTCAGCACTATTTGAAACACTACCCTATGGTCTTGCGCCGGAATCGGCAGCGGCAGCGCAGGCATGGCTGACTGATCACGGCGGCACGCTGCCTATGTACATCAATGGGCAGTGGGTGCGCGGCGATCAGACCTTTGAGAGCATCAACCCTGCCAATGGCAAGCTGTTGACGCACCTTGTGCAAGCCTCTGCCGCCGATGTTGAGGCAGCCGTGAGCGCGGCAGCAGCTGCCCTGCCAGCTTGGCGGGATCGGGAAGGCGCTGAGCGCGCGCGCTACCTCTATGCACTGGCACGCGGCATTCAGAGGCATTCTCGGCTGTTTGCCGTGCTAGAAACGCTCGATAACGGCAAGCCAATCCGCGAAACACGCGATATTGATATTCCGTTGGTAGCGCGCCACTTTTATCACCATGCCGGCTGGGCGCAGTTACTCGAGTCTGAGTTTCCCGATATGCAGGCGGCAGGCGTTGCCGCGCAGATCATCCCTTGGAATTTCCCGCTGCTGATGTTGGCGTGGAAAGTTGCGCCCGCGCTCGCCGCAGGCTGCACCGTGGTCTTGAAGCCTGCTGAATTCACCTCAATCACCGCTATCCGCTTTGCCGAACTGTGTGAGGCAGTTGGGCTGCCAAAGGGTGTGGTCAATATCATCACCGGCGATGGGCAAGTTGGCGCGCAGCTTGTGGCACATCCACAGGTGAATAAGATCGCCTTCACTGGCTCAACGGAGGTTGGGCGCATCATCCGCCAGCAGACTGCCGGCAGCGGCAAGAAGCTCTCGCTAGAGCTTGGCGGCAAATCACCCTTCATTGTCTTTGAAGATGCCGACCTAGACAGCGTCGTAGAAGGCGTGGTAGATGCCATTTGGTTTAATCAGGGGCAGGTGTGCTGCGCTGGCTCGCGGCTCTTGGTGCAAGAAAACATCGCTGAGCGCTTGATTAGTAAACTGAAGGCGCGTATGGAGACGCTCCGCATTGGCGATCCGCTCGATAAAGCGGTGGACATCGGCGCAATCATCGCACCCGTGCAGTTACAGAAGATTCAGGCGTTGGTGGCGCAAGGCATTTCGGAAGGCGCGCAGCTTTGGCAGCCAAGCAGCGCTTGCCCTACGGAAGGTTACTTCTATCCACCTTCCCTCTTTACAAATGTCTCGCCTGCCTCTACCATAGCCCAAGTGGAAATTTTCGGACCTGTGTTGGTCGTCATGACTTTCCGCACGCCTGCTGAAGCAGTCGCCCTCGCCAACAATACGCCCTACGGCTTAGCGGCATCGGTCTGGTCGGATAACCTAAACCTCTCGCTGGATATTGCACGCAGGGTAAAAGCAGGCACAGTCTGGATCAACGCTACCAATCTGTTTGATGCTGCCTCCGGCTTTGGTGGCTACCGTGAAAGTGGCTACGGGCGCGAAGGCGGACGGGAAGGCATGTACGAATACCTCACAGCGCGTAAGCACGCGCACAAAGCTGCGCCGCCACAGGCTGTCACACAAAGTACCCTGACAGAAGCACCCACCCTGATTGACCGCACACCCAAACTTTTCATTGGTGGGAAGCAGGCACGCCCAGATAGCGGCTATAGTTTGCCTGTGCGCGCTGCTGATGGACACCTGATCGGTGAGGTGGGCGAAGGCAACCGTAAAGACATCCGTAACGCGGTAGAGGCTGCCCATGCCGCAGCAGGTTGGGCATTTACACACGGACACAGCCGCGCTCAAATTCTCTATTACCTTGCCGAAAATTTGGCGGTGCGTGCCGCCGAGTTCGCAGCGCGACTGGGATCACTGACCGGACAAGAGGGCGGCGCCGAGGTTGAGGCAGCCATCAAGCGCTTGTTCACCTACGCAGCATGGGCAGATAAATACGACGGGCTGGTACACAACACGCCCTTGCGCGGCGTTGTGCTTGCCATTCCCGAACCGATGGGCGTGATCGGCATTCTCTGCCCAGATGAAGCACCGCTGCTCAGCCTGATCTCCCTGATCGCACCTGCCATAGCGATGGGCAATACAGTGATCGCTGTACCATCTGAGGCGTATCCGCTGCTTGCCACCGATTTTTATCAGGTCTTGGAGACATCGGATGTGCCAAGTGGCGTGGTGAACATTGTGACGGGCAAGCGCGATGTGCTGGCAAAAACGCTTGCCGAACACGAGGACGTGGACGCGCTGTGGTATTTCGGCACAGCGGACGGCGTGAAATTGGTTGAGGCTGCCTCTGTGAGCAACCTCAAACGCACTTGGACGGAGGCGACTCCGCGCTATTGGTTTGACCGCACCGAAGGCGAAGGGCAATCTTTCCTGCGCGCTGCAACACAGGTCAAAAATATCTGGACACCTTATGGTGAGTGAGCTAAACGACGAAACATTGAACATCGAACGACTAGAAGCTGCGCTTGGCAAGCGCCCATTTCGGTTTTTGAAGACGATTGGCAGCACAAATGATGTGGCACGGGCATGGGCAGCCGAAGGCGCGCCACATGGTGCAGTCGTTGTGGCAGAAATGCAAGAGGCAGGACGCGGGCGTTTTGGTCGCCGCTGGCAGGCGCCGAGTGGGACTGCCCTGCTGTTCAGCGTGGTGCTGCGTCCACCAAAGACAACGCCACAGGCAACACGCTATACAATGGCGGCAGCAGTGGCAGTTCGGAACACGCTAATAGAGCTGCCTAATCTCGATTCAACTTGTGTCAAGTTGAAGTGGCCCAACGACGTTCACATTCATGACCGCAAGGTGGCGGGCATCCTGATCGAGCCGCTGTGGAACGGCGCTGTGCTAGAGGCGATCATCGTTGGTGTTGGCATCAATGTGCGCGTGCCGTTCGATCTGCCCGAACTGCGCCAATCAGCCACCAACTTAGAGTCGCACAGCGTCTCGCATATAGACCGCGCACACCTTTTAGCCGCGTTGCTAAATCAGCTTGAGAGTTGGGCAGCGCGTGCCGAAGGACTTTCGCTCTTTCAGGCATGGCGGGCAGCGCTCAGCACCTTAGGCAGGCATGTGCAGGCGACAGATGTCGGGCTAGGCGCACGCGCTATCAGCGGGCAAGCGGTAGATGTGGATGAGGATGGCGCGCTCTTAATACGCAGCGATGATGGCAAAGTGCATCGCGTCTTTGCGGGCGAGGTAACCTTGAGTAAACCGAACTTTGAATGAGGTATTGTAACCGGTATTGGGCATCAAACTAGATTGGCAGATCGAGGCAGATCGGATTTATGAGCGCGCTGCGGAGCCGCTAGAAGAACGCCAGCGCCGCCGCCGCCAGCGCTGGCGGCTAATCGCCTTCACGATGCTGGTTGCCTTGTTTGTTGGTGTGGGCGTGTTGTTGGTGTTGCTGCGCCTTGAGGACGTGGACAGCCAACTGCGTCAAAGCCTGACCGACACGCTGCAAGCCGAACTTACAGCGCTGCGGATCGGCAACTATGGCGATTATATGGAGCTTCAGCGCAGTGCCGGCAACAACTGGTACATTGCACAGGGCGAGCGCTTTAACTTCTATCAGGCCCTTAAACTGGAGAATAACTTGAGCCTGACCGGTACCGTTTTCGAGGCGGCGGTGGATGGCTTACGTGGGCGCGTTGTTTTTGAGGAAGTGCTAAACGGCGTCCCACATCGGGCGGTGTGGTTTTATTGGCGCTATAGCGATGGCTGGCGGCATGTGCCTTCCGACTACACCTTCTGGGGCAGCACACAAATAGTGCAGCGCAATTCGGTGACAGTGCGCTACCGGCAGCTTGACGCTGATTCAGCGCGCTTGTTGTTGGAACGAGCAGCCCGTTGGTGGCACGAAGGCTGCCAAATGCTCGGCAACAGCGCTTGCCCTACCATCGAGATTGAGATCGTGCCGAACCCGGTGCTGCAAGTGGCGTGGGATAGCGCGCAGCCTGATCGCCTGTTTGTGCCTTCGCCGCTGGCGCGTGACGACCGTTTGCCCTTGCTTAATCCGTTGCCGATCCCGATTGAGGATGCTGTTGCCGCACACCTTGCGGCGCGCCAAGTGGATTTGGTGAGCGGTGGATTGCGCCCGCGTGGGAATGCCGACGCCGCTTGGCTGCACCAAACGTTAGTGGAGTGGTTGGCGGCAACCTACAGCGGGCGGATGGATGTGCTGCGCCTTGCCTTCATGCAAAGCCTGCGCGATGCCTATGGCGACTCAGCAGTGGCAGCCATAGCGCGCAACCTGACCCTTGATGCCGACATCAGCCTGCTTGCCAGCGCGCTTGGGCAGCCGCTTGAACGGCTCAACCTTGATTGGCGTCCTTTCTTTCAGTGGCGTTTAGAAGTTGAGCGCCAACTCGTCGCACAAGATGATCTGGTGACGCTGCAAATGCTCTGGAATGTGACAGATGCCAGCACACGGACGCTTCTCCAGCAGCGCCTCAACAACAAGACGCAGCCCAACGGGCAAGTCTTGGCGGCTGCCATCACCAATGGCGACGATGGCACACCACGCGCCATTGTGCAAGTGCTGCGCGCCGATCAAACCGAGACACTCACCTTCCGCCTGTTGGACGGCACATGGAAGCGCAGCGCATCCTAAGCTGAAAAACAACGGGCGGCGTTTGACCGTCCGTTGCACTGTTGGCGGCATTGTGTTTAGGCGTCGGGCTTCTTCTCCGCGTCCTCAGGTAAACCTTTCGGCACACCACCGCCCGTCAGCCGATTTTTGATGCTCAGCAAGCCCTTTAGCACCTTTTGGCGGAAGTTTGGCTCATGCACAAGGTCTAGCGCCACCTCATAGGTAGCGGCTGCCTGCATCCATTTGCCGCCGCGTGCTTGCAGGTTGGCAAGTTCCACCAGCGTGCGCCCGTAACGGTCGTTATCACCCGCCTCACGGAAGGCGTCGGCTGCCTCGCGCAGCAGAGTAAATGCCTGTTCTGCGTTGCCCTCTGCCATATACAAGCCGCCCAAATTGCCAATGACCATTGCCTCGCGTTCGGCATCGCCGCGCTCAGCGAAGAATTGGCGGGCTGCGTTCAGCTTCTCAACGGCTGCTTCAAAGTTTCCCAAACGCTGATCGATCAAGCCCAAGTTCACCTGCATCTCGGCTGCCATATCAGGCTTACCTTCGGCTTCATAGGCAGTTTTTGCCTGCTCAAACTGCGCCTGTGCTGCCTCATAATCGCGCTGCATGAAAAGTTCGGTGCCTTTTGCCTGAAGTTCCGCTGCTGTCATCCTGTTTTCACTCCGCTTAGATGTGCCAAATGCTATTGTCAGGCACGCGCTAACGTGCTATTGTGCTGAATTGTCTCACTAGCGCAGGGTAGAGTCAACCAAATGTAGGGCGACGTTCCCGCTTTGAGAGAAAACCGTGAAGCTTGTGAAGCAAACCTGAGCGCCTCTGTGTTGAAGGCTTAACATATGTTGCACTATAATCCGTTCAGGAATCAGCACGGCTGAAAGCATTTCTAAGCACGCCGCGTCTAGCCTAGAAGCGGCGCATTTGCTCTATGGAGAATGATTTATGACAACCACGAAAGCACACGCCCTTGCCGCGCTTGGGCAGTCCATCTGGTATGACAACATCCGCCGCACGCTTTTAGAATCGGGCGGTTTGCAGAGGTTGGTTGCGGCAGGTGTGCTAGGCGTCACCAGCAACCCAACCATCTTTGAGCGCGCCATCGCTGGCAGCACCGACTATGATACTGCCCTGCAAAGCTTGGTGCAAGCGGGCAGATCAGTAGAAGAAATCTATGAGGCATTGGCAGTGGAGGACATCCGCGCTGCCGCCGATATTTTGCAGCCCATCTACGAGCAGACCAACGGCATAGATGGCTACATCAGCCTCGAGGTTAGCCCTAAGCTGGCACACGACACTGAGCGCACCATTGCCGAAGGGCGGCGCTTGTTTGCTGAGGTGGGGCGCCCGAATGTGATGATCAAGGTGCCGGCAACACCTGAGGGCATCCCGGCGGTGCAGGCGCTCATCAGCGAAGGTATCAACATCAATGTGACGCTCATTTTTGCCCTAGATGCCTACCAAGCGGTGATGGAAGCCTATCTGCGCGGCTTGGAGCAGTTGGCAGAACGTGGCGGTGATCTGGTGCGTGTGGCATCGGTTGCCTCGTTTTTCGTCAGCCGCGTTGACTCGTTGGTAGATGGTGAGCTGGCAAAGCTGGGCAACACTGACCTACAGGGCAAGATCGCCATTGCCAATGCTAAACTCGCCTATGAGGCATTCCGTCAGGTGTTCAGCGGTGAGCGTTGGGCGCGCCTGCTGGCGTTGGGCGCACGGGTGCAGCGTCCGCTATGGGCAAGCACCAGCACCAAGAATCCTAACTATCCCGACACGATTTATGTGGATAACCTGATCGGTGCGGATACCGTCAATACGGTGCCACCAGCCACACTTGATGCGCTTCAAGATCATGCCACGGTTGCCCTAACCATTGAACAAGGGCTGGACGAAGCAAAGGCGCACTTAGCCCAGTTGGCAGCGCTTGGCATTGATATGCAGGTGGTGACAGAGCAGCTTTTACGCGAAGGCGTCTCGTCTTTTGCCAAATCGTTCGAGTCGCTCATGGATAGCATTGAGCTGAAACGCGAACGGCTGATCTCAGAGTCACAGCGCCGTTATGCCAACTTAGGCGAAGCGTGGGCAAGCGTCCGTGCGCGTTTGGAACAAATGGACGCACACGACATCATCCAGCGCATGTATGTGAAGGATCACACTGTCTGGAAGCCTGAGCCAACTGAGATCAGCAATCGGCTTGGCTGGCTGACCATCGCCACGCGCCTAAACGAACCTGAGATTTTGGAACGGCTCTACGCGCTGACCGATGAGGTGTGGGCGGATGGCATCAAGCAGATTGTGCTGCTTGGCATGGGCGGCTCTAGCCTTGCGCCAGAACTGTTCGCCAAAGTTTATGGCAGCAGCGTGGGCAACTTGGATGTGCATGTGCTGGATAGCACCGATCCTGACCATGTGCGCGCTTTTATAGATCGCTTCGCGCCGCAGCAAACGCTCTATATCGTCTCGACCAAATCGGGCGGTACAGTGGAGACGGTCTCGTTTTTCAAGACCTTCTACAACCGCGTGCTGGAGTCCTACGAAGGCGATTCACACAAGGCGGGGCAGCATTTCATCGCCATCACCGATCCCGGCAGTGCCATTGAGCAGATGGCAAAGGATTATCACTTCCGCACTGCCTTCCTGAACGATCCTGAGATCGGCGGACGTTATTCGGCGCTCTCGTACTTCGGCTTGGTGCCAGCCGCACTGGATGGCATCTACTTGCCGCGCCTGCTGGAAGGTGCTGAGCAAATGCAGCTTTTGTGCAGCCCTGCCCACGATGCCGTTTACAATCCTGCGGCATGGCTTGGCGCAATTTTGGGCGAGATGGCGCTGCGCGGACGTGATAAAGTCACTTTCATCATCAGCAGTGCCATCGCCAGCTTTGGCGATTGGGTAGAGCAGTTGATCGCCGAGTCAACCGGCAAAGAAGGCAAGGGCATTCTGCCAGTGGTTGGCGAGTCGCTCGGCGCACCAGAGTCCTACGGCGCGGATCGGTTGTTTGTCTATCTTCAGCTTGAGGGCGATACGCAGCACGAGGCAGCCTTTGCCGCGCTGGAGAAAGCAGGGCATCCCAGCGTGCGCTTTGTGCTGCGCGATAAACACGATCTGGGCGGGCAATTCTTCTTGTGGGAACTGGCAACGGCTGTGGCAGGCTATGTGTTGGGCATCAATCCCTTTGACCAGCCTAATGTGGAGAGCGCTAAGGTGGCAGCACGGCAGGTGGTAGCTGCTTACCGTGAGCAGGGCGCTTTGCCCGCCCAAACGCCCGCCCTGACCGATGGGGCGCTCACACTCTACGGTGAAGGCGTTCAGGGCAGCAGCGCGGCAGCCGCGCTCAAGGCATTTGTCAGTGCCGTTGCCGAAGGCGGCTACATCGGCTTACACGCCTACCTACCACCGACGCCCAGCACCGACTCCGCGTTGGCGCTGCTGCGCTTGCGCCTGCGCGAATTGACTAGGCGCGCCATCACGGTTGGCTACGGACCGCGCTTCCTGCACAGCACAGGGCAGCTTCACAAAGGCGACGCCGGGCTTGGCGCCTTCATTCAGTTCACCAACACCCCTGAGCAAGACCTGCCCATTCCGAATGCGGCTGGCGAGCCTGACTCGGCGATGACCTTCGGCGTGTTGAAACTGGCACAAGCCCTTGGCGACGCGCAGGCACTACGCGAAGGCGGGCGCCGCGTGCTACGGATCGATCTAGGCGATGATGTGATCGGCGGTCTGCGCGCCGTGCTGGAAGGATTGGCTGACCTATGAGCGCGGATGTAGACCTACTGAAGCGCCGCGCGGCTGAGCGTGCCGTTGAGCTGATCGAATCGGGCATGGTGGTTGGGCTGGGCAGTGGCAGCACTGCCAGCCACGCCTTACGGCGGCTTGCCGAGTTCATTCAGACGGGCAAACTGCACGCTGTGCGCGGCGTGCCAACCTCACAGCGCATTGAGCAAGAGGCGCGTGCGCTTGGCATTCCACTGATTGAGCTGGACGACATGACCACCATTGACCTGACCATTGACGGCGCCGACGAGGTTGATCCCGATTTGAACCTGATCAAGGGCGGCGGCGGCGCCCTGCTGCGCGAAAAGATCGTGGCGCAGGCAAGCCACCGTGAGGTGATCGTGATTGATGAGTCCAAACTTTCGCCCAAACTTGGCACGCGCTGGGCAGTCCCAATTGAGGTTGTGCCGTTCGGCTGGCGCAGTCAGGCAGGCTACCTTGAGTCGCTTGGTGCAAAAGTGACACTGCGCGAACTGAACGACGCACCTTTCCACACTGATCAGGGGCATCTGATCCTCGACTGCCACTTCGGGCAAATTGATGATCCAACCGCGTTGGCAGCGCGCATCAAGGCGCGGGCGGGCATTGTCGAGCATGGCTTGTTCCTCGCTATGGCAACCGAGGTGATCGTTGCCAGCAGCGGCGGCATTCGGCGCATCACACGCAGCACAGCTTAGGCACCCTAGCATCTTTCGTGGCGAGAGACCTCTACCTGTTGGCGGCTCTCGCCTAGTGTATTTGAGGAGTCTGTATGACGGATAGCACTTCGCTTGCCAATACAGTGGTCATCTTTGGCGCATCGGGCGATCTCACACAGCGCAAGCTGATTCCGGCGCTGTATAACCTGTGCCGTAAGCAGCGCTTGCCCGCTAACCTGAATGTGGTTGGCGTTTCGCGCTCGCCGCTTTCTCATGAAGCGTTCCGTGCCAAACTGCGCGATGGCGCGGTGGAATTCACCAACAGTACCTTCGATCAGGCGGCTTGGGATGCCTTCTGCGAGCATGTTTTCTATGTGAGCGGTGATGCCACCAAGATGGAAGACGTGGACAAGCTGAACGCCTTCCTGTGTGAGCGTGAAGGCGGCGATGCCAACCGCCTCTACTACCTTTCAACGGCGCCGTCGCTCTATGTGCCGATTGTGTCCAACCTCGGCGCGCTGAAGCTCTGCACCGAAAGCAGTGGCTGGCGGCGTGTGGTGGTTGAAAAGCCGTTCGGCTACGATCTGCCTTCGGCACGCGCCCTGAACGAGGCAATGCGTGCCGTCTTTGCCGAACACCAGATTTACCGCATTGATCACTACTTGGGCAAAGAGACCGCGCAAAACATCCTATTCTTGCGCTTTGCCAACACCATCTTCGAGCCGATCTGGAACAGGAACTACGTTGAATATGTGCAGATCACGGTTGCCGAAAAGGTGGATATTGGGCATCGCGGCGAATACTACGATGGATCGGGCGTGCTGCGCGATATGTTTCAAAACCACTTGTTGCAGCTTTTGGCGCTGATCGCTATGGAGCCGCCGACTTCTTTTGAGGCGGACGCCGTCCGTAACGAGACGGCGAAGGTTCTAAAGGCAGTTCGCCCTGTGGCGCTGGCGGATACGGTGCGCGCCCAGTATGAAGGCTACCGCGAAACAGCGGGCGTCGCGCCCGACTCCCAGACACCAACCTACGCCGCACTGCGCCTGTATGTGGATAATTGGCGTTGGCAAGGCGTGCCGTTTTATCTGCGCTCTGGCAAGGCACTGACGCGCAAAACCAGCGAGGTGATCGTCCGTTTTCGGCGTCCGCCGCACCTGATGTTCAATCTGCCGCAAGGGCAGCACTTTGAGCCGAACACGCTCAGCATTTGCATTCAACCTGATGAGGGCATTCACCTGAAATTCGAGGCAAAAGAGCCCGACTCACTGCAATCGGCGCGCACAGTGGATATGTCTTTCAGCTACAAACAAACCTTTGGTGCGGATGCTATTCCAGAGGCGTATGAGCGCCTGCTGCTGGATGCGTTAAACGGCGATGCTTCTCTGTTCGTCCGCAGCGATGGCATTGAGCATTCATGGCAGATCATTGACCCGATCATCAGAGGGTGGCAAACAGCCGAGGCACCGCCTGTGGTCAGCTATCCGCGTGGATCATGGGGACCTCAGGCAGCTGACCAGCTCTTGGCGCGTGAAGATCATCATTGGCGGCAATACTGCGGCGGCGAGTGAGCGAGTGCAACACTGCCTTCAGCGCCCTAATTTGCTGTACAATTCTGGCAAGTGCTATGGAGCGCCTGCTGAGTCATGTTGCCTAGCGAAGATGCCTGATGTCTACCGAAGCTGATTATCCACTGGTTACCGTGATCATGCCCATCTACAACGAAGCGGCGTTTATTGCGCGCAGTCTTGGCGCAGTCTTAGCCCAAGACTATCCGCCAGAGCGCCTAGACGTGTTGATTGCCGACGGCATGAGCCACGATGCAACCCGCCAAATCATTCAGCGCCTGCCCGACTCGCAGCGGGTGCGGATCATTGATAACGAGCGGCGTCTGCAAGCGGCGGGTATGAACGCCGCCTTGCCACACGCAAAGGGCGAGATCATCGTGCGTGTGGATGGGCATACCATCATTGCACCGAATTACGTCCGCGAGTGTGTGCGCGCCTTGCAGCAAACTGAGGCATGGAACGTTGGCGGCGGAATGCATCCCGTTGGCGAAACGCCGATGGGCAAGGCAATCGCGGCGGCGGGCAAATCTGCTTTTGCCGTGCCGACTGCCTTTCATGTTAGCGAGACACCTGCTTATACGGACACCGTGTATATGGGCGCATGGTGGCGCTGGGCGTTGGAGAAAGTCGGCGGCTACGATGCGACGTTCGCCATCAATGAGGATTACGAACTGAACTACCGTATGCGCGCAGCGGGCGGCAAAATCTATTTCTCGCCCGCCATTCGCTCGGATTACTACCCGCGCCAGACGTTGGCGGCACTCTGGCGGCAGTATTACCGCTATGGCATCGGGCGCGTCCAGACCTTGAAAAAACATCCGAAGTCGCTGCGGATGCGCCAACTGGTTGCGCCGTTGTTTGTGGCGGGTGTTTTCGGCGGTGCGCTGCTTGCGCCGTTTAGCGCTGTGCTGCGTACCGCTTGGCTGCTTGGCTTGATTACTTATATGGTTGCCAACCTATTTTTCAGTTGGCGGACGGCACGGCGCTATGGGATGGAACATCTGCCGCGCCTGCCATTGGTCTTTTTGACCATTCACTTTGCCTGGGGATTTGGCTTCTGGCGCGGCATCTTGAAAGGTTAGGCGCGTTCGCGCACAAGGCGCAGCACATCGCGCAGTTTGGGCGGACGCCCGCTAAGCAGCGTGTTCACACGGAACAAACGCGCTGCCAACCACACAAAGCTCAGTGTTGTGCCGCCGAGCAGCGCTAAGCTGAGCAGCACCTCGCCCAATGGCACAATGGTCACCGCAGCGCGCAGCGTCATCGCCAACGGCGCGGTGATCGGGATCATGCTCAGGATGACGGGCAGTGCTGCGTTCGGCGTATTGACGAAACTGACCGCCACATAGAACGGGATCATCGCCGGCAGCACAATCACCGCCGAGAACTGTGCGCCTTCCCGTGCATTGGTCATCAGCGCGCCGATGATGGCGTACAAACTGCCAAAGAACAGGTAGCCCAACACGAAATAGGCAATCAGCACGATCAACTGCTCCGTGGTGATAGTTAGCCCGATCAAATCGGCAGAGAGGCTGACTGCCTGCCCAAGCAGGAAGACTGCCGTGCCAAGCCACAGCACCATTTGCAGCAAGCCAAGCGCGCTCATCGCCAGGAACTTGCCAAAGAGCAGATCACGCGGACGCAGCGAGCTAAGTAACACTTCGACCGCACGGTTTTCTTTTTCTTCCATCAGGCTTTGCATCAGATAGCCGCTGGTGGTGAAGACTGTGAACAGCAGCAGCATGGCAAACAGATATGCCAAGATCAAGTTGGTGTTCTCAGTGGCTTGCGAGGCAGCCTCACCAACGGCATTCGGCACAATGTCCAGCGTGCGCGCTTGCAGCAGCGCCAACATCTGCGGCGAGAGATCGGTACGCTTTAGCAGCGCGCCGAGCAGCGCCTGTTGAAGCGGCGCATCGCTGATGCTGCCCAAGTTAAAGCGCTCATAAAACGCCTCGATTTTGCCTGTTTGCAGGTAATCTTCGGCGATCACATAGTAGGCACTGATCTCACCCTTTTGCAGCGCTGCCAATGCATCCTCAGGCGTTTGGTAGCGGATCAGGGTTGGTACTGTACTCAACAAGCCCGAATAGTCTACAAAGCCCATCGGGCGTGCCTGCGCCAGCGGGCTATCTTCACTGACATTGCCCGCGCCGGGAAGATTAACGCCCGGCGGCAAATCACTGCGCCCGCCACCGGTAGCGCCCACATCCACATTACCGCCACTGAGCGTCCGTAGCAGGAAGAAGATCGCAATGGCGGCAATCGGCACGCCAAAGGTGATCAGCCCATAGCCGCGCCGCAGCACTTGGCGAAAGAACTCAAAGCGAAAGACTGTCCAGATTTTGCTCATGGCTAGGCTACCTCCTCTGTGCTGCGTGCCGAGATGATCTGCTGGCGTCCCTCACGCAATGCGCGCCACAGATCGCGCAGCGAGAGCCGCTTGCCGTAGTTCAACATGCCTAAACGGAAGACTCGCGCTGCCAGCCACATCACAGCCGCGATAGTGACAAGTTGCAGACCAACGCCAAGCCAGATGTGTTCAGCTGGCACATTGGTAACTGCCATTCGCAGCGGCATCCCAACGGGTGAGGTAAACGGCACAAGGCTAAGCACCAATGCCGCGCCACCATTTGGATCAACGAAATAAGAGATGAGGAAAAGTATTGGCAGAATGCCCACCAAACTGATGATGCTCGCCACTTGGCGCGCCTCTTGGTCGGTATTCACTGAGGCGCCAATGGCTGCCATGATTGCGCCATAGACGACGTAGCCAAGCATGGCATACAGCGCCACCACCAAAAGGAAATTGGGATCAAGCTGGAAGGTTGCCAGCGTGCCGAGTATGTCTGTGCCTTGCGTGGCAGCAAAGCCAATGCCCATCAGCAGCCAGACCGCAATTTGCAGCAAGCCCAGCGCGCCCAACCCGATCAGTTTGCCCCATAGCATCTCAATCGGGCGTGCGCTGGTCATGAACATTTCCATCATGCGGTTCTCTTTTTCATCCGCCAAGCCAAGCATCAGAAATTGAGAGGTGTTCATGGTCATCACAAACATGAGCGTGCCAACCAAGATCGGTGCAAAAATGGCAGCAAATAGTGCCTCACGTGGCAGCTCTGTTTGGTTGCCAATGCGGTAGATCGCCATCTCACCAAGCGGACTCTCCAAGCGCGCCACCAGGTCGGCGTCACCAACTTGTGCGGCTGCCGAAGGCTTCAACACTTCACGCATCATGTGCCGCGTCAGTGCCTCGCCAAAGATTTTTTCCCGTCGGTAGTATGCCTCTGGCTTCAGCGCCGTCAGGAAATCTTCGCGCAGCACGTAGTAGCCATCTAGCGTGCCTAACTCAAAGGCGCGCTGGGCAGCTGCGACCGATTCGTACAGGCGGAATGGCTCAGGCATTTCGGCAAGGTAAGGCGTGCCATCTGCCCGCACCACAATGCCGCTTTCATCCACAATGCCCACCGCCGTATAGCTGCTAATATTGGTGGCAGACGATGCCCCTAGCGCGCCGCCTAGCACAAACAGCCCGACGAAAAAGATCGGGAAAAGGAACATGGAGGCAAGAAAAGCGCGCCGCCGCAGGTTAAACCAAAATTCGCGTTTGGCGATCAACCAGACCTTATGCAGGCTCATGGTGCACCTCTGCCGCGTTCGGCGCACTAGCGGCAATCTTTGCCTCACCGCCTGCCACACGGATGAAAATATCATTCAGGCGCGGCACGGCAAGCGCAAAGCTGCGAATGCTGTAGTTCGGATCGTTGGCAAGCGCCGCCATGATCTGATCAGGTGTGGTCTGCTCATCAAGCCGTAGCGTGATGTTGCGCCCGTTCTCATCCGGTTGCACGTCGATCACGCCCCTCAAAGCTGCCCAGTCGCCCTGCCCGCTGACGATCACAGCGTTTTCGGCATAGCGTTGGCGCACCTCGTCCACTTCGCCATACAACACGCGCCGTCCTTGATGGATCATTAACAAGCGGTCTGCCATTTCTTCCACCTGATGCATTTCGTGAATGCTCATCACAACCGTTGCACCTTCCGAACGCAGGCGGAAGATCATGTTCTTGATAATTTCCGTGTTCACGGGATCGAGACCGGCAAACGGCTCATCAATGATGAGTAACTCAGGCTGATGGATAATAGTGGCGGCAAATTGCACCTTTTGCGACATCCCGCGTGAGAGTTCGCGCACCTTGCCCTTTTTATAAGCGCCTAAATCCAGTTCGTCCAGCAGTTTGGCAGCCCGCACTTCGGCATCGCGCCGTTTCATGCCTTTCAGCGCGCCGAAATAGCCAAGCATTTCGACCAACGCCACGTTTTTATACAGCCCGCGTTCCTCAGGCAGATAGCCCAAACGCGCTTTGGTTGCCTCGCTGAAGGGTGCGCCCAACACACTGATCCTGCCGCTATCAGGCTTGATGATGTCTAGGATCATGCGAATGGTGGTTGTTTTGCCCGCGCCATTCGGACCTAAGATGCTGAAGATTTCACCGCATTTCACTTCAAAGGTGACCTCATCCACAGCCACTTTTTGCCCATAGCGCTTCGTAATGCCGTAGACTTCGATTGCGTTCGTCATTCCGCGTTGTCTCCTTCGCGTTTATTCCAGATAACGTTATCATAAATTATAATGTTATCTTTTTCAAGATCAACCTTCACAAATTTGGCAAGTTCAACTACACTTACCATGCATAAAGCGTTTTATAAATGCAACAATAGTTCACAATGGCTCAAAGCGCGCTTTAGCTCTGGTTATTGTATACGCAGTGAGGGAGAAAAGGTTGTGACAGCCCCAACAATTGAGGGTTTGCGGACGCGGACGCTCACCTTAGAGGATGCTCCAATGGTGACCGCAATGCTGAACCTGACCGCTCAGCACGATGTGGGCGAGAACTGGTTGGTAGAAGGCGACATGGAACGTGAGTGGCAAGCGCCCAATTTCGTGATTGCAGACAGTACGCACGCGCTGTTTGATGGCGATCAACTGGTAGGCTATGCCGACATCTGGGATATGGCGCCGCCGCACGCTCGTGCCTTTGGCTTTTACCGTGTACATCCCAATTACCGTGGGCGCGGCATTGAGGATCATTTGATGGGCTGGCTGCTGGAGACAAGCCGCCGCAACCTCACCCGTGCGCCTGAAAATGCCCGTGTCGTGCTGCATATGATGATCGACTCACGGATGTCCCACAGCATCAGTGACTTCGAACGGCACGGCTTGCGCCACATCCGCAACTACTTCCAAATGCGGCTGGATATGAGCGCGCCGCCGCCTGCGCCGCAGTATCCTGAAGGCATCACCGTGCGGACGTTCGTTCGCGGGCAAGATGATCGGGCAACCTTTGAGGCGCTTGATGAGGCATTCAGGGATCACTACGGGCATATGCCCGGTCAGTTCGAGATGTTCGAGCATCACATGCTCAATAACGCCATGTCTGAGCTGAGCATGTGGTATCTGGCGATGGCGGGCGATGAGATCGCTGGGCTGTGCCTGTGTTCTAAAGGCATTCCTGAAGACCCTGAGCTGGGCTGGGTAGAAGATTTGGCAGTGCGCCGCCCTTACCGCAAGCTGGGCTTGGGCTTAGCGCTGCTCCACGAATGCTTTGGCGAGTTCTATCGGCGCGGCTATCGCAAGGTTGGCTTAGGGGTGGATGCCCAAAACCTAACCGGCGCGCTCAGGCTTTACGAACGGGTAGGTATGCGCCCCGAACGCACATGGCAGCGCTATGAGTATGTGCTGCGCGAAGGTGAAGAACTCAGCACCCAAACGCTGAGCGAATAGCCCGCCTAGCCTGATGTTAGCAGCAGCCCTCACCCTAAATTTGGAGAGAGGACGTCTTTACCTACCCTCAATCCTGCCCCGCACGTAGGGCGGGACTTCGCGCACCCTCTGCTTCCCTTTCCCTGCTCGCGGGGAAAGGGCTCGGGATAGGGGTTGTGCTTGTCTTTCCTCGCTGGTGGGTTAGGGATAGCGGGTACAGCGCCACCGCACCTTTTTGCTTTTGTTGAAATTGCCAAGCGCCATTGTTGCACGCTACTATAGCGTCAGCCTTGCCAAAACGCTACGCCTGTGGCAATAATTCACCCATGAACGGCTGCTGCTCACTTGAGCCTAGAAAGCGCCGTTACATTTCACTCGATCATGAAGGAGAGAGACACTTATGCGCTTTAATCGTAGCCTGCTGCTACTCCTTGCAGGCTTTGCGTTGTTTATCAGTGCTTGCGGTGGCGCGGCTGCACCGACTGCAACCACGGCACCCACCGCAACCGCCGTAGCAGCCGAACCAACTGCCGAAGCTACCTCAGAAGCAACCGAGGCTGTGCCACCAGCACCAACGGCAGAAGCAACTGAAGCAGTTGTGCCGCCGACCTCGACGCCCGCGCCGCCCACGGAAATGCCTGCTACCGCTGAACCCACGGCGGATGCCACTGCCGAAGCGACAATAGAAGCAACGGCTGAGGCAACCGTGGAAGCTGCCGCGCCGCCCTCTGAGCCAACCGCAGAGCCAACTGTTGAACCGACTGTTGAACCAACAGCTGTGCCGCCTACTGAGACACCCGTCCCGCCTACGGCAACCGAAGTGCCACCCACGGAAGCACCAACGGCTGAGCCGCCTGCTGCCACTGAAACACCCGTCCCGCCTACGGCAACGCCTGTCCCACCAACGGCAACGGCAACCGCTGTGCCGCCTACAGCCACACCCGTCTCGCCTACGGCAACGCCTGAGCCAACCACTGCTGCTTGCCGCACCACAGGCGATCTGATCGTGGGTACGGATGCTGCCTACCCGCCCTTTGAGAACGTAAACACCGAGACGAACGAGATCGAAGGCTTCGATATTGAACTGCTGAATGCTATCGCTGCGAAAGCAGGTTTCACGCCCGTTTACCAGAACGTGC
>DAOUBW010000008.1:0-102686 GCA_034432555.1 Anaerolineae bacterium
GCGCCAATCTTCACCCATGCGGATCGCAATAAGCAGGCGGCGCGCACCGTAGCCATAGCCGCGTTTGCCCTCAAAATGCGCCGCAAAGTGCAGCGCCAGCACATCCTGATCGATCACGCCTTTTTGGCGCAGCACGGCGTAGATCGAGAGCGCCATGTTGGTATTGTCCGTGTAACGCCAGTATGGATCGGGTGGCAGTTCACGGCGGTGCGCCAGACGCAGATCCCCAAAGAATTACTGACCGAAGGCATCTCGCCCACGGAGAGCCCTTCCAAGCCTTCCCACGCCCGTGCAAGGCGTTCAGCGTGCAGCGTCGTATCCATACAAGCCCTCGCTATTCCACCTGACCTGATGGCGGGCGCTGTTCAGGTGGCACATAAGAGACCACGCTAAACGGCACAGGCTCTGAGGCTTGCTGCGAACCATCAGCAAGCACCGCCCGTGCTATGATAGCGTAATCGCCCGGCTTCAGCGCCCACCATGCCCAATACGGTTCATTATATACCGTCTCGATCAATGTTTCACCCCCTTCGGAATCGCGCAGCCAATAGGCAACTTCACGGGTGCCACCCGGCACCGCCACCGAGAGCTTGATCTGCTGTGCATCAAAGGGAATAACGGGCGTCAGTTGGAAGATTGTGTGCGGATCAGGGGTGAGCAAGCGCACCGCCGCCACCTGACGCGCCACCTCGTTCAACGGGACAGGCGGTGGCTCAATGCCGTTGCGCGCTGCCCACACACGCGCCTCTTGCGGCAGCACAAGGTAAACGCGCTCGCGCTTGAACTGTTCGGGCGTGTTTTCATCTGCCAACAGACCCGTGCGCGTATCAATGGTGAAGGGCTGATACAGATCGTCGTATTCGGCTGGAATCGTGCCGCGAATGAACCAATCTACGCGCCGTTCAGGGCAGTAAATGGTCGGCAGCAAGCCTGAAAGCGCGCAGACCTCCGCCTGTGCCAAACCTTCGGGACGCTCAAAAGGCAGTTCGGGCTGATTGTTCAGCACAGCGCGCATAAAATCGTGCCAGATCGGACCTGCACCACTGACACCACTCACATTGACCATTGGCTGATTGTTCGGATTGCCAACCCACACACCCGCCACCACTTGCGGCGTATAACCAACCGTCCAGTTATCACGGAAATCAGTGGTGGTGCCAGTCTTGACAGCCGCCGGACGCCCAATGCTCAACGGACTCCGCACGCCAAAAGAGGGAATGCGCGCCTCATTATCGCTCAGAATATCGCTGATGAGCCACGCCACACGCGGATCAATGACGGGATCGGCAAGCGGCGGTGGCTGCCATTCATAAAGCACTTCGCCGTCGGCAGCTTCCACTTTCAGCAACAAGCTAGGCTGGATCGGTCTGCCTTCGTTGGCAAGCGCGGCATAGGCAATCACTAACTCGGTCAGGCGCACATCGCCACCGCCAAGCGTGATCGAGAGGTCGTACTGCTCAGGATTGGTGAGTGTCGTCACGCCGAGTTTAGTCAGCAGGCGCGCCAATTCATCCACGCCGACGTGCTGTAAGGCAATCACCGCCGGGATGTTGTATGAAGACGCCAACGCTTCACGTACCGAGACAGGTCCATGTTCCACCAAGCCGTAATTGTGCGGTGTATAGCTCTCGCCACGCCGCGTGACGAAGGGCGTAGTCACATCCAACACCATAGTGGCAGGCGTCCACACATCCAACCGACTGGGGTCAAAGGTGAGGGCATACGTGAACGGTTTGAGAGTCGAGCCGGGCTGGCGCGGCGCAACTGCCATGTTGATCGCGCCGTCAATGGCGGCATTGAAATAATCCACACTGCCAACCATGACCAGCATTTGTCCTGTGTGTGGATCAATAGCGACGACTGCTGCGCCGGCTGCCTCACTGGAAGGCTTTTCGCTGCTCTCGGTGTTCAGCGCCTCAAGGTGGCGTTTGGCGGCTTCCTCAGCAGCGCGCTGCCAGTCCAGATCAAGGGTGGTGGTGACGCGCACGCCGCCTTCGTAAAGGCGCGTTGGAAAGTCGCGTTCCAACTGCCGCCACACTTCCTGCACAAAGTGCGGTGCGCGCATGGTGAATTTGCCTGAGCCGTATTGCAGTGGTTCTTCGTAGGCAAGGTCTGCCTCAGCGCGTGTGAGGTAGCCCGCCTCAATCATCAGATCAAGCACGACGCGCTGGCGTGCCTTCGCCGCTTGCGGATTCCGTAAGGGATCGTGCAAGGCGGGCGATTGCGGCAAGCCTGCCAACAGCGCCGACTCTGCCAAGGTGAGCTGGCTAATATCCTTGCCAAAGTAGACTTCTGCCGCGCTCTGCACGCCATAGGCAAGGTTGCCGTAGTAAGTCTGGTTCAGGTAGAGCGCCAAAATATCAGGCTTGCTGTAGCGTGCGCTAAGCTGCAAGGCAAGCGCCATTTCGCGCAGTTTGCGTCGCAGGCTGCGCTCGGCGCGCTGCTGCGGATCAAGCAGCAAGTTCCGCACCACCTGCTGCGTAATGGTGCTGCCGCCAGCGCGCACTTCGCCGCCTTGTAGGTTGATCCACACAGCGCGCAGCACACCTTCAAGGTCAATACCGGGCGTGAGGTAGAAATTGCGATCTTCGGTGGCGATGGTCGCCTGTACCAGCGCTTCGGGAATTTGATCGAGTGGCACGACGCGATTCCTGCCGCCTTGCGGATCGATCACCTCATAGAGCAGCCGTCCATGCCGATCATAAATGCGCGTGGATGGCAGCGCTAAGCCTGCTTGCAGGTTATCTAATGAGGGCAGATCGCCAAAAATCCAGATACCAAGCGCACCACCAGCAACGATGAGGCACAGCAAGGCGATCAGTGCGATCTTTTGCCAACGGCGGCGGTTTTTCCAGAATAAACGCAGGCGGCGCATAGGCACTTTCCTTCACTCTTAGGCTTATCATCGAGTATACCATGCGCGCCTAGCGTCGGATTAGGCGCTTAGGCGCGCCTTATCATACGTTCACCCTACGCAGGGGTGGGGATAGCTGCGTGCAGCAGAATTCAGATATTGCCCGCCCTTTTACCACTCCCGCGTGCCAAAATTGCTTGACAATCTGCCTGATCACGTCTATTATCCTTTGCAAGTAAACTTGTTTCCCCATTGAGCAGGCAGTCATCAGGCAAAATGAGTCGCACAGGCGAATAAAATGCAGCAAGAAACCGCATTAACCCAAAGCGTTAGCCATGCACCCGCCGCTGATCATGCGGCAGATCATGCTGGACACGCCGATCACCTTCAAGTGGCAAGTTTCACCTATAGCATTGCCAACAGCAAGATGGCAATGTGGCTGTTCCTTGCCTCAGAGATGTTCCTCTTTTCAGTGCTAATCATCGCCTATATCATCGCACGTTATGCGCATCCTGAAGAACATGCGCTGCTGAATGTGCCGCTGACCAGCATCAACTCGTTCATCCTGCTGCTGAGCAGCTTCAGCGTGGTGTGGGCGCTATCGGGCATACAATCTGGCAATCAAACGCGCCTGCTGCGCGGCTTAGCAAGTGTGCTTGTGCTGGGCAGCCTCTTCTTCTTGCTGATGATGTACGAATATGCCGAGATGAGCCACCACGGCGTCACGCTCTCCCATCCGTTTGGCATGGCGTTCTACGCGCTGACGGGCTTTCACGGCGCGCACGTCCTGATCGGCTTGGTCTACGGCGTCTACGTCTTTAACCGCGCCTTCAACGGTGTGTATACCAAAGAAAATCATTGGGGCGTAGAGTTCTGGGGCTTGTATTGGCACTTTGTGGACGTGGTGTGGATTTTCATCTTCACTGTGGTGTATCTGATCTAGAGAAGCGAGGCATTACATTCATGAGCGATCCACAACACCTCAGTGCAGGCGCAGATCAGCACGGCGAAAGCCACACAGCCAAGCACGCCACCGCGGGCACCTATGTGGCAGTCTTGGGCGCGCTTGCCGTCCTGACCCTAATTGAGTTGGTCGTTGCTTACATCCCGATTGTGCGCGAACCGCTCTTGATCATCATTGCGATTGGCAAGGCATGGTTGGTGCTCCAATTTTATATGCACCTGCGCTATGAGAATAAAATTCTCACCTGGATTTTCATGATCCCAGCGGTGGCAGTCGGCATTGTCACGGTTATCATGCAGTTTTTCGTCTAAAGCGTTGGCTGTGAACGCGAGACTGGTTACCTATCCGCTGCACATGCGGCGGATAGTCCTTGTGGTGCTATTAGCCTGCCTTTTGTCGCTCACCTCTGCGCCAAGCTCTGCCCAAAGCGCGCCGCCTTGCGAAAACCGCTTTGGATCGCCTTTCGTCATGCCCGATCTCTGCCCTGAATACGTGCTGGAAGCCTTCCCCACTTCGGGTGAGCTGGCTGCCATTAGCAGCCTCGCCTTTACGCCCGATGGCGCCCTCTATTTCACCAGCCCGTCACAGCGTGCGCTCTACCGCCTGCCACCGGATGGGCGCGGCTTCTTTGGCGCGACGCAGCGCGTGGCAACCTTGCCCGAAGCACCTTTCGGGCTTGCCTACGCTGCGGATGAAGACGCCTTCTACCTCTCGGCTATGCAGCGTGTGTTCCGCCTGAGCGCGGAGGGCAGCTATAGGCAGCTTTACAGCGCCCCTGAGGCACTTTGGCACGGTGAACTGAAGATCGGCGCGGATGGCAGGCTCTACACAACACGCCACAGGCGCGAAGGCGCCGCCTTGATCAGCATGGCGCGAGATGGTAGTGATCTGCGTGTGGAGGCAGACGGCTTGCACGAGGCGTTCTCGTTCACCTGGCAAGCGGGCAGGCTGCTGATTGCCGATTCGTCGCCGCCACCTTTGCCAAGCGCGCTGTACACCGTTCAAGATGGCAGGCTGGTGCGCCTTGCCGAGCTGCCGCCTGAAAGCACACCGCGTGGTATGCTCACCTATGACTCGGAAACACTTCCCGCGTGGCAGGGTGGCGTGCTGCTGGCACTTGGCGGCTCGTGGAATGCGCCCGTCATTAGCGGTTACAGCGTGCGGCTGTATCATTTCACCACTGAAGGCACCCTGTACAGCACGCAGCAGGTCGTCCCGAACTATTACGGCTTTGCTGAGTCTGAGGCGGCGCTGCTGCGTGCATCGTTTCATCCTTATCAGTTGATGGGCATCGCCATCAGCGCGGAAGGCTGGCTGTATACGGCGCTGGCAGAAGGGCGCATTTACCGCTTCCGCCCGCGCCTGTGAATACTTTGTGCCTAATTTAGCCAGCGCACCTCAACGCGATAGCTGAAGTACCAGCGGACGTCAAAGCGCTCGTAGTCGTTTTCATTTCAGTACCCTCTACGGGTCGAAGTGGGTTGCAACCCAAGACTCCTTATCACTGCACAGGTCATAGATGCCTTGTGCGAAAAAACAGCCGCCTTCTTAGGCATTTTTATATCAAGTTTTTAAGAAGCGACTTATTAAACGATATAGCACAAGTCATTTTCGGTTGTCAAGCGTCTCAACGCGGTGACCGTCAAAAAAGGCGGGAGGGTTGAGTCAGAGCCTCTATGTGCATCAGAACATCCGATAGTAGGTTTGCATTATTAGTGACTGTAAGCCTGACAAGTGGCATTTAATTGTCAAAAACCGAGTTGAGACACGCCCCCAAAGACGGCAATGAACGCCAGCATCAGCAGCACCGCAAAGACCAACGCACCACCTTGCGGGCGCTTTTCACGAAAGAGCAAGCTCACAAAGATCAGCACGCCGATGCCAAGCAAGATCAAGGCGATGATCTGCACGACAGTGAACAAGGTGCGGTCAATCACATAGACTGCTGTCTCGCCGCCAACTACAATCAGGCTTTGCAGGCGTGCCTGAATATCCGCCGCTGCGCCTTGCAGTTCACGGCGGGCAGCCGTCAGCACTTCGATCAGCCTATCGCGTACTAAATCAATGTTTTGGCTGACCAGTTCGTTCAGGGTGAATAAAAGCTGTTGCACTTCCAACAGCTTGCTGGAGGTAAAGGCGTCAAAGTTGTTGATGGTGGTATTGAGTGCATCGGCATAGGCAGCGCGTGCCGCACCAATGATGCTGTCAATCTCGCCTAGCACAAGGTCTACCGTCTGGCGGATTTCTGCGCCAAGCGTGGCGGTAGCGCTCCGCACATTACCGCCCACCACTTCGGATGAACCTGCCAAGGCGCCCAGCGAGATTGGATCGAGAAAAGCGCGGGTTGCCTGTGGGCGCGGCATCAAGCTGAACGCCAACAGGCTAACCAGTAAAAGATGCAGAATTGCCCCACGAATCTTGGAAAAAACGTATCCTAGACATAACAACCTCCCAACTTAGAACGCACGAACAGGGAGTTGTGAAGGGTGTTGAAGAATGCGTCTAATCATAATAAACGACACAGCAGGTGGGAATGTTCCTCACGATTGATCGCACGTTGTGCAGACAAAATATACAAAGTATAAAGCCGTGTGTTGTGTAATAGATGACGCCTCTCGCCTTGAACAAGCGGCATTCGCTTCTGTCTAACGACGGTGTGCTAAGAGCCACTCATACAGCCCGAAGGTTGGCGCGAAGGCTTTGTTGGCAGTCTCAACATGATCGGCGCCATCAATCAGGCTTATCTTGACCTTGCCGCCGCACGTCTCTAGGGCAGCGGCAAGGTTGCGCGTGTTCTCGCACGGCACTACTTCGTCGGCGTTGCCGTGAACTGCCCAAATCGGTATGTCTTTCAGATCACACAGGTGCGTCAGAAAGTGCGGATCGGGCGGAATGCGCCCTGCCACCGGCGCGATTGCCGCAAACAGGCGCGGCGCACGCGCTGCAATATACCAAGTGCCTTGCCCGCCCATGCTGAAGCCAGTCAGGTACAGCCGCGCCTGATCAAGCTGGTGCGCTTGCAACACACCGTCAATGAGTGCCAGCACTGCCGCCGCGTGATCTGTCCAGCGGGTGTCGTTTGGGCATTGTGGTGAAAGCACCGCCGCAGGAAAATTCGGCTGTTTTTCCAGAAAGGCGGGCAGCGCATAGCGCTTTACCAACGCCAGATCGTCGCCGCGTTCGCCGCTGCCATGCAAAAACACGATCAACGGCAGGTGTTCTGCGGGCTGATCTTCGGGCAAATGAAGCCAGTAGTTAAGAAACCGTGAGGTATGTGCCTGCTGCATCCGCTAAACATCCTTTTAGGATACAATCCAGAGTTATGGGCGAGAAAGAACGTTTAGATATTTTACTCGTTACACGCGGAAAGGTGGAATCGCGTGAATTGGCGCGCCGTTTGATCATGGCGGGCGAGGTGAGCGTGAACGGGCAACTTGTGGATAAGCCCGGTCAGCGCGTGCCAGCCGATGCTGATCTGCATCTGCGTGCTGCGCCGCGTTTCGTCAGCCGCGGTGGCGATAAGCTGGCAGCCGCGCTGAGCGCTTTCGCCGTGCCAACGGCTGAGCAGATCTGCGCCGACGTTGGCGCCAGCACGGGCGGCTTTACAGACTGCCTGCTGCAACACGGTGCGGCGCGAGTCTATGCCTTGGATGTAGGCTATGGGCAGCTTGATTACCGCCTACGCACCGATCCGCGTGTGGTGGTGATGGAACGCACCAACGCACGGTACATCGCGGCACTGCCTGAGTCGGTGCGCGTGGTGGTGGTGGATGCCTCGTTCATCTCGCTGCGCTTGCTGTTACCGGTGGTGCGCGGTTGGCTGACGGCGGATGCTCACCTTGTAACGCTCATCAAGCCGCAATTTGAGGCGGGCAAGCAAGATGTGGGCAAGGGTGGCGTCGTCAAGTCGGCGACGGTGCATCGGCGCGTGTTGGATGAGGTCTTGAACGCGGCACGCGCTGATCAGCTTGTGCCATGCGGCATTATTCGCAGCCCACTGCGCGGGCCGGCAGGCAACGCCGAATTTTTGGCGTGGTTGCGCTATGCCGCACTCGATCTGCCACCTTTTGATCAAGCCGCCGCGCTTGACGCGCTGCTTTCCGAACACAGTGATCCACACGGAGATGACTCTGCATGACTGCAAAAACCATTCAAATTGCGCCGTCCATTTTGGCGGCAGATTTCACCAAGCTGGGCGAAGAAGTGCGCGCCGTGACCGCTGGCGGCGCTGATGTGATCCACATTGACGTAATGGATGGGCATTTTGTGCCAAACCTGACCTTCGGGACGCTGATTGTGGAAGCAGTGCGCCGCACCACGCACCTGCCACTGGATGTTCACCTGATGATTGAACAGCCCGAACGCTACATCGAAGCGTTTGCCGAAGCAGGCGCAACGATGATTAACGTCCATGTGGAAACTTGCCCACATCTGCACCGCACCCTTCAACATATCCGCGCTGCGGGTGCCAAAACAGGCGTCGCGCTCAATCCGCATACGCCTTTTGAGCTGATCCGCGAAGTGCTGCGCGAAGTAGATCGTGTATTAGTCATGACGGTTAATCCCGGCTTTGGCGGACAGCGCCTTATTCCCACCACACTGGATAAAGTGCGCCGCATTCGGGAGGCGATCACGGCGCTTGGGCAGCCGATCGAACTGGGCGTGGATGGCGGTGTTGACCTCAGCACGATTGCGAAGGTGGGGCGCAGCGGCGCCGATGTGTTCGTGGCGGGCAGCGCCATCTTTGGCGCAGCGGAAGGCGTTCCCGCCGCCATTAGCGCTTTGCGCGCTGCTGCTATGCTAAGTCATCCGGCAGGGTGAGGTAACCTTTTTCAGGCATAGCGTGCAAGCGTGCCATCAGCACGGCGTTTAGGTGCGCGGCGCGTTCGCCGCTGTTGGCGCTGAAATTTGGCAGCGTGCCAATGTGGCTCAAATTTGGGTTGTAGTATGGATCGCCACGCTCGATCCACGTCTTGAAATGCTGATCAGCGCGCAAGAAGTCCGCATATGGCACACGCCGCTGATGGGTGAGCGATTCGTAGTGGATCAGACGCACATCCGGTGTGTAGACAACGCGATAGCCATGCGCCACAGCGCGCAGGCAAATTTCCACGTCGCTATAGATGAGCTGATATGCCTCGTCAAAGCCGCCGATCTGCTCAAAAAGCGGCTGTGCGATCATCAGGCACGCGCCGGTGACTGCCAAATAGTTCCGATACCAGTCATCGCTGCCAAAGTGCGTCATGATCGCTTCGCGTGAGAGCATAAAGGCGTGCGACGCCATGCCTGATAAGCCGACGATGACGCCGCCGTGCTGAATCTCACCGCTTGGGTAGAGCAGTTTCGCGCCCACGATGCCAACTTTTTGGCGCTCGAACCACTGCGCCATGCGCGCCAACCAATCCGCCGCCAAGATTTCGGTGTCGTTATTTAGAAAAAGCAGCAGATCGGCATCGGTGGCGTGCTGTGCGCCAAAGTTGCAGGCGCGGCTGAAGTTGAACGGCTCGCTGTAATACACCACGCTAAAGCGCGGCTCAGCCGCATAGCGCGCATACAGATCGGCGGTCGCTTGTTCGCGGCTGCCGGTATCCACCACAATCACGCGGTAATGCGGATAGTCAGTTAGGCGGAACAGGCTGCCCAAGCAACTGCCCAGCACATCGGCATGATCGCGGGACGGAATGAGGATTGCGATACGGCGCGGCTGCGGCTGTTCCCACTGCACATAGGGATAGAACTTACGGATCGGGTGCGCCTCATCAAAAAAGACATGCGGTTCGGAAATACCTGTCCGCAGCAAGTGATTCCGAACGGCGGCGATCTGTGCGGCGGCGGCGTAGTGCTTCGCAGCGCGTGCTTGCGCCGTCGAGCCTTCCCACGCTCGCCAATGGTAAAGCACTTTGGGCAGATGATAAATGCGCTGTGTCAGCTCGCTCAGGCGCAGAAAATAATCCCAGTCCTGCGCGCCATCTAACGCGGAATCAAACTGTCCAACCCGCTGCGCCACCTCACGGCGGAAAACGCTCAGGTGGCGGATGTAATTGACGCACAACAGAAGCTCAGGCGACCAATCAGGCTTAAAAAGCGGCTCGAAGCGGCGCCCTTTGCCGTCTACCTTGTCCGAGTCGGAATAGATCAGATCGGCATCAGGCTGGTTTTGCAAAAAGTGCGCCACCTCGAAAAGTGCCTCTGGCGCCAACAGGTCATCATGATCAAGCAGCAGCAGAAAATCCTCTGTGGCGCGGTTGAGCGCGGCGTTGGTGTTGGCGGAAATACCGCCATTTTCGGGAAGGCGAATCAGGACGATGCGCGGCTCTGTGGCGGCCAACTGGGTAATATATGCCGAAAGTGTGGCGTCGGTGCTGGCATCTGCCACATACCAACGCCAGTTGGGATAACTTTGTGAAGTGACAAAAGCGGCAGTTTGTTTGAAAATGTAAAGAGGCGCATTGTAAACAGGTGTTAGAATGGCAAAGGTTGGCTGCGCCTGCCAGCCAAGCGCCGCCTCGCGCTGGGCTGCCAATTGATCGGCGCTCAGGGCAGCTGTTAGGCAGTGTTTTTCATAGGCGAGCCATTCCAGCGGGCGGTAGTAGCGCCGTTCGCCGCCAAGCCAGCGTCGCAGCCGATCCATGAAGGCGTGAACACCATCCCGCCGCCAGATCGTATAAGCGGTGCGGAACAGTTGAAAGATGCGCCGCCGTGCGAGGCTGGCGCGTAGTTTTTTCAGGAAGGTCATGGGTAAAAAGCAGCCTGTGGCATGTCAACATAGCAGCATTCCAACGAGCAAAGCAGAGAAAGTATACCGAAAGCGCATGAGTCAGCCCAACCGCACCTTTTTTGATCCCAATCTACGGCAGCGCCTACGCCGCTGGCTGCTTGAGCCGCTGCGCCCCGTGCCAGACCAACGCGCCCAATTGGCGCGCATTGGCGCTTCAGTGTGGCTGGCGCTGCTATTGTTTATGCTCACCTTCAGCGCGCTCACTGTGTTTTTAGGCGCACCGTTGACGGAAATGCCCGCTTCCATGCCGTTGGGCATTCTCAGCCTGCTGGCTGCTTATAGCATCAATCGGTTGGGCTACCCTCAGGTTGGCGCATTGATCATGATTGCGGTGACCATGTTCAATCTAGGTCTGATCGCCGCGCCCGATGGTGAACTGCGCTACCCTACATTCCTCTACTACCTTGCTATACCAATTGTGATTGCAGGTATTTTCTTGAATGCCTTTAGCATGTTGGGCGTTATGGTTGGCGCGCTGATCGAGGTCATCCTGATCTACCAGATCACAGGGCAGACGCTCCAAGCCTTCATGAACGAGGCGCCGCTTGCCTTTTTTCCCATCATTACTTTTGTTATGTTAGCAGCAGTGCTGCACCGCGAACAGGTTGCCCAAACGCGCCACAAAGCGCTAGAGACGAGTGAACGGCGCCTGCGTGACCTGATTGAAAATCTGCCGATTATGGTGGACGTGATCGGTGCAGATGGCACAATCCAACTCTGGAACAAAGAGTGCGAGCGCATTACAGGCTACAACGCCGCCGAAGTGATCGGGGATCCGACCATTTTCGAGCGCCTCTACCCTGAGAGGGATTACCGTGAGGCGATGCGGCGGCAGTATGCACCCAATCCCAGCTACCGCGGCGTAGTCTATCGCATAACTTGCAAAGATGGCAGCACGCGCCTGATCGCGTGGTCGGTTGTGGATTACAATGTGCCAGAACTCAACTGGCGCAGGCTGAGCATTGGTATAGATGTGACGGAACAGTACCAGCGCGAGCGCGAGTTGGCTGCCATTGCCGCCATCGCCACTGCATTGCGCTCTGTTAACACTTATGCCGAGATGCTGCCGATCATCCTTGATCAAACCTTTGCGCTGCTTGGTGTGGAAGGCGCCTCTTTGGCGGTGCGCCGCTATACCGAGGCGGGTGAGGTGATTGTGGTGGAGGCATCGCTTGGCGCGTGGCGGCACCAAGTGGGTGCCACGCTCACGCTGGAGCGCGGCTTGTATGCCCATGTCATCAAAAACCAACAGCCTTATGCCACTGCGGATGTCTGCCGCGATCCGATCATTGCTAACCCACAACTGCTCGGCGGCTTGACAGCAGCCGCTGCCGTGCCACTGATCGCTCAGGAGAGTGTGATCGGCGTGATTGGCATTGGCAGAGCAACACCCTTTAGTGAGGAAGATATGCGCGTGCTGATCGCCATTTGTGATATTGCCGCCAACGCCCTACAGCGCGCTGAAATGCTTGAGCTGCTTGAGCAGCACGTCCATGCGCGCACCGCCGAACTTGCCACCGCTTACCACAAACTGGAAGCCCTCGATCACCTGAAGGCAAAGCTGATTGCCGATCTTTCGCATGAACTTCGCACGCCGATCTCGACACTCGGCATTCAAATGCACATTATCGAGGCTGCGCCGACTCATGCCCAAGTGCCAGACCGCTTGAAGGTCATGAAGTCACAGATCGAACGGCTGAACAAGCTGATTGAAGGCGCGCTGGATGTGCTTCGTTTTGAGATGCAGCGCGCCGAGTTCAAGCTGACGGCACAGGATATTGGCTTATTGGTGAGCCAAGTGGCGGCAAAGGCACGCCAGCGCCTCACAGCCGATCAGCAGCTTACGGTGAAGATCGCGCCGCACTTGCCCAAAGTGCAGGGCAATCTCTCGCTTTTGGTGCGTGCGCTTGAAAACGTGCTGGACAATGCCTTGAAATATACGCCCGAAGGTGAAATCACCCTCTGCACAGCGCAACGCGAGAATCAGTTCGTGATCACCATTCGGGATACAGGCATCGGCATTCCACCTGAAGATTTGCCTCACGTTTTTGAGCGCTTCTATCGCGGCAAGGCAGTTGGGCAATCCAACATACCCGGCATCGGCTTGGGCTTGAGCATCACCCAAGCCATCTTAGAACTGCATGGCGGCAGCATTGCCATCCAAAGCACGCCAGCACTGGGCAGTCAGGTGCAGATAAGCCTACCGGTCGCTGTTTAAGCGCGGTCAAGATGTGCGCGCAGCAACGCGACAAAGGCGTCCGGCGTCTCGACGTTGGGCGAATGCGTTGCGCCGTGCAGCACTTCATAGCGGGCGTGCGGAATGCCCTGTGCAGAGGCAAGCACCACAGCTTCCGAGATGATGCTATCATGCACGCCACGCGCTACAGTGGTTGGGATGCCATCCAGTTCGCCAAGCCGCTGATCGACTGCCCACATCTTGATGGCTATTGGTGTGCGGTAGCTGGCGGCGTCTTGCTGGCGCAAGCTGGCAGCTTCCAGCACGTCCCAGCCCTCATCGGGATGGTTGGCTGCCGTCATGCGGAGCGCCATTTTGAGGACTGCCTTGTTTTCCACCATCATCTTGATGCGGGCAGGATCACCAACTTCATCAGGCATATCACCGGCTACCCAGCCGGGCGCCAGCAAGAACAAACTGCGGACTTCGGGCTTGAAATCGAGTGCATACTGAATAGCAACTAGCGCACCCAGTGAATGCCCGATCAAATGCAGGCTGCCCAGTTCGAGTGCTTCCACCAGCCCACGCAGATCATGTGCCAGCGTCTCGATTGTCCAATGATCAGCTTGTCCGATTGTCTCGCCGCGCCCGCGCAGGTCAGGTGCAATCAGGCGGTAGGGTGACTTAGCAAGACGGTCAAGTGTGTAGTGCCACCATACGCTGCTGGAGACATTCCCATGAATGAACAGCAGCGGTGTACCGTTCGGGTTGCCTTGATCAAGATAGTGCATCTGTAAATCGTTAACAGTTTGAAAAGGCATTTTTTAAAGCTCCTGCACTAAGTCTTTTCGAGAAAGTGCGATCCCTTCTCGGCTAACCTGATTCTAGATCAGATTTGTGTGGCATACAATCCTGTGGATGGGCAACTGTGTGCCAGATAAACTGCCTGTTGGTATACTTGAAGTCTCAACAGGCTAAAAAGGATCACAGGGTGAATACGGGAAATATTGCGGTGATCGACTCCGGTGTGGCGAACTTGCGGAGTGTTGTCAACGCGCTGACGCGGCTGGGCGCGGCACCTTACATTGCCCAAACAGCGGATGATCTGCGTGGTGCCGCTAAGATCATCCTGCCGGGCGTAGGCGCTTTTGCGGCAGGCATGGCACGCCTGCGCGAAGGTAACTTCATCGAGCCGCTGCGCAACTACGCGGCGCGTGGCGTGCCGATTTTGGGCATCTGCTTGGGAATGCAAATGCTCTTTAAGCGCAGCAGCGAGATGGGCAATAACGAAGGGCTTGGCTTGCTGAGTGGCACAGTGGTGCGCTTTCCTGCACAGGGGCCCAAAGTGCCGCATGTTGGCTGGAATCAGCTTCAACATCAGGGTGAGGCGCGCTTGCTGAAAGCTGTGCCGCCAAATGGCTATGCCTACTTCGTCCACAGCTACTACGCACAAACTGAGCCAGAAAACGTCCTTGCCAGCACTGACTATGGCATCAGCTTTCCTGCCGTCGTAGGGCGCGGAAACATCTATGGCGTGCAATTTCACCCAGAAAAAAGCCACGCCACAGGCTTACGCATCCTAAAGAACTTTTTGGCACTCTAATTGGCAGGTAGAGGCGACGATGAGCATGATTGTCTATCCGGCGCTTGATTTGCGTGGTGGCAAGGTCGTTCGGCTGCGGCAGGGCGATCCGAATCAGCAGACCATCTATGGCGATGATCCGTTGGCGGTGGCGCAGCGTTGGATCGAGAGTGGCGCCACTTGGCTGCACGTTGTCAACCTGGATGGCGCACTTTCAGAGGCAAACGACAACGAGGCGATCCTAGAGGCGTTGGCGCTTGCCGACGTACAGGTGCAGTTTGGCGGCGGCTTGCGTACCCTTGAGGACGCACAGCGCGCCTTTGATAAGGGTGCGGCGCGTGTGGTGCTTGGCACGCTTGCCATTGAGCATCCGCAGCATGTGGCAGCCATGATCGCACGCTGGGGCGCTGAGGCTATCGCCGTGGCGCTTGACGCACGCGATGGGCAAGTCGTAACGCATGGCTGGCAGCGTGCAACGGATATTTCCGCCGTCGAGATGGGCAAGCGGCTTGCGGCTGAAGGCGTGCGACACGCCCTTTATACGGACGTGAGCCGCGACGGTGAGCTAACAGGCGTGAATATTGAGGCGACGGCGCAGCTTGCCCGTGAAACAGGCTTGCAAGTGATTGCCTCCGGCGGTGTGACTGCACTCGGTGAGATTATCGCCTTGCGTGATGATGGTGCAGTGGCAGGTGTCATCCTTGGGACGGCGCTCTACGAAGGGTTGATTGATCTGGCTGAGGCAATTCGCCTCGCAGAAACGGAGAACTAGGGCAATCATGCTGGCAAAACGCATTATTCCATGCCTTGACGTGAAAGATGGGCGCGTTGTGAAGGGCGTTAATTTTGTGAATCTTGCCGATGCTGGCGACCCGGTCGCGCAGGCACAAGTCTATGACCGCGAAGGCGCCGATGAACTGGTGCTGCTTGATATTACGGCATCGGTGGAGCGCCGCAACACGATGCTCGGCATTGTGGAGCGCATCGCCAATGAAATTTACATCCCGTTTTGTGTGGGCGGCGGCATCCGCACGGTAGAGGATATCCGCGCTACGCTGCGCGCCGGCGCGGATAAAATCTCGCTGAACAGCGCGGCGGTGCGCCAGCCTAACCTAGTGACGGAAGGCGCACTGCACTTTGGCAGCCAATGTATTGTGGTCGCTATTGATCCGCGTTGGGTGAACGGGCGCTGGGAAGTGCATATTGATGGTGGGCGCGTGCCTACGGGCTTAGACGCCATCCAGTGGGCGCGCAAGGTGGAAGAACTCGGCGCGGGCGAAATCCTGCTGACCAGCATGGATCGAGATGGCACGCAGAACGGCTACGACATTCCACTGACACGCGCCATCGCTGAGGCTGTCAGCATTCCAGTGATCGCCTCAGGTGGCGCGGGCAAGGTTGAGCATTTCGCCGAAGCGCTAACCAACGGCGGTGCTGATGCAGCTTTGGCAGCCAGCTTATTTCACTACCGCCAAGTGAGCATCGCAGCCGTGAAGCAGCACCTACGCGATCAGGGCATTCCGGTGCGCTTTGGCGAAGAACAATCGGTTGAGGGTATCTTTGCATGAGCAACCTTGAGCAAGTGCTGCCGCATTTGCGCTTTGATGAGCGCGGCTTGATCACGGCAGTTGTGCAAGATGCTGAGACGCTGCAAGTGCTAATGGTGGCGTGGATGAATGCCGATGCCTTGCGCCTGACGGTGAGCAGTGGTGAGGCGCATTTCTGGAGTAGAAGCCGTAATGGTCTCTGGCACAAGGGCGCTACCAGTGGGCATACCATGCAGGTGCGCGAGATTCGCGCTGATTGCGATGCGGACACGCTGCTGCTGTTGGTCATTCCGAAGGGCGCTGCCTGCCACACTGGTGCGGTATCGTGCTTTTTTCGCCGCCTTGAGGAAGTGGACTGAAAAGAGCGCACTTGGGTTGGAGGCTATTTTGTGGTATTGTCAAACCCTGAGGCGCAAAGCAGCACCCATTCCGCTTATGTGTGCTGTACACACATCCTATGGAAGCACCTTTACTGATTTCGATCTTAAAATATTGCGAGGTGTCCCTTGACGACACGACCCTTCCAATTCTTCTGCGTACATGGGCATTACTATCAGCCACCGCGCGGTAACCCTATCACTGGGCATATTGGCTTTGAGCCAGAGGCGGGCGATTACCGCAACTGGAATGAGCGCATCACCGCAGAGGCGTACCGTCCCAACGCGGAGATCGGCAACTTTGATCGTATCAGCTTCGATCTGGGCGAGCCAATGCTGAGTTGGTTACGCCGCCGCTCGCCAGAAACCTACCAACGCATCATCAGTGCTGATCACAAACACCTGGCGGCGAAAAAGGTGGGCAATGCCATTGGCAGTGTCTTTCACCACGCCATTTTGCCGCTGCTGAAACGCCGCGATAAACGCACGCTGCTCTACTGGGGCAATGCCGCCTTTCAGCACCACTTTGGGCGTAAACCGGAGGGCGTTTGGCTGCCAGAGATGGCAGTAGACCTCGAAACGCTCCAAATGGTCGAGGCGGCGGGCTATCGCTACACGATTCTCTCACAGGGGCAGATCAACGAGCCTGTCGAGAACAGCGGTGCCTTTTGGGTAGACCTTGAAAACGGGCGTAAATTGGCGGTGTTCGTCCGTAATGACGAACTCTCTAATGATCTGTCTTTCAACGTGAGTGCCGCTGGCGGTGCTGGGCATTGGGCGCGCAATAAACTCGGCGTGCGGCGCGCCAAAGGCGGCTTAACTCTAGTGGCAGTCGGCGGCGAGACGTTCGGGCATCATCATCTAGGCGAGGAGCGCTTTCTGCACTGGCTGTTGGCGCACGAGGCACGCGCTGTTGGCTACCGCGTCGTCACGCTCAACGAGTATTTGAACACTTTCGAGCCAACCGAGACAGTCACCGTGAAGCCGTTCACCGCCTACGGTGCGCGCAGCGTCTCCGATTGGTCACTTGGCTGGAAAGGCTACTTACTGCGCGCCTTCGATCACCTGAATGCTGCCCTTGACGAACTGTACCTAGATGTGCTGCGCCCGCTGAATGTGAATCTGTGGCGGCTGCGCGATCTCTACGTGAATGTGTGGCTCAAACATCAGACAGGCACGCAGTTCCTTGCCGAATTTGCCCCTAAGCTGACCAGTGAACAAGAAACGCGCATTTTGACCATGCTCAACGCGCAGTTCTATATGGGTAAGAGCTACACCAGCAATAGCCTAGAGCCAGCCCGTTTTGATAGCCCTGAGACGCGCTTTGGCATTGCTAACGCTGCCCTTGTGGTCGAATTGGTGGAACAGGCAAGCGGCGAACGGCTTGGCAGCACGTTGCGGAACAACCTGCTGTTGGTGCAAGATGAGATCAGCGGCTTGAACGGCGCGCAAGTCTACGACAGCGTGCTAGAAGAATTCAAGATCGGCGAAACAACGCCTGCCACAAGCATTGAGCCTGTGCCTGAAACACCCGACGAATCAGCGGCGCAGAACAGCGCCTAGCAGCAGGCTGCGCCAATATGCCGCGATTGCACTTTGGGCGGCACGTAGCCGCCTGTGCCGCGCTGCAAGCCAAGACTTTCCGCCAGAATGCCGATGTATGGGCGCATATTCCTGCCAGGGCACACCGTCGTTGGGTTGAACTCATAATGCCCAGCAATGTGCGTCAGGCTGTAAGCGCCCTTAAGCCAATACAGCAGCCGTTGCAGCGCCACCACTTGCGCGCTGCTTGGCGCTTCCTGCTCAAAGTTACCCATCAGCACAATGCCGAGCGAGCCTGTGTTATAGCCAGCAACGCTTGCGCCGCGCACCCGAATATCACGCCCTTCGTAGACCTTGCCCATCCCATCAATGCCAAAGTGATAGCCAATATCTGCCCATTGGCGCGTGTTGCGGTGAATATCCTGCAAGGCGCGCATAGTGCCGCCATCGCGCAGGATTGGGAAACTGTGATGAATGACAGCGGTCTGGTAAATGGCTGCCAAATCGCCGCTGTAGACGAACCAGCCCGTCGGATTTTCGGCACTGGCAAAGCCGAATTCTTCAGCGGCGGTGTGATCAGGCGGTAGAGCATTCCACGCTGAACGCGGTATCACCTCAGGCGGCAACCTTGGCACAGTCGGCGTGAGGTTAGGCGTCGGCTGCGGTGTGATAGTTGGTGTGAGGGCGGCGCTTTCGGTACGGCGCGCCAGAAACACCAGCAACCCACCCAGACTGCACACGCCGCCTGCTGCCACACCGCCGAGTCCAACTAGCCACGCCAGCATCTCGCGGCGCGAGACGGGCTTGCCGACAGGGGTAGCTGTAGGGCGTTGGCGCGTGCGGCGCGGCGGTCGGTTACGCATGGTTACTTAACCTTCTGGAATCTCGCTAACGGGCAAGCTGATCCGAAAGATGGTTGCCTGCCCCGGCGCGCTTTCTACGCTGATCCGCCCACCCGCCTGTGTGATGATCTGCTTGCAGATGTATAAGCCTAAGCCTGTGCCTTCGCCGGTTGGTTTGGTAGTGAAGAATGGCTCGAAGATGTTCTCGCGCACCTCAGGCGGAATGCCGCTGCCGTTATCCCATACCAGCACATCCAGCACATCACGTGAGCGCCGCGAAATGATGCCCATTGCTGCACCAGGGCGATTGTTAAGTGCATCGCGGGCGTTCATCAGCAGGTTGAGCCACACATCCTCAAAATGCCCACTCTGGGCGCGGATAAAACTGGGCGGATCGCGCTCTAATTCCACCTCAAGGCGCACGCCGCCGCGCCCTAAATGCGTGGAGATTAGGTCGAGCGTGTTTTGAATGGTCTGATGCACGTTCACCCAGATGGGCTTTTCTTCAGCACTGGTGCGGCGCGCTGTGCTGAGCAAGCGCTTCACCACCGCGTGAGCGCGCTGCCCTGAACGGTTGATCGCCATCACGGACTCGTATTCGAGCGAGTCTTGTGGCAAATCGCGCATCAGCAGTTCGGAATCGGCAAGGATGGTGGTGAGAGGATTGTTGATTTGGTGCGCCACCACAGCCGCCAACTCGCCCATTGTGGAAAGGCGCGCTGCCTGCACAAGACTAGCTTGAGTCTGCTTTAGGTTGAGCAAACTACGCTCCAGATCGCGGTAGAGCCGTGCATTTTCAATGGCAGTGGCAGCCTGCGCGATGAGCGCCGTGGCAAGGCTGATCTCATCCTCTTGGAAAATACGCGGTTCGTACATATCGCAGATCACGAACATGCCGCCCACTTTGCCTTTGATGAGCAGTGGCAAGCATAGCATGGACTGCGCGCCATAGGTTGCCAGCAGATCGCGCAGCGGCTCGGACAGGTCGGGCTGCCGCACATGGCAGTTCACCCACGCCTTGCCCTGAAAAATCGGCACAATCTCGACCGGGACGTAGCTTTCCTCAGGGCGCGGCGGCTCTAGAAATTCCGCCGTGCCATACTGCACCAAACGCAAAAGCTGATCATCTTCGGTGAAAATGCTCAGCACCAGCCAGTCCGCCTGTGCCTCGTTCAAAACCTGTTGGGCAACGCTGAAAATTTCAGCGGAGGGGCGCACATTCGGCTGGGAGCGAAAATTGGCGTTCGGCAGCAAACGCAGGCGCGCATAGATTTCGGCGGCAAGCCCACGAATGCGCGCACGGCTTTCAGAGGTGAGCGATTCTGTAGGCAAGCGGCTGCGGTGAAAGAGGTCAATCACGCCGAACGGCTTGCTGCTGCCAATCCGCAGTGGCAGCACAGTCAGGCGGATAGCTGCCACTTGGCGCAGCAATTGCAGTTCCGCAAGGAGTCTTGTGCTGCCTTGTTCACGTGCCACTACATAGTAACCATTCTGCTCAACTGCTTGGCGCAGCATTGGGCGCGCCTCTAGCGGTGTGCGTGTGGCACGGCTAGGTTGCCAAACCGCCTGCCAGGCTTGCGAAAGCACAAACAGCTCATTTTCGGCAAGCACGGCAGTATCACCCGGCGCACTGGTACGCTCACCAGCGGCAATAGATGTGCGCTGCTTAATGAAACAGGCATCTACTTCAAGCGCCTTCAGGATTTGGCGGGAAATGGTGAGCATCACCTGCTGAAGTGCCAATGTGGAATTCACCGCAGTGCCAGCCTGCACCAACGTCTCAAGGCGGCGGTTTTGCACTAAGCGCTCTTGGTAAAGACGTGCGTTCTCAACGGCAACAGCGGCGTAGGCTGCCAGATCGAGCAGCAACTCTTGATCCAGCTTGCTGAACAGCCGCGTGCTGCGCCGATTGCTAACGCCTAGCACGCCGATGGTCTGCCCTTTCAGGCGCATTGGCACATAGACCGCCGAACGGATGAAATACTCGGTCTTAACGCGCTGCAAGCCGCGATCATCAATCAGGACAGGCTCACCGCTGCGGTAGACACGCCCAACAATCGGCTCGTTGTTCTTGATGCGGAAGTTGGTGGCGTGCGCTTCGTCTAAGCCTTTCATGGCACGCAGGTAGAGAGCTTCGTCTTCGGCATCCGGCAGCAGCAGCAGGCTTTCTTCGGCGCTAGTCAGTGTGGCAGCGGCTTCCACAACCTGATTGAGTACCTGATCAAGGTCTAGCACGGCAGCAATGGAGCGCCCTAGCTCCGAGAGGCTGCGGAGGGCAGCCAACTGCTTGCGCTGCTCATCAATGGTGCGCGTGCGAAGGGTTGGTTCTTCAAGGAAATCGGGATCAATGCTGCTGGCATCTTGTGTTTCGCGCAGAATGGCGTTGGTCGGGGTGCGCGTGGCGCGTTTCGGCGCGAAATATTGCCCAATGTTGCTAACGCGCTCACCGCTGAGTTGTTGGGCAATGGTTGCCAAAATTTGCTCGCTATCCTCACCAAGTTCATTGAGGAGCAAAATGGGCAAGCGTGAAAAGCTGTGATGATCGCGCACATGCTCAAGGATACTGCGTCCATCGCGGTGGCGCATGGCAGGGTTGACCAGCGCCACCGCGAAACGATCATGTCTGGCGGCAAGGGCATCGCCGCAGTTATAGGCGCTCTCGACCTCATAGCCGTTGTAGCGCAGCAGGCTTTTCCATTGCTCCACAAGGTTCGGATTTTCCTCAACCAACAGAATACGCTTGGCATTCAACTGTGAAAAGATGCTCATAAAGTGCGCTCACACGGCTAACTCATACGGGTTGGTTTAATCGGGCAGGCTGAGGCGCGCACGTCGCTTGGCGAGATCGTCTTCGTCGGGTTTGGTGGGTGCAGGTTTGGTGGGCGCAGTGGGTGGGGGCGGATCGTCGGCAGGTGGCTTTGGGCGCGGCGCAAGGGTCTCTTCCACACGCTCACGGACACTTCGCAGCACATCGGCAAGGGCAGGCGTGCGCGTCGGAAGGCTCTCTGGCAGTGGTTCATCAAGGGGTGCGGCGGCAGCAGTCTCAGCCGTGCGGCGGGCGTCGGTAACCAGTGCCTCCAGCGTGTTGACCTGTTCCATCAGGTCGGCAGCCGCGTTGCGATAGCGCTCTAGCGTCTCGCTCTGGGTGCGGACGCGCTGCTCTAAGCGCTGCTTTTGGGTGATCAGGTAGCGCGCACGCGGCTCATCATCGGCTTGCAGCGCGGCGTCGGCTTGGCGCACATACTCCGCGATCTGGCGCTCCATATCCTCAAGGCGCGCTTGGAGTGCCTCTTGCTGGGTGATGGCATCGTTCAGTTGTTTCCGCAGCGCGCCGATCTCACGATCAACGTCTTTGGGCGTGCCAAGTTTTTCCGGCGTGATGCGTGCCGCTGACGGACGTTCACCGCTGCCAGCAGTGAGGCTGTTCAAGCCTGCGCGCAGCAGCACATTGAGTTTCTCCAACAAGTCTGACATAAGCGGATCACTCTATTTAACGGATGCGGTTTAGCAGTCAGTCTGATAATCTTAACGCAAAATGCCGCAGAGTAAAACAGGTGTGGGAGAGTTTAAGGGTAGCTATGACCTGCCCACCTAATAATTGTCCGCACAGGTCGGTTCTCACCATACCCGACCTTCCGAACCGATTGCCCTACTTGGTCTTCTTTGGTATATATAACCTATGCTGGCTACTCTATAATGCTGGCAAAAGGCTTTCCCAACACACCTAAAGGATGAATAAGCTATGAACGCGCCTTATCGGACGCGCCGCGCTGAGTTTTTGCGCGGCGTGCGGGATACGCTGCCGCTTGTAATTGGTGCCATCCCCTTCGGCATTATTTTCGGTGCAGTGGCAGTTAGCGGCGGCGTGGTGGCAGCGGGCGAAACCGCGCAGACTCTCTCACCGTTTGCCGTGCAGAGCATGTCGCTCTTTGTGTTTGCGGGTGCTTCGCAGTTCATCGCGGCGGAGCTGGTGCGCGATTCGGCGGCTGTCTTAGTGGTCATCTTCACCACCCTCATTGTGAATTTGCGCCACGCGCTCTACAGCGCCACCATTGCGCCCTATTTGAAGGGCATTTCGCAGCGTTGGTTGGTGCCGCTTGGCTTCACCCTCACTGATGAGACGTTCGTTGTGGCGATGGGACGTTACCAACAGGCTGATCCATCGCCCTTTAAGCACTGGTATCAGGCTGGGTCTGCTGTGTTTATGTATACCAATTGGCAGCTTTGCACGCTGATTGGCATTAGCGCAGGGCAATCTATCCCGGCGGAACAGGTGGCGCGTTTGGGCTTGAGTTTCGCTGCCATGGTGACGTTCATCGGCATGTTGATTCCGCTCATTCGCAGTCGGGCGATATTTGTGGCGGTTATAGCTGCTGCCGCAGCATCGGTGCTGTTTTATGGCTTGCCAAACCGCTTAGGGCTGATCGTGGCAGCCTTGATCGGCATTGCGGCGGGCATGTTAGCAGAGCGCGATGCAGCAGTACCTGTGCAAGAGGTGGTGAGCGATGGATAGCTTCAGCGAGTTTCTTTTGGTGGCAGGCATGGCAGCCGTGACCTTTGGCGTGCGCTATCCTATCTTGGCGTTCTTTGGCAGGCTCAATCCGCCGCCCTATGTGTTGCGTGCCCTGAAATTTGTGCCGCCCGCCGTGCTGACCGCGATCATCGTACCCGCGATCCTCTTTCAAGAAGGCAAGCTAGACTTACAGCCGCAAAATGCCGCATTGGTGGCGGGCATTGTTGCGGCATTGGTGGCGTGGCGCACCAAAAACCTGCTGTTGACCATCGTGCTGGGCATGGCGGCGTTGTGGGTGTGGCGGCTGCTGATGGGAACGCTTTGAGTTTAGCCTAGACGGCAGAACAGCGGACTTTCCGCCCGCTGTTCCGTCTAAGTATGTGTTCTTTTTTCCGCGCTCTGCGGGGAACAGCAGCGCGGACGGCTTGGGTTGGGGGATTGCCTGACTATGCCGCTGGGTTGACGGTCATAAGTCAAGTGGTGAGATGAACGGTTGTCTGTCGGTCTGCTTTTGTCTCAATCCTGCCTATAGCATACGTCCGTTTGCGAAGCTGCCCTAGTGAAAGAGATCAGGTTTTTTATGTGCTATTTGTCACAATTGAATATGACAAGCAGTGCGACTAGGGCAGCCAGCGCGGCAAAAAGCCGTTTTCCGCAATTTGCCACAGCCTGCCCGTCTCAATTTCTAGCACCCAAAGGCTTGGCACAGGTTGCGCCGCATTGATCGGCACACGCTGCATCAGCAGGTAGCGCCCTGTCGGATCGAGGCTGATTGCGCCGTGAAAGTAGTCCGCATCCAGCAGCAACGGCGTAATAGTCTCGGTCTCAGGATCAAGCCAGTAAATCTGCGCGCTTGGAATGCCGCTGCCATCCAAGACGCGCCGCGTGAAGATCAATCGCGCTCCATCAGGCGTCCAGCGCGGCTGCCGATCTTCAACGACGCTGCCCTCACCGCTGATGCGCCGTAGCCCGCTGCTTGGATCGTTCAAGTCCACCATCTCTAAGGCGCTCGAAAAACGCCCGACAATCTGGATCAACTGGGCATACACAAAGCGCCCATCTTGCGGATGAAAGGCGTAATCGCCCACGTCGTCAAGCGTCTCAATCAGCTTGCGCGCACCTGTCGTCAGGTCATAGATGGCAATCGCGCCGATATTCCGATCATAGGCGGCAATTTGCGTCCCATCCGGCGACCATTTCGGCACGCCACCCAAGCGGCTGGTATCGTTCAGCAACGGCGCCGTGGAGAGATCGCGCAGGCTGAGCAGCCATGCACGCGGCACATCACGATCATACCATTCAAAGGCGGGATCAAGTTCGGTGCGCTCGTAGATCAGGCGCGTGCCGTCAGGACTCCATTCCGGCGCAGTGCAGCGCGCCAGCACAGCCGCACAGTTGGTCAGGCGGCGTGTTTCGCCGCTCCCAACCTCCAGCACATATAAGTCGGCAGTGCCGCCTTCGCTCGGCTGCGAATAAGCGATCCACTCACCTTCTGGGCTAGGCTGAAAAAATTCCACACCGAGGGCGCTCCGCGTCAGTTGGCTGGTGATAAGCGGCTGATTAGGGTCAACCAGCCATAAATTGGTCGGCTGCGCGAGATCGGCGCTGGCGGCGGGCGAAAGGTAGACTACACGCGGCGAACGTGGTATGAAGGACTGTTCAAAGGCTGCCAAGAGCAAGCGTCCACTTTGGCTGCGCGCACCTGCTTCCAGCCGCACCGTATAGGACGTTTCGGGTAACCATGCGCGCAGCGGCGTGACAGTGAGCGTTGTGCTGCTCCACGACAGGCGCATTTCAACAGGCGGTGTAATGCTTAAGCGCGACTCAACGCTCGCCGTATCCATCATTTCGCTGAAGGTGAGGCGTAGCACGGATGTGGTGCGCGCCTCTTGCGGCGCAAAGGCAGTGATCAGCACGCCTGCCTGATCGCCGCGCCACAACACGCCAAGCAACAAGGCGATCAGGACGGTGACCGTCAACAGCACGCCGCGATCTAAGCCATCCAGTGCAGCAAGGCGGCGCACGATTTAACGAACGACCTCGATTTCGCCCAATGTGATAGTGATCGGCTGCCATGCGCTGTCGGTGGCATACAGCACATAGCGCACGGCATGTTTGCCGGCTGGCACATCCGCACCGATGACCAACTCGTAGCGCCCGAAGGCTGGCACGCCGTCCGCCCAGCGGTCATCCCAAAATTTCCAGCCCGCCGGCGGCTGATCCACCTGTGCGTAGAGCCAGCCGCCGTCGAGCGTGGTCAGGCGAGCGCTGGCGCGCAGCGTCGGCAACAGGCGCGCACCGCGGCTCCACCACGCCTGCACCACGATCGTATCGCCAACATGGGCAAGCTGCGGTGCAAAGAGGCGTGTGGCTAGCAGCGTAGGACCGTCAGGCACAGGCGTGATGTTAAACCAGTCTGCCTGTGTGGTGGCACCTTCAACTGCCAACCGTTCGAGCAAGGCAAAATCAAGGTTGGTGAAGCGATCAAGGCGCACATCGCCATACAGACGGTTGATCTCGCTGTGCGTGGCTGTTGCGTCCAGCAGGGCAAAGGTGAGCGCCTGCGGATCCATGATATCCGCCTGCCAACTGATCACCCACACATTCGGCGGACGCCGTGCCGCCAGTTCGCGCATCTTCGTCTGAAGCATCCCTAAGTCAAGGTAGCGCGTCACATCCGGCACCAGTGCATCAGGCATTCCAATCACATGGCGTGGTACAGTGCAGGGCGGCAGCTTGCCATAATATTCGTTGGCAACAAAAAGCGTGCCATCGCGCAGCAGGATGACATCCTCAGGCGTGCCTTCGGTGCAGAGGTAGGCAAAGACACCGCGAAAATCGCTCTCCGGCGCGCCGCCGCGCTGCCCAGTGGCATTGGGCAGCCAAACCAACGAAAGGGCAGCGGCAAGGGCAAAGACGGCGCGCAGACTTTCGCGGCGGCTGAGCGCACTTGCCACTACCACCAACGTGATCGCCACCAAAATATCCAGCCCAAGCCACGCCGTCCAGAAGTAGCGCCCTGTCAGCTTTGGGTTGATCAACAGGAGCAGCACCGTGATCGCTATTGGCGGCAGGCTGAGCGCCAAACCAACACCAACAGCACGGCGCAGTGCGGGCAGCAGCAAGCCGCTCAGCACGCCAATGATCAGCAGCACAGCGTAAATGCCGATCAGGGTCAGGGCAACTTCAGGGTCATCTTGCCTGCCTAAGACGCGGAAGCCTGCCAGCACGCGCAGCGAGAGATCGGGCGCAATCTGCCCACTGTAGAAGCTGCGGTCAGCGCTGCCACGCGCCAACATGATCGGCAACCATGGCGCAAAAGCAAGCGCCGCCAACACCAACGGTGCAAACGGACTTAGGGCAGCACGCCAATTGAAGCGGCGCAGCGCCACCAATGCCGCACCCAGCGCAATGATGCCATGCGCCACAAAGCCCGCCAGCGCTGTGTAGTGCGTATAGAGTGCTGCCGCCATCAGCGCAGCGTAGCCAAGAATGCGCCACCAACGCGGACGCGCTAAGGCAGCCAGCAAAAATGCCGTTGCCCATGTAAAAAGCATCAGGGCAAAGGCGTAGGCGCGCACCTCATAGGCAACCCACAGCGTGCCAAGCGAGAGCGTGATCAGCACGCTGCACACCACGCCCAAGCCGCCGCTCTGTGCGCCTAAGCGCCGTCCAAGACGCTGCCCAATGTTGATCGCCGCTGCTGCCGTCAGCAAAATGGCAAAGGCAGAGAGCAACCGCAGGGCGAACTCGCTCTTGCCCGCCACGCTTGCCCACAGACGCAGCACCACATAATGGAACGGCACTTGAATATCCACCTCAACGCACCACCGCCAGAGCGTCTCCCATGCATCGGTCGCAACGTAAGTCGTCAGCGCCTCGTCATACCAGAAGCTATCGTGCGGAAAATTGAGGATGAGTCCGAGCGCCACAATCAGCAGCGTGACAAGGGCTAGTGCGATGTGGCGTGGAGGCAATGTCGGCGATGCGCTCATGCTTTCAGCGTCTTTTGGTAAAAGACCAGCGTATGCTCATCCACAAAGCCGTGCTTCTCATAAAGCCGCTTAGCGCCGGTTGGATTTTCAATATCCACCCACAGGCGCACGGTATGCAGATCAAGCGGATCGGCGCGCAAGGCATTGATCACATGCTGAATAAGCGCGCTCGCCAAACCCATGCCGCGAAAGCCGCGCCGCGTGCCGATCTGGTGCAGCAGTGCCTCCCGCACTTCTGCTGTCGCCACGCGCTGGCGGTCGAACAAGCACCAACACAAGGCAGCAAAAGTGCCATCAGGCGCAACAATCACCCAGTTATGCTCAGGGCGAAAACGCGGATCAGTGGCGCGGAAATAGTGGTAGTTCTCAAGCGTTACAGGCGTGAACTGCCAGTGATCAATGAAGGAATTGTTGTAGACATCTACCCACGCCTCTGCCTCGTGATTAGCCTCCTGAAGGCGCAGCGTGAAGCCTTCAGGCAAGCGTGGCGGCTCAGTCGGTACGCTCAGTGGGCGCTGCATGTTCACAAAGTGGCGCGCCACCTGAAAGCCGTGCCATGTTAGGGTGAAAATGCGCTTGCCGTTCTGGTTAGAGGTGGTGGATTGCAGTTCAACATGCGCCGCGCCTTCGCCCAGCGCCAACAAGCGTGCCTCTGCCCAGGCGATGGTGCGCCCATCGAGGTCATCGGCGCGGTTGGCGGGATGGTTTGCAAAACGCAGATCGCCAAGCAGCGTTTCTTGGGCAGCACCATGCCGTGAGCATTCAATCAAGGCGTAGCCGCGCACCATACTACGCGCATCTTCCCAAACGATCACGTTTTCGGGCAGCATTTCGGGGCTTTCCAGCCATGCGCGCAATTCTTGGGCAGGGCGAGCGCGCCGAATGCCTTGCGGATCAAGACGGTCTATTTCGGTGAGCAGTTCGCTGATCTTCTCGGCGTCAGCAGCGCCGTTGTAGGGGCGATGTTGAAGCGCCATATGCCTAGAGTGTCTCAGCTTTGGGCAGCTCGCCGGCTTGCAAGCGGGCAAGGGCATCTTGGGCAGCCTGCAAGTTGCCGTTGTAGCGCACCACATGCTGCATATCCACAAGGGCGAGGTTCATCTTGCCGAGGGCGGCGTATGCTAAACCGCGATAGTAGTAGGTTTCCTCAATATGCTGGCTGCGCTGAATGACGCTGTTCGCCAGATCGATCACGGTTTGGTAGTCACCCATCATATGATATGCCTTAAACGGTCCAAACTGATACCATAACATGCGCCAAGGCCAGCCGCCGCCACGCGCACGTGCCAAATCGTAGGCAAGCGCTGCCTGCTCATAAGCGCCGAGCATCACATAGCTACTGCCTACATTAAACCACGCAAATTGATCATTGGGGTTAAGTTTGGTCTCTTGCAGCGCACGGAACAGCGCTTGTTCAGCGTTAGCGCGCTCGTCCATTGCTTCACCCAGCAGGTCGCGCAAGCGCCCTTCCTGATCGGCGCGGTAGATGACCAAGTAAACACGATTAAAGTGCTTCCAGCGCGTATCAAGGCTGGCGTAGTATTCATGGACACCTTTACCATCACGCCCGTTGTTCTCAAGTGTATCCAAGCCGTATAAATAGCCGCCCTGAGCGGGATCGCCAGCATCGTCCCACCCTACCAAGGTTACGTAATGCCCAAGCCATTGGTTGCGCTCGTCGTACAAACCTGTCTCAATCACCACACCAAAGCCGTTGTAGATCAGGCGTTTCATCAGGTCTAGCGTGCCGTTGACGCGCACAAGGGCGCGCAGCGGCGTGAAGGTGTTGGTGTAGGCTGCCATTTGCCAAGGGCTGACGTTGGCATCGTTGCTGTTAGGCTTCAGCCAAGCGGCAGCCTCGCGCTGCTGCGTCTCTACGCCTAGCACACGCATCCCTTGCACAAGGTTCGCCGGTCCGCAGTTGTTCCACGTCTGCGCCTCACGGCGAATTGGGGTGGGCAGATAGTAGCGGATCGGCAGCGGCTCGCTGGTGGCGGTTGGGCGCGGTGTGTTGGTTGCCGTTGCCTGCACCGTGCTGCCTACGAAAGGTGTAGACGTGGGAAAACCACCTTCACGCGGCGCAAAGGGTTGTGTGGCAGCGGCAGGTGGCGGCTCTAAGCCGAAGGCGGCGGCAGCCTCTGCGGCGCGAGTTGGGTCAATGGTTGGCACCACTTCAAGGCGCGTATCCGGCGTGGCGGTTGGTTCCATCAGCGCGATGAGGATCGGCACACGGCGCACCGCCGCCGCCTGCAAATCTTCGGGCAGGGCGCGGAAGCCAATCGAGGCGATCACCATACCGAGCAAGCAGCCGCCAATACAGGCAAGGCTAGTCAGGAAGCCACAGCCCCATACCCACGTCACCGACATTTGCCGACGCGGGCGCAGCTGCGGATTGCTATAGCGCGTTGGTGTGCCATAACTATACGACCCGACTGCGGGAATCGGACGTTTATGCGTACTGGTTGAACGTTTTGCACGCGCCATCAGGTACTTACCAACACTTCATCAGACCATTCCGCTAACTTTACACTGTCTGGGTGAGCGTTGCAAGCAGCGTTTGCCCTATGCACAGCTTACGGCAGCAGTGCGATTGCCTCAATCTCGAAGCGTGCGCCGCGTGGCAGTTCAAGGTTGCCTACGGTGCTGCGCGCTGGTGGGTTCTCACTGAAAAACTGCCCATAGACGGCATTCATTGCGGCGAAATCTGCCATGCTGTGCAGGAAGACCGTCGTCTTGACGACATGCGCCAGCGAGCTGCCCGCCGCTTCCAGCACGGCGCGCAAATTTTTAATTGCCTGCTCAGTTTGAGCGGCAATATCACCTTCGATCAACTCGCCCGTGGCAGGGTTGAGCGCGATCTGCCCAGAGCAGAACACGAATCCGTTGGCAAGGATTGCCTGTGAGTAGGGTCCGATGGCGCGTGGCGCGCTTTCCGTGTGAACAACCTGACGGCTCATGAATGGGTCTCTCCTAGGGGTTTAGGCGCATAGCGAAATTGGCAGTGTGGCTCGTTTTGTAGGGCAAGCTGAATGCGTAGGCGTGAGCGCTCCATCATCGGCGGGAATTGATCAGGTGCGAAGTAGCGCACTTCCAGCGACTCATCATCATTCACACGCGGCTCACCACGGATTGGGCGGCAGGCAAAGCTGATGCTGATGATATAGGTCTCATCGCCATTTGGATAGCGCACGAAGAAATCTTCGCCGCCATGCACGGCAACCACGCGCTCAGGCTGTACAAGGACGGCGGTCTCTTCCCACACTTCGCGCACAACTGCCTCTGCTGGTTCCTCGCCCGGATCCACGGCGCCGCCCGGCAGCGCCCATTCGCCGTTGTCGCTGCGGCGCTGCAACAGCACCTCGCCCGCTGCATTGATGACGATGCCCGCCACGCCCACGACCATAATCGGTGCGTGACCAACCTTCTCGCGCAGTTGGCGGATGTATTCTGAAATCGGCATCAGGCTTCCTCATCAGGCTTGAAGGTAAAGACGAAATGCGTCTGCGGCGTGTTTTGTAGGGCTTGCAACAGGTAGCGCTTGTGGCGCTGATCCATCTCCGGCAGTTGGTCGGGCGGGAAGTAGCGCACCTCTAGCGATTCGTCATCCGTCACACGCGGTTCGCCACGGATTGGCGCACATTCAAAGATGACGCTCAGAAACATCATCACATCGCCGTTGGGATAATGAACGGCGCCGTCTGCTTCAGAGTAAATGCCAACGATGCGCGTAGGGCGCACGATCATGCCCGTCTCTTCGAGCACTTCGCGGGCAAGGGCGTTGGCAGGTTCTTCACCGGGATCGGGAATGCCGCCGACCAAACTCCATAAGCCGTTATCGCTGCGGCGCTGGAGCAACGTCTGACCGTGTGCGTTGTTGATGACAGCAATCACGCCGGGCATGTAGAGCAGATCATGACCGATTTTGGTGCGGATTTGGCGGATGTATTCAGGGATGGGCATACGGGTTCCTGTCTGTTGGCTGCCGCCATCATTATGCGCCGAAAGTGGCAGCCCGTCAATATAGGGCGCTTATGGTGTGAGTCGTCCCACAGGCAGGGATATCCTTGAGACACACGCTGATTCCCTGTGTGCGGGGAAAGGGTTAGGGATAGGGGTTCTTGCTTTGGCACAAATAAAGCCAACCAGCACGGCGGCTGGTCGGCTCTGATCAGAACCTAGTTCAACTACGATTATTGGTTGTCGCGGAACTGGCGTGGCACGATTTCGCCTGAGCCAGCCGGAATCCACAGGATGCGGTTTACAAAGAAGATTGCCCAGGAGCTAGTGTTGATCGAGTTCTCGCAGATCAGCCACTTGGAGCGCACTTTGTCGGGCGTGGTTGCGCGTAGCACCACCACCGGCGCTGTTAAGCTGCTGTTCGCATGAGCTGTCGTATCGCCATACAGACGCACCTGGAAGCGCACTTGTCCACCGCACAACCCTTCTGCCGACGGTGCATACTGCGCTTGCACATTCGCTGTGCTGGCGAACGCAAACACGGATGCTGCCACAATAGCGACAGCCAACACTACTGCCATGACCTTCTTGTTCAACATACTTCACACTCCCTTATTTGTGTGCTGGGTCAGTATACATATTACAGACTGTAGCTAAAGTTAGCAAGTCCCCTGCAAAAGAAAAGTAACTTCCTTCATAAAATCTTGACATTTTGCACAAGCATGGGCTAAATAATCACCTGTATTCTATATATTCACCCATGCTATATGCCAAATTGCGATGTTTTTGTGAGACGGACACCGCCTTTAGTTTTGAGAAGAGTAGGTTTCTTGCGCATGAGGGATGAAGAATGGGGCGATGTGTTGTCAAAAGATGTGAAGGGCTGCTAACAAAGCACGCCTTAGCGAACATGCGGTTTCGACACCCTACGCACCACGCCTCCTTTCAATTGCCGCTTCTCGATCCGCTAAAAGTGCGTTATACTTGCTAACCTGACTAACAGAACACCTATTCTATTTGAGGTAGCAATCCACCATGCAGGTATCGGTTCTGCAAGAACACTTGGCAAAAGGCCTGGATACAATCGCACGCGCTGTTGCAAACCGCTCATCCACGCTGATTTTGAACAACGTCCTGATCGCCACCGAAGATGGACGCTTGAAGCTGTCTGCCACCAATCTAGAGTTAGCCATCACTGCGCGGCTTGGCGCACAAGTGGACGTGGAAGGCGAAACAACTGTGCCAGCACGCTTGCTGACTGATCTGGTGAAAAGCCTACCTGCTCAGCAAATTGACCTTGTCCTTGGAGGTAACAAGCTCAAGCTGCACTGTAACGGTAGCTCTTGGGAACTGCCAACCACCAAAGCCAGCGATTTTCCCAACATTCCTGAGCCTGAGACGGATACCGGCGTCGAAGTGCCAGCCGCCACACTCCGCACCTTGATTGATCAGGTGGTTTTTGCGGCTGCCCGCGAAGATAACCGCCCGGTGCTGATGGGCGTTCTGACGCGCTTTGAAGGCAGCCGCTTCTCGATGGTGGCAGCCGATGGCTACCGCATGGCAATGCGCTATGCTGAGCTAGAGCGCCCTGTGAGTAAGGCACTCTCGCTGCTTATCCCGGCGGTTACCCTCAGTGAAGTAAGCCGTATTATTCGCAGTGAAGATGGCATTGTCTATATCTCTGTGTTGGATGGGCGCAATCAGGTGATGTTCCATCATAACAATGTAGATATTGTCTCACAGTTGATTGACGGAAAATTCCCAGATGTGGAGCAGTTGATCCCCAAAACTGCCAGCACCTCCACACGCCTAGAAATTCCTGATTTCCTCTCCGCCTGCAAGCGTGCCGAGATTTTCGCCCGTGACGCCAACGGCACAACGCGCTTCAAGATCGCCACAGAGGGCGAAGTGACTGTGAGCGCACAAGCACAGGCAGGCGGCAGTGGCAGCGAGCGCGTGGCAGCCGAAGTGGTCGGTAACGCGATGGAGATCGCCTTCAATGTGCGCTATCTGATTGATGTGCTGAACGTGGTTGAGACAGACCGCATTCTGTTGGAGACAAACAACACCAACGCGCCCGGCGTGGTGCGTCCGCTGCAAGATGACGGCAGCACAGATAGTAACTTCGTCTATATTGTGATGCCGATGAGCGTGCGTTAATGCACGGCACACACTAGGTAGACATACCATAACCAGTGCAGGCTGCGGGCGGGCAAAATTCCGTCCGCAGCGTTTGATTACGCACCCACACCATTCCCTACTTTTCCGATACGGCGCGGACAATGAGTTACAGCCATTTGCGCCAGCGGAAAAAGAGCAAAATGCTCGCCTCCACCGTCAGCATGAGCAAGATGATCTTCGGAATGCCGTCAGGGTCGTTAAAAGGCGGAAAAGTGAGTTCAAAGTTCATGCCATAGAAGCCCGTGAACACGCTCAGCACGCCGATGGCAATGGTGATGACCGTCAGCCGATTGACGACGTGGTTGAGTCGGTTTGAGGTAGAAGACATATATAAATCTAAGACGCTGCCGAGTGTCTCCCGCAAGTTTGTGCCGCTCTCTACAATCCGCAGCAGGTGATCGCTGACATCGCGGAAGTAGTATTGCAGCGTTTTGCGGTCGGCAAACATGCGGTCATGGTGAGAGATAAAATTAATAACCGCCTGTGCCGGATAGGCAGCCTGCAAGAGCGACCGCAGCGTTTTCTTTAGATGTATCAGATCGGCGAGCAAAGCCTGTGAAGCGCGGCGCAAGACGGTATCTTCAGCCTCTTCAATCACATCCGTCAGCCGATCTAAGATCGGGAAATAAGCATCTACCACCACGTCCAGCACAGTGTGCAGGATAAAGCCGGAGGAGGCGCGTGAGGCGCGCAAGCCATCTTGCAGGCGGCGTGCCACTTCGTGCATGGTCGGCTCCTCGTGCCGATGTACCGTCACGCAGAAACTGCGCCCAACGAAAATATCCAGTTCGCGCACAATCAGCTTGCCCTGCACCAACAGCACCGTATTAACCACTGCGAACAGGTGATCTTGATACTCTTCAATCTTGGAGCGCTGCTCTTGGTTGAGGGCGTCTTCAATGGCGAGCGGGTGAAATTTGAAGACATCGCGCAGCAGGCGCACTTCTTCTGCGCCCGGCACCACCAAATCCAGCCAGAAGACCTGCTCAGAGGCGAGCAGGGCAGCAATATCGGCATCGTCGGCGCGTGTGCAGCCCTGCCCGCTAAACACATAGAGTGTAATGCTCATCGGCGCACCTCATAAGATCAGCGTAGAAGGTGCTGCACCGTCAGCAGCACCTTACAGGAATACAGGCGTTTAGTATGCCTTAGCGAATAAGGCACGCTCATCGCATTCTGTGCCGCAGACAATGCACTTGCCCTTGCCGCGCTCTTGTTCCAACGGGAAATTGCGTGAGACTGCCTGATTGTCCTCTTTCACCTTCGCCTCACACGCGGCGCTGCCACAGAACCATGTATACGCCCAGCCTTCTTTCAGAATTTCACAGAATTTGCCGTAGTCATCCGCCACTTCGTGAATGTGCGAGTCGCGGAATTCGGTTGCCTGCCGCAGCAAGCTGCCCTGAACATCTTCTAGCAGTTGCTTCAGAAATGGCAGCAAGCCTTCACGCGGCACAAACTGCTTGCCTGCTTTGCCCGGCACATCGCGGCGCGCAACTGCCGCCGTGCCATTTTGAACATCTTTCGGTCCAATCTCCAAGCGGATTGGCACACCGCGCATTTCCCAGTCGTTATATTTGAAGCCGGGCGAAAGTTCAAAGCGTGTATCCAGCTTGGCGCGGATGCCGTTTGCCTTCAGTTCGTCAAAAAGCGCGTTGGCAATCGGTAGCACCTGAGCGCGCTCATCGTCATTCTTGCCAATTGGCACAATCACCACCTGAATAGGCGCAATGCGCGGTGGCAGGCGCAAGCCCTGATCGTCGCCATGCGTCATGATCACGGCGCCAACCATGCGCGTGGAGAGTCCCCAAGAAGTTGTCCAGACGTGCTGGAGGGCGTTGCTCTCGTCGGTGTATTGAATCTCGAACGCTTTCGCAAAGTTCTGTCCCAGATTGTGGCTGGTGCAGGCTTGCAAGGCGCGTTTATCGCCCATCATCGCCTCGATGCTGTAGCTGCGCAGCGCGCCGGCAAATTTTTCCTGATTGCTCTTGCGCCCTTTGATGCCGGGAATAGCAGCCTCGTTAAAGTACACATCGTAGTAGACGCCGAGCATTCGCAGCGTTTCTTCTTCTGCCTCGTCGTGCGTGGCGTGCGCGGTATGCCCTTCTTGCCATAGGAACTCCATCGTGCGCAGAAACAGGCGCGTCCGCATTTCCCAACGGACGACGTTTGCCCACTGGTTGAGCAGCAGCGGCAGATCGCGGTAGCTCTGAATCCATTTCGCCATGCTGTAGCCGATGATCGTCTCGGAAGTAGGACGCACCACAAGGCGTTCTTGCAACACCTCGCCACCGCCAATGGTCACAACGGCAAGTTCAGGGCTAAAGCCTTCCACATGCTCTTTTTCCTTGTTCAGAAAGCTCTCTGGGATGAACAGCGGAAAATAGGCGTTCTGATGCCCTGTCGCCTTAAAGCGCGAATCGAGCGCCTGCTGAATGTTCTCCCAAAGCGCGTAGCCGTAAGGTTTGATGATCATGCAGCCGCGCACCGGTGCATAGTCGGCAAGGTCGGCGCGCTGCACCACGTCGGTATACCAGCGCGAATAGTCTTCGGCGCGTGACGTAATCACTTCAGATGACATGCGAGACTCCTAAGGGCAGTGTATCAGTAGATATGTGCGCTATTGTACCTGATTCAGGGCAGGAACGGGATGCGTTCGATGATGTATAATTTATGTGCCTATGATTATGGATGACCCGATGGAAATTCAAACACTACTTCAACGATGGCAGCTAACAGCCGAAGAGCTAACTGAAATCGTTGATGAGAATCCTAGTTTGCGTGGTTTTTTGCTTGGTTATGTTGGTGAATACAAATTACGCAAATTAATTCAGGAAAAGCCTGAGGTTCAAGCAGTTCAAAAGCCTGATGATCATGATAGAAAAAGTAAGAACGATCTCATTATCGTTTATCGAAACCAGCGTTTCACGTTAGAAGTTAAATCGCTTCAGACAAACTCCATAAAACGCTCTGAAACGCTGCTCTATGGCTCAGTGCAGGTAGATGCAAGTGATCGCCGCACGGTTCAGTTGCCTAACGGGATGGCTATTGAAACAACCTGTTTGCTGCGTGGTGAATTTGATGTACTTGCCATAAATCTTTTCCAATTTAGACAAACATGGCAATTTGCGTTTATTCTTAACCGCGATCTGCCTACTTCAAGAAGCCGAAAGTATACTGATATACAGCGCGAATACCTATTAGCAACATCTATCAAAGTCACAGACCCAATCAGCCCACCTTACGTTCCCGATCTTTTTGTGCTGCCAGACCTTTTGAGCGCTGAGCGTAAGACTTGACCTTGGTTTTCGGCTTGACAAAAACTAAGAAATATGAATGGTTTTTTCGTGCATGGCGCTGCTTTTTAAGTCGGCTAACACCAGGTTTATTTGTTCGCATAACAATAAAAAGGTCTTTGGCATAAAAGCCAAGTTGGGCATACTCAAGCATAATTTCGACGTGCGTAAACCACTGTTTATTAGCGCTGACTTCATCTTGGCACTTAACAATTAGCACTCCTGTTTCTCTCAGAACTCTAAACGCCTCACGACCTGCTGACGCATATAAATCAATCACAGCAGCGTGCCATTTGGGTTGAGGTTGCTTTACGCTATCTGCTTCAGCTTGATACGCTTGTCTAAAACTTTCGTGGGTGCCAGCCCCTGCCCAATGAACAGCATTTGCACGTAGTAATCCTTCCATATAAGGTGGGTCTAAAACGACACAGTCTATGCTGCCATCTAAATAAGGCAAACACCTACAATCAACACCATGTTGAATATCTGTAGGTAATAGTGTGTACCGATCTTGAGGTACATTTCGCCAAAATACGCCCTTGCCATAAGTTACATCCGCAATTGTTGAACCAATAGGCACATGTAATGAGAGAATCTTGGGAAATACATCCGAATTGGTAGTTTGATATGCGGAAAAGATGAGATCAGTAGTTGGTTGACCGCCCTGTTTGCGTTTCTTCATAACTTTAACCCCTCGTTGTGTGTTATACAGTAATTATACAGATGTTCTATAAGTATACAAGTTCTACTCATCCACCGAACCGACTTCCACGCCCAGTGCCAAGCCCAACAAACCGATCTCGGCAGGGAAACGCGCCCGATCTGCCAAATTCAAGGTGAGCAGCGGACAGCACAGCATGGCAGCGCTCATCAGGTGCATAAGCGCCTGTGGCGATTCGCCGCGCCGCACCAACTCCACCAGAATTGGCTGCAACACACGATCTGCCTTGCTATCGCGGAACATGGCGCGCACCGCAGACGGTGCATAGTTGTGCTGCACCTTCAGCGTTTCGCCATCATCCTGATAGCTGATCTGAAGGCGTGCCGCCACTTCTTGCGGATGATACATCCAGGTGGCAAGCACGTTATGGAACATCGGCTTGGTCAGGTCGAGCAGTGGATGGTGCCTGCCGCCAAAGGCAGGGTCAAAATAGCACAAGCCGCCGGGCGTGAAAAAGACGTTACCGTTGTGTGCATCGCCATGCCCAACGATGCTCCACGTGGGCTGGTCTGGCTCTAGGGTGCGTTTGGCGCGCTCAATCAAGCTGCCCAGCGTTTCAGGATACGCCTTGCCGTTGATGATCCAGCGCCGCGTGAGCAAATCTGCCCAATCAAGGCTGCTATCAGGCAGTTCAAACGGCTTGCCCACGTAAAATTCGGTGTAGCGCTCGCCCGCCAAGCGATGATAAAAAAGCTGATGAATGGGCGCGTTGGCGTTTTCTTCCGCCGTGATCGGGCGCAGGGTGGCACGGTAAATCTCGATCAGGTGCGAATCAGCGGCGTTTTGGGCAGCCGTCAGCGCGCCCAAATCACGGCGTTCGCCGCGCTCTAGGGCGTGTGCCACATCAAAGACGCTTGGCGCGTTGATCAGATCGTAAATCAAGAATTGCTTGCCATACTCCGTCGAGGCATACAGCGGTGCAATGACAGGGTAGCCCACTTCGGCAAGCGCACGGGCATTGTAATATTCACCGATCACGCTGTTCGGCTCAACATGCGTCTTGAAGAATAGGCGGCGTCCATCAGCAAGCGTCAGGTAGCCATTAAACGAATTGAGCGAGACAGCTTGTGGACGCAGCTCTACGCGAATGGCAGCCAACTTCGGGAAGAGTTCGCGCACGAAGCTGAGCAGCAGCCCTTCGGCAGCCGCTTTATCAGTAAATTGCAAGGCTTGAATGCGTTGCAGACGTACATCATTCATGGCTTAGGCATCTCTCCACCATAAGGCAGTGCATTCAGGCAAAATCGGCTGGCTGGCGTCACTCAAATGCGCGACCATTTCCGCACCAAAGAAGAAGGTGATCAATTCCTCTGCCTCCGTGCGCGACTCAAAGCGGTAATCGGTGCGAATCCACGTTGAACGGAAGCCGAGATCGCTTAGCACAGCGAAATAAGGCGCTAGATTGGCGGGCGGGCAAGGTGTTTGGCAGCCTGTGCCGAACGTCTCTAGGATGATCATCTTGCCGTTTGGGCGCAGCAAGCGGCGCGCTTCCTCAACGGCATGGACAACACTGGCGCTCGGATCACCTTGCGGCGAAAGAAAGGTGTAGCAAAAACTCCAGCCGACAAGGTAGAGATCAGCGCAGGCATTCGGCAAGGGCAGGCTGTGATGCATGGCAATGCGTAGCGTGACGTTGGGCGCGCCTTGCAGGGTTTCGGCGGCGTGCGCCAGCATAGCAGGTGAGGCATCAAAGGCGTGCAGAGTCCGCACGTGCGGCGCCAGTAAGCGCGTTAAGCGACCCGTGCCGGCGCCTGACTCGACCACATCCACACCATCAAGAGCGCAGAGAGTCCGCAAGGCAGGTAGGATGTTCTCTTGGTAATCCTCACGCACCACAAGGCGATCATAGGGCTCAGGGTGCGCGGCATAAATTTCGGCATAATCCAACACTTAAGCAGTCCTCTCCATATGGCGGGCGCACTAAATGAGAGGGAATGTATACCGTGCAACGCGCCTCACTGCAACACCTGTTGGGCAAACCGTTTGCCTTGCCAAAAGCCCTTGCCGATTCTTGCATGATTCTTGCACAGACTCGCTACACTTTTAGCAGATTTGAACCTAAATTCCTGAAAGAGGCTGTATCTATATGACTGCACCGACTGCACAAACCTATGAATTTCGCGCAGAGATTCAGCAGCTTTTGCACATTCTGATCCATGCGCTGTACACCGACCGCGAGATTTTCCTGCGTGAGCTAATCTCAAATGCCTCCGACGCCTTGAATCGGCTGCGCTTTGAGCAACTGACCAATGCTGAGGTGATCGATCCTGATGTTGAACTTGCTATCCATCTCAGTTTTGATGCTGATGCGCGCACCCTAACCGTGACCGACAGCGGCATTGGCATGAACCGTGATGAGATGGTTGAAAATCTTGGCACCATCGCCCACAGCGGCGCCATGGCATTCATGAAGGCGCTGCAAGAGCGCGGCAGCCAATCGCCTACTGAGATCATTGGTCAGTTCGGCGTCGGCTTCTATTCTGTCTTTATGGTGGCGGAAAAGGTCGAAGTGATCTCGCGCTCTTTCCGCCCGAACGACCAAGCGGTGCTGTGGACGAGCAGCGGCGGCACAGATTACACCATCGCGCCTGCCGAGCGCGCCGAACGCGGCACACAGATCACCATCTATTTCAAGGAAGATGCGGCAGAACTGCTCAACGAGCGCACCTTGAAGCGCATTGTCACCACACACTCGAACTATGTCGCCTTCCCAATCTATCTTGGTGAGAACGTCATCAACGCCCAAACCGCTCTGTGGCGGCGCACACCGCGTGAGGTTGAGGCGAAAGAATATCAGGACTTTTACCAGCAGCTCACCTTTGATACCAACCCGCCAACGCTAACCATTCATCAGGTTGCTGATGCGCCTGTGCAGTTCTACAGCCTGCTCTTTGTGCCAGCCAAGCTGGATCGCGGCATCTTGGCAGGTGAAGGGCAGGGCAAACTGCGCCTGTATGCCCGTAAGGTGCTGATCCAAGACCACGCCAAAGAATTGCTGCCCGAATGGATGCGCTTTGTGGAAGGCGTGATCGACTCCGAAGATTTGCCGCTGAACATCTCGCGGGAGACGGTGCAATCCAACCGACTGATGCAGCGCCTAAAGCAGACCATCACCAACCGCGTGCTAAGTGAGCTAGAATCGCTCTCCGAAAAGACACCTGAACGCTTCTACACCTTCTGGAGCGAATTTGGACGGCTGCTTAAAGAAGGCACCATCACTGACTCCAGCAACCGTGATCGCCTGCTGCCCCTGCTGCGCTTCCGCACCCTGCACCATCTTGACCAGCCGATCAGCTTGCGCCAATACATCGCCGAGATGGTTGCCGATCAAGAGCATATCTACTACCTATTCGGTGATGATCCGCAAGCCATTCTACGCAGCCCACACCTAGACGTATTCCGTGCGCGCAAGGTAGACGTGCTGCTGCTGACCGACACAATGGACAGCTTCCTTGTGAACGCCATCGGCATTTTTGAAGAAAAGAAGCTGCACAATGGCGCCGACGCCGACCTGAAACTGCCCGAAAGCGCCGAAGACAACGCGCAGAGCGCCGAAACGCTGCCCGCCGAAGCGCAAGAGTCGCTCATTGAGCGCTTTAAGCGTGTGCTTGGCGAGCGCGTCCAAGATGTGCGGATAACTGACCTGCTGCGCGAAAATGCCGTGCGCTTGGTGGCACCGGATCAGGGCTTTGGCGCAGATATGGAGCGCGTCTACCGCATTCTGGATAAAGATTTCAAGCTGCCCGCCCGCATTTTGGAGATCAATCCACGCCATGCGATCATCCGCAACCTGAGCGCCATGCCGAACGATCCGCTGGCAGATCAGGTGATGGAGCAGCTTTTTGAAGGCGCACTGCTGATGGAAGGCATTCATCCGCGCCCTGTGGATATGCTGCCGCGTTTGCTGGCAATTATGGAAGCTGCCACGCGCCGCAGCGCCGATTCTGAGTAGACGCAGTTCACGGCAGGCGAACGGCGCGCTGCCCAGGTTGACCATAGGCTGGCAATTAGGCAGTGACCGTCATCGCCTGCCGCTCACCATCAGCGCAAGCGCAGCGCGCCTTAAGCGGTGAGAATCGCCATACAGGTTTGGCGCACCCTACAACCAAAAGTCGCCGTACCTACGTAAAGATGTTATAATGGACGAAAACTTGGGGCTGCTGCCCGACAGGAGTGGAAAAATGAATCTCGGTCCAACCGAACTTTTGATCATTTTGGTGATTGTGGTGGTGTTGTTTGGGGCAGGTCGGATTGGTCGGCTTGGGCGCGAACTTGGCACTGCTGTGCGTGAATTTCGGCGCGGCGTGAATGATGGGGATAAGTCTGCTGAGGAAGCCAACCGTAACCTAGCTGATCCGAAAGCCTAGCGCACATCGTTTATGCAGGGTTCCTAAAAGGGCGGCTGGCATACTGCAAGCCGCCCATTGCTTCCTAGTCCAACTGCCAATTGACAGATTTTGTGAGCGAAAGCACAATCTTGCCTTACAAACCACTTTGCAACGGCAGGAGCTTGAACCGTGACGCAATCCCTCACCTCAAATTCACCTGATAGCCCCATCTTCAGCGTACCCGATCAGGCACTGGTGCCTGTGAATGACTATCCGTCCACACAGGTAGACATTCCACAGTCGCGTATGTTCATCATCAAAAAGCTGTTGACTGCCTTCCGCGAAAAGCACCCTAATTTGCCCGCTTACGATGCCTCGCAAGGCGATGGCGGCGCCAGCCTGCCCGGCGTGCCGCACAATTTGCTGGAACGTGCTTTTGAACTGCTGAAGCAGAACGGCACAGCCTACGATCCGCCCACAGGCACGGCTGCCTTCCGCAAGGCAACCGCAGAGCAGTACTGGCAGTTCAACGCTGATCTCGGCTATAACGCCGAAAACATTGCCGCCACTGATGGCGGGCGCGATGCGCTCATCAAAGCCTATCAGGTGATGACCGCGCTAGGCACAGGGCGCATTGGCGATGTGCTGCTAGTCTCCCGCGTACCGTGGATTAGCTATATGTGGGGCCCGTATGGCGTGGGCATGAACATCCTCTTGGCGCCGGGCGACGAGGCAGCGAGCTGGGAATACACTGAAGAAGGCTTGGCTGCCAGCGCCGAATTTTGCGCCAAGCATGGCGGCGGCAGGCGCATTGCAGGCTTGGTGATCACCTCGCCAGATAACCCGACCGGGCGCACACTGACTATGGCGCGCCAAATCGCCCTAGCGCAAAAGGCGTTCTCGTTGGGCGTCCCTTTTGTGCTGTTCGACTGGATTTACCATCAGGTGACGGAAGGTTCACCCGCCGACATTAACGCTTTACTGAGCGCCTTTGACCCTAAAGACCGCGAACGCATCATTGTGTTGGACGGCTTGACCAAATCGCTGGGCGCCTCAAATGTGCGTGCCGCGCACTTGGTTGCTTCCAAACAGGTCATTGAATTTGTCGCCAGCCGCAGTTCGCATGGTGTGATGCCCAACTTTCTGGGGCAGGCAGTGGCACAGGCAGCCTATGAAATCGGTTTCCGCAAAGCGGCAGCCTCTATCATTGAGCCGACCAACGCCAGCCGCAAGGTGGTGCGGGACTTTGTGAAGGAAAAGGGCTACCGCGCCATTGTGGGCGATGGTGGTTACTACGCCTTCATTGACTGCACCGAGCCGATTCAGCGTGGCAAATTGACGGATTCAGTGGCACTGGTAGAGTACATGGCAGGCAATTACGGCATCACCGCCATTGCTGGCAGCTACTTCTCGGAGGCGGGCAAAAACTGGATTCGCTTCTCTTACGCGCTGCCGCCAGAGATCACGGCAAAGGCACTCGAACGCTTTGACGAGGCAATGCGCGCCCTCTAACAGCCACATAAACCACAGGGCGGGAAGACAATCTCGCCCATCTTCACCCATCAGTGCAGCCCCGCTCTTGACGACTTCCCAATTAGGCAACCCTGCTGCGACATTTCTAACGTATGTTATAATGCAAAATTAGGGTACGGTCGGGATTGATTGTGTGGCACGGGTAAAGCAACACGAGTTCACCTATGAACGTTTCAGATAAATCGCACGTCGAGATGCTGGTTCAAATTGCGCGCCTGCTGGCAACGCTTGATCTGGACGACGTGCTATGGCAGACCATTAACCTCACCACGCAAACAGTCGGTGCGGCACGCGGGACGTTCTTCTTGCTAGATGAGCATGGTGAGACGCTCCAACGCTTCATCGCCGCCCAGAATTACGATCCCGAAACGCGCCAGATCGTCTCGCGCCGCATTCTGGAGCAAGGCTTAGCCGGTTGGGTGATGGCACACCAACAATCGGCGCTGATTGACGATACCGCCACGGATCCGCGCTGGGTCGTCTTGGATGCTGAAAAAGAGTTGCTGCGCGTCCGTTCAGTGCTGTGTGTACCGTTCTTTGTGGAAGGCGAACTGCGCGGCGTGATGACCCTTGAACATCCACAGCCGCGCCACTTCACCCCTGAGCATCTGCGCCTTGTAGAAGCAGCCGCCCATCAGGCTGCTGCCTCGCTGCGGAACGCCCAACTCTTTGACCGCGTGCAAGCTCAGCAGCGCCAACTTCAGGCAGTGCTAGATGGCATTTCGGAAGGCTTGCTGGTGCTGGATACTGAACTGTGCGTGCGGTTGGTTAACCCAGCAGCACTGAGGCTTTTTGGCGTCACAGAGGCAACTGTGTTGGGCTTTAACCTAGAAGTGCTTGCCGAACAGCTTGCCAACCCATTTTATGCGCGCCTTGCCGAAGGCGTGAAGGCTGCCATTCAGGACGCTGCCAACAACCGCTTTGAGGTGCGCGACAACCTCACCAAGCGCGATTTTGTGGTGAACGTTGCCAATGTTAGTGCCAAGCGCGCCGCCGAGGGTGGCATTGTGATCGCCCTCAATGATGTTAGTTCTTTGAAAGACCTGACGCGCCTAAAAACGCATATGATTCAAATGGCATCGCACGATTTGAAGAATCCAATCGGCGTGCTGCGGAATTACCTTGATGTCATCCGTGCTGAGGTGAAAGGCGGCGTGCTGCCCGACCCTATGTTTCTGGAGAATATGTATAAATCGCTGGCGCGCATGGAATCTTTGGTCGTCAACCTGTTAGATATTCAACGGGCGGAAGATGCTGAGCCATTGAAGCGTGAACCGTTCGATCCTTACGATTTGATTAACGCTTCTTTAGAAGACATGATGCCTTCTGCACGAATGCATAACCAAACCGTTGTGCAGAATATTCAGCCGAACCTGCGCCCGATCAAAGGCGATTTTGACCGCCTGCGCGAAGTGATCAATAATCTGATTGATAACGCCGTGAAGTACACGCCACAGGGCGGCACGATCAGCATTAGCGCCTACGCCGAAGATGAGCGTTTCACCTTCAGCGTGAAAGATACAGGATACGGCATTCCCGCCGATCAGCAAGCCGCCATCTTTCAGCCGTACTTCCGCGCCACACAGGCTTCCACCGCACACATCAGCGGCACCGGAGTCGGCTTAAGTTTGGTGAAAGAAGTTATCGAACGGCACGGCGGGCAAGTCTGGTTCATCAGCAAAGAAGGGCAGGGCAGCACCTTCGGCTTTTGGCTGCCCATCTTGACCTAAGAAAGGACGTGCCACCGAATGGCTACTGAACACAGCAACTCGACCAGCACCACACTGCCACCTGAGCCGCCAGAGATTGACCTAATCGATCAGATTGATCAGGCTGAACCTGACCTAGAAGCTGAATATAGCCCACCTGCACCGCCGCCCGAAAGCGCGCCCGCGCCTGCCGTTAACCCACATATTGCCCATTTTTATCAGCCTGAGCGCTTTGCTTGTGTCCGCTGCGGATCAACCAACCTTGCGCGTGGCGTGATTGTGGACTATGGCGGTGAAAAATTTGAGCAAGTGCGCTTTGCGCCGCGCCGCATTTCACTCAATTGGCTCAACTCGCTCTTGAACCTGCGCCCATGGCGTGCGCTGCTGAAGCTGGAAGCGGTTGCCTGCCGCGATTGCGGCGCGGTGGTCTTGGTGGTTGATCCAGCGGCGCTGCGGCGCGCCGAACGTATCCGCGACGCCTAACGATCACCGTGAAACTGCACGAATATCAATCCAAAGCGATTTTGGCGCGCTATGGTGTGCCGACGCCGGGCGGTATGGTCGTGACATCGCCGCAAGATGCCTACGATACCGCCCGCGAACTTGGCGGCGAAGTCGTCATCAAGGCGCAGGCGCTCACCAAAGGGCGCGGCAAAGCAGGCGGCATTCGGTTGGCACGCAGCGCTGATCAGGCACGCCAGATGACAGAAGCAGTGCTAGGGCTGACCATACGCGGCATGAGTGTGCATAAAGTGCTGGTTGAGCCAAGCGCCGAAATCTACCAAGAATTCTACTTGGGCATTCACAATGATCGGGCGACTGAACAGCCGATGATCACGGCGGCAACCGGCGCAGTTGGCATGAGCATCTCTGCCAGCCGCCACACCGGACGGCTTGCCCGTGAGGTAATTGATCCGCTGCTTGGCTTGCAAGAGCATCAGGTTCGCCACTTGCTGGTAAGCCTTGAACTGCCGCGCCATCTGTGGAAGCCATTTAGCCGCATTGCCCACCAGCTCTACCGCTGTTTCGATGAGAATGACGCCACACGCGCCGAAATCGATCCGCTGGCACTCACCCGTGATGGTCGCTTTGTGGCGTTGGATGGCAACCTCATCATTGACGACAGCGCCTTGTTTCGCCACCCTGAGCTTGCCGACATGCGCGACTTGCACGCCGAAACACCCGAAGAAATGCGCGCGCGGGCGCTTGGGCTAAGCTACGTGCCGTTGGATGGCGAGATCGGCTGTTTGGTAAACGGTGCAGGGCTTGGCATGGCAGTTATGGATATGACTCGTGCGGCTGCCATGCGGCTTGGCTTGCCTTCCACCAGCCTTGCCAACTTTATTGATGTAGGCGGCGGCGCACGCGCAGATAAGGTCATCGCTGCCATGCAGATCATCACCAGCCAGCCGCGTGTGCGGGCGCTGTTGTTCAGCATCTTTGGCGGTATCACGCGCTGCGATGAGGTTGCCTATGGCATTGTGCAGGCGATCAGCACGCTGCATTTGCACCTGCCGATGGTGGTACGCTTGGCGGGCACCAATGCTGAACAAGGGCGGCTGTTGATCGACTCGGCGAACTTGCCCAACCTGCAAAACGCTACCTCGCTGACCGAAGCGGCGGAAAAGGTGGTGCGTGCTGCACGGGAAGTCTCGCTATGAGCGCTATCAACGCCATGAACTGGCTGCCAAACCGCGAAACGCGCATTTTAGTGCAGGGCATCAGCGGGCGGGAAGGTGCTTATCACACTGAGCAAATGATTGCCTCTGGCGCGAACATTGTGGCAGGCGTAACGCCGGGCAAAGGCGGCGAATGGCTCTTTGATCGTATTCCGATCTTTGATTCGGTGCGCGAGGCGCGCCATGCCACCGATGCAAGCGTTTCGGTCATGTTTGTGCCGCCACGTGCTGCCGTCGATGCTCTGTATGAGGCGATCAGCGCCGATCTGGCGTTGATCGTATGCATCACCGAGAACATTCCTATCCGCGATATGATGCATGTGCGGCGGGCGTTGGCTGCCAGCCAAACACGCCTGCTCGGACCTAGCTCACCGGGCTTGATTGTGCCCGGTCAACTTAAGCTAGGCATCATTCCAACGCATATCACTTTGGCAGGCAGCGTTGGCATGGTCTCGCGCAGCAGCACGCTGCTCTATGAAGCGACTGACGCGCTCACACGCAGCGGAATCGGGCAGCGCGCCTGCATCGGCTTAGGCGGTGATACGGTCTCTGGCACGCACTTTGTGGATGTGCTGGCGTTCTTTGAGGAGGATCCGCATACGGATCGCATCGTCTTGATCGGTGAGATTGGCGGCATGGGCGAACAGCACGCCGCACGCTTCATCCGTGAGCAGATGACCAAACCAATTGTGGCATATGTCGCGGGGAAGACATCGCCCAAAAATCAGCGCATGGGACACGCCGGCGCGATCATCGAAGATGAGATTGGCGGCTATGATGAGAAGATCGAAGCACTGCGGCAGGCAGGCGTGCGGCTTGCCGAATCGCCCGATCACATCACGGCACTGTTGGAATAGTTTGGGCGGTTTGTGCGCCGCCCAAGCCTTTAGGGCTATGGCAGCGGCGCAACCATGTAGCCCACGCCGTGAATGGTGCGGATGAAGCGGTTGGCGTCTGCCTCATCGCCCAGCTTGGCACGCAAGTTGCGGATATGAGCGCGCACAAGGTCAGGGTCGCCAGTGCGCGGCGGGTAATCCCAGACTGCCTCCAGCAGGCGGAAAGGCGAGAGTGCCTGATTAGGATGTTCCATTAGATAGCGCAGCAATTTGTGTTCCGTGGCAGTGAGCTGCACAGCGTGTTCGTCAATCTGCACCTGATAGGTGGACGAATCGAGGCGCACATTGCCGATCTCTAGGATGACGTTATCCTCCTCAAAGCGTTGATGGCGGCGCAGCAGTGCGCGCACACGGGCGTTTAGTTCGGTTAGCTCAAAGGGCTTGGTCACATAATCATCGCCACCGGCATCCAAGCCTGCGATCACATCATCGGTTTGGGTGTGCGCCGTTAGAAATAAGATGAGCAGGTCAATATAGCGTGTATCGCTGCGAAGTTGTTTACAGAGCGCCAGCCCATCCATACCCGGCATGGTAATATCGAGGATGAGCAAGTCAGGGCGGCGGTTCACAATCTTTTGCCAAGCCTCTTGCGCTGAAAGCGCCTGCCCGACCTCATAGCCCTCACGTCGCAGGGCGCGCCCAAGCGTGCCGAGTACGTCAGGTTCGTCATCAACAGTCAAGATATAATGAGTCATAAGCACCCGCCTTTGCGTGATTCTGTGGTCAATTATAGCCAAAACCAGAATTTTTGCGCGTCGGGAGTGGTGAAAGGGTTTGTGAGAATCGGGCAAGTTGGATGCCTGTGTAAAATCGCATTAGCTGCCGAAGCGGGATTCAGCGCACCCATCTGCAATGGTGCGCGCCAATGATCTGGGCAGTGTTGCCAATTAACTTCACCCATGTTAAACTGATATTTTAGTGCTGTGAAATTTACAGTGTGAAGTTTTCAGCAGACTGCCCACTTGACGCCCGATCAACCAACCCTGTAGAGATATGTACTTATGACCGAACACAGCCTTAGCAACCCAAACGTGGCTGCCGCAAAAACTCATAGCCTGCCCGCTTTCCTTTCCACAGAACGCCTAGAGCGCGCCTTTGTGGTGCTGACTGCCCTCAACATCGCTGCCAGCTTGCTCAGTGAGCGCCTGAACATGCCCGAAAGCCTAACGCTCATCTTTAACCTGCTCTCCTACTTCTTCGGCGGCACCTTCGGCGTGATTGAAGGCGTGAAAAGCCTGCTGCACCGTGAGATCAACGTGGATTTGTTGATGGTGTTGGCAGCCACCGGCGCGGCAATTGTTAACCAATGGCACGAAGGCGCGATCTTGCTCTTTTTATTCTCGCTGAGCAACGTGCTGCAAGCCTATGCGATGGATCGCAGCCGTAACGCCATCCGTGCGCTGCTCAAGCTGCGCCCTGATAAGGCGACGGTACGGCGTGGTGAGGGATCGACTGTGCTGCCGATTGAGGCGCTCCAAATTGGCGACGTGGTGCTGATCAAGCCTGGCGAACGGCTGCCCGTTGATGGTGAGGTGATCGAGGGCAGCAGCAGCGTTGACCAAGCCGCCATCACAGGTGAGTCTATGCCTGTGAACAAACAGGTCGGCGATGAGGTCTTTGCCGGCACCGTGAACCAAAATGGCAGCCTTGATGTGCGTGTGACGCGCCTTGCCAACCAAAGCACGCTCTCACGCATCATTCAGATGGTGGAAAGCGCCCAAGAAAGCCGCGCCAAAACACAAAGTTTTATGGAGGCATTTGAGCAACGCTACGCGCTATTCGTCATTTTAGCAGTGGCGCTCTATATTGTGTTGCCACCGCTGCTGTTTGGCATAGACTTTAACGACAACTTCTACCGCGCCATGGTGCTGATCACGGTTGCTTCGCCGTGTGCGCTGGTCATCTCGACGCCCGCGGCGATCCTCTCTGCAATTGCGAACGCGGCACGGCGTGGCATCCTGTTCAAGGGCGGCGCTTATCTAGAGCAAATGGCAACCATGAAGGCAATTGCCTTTGATAAGACTGGCACCCTGACGAGCGGGAAGCTGAGCATGACCGACGCGCTGCCCAACGGCATCTCGCGTGCTGAACTGCTCAGCCTTGTGGCAAGCGCCGAAATGCGATCTGAGCATCCAATCGCACTGGCTATTTTGGCAGCCGCCAAAGCGGAAGGCGTCCCGATCTACGAGCCGCAGCAGTTTAAGGCGATGCCCGGTTTGGGCGTGCGTGTTGCGCTGGACTCGGCACAAGTCTTGGTTGGCACAGAGCGCCTGATGAATGCCGAAGGGCTGCCTTTGCCGCCTGAGATTGCCGCACAGCGCGATCAGCTTGAAGCAGAGGGCAAGAGCGCCCTAATTGTGCATCACGACCAGCGTGGTTGGTTAGGCGTGATTGGTGTGGCGGATACGCTGCGTCCGAATGCGGCTGCCATGATTCAAGCCCTGCGCGCTGAGGGCATCCAAAAAGTGATTATCCTAACGGGTGATAATCAGCGTGTGGCAAGCGCCATTGCAGCGCGTGTTGGCGCCGATGAAGTGCGCGCCGAACTGCTGCCCGCCGACAAAGTGACAGCCGTCAGGGCGCTGATGCAAACTTACGGCAAGGTGGCAATGGTTGGCGATGGCGTGAACGATGCGCCGGCGCTTGCCTCTGCCTCAATCGGGATTGCGATGGGCGCCGCTGGCACGGATGTTGCCCTTGAAACTGCCGATCTGGTGCTGATGGCGGACGATCTGAGCCGCATTGCCTATGCCATGCACCTGAGCCGCCGTGCGCGCCGCATCATGTTCCAGAACATCACCTTCTCGCTGAGCGTGATTGTGGTCTTGGTGATCAGCGCGCTCGGCTTCAATTTGGCGCTGCCGCTGGGTGTGATTGGGCATGAAGGCAGCACAATTATCGTGGTCTTGAATGGCTTGCGCCTGCTAACGCACCGCGCCTAATCTCTTAGTCCTAAGGACTGAAGGGACATCAGCGTGACTCGCGGTAGAGCGCGTGCCGCCGCAGAATCGGATCATATTTACGCAGTTCAAGCCGCTGCGGATCGTTGCGCTTGCTCTTCTGTGAGTAGTATACATGCCCACTTTCTGTGCTAACCAGTTTGATCACAATACGAACATCTTTTTTTGCCATTGGAGATAGCCTTTCTGCCTAACGCCATTTAGGAAAGGGATCGCGCAAGGTATGCCACTTGCCGCGCCCAATTTCTTGCGGTGTGAGCAAACACGACTCAAGGCGTGCCGTGATTTCTGCCTGATCCATATGCACGCCGATGAAAACGACCTCTTGCCGCCGATCTCCATAAGGCTCGCGCCAATACTTGGCAAGGTATGCCTGAAATTCAGGATCATCAGTGGGACGTTGATCGTCAGGTACGGTTGCCCACCAAAAACTGGAGGCTCCCATCCGCTTTACACCGCCTGCTTGTGAGTACAGCACGGGGTAATCGCGTGTGGCAAGCCATAGATAGCCTTTCGCACGCAAAACCTGTGCCAGTGTGCCGCTGCGGAGCAGTTTCATAAAGCGGTCAGGGTGCATGGGCGCGTGGGCGCGGTAGACAAAACTCGTAATGCCATATTCTTCCGTCTCTGGCACGTGCTGCCCTTGCAACTCTTTCAGCCAGCCAGCAGATTGCGAGGCGCGATCCATATCGAAGCTGCCCGTGGCAAGAATTTGGGCAGGATCAATGGCACCTTCACGGCATTCGATCAGGCGCGCCTCTGGATTTAAGTGGTGAAGAATGCCTTTCAAGCGTTCAAGCTCAGCCACCGTGACCAAATCAATCTTGTTAATCAAGATGACATTGGCAAATTCAACCTGATCAATGAGCAAATCAACCACTGTGCGCTGATCCTCAGCACCGCTTGCCATACCGCGCTGATGCAGCATATCCGCCGAGCCGTAATCACGCAGGAAGTTGTAAGCATCAATAACCGTGACCATGGTGTCGAGTTTCGCCAACTGCCCAAGCGATTCACCCTCTGCCGTCTCAAAACTAAAGGTCATGGCAACCGGCAGTGGCTCCGAGATGCCTGTTGATTCAATCAGCAGGTAATCAAAGCGTCTTTCGCGGGCAAGGGCTGCCACTTCGCGCAGCAAGTCGTCGCGCAGGGTGCAGCAGATGCAGCCATTGCTCATCTCAATTAGGCGTTCTTCGGTGCGGCTGAGCGCTGCACCACCTTCGCGCACCAGCTGAGCATCTATATTCACTTCGCTCATATCGTTGACGATGACGGCGACCTTCAGCCCTTGCCGATTGTTCAAGATATGGTTCAGGACAGTGGTTTTGCCCGCACCGAGAAAACCTGAAAGCACCGTAACAGGCAGCGGCGCCTGAGTTATTTGCATAGGGTGTATCCTCTCACGCTTTGAACGAAAATAAATGATACTAAATCTCATTTATTTGTCAAGGTATAAGATGCGACACCAGTCGCTGCACTTTACAGGGGCAACAAATAATGATACAATGTATCAAAATTATCGAGCGCAGTGTGGGTACTATGCCTCTCTATGTTTTTGTCTGCCCTGAGTGTGCGGTTGAAATTGAGGAGCGCCGCCCTGTCGAAGCGGTGGATGATCCCCTTGTTTGCCCATTGTGCGGCACGCCCTGCCAACGGCAAATGACATTTGCCAGCACCTTTTTCACGCGCCGCAGCGAAATGCCACCTCCAATCGAAAATGCACCGCGCCGCACGCATCCTGCCAACTGCGTATGTTGTACACCGCCAAGCAAAGGAAGTGCTATATGAGCGAATCACAACCGATTCCAATTACCCTGCTAACAGGCTTTTTAGGCGCGGGCAAAACCACGCTGTTAAACCACATTTTGCACGCCGAACATGGCTTGCGAATCGCTGTGCTGGTCAACGATTTCGGCGCAATTAATATTGACGCGCAGCTTGTGGTTGGTGTGCAAGGCGATGACATGATCAACCTTGCCAATGGCTGCATCTGCTGCACGATTCGTGGCGACTTGCTGCGCGCAGTGTTGCAGTTGGTGAGCCGCGACGAGCCACCTGAGTACATCATTATTGAGCCAAGCGGCGTTTCTGATCCTGTCGCGGTTGCCCAAACGTTCTTATTGCCAGAACTACGCCCGATTCTGCGGCTGGATAGCATCATCGCTGTGGTGGATGCCGAACAGTTTCAACATCTGAAAGGCAACGATTCTTATCTTGCCTACGAACAGCTTGTGACAGCAGATATTATCGTGATCAACAAGACCGATTTGGTTACTCCTGAACAGTTGCAAGCACTCAAAACGCGCTGGACGTATCCACGTGCGCGCATTCTCGAAACAACCTATGGGCAAGTGCCGCTGGAATTGGTCTTAGGGGTGGGGCGCTATGCGCCAGAAGCACTCTTGGAACACCAAAGCAAAGATATTCACGTCCATGAGGCGGGCGTGCCAGTTGATCATGAGCATGACCATCACGATCACGCTGAGGCGGATCATGATCACCATCACCACGATCATACGCTTGTCTACAGCTCATGGAGCTGGACGCAGCACGCGCCGCTCTCGATGCAGGCGCTCAAACGCGCTGTGAGCAGTTTGCCCGTCGGCATTTTCCGCTGCAAGGGCGTGGTCTATGTCAAAGAAGCCCCTGAACGGCGTGTGGTGTTGCAAGTGGTGGGCAGCCGTGCCTCTTACACACTTGGCGAGGCATGGGGTGACGAGCTGCCGCGCACACAATTGGTTGCTATCGGCGCACCAGAGAGTTTCACAGCTGAACAACTGAATGCCCACTTTGAAGGTTGCCTAGTCAATGGGCAACGGGCTGCCATTGCCGAGCAGATCATGCGGCAGGTCGAGACATGGTTTCGGAACGACTACAGCGCATAATACGTGATCGTCTCTGCTGTATCCTGCCAATGACATCTGCTTGGATAGAATGAAGCCTACGCTCCCCAACAACACGGGCTTGTGGGTCGGATAAGTTCGACCCCACAAGCCATTCCCCTGATCTTTACCACGCCCCAAGCAGTTTCAGAGTAGCCAATATGTGCGGTCTGTGGATAAAATAAAGGCGATTTACCGCTACCTTTGGGTGTGCTACCGCGACTTGACACAAGGTTAACCATGCGAATTGGCTTTATCACCGGCGAATACCCGCCTATGGAAGGTGGTGTGGGCGCTTTCACCCGCGAACTGGCAGTGGCATTGGCAGGGCTTGGGCATGAGGTGCATATCCTGACCCACCAACAGGCACGCCACATCAGCGAGGCAGGCATTCGTGTGGCGGGCGAGGTGCGCGATTGGAATTGGGCAGCCTTGCTACAAGCACAACGCTGGGCGCAGCAACACCGCCTAGAGGCTGTCAACATTCAGTATGAGGCAGCCGCCTTTGGCAAAAGCGCGCCGCTGGTGCATTTGCTGCCCAGCCGCCTGAGCAACTTTGCCACCATTACCACCTTTCATGATTTGCTGGTGCCCTATTTGTTCCCTAAAGCCGGCGGCTTGCGCTATCAGGCACTGCTCAACCTTGCCCGCACTGCCAAAGGCGTTATTGTGACGAACATTCAGGATGAGCAGCAGCTTGCTGAAGAACAAGGCATCGCGCCCGTGCGCCGCATCCCGATTGGCTCCAACATCGCGCCTGTGCCGCCAGCTGATTATGACCGTGCCGCGCTGCGCGCTGCGCTTGGCATTCCCGCCGACGGCATATTGATCGGCTATTTTGGCTTTTTGAATGCCAGCAAAGGCGCTGCCTGCTTGCTGCGCGGTGTGGCGCACGCGGTGCAGCAAGGCGTGAATGCCTATCTGATCCTGATCGGTGGGCGTGTTGGCAGCAGCGACCCAACCAATGCCGATTATGCTGAAAGTGTGGATGATTTGATCATCCGTCTGCACCTGCGCGAGCGCGTCAAACGCACGGGTTTTGTGGAGAGTGCTGCCGTCAGCGCGCACCTGCTGGCATGCGATATGCTGGCGTTGCCCTACGTGGATGGCGTCTCATTTCGGCGTGGATCATTCATGGCAGGTTTGGCACATGGCTGCCCGATCATCACCAGCACGCCCGCGCTGCCCATGCCCGAATTACATCACGGTGATCATGTCTACCTTGTGCCGCCGGAACAGCCTGAAGCACTTGGCGAGGCAATTCGGACACTGGCGATAGACGCTAGGCTGCGAACACGGCTCAGTGACTTTGCGCGCCTGCTCTCAGAGCAGTTTACGTGGACGCGCATCGCGCAGCGCACTGCCGATTTCTTCCTCGAAGTGCTGACCGGAAACGCCGATTTATGACTCCGCTAGCACGCCTCGTTTTAGCCACTTATCTCTTTTGCGCGCTGCTCTACAGTTTTGTGACGCCGCTCTTGGAAGCATCCGATGAGCTGTGGCACTACCCGATGGTGCAATACATCGCCACCAATGGTTTTGGGCTGCCTGTGCAGCAAGCAGGGCTTGAAACGGCATGGCGGCAAGAAGGCAGCCAGCCGCCACTCTACTACATGCTGGCGGCGGCACTCACCTTCTGGATAGACACAAGCGATCTGCCGCAGATAAGGTATATCAATCCGCACGCAGATATTGGCGTGGTGGTGCCAGATCGCAATGTTAATATGACCATTCACACAGAGGCGCGCCGCACTGTGTTTAGCGGCGCGGCATTGGCGATCTACCTCTCACGTTGGCTCTCCGTGGTATTAGGCGCGCTGACCGTCTGGCTAACCTATCTGTTGGGACGCGAACTTTTCCCCGACCGTGAAGGCGTGGCATTGTTGGCAATGGCGCTCACTGCCTTCAACCCGATGTTCTTGTTCATCAGCGCCAGCGTGAATAACGACAACCTCTCTACCCTGTTGGCAACGGCACTTCTGCTCTGCATCGCACGGCTGCTCAAACGGAACGACGCACCGCCTCTCCGCGACTTGATTCTGATCGGCGTGCTGGGCGGCGCAGGGATGCTTGCCAAGTTCAACATTGGCTTTCTGCTGCCGATCATCGCGGCGGCGCTGGCATTGAACGCTTACCGTATCCGCAGTTGGCGCGCTTTCCTGATCGGCGCGGCGATCACTGGCGGCTTGACGATTTTGATCGGCGCGTGGTGGTACATCCGCAATTGGCAGCTCTACGGCGATCCAACCGGGCTAAATGTTTTTCTGGATATTGTGGGCAGGCGTGGAATCCCTGCCAATGCCGCGCAGTTGTGGGCAGAGCGCCACACTTTCCTGATGAGCTACTGGGGCTTTTTCGGCGGTGTGAACGTGCCCTTTGCCGAGTTTATCTACACCATTTTCAACGGCGTAGCAGCGATTGGTGTGCTAGGGCTTGTGGTGAGCGCCTTCGGGAAACCGCTTCGGCAGGTGAACGCGCTGTGGTTGGCGCGTGCCGTTACGGTGCTGTGGATTGTGGTGCTGTTTGGCGGCTTGCTGCGCTGGACAAGCGAGACGTGGGCATCGCAAGGGCGCTTGATGTTTGCCGCCATTGCGCCGATCAGCCTGTGGTTGGCGCTTGGCATAGGGCGGATCGGCGGTAGGTGGCTAGGCTGCGCTGTGGCGGCGTGGCATTTTGTGGCAGCACTAGCAGGCTTGATCACCATTGCCTTTGCTTACCGTCCGCCTGAACTATCAGCCTTTCCGCCTGATTCCGACTGGCGCGCCATCCTGACCTTTGCCGAGCCTGAGTCGCCCCAGCAACCAGCGCTTTCTTTCTACACATGGCGTGATCTGGACTTGCAAGCGCAGCCTGCTGAGTATGTGGATTTCTGGGTTGCCTTTCAGCAAATGGCAGCCATGCGCCGTGATTGGAGCGCCTTCATCCACCTTGAGAACGCCGACGGTACGATTGTGGCACAGCGCGATGTCTTTTTAGGCGAAGGACTGTGGGCAACCAGCCAAATGCAGTCCATTGGGCAGCATTGGCTGAACTACTTTGCTGTGCGCCTGCCCGAACACGCCTACGCGCCGCAAGACCTGACGATTTGGCTGGGCTTCTATGACCTAAAGACGGGTGAGCGCATGATCGCAGCAGGGCGTGAGGCTGCCGAGAATCGGATCAAACTGGGCAGTGTGCGTGTGCTGCCGCGCCAAGCCGACTCTGCCATCCCGAATCCAATGCGCGTTAACTTAGGCGATGCCGTGGCGCTGGTCGGCTATGAGGTGCAGCCCTTTGCCGCCGCTGAAGGTGAGCCGATCAGGCTAACGCTCTATTGGCAGCGGCTGCGCCCACTCAGCACTGATTACCGTGTGTTTGCCCAGTTGGTGCAGCCCAACACGACCAACGTCTACGCGCAAAGTGACGGGATGCCCGCCGGCTGGGCGCGCCCAACCAGCACATGGGCAGACGCTGAGATCATCGTCGATCAACACACGCTCACGGTGCGCGAAGGTACGCCCAACGGTGATTGGACGCTGATCGTCGGTATGTACGCACTGCGTGAAAGCGCCGAAGGGCAGCAGTTCGTTCGCCTGCGCGTTGTGATGCCTGATGGCGCACAGGCGGAAGATTTTGTGACACTTTCACGCCTGCGTGTGCGGTAAAGCATTCGGGAGCGCGTTATAGTAGTGATGACGCGCCCAACCTTCCACCAGTGGCACACGCCCAGAAAGGACACACCATGCAACAGCGGCGCTCCGCTCTGCGCTTTGCGCTCGATAATATCGGCTGGCTGGTCAGCTCGCTGCTGTTGGCATTTGTGGTCTGGTATGCGGCGCTGTCTGCCAACGATCCGATTGAACAGCGCCGCCTGAATGGGCAAGTGCCAATCGAGATACGCTATGATGAAGGCTTGATTGTGGCAAACCGTCCACCAACGACTGCCCAAGTCACCGTGCGTGGCTTGCAAACCACGCTGGAGATGCTGGAACTGCGGAACGTGAAGGTCGTGGCAGATTTAACTACCTTAACGCCGCGCCCTGAGCCTTACACAATCGAACTGAGCGGCTTGCTTTCCGCTGAGGTGCGCGGCGCAGCCGTGGTCAGCGTTCAGCCCAGCCGCATCAGCGTGCAGTTGGCGCGCCGCGCCGAGCAGCTTAAGGACATTAGCATCCGCTTTGATCAGGAAGCGCCGATTGGCTATACCGTGACGGCAGTGCCAGCTCAGACCGAAGTGCTGATTGTGGGCGCCGCAGAGCGCGTGGCACAGGTGACGGCAGTCCAAGCAAGGGTGAATGTGCAAAATCAGCGCGGCATTTTCACGGTAACGGTGCCGCTTAGCGCGGTGGATGAAGATGGGCGCACAATTACTGATGTGACGCTTACACCAACCGAAGTCGCGGTGACGGTAGACGTGCAGCAGCGCTCTGATGTGACCGAACTCGCCATAGAGCCGCGCCTGATTGGTGACCTGCCGAGCGGCTATCTGCGTGTGAATCAGACGTGGTCGCCGCGCCGCGTCTTTGTGCGCGGCAATCGGCGTGTGATCGAAGCGCTGAATGGCGTCATCTTCACCGAGCCGATTGACTTGAGCAACCGTACCGAGACCTTCACCCAAACGGTGCGCCTGAGCGTGCCGACAGGCGTCGCGCTTTTGGAAGTGCAAGATATTGTCGTGACTGTGGAGATTGAGGCTGTGCAGGGCAGCCGCGAGTTCACGGGCATTCCTGTGCAGGTGCAGGGCATTGATCCGGCAGACTTCACAATTGCGGTGCAGCCTGAGCGTGTCAACGTCATTGTGCGCGGCGCGCAGGTGGCACTTGAGGCACTCAGCGCCGATGATGTGCGCGTTTTTGCGCCACTGAATGGGCTGGGCGTCGGTGTGCATCAGGTGGCGTTGCAGGCGACCATCGCACGGGAAGGTTTCAGCGGCGAGAATGTGGTCATTCCCAACAATGTGGTGGAAGTGACCATCGCGGCACGCAACCCAACGCCAACAGCAACCTTCACACCGACGGCGCGCCCTGCCCCTTAGAAGCGCTCTTTGAGGCGCACTTGTGGCGCGCCTGCTGTACCGGGAAAAAGTTTCGGCAGCAGGTCTGGCACGTACTGCGCGATGATCTCAGCGCTGATGCCGTTGTGTGCGCAAATCTCACGGTAGAGGACGGCGCTCATGCGCTGTGTACGCGCTTGCGTTTCAAAGTTGGTGCGGAACAGCCCAAAGCTAAAGCGCGGGTCATAGCCTTCTGCCCACTCGAAATTGTCCAAGAGCGACCAAAAGAAATAGCCTTGCACAGGATAATTAAAGCCAAGCGCCCGCCAAATGGCGCGCACACTCTCGGCAAGATAACGCGGACGCAAGGCATCCTCAGGATCAGGCACGCCGCTCTCGGTCACGTAAATTGGCTTGCCATAGCGCTTGTAGAGCCGCTCAATCACTTTGAACAAGTTCTCAGGCACAATGCCGCCCCAGTCACCAGGACCGACTGGCACACCTTGCGGCTTTTGCGTGCCGATGGCGTTGCCGAGCTTCAGCGGATTAAAGGTCGCCAAGCGCTCTTGATAGTACTGCACGCCAAGCCAATCCAAGGCGCCTTTGGCGCTGGCAACCATCACAGGTTGGCTGAAGGGTAGCTTGAAAACGCCAGTGAGGAAAGCATCGTTAAAGGCACTGTTCATCAGCCGATCAGCGGTTTGGGCGGCAAAGCGATTCCAAAGAGCGGGCGCTTTCGGCTGAACGCCGAGATAATGATGGGCATAGCCAACTTGACTGTTGGGCTGCACCGTCTTAATGGCGTGGTAGGCGGCGGCATGTGCGCGTAGCAGGTTAGCGGCAACTTGTGCGGCTGCCTTCAGGCGCTTGATACCCGGCGTCCAGTAGCCGAACAAGTAGCCTTGTGTGGCAAGCACCATTGGCTCGTTGATGGTACACCACAGCGCACACAAATCACCCAACGCCTCCACCACACGGCGCGCATAGCGCACAAAGAGCGACGGTGCGTCGTCTGCTTGCCAGCCGCCGCGATCCGCAAACCAGATTGGGTTGGTGAAGTGGTGCAGCGTGACCATTGGCTTCATGCCGCGCTCGTGCAGCGCAAGGAGCATCTCGCGGTAGCGCCCTAGCGCAGCCTCATCAAACTGCCCTTCGGTTGGCTCAATGCGGCTCCACGCCACCGAGATGCGCTGTGCGTTATTTCGCATGGTGGCGGCGCGGTCGAAATCTTCTGCAAAGCGCCCGCGCCACCACTCGCAGGCGGCTCCACTGCGCTGATTTTGGTAGATTCTGCCCTCGCCTTCTTCCCAACGCGACCAGTCATCGACCGAGTCGCCTTCCACCTGATGGGCGGCTGTGGCGCAGCCCCACAAAAAGCCTTCCGTCATCTGCATAGAGGCTTTGACGCTCACGGATGCGCTTCCTTTCGGGCAGGATGCCCAACATAAACCGCCTCAGCAAAGATTTGGCGCGCACCCGTATCGCGGTAGCCAATGCTCTCCGCCAACTTCACCGATTCAGTGTTGCTTGGCTCCACCAGATAGATCGGCAGGCGACCACTGGCGCGCACGCGCTCGGTGCAGGCGGCTGCCACACTGCGCCCCCAGCCGCGCCCGCGCACCTCAGGATCGGTCTGCACATACAGCTCGGCAAAGCCCGGCGATTGCCAATTGACGCCCGCCGTCGCCCGATAGCCGCCGTTGCTGATCTCGGCGCGTGGCGTGCCGTCGGGCGTGCTTTTGAACTGCACCAACACATTGATCTCTGGCTTGAAGCGCGCCAAATCCAGCACGTAGATAGAGAGAATGCGCTCGCTGCTTATCTGCAAGCTGCCGCCCACAAGGCGAAGCTGATTCAAGTTACTAAAAAAGAGATATTGCCGCCCAACCGTCAGCGATTCGGCAAGCAGATCGGCGGCAATCTCCGCTTGGCGGCAGACCATCACCACCAATGGGCGAAACAGATCAACGCCCGTCTGGAAGCGCCCGACGAAGCCTAGCGGCGTGCCATCCTTATCGGTGCGTAAGGCAAGCGCCGAGCGTTTCGGATCATGGTAGAGCGCGTAGTATGCTGTTGGCGCATCAATCGGACTGGTAATATCCAACAGTGCGCTTAGACGTGTGCGTTGTTCGCGCAGAGAAAGTGCCGCCATATGCCCTCAAACAAGTTAACGCCGACGGAAGCCGTACAACACACCATAGATGAGCAGGACTATCACCGCGCCGACGAATGCCACGATAATATCAATCCAGCGAATGGTGATGCCGCCCTGCAAATCGGCTGGCACGCCAATGTTAAACAGGCTGAACAAAAAGCCACCGACAAAGGCGCCCAACAAGCCAATGATCAGGCTGGAGAGCATACTGTAGCGCCTACCACGCACCAACGTGCCTGCCAGCACGCCGGCAATCAAGCCGATGATCACCCACGTGATCAACGCAGTGATGTCAATTGTGAAGCCTGGGACGGTTACGGTTTGAAACATGACTGTAGTTGCCTTTCCAAAGGATTAAGGATACATGCGTTTGAGCATACGCGGATAGGGAATTGTCTCGCGGATATGTGGCAAGCCGCACAGCCATGCGACGGTGCGCTCCACACCCAAACCAAAGCCGGCGTGTGGCACACTGCCAAAGCGCCGCAGATCAAGATACCAGGCATAGTTTTCACGGTTGATGCCAATGTGTGCGATGCGCTGCTCGATCAGATGGCGGTCGTAGATGCGTTCGCTGCCGCCGGTGATCTCGCCATAGCCTTCTGGCGCCAGCAGGTCTACGCTGCGGCAAACCTCAGGGCGATCTGCCACCGGCTGCATATAGAATGCCTTCACCGCTGTTGGGTAGTGGTAGACGAACACCGGGCGATCAAACTGCTGGGTGAGGGCTGTCTCGTGCGGGGAGCCGAAATCGTTGCCCCACTCGATGCGAAGTGCCGCCTGTTGTTCGGGATCGGCAGTTTCGGCGGCAAGTTTATTCAGGCGCGCCACTGCCTCATCATAGCTGATGCGCGGAAAGGGGGCGGTCACACGCTCTAGGAAGGTGGTATCGCGCTCCAAGATGTCTAGCTCCATGCGGTGCTTTTCCAGCACGCGCCCAACAATGGCGCTGATGAACTGCTCTTCCATGTCCATCAGGTCTTCTAACGAGAAAAACGCCATCTCAGGCTCAACCATCCAAAATTCGGTCAGGTGGCGGCGCGTCTTGGATTTTTCCGAACGGAAAGTCGGTCCGAAGCAGTAGACTTTACCAAAGCTCATCATGTTTGCTTCATTGTAAAGTTGCCCGGTTTGCGCCAAATATGCCTTATCCTCAAAGTAGGTGATCTCGAAAAGTTCGGTGGTCGATTCACCAGCCGCAGGCGTGATGATCGGCGCATCCACCAACAGGTAGCCGTTGTCATCCAACCAATTGCGAATGGTGTTGATCACAGTGGCACGAATGCGTAAAATTGCCCACTGACGGGACGAACGCACCCATAAATGGCGATGATCCATCAGGAACTCGACGCCGTGATCTTTGGGCGTGATCGGGTACTCATCGGCAATTTGGAGAACCTGAGCATCGCCAATGCCGATCTCGTAGCCGCCCGGATAGCCTGGCGCACGCTTATCAGCGCGCACGGTGCCTGTGAGGATCAGCGAGGATTCTTGGGAAAGGCTGCGGAGCGCCTCAAAGGTCGCTTCGGGCAGCTCTTTCTGAAAGGCAACTGCCTGTGCGATGCCCGAACCATCCCGCACCTTCAAAAATTGCAGTTTGCCTTTGTCAGTGCGATCATAGAGCCAGCCGCGCACGGTGACGGTTTGCCCTTCGTAACGGTGGAGATCAGCAATCAAAACGGTGGGTGTCACAGGTGAACATCCTTTAGGGGTAGGGAAACACACTTTCTCATGGTTGCCATTATAGCGCAGATGGGCAAGGCGCGTGTAGAAGTGGTCAATTCGGCGTTTTTCTGCGATCTTTGTATAGAGAGGGAGAAAACTTATGCTGGTGACGACAACGCCTGTTTTGGAAGGCAAGACCATTCGCAAATATCTTGGCTTGGTCAGCGGTGAGACAATACTCGGCGCAAACATCTTCCGTGATTTTACGGCAGGCATCCGTGACTTGATCGGCGGGCGCGCCCGAGGCTATGAGCGCTCGCTGATGGAAGCGAAACAGGCTGCCATTAACGAGATGATTGCCCAGGCACAGCAAATGGGCGCTAATGCCGTTATCGGCGTTGATTTAGACTTTGAGACAGTCGGCGCAAACGGCAGTATGTTGATGGTAAGTGCCAGTGGCACGGCGGTGATTATCGAATGAGTGACCAGACCATGCCGCGCACAGCGGTGCTTTATGACGGCATGTGTGTGCTGTGCGTGAACTCAGTCCGCCTGTGGCGTCGGCTAGATTGGCACAAGCGCCTTGAATTCATAGACGTGCAGGACTGGTCTCGCGTGCAGGGGCGCTTTCCACAGGTGGAGCGCAGCGCGGCACTCGGCGCTATTCACGTCATTGCACCCGACGGTGCGCTCTACACAGGCTACGAAGGCGTGCGACACATGGCACGCTATGCACCGCTGCTGGCATGGCTGACGCCGATCCTGCACATGCCGCCCATTGCGTGGCTGGGCAGGCGCATTTATGGTTGGATTGCGCGGCGACGGTACGCCATCAACCGCTGGTTCGGGCGCCCTGTGTGTGAGGACGCCTGCCGTCCGCCTAGCCGCCCGTAATGGCAGCCCGCACACTGGCGATTCGCCCTTCGGGATCAGCGGCGGCAAGCGCATCGAAAAGGCGTGTGGAAAGCTCTGCCAAGCCTGCGCCGTCGTTCGCCTGATAGGCAGCCCGATAGGCTGTGATTGCCGCCTCTAGGTTAGTCGCACGCGGTCCGGCGCCCACCACTGCCAGTCCGCTGAATGCCAAGCCTTGTGCAGCAAGCGCATCCTGATTATTTTCATTGTGTTCTAGGGCGATCCGCGCCTGTTCAATTGCCTCTGTGAAGGCTTCGCGGGCGGCATTTTCATCACCCTGACGGACGGCAATCACGCCTAGAATTGCCATCACGTTGTGATTGTTCTGCGGTGTATCGTAGAGGCGTGCTGATTCAGCCGCGGCGCGTGCCTGCGCCAAGTCGCCTTGTAACAGGTAGGCACGCGCCAGAGACGAGCCTTTATAATTTTTGCCGCGTGCCGAGCCAGTTTCATCATCTAGCTGCAAGCCACGGTGCAGATTTTCAATCGCCTCGGCGTAGTGTTCACCGATGATCAGTGCATCAGCAAGGCTGCCCAGTCGGCGCGCTTCTTCGACACGGCTGCCCATCTGGCGGGCGATCTCAAGTGCCTGATCATGAGCGGCGATGGCGCGTGTGGCTTGCCCAAGTGAGGCGTAGATGTTGCCCAAATTGCTCAGGCAAAAGCCTTCCATACTCAAATCATTCAGTTCACGAGCAATGCTGCGCCCTTGATCGTAGTATTCAATGGCTTTTTCCATCTGACCAAGATAGGCGTAGCAGGTGCCAAGCGAGGCGATGTTGAGCGCTTCGGCACGCCTATCACGCTGATCACGGGCGATGACGAGTGCCTGTTCGTAATACGGCACGGCACGCGGCGTTTGCCCAAGATTCACGTAGCGGTTGCCTAGATTCGTCAGCCAGACGCCTTCATTAACGCGATCTCGCGTGCGGCGCGCAATGACAAGCGCACGTTCTTGGCAGGTGATGGCTTTCTCCATTTCGCCCAGATAGGCGTAGGCGCTGCCCAGTTCGCCCAAATTTGCCTGTGCCAGTTTCGGATCATCCAGCTTATCTACAAGGCGTTCGCGCATTTCAACCACCAACCGATGGTGTCCCCAGCGCAGCAGATAGTTAAAGGAAATTTCGTTGAGCAAAGCCGCCGCTGCCTCATAGTCCTCGCCTTGGATACGAAGATCAAACTCGGCAAGCTGCGCCGAAATATCCTCAAGGGTCTGCCATGCCATGCGCGGCTTGCGGCGCTGTTTGAAATGATCAGCGGCACGGTTAAGCAGCGTATAGCGGGTGTAGAGCGGCTCGCCGCGCTCATAGCGGTCGGAAGGCTCGCCGTCTTCCAGCGTGGCAAGGGCAGCACGGCAATCTTCCGCCGTCAGGAAATAATGCCCTGTTTCGCGTTGCACCACATCAGGATAGTCATCAGCAAGCTGCTCCAAGCGCGCCTCTGTGCGGATTGTATCCAGCGTGGGCTGAAATGGACGCAGCAGATGGCTCACTGCACGGGCTGTTACAGGGCGTCCGTAGATAGCAAGCGCCTGTAAAATTTTTTTCGCTTCAACATCTAAGCGCGTGAAAGTCTGTTCAAAAGTCATAGCGTTCCCTGTCGCGTGTGCCTTGTGCCTCACCTTATGTGTTAAGTATGTTCAGATGTGTGCCACTGGTCAAGGTGCAAGGCGCAGCGTGCCAAGATGTGGTACAGTTGGTGAGTATAACAAGACTCGCAGAAAGATTTCAGACCATGAGCTTTGAAACGCTGATTACCAGTTTGCGCCGCCTGACCCATCAGGCAGACGGCGATCCCTTATCGGTTGTGCCAAGCGCTTATGAAGACGCCTTGCGCGATCTTTTTAAGGCGCTGGGTATCCTCACCGATGATGGGCGAACGTTCAGCACACGCATTGCCTATTTTTTTGCCCAAAGCCTGCTGCGCTGCGTTGAAGAAGATGCCTTGACGGCGGGCGCATGGCATGGCACGCCCGATGAGCCGTGCAGCGGCATTGGCGCGCTGCTCACACAGGCGTTGGAGCAGCATCGGGGCGTTTGCTCGCCCCATCCGCAGCCGCTACGTGTGATCCGTGCCGTGGTTGCCATCATCAAGGCGCGCCGCAACGGCGAAGATGTTTACCTGATGCAGTATGATGAGCTAGCTCGCCAATTTCAGCCACTGGGCGGCAAGCGCGAGCGCGAAGACGATTCGAACGCGACAACGCTCGTCCGCGAACTGCGCGAAGAGCTTTTCATGGATCATCTGTTGCCGGGACGCGATTTCACGCTTTACCCATTGGTGGAAGGCATCCGCGAAACCAGTGTTTCGGATAGTGTCTATGTGCTGTCTGCCTATGAGCATAGCTTCTATCAACTGCTGGACGTGCGCTTTGAGCTGCCCACGGATGAGCAAACACGCTGGCTGACCACACAAGAGTTGGTGGGTGGGCAAACACACGATGGGCTGAAAGTCTCGCGCCTGATTGCCACTTACCTTGCCGAGATTTTGCCCCGCCTGCCTTACAGCCTAAACGCCGCTTTGGAATAAGCTATCCTGATTAAGATTTGCCACATGCCATAGCTTTACGCCATAATAGCCCGCTGATACAAACTTTTGTCAAGAGCGCTGAGGATGCCAGCGCGGGATATGTGCCATGTCTGACCAAACATCGTCTTATTTTGGCAGCCCTGCACTAGGGAATGATGTTGCTATTCAGAAGTATCTGCAACTGATGGCACGCTATGAGCGCCTGATGGAGATCAGCCGACAGCTCAACTCCACGCTCGACCTTAGCACGCTGCTCAACCGTATTATTCACGCCGCCACCGAACTCACCGACACCGAAACCGCCTCTATCATGCTGATTGACCCCAAGACGGGCGAACTGCGCTTTGAGGCTTCCTCACAGCCGACCATGACGCCCGGTGCGATGGAGGCGATCATTGTGCCAATTGACAACAGCTTGGCAGGCTGGGTGGTGCGGAATGGTGAGCCAAGCCTTGTGGAAGATGCCCGCAACGATCCACGCTTCTTTCGGGGCGTGGATGAAACTATAGATTTTGAGACACGCAATCTGCTTGGCGTGCCGATGATTGCCCATAACCGCGTGATCGGCGTTGTGCAGGCGGTCAACAAACGCGCCGGCGCACAGTGGACGGAAGATGACATCAACACGCTGACGACGCTTGCCGCGCAGGCAGCCATCGCTATCGAAAATGCGCGCTTGTTTCAACAGAGCGACCTCATCGAGGAAATGGTGCATGAACTGCGTGCGCCACTGATGGGCTTACGCGCCAGCACAACGCTGCTCATGCGCCCTGAACTGCCCGAAACGCGCCGTCGTGATATCATTTCCACCATTCAAGGGGAGGCAGATCGGCTGACGCGCATGACCACCGAATTCCTCGATCTGGCGCGGCTTGAGTCCGGGCGGGCGCGGTTGGATACCAGCCATTTTGAGGGTGCCGCCCTGATCGAGGAAACTGTTGAGATTGTTCGCCAACAGGCGGCGGAACGGCATATTGTCATTCACATTGATGCGGATCCACTCACCTTTGATGCAGATCGCGGCAAGGTGAAGCGCGTCGTGCTGAACTTGCTGACCAACGCCATCAAATACAACCGCGATCATGGCGAGATCTTCGTGCGCGCCAAACCTATCTTGCAGGGTGACCGGGCGCCGAAGATGGCGCGGCTTGAGGTGCAAGATACCGGGCGCGGTATGAGCGAAGAAAGCCAGCAACATATGTTTGAGAAGTTCTACCGTGCAGCGGATACTGCGGGCTACACACAGGGCACCGGCTTAGGCTTGGTGATTGCCAAGCGCATTGTCGAGGCGCACGGCGGCGAGATCGGCTTCCACAGCGAGTTGGGCGTTGGCACAACGTTCTACTTCAGCCTGCCGCTCTATATAGCGCCTGCTGATGCGCCTGATGCACCTACCCAACAAGGATAGTTGCCCATGCGAACGGAAACGCTCACCGTAATGGTTGTGGATGTGGTTGGTTCTACGCAGTTGGTCGCCAATGCTTCACGCGATCAACTGGTGAGCCTAATGGAAGATTTGATGCTGCCCATTCGCCACATCATTCATCAATATGGTGGCACCGTTGTGAAGTTCACTGGCGACGGCAGCTTGAACACTTTCCGCAGTGCCAGCGACGCCCTGCGCGCCGCGGCGCGTGTGGTCGAGGTCTTTTCCGAACACACGGTTTTGCCAAGCGGCAGCACCCTGGAAGGTGTGCGCGTGGCATTGCATACCGCTGATCTGGTGGTGCAGGATGAGGATGTGCTAGGCGAAGGCGTTATTACGGCGGTGCGCCTTGAAAAGCACGTCCCGAATAACATGGTCTACCTGACCAACACCGTTAAGGATATTGCCAAAACTGCCGAGTTTGAGTTTGCCGCAGTCGGTGAGATTATGCTGCGCGGATTGAGCGATGCGGTGCGCGTATTCCGCCTGATTACTGATCCGTTGAGTGGTATTGAGCGCGGCGTTTACCTGTGCATTGTTGATCTGCTGGGTATGAGCCGCTTTATGACCGAAGCGCCGATTGAAACGGTCAACCTCACCCTGATGCGTTGGGTTGCCCTGCAACGCGAGGCAACCGCTGACTATGGCGGCAGGCTGCGCGCCATTGTGGGCGATAATTTGGTCACCACCTTTGAACGAGCAGAAGATGCTATCCACGCCCTCAGCGAACTTGATCAGCTGCTTATTGAATATAATGCCAACCGTGGCGATCTGCCTGAACTGCGCTACTCCGCCATTATCTGCAAGGGCGATTTGTTTGTGCTGAGTTTTGGTGTGAATGGCAGCTTAGTGCATCGCGCCTTTCGCTTGCTGAATCAGGTGCCACACGCCCAAAAGCTGATCGCGGCAGAGGTGCGGCACGATTCTGGGCTGTCGGATGAACATTTCGCGCTGCATGGTGAAATTGAAGGCAACATCTTTTATCAGATTCGCTAAAAATTAGGCATGTGCCTAGCGCAAAGAATATCACGGCGCGTTATAATGGTTGAAACGCTAGTCTAACAGCTAAACATCGGCGCAGCGGTCACGGGTAAAGGCACAATGGCTGATCCACTCATCGGAAAAAAATTAGGCGATTACATTATCCAAGAACTTTTGGGTAAAGGCGGCATGGCGCGTGTTTATAAGGGCTATGACGAACGCCTGCAACGCTACGCCGCTGTAAAAGTGATCGACTCTGAGCTGGCAACCTCAGATCAGGTCGAGTATAAAATGCGCTTTGAGCGCGAAGCACGTGCCATTGCCAAGCTGGATCAGCACCCCAATATTGTGAAAGTTTACCAATTCGGCGATTACGAGTCGGTCTACTTCATGGCAATGGCATTCATCGATGGCAAAGACCTGCGCCAAGTGCTGCGCGAATACAATGAGCGCGCCATGCGGATGCCCCACGCCGAAGTGATCGGTGTGGTGCAAGGCATTGGCGATGCCCTGGATTATGCCCACAGTCTGGGCGTTATCCACCGTGACGTAAAGCCTTCCAACATCATGATTACGCCGCAAAAGCAGGCTGTCCTCACCGATTTCGGCTTGGTGCTGAGCGCGTCAGACGGCACGCTTGGCGATACCTTCGGCAGCGCACACTATATCGCGCCTGAACAAGCCGTTTCTTCCAAAAATTCCGTGCCGCAAAGCGATTTGTACTCGCTTGGCATTTGTACGTATGAGATGCTGGCAGGCAGAGTGCCGTTTGACGACCCTTCGGCGATGAGCGTCGCCTTGAAGCATCTGCACGACATGCCACCTTCGCCACTCAGCTTTGCGCCCGATTTGCCGCACGGCGTTGAGCCAGTTATCTTCAAAGTACTCGATAAAGACCCTGAACGCCGCTATGCAACCGGCGCTGAATTTGCCCGCGCTTTGGCGTTAGCGCTCTTTGGTGGCGAAACAGAACATCTGCCCATTATGCGCGGCGTGCCGCTTACACCGCCGACCTTGCTCACCGACTCATCTGCCTCGCGCCGTTTCACGCCCGCCGATGATTGGGTCGAGGTGGAGGATGACCGCGATACGCTGGATATGCGCCCTTCGCAGCTTAGTAAACCTGCTGAAACTGCTAAGCCAACCCAACCGCGTCGTGCTTCCGCCCTGCCGCCTATTCTGATTGTGCTACTGGTCGCCGCTGTGTTGATTGGTCTGTTTTTGCTCTCGCGTTCGGCTGAAACATCTGCTGTTGCGCTCACCGAAACGGCATTTGCCGTCCTGCCCAGCGGCACGCCAACCACCACACCGACCGAGACATTGCCCACCCTTCAAATTGGCGGACCAACACTCGTTGGGCAAGGCACAACGCCCAGCGCTACGCCAAGCCGCACGCCCTCTCTAACACGCACGCCGACCGCGGAACGCACCCACACCCTAACACGCACTGCCACGCGATCACCAACGCCCAGCGGCACACCTTCGCCGACTCTCAGCAACACGCAGACCCATACGCCCAGCCCGATCAGCAGCCCAACCAACAGCAGTGCCGCTTTAAGCGCCTCTGCAACGCGGACGCCAACCGCAACCCGCACGCTGACGCCGAGCCGAACACCCACGCCGCCCGTGCTGCGAACCGTCGTGCGGACGCCAACTGCCACACCCACGCTCACCCCAACGCTGTTCAGAATGCCAACCGCCACAGCGCTCAGCACCGATATTTTGCTGATCTATGATGATGATCAGCTTAACCTGATCAATACCAGCCGCCGCACGCTCAATATTCTTGACCTCAGCTTTGTACAAGCAGGCGCGGAGCCATACGTCTTTAATGCGGTGGAATGGTCATTAACGGGCGCCGCACGCCAACCCAGCAGTTTTCCCGACGGGTGGTGCATGAAAGTTGGGCGGATCGAACGGCAAGTTGAGACGCGCTTTAACGAGTGCCGCGCCCAAGCCTCGTTCCGCTATACTGCGCCGAGCAAACAGTTTTGGCGCGTTCACAGCGAGGCGCAAACCACTTTTAGCGTGCGTTTTGGCGAACAAGAGATTGCCGTTTGCACGATTGCCGCTGGGCGTTGTATGTTTTCCTTGCCGCGTGCCGTGCAATAAGTTGCAGCGGCGCGCAACACACCGCTAGCGCGTCATAAGGCGCGCTAAAACTTAGTGTGATGGGAGGCGTTGTATGCCGACTATTCTTTTGATAGGCACTTTAGATACTAAAGGCGCGGAATATGCCTTTGTACGCGAACGGCTGCACGCCGAAGGCTGCGACGCCCTGCTGATGGATGGCAGCACACGCGGCACACCGCTGACCATGCCCGATATTCCGCGTGCGCGTGTGGCCGCCGCCGCCAACGCTGATCTAGATGCTTTGGCGAACAGCACAGACCGTAACGCCAACACAGACATCATGGCGCGTGGTGCGGCGAAATTAGCATTGGAACTCCATCAAGCGGGCAAATTGCACGGCATTTTGGGCATGGGTGGCTCTGGCGGATCGGTGCTGGCAAGCCATGTTATGCGCGCTTTGCCGATTGGCGTGCCGAAACTGCTAGTCTCCACGCTTGCCAGTGGGGATACACGCCCCTATGTTGGGCAGAGCGATATTGCCATGCTCTATTCGGTGGTGGATATTGCCGGCCTCAACCGCATTTCTGAGCGCATTTTGAGCAACGCTGCCGCTGCTATAGCAGGCATGGCACGCACCTATCAGTCTTTTCAGCCGAGCAGCGGTGCGAAGCCGCTTATCGCCGCAACCATGTTCGGCGTCACTACGCCCTGCGTTACCGAAGCGCGCCGCGTGTTAGAGGAGCGCGGCTATGAGGTGATCGTGTTTCATGCCACAGGCAGCGGCGGACTTTCAATGGAAGCGCTCATCGAAAGCGGTTATTTCGTCGGCGTGCTGGACGTGACTACCACAGAGCTTGCTGATGAACTGGTTGGCGGCGTGCTAAGCGCCGGCGCGCACCGCTTGGAGGCAGCCGGGCGTGTGGGCATTCCGCAGGTTGTTTCGCTGGGCGCGCTGGATATGGTCAACTTTGGCGGACGCGAAACCGTTCCTGAAAAGTTTGCAGACAGGCGCCTGCACCAGCACAATGCAACGGTCACCCTGATGCGGACGACGCCTGAGGAATGTGCCGAACTCGGCGCGATCATCGCTCGCAAACTGAACGCGGCGCGTGGCGCGGTCAGCGTTTTTGTGCCTTTAAAGGGCATTTCGATGATCGCCGTGGAAGGGATGCCCTTCTACGATCCTGCCGCAGATGCGGCATTAATCGGCGCCCTCAAGGCGAATGTGCGCCCTGAGATCGAACTGATCGAACTACCCTATGAAATTAACGACCGCGCTTTTGCCCAAGCAATGGCAGAGCGCCTTGACGCACTGATCAAGGCAGTGGAGAGCAACCCAACATGACTCGTGCGGAAATTTTGGCGCGGCTGCGTGCTTTGGTTGCCACGGGCGGCGTCATTGTTGGAGCAGGTGCAGGCACAGGGCTTTCTGCCAAATGTGCAGAGGCAGGCGGCGTAGACCTGATTGTCATCTATAATTCAGGGCGCTATCGCATGGCAGGGCGCGGCTCGCTGGCAGGTTTAATGCCTTACGGCGACGCCAACGCGATTGTGGTTGACATGGCGGGCGAGGTGCTGCCAATCGTGAAACACACGCCGGTGCTGGCAGGCGTCTGCGGCACTGATCCATTCCGCCTGATCCCGAACTTTTTGGCGCAGATCAAGGCAATGGGCTTCAGTGGCGTGCAGAATTTCCCAACGGTTGGGCTGATTGACGGCACCTTCCGCCAAAACCTTGAAGAGACAGGCATGAGCTACGCCCTAGAGATCGAGATGATCCGTCACGCGCACAGCCTTGATCTGCTGACGACGCCCTATGTGTTCGACCCTGAGCAGGCACGCGCCATGACCGCTGTCGGCGCAGATATTATTGTGGCACACATGGGCTTGACGACCAAAGGCGCCATCGGCGCGCAGACTGCCCTCAGCCTAGATGAGAGCGTGCAGCGTGTGCAGGCAATCGCCGATGCTGCGAAGGCAGTTAATCCTGAGGTGCTGGTCATTTGCCATGGCGGACCGATTGCCGAACCAGAAGATGCTGAATATGTGCTGACGCGCACACAGGGCGTGGTAGGCTTTTATGGCGCCAGCAGCATGGAACGCCTGCCAACCGAGATCGCCATGACCGCTAACGCCAAGCGCTTTAAGCAGGTGCGGCGCGCCTGATGCGCTTCGTAGTGCTGCTGCTGTGCGCTGCGCTGGCGCTCAGCAGCTTGATGGGCATGGCGCGTGTTGTTGGCTATGGGCAGCCCAGCCAATTGTGGGAACTTTTCACCATGCCCGATGGCACGCCTTGCCAACCGCTGTGCTTATTCGGTGTAACGCCCGCCAAAACCATGCCCGATGAGGCAGTCCAACTGCTGCGCGCACATCCCCTGACGCGCCACCTATCACAGGTGAGCGCGTCGCCGTTCCGCCTTGAAGGGCAGAGCGCCAACCGCATTGTGATGGTCAGTTTCAACACCACTGCCGATGGCGTGGTAGATGAAATCACACTCTCTACCTATGTGCGCTACACGCTGCCGCCTGAGGCAGTGCCGATGGCAGTCCCGAACGGCGGTGTGCTTGGCGATTTGGTCAGTATGTTTGGCACGCCCAATTTTGTGCATCTAACCACCGGCACCGACCCAACGCTTGCCTATCTCAACCAGCGCCTGCTGGCAAGCCTGATCCGTTCGCAGACGGTAGACCGACACCTTACGCCGCAGATGCCCATCAGCCGCCTTACCCTTTTCCGCTACGATGCCTGCCCAACCAACGCCTTCATCTACGTATTCTTGAAATGGCGCGGCATGGCGCACATTTGGCGCTATGGGCGCGGACAAACCGTGCAGCGCTATGTGCGGCGCATGGCATCGCAAGGTGCAACCTTTGCGCCCTGCGGCTGAAATAGTTATAATGTATCAAGCATTGTTGGGAAAGGTCTATTTCCTCAATGAAAGTGCCACATCCACTGCCTTATCAGGGTAGCAAACGCGGCTTGGCAGCTGTTATTCTAGGCTATATGCCAGAGCATAGACCACGCCTGATAGAGCCATTTGCAGGCTCGGCAGCGCTTTCATTGGCTGCCCTATCAGCGCATAAGGCAGGACAGGTTGTGATAGCGGATAATGATCAGGCGTTGATGCGTTTATGGCAAGCTATTCTAGACGCGCCGCAGAGTCTTGCCGAAAATTACAGCACGCTGTGGCACGCTCAGCTTGGACAAGAACGCGCCTTTTATGAAAAGGTGCGCGCTGATTTCAATCAGCAGCAGCAGCCCGAACAACTACTTTATCTTCTAGCACGCTGTGTAAAGGCGGCTGTACGCTACAATGTGCAGGGTGAATTCAACCAAAGCGCTGATCATCGGCGCAAAGGCGCGCACCCGAATACAATGCAGAAACGCATTCTAGAGGCACACGCGCTTTTGAAAAGCCGTGCAACACTGCTGTGCGCCGATTACCGTGAAACGCTTCAACTTGCCACGCCACAGGATGTTGTCTACCTCGATCCGCCCTATCAAGGCGTTTCCCAGAAGCGCGATAGGCGCTACCGCGCTGCGCTCGACCAAGCGGCATTCTTCGAGGCACTTGCCACACTGAACCAACGTCAGATTGCTTATCTGCTCAGCTATGATGGGCATACAGGCGGAAAAACGTATGGATCGCCTTTGCCTGAAACGTTGGCTTTGATACGCCTTGAGCTTTGCGCTGGGCGCTCATCGCAGGCAACCTTGAACGGCAAACGGGCGCTCACCTACGAGTCACTGTATGTGTCGCCCGCATTGCAGGCGAGCCTGCACCTTATCGCCTATCAACACGATCTGTTCACTGCCTAGCCTATGGATGATCAAGAGCAGTTTAGAGCGCTTATCGCAGCCATTCGCAATAAACGTCCACGCATTGTAGCAGAACATATCCTTGCACATGGTTCGGTGACGACAGAAGAACTGACCAATCTGTACGGCTACAACCATCCACCACGCGCTGCACGCGATCTGCGTGAGCTGGGTATACCACTTGAGACCTTCAAAGTGAAGAATGAAGAAGGGCGCACAATTGCGGCTTACCGCTTTGGCGACACCTCGCAGGTTCAAGCGGAGCGCATGGCAGGAAGGCACACATTTACCAAACAATTTAAGCAGCGCCTTTTGGCAGAATTTGGCGCACGCTGTGCTGTTTGCCACGCCAGTTTTGAAGCGCGCTACCTACAGATTGATCACCGTGTGCCGTATTCGGTAGCTGGCGATGATCTTTCTGAAGCACGCGAATTGCACGATTATATGCTGCTTTGCGGTTCGTGTAATCGCGCTAAAGCGTGGTCGTGTGAACACTGCCCGAATCAGACGACGAAATCAACCGAGATGTGCCGCAGTTGTTATTGGGCATCACCGCAAGCCTACGCCCATATCGCCACACAACCCATACGCCGCCTTGAATTGATATGGTTTACTGAGGAAATTCAGCAACACGATGCACTGCTGCGATTAGCGGAACACCATAAGATGTCCCTTGCGGAATACATCAAGTACGTTTTGCGAAATTTTCCCAATCAGTAGCACGAACAAACCCTACGCTTTGCCGCCGAGTCATGTGGCGCGGATATGATCGCCACCACCAACCCAACGCAATCAGGGCGGGCGTTTGCGGCAGCATTCGGCATACGCAGCGCGCCTAAAATGCGGTACACTACACGCACTATTTTGCTGTGTGAGGGTATGCGCCGTGACGACCTTAACCCGTGATGCGATTCCAGTTGGACTTATTGAAGAAATTGCCTTTGCGCTGAACAAAAAGGCGGCAATGGCAATCCCTGCCGATGTGATGAACCGCTTTGATCAACTCATTGCCATGGAGACTGAGCCGCTCAGCCTCTTGGTGTTGGAACAGATTAAGGCAAATGCCGAACTCGCCATTGAGAGTGGGCGTCCCATGTGTGGTGATACCGGCTTGCCGCGCTATTATGTGAAGATTGGTAACGAGGCGCCGCGCATTGAAGGCGGCATGGTCGGCTTTGAGAACGCGCTGCGCCGCGCTGTGGCAAACATCACCCGAAAAATGCCGCTGCGCCCCAACCGTGTGCATCCACTCACCCGCGTGGATCATGATAACAACGTGGGAATGCACGCCCCGGAAGTCACCTACACCTATGAGCCAGAGGCAGACTGGATAGACATCATCGCCGTGCATAAAGGCGGCTTGTTCGGCAGCGATTACCGCATGTTGTTCCCTAGCGATGGTGTGAAAGGCATTAAGCGCTTCTTCCTCGATGTGGTGGCAGAATTCAATCGGCGCGGCTTAGCCTGTCCGCCTTCGGTGGTGGGCATTGGGCTAGGCGGCACCAAAGATACCTGTTTCCGCTTGGGCAAAGAGGCTGCCTGCCTGCGCTACGTGCCAGATCGCAACCCTGATCCGCTGGTGGCAGAGCTGGAAGAAGAACTCACCGAGCTAGGCAACCGCGCCGGTTTTGGTCCAATGGGCTTTCCGGGCGGCACGGCGATTGCCGCTGTGAAAATTGAGTGCGCCTACGCACACACCGGCGGAATGCCGATGTCGGTGCATCATTTCTGCCACGCCACACGGCGCGCCGCCGTGCGGATTTTCCCTGACGGCACGCACGCGTACCGCGATGATCCGCAATGGTTCACGCCCTACTATCGGCGCGCCACGGTGGAATGGTAGCTTTCATGCCAACCTTCCTAGAGCGCTTGCGCGCTGCACAGGCGCGCAGCGGCGGCAGTTTAGCAATCGGCATTGCGCCTGCTCTAGATAAGCTGCCGGCAGCCGTCGCCAAAATTGATGATCCGTTTTTGCCGTTGGGCAAGCTGATCATCAACACGACGGCTGACTTTGCTTGTGCGTATGTCTTTCACCTGAGCGCCTACTTTGCCATCGGCGCAGCCGGAGTCGTGGCGCTAGAACGCACGCTTGCCTATGTGCCACAGGGCATTTTGAAGGTGCTGCACGCGCCGTTTGCCAGCACGGACTATGCGCGCGCCGCCTTTGAAGATGCGCTTGGCGCCGATGCCGTGACGCTCAGCAGTGCCGATTACGCCGCGCCTTATCTGGCGCAGGCGCAGTATGCTGCCTTTGTGCCGTACGGAACGCCTATCCCGCCACACTTTGCAGCGCAGCTTGGCACCTATGCTGATCTGGACGCGGAACGGCGCACGTTGGCGCTTGCCGAAGTGCGCCTAGCGTGGCATTTTGGCGCAGCGCTCTATGGCACGCGCACCTACGCCTTTGAGGAACGGCTGCGCGCCGCAGCCGCCCAACTGCGCGATCAGACGGTGTGCGCATGAGCCTGATCGCACACCTAGCGCACATCGGCGTTGTGCAGTTTGGTCAGTTTGCCGCACCAAATGGCAGTTTTGCACCCTTCCGCCTCGACTGGCGCTTGCTGCCGTCTTATCCGCCGCTGCTGGCTGCGCTCACTGCCGAACTGCTGCCTCTCGCAAAACAAGCAGGTATGAGTCACCTGCTGCCAATGCCTGCTGCCCTGCCGCTTGGCACGGCGCTCAGTTTGCGAGCTGAAATGCCGTTGGTTTTCGTCTCACCCGATGACTCTGAGCATGTGGAAGGCGCTTATGATTACAATGTGCCAACACTGCTGTTGACGGATAATTTGACGGATGGCGCGGCAGAATCGGCATTGATTCGGCGCGTGCGGCGGCATGGTTTGCATGTGGAGGCAGTGCTTGCCGTGTTAGATTGGCAGATCGGCGCGCTGCTGCCCGAAGGCGTTACGCTGTGCGCGTGGCAGCACCTTGAAATGTTCATTGCCGCGGCAGTGGCTGTGAATGGCACGCCAGCTATCCACGCTACGGCACAGGCATGGATAGCTGAACAGCGCCGCGCAGCCTTAGCGCGGGAAGATTGAGCCAAATACTTCGACGGCAACGCTGCTAAAGCCTGCCGTGAAGCGGTTCGCAGGCGCGGCATACCACACTGCCCGTGATTGCCCACCAAAGCCGAAGGTGATCAGTGCGCCGATGTAGATTTCCTGATCGGTGCTGAAGCTGTACTGCGTGATGGTAACGCCAAGCTGGGCGACGGTCGCTTGCTCAGAGAGATTGCGATACCTGCTGCTGATCGACTCAAAGGCTGCCTTTTGCAGTGGTGCGCCACCCGAAACGTCATAGAGCGCCACGCCGAGCAGGTCAGGCGTGTCTTCGCCGTCCGTGCTGCTGAAAAAGAGCATTCCACTGCTTGCGCCGTCGTTCTGCCAGCCTTTCGGCACGCGCACCGAAAACGCTTCCCCAATGAACGTCTCGTAGTCAAAGCGCAGCGCGCCAACAAAGGCAATGGCTGCATCGCGGGCGGTGCATGTTGTCTCGCGCAGACCTGGATCAGCGTAAAAGGCGCTTACAAGGCGCTGCGCGCATAGGTTATTGGGCAGGATGGTATGCCCTTGATTCGGGAAGCGCGCCACACTGCTGTTAGGAAAACGGGCTTGGGTTGCCTCTGCGAAAGCGGGCGGTGTGATAGGATCAAAATCGCCGCTGAGGAACAGCGTCGGCACGTCCGAGCTGACCGGCGCAACATCTGCCGCGTCCAGCTCCGCACTGCGCCAAACGCGGCAGACATCTGTATAAGTGTCGATTGGTACACCGCTGAACATGGCGCTCTCTGGAATGCTCTTTAGCAGTGTCTCGGTGTAGAAAGCGGCATCTTCCGCACAGACAACGCTCAGATTCATACCATAGCTGATCGGTTGCTCTGCAGTAGCAATCAGAATAGTGGCAGGCAGCGTATAAATGCCGTTTGCCGCTTGGCTGACGGCTTGCGGCAGCGAACCGATCAGGCTGGACTGGTAAGGCATCGTCCGCAGGGCGGTGAGCAAACGCGGCGCATTGAGGAAGATGGGATAGCTCTTGCCCGTTAGGGAGCTCGTGCCGTTGATACGTACAGGCGTCTCTAGGCGCGCCAGCGCTTGGTCAAGTTTGGTGTTCAGGTCAGGGTAGGCACGGTTGCAAGCAGGGTCGGCGGCGCACAAGTCAAAGACGCGCTGAATAGCTGCCTCTGCGTGCGTATTCGCCAGCAAGAACGGGTTATCCCAAGGTCCGACAGTGCCTTCCAAGACGGCAGCGTTCACATTGGCGCCGAACTGCCGCAGGTAGAACTGCCCTAGCCATGTGCCGTAAGAGGAGCCGAACAGATTGATCTTCTGGTAGCCTAGCGCGGCACGCACGGCATCCGTATCACGGGCAAGGTTCGCCGTGATGTAGTGCTGCGGATCATTAGTTGCGGCAAGGCGCGTCAGGCACGCCGCTAGGCGCTGAAGGCTTTCCTCCAGCTCTGTTTCAAGGGAAAGATCGCGGGCGAGATCATCGAAGGCAGCGGTGGTGATTTCGGTGCATTGCAGCGAGGCAGATTTGCCCGTGCCGCGCTGATCAATCAACACAATATCATGCTGCTCGTTCAAATCCACATAAGCGGGATACCACGCCAGGCCGTAGTATTCAATGGCGCTGGCGCCGGGTCCGCCTTCGAGGTGGAAGATCGGTGCGCGGCGCGTTTCAGTGTTGCGCGCTGGCACGACGGCAACATGAATTTCAATTTGGCGTCCGTCGGGCGCGCCATAATCTTCAGGCACGCTCAGCACGCCACATTTGGCAGCCTGTTTTTGGGTGCCTTGTGCGCCGATGGGCAGTTCACAATCAGCTAGGGTGAGCGTGGCGGTTTGGGCGTGGGTCTGCGGCATGGGCGCAGCAAAGAGCGCGATAACTGCCACAATGAGCGCAAAACGGCGGAGCATAAGCAATCCTTAATCACACTTTGGGTAGGTTTTTCTATTTTAGCAGGGTGTGCGGTGTATGGGCGAGAGGTGCATTACAGCTTGGCAGACCGCCGCTTAAAAGGCTAGAGATTCCAGAACAACAAACCGCTCATGCTAGGCTGAATGACGCGGCTTGCGATACTTCGCTTTTTGGCGGTGTTCTTTCAACCCATTCTGATTGCGGTAAACCGTAATAATCTCCGCACCATTTGCGCTAACCAGCACAGTAGTGCCAACTAACTGCTGAAGGCGTTGATTACGACTGTCAGCTTTAGGAATATCTTTCCTGCCCAAAAAGTAAGCAATCGCACCGGCGTTGTGAAACTTTTTGCCATGTGCAAGCACATACTCAATTTCAGCAGGGGTCAGGTTCCGCTGCGCGCAGCGCTCGGTTGCATGTGGGCAAATGTTCAAAGTGAAACACCTTTCCAACAACTCAAACTGGCTGCGTAGGTCTGCCAAACTGTTATGTTCATGTAAAAGAGCGAATTGGAAAAACTGTAGCATACCTTAGTGTTACAAGTCAATTACGGAATGCTTCTGAAATGGTGAAAACGGCGGTAAGACTGAAAGCGTTTTGTGTACAGAAGACTGATCGAGGGCTGTTCCTTCACAACGCCACCCACGCATGATAATTTATTGACTCTACCGATTTTGAGTGTTTGATTGTCCGCCACAGGCAGGCGTGTGCGCTCCGAAATTTTAAGGCACACCTGCCAGCAGCGGCTTGACCACTTCGTAGGGCGTATAGTGTGCTTTCACATGCATGGCGGCAGCACTGCCCAAGCGCTCACGGAGCGCGGAGTCGGCGGCAAGAGTGCGGATGGCAGCCGCCAACGCCGCTGAGTCATTCGGTGGAATGCTGATCAGGTGTTCATCGGCGCGAAAATGGGCGGCAAGTGCCGTGCTATCCGCCGTGATCAGCGGCTTACCCAGCGCTAAACACTGAAAGACCTTGTTCGGCACCACATAATCTGTCTTGGCGCGTTCACCAAAAACGCCTAGGCAAATATCGGCGCGGGCAACTGCCGCGGGCAATTCAGGCGCGGGGATGGGCGGCGTGAAGGTCAGGTTGGTTAGGGCGAGCTGTTCAGCGTGACGCTGCATCGCCGCGAAGGTCTGTCCCCGCCCGATCAGCTCAAAGTGCAGATGCGGCACATCCTCTAACTGCTTGGCAGCGGCTAGGATCACCTCCACACCGTGAAAGGGAATATAGCTGCCAAAGAACTGCACCAAGCATTGATCAGTAGGCTTGCCAATGGGCTGCACACGCGGCGACCACCACGCATCGTAGACGCCAACTGGTACCACCGTCAAACGCTGCGCCGCCGCGCCGATGTGCTGCACAAAAAACATCTTGTGCGCTTCCGTATCGGTGAGGATGCGGCGCGCACGGCGAATATTCCAAGCATCCACGGCGCGATAGGTGCGCCCGCGCCAGCCGTGCGCGCCTGCCGCCTCCCGATCCAAAATCTGGGTGTCATACAAGCCAACCATGTAATCTACCCACACGGGACGGCGCAGCAGGCTGCCCATGATCAGGGCAAAGGGCGCTAAGAGTTGGTTGAACTCTGCCAACAGGTAAACATCGGCACGGGCGTGGCGCATGGTCTGCCACAGGCGCGGCACTTTTCGGAGCGTGCTGCCCTGCTTGCTAAGTGGCACACTGATCACCTCGCAGCCGTGCGCTGCCAAGCCTGCACGCAGCACCTGATTGCGCGGATAATCCGAACTGAAGGCGCCGATATAAGCAAGGCGTAATGCGGCGGGCATCGTCTAGGAAAGGCTCGGCGGACGGAAGCGCCCTGTCCGAATTTCTTCAAGGCGGTCGGTAGCCGGCGTATAGCGCGGATTGATGTTCAGCACGCGGCGGAAGGCACGCTGCGCCTCTTCCATGTTGCCTTGCGCTGCCAGCGCCATGCCGCGCCAATAGTGCGATTCCTCAAGGTCGCTAGAGGTGCCAAGCGTAGCATCGGCAAGCGCGATCACCTCGCTATACTGCTCGGCGAAGTAATACGCCTCGTACATGGTGAATTGATACCACAACATGCGCCACGGCAAGCCTGCGCCAACGCTGCGCGCACGGTCGAAAGCGCGCACTGCGTTGTGATAATCGCGCAGTAGCACATAACTGCTGCCCATGTTGAACCACGCAAACGGGTTATCAGGCTGGATGGAGGCTTCTTCTTTGGAACGGCTGAGGGCGTTCTGAATACTGTACGTTACGTCCTGATGGGCGCCAAGCAAAACGGCAAGTTCGCGTTCACGCTCTTGCGGATAGACGACGATGTACAGGCGGTTGAACTGCTGCCAGCGCTCATCAATCTCGTTATAGCGCTCCCAACGCGCACCGCGATAAGTGTCCAGCACGTGGAATTCGCCGCGCGTATCGTTGTAGCCCTGAATAGTCAGGTAATGTCCCATCCAGCCTTCGCCTGCCACGAAGTAGCCCTTCTCCAAAATGACGCCAAAGCCGTTGGCAGCCAAGCGCTTGATCAGGTTGAGATCACCGCCAACACGCATGAGCGCCTTCAGCGGGATGTTGCGCTCGGCATTCAGGTGGTCATTAACGTAGTTGACCATCTCCCACGGGCTAACGTTACGGTCTTCGGTGCTGGGCTTCAGGTATTGGATTAACTCATCTTTGGTGCCCCGCCAGCCCATGTAATACAGGACTTGGGTCAGGTTGGCGGGACCGCAGGTATTCCAGGTTTGTTGCACAAAGCGAAACCCTTCGCCTTGCCATGCCACCGGCACCGGGATTTCAGTCGGCACAGGCGAGGGCGGCAAGGTTGGCGTAGCGGTGGCAGTGGGCAGCGCATCCAGCGAGAAGGTGGGAAAGGGCGTTGGGGTGGCGCCAATCGCAGCGATGACGGGTGTGTTGGTCATCAGTACAGAGGTCGGGCCCGGTTGGGAAGGCGTGTTTGGCAAGCCGCGGGTTGGGTTCGCGGCAGCAATGTTCTCGCCATCGCCGCCTGCCTGCAAGGTGCCACTTTCAAAGGCAGCCGTTGGGCTTGCTTCGGCGGTTGCCAGCAGGGCGAGCGCATCTTCATTGCTGCTGGCAGCAGTCGGCAAAACGTCCGCGCTGTAGACACGGGTCGGCTTGAATGCCTCTAACAGCGGCACGCGGCTCATCCAGATCACCTGCTCACTGGTGGGCAGGCTGCGAAACCACATTGGCGTGATAATCAAGACCAGAAAGGCAAGGCTGGTGAATAGAATCATGCTGACGCCAACACAGCCCAAACCGAGCTTAAGTAAGGTGAGGCGTTGTTCAGCGGCATACTCAGCACGTGGATAGCGCACTTGTTCGACCATCATCGGTTCAGGCATAGTAATACTTCACATAGACGCACACAAAAGGGTTTTGGCTATCGGTGCGCTCACTTTCGGGTTAAAATGCCCTATCATCATAGCGCAAATGGCGGCAAATTGCCGAATGATTAAAAATTTCTTATGTTAGGGGTGTTGGAACAGGTGCGGGCATTTTGCCGCACTGAGGGGCTATTCGCGGGCGGCGAGCGCGTCCTTGTGGCGGTCTCGGGCGGCGCAGATTCACTGGCGCTGCTGCATATTTTGAACGCCCTTCGCGCCGATTTGGCTATTACGATCCATGCCGCAACCTTGGATCATGGCTTGCGCGGCGCGCAAGGCGCAGAAGATGCCGCTTTTGTGGCGCAAGTTGCAGCGGCATGGCAGATTCCGTGTGTGGTAGGTAGCGCCGACGTGCCGCGCCAAGCGGCGGTGTGGCGGCTTGGGACAGAGGCAGCCGCACGCCGTGCGCGCTATGCCTTTCTGCGCGAAACAGCAGCACAAGTCGGCGCGGCATGTATCGCCACAGGGCATCACCTTGATGATCAGGTGGAGACGGTGTTGTTGCACTTGATTCGCGGCAGTGGCTTGGCGGGTTTGCGGGGAATCCTGCCGCACAGCCAGCGTGAAGGCGTGCGCTTGGTGCGTCCGCTGTTGGGGGTGCCACACGCCGATCTGTCGGCGTATGTGGCAGCGCTTGGCATCACGCCGCGTGACGATCCAACCAACGCCGATCAGCAGTATGCGCGCAATAAGGTACGCCATACCGTGCTGCCGCTGCTGCGCGAGATTAACCCATCAGTGGCAACCAGTATAGGGCGCATGGCTGCCACCCTCCGCGAGGACTACGCGGCACTCGTAGCGAGTTTGCCGCCCTATGTGCCGCCCAGCATCCGCCGTGAGGTGTTTCTGAGTCTGCCGCTGGCAGTGCGCCGTCTGTGGCTGCGGGCAGCCGTGGCACACCTTGCCCCTGATCACGATTTGAGCTTTGAGCGTGTGGAGGCGGCGATCCGCTTTGTGGAACGCCTGCGAAAAGTGGGTGGCGTGCAGCTTGGCAGTGGGCTGTGGCTGCGCGCTAACCCAACGCGGCTGCGTGTGCTGGCGGAGGGATAGCGGCGGGATAGCGTATTTGGCGCAGCGCGCTGTTCAGGGTACAATGGTGGTAAATCCAACCACAAGTTTTTGCGAAATTTTTACGCCTTTCTGATGAAATTGTGAGGCGCACGAACGTTCTTTGATGTAAAAATAGAAGTGTGAGTAAAATACAGTTTGGGCAACCAGTGTTTTACAAGATCGTCCATTAAGTTGCACAAGATGGTAGCCTAGCCTATGCTCACCTTTCTTTCTGGCTGGAGAAGCATTGACCGTGATGAGGCACTGCTCAAGCACCGCGATCCGTCACGTCAAGCGGTCTTCTTCATTGACAATATGTCCAGCTTGCCGCATTTGCTTGTTGATCTACCGATCATTGATGTGTGGCGAAACGGCACGATGGACTTTGAAATAGATAGCCACACGGATACACTTATCCGCGTGAATCATGATACCGATAATGATCTGATTGTGCGCTCTGTGGCGCACCTGCTGCTGAGCGGCAGCCAGGCGCAGCCGATCATCGCCTACGACGCGACCGCACATCTCTACCGTTTATTCCCGGCACTGCGCGCTGCCGGCGCTCTCGTGGCTGCCGATGAACGCCTGGACGCACCGACTGGTGATCGTGTGTTGTTCACACGCGGCGGCTCGTTTGCATGGCGTGATTACACACTCGAATCACAGACGGCGCAGCTTTTCAACTCGGAAGTGTTGGATGGCGGCGTGGTGCCAGACCCAGAAGAAATGCCTGAGTAGCCTAACGCAATGCGCCGAGTGAACAACTCGGCGCATTGTTTGTCTTGCCGTTACTGTGTGATGATGCGGCGTACTTCGGAGACGGGCGGTGTGCCTTCCGTCGTGGTGTGAACATTGCCATTTGCCATAGTGCCAACGACCTTTTGCATCATAGTGATGAGTTCCATTGGCAGCACGAACTTGGTTGCTTCGCTGGCACCAAGTGCCTTGAGCGCTTCCATATACTGCAACGCCATCGTGTTGGAATCAACATCTTTCGCCTGTTCGTAAATGGCTTGCAGGGCAAGTGCAAAGCCTTGTGCGCGCAACACTTGGGCTTGGCGCTCGCCTTCTGCCTTCAGAATTTCAGATTGCTTCTGTCCTTCTGCCTTCAAGATTTCGGACTGCTTCTGCCCTTCCGCTACCATAATTGCGGACTCACGCTCGCCGCTTGCCTGCGTTACCATAGCGCGGCGCGTGCGCTCTGCGGTCATTTGGCGGTTCATGGCGTCCTGCACGTCACGCGGCGGCTCAATCTCACGGATTTCGACACTGGTCACTTTCAAGCCCCAGCGCTCGGTGATCTCATCAAGTTTCACGCGCAGCTTGTCGTTAATTTCTTCGCGCTTTGCCAGCACGTCGTCTAGGGTGATATCACCGATCACGGCGCGCAGTGTGGTGGTGGCGATATTTAACGAGGCGCTAACCACATTATCCACCTGTAAGATGGAGCGTTTGGGATCAATGACGCGGTAGTAAACAAGGAAATCAATTGAGATAGGCGCATTGTCTTTTGTGATGGCGGTCTGGCGCGGAATTTCAAGGAAACGCTCGCGCAAATCCACCTTCGCGGCGTTTTCCCAAGGCAGCACCAACACGATGCCCGGTCCGCGAACGCCCGCAAAACGTCCCAGCGCAAGGATCACCAAACGCTCGAACTCTGGCACAATACGAACAGATCGTAGCACGATCATCAGCAGGAGCAGTGCCAGCACGACAATGACAATGGTCGGCAGTTGATCAACCGTCAAACTGGTTTGTCCTAACATAGGTACTTTCCTCCAAGTCACTTATCAAAGCAACGAATCGTCATCTTCCCGCAGTGCTTTTGCCTGAAGTGGCAATTCAGGCGGCGCAGCCTCTTCCATTTCAGCAAGCGGTGGGGCGTGTTTATGCTTGGCGCGCACTACATAGAGCCGTAAACCTTCTTTAGAAGAGACCTGCACATACTCGCCGCTGGGCAGGTGTTCATTGCTATAGGCTGTCCAAAGTTCACTATTCACATTGACTGTGCCAACGGGGTCTAGCGGCTTGACGACATAGCCAAAAGCGCCGCTGAGCAGTTCAGCATCCCCAACTACAGGCTCGCTCGTTTGCTTGCGGTGAAAAGGCAGCAGCACCAACTGGTAAATGGCAAATGAAATTGCTACTGTAACACCGATCAAGACGGGCGAGACGAGCGTCTGGCTAAAGAGGAACAGCCCACCAATCGCCTGCAAGATCAAGCCGAGCAAGCCGAAGCGCGCCCATTCCCGCCGATAGAGCGGCAGCAGCAAATAACCGAGAACACCCGCACCAAGCAGCACCGCAAACAGCCAGTTGGTGGCAGGGTTTGCCGCCAACGCCAGAAGCGCGGCGCCCATCGCAATTGCCGCGAAAATTTCCACAACGCCTGTGCCGGGAATATACAGCCCGAAAACACTTGCCCATAGCCCAACAATTAGCAGTAGGTAGGTAATGTTTGGGTTATCCAAAGCATAGTTGCCTTTTCTCACTCGTCGGCTTTCAAAAGCACGCCTAGCGCTTTCTATACATCTTACCGTTAATTAGGGTCTGAGGGCAAGCAAAAAAGCGTTCAGTGCGGCAAAACACCGCAGATTTAGAGGGTATTTTTGCCCAGCAGATAAGTGATATTCCCATCTACTGGGCAAGGGCGGTGGGGTGTGCTGTTTGACCGCCGCTGCACGAGGTGTAACCGATCAGGGTGTGTAGCAGTTCACCGTTCACACCGTAGCTGGCGATGACTTTCTGATCGCCGCGGCTGAACGTGACCACGCGCACAACAGGCAGAAAGCCCTCGTCTGTCTCGACAAATTTCATAGTGCATCCCGTTCAAGCACGCTCGGCGCGCTAGTTTCGCTCGGTCGTGGTGAAAGTTCCGTCTCCAGAGTGCCCATAAAAAGTTGGGCAGTGGCTTCCTCAGCCTGCTGAAAGGCAGCCGCAATACGCTGGGTGGCAGACGAGGCATCTTGCAATGCCTTTGCCAAGCAGTTCGCCGCCGACAGCACCACCTCGCCCATTTCTCGGTAGAACGCCTGCGCACCGCGACCAACCCACAAATCTGATGTAAAGTGTGTGGTAGCCATCCGTATAGCACTGAAGATTTTAAGCGCGTTGCAAAAGTTGGGAATATTCTTAGAAAAAAGTTGGAAATAAGCCCACACGCCAAACTCATCTCAAGAAACGCATATTTGCCACGCTTGTGTCAGAGATGATAAAGGCAGGTGGTGAGCCTGCCTTTGAGATGGTCTGCTTTACTGTGAAGGTGTGGGTGTTACGGTGCCAATCGGGGTGATGGGCGTTGCCGTTTGGGTGATGCGCGGTTGGCGCGTGCCGGGTCCGAAATCGGTGGGCAGCGGCACTTCGGTGCGTAAGCCAAGCCCACTGGCAGATTGATCAATGCAGCTTAGCGCTAGGCTTAAGCCGCCGAGACAATCCACAGGGCAGTTGATGACCGACTCTGACACGCCACGCCGATTGGTCTCGCAAATGCCATTGCCACAGAAGCCCACTTCGCTAAAGTCGGTAGGGCAGTTCTCTGCCGTCTCGCCATCGTCCACCTGCATGTTGCCGCAGGTGGCAGGTGGGAGTGGGTTAGCAAGCGTGGCGCGGTAGGTGGATAGCCAATAAGTGCGGTAGCGCGAGAGCAAATCTTCCAGATCAAGGCTTGTCAAGTTCACCGTGCGGATCGCGTCTAGGATTTCCTGCACTGCCTGCTCATCAGCATCAGCATCCAGTGCCGCATCATCTTGGGCGGGCAAGCCAAGCAGTTCGCGCATGAAAACACGCACGTTCGGGTTGGAATTGCTGGTGAAAATATCGCTCAGAAAGGCGCGGGTGGCGTTTTCGCGGCTTGTGTTGCCCCCCAGCGGCACTAAGACGAGTGTTGCGGTGGTGTTCTCGCTCAGCAGTTCACCTGTGCAGACGTTTGGCGCCGGATCGGGCAGCCTGAAATCCACAAAGAGAAAGTCCTCAACGGTCACTGCCAAGGACTGACCATCGCCTGATAGCACATTGACAGCGCCTTCTTGCACAACGACTGCGCCGTGCAACTGCGGCGTGACCAGCGACCAAAACTGTGTGCCTTCCACAGTAATGCCCGCGGTGGGCAGCACCACTTGGAAGCGATCCTCAGGGCGCAACGTGCGATCAACACGGCTGAGCAACTTACCCACAATTTGGCTGATCGAGATGAGCGTGCCGCGATCTGCGCGCTGCTGTAAAACGCTAACCTGCAGTTGTGTGGTTGGGTAGATGTCTAGCTCAATGCCGCTGATGATGCTGAATTGAGCGAAACCATCGGCAGCGGTGCGAATTTGATCGCCCACGCGGACAATTTGGCGCTCTGTGAGTGTTACCCATGCTTGCGTGCCACTTGCCCGATACTGCACCAAGCCTGCTATTGGCTGCACAGAGCCTGCAAAATTTTGCTGCGCTTCTACGCGCACAGAGGATGATAAGCTCACTAGCCATAAGCTAATGATCAGAACTAGCGCTATAACTGCCATATAGCGTGAAAATCGCATGGCGTATCCTTTCGATAATTCATAGAAACATACAGCAACTTTATTATACACGAACTAAGCATTCTGAGTACACTAAATGTAGAAAGTGATGACACTGTGCGTGGGAGAGCAAGCCTTATGGTGCCTCGTATGTAGAGCAGGCACTATCACTGCAAAAATATAGCCCCTCAGCGCATGGAGTGCTGAGGGGCTATATAACTGCATACCTGTCTATTCAGCCATGCCGAGCGCGCTAGCACGCCCTTATGCGCATCGTGGGTGGGGTGCAGAATGTCGTGTCCGTGCAGGTGGCGCCGAAGCATCGCACCATGCTACTACCTGCCGATGCTGCTCTCATCCGTCAGCCTTGCAGGCGCATTGAGAGCGCCTACTCGTCATTATGGTGTGCCTTGATCTTACCAAAAGGCGGGTTCAAAGATTTTGAGTGCCACAATAATGATCGCTCCAGCCCCTAGCAACGCGCCTATTGTGTTCGAGCGATTGGCAATGGCTTTATACTCTGCTGATGCTAGTCCCTTTTCGGACAGTATCCTAATCTGGCGACTCAGCAGAGGGGTATAAATGAGATAGGCTGCTAACATATCAATGACATAAATACCAATAGCAACCGCCAGCCACGAGGCTACCGGCTTGCCCAGAGCGATCATCAATCCTCCCGTAATGCCCGCTATAAGATAGAGCGGATTGGCGATATAGTCATCTAGGAATTTGACTCCCTTTAGCGCAAAAGGCAACGTTTCTGGGTTGCTGTGTCCACGACGGATTCAGACAACGTAGGTAAAATTGAACCCGATCGCCATCATCGCCGTCAGGATGTGCGCGAAAACGAGTAGACTGTAAAGCGTGGGATTAGCGCCCGCCGGTGCCGGATGCATAGACCGAATCTGCCTTTCTCTCTAAGAATAATCGTTCGTAACCTCGAATAATGGGATTGCACCCTGAGGGAATGTTGCATCCCTCAGGGTGTGGTTGCCCTATCTGCCTTCGATGCTCGGAATCGGAATGCTGACCACATTAAAAGGCAAGTCAAATTGCCGCGTGAAGAAGCCCGGAAGTTGTGAGTTAGTCGCCAGCAGGCAGCCTCCAACAAAAACGAAGGAGGTCTGGAAGTTAAATCGGTCATCTGTATAAGTCGTTAGAACCTGACCCGCCGTGTAATCTTCGTTCATCCGAATGATGACGATGGCGGTCGGCGTTTCTGCGCCCATACTCATATCGACAATCGCGTTGACATACAACAGATCGCCCACCAGCAGCAGATCATCTGAATGCAGCAGCGCACCACCCAGATCAACTGGCGTAATGGTGCGATCTTTCAATGTGATACGGAAGAGTAGGTTCGTGTTGGTCTGCCCAACCAACAGGTGCTCACCATCCGGCGTAACTGTAATGCTGTGAATGTTGAACCCTGACACATTGTCAGCCATGCTGCGAATTTGATCGAGCGGTATGGGTGTCTCGTATTTGACAATGGTATCGGTGAAGTCGATAAAAACTTCCATTGCTAGGTCACCGCTGGCGTTTTCATAGACACGGTAGAGATAGGGAAGGAAAGCATCCGTGATAAAAACGTCACCGCTGGGCGTGATCGCTACATCGGTCAGGTTGTGTGGGAAGCCGTTTTCATTAACAACTACACCAGTCGCTTTAATCGTGTCAAACTGCGCGATGAGAGCGCTTGTCTTGGTGTCATAGACGTAAATCTGCCCGCTTCGGCTGCCCGCTACGAATAAGCGACCCTCAGCATCCACTTCCATACCTAAAGCCCCTACCCGTCCATCTGCCCCGCTGGCGAGAAGACTTCCACCGACTCGGCGTCTCCCACAATGCCCGTGAAGATTGCGCTTGTTGCGGCACTGCCTACATAGAAGCGATTCGTGTTCGGATCATAGGTGATGCTTTCCGGTACAACAAATTCTCCCGGCAGCACATAGCGCTCTGGTTCACAGACCGCAGTACCCTGCGCCTGAGCAGAAACACTAATCCCACACGACAATATAGAGAACAGTGTTATCAATCGAATAGCGTTACGCATATAGGATTCATCCCTTTCACTTTCAGCCTATTTGTGCTTGAGAAGACTACTTTTGCCCTGCAAGTATAGACAGCGTCGTTTGGATGGACTATGATAGAGCATCTAGAAAAATGAACTCATCGTCCAAGATTCACGAGGAGAAAATGCGCGACATCCTAGCTGATTTTCTGCGGACGCTTCAACTGCAAAGCTGCATTTATTGTCAGTCCGAAATCCACAAAAGCGATTGGTCGCTGAGATTCCATGCCTTTAACGGCGGCATGTTTCACATTGTTCGTGAAGGGTGCTGCTGGCTTCTGTGTGGTGAGAAACGGCTGAAAATCGAAATGGGTGACCTTGTGGTTTTATCGCAGGGAAGTGAGCATGTCGTCGCCGATAATATCGATGCCCCCTTATGCGCGGATATTTACCCCCCACAGGATGGCGCAGACCAATGTCAGATGATGTGCTGGGGCAATGAGTGTTTGCATACGGTTCTGATCTGTGGCACCTTTCGCTTCAATGAATTTAGTGGGGCTTCTCTGCTGCCTGTACTGCCGCCTATTGTCCACTTTCGTGCTGATCACACTCAACACAATGGGCTGGCGCCCATTCTTACAGCATTAATCGAAGAGGTTAACAGCGAGCGTCAAGGCAAAAATACAGTGTTACATCGCCTCGCAGATATCCTCTTTGTGCAGGTGGTGCGTGCTTGTCTGGCTGATCCCATGACCAAGGCGCAGGGTTGGTTGGCGGGGCTGCGCGATCCGCAAATTGCAGCAGCCTTGGCTGAAATACACAGTGATCCTGCCCAGCACTGGACGGTTGATCGGTTGGCGACTCAGGTAGCAATGTCCCGTTCTGCTTTTGCAGCGCGTTTCACGGCGTTGGTTGGGGTCAGCCCTATTGATTATCTGACCAGTTGGCGAATGCAGTGTGCAAGCCGTCTTTTGGAACAGGTCAATTTGTCCATTGATGCGATTGCTAGTCGTGTTGGTTACACATCGGAAATTGCCTTTAGCCGTGCTTTCAAGCGTGTTTTTTCGGTGAGTCCATCTGCGTATCGGCGTGCTATGCAGCGCCACTCTCGTTAACAGCCTGAAGAACCTTCAGAAGAACACCGCAGGCGGTTTATCACGCCCATTGTGCAGAGCCCCTCTGCTGTGCGATCAGGCTGCATTGGGTAAACCAGCATAGTTAGGCTTACTTATGACGTTTACTTTGCTGCCTGCCATTTCCCCTCAGGCACATTCATGGCTACAATACGCGGTTATGAAAAGGTTTGCGCGCTGAAGGGAGTGTGCCGTGACCGTTTACAATGGCAAAGTAGCTGTCTGGTATGTGCATGGACGCACCGTTGCCGAGAACACCATTGATGAAATTATCGGCGTGCTGCAAGAGTATGCACCAGCAGTCGAGGCAGTGTGGGTGAAAATTGGCGAGGCGAACGAGTGGATGGGCAACATCGGGCGCGGCGATCCCAAACCTGATCTCGCCATTCGCGGCGTGGCAGATATTGACCGCTGGGTGAGCAAACTGGCGGCTGCTCGGCTCGAATTTCATGCGTGGTACATCCCCAAGGGCATTAACCCAACCGCTGAGGCAGATTTGGTGGTGCAAGCCTGCAACCGTCCCGGCGTGCGCTCGCTGATCATGGATGTAGAGCCATTCACCGGCTATTGGGTTGGCGGGCGTAATAATGTGCGCCCCTTTATGACGCGCCTACGCGCTGGTGTGCCAGCTAATTTCCACATCGGCATGAGCGTAGACCCGCGCCCATGGCATTTCAACAGCATTTTCCCGCAGGAATGGCGTCCCTACATCAACAGCATTCACCCCCAAACCTACTGGGGCGATTTCAGCCAGACGCCAGATGCCGCGCTGCAAATGGTCTACAACACATGGGGCAACTACGGGCTGCCGATCATTCCCGTTTTGCAGGGCTACCAAGGTCCCGGCAACCGCCTGACCCGCGAAGATATGGATCGGGCGCGGGTGGTGGCAAGCGTCACCTACAAAGCGCCGGGCTTAAGCTGGTTCCGCTTTGGCACGCTTAGCCGCACATGGTTCCCTGCCGTCAATGTTAAGATGACGGGCGAAGTGCCAAGTGGTGGTGGCGGCAAGCCCACCAATGGGCGCTACGGCGCGGAAATTGTCATCAAGCCCGGCGAAAACGGCTACGCCGAAGGCACTTACGACGGCTCACCCAACCCATTGCAGAGCTTCCAAAACGAAGAAGGCTGGACAAGCCGTTACCTTGCGACCAACGATGCCTTCAGCCGCGTTTGGGTGCGCTGGGCGCCGCGCTTGCCCGCCAGCGGCTGGTATGAGATTGCTGCCTATGTGCCTTCGCAGCACGGCTCGACACGCAACGCACGCTACAAGGTGAACGGCATTCTTGGGCAACTGACCGATTTTGAGGTGCGTGTGGCGCAGGCTGCGGTGGATTCGCTGTGGGTGCCGCTGGGCGTCTATCAGTTTGACGTGAATAATCCTAATGCGGGTGTGATCTTCCTGAACGATTTAACCGGTGAGCGTGGGCGCGAGATCGCTTTTGATGCCATTCGCTGGCGCCAAGTACTCGGCTGGAGCCAACCGCCACGCTACCTTGCCGATGGCTTCGATTCGCCTGTCGGCTCGCCGCAAGAACGCCAAACGCCCGGCGGCACAACGTGGCCCGATACATGGTATTCCTCCAACCCGTATAAGAATCGCTACTCGCTGCTTGGCACGCCAACCATTCACACCGGCGATGATTTGTTGGTGAGGCGCGGCGGCACTTTAGGGCAGCCGATTTATGCGACGGCAAGCGGCATTGTGACAAATGCCAAGCGTCTAGCAGGCAGCTGGGGTGATGTGCTGGTCATTCGGCATGATCCGCTGATCGGCACAGGGCAGGTTGCCTACAGCCGCTATGGGCATGTGGGTGATATGCTGGTGCGCGTTGGTGAGCGTGTAGTGCGCGGGCAGCGTATTGCGGTCATCAGCGATGCCTACGGCGTGTTTCGTTCCGTGCCGCATCTGCACTTTGATATTAGCCCAACCCGCATCTTGGAAAGTTCGCCCGGCGATTGGCCTGGCATGGATATGACGCGCATTGAGCGTGACTATGACAATCCGCGCACCTTTATCTATGGCAACCGTCCTGTGAAGCCATAGGCACATAAAAAGCCTGTGGGTCAAACCCGCAGGCTTTATAGTGATGCTATTTTATGCAGCTTACTTCTGGAAGGTGCCGCGCAAGCCGTTCAGAATGTCATTAATCCACGTGATCACGAAGTCGGCAAGGCGCAACGGCCACGGCGGGTTCTTGAGCGGCTCGGGCTTCATTTCCTTAGCTGTGTTCACCTCGCGGTTGGCATAGCGCATCAGCAGTGCCAAGCCAATGGCAAGGCTTGCCACCGCGCCAATGACCACCACCGCAATCACAATGAAGGTGATCAGCTTATCACCCGTCACGGCGGCGGCAGAGGCTGCCTCGTTGGTTGTTTGCAGGCGGCTGACTGGCACAATTGGGTTGGTGGCGATCATGAAGATGATGAACACCAAGCCAAGCGCAACTGCCACTGCTACGCCAATGGGCTGGAGCATGGGGCGGAATGTCTCGACCAGTGGCGGAACGACCTTACGGACCAGCGCGATGCCGTCGCGCACACGGAAACGCGGCTTTTGCACTGCTTCTACAGACGCCCAATACGTCGGACCTTCATGGGCAGAAGCACCGGGTGCCATAGCGCCCATGCCCCACAAAAAGCCGAACGTTGCACCAAAGCCCGCCATGATCAGCAGCGAGCCTTGCACGATACCGCCGCCCGGCGCAAGGGGAAACGCTACAAGGAAGGTGACATAGGCAGGCACGACCAAGACCGCCACAATGCCCACACCCACAAAGCGCTTCAGCAAGAAGCCATGTGTGATCATGCCGCCCGGCACCAGGGCAAGGTAGACCGCCAGCGCCACCAAGATCGTGCCAAAATCGGCGGTTTGCGGCGGCACCGGCCAGTGCAGCAACAAATGGACTGGCACATGCAGGATCAAGCCGAGCAGCAAACCCTTTACGCCGCCAAACAGCACGCCGAAGATCACCATGCACAGCAGCGCTACGATATATTTTTCACCGAGTGCCAGCCCTGCATAAGCTGCACCGGCTACCACGCCGCCCAAGATCATCCCGTTCACCGCACGGATGAAACCGGGACGGATCAGAAAGCCGGGAATCGGTAAGACCATGTTTTGTTGCCTCTCTACGTTGTAAAGTAAAGTGTGCCTATAGCACGTAAATAAAGGCGAAGAAAAACAACCACATAGCGTCTACAAAATGCCAAAAGACGACGGCTGCCTCCACGCCCCAGTGCTTTTCCGCTGAATAGTGACCGCGCCGCACGCGCAGCAACACCACACCTAAGATCAGCGCTGCCACCACCACATGCAGCCCGTGAAAAGTGTTCATTGCCAGCACAATCGAGCTGTAGGCACCACTGGACGGCACTTGCGCCGAAGCTGCCAGCAAGCCCACAAAGAATACCACGCCTAGCCCAAGCGTTGCCAAGCCAAAGCGCAAGGTGTCGCTCAGTTGGCTGGCGCGCACTGCCTTCAACGTGCGCGAGGCGGTGAAGCCGCTCAACAAAATCACGAGCGTGATCAGGATGGGCAGCACGACCTCAAGGCGTTCCACGCCGGGCGGCGGCCACGAAGGCTGAACGTTCCGCATCAGCAGGTTGGCAAACACAAAAAAGACAAACGCCATGCCGTTGGCAAAGCGCCACAGCAACAAGCCTAAACGGGCGTTCTTAAGCGCCTGTGCTTGCTGAAGCTGATCGTGATCGAATGCGGTCTGCATCTTGGCAAAATTCGCCGTCATAATGCGCGGCTACCTCATAAAACTCACCACTGCTCAACGATACACTACACGGTTATACACAGGGCGGGATATTCGCCCGCCCTGCCCTTGCTTCGATTAGTCGCCAGTAGCGGGGCGCTCAATTGGCTGATCGCCGTGTCCATGCCTGTGACCGCTCGTCGGCAACGCCACTTTGCCGCCGCTGGCAAGGTAGGCTGCGCCTTCCGGCGTGCCATAGCCATACGGATCGCTGGCAGGGATGGGCGGCTCGTCAAAGTTGAGTTCCGGCGGCGGCGAACTGGTCATCCACTCCAAGCTAAGCGCACGCCACGGATTGTTGCCGGCTGGCTTGCCCGCCACCAGAGAGACCGCCACATTGACCAAGAACGGCACAACCGCCACTGCCATGATCAGCGCACCGATGGTTGAAAGCGCATTCAGCGCTTCATACTTCGGATCATAGGTGTAGATGCGGCGCGGCATCCCTTCCAAGCCCAGGAAGTGCATTGGGAAGAAGGTGAGGAAGAAGCCGACGTAGGTGAGCGCAAAGTGAATTTTGCCCAAACCTTCGTTCAGCATTCGCCCTGCCATCTTGGGGAACCAGTGATAGATGCCAGCGAAGATCGCCAAGACCGAGCCGCCGAACAGCACGAAGTGGAAGTGCGCCACCACAAAGTAGGTGTCGTGCAGGTGAATATCCACCGGGATCGAGGCGAGGAACACGCCCGTGATACCGCCTAGCACGAACATTGACAGAAAGCCAAGCGAGAACAACATCGCGCTGGTGAAGCGAATTTTGCCGCCCCACAAGGTGCCGATCCAGCTAAACATCTTCACACCAGTTGGCACCGCAATCAGCATGGTGGTAAGCATGAAGGGAATACGCGCCCAGGATGCCAATGAGGTGAACATGTGATGTCCCCACACGATGCAACCCAAGAAGCCGATGGCGAGGCTGCTCATGGCGATGAAGCGGTAGCCGAACACGGGCTTACGGGCATGGACTGCCAGCACATCCGAGAGGATGCCCATCGCGGGCAGCACCATGATGTAGACCGCCGGATGTGAGTAGAACCAAAAAACGTTCTGCCACAGCAGTGGATCGCCACCCGTTGCCGGGGAGAAGAAACTTGTGCCAGCCAAGCGGTCAAAGAGCATCAACGTCAAACCGCCGGCAAGGAACGGTGTTGCCACAAGGATGATGATCGAGGTGGCGAAGATTGACCACACAAAAAGCGGCATCTGCCACATGCTCATGCCGGCAGGGCGCATGTTGAGGATGGTCACAATAAAATTGACGGCGCCCAGAATGGAAGATGCACCGATCAGGTGCAGGCTGATCGCCCACAGCGTCTGCCCATCAAACGGGCTGAACTGCGGACCCGACAGCGGAAAATAGCTTGTCCAGCCGGCTTGTGCTGGTCCGACCAGCCAGCCCGCCAACATCACCAAGCCCGCCGGCGGCAGCATCCAAAAGGCGAGCGCGTTCAGCCATGGGAACGCCATATCCTTCTGCCCAAGCATCAGCGGCACAAGGTAGTTGCCAAAGCCCGCCAACATCGGCACGACAAACAAGAAAATCATGATGGTGCCATGCATGGTAAAGAGCGTGTTATAAGCGCCACCATCCACCATCAGGCTGGCAGCGGGCGTCAGCAGCTCAATGCGGATGAGTTCTGCCAGCAAGCCGCCGACCAAGAAGAAGAAAAAGGAGGTGACGATATACTGAATACCAATGACCTTGTGATCAATGCTCCACACAAGGTATTTACCAATGCCGCGTGGCTTGGGTACCGCAGCGGCAGTCGGCTTAACTGTGGTTGCCATAATTTAACGCCTCTCTGGTCTATTGTCCGCGATGTTTTGTGGATTATTCATCTTTAATGGTCAACAGGTAGTTGACGATTGCCTCAAGGTCATCTTCGCTCATGATGTTCGGATTGCCGTAATTTTGAGGCATTACACCAGCCGCATAGCCTGCCACCAGGTAGAGGTTCGGGTTCACGATCGAGCCGCGAATGTAGGCTGCCGCGTCCGTGCCGCCTACCAAGCCTTCGCCACGCTCCGCGTGACCTTCGGCGCGGGTCGCAATCCCGTTCAGGCTCGGTCCAATGTTGCCCGCCAACCCAACGTCATCCAAAATGTGGCAAGCACCGCACGGGTACTTATTGGCAATAAGCTGCCTGCCTACCTCTGGCGAACGCGGATCGCTGGCAGTCTCTTTCGCCTTCGCGTAAAGGGTGGCGATGTAGTCATCAAACTCATTTTGCTCAATGACGATCACTTTGTTAATCTGCGACATGGCAGCGTGACCCACACCGCACAACTCCGCGCAGACGACCCACCACTCGCCCTTCTCAATCGGTGTGAAGTATGCCTCCGTCACCCGTCCGGGCGTAGCATCCTGCTTGATCCGAAATTCGGGAATGTAGAAAGAATGGATCACATCTTGCGATTCGATGATGGCGCGCACGGGGCGGTTCAAGGGCAAATACAGCGTTGAGTCGAGCATGTACTGCTGAATTTTCTCACGCAGTTCAGGCGTCACTTCAGGATCGCTATCTTCGGGCATCTCGTAGGTAAATTTCCAGGCGAACTGCTGCCCAACCACACCTACCCGAACTTCGTTATCCTTTGGCTCAGGGTTGCGGATGGTCACGTAGACCTGATACGAATAGATCGAGAGGACAAAGACAATCACGGCAGGGATGGCAGTCCAGGTGATTTCAAGTGCCATGTTGCCATGGATAGGCGCACCATCCGTCTCATCGCCCGCACGGCGGCGGAAACGGATGATCGAGTAGATAATGCCGCCTTCCACAATCAGGAAAACCACCACGGCAATGGCGAGCATAAAGTTAAAGAGCGAGTCCACAGCGGCAGCTTCTGCTGAAGCGGCAATAGGAAAGACTCGAGCAGTCAGCCCGACGAGTATTCCTATCGCAATGAAGACCGCGCCTACGATAAGGTAGATCGCAAACCGATTGAGCTTCACGGCTATTCAGGCACTCCGTTATAACTATTTACGCGGATATTGTGAAGGCTTTCATTAATGAATATGATTATACCGCTTCTCTGCGAAATAGGCTAATGCGAATTGACCGAAGGGTAAATTTCGTGCAAGGCACATTAGGCTTGCCTTAAAAAGGAAGCCACATACAGGCAGTCTGCTAAAATTTGTAGCAGATAAACAAGTTGTGAGACATAGCCAAATGAATCAACGTCGCATACCGCCCGCCGCAGGGCAAGAATCCGTGTGGGACTATCCGCGCCCGCCGCGCCTAGAGCCAACCGATAAACATATCCGCGTCGTGTTTGGCGGTGTCCTCATCGCCGAGACGCGCCGCGCTCTACGTCTCCTAGAGACCAGCCATCCGCCCACCTACTACCTCCCGCCGCAGGATATCCAAATGCAGTACTTACAGCCAATTGACCGCCAAACCTTCTGCGAATACAAGGGCGCGGCGTCCTACTACACAGTATTTGTTGGTGAAAAACGTGCGCCTGCCGCTGCATGGTACTACGCTGCACCCAACGCCGCCTATGCCGCGCTCAAAGATTATGTCGCCTTCTATGCCAGCCGCATGGACGCCTGCTATGTGAATGATGAGCAGGTTCAGGCACAAGCGGGCGATTTCTACGGCGGTTGGATCACCAGCGAGATTGTTGGACCCTTTAAGGGAGCGCCCAACACTTGGGGCTGGTAGGCTAGGTTAGCTGCCGCAGCCGTCGCACACCAATCGCAAACGCCACGCCGCCTATCAGCGTGGGCAAACCGATCACTGTCAGCGCCAAAACCGCCGTCTGCTGCGCGTAAACAGCCGCAGCCGATGGCGGAAAGGCTGCTACTACTAACGGTGTCCAATGTCCGAATGGCACCAACAGGCTTGCCAACACGCCAATCGGTGAATTGAAGGTCAGCCACAGGCTGCATAGCGCATTTAGACCACACACTCCCAGTACCAATGCCGTATAGGCATACAGCCTTGCCCAAAGCGCTTGCCGCACCAAGACCGCGATCAGCAGGCTGACGCCCGCCACCATGAACACCTCTGTGAACGGTTGCAGCAGGAACATGATCACGCTGAGCAAATCAAAGCTGCCAATCAGGCTAACCTCACGGCTGCGTTGTGCGGCAAAGGCAACAGGCAGCACCAACAAGGCACTGAAGCGCAGCGCAAACAAGACCCGCAGCAGCCCAAACCATGCCCTGCCGACCGTCAGCACCTTTGTGATTGCCAACTCGTCCGCCACATAGGGCGTCAGGCGCAGCACACGCCACGTTTGCGACTCAAGTTCGCGCCCAAAGCTGTAGGTCATCTGGTTGGCAATCCCGATCAGCAGCGCCCAATACAGCACTGAGTGCATGATCACCAAGATGATCGGCGTGCCAAACGGCGTCAGGAAGGGTGCCATCAACGGCACAAGCGCCGTGTTCGGCATGTGGTAGAACAAGACTGCAAAAAAGAACAAACCACCGTGAATCAGCGCGGCAAAACCAACCAACGCCCAGAAATTCGTGAAGCGGCGCACCCATTTTGGCATGGCGTTGGGCATAAAATGGGCGTCGCGCAGCGCCACCGGATGCCGCGCATCTAGCATAGGGAAGCGCCGCAGCGCTCGCGCCCAATCAGGTTGCCTCATCACACACCTAACCTATTCCGAAACTAATCCGTGTAACGTACAATCCCTTCCGCTGTGATGGGTAGACGCCTTTCACAATGTAAGCACACGAACGCGCGTATGGCATCCGCCCGAAAGCCGATCTTTTGGCAAGCTGGGCAGCGCAGTGCTGCTTGCCAAGCCCGAACCTGACGTATTGGTGGCGTCCCTGCTTTCACCGCCCAGATCAGGTCATACTCCATCTGCCAAACCTCAACCACCACCTGCACCAACCCGATCTTTTCGCGCAGCCATGCTGCAAATACCTCACTTGGCTGTGTTTTGGTGGGCATTAGCCGCGCATGAATGCCCTTCCGATTGGTGAGCAGGATCGGCGCGCCCGCTCGCGCCACGCGCACGATCTCGGTCAGTGTAGCAGTCGGATCGGGCAGAAATTCGAGTGCCTCTAAACACGCAACGGCATCGAACGTTTCATCGGCGAAGGGCAGGCGCGTAGCATCCTGATAGAGCAGCGCCACACGCGGCGTTTTGCCCAGCTTTTCGGCTGCCACGCGCAGCATTCGCCAGCTATAATCCAGACCAAGCACCGTACCCTCAAAGGCAGGTGCCTGGCAGAGCAGGCGTGGCAAGCGCGCCGTGCCTGTCGCTACATCAAGGATCAGCGGCTGCGGCAGGTGGCTGAGCGCTTCGGCAAGCGGTGCGCCTAGCGTCAGCGCTTCCCACGCGGTGTCGAATTGCTTGATGTTATCATAGCGGCGCGCATAAAGATCATACAGACCAATCACAACGCGCCGCCCTAAATAAACACCTTCCGTCGCAATCAGCAGATACCACAACACGCCGCCGCCTAGCGCAAGGGCAAATACCAGCAGCAGCGCGTTCATGGTCGGGCTGCCCTAACGGATCACAACGGGACTGCTGGCAGTTGTGGCTGATTGCCCAAGGCTGTTGATCGCCTGCGCCCAGATCAAGCCACGCGGCACGCTGGCAAAGGGCGTTGTGTTGAAGATGATGCCGATGCCGTCGTTAAAATTGGTGTCCTCACCCAACAAGATCGGTGCATTGCCGGGACGCTCATCCACAAAGTAGAACAGCACCTTTGTTGCGTTGCTGGCGGTGTTCACCGTCAGCAGCACTTGCCCAATAGGCAGCACACGCAGGGCGGGGTCGGTCGGATCGGGCTGTGCTGGTGTAATGGTCAGCGTGCCGATGGTCGGCGCAAAGCCCGCCTCTGAAAAGACGACCAATTTCGGGCTTTCGGCGGTTTGGTTGTTAGCGGCAACTGCCACCGCCCACACTTGTGCCGTTAGGTTGCCGGCGGTCACCAGCCACTGCACGGCGAAGGCATTCTGCGGATTGTTGCTCTCACCAATGGCAACTGGCGCGCCTGAGCCGATCTGCTGTAAGTAGTAGACAACGCGCACTGCGCCGCTGACGCCGCTGGCGCGCAGTGTGATTGTGCCGGGTGCCACTTGGAACTGCCCAACGCCGCGCTGAATAGATGGGTCGAGGGAAATGCTGCCGATGCTCGGTCCGATGGGTGTGGGCGGCTGTGCGCTGGTCGGCGTGATGATGATAGGCTGACGCGGCACGCGCAACCCTTGCCCAACCACGATCACATCTGGGTTGGCAAGGCAGTTTGCCTGCACTAGGGCGGCTACCGTTGTGCCGCTGCGCGAGGCAATGGTTGCCAGCGTATCGCCAGCGCGCACAAAGTAGATTTGCCAAGCTGTATTCGGCACACAGAACGACTGAGTCGGTGCGATGACCGCGGGCGTGTTGGTAGCAAAGCCGATGGTCGGTGTGGCAGTCACCACGATCACGGGTGGCGTTATGAACACAAAAGGCGTCGGTGTGGGCGCAGTGGAGACGCCGAGATTACATGCCAACGCCGCCATGCCGAGCGCCAAAAGTGCGATCAGTCCGCGTGTGTGCCGAAAAAAGTGGTGAAAAGGCGAAACGCGCAGCATTGTTCCTCACTTGCCTTACTTGATTGCCATGTTCGTCAATTCGCTAGACTCGAGGAGACGGTTGCGCCGCAGCCAAAGTTCCGTGCGGCGCATTCCTTCGGCAAGGCTGGTGCTTGGCTGCCAACCGAGCAGGTCTGCTGCACGCGCCATGCTGTAGGTGGCGCGGTGTCCCCACACGCGCAAAAAGCCCGCCACGTCAAAGGGCGTGCCGCGCAAGCGCGTAAGCACCGTGATGAGTGGTGCAGCGGCGTTTAACAATGGCAGCGGCAGCTCAAAGCTGATCGTCCTGCCTGCCATGCGCGCATAATAGCCCAAAAACTCTGCCCATGTGGGCGCGGGATCGGGCGCGGCGTTAAAAGCATTGCCCACCGCCTGCGGATGTTCTGCGGCATGGATCAGCAGATCGCAGACATCCTCAACGTAAATTGGATGGGCATGACCGCGTCCACCATCTACCAATGGCACTGGGAAACGGCGGCACAGCGCATAGAGTGCCTGTGACCAAAAGGTCGAGCCTTCGCCATAGACGAACGCAGGGCGGATAACTGTGGTTGGCAAGCCCGTGCGCGCTGCATATGCCCATACATGGCGCTCGCCGTGCATTTTGGTGATTGAATAGTAATCGTTGGGTGAAGGCTGTTGCGGATGATCTTCAGCAACGCTGCCCGTGACGTTGAAGCCGTAGACAGCCACCGTGCTAACATGCACAAAGCGCGCCGCGCCGCCTTTGTGCGCTGCCTGAATAGCGTTTTGGGCGCCTAGCACGTTCACATTGTAGGTGTAGGCAGCGCTGCCCATAACGGCTGCCACATGGAAGAACACATCGCAGCCGTTAGTAAGGTCAGTCAGGCGCGCCAAATCCTGCACATCGCCGCGCACCACCTCTGCGCCTGCTTGGGCAAGTGCCGCGCCTTTATGCGGCGTTCGGCAGACGGCGCGCACGGCAACACCGCGCCGCAGCAGGGCGCGGGTGAGCGCTGCGCCAATAAAGCCGTTTGCACCTGTCACAAGCGCTGTATGGATGGTCATCGTTGCGCCACTTTACCAATACCAACCTCATCCTAAGTTTACCACAGCCAACGCCAATTGCGGTATGGCAGGTGGGTAATCTTAGGTAATTGTGGTGGATGTCATAGTTTAGCCCAATCCTTATCCCTAGCCCTTTCCGCGCAGGCAGGGAAAGGGGATCAGAAGGTGTATGAAGTCCCGCCCTGCGTGCGGGGCGGGATTGAGGGTGGGGTAAAGGCTTCCCCGCTCCAAAAAATTTGGAGCGGGGTTGGGCGCTTAGTTCACTTCGATCACGAACGACTCGAGCATCTCTGTGAGAATCGGCATCACTTCCGCCTGACGGTCGAGCGCGCAAGTTGTGGTGAGGGTAAACAGCACTTCGTTAGCAATATAGAAGGTTTGTGATTGCAACACTTCAACATTGCTCTCCTCATTTAACCATGTGTAGAACTGGAAGCGACCTTCGATGGCACGCCCAGTCACCTTGCAGTCATCTTG
>DAOUBW010000009.1:0-61680 GCA_034432555.1 Anaerolineae bacterium
GTTGCAGCAGGTGCAGCGCCACCAACTGCCCGCCGATCTCCGCCAAGCGGCGGAAGGTTTGGGCATCTTTGGGCAGCGGCAAGCGCGGAAAATCCAGCTTGAGGAACTCGGCGTAGCGCGCCCGATAGGTAGGGCTGTGGAAAATGGCGTAGCTGTAGTGGAAAACGTCCTCTGGTCCGAAAGTCGTTAGCAGATCGCCGCGCCCTTCGGTGATGAACTGCAACGCCACGCGCTCGCTGAACGCGGCGATAAACGCTCTGCTCAGGTTTGGATAGCGCCCTTTATCGCTAACTGCCCACTCTAGCCCATGCGCCGTTTCACCGCTATCGCTGTCAAGGTACAGGTAAAGTGGGAATGTATACGCAATTCCTTTGTTACTAAGCGTAATTCGGCTTTCGGTTATTGTATTTATAGCAAGAACATGATCAAAAATGCCTTCAGCTACTTGGCGAACCGTTATCAGCGCGAGATTTTCCTTGAGCAAGTGGCGCATGACCTCGCGGCGCTCTCTAGTTACAACTTTTCGGTTATAGACAATATACCGTTCGTCGAAAATGCGATACAGGATTGGTGTAATGTCAGAAGCTGCTATACCATGCACAGCAGCTAGAACAGCAGCTTCGTCTTTCGTGAAAGCTATGGCATGATCATCTTGACCTGTCACAATGCCGACGGAATTCACCTTCATATAGTCGGTGACGCGCCAAAAGGTCTCGTATTCCTCACGCAGGTCGGTGTTCTGCGGCGTGAACAGGTAGAAGGGCGCGCTCGGCGTCAGCCTTGTCCAACCGTCGCTCTCAAGGGTGAGCGATTCAAGGGCGGCATATTTTTCGGCGCGTGTTCCCCACAGGTGGCGGTGGCGCACGAGGGCGGGTTGGGTGGGATCAGCAGCGCGCCGCTTGACGAAAATACCAATGCAAACGCCCTGTTGAATATCAAAGACGTTCTCATCCTTGCCGCCGTCGGGGGCTTGTTCGCGCTTTTTGGCGTTGCCGTGCAGGTCTAGGATGTAAATCTCGCTGAAGGTGTGCAGCAGTTGCTGGCGCATTCCGCGAAAGGTTGGGTTATCCAAATAGCCGTGGTTGGTGATGAAAGCAAGGATGCCTTCGCCGGTCTGCTGGACGCGCCACTGCCCAAAGCGAATGAACTTCACATAGTCATCTTGCAGCCATTTGGGGTTGCGCTCGCCCAGCGGCGCGCCATCTACATGATAGTAATCGCGCAGCAAGCCGTCAATCCACTCGCCTTTGTTAGCGCTGTGTCCGCTGTAGGGCGGGTTGCCTAAGACGACCATGATCGGCAAATCGCGCTTCACGCGCTCTGCGCTGAGTGCTTCGGCGGTCAGCCAGCCCATCAAGCCAAGTTCCTGTTGGGTGCGGTTCGGCACGCTCTCTAGGGCGTTGGTCAGGTAGATTTGCAGGCGGTCTGCCTTGCCCTGCGCTTGGAAGTTGAGGGCGGGGGTGGTGGGCGGCAAATCGCGCCCTGCCAACTGCATTCCCAGCTTAAAGTGGGCAACGGCATAGGGCGCCATGAGCAGCTCGAAGCCGAACAGGCGCGGCAGCAGGTGTTCACGGACGTAGCTTGCCCAAGCGCCGCCGTTGCCCTTGAACGTCTCGCGGATGCGCTCAATGACGTTGTAGAGGAAGGTGCCTGTGCCGCAAGCGGGGTCTAAGATGAGCAGGCGGTGGCTGCCATCGGGCAGTTTGCCGCGCTCTGCCAAGCCATCGCGGCAGTTAAACTGCTGGCGCAGCAGGCTGTCCACTGCGCCAACCATGTAGTTGACGACAGGTTCGGGCGTGTAGTAGACGCCGCGTTTTTCGCGCAAGCGCGCATCATATTTGGCAAGGAAGGTCTCATAGAAATGCACGATAGGGTCTTGGCGGGCGCTGCGCTTGCCAAAGTCGGCAAGGATGCTCTCAATATCAGCGTTTGCCAGCAGATCGGCAAGGTCATCTACATAGCCAATGTAAGGCTCATCTTCAAGCCCTAGATCGGCAAGTTTATCAAAGAAATCGCGCAGGAAGGGGTTTGTGCGCGGGATGAGACGGCGGGCGGCATCGCGGTTGAAGGGTAAAGAAGGTTCGGCGGCGCGTGCCGAAAACAAGCCATAGGCAAGCGTCTGGGCAAGCATATCGGAAAATTCGGCGGTGCGCTGCGGCTGATCAACGCCGGGCATGAGCGCCTTAGCAAGATCGGCGCGCCACGCCTGAAGGGTGTGTGAAGGCGGCTGCGCGTTGAGGGCGGCTGTCATTTTATCGCGCAGCAGGCGGGTGAGGGCTGCCATACGCTCGGCGAGTTCGGTTGGGCTGCCAATGGGCGCGGCGCTTTGGGTGAGGAACGCCTGCAAGAGCGCCTGCACTTGGGCAGCGCCATCCGGGGTGGGGCGCAGGGCGCCTTTGGGAGTCAGACGGGCAAGCTGAACGCTCTCACGGTGATCGCCATTCACATACCAGCGAAATTCAAGGTAGTTGGTCAGGATCAGGTTATTCAGGTTGGCACGGTAGCGCATCAACTGCTCAGTGCGTTCAGCCTCATGCAGATCAGAGGGCAAGTCTTTGGTCTCAAGATAGCCGACCGAGAGACGGTCGCGGTTCTGCACCACTAGATCCGGACGGTTGCCGCGCTGCTGGCGGGGTTCGTTAATGACGGTGAGGTGCGGGGCAAGGGCGCGCAATAAAGTGATCAGGGCGGGGCGGTAGGCATGTTCTTGGGCAACGCTGCTGGCAAACTGGCGGCTGATCTCGGCTTGGTAGGCTCTGAGTGGGTCAGACATGGCGATTTTCCGTGTGTGCGCTGCTTAAGCTGTGTGAATAGTATAGCACAACGGTGCGATAGGCATAACTTAAAACGCCCTATCCTTTAGAGCAATTGCTTTCAATAAGTGCCTTCAGTTAGTATGATAAGCGCACAGCCGCAGATCGGGAGGGAGTTCAAATGAAACGTGCTTTAAGCAGCCTTGCCTTGCTGGTGTGTGGCGTGCGGGGGCAATCTTGTGGAGAGCGTGTTGCGAACAGGTCAAACTCGCTTTTTGAACACCTTTTCGTTACCCTTACAGCGCGAACTTGCGTCAGTGAGAGGGAGAATTAGCCATGCGTGCACTGCTTTGGCTCGTGATAGTAGGTCTCTTATGCGTTTCAGTGGGCAGCACAGCAGCTCAAGCGCTGCCCGCCAAGTCTCCAGCGCCCTTCAGCCCGTGTATTAATCTAGGCAACATGCTGGAAGCGCCCAACGAAGGCGAGTGGGGCGTGCGTGTGGAAGAATCTTACCTGCCCACCATTGCTGCCGCCGGTTTCAAGGCGGTGCGGATTCCAGTGCGCTGGTCTGCCCATGCGGCGGCAGAAGCGCCGTATACCATTAATGCGGCGTTCCTAGCGCGTGTGACGCAAGTGGTAGATTGGGCATTGGCAGCTAAGCTGGAAGTGGTGCTAAATGTGCATCACTATGAGGAACTCATGGCGCAACCGCAAGATCACATCGCACGGCTGATCGCGCTTTGGGAGCAGATCGGTGAGCATTTCGCCGATTATCCGCCAACGCTTGCCTTCGAATTGCTGAATGAACCTAACACGCGCCTCGATACAACAATCTGGAATATCACCTACCCGAAATTGATCGCGGCGGTGCGCCAAAGCAACCCAACGCGCACCTTGATCATTGGCGGCGCAGAATGGAACGGGCTGTATGCGCTGCGGCGCTTTTCCATGCCGATTGAGCGCGACAACCTGATTATCACCTTTCATTACTACGAGCCGTTTCAATTCACGCATCAGGGTGCGGAATGGGTGAACGGCGCCGACGCATGGCTGGGGCAGCGCTGGGGAACTGACGATCACTATAGCGCCATTGCGCGGGATTTTGCCTTTGCTGCTGAATGGAGCGCTCGCTATGGCGTGCCGTTGTGGTTAGGCGAATTTGGCGCGTATGAAAAGGCGGATTTGCCCTCACGGCAGCTGTATACGCGAGCGGTGCGCGAGGCTGCCGAACGCAACGGCATTGGTTGGTGCTATTGGGAATTTGCCTCCGGCTTTGGCATTTATGATCCTGCCGCAAAGCAGTTCAAGCCGTTGTTTGAGGCGCTCATCCCACCGCAGTGAGGGTAGGCGGCTAAGCAGTGCGGTGACGTGTGAAAAGCCATACCACAAGCTGCCCTTCGCTTTTCGGGAAGGGCAGCCAAACAAGCCTGGGCGCTGCTTCAGCGCTTACGGCAGCTTACATGCCCTTGAAGGCTTCGGGATCGGTGGCAGGCAGCACGGGCTTCAGGGCGCTCATGCCGACCACTTCCATCACCTTATCGCGGCCTGGGTAGGCGATTGCCATGCCTTCAAAGCCGTCCGCCTTGCCATCTAGGAAGGGCGTGAGGGTTGGCACTGCGTCCGAGACATTGTAGAAGATCGGCTCGAGCAGGGCAACGTTGTTGGGTGGCGTCTGCCCGCCGATGCCACGCATGAAGGAGAGGTGCTGCGCCTCGACGCCTGCCACCTGGGCGGCAACCATCGCCAGCAGCGGCTGATCAGCGGCGGCGAAAATGCGTGTAGCAGCCAGATAGGCACCGATGAAGGCATTCTCTGCCACTTCGGTGACGGCGGCTAGGGTGGCTTTGTTGTCGAAGACGCCCTGTGGGAAGTAGAATTCGCCGGTGAGTGCCTGCGCGCCATTGGCGTTCAGGTAATCAAGGTGAATCTGCTCAGCTTCTAGCGCGGCAACCATGTATGCCTTCTCGAAGTCGCCGAACATGATGCCGCCTTTGGTCAGGGCGGTGTAGTAGTGCGTGGTTGCCAGCGTCTCGGCGGTGGCGGCAAGGTTCAGCACTGTTTGCAGATCGTCGTCTTTCATCTGCCCAAAGACGCGGCGCACGCCGAACACACCATGGAAACCGACTGCGGCAGCGCCCGCAACAATGGCGCTGCCCTTAAGAAAATTACGGCGAGAAATGGTAGACATGTTACATTCCCTCTATTGAAAGTAGGAGAAACACCTGTTGCGCGTGCCGCGTTGTGGTTATTTTGCACGCAACTATCAATCTATACGGCGAAATAAATACGTATAGATTTACAAGCCGTTCTACAGACAAATGAGTGCTTGATGAGTGCGCGGTGCATTTGGCAAAAGCAAGCAGGATCGAGTATCTTTCAGGCGGTGAGCAGGCGCTGCACGGCAGGTTAATTTATGGATGACGGGCAACTCATTGCTGAGATCAAGCGGCGCAATCAAGAGGCGATGGTGCAGCTCTATCAGCGCTATGCCAACCTTATCTACAGCATTGCCTACCGCGTGCTGAATGATGAAGGCGGGGCAGAAGAATGTTCGCAAGACGTCTTTTTAAGGGTCTGGCAACGTATAGATCAATATGATGCGGCGCGTGGCGCTTTTGCCACCTGGTTATCAGGTATTGCGCGCAACATGGCGATTGATCGGCTGCGCCAAACAGCTCGCCGGGTGACGGCACCTTACGATCTGCTCAGCGATGATGGGCGTCCTGCCTTTGAATTCTTGCAGGATTGGGCAGATCGAGATCGCGCTCAGAGTTTGCGTGCTATGGTCGAAAAGCTGCCCACTGATCAGGTGCAGGTAATTGCCCTAAGCTATTACGGCGGCATGACGCAATCCGAGATTGCCGCACATTTGGGCATTCCGCTTGGTACAGTCAAAACGCGGATGCGTTCGGCATTACAAAAATTGCGCGACGCATGGGGGCAGGAGTAGTGGACATGGGCAGCAGATTTTGTCCAACGCAGTGAGCCAAAGGTGAGCCAAGCATTATGAACGATCAGGATATTTCTGACCGCATTGCCGCCTATGTGCTGAACACACTTTCGGCGGAAGAACGTGCTGAAGTGGAGGCGCTCCTAGCGCGCTCTGCAGAAGCACAAGCCCTGCTGCGTAGCTACGAGGCAATGTTCAGCGGATTAGGAACGCTCACAACACACCGCAACGCACCTGAAGGCGCGGTGGAGCGCTTCCGTGCACGCCTTGCAGCGGAAGCGCCACCGCTGCCACGCCCAAAGCGAGCGCAGCCATTTCCGCTGTGGGCTGCCCTTGCCGCTGCTGCGCTGCTCATCATCGCTGTGGGCGTTATGGTGTTGCTCTCGCCGCAAACAGATGAGGTTGTGGCAATCTTGGGTGATCCGAATGCTGTGCGCGTTGAATTAGCACCGCAAGGCGCGGTAGCAGGCACTATCCGCTTTGTGGCGTTGCCCAACACCAATCGGGGTGTGCTGGTGGCAGACCTACCAACGCCCGCTGCTGACCAACAGTATCAGTTATGGTTCATCACGGCTGAGGGCATTCGCAGCGGCGGCGTTTTGGAAGGCGATCAACCACTGCGCGTTTCTGTGCCGGACCCAAGCATGTCCTATACGCTTGGTATCACCTTGGAGCCACGCGGCGGCAGCCAGCAACCAACTAGCGCACCGATTTTCACTGGCACGCTGCCGCGTTTGCAAGGGTAGCCTAACTGTAGGCGCCCCAGACTGCCAGCCACAGTACGATCACGCCCAGCACGGCAATGAGCGCCAAGCCGCCTAGCACTAAGGTCAGGGGCTGAAGCGAATCCGTCACTTGTGGCACACCATAATCATAATTCGGACCGTAGCCACCTGTGCCATAACGGTTATCGGGCGCATAATTGTTGCCGCTGTAGGCAGGGTTTTGTTGCGGCACAGGCGTCCCGGCACCTGTCCAACCGCTAGGCTGTGCCTGCGGTTGCTGCGTCACGGCGGCACGGGTAGCGCCGGCGGGCGCTGGGCTGCCATAATAGCGTGGTGGCTCTGTTGGCTTGACGGGTGGCTGCACCACACCGCCGCTTGGTGCGCCGCTGTAAGGTGGTGGCGCTACTTGGGCGGGACTCTGTGGCGCGCTGACCTGATAGGGATTGACGGGACCGGAGGTTGCGTCACGCGGTGGGGCAGATGGCACTTGCGGCTGCGAGGCTTGCGCAGCGGGCGCCGCCTGACTGCCGCCGATGGCGGGAATGCCGCTGATTGGTGAAGCGCCGGTCGGCTTGATGGCAGGAATCGCCGTCGTGCCGCGCAAGCCCTTTTGCACATCAATTAGGACGCGCCCAAGCTGATCGGCTTGTGAGAAACGCGCCGTTGGCTCTTTTGCCATGCACTTGTGAATAATCCAATCGAGGGTCGTCGGCACATTCGGGTTTGCTTCAAGCACGTGCGGCACTTGGTCGTTGATGTGCGCCAGCGCCAACTCTTTCTGATCCATGCCAATGAAGGGCAGTTTAGCGGTCAGCATCTCGTACAACACAATGCCGATCATGTAGACATCAGAGGCGGGCGTTGGCTGCATCCCTTGCGCCTGTTCGGGCGAGAAATACTGGGGGCTGCCCCACACCACCTCTTGGCGCGTCATTGCTTGGGTATGCGTAATCACCTGTGCGATGCCGAAATCGGTGACCTTTACCGTGTCATTGCTGTAGAGCAGGATGTTTTGCGGCTTCACATCGGCGTGAACCAAACCTGAACGGTGTGCGTAACCAATGCCCGCACACATCTGAATGCCAATGTGCAGCGCACGCTCGACGGAAAAAGGCGCACTGGTGCGGATGTGTTTTTTCAGGTCTTGCGCGTCCACATATTCCATGACGATGTAGAACAGCGCGCCTTCATTATCGGCGTCAAAGACGGTCACGATATTTGGGTGCAGCAGGCTTGCCACACGGCGCGCCTCCTCGCGGAAGTTTTCGCGGAATGCCTCGTTTGCCGTCAGGCTAGAGCGCAGCGTCTTAAGTGCCACCGTGCGCCCTAAGCGCACATCGCGTGCTTTGTAGACAACTGCCATGCCGCCGGAGCCGAGCGTTTCAATGACTTGAAAGCGTTCATTGATCAGTTGATTTTCTGATACCATCCGCTAGTTCCGAACCTTTTTAGCTACTAAATGCTGCTGATTTGGCAGCATTGCTCACCAATGCACGCTGGGGTGTAGGCTTCGCTCACTTCTATGATGATTGTACAGGACTGTTCGGCAACCCCTTTGAGGCGTTTTTTGAACTTGGAATGCGCCCACGTCAGCAGCGCACGCACGCTCTTAGCGCGCAGTGTTTTGGGATACGCCAGCGTCTGGTTATAAACAAAGCGCGCTGTGCCTAGCCACCTACGAAAGAGCGTCTTCTGCTCCGCCGTCGGATAGAGTCTGCGCGATTTGGTCACGGTATTTACCGAGTCCGCGCATTTGGGCAGCAAAGACGTCAAGCACTGAGAGCAGGTCTTGTAGAAGTTCGTCGGTTGGGCTGGTGTGAGCAGCCTTGCTGAGAACCACGACCTGTCCACCGTTACGCTCGATAAGCCATTCGATGAGCTCAAAGCTGAACCGTGCGAGTCGGTCGCGGTGGGCAACCACAACTGTGAGCTTATCGCCTTGCAAGCAGCGTTCCAATAGGGTCTTAAGTCCTTTCCGCTTGAAGTTGAGTCCGCTGCCGATGTCCGTGATGACTTCTGCGTCGGGCACTTTCGCTTTGAGGTAGGCAACTTGCCGCTCCAAATCGTCTTGCCGCTTACGTGAACTGACCCTGGCGTAGACCACTCTGCGGGACGGATGCTGACTGCCTACAAATTGGTCAATGTCAAACAGCCGCTGTCCTGCCGGTGTTCGGATCGAACAGATTACACCTGTATCAGCGTATTTACGCAGCGTATGCGGGTGTAATCCCGTCCGTTTAACTGCCTCTCTTAGCTTTACGTAGCTCACAGAAACAATGATAATCGAAATGATGTGCTGCTGTCAACCTCACATGCTACCGCAGTGTGCTTTGTATTTATAGTCTAGCAGATTTAGCGGTGCAATCCAAGCGGCGGGGATGGGTGACCTCTGTTTGATATTGAGTAAGATTAATCCCCAAAAGTTTAGGTAGATTAGGGCTTGGGTTCGTGCTTGATGTTCTACCAGCATTGTACTATGCTTCAATGCCGTACTTTTGCTGTGCAGCAGGGACAGGTAACCCACCAAGAAAGGTTACCATTGCGTTTTCTGTGCAACTCAAAGCGCCATCTTGCCTACAAACTTCAACAATTTGTCGTATGAGCGCACGATCTAAAGCGGCTAACAGGTCATTTGCTACAAATGGCTGACACCCATTGTTACCATTAAATAATGACATCTACAGGGTTTCCACATTGCTTATAGTCAAGCCCTGTTTGAAAAAGTATTCCGACTTCTCCTTGCAGCGTTATAGCGAAGAAACTATTCCATGTTAACGGCTGTCCTAATGCGTTCAAGTGATCCCACACTGCATTGTAGGCACGGATGGCACAAGCGCGTCGGGCATCACCATCACTACTGCCGGTGACACATAGATTTTCAGAGGGATCCGCTGTCATTCTTGGTAATTTCGCTTGAGGTTGTTCCAAAAGATTTAGTGACGACCACATGAGAGGCAATGGTGTCGGCGTTGAGGTAATGGTGCCACTGGGCGTAGGCGTTTCCCACCGACTGCCGCCACACCCCGACTACTGGCACATCGCCCGTCAGCCCGTAGCGTTGCTGTTTCATGCCCCAAGCCTAGCGCGGCACGGCGGGACGAGTCAAGCGGGCGTAGCGCAAGCGCCGACCACCGCCCACATCCTGTGAAGAATGTAAATTTGCCTGCCACCTTGTTAAAGAATAGGTATAATTTAGCTGCCTTTTATAAAGGCTGAGTCGCCGCAAAAGTTTGTTTTTGAGGTTTTTATGCTCAAACGACTGTTCATGTTTCTCATTTTGGCAGTCTTGGTGCTAAGCGCGCTGCAAGGCGCACCCATCACTACCCGTGCTGCCGCACGCACCGTTGATGGTGACCCTTCCGACTGGACAGGCACACCCTCCGCCCTTCCGCATCACGATGCCTCTAGCGACACCGAGTGGATTTACACCGGTGTGGTAGGCGATAGGCGCACCGACTCCGGCATGACCGATGATAACGACATCACCGAAGTGCGCCTAACCACTGATGGCACCTACCTTTATTTCCTCATCCGCATGGCAGATATTAACGACGCCAGCGCCGTACATGTCGCCATCGGCATTGATACCAACCAAGAGGGCAATCCCGATTTTGCCGGGCAGAACTTCTTGGGCAATTTTTCGGGCTTAACCTATAATACTCGCCCCTTCATCCGCCCTGAACGCCAGCTTGCGCTGCACTTTGGCGGCGGCAGCTCACCTGTGATCGAGTGGTTTGCCGGTGGCAGTTGGTATGGCATTGGTGGCAGCCAGATCGCCATCAGCACTGCCGCCAATGTGGTTGAAGCGCGTGTGCCGCTGAATGACCTCGACGGCATGAACGCCAACAGCAGTTTCATCCTGACGATGGCGACCTTCACCAACGCACCCGGCTGGAATAACGATACTGATACCACTGCAACTGAGGCAGTGGACTCGCTCGGCATTCCCGGGCAAGGCACGGCTAATGCTTGGGATCGAGATTTGAACGATGGCGCTATCACGCTCGGCTGGTGGATCAAGCTGAACGGTGCCGCTGCTGCGCCAACGGCAGTCGTCTTTGATCGGCTGTATCATTCCTCTTGCGATCAGTTCACTACCTTTGGCTGTGCCGCAGGCGATCATCCACAGGCGGAACAAGTGCCAAGTTTCCAGACCTTCCCCAGCGGCGAACCGCCACGCTTCATGAATGCGCGCCGCTACAGCAACAGCGAGGTCATCCCCGGACGTAACACCAATGTGTTCGTCTATGATGATGAGCCGCTTGAAGTTTACATGCTGGCACAAGCAGACGACCTGACCGACGATGCCACCACGCCGTTCATCCTTTACTATGGCAGCGGCGGCACCGTGGATATGCAGCAGGTTGGCACCTGGACAGGCAGTTGGAAAGGCGCGCCATCGCTGACCTATGCCGTCTTTAGCGGGATGCTGCCTTCGCAGCCGCCGGGCGATGTCTACTACTCGATGAACGTGCGCGATGTCAGCGGTGACCGTGCGCTTTGCCGCAGCTTGGGCGGCACCAACAACCGCAAGACGCGCAACCTGTTTGGGCAGGTCGTCAGCGCCGATGGCTGCGCTTTTGTGGATTTTGCCTACAGCGTGCTGGATGACGATACCAGCGGACCGAGCATCACCAACATCACGTTCACAGACAGCGGCACAAACGATCAGGTTTGCGCCGATGTGGTAGATAACATCAGCGAGAGCGGCAAGAATGACAGCAGCGTGTACAGCGTGACGCTGCGCTATGCCAGCACAAAGGCAGCCGTGATCGGCGGCGGCGGCACAACCGCTTCCATGACGCTGAGCAGCGGCACGACCTACTGCGCCAGCGGACTCGATTTCACTGATCCAACCTACTACCGCGTCGAGTCCTTCAACAACGATTTTGACAACGGGCGCACCGAAGACCGCGACTTCAGCAAGACCTCTGAGTTCTGCGAAGGCGCTAGCTGTGATAACAGCTATGTCGGCGATAACAACGTGCGCTGGTTTGAAGTGCTGCACGATACGCGCAACCGCACGGCAATCCCTGTCAGCGGCGCGGAAAAATACCGCGATCCGTTTGGCGCTGTGGCAACTGGCACGCCCATCACGCTGCGGATTCGCACCGCGCATGATGACCTTGAGGCAGCCTCCGTCAAGGTTTACAACACCACTATTGGCGATCAGGTCATTATCGGCAATAAACTGACCGAATCGGACTCCACCTACGATTGGTATGAGTTCCAAATCACCGCCGCCATGACTGCCACCGCCCGTGAACTTTACTACAAGTTCATCCTGATTGACGGCACCGACGTAGATTGGTACGTGGACGACTATTCTCACAACAACTATGACCACGAAGACCGCTACGAAAACGGCACCGGCATGATGGTGGACGACGGCGAGGCAGCACAGTATTTCGGGAATGCCTTCCGCATCACCGTCTATGACGCCACCTTTACCAGCAGTGTGGCAGCTTGGGCGCAGAATGCCGTGATCTACCAGATCATGCCCGACCGCTTCCGCAACAGCGACCCAACCAACGATAACGCCGCGCCATATAGTGATGTTTACGGCAACCCTGCCACGCTGAGCAGCACATGGAACACCGCCCCCGAAGATGCCCGCGTCACCAACCAATGGAGCCGTGACTTCTTCGGTGGCGACCTCAAAGGCATCCGTGATGAGCTGGATTATCTGAAGCGCATCGGCGTGACGGCGATCTACCTCAACCCGATCTTCGCCGCACCTTCTAATCATGGCTACGACACCACCGATTACCTCAAGGTCAATCCGCGCTATGGCACCAATGCCGACTTCCAGCAGTTGGCGGCAGAGGCAAATGCACGCGGCATCAAGATCATCCTAGATGGCGTCTTTAACCACACCGGCTCAGATTCAGTCTACTTTGACCGCTACAACCGCTGGGATGTGAACGGTAATCCCGTCACAGGCAACGATGCCAGCGGTGCTTGTGAATCGGCAAGCTCACCCTACGCCGCCTTCTACACCTTCACGCCGCTGGCAGGCGGTCCGTGCCGCGGCGGTACTACCACCTACGACTCGTGGTGGGGCTACGATACACTGCCACTCGCCATTGATGGCGTGCCAAATAACGCTTGGCGCGACTTCGTCTTTGACGTGAACAACAACGGCACCAACGGCATCAACAGCCTGCCGGGCGTCATTCAGTACTGGTATCAGCTTGGCGCGGGCGGCTGGCGCTTTGACGTGGCGGATGAAGTGCCGCACGATTTCTGGCAGCAGTTCCGCAGCCAGGTGAAGGGTAACAATAGCTACATGGGTCCGCTGTATACCGAAGTGTGGTATGAAGCGACACCCTGGCTGTTCGGTGACCAAATGGACGCCACTATGAACTACCGCTTCCGCAAGGCAGTGCTTGGCTTGCTGATCGACTCAACGTGGACGGATAACGACAACAACGGCGATCAGACCATGTGGAAGCTGACGCCGAGTGAATTCGACTATGTGCTGAACTCGATCCGTGAGGACTATCCGCCCATCGCCTGGTACAGCATGATGAACCTGATGGGTTCGCACGATACGAACCGTCCCGGCTTTGTGCTGCGTGAGCGCAGTGCCGACGCAGCCACTACCATTGAGAAGATGAAATTGATGGCAGCCCTTCAGTTCACCATGCCCGGTGCGCCTACCATCTACTACGGTGATGAGGTTGGCTTAGGGCTGCGCGACTACGGCGGCTATGCCAACTGGGGCGCGGGCAAAGAGGTTGGCGGCATCCTCCAAGATGATCCCTACAACCGTCACACCTTCCCCTGGCTGCCCAGCTTGCAAGACCCTTACAACCAAGTGCCGGGTGCTTTCGGCGGCTTCCCAAGTGCTTCTGGTGCGCTGCCAGCGGGCTTGCCCAACATCAGCTTGCAGGATACCTACCGACGCTTAGGGCTGGCACGCGCCGATTACGACGTGCTGCGCCTTGGCGACTGGGTGACGCTGCTGACCGATGACGCCAACGAAATCTATGCCTATGCACGCCTTGATGCCGATAACACGCTCAGCGGCGCGGATTGCGCGATCATGATCGTCAACCGCAGCACGTCCAGCAAGAGCGTGACGCTGAACAACTTGCCCGCCCAGTGTGCAAACCTCACCTATGCTGATCTGCTCTCCACCAATACAGTGAGCGCCACCACCAGCCTGAGCAGCACCCTGAACGGCTTGACGGCGCGTGTGTTCCTGCCGCCGCAGCAGAATCCGAACACTGCCGACAGCACCGCAACGCTGCCACCACACCTCCTCACTGCCGCCACCAGCAATCTGGTGCTGCCAACTGGCAATAGCGGCAGCATCACGGCAACTTTGTACGACATCACCGCACAGCCAATGCCCGCTGGCGTCACCGTGACTGCCGAAGTGCTAAGCGGCGGCGGCAGCCTCAGCGCAGCGACAGTCCTCACCAACAGCAGCGGCGATGTCAGTGTGGATTACACCGCGCCTGCCAACCCTGAGTTGGCGATCATCCGTCTGAGCATCGCCTCGCCAAGCGGACGCACCGTCAGCACGCATGTGGCAGTCTTTGTCGGCTATAACGGCAGCCCTGCTGTGGCAAGCTGGGCAAACCAACTGCCCATCGGCACCAAGCTGATCAACGTTGGCGATGTACAGGCAATCAAGCGCGGCGCGGGCGAGCCTGCGGTGCTGCTGGGCAGCTACACGGCTGACCCAACGTCCTTCGGCGCAGTGGCGGTCTCGCCTTTTGTGCCAGCGCGCTTGAGCAGCACCAGCAACGTGGACGATCTGATCATCAAACTGCCCTATACCGATGCGCCCAACGAGGCTGACTTCCGCGCTTGGTGGTATAACGGCAGCACATGGCAGCTATTCGTCGGTGATAGCGACGTGGACACTGCTAACGATGTATACGCGCTGCGTATCACGGGCAGCAGCGAGCCCTCGCTGAGCGCCCTAGCTAACGGCGTCATCTTCATGATCGCCGCGCCACCAACCTACAACGCCTCTGTGCCAGCCAGCGCCATGATCACGCTAAACGGCTTGCAGAATGTCGTGATCAATGTGCCGTTCAGCGTCAACAACAGCGGCGGCGGCATCCTAAACGTGACGCTTCAAAGCATCAGCGCGCCGTTCAGCGTCACAGGCTTGCCGATGGTCATTGGTCAGAGCAGCCCAAGCACGATCACAGTCACCTGCACGCCAACACTTAGCTCACCACAGACAGGTACTTTGGTGGTGCAGAGCAATGAGGTTGGCAATCCAACCTACACCTATAACCTGACGTGCAGCCGTGCGTTGGATACTATCGGCGTCTACCGTGCGGGCAGCTACCTGATCCGTTACTCGAACACCAGCGGACTTGCTGATCTCTCTATTCTGCTGGGCAACCCAACTGATAGACCAGTAGCAGGTGACTGGAACAATGACGGTGTGGAGACGGTAGGTGTCTACCGCCCAAGCACAGGGCAGTACTTCCTTACCAACAGCAACGCGCCCGGCTCACCAGTTGTCCACAGCTTCCTGTTCGGTGCGCCGGGCGATATTCCGGTGGTGGGCGATTGGAATAACGACGGTGTGGCAGGTGTCGGCATCTTCCGCCCGTCGGAGGCGCGCTTCTACCTGCGGAATAGCCTTTCCACAGGCTTTGCTGACTACGACATCGCGTTCGGTGTGCCTACCGATCTGCCCATTGTGGGCGATTGGGACGGCGACGGCGTCTACAGCATTGGCGTCTATCGCCCAAGCACCGGCGAGTTCTTCCTGAGCAATACCATGTGCGCTGCGTGCGTTGGGACGCTTTCGAATTCGCTGGTCTTTGGCACTCTCACGGATATTCCCTTCATCGGTGACTGGGACGCGGATGGTGTTTCGGGCGTAGGTGTGTTCCGTGCCAGCAATGGCAACACCTATTTCCGCAATGCGCTGACGACGGGCTTTGCCGACTGGGAAATCTTCTACGGCATTGGTGGTGATCTGCCGCTTGCCGCCAAATGGTTGGCAGATAGCGGTGCGCCGCCTGCCGCCAACCCAGAGGTGGCGCCGACCTTCGTGCCGCGCCAATAACCGCTAGGCGTTAAGCGCACAGCCTGTCAGCAATGGCGGGCTGTGTGTTTGTAGGTGATGTGCTATTCCCAAGCTGGGAACGGATCGGGCAAGCGCCGCCAGCCGCGCACGCCAAGTGCCATCTCGGCATCGGTCAGCAGGCAGGCATCCAGCGCGACAGACAGGCGTTCTCGATCCAAATCCACACCGATGATGACTAGCTCTTGCCGCCTATCGCCAAATTCGCCTTGCATGTTCATCTCAATTTCTGCCAGCAGTTCGGGCGCATCAGGATATTCGCTGCGCGGTGTGGCAGCCCACCACGTGCCGCCGCCTTCCGTCGTGATGACCTGCCCTGCCTGTGACCAGATGCCCGCGATGTTGTGGCGTGTTGCCAGCCAGAAAAAGCCTTTGGAGCGCAAGACGTTATCAAATGCTGCACTCTCCAGCAGCGCCAACAGCCGTTCAGGGTGAAAAGGACGCCGTGCGCGGTAGACAAAGCTGCTGATGCCATATTCTTCCGTCTCTGGCACGTGCGCGCCGCGTGCTTCTTTCAGCCACTCCGCAGAGAGTGCCGCCAGCTCAAAATCGAACCGCCCCGTGTGCAGCACTTCTACTAATGGCACGCGCCCATACTGTGCGCGCAGCAGCCGCGCCGATGGATTCAACTTCCGCAAAATCGCCTCAAGCTGATTCAATGCATCAGGCGGCACTAAATCCGTCTTGTTCAGGATCAGCACGTCAGCAAACTCAACTTGTTCGGTCAGCAAGTCTACAAGGCTGCGTTCATCATCATCGGTCGCGCCCATGCCGCGATCTCGCAGCTCTTCGGCAGAGGTGTAGTCGCGCAGGAAATTTACGGCATCCACCACTGTGACCAGCGTATCCAACTGGGCAAATTCCGAGAGCGCCAAGCCGCTTTCATCGGCAAAGGTGAAGGTTTCTGCCACCGGCAACGGCTCGGAAATGCCGCTGGATTCGATCAGCAGGTAGTCAAAACGTCCTTCATGTGCCAAGCGGGAGACTTCTTGCAGCAAGTCCTCGCGCAGGGTGCAGCAAATGCAGCCGTTGGTCATCTCGACAAGGCGCTCATCGGTGCGGCTGAGCGCGGCGCCGCCATCACGGACGAGTTGCGCATCAATGTTGATCTCGCTCATGTCGTTCACGATCACCGCGACTCGTAAGCCCTCACGGTTGTGCAGCACGTGGTTCAGCAGGCTGGTTTTGCCCGCCCCTAGAAAGCCTGAAAGCACGGTGACGGGCAGTTTACGATCTGGCATACCTTCCTCACGAGATAATAGCGGCATGGCGGCATTCTTCTGCGATAGTGTGCCACGCGCTAACCATGGCGCTGCCTTCGATAGCGCGCTTATGGGCAAACCAACCTGCCACACACGCAGCGCGATAATCAGGTGCCGTGCGCGCTGCAACCCACGCCTCATAATCGGCAATCCACGTGCTGAGGGCGCTCAGCAGGCTTTGGACATTGGCGCATTGGGCGGGTGTGGCAGGGGCGCGGCAAGGTGGTTCAGCACACCATGTATCAATCGGCAGGCAGTGCGCGCTTGTATAACGTGGCGCAAAGCCGCCGCGCTTCAGGTAAATGCCACCGAAGGGCGGCGTGCCATAGAAAACGCCGAATGCCCACAGAGTAACTTGTGCGCCGCTGGTAAAACACAGCGTGTAAGCGTTGCTTTGGCGCGTTTCAGCAGGTGCTTTCAGCTTGATGAAGCCATAGGCAAGCAGCAAATTACCTGCCGCATACCGAATATCGCAGCCCCAGCACCACAGTTGTTGATCCAGCAGTTTAGGCGCAAGGCTGCGTGCCTGCGCTGAGAGCAGTAAATGTGTGCGCGTCTTGAGGGCTGTTTCTGACATTTTGTCTCACTTTCAACGTTATTTTAGCGAGATACTGTATCATTTTCAAGGGTAGTATTACTGGACGAGGAGCAAAAAGCGAAGTGATCACCGCAAAATTCGCCGCGCCCGAAAGTGGGCACCCATTGCCCGAAGTGCCCTGAAACGAGTAAAATAGCGCGCAAGCATTCACTCAGCGCCTAGAAAGGCTGCACACCTAATGGAGACTATTCGCTATGCTGTGATCGGCGGCTCAGGCTTGTATAACATGCCCGAACTGACTGATGTTACGACCCTTGACCTTGAAACACCCTTTGGCAAGCCCAGCGACTTGATCACAATTGGCAGTTTGGATGGTGTGCGCGTCGCTTTTCTGCCGCGCCACGGACGCGGTCATATTCACACACCTAGCGAAGTGCCGTACCGCGCCAATCTTTTTGCTTTGAAGATGCTCGGCGTGACGCATGTGGTGGCAGTCAGTGCTTGCGGCTCGCTCAAAGAGGCGCTAGCGCCCGGTCACATCGTGGTACCCGATCAGCTTTATGACAACACACGCCTTGATCGCGGGCGCTCTTTCTTTGGCAATGGCTTGGTGGTGCATGTCAGCGTGGCTGATCCATTCTGCCCTGATCTCAGCCATCTAATTGTGGAAGGCACACGCGCTGCTGGCGCCACCGTTCATGAAGGCGGCACCTTTGTGACCATTGAGGGACCGCGCTTCAGCACACGCGCCGAAAGTGAAGTATTCCGCCGTATGGGATTCTCGATCATCGGTATGACGACCAGCCCAGAGGCATTCCTAGCTCGTGAGGCAGAGATGTGCTACGCGGTGATGGCGCACGTCACCGATTATGATGTATGGCACCACAGCGAGGAAGCAGTGAGTGCCGAGTTGGTCTTCAAGCAATTCCACGCCAATATCGGCATAGCGCAGCGCGCCGTTCGGAATGTGATCGGGCGTTTGGCGCGTTCAGCCGCAGCGTGTGCCCATCAGGATGCGCTCAGTGATGCGATTGCGACCGCCCGTGAGCGCGTCACGCCGGAGACGCTCAGCCGCCTTGCGCCGCTCATCGGCAAGTACTTTAGCACAGCAGCGCGCTAGAGCCTGATGAAAACTGCCCTTTTACAGACTGAGCAGCCGTCAACGGTAAAGGCACACCAACAAGAGGCGATCTGGCAGGCACAGCGCCGCGAACGGATGCTGCTCTTGATCGCCGTTGCCTTTGTGTTGAGCGCCTCGCTCAGCCTGATCTTGGCGCGGGGCGCTGCCTTCACCGAACTATGGCACATGGCGGTGTGGGCGCTCTGCGCGCTTGTGGCGCACCTTGCCCTGAACCGCTGGCTGCCGCGCCGCGATCCGTTCTTGCTGCCGCTAACGCTGCTGCTGGCGGGCTGGGGCATTGTGCAAATTGATCGTGTCGCGCCGTTTTTCGCCGCTCGCCAAACATTGTGGTTGGTGGTTGCCAGCCTTGCTCTGATCGGCATCACACGCTTGCCCGTTAACTTGCGCTGGCTCAGCCGCTACCGCTATTTGTGGCTAGTTGTGGGTTTGGTGCTGCTGCTGTTGACGGTCTTCTTCGGCAGCAATCCGTCGGGCGGCGGACCGCGGCTGTGGTTGGGCGTACCAGATGTTTACTTTCAGCCTTCCGAGTTGCTCAAATTGCTGCTGATCGCCTTCTTTGCCAGCTACCTTGCCGATCACCGCGCCTTGCTCGATCTGCCTAGCCGCGGCGGCTTGGGCGTTGCGCTGCGCTTCCTCTCGCCGCTGCTGCTGATGTGGGGCGTGTGTGTGGCGCTGCTGCTCTGGCAGCGCGATCTCGGCACGGCAGCGCTCTTTTTCATCACCTTTGTCACGCTGATCTACCTTGCTACAGGCAGAGTTGCTTACGCCTTAGGCGGTGTGGTGCTGCTTTTGGCGGCAGGTCTGGTTGCCTACTATGCGGTGGATTTGGTGCGCCTGCGTGTGGATATTTGGATCAATCCGTGGGCAGATGCACAAGATAGCGCCTTCCAAATTGTGCGGAGCCTGATGGCGTTTGCGGCGGGCGGTGTGGTTGGGCAAGGCATCGGTCAGGGTGCGCCTGTGTATGTGCCTGTCGTCCACTCGGATTTCATCTTCGCGGCGATTGGTGAGGAATGGGGCATGATCGGCGCCTTGGCAGTCATCGCCAGCTTTGCCCTGATCACGCTGCGCGGCTTGCGCTTGGCGGTGCAAGTGCAAAATCGCGTCTTTCGTGCCTACCTTGCTGCTGGGTTAAGCGTGGTGCTGACGGCGCAAAGCCTGCTGATCATGGGCGGCGTGCTGAAGATTATCCCTTTGACGGGCGTTACGCTGCCCTTCATGAGTTATGGCGGTAGTTCGCTGCTGATCAGCTTTGCTATGATTGGCTTGTTGCTGGTGATCAGCGCCGACGCCTAACGCGAAAACGTCCACACATCGGTTGCATAGCGGTTGTAAGCAAGCATGTGCGCGGCATCCGCTTCAAGAAAATCTTCCGCCACTTGCCACATCAGGTCAAAGGTTTGACGGAAGCCTTCACACAGCGCATCGGCGGCTGCTTGCCAAGCAATCGGTTTCTCGGCGGCAGCGCTCAGTGTGATGGCGCGTTGGCGCACGCGGCTTTTGGCGCGCTGGCGTGCGTCCTCATCGGGAAAAGTCAGCGCGTTGCAGATATCGGCTACATCACCAGCGAGCGGCAGCGCGCCATGTTGCAGCACACCGCCATATTTCCGCATTTGTGCGCTGCCGATTAGCTTTTTGCCCTGCGCTGTGATCTCGTAATCAGAAGGTGCTTCAAAGCAGATGGCGTTCGGCGTAGCGGCGCGCTCATGGCGCTGATCCGCCTCAATGAGCATGGCAGGCGCCAGCAGGTGCAGCGCGGCAATCAGGGCAGCGCTGAGCCGTCGGTAGCTCTGGGTGACGCTGCCGTGCGCCAACGGGTGCGTTTCGGGCAGCGCCACACTGTAGGTGATCTCATCGGCGTGCAAAATGGCACGTCCGCCGCTTGGGCGCCGCACTAAGCGCCAGCCATGCGTATTGAGCCGTGCGAAATCTACATCGCTGGTCGGCTGTGCATAGCCAAGCGAGAGCGTCGGCACATCCCAAGCATAGAGGCGCAGCGTCGGCAGCTGGTCGCCGCGTGCCACCGCTTGCAGAATCGCTTCATCACGCGCCATGTTGGCGCTGCCGTCCCGCGCCACATCAAGGATCAAGCGCCATTGTTCGCCCATTGCTGCCCGTCCTAAAGCGCGTTGAGCGCCTTCTCTAGCTCATCAATGCGCGCCACAAGGTAGCCAAGCTGTGTTTGTTGATCGCGGTAGCGCGCTACCAGTGTGCTAAGCTGGCTGAAGACGGGCGCGAGAATCTGTTTACCATAGCTGGTTAGGCGGCTGCGCTCAGCGGCGGTCAGCTTGGAGAGTGCCTCTCGGTAGGTCTTTTCCAGTTCGGCAAGGCGTGCCTGAAGTTGTTTCAGAGCATCTTTGCGGGCGCGCTGCGAGGTGAGGTAGGCAACGCCACCGCCTAGCGGCAGCGCCACCGCGCCAATGGCAAGCGTTAACACGCCCAGCGGCGGCAAGAGTGTGCCGGGTGTGGCAGCTGCAGTAAGCGCACTGATCAACAAACCAGCAGCGCCACCAATGCCTGCAATCGTGCCGTAGATGAACGTCCGCACGTTCTGATCAAAGTTGTTCTCAATGGATTCCAACACGCTGTGATCGGTATAGGCGCGCAGCTCCACGTCCGCAACGGTCAGGGCGGCTTGCAGCGCGGCACGCTGATCAGCGTATTGAGCAGCGTCCATGCCGGTTGCTTCCTCACGCAACAGCGCCTCTAGCTTGCTCAAGCGCTCTATGACGCCGCGCCAATAGGCACGTCCGCCATCCACCAATGCATTCACATAGCTCTCTTGGGCAGTTGCAAGGCGCGTCAGGCTATCGGCAAGCACCTCTTGCTCGAAGGCAGCAGCGAGCTTTTCCCGATCCATGCCGCGGAAGGCAGCTCGCACGATATTCAGGTTTTTCTCCATAAAACGCCCGCCGCGCAGCAGCACACCGTCAATCACGGCGCGTATCTCTTTGAGGGTTGCCTCAAGCTGGCGATCCAAGCCCGATGCCTGATGTTCAATCTCTTGCTCTAGGGAGTGGGCAGCGTCGGTATCCTGCCCGATCAGGGCAAGGCGTCCGTTGAGGGCTTCCTGATGGCGGTTCAGGACGCCGCGCAGCAAACTCAGACGGGTGAGCAGTTTTTGCTTGGCAGGCGGCACTTGCTCAAAGGTTTCGCGCAGGTGCGCGGCAAGCGCTAGGATGCCACTCGGATCATCGGTGGGGCGTTCGCGCAGCGCGGCAAAGACGCCACCTTGATAGGCACGTTGGAGCGCCTGCCTAGCGCTGATCATGAAGATCGGCGGGCGCAAGCCAAGCATCTGATCAACCTGCTGGCGCACAAATTCGCGCACCTGCTGGCGCTCAGAGTCGTCCAGTAAGTCGGTCTGATTGATGACAACCACAATTTTCTTGCCATAGCTGCGGGCAAGCTCTAGGTAGAGTCGTTCAGTATCAGCAAAGGCGCGCTTGGCGCTGATGATGAAGATGACCAGATCGCTGCGGTGCAGGAACGACTTGGCGATGTCCTCATGCTGCTGAAAGACCGAGCCTGTGCCGGGCGTATCTACAATGGCAATGCCTGTACCGCCCGTGGCGGGATGTTCCCACTCGCGGATGGCAGCCCCTTCACGCAGTTTGGGCGTGCGGTTGGGCGCGGCGGCATAGCGCACTAGCTCGATAGCATCGGTGGTGGGTGTGATGCCGCTTGGCAGCAGCGGTTCGCCAAGCAGCGCATTGATGAAGGTGGATTTGCCGGCGTTGAACTCGCCAATCACGGCGACCAGCAGGAACATTTCGCGGAGGTCATCGGCAGCATCCAGCAGGCGGCGGCGGTCTTGCTGCCCTTCGCCGTGCAGCTTGCCGACAAACTCTGCCGATTCGCCAAGCAAGCGGATCAGGCGTTCGCGCAGTTCGGCAAGGGCGCCTTCCAGCACCATCGCGGGGGAATTCGGAGCGTTTAGATTAGACATGCGCTAAGTCCTTCGCGGAATACTCGAAAACTTCGGGAACGGTTGCGGTCAGGCTGCATATGGTTGGCAATGCGCTGTGCGACCTCGATTTTAGGCATTCCATTTTCATAGTAGCCTGCTTTTTTCAACAAACGCTCAAGTGTTTCAGCAGTGCCTCTCGGTATGGAATCAGGATCGCGTCTAGCTAAATCACCCAGATGTGATCTCACCTTAGGATAGGCAGCACACAATGCCTCTATATCACCAAAAAACCATGCCTCTAACTCTTCAACCGCAATACGGTTTAACACATGAAAAGGTTGGTCAGCACGCTCATGATTGAAAGGGATGAGTCGTGCCTCACGAGCGTGTTGCGTGAGTTGGTGCTTGAGCGCAACACCATCTTGTTGATCCTGATCGAGAAGGACAACTACGCGCAGATTCCTGCCGCTAACAATTTGTTGCCTGTAACCACGCAGCACCGGCGGCAAATTTTCTAGTAAATCCCCTTTTCCTTGAAAGACTCGATAAGACAGAGGCGGCATAGGTTGAAGAATGCGCGGTAGAAGAATCTTCAATGCATGTTCGCAAGAACGCTCCTCTAGCAAGAATTCAAGGATATGTCCTTGCGTTTGAGATGCCTTTTTCTTGGGTTTTTTAGCCATCGTTTACCTCGATCTCTTGCAGTGGATCGCCCACATTGAAAAACTGGCGCGACCACAAGTAACCGAGTGGCATCCCTTGCCTGTAGAACTTAACTATCTCAGGCATCTTGGAAGCACGCTTTGCTTCTGTGTAGCCGTTGTTGCGATAGAACATCCACAATTCTTCAGGGCGCGTATCGTGCAGGAAAAACGGCGAATGCGTGGTGAGCATCAACTGCATATTTTCGGTGGCAATGCGGCATTCTTCCGCCAAGAGGGGCAGCAAGCGGTGATGTAAGTAATTCTCTGGTTCCTCAATGCCAACTAAGGGCGGCGGTTGCGGATCGTTCAACACAATTAGGTAGGCAAGCAGTTTTAGGGTGCCATCTGAGGCAAAGCGTGCCGTGATCGGACGATCAAACGGTGCATCCTTAATTTGCAGCAGCAGGCGATCATCGGGCATAACGTCCAAGTGGACTCCTTCAAAATACGGCACACGCTGCTGAATCGCTTCCTCAATTTGTTTCAGGCGCTGCGGTTGATGCTTTTGGAGATACTCAACGACGTTAGCAAGGTTATCACCGCTAATTGAAAGGCGTTCTTGAATGCCTGATTGCGCCTGAAAGCGCATATTGCTTGTCGAGAGATTGGATAAATACCAGCCCGTGATGAATCTTCTGAGCAGTACCACACGTGGATGGTTAGCAAGCTGCCCTAAGGTATTGACTGCGAACAAATCAGGTGAGGAAAGCTCTTGGGCAATCCGTGCAGGGTGGCCTGCCTTAGCGCGTTCCACGGCATCAATAACAATGCCCGACCCTTCCATGAAATTGAGATGAACAAACGGTCTGCCGCCGCCGGGCAACTGCCATTGTAGTTTTTCATGTTTTACAATTGGTTGATTACGAACCTCATCAATGGCAACATGGTAAGTCATCACCGTAGAGTTAGGTGACTCGCGGTATTTTAGTGTAATTTCAATCGGTCCGCGTGAGCGACGGCTGCGAAGTTCCTTAAAGCGCCCGCGATCATTCCACGCCTTCTGCAAACCAAATTGAAAACACTCGGAGAGGAATGCAAAAACATCCAACAGGGTAGATTTACCACTGCCATTCGGACCTAAAAACACGCTGAAAGGTGTTAGCCCTTCTAATGTGAGGCGTTTTAGCGCCCGATAATTCTTGATCGTCAGCCCCTCAATGCGCGGCGAAATAGGTATCTCGCTCATGGTGTTACTCCTCTAGCGCAGCGTGCCAAGTTCAGACTCAAGGGCAGTCAGCGCTTGTTCATGCTGTGCCAATTCTGCCTTCACTGTGTCTGCCTGCGAAAGTTGCGACTCAACCATCCGCAAAAATGGCGCGACAGCATCTTGCCGCATTTGCCGCCCATAAGCAATCTGATCAGCGGCTGCCTTGCCAAGCACGTCTTGATAACTGGTTCGCACCGCCTCCATACGGCGTGCGTAGGCATTCGCCATGAACATCCCACGCAGCGGCATCACACTGATACCGCCCAGCACGAGCGCCAGCAACATCAGCACTGAGAGCAGCCAAACACCGGCATCGGCGCCTGTGGCTGCCGCCGTCACGATCAGGAACAGGCTGATCAGCACGACGATAAGCACATATACGCTCAGGGTGACGATCGTGTTTCGCACCGCGTTATCAATGGTTTTGAACTCGGTGGTGCGCGCCTGCTCTAGGCGCTGCTGCAAGTCATCGCGTGCGCTTTTCAGGATGGCGCGCTCATAGCTTTGCGGTGCGCTCAGCGTGCCGATCACCTTTGCCTGCAAGGCGCCGGGCAAGCGTTCCAATTCCTGCTTGGTATATAAAACCAGGTCTTCCACATCGCGGATGTCGCGCCCTTCAAGGCGCGGCGCAAGGCGATCTGCAATGGCAGGAATTTGCAGCAGCGGCTCATCCACCTTGTGTTGGGCGAAGGCATTCTGGGCATGGGTCTGTGCGCCGAAGCGCCGAAACAGCCGCGCAATGCCGATCACCTCGCCCAAGCCGCCAAAGGCGAGCGAAAATGCCTTGCCCCAACGGAAAACCTCACGAATGGCAGCCCGTCCGCGCTGCACAGACTCGTTGAACTTGGCGTCAATCTCAGCGGTAATCTCTCTAGCGGCTGCCTCTTGTTCGCGCAGTGCCGCCTCAATCTGACCGCGCACATTGGCAGCCGAACGGCGATATTCGGCAAGGGCATCCTGCTGCGCGGCAACTTGTGCGTTGGCAGCGCTCATCACGTTCCGCATGATGTGCTGCGGAGTCTCCAGCTTTTGGCGCACGCGCTCGGCATCGCCCAATGCCTGACTAAAATATGCCTCAAGCTGATCAAAGCCGCTGGCTGCCCACTTCTCGGCGTCACGCGGCGTGCTGCGCCCTGCTTCGCTTGCCCACTTGGCAGAGACCAACCAGACTTGCGGTGACTCGCCGAGCGCCAATTTGCCCTGTTCCACCACAAAGTTACGAACTGCCTCACATTCGCTCGGCTCGATCAGGTCAATTTGGTTGATAACGACGATCAGGCGCTTGCCATAGGCGCGCAACTTCTGCATGTCGCTCAGGCTGCTGGCAGACATTGCCTGTGTTGCCAACATCACCAACAGCACCAAATCGGCGCGGTGCAGAAAGGCGCGCGTCGCTTCATCGTGTCCCTTAAAGACTGAGTCCAGTCCGGGTGTATCTACAAAGCTGACGCGCTGCAACAACGGCGCGGGGTGAAAAACGGTATCTGAATCGCCGCCAGCAAGCGTCTGGAGGGTCTCGCCGTAGCGCAGAATGGCGATGCGATTGGTGGTTGGTGTTGCGCCGACATTCAGCACAGGCGCGCCGATCAGGGCGTTGATTAGGCTGCTTTTGCCGCTGTTGAAAGCGCCGACCAGCACACACAGGTATGGATGGTCGGCGTGAAAGAGTGCGTCGCGGGCTTGGGCAAGCTGATCCTCAGGCAAGCCATCTACTTTGCCAAGCGTATCCACCGTTGCAGTTAGCACTTCGCGTTGCTTGCGGCGCAGGTTATCATAGCGCGTTAGCAGAGACGGTTTTTCAGCGCTCAGAATGGCGTTCATGCGTGTGTCCTAAAATCCTTTGTGTGCAGCAGATGCCGCATAGAAGATTATAGCACAGCGCGCATGGTTAAGGCGTGGCAGTTGCGGCAGGCACAGCCGTTTGGCGCTGCGATTGCAACACAAAGACCTGTGGCACGCTGCCTTGCGGAATCCGCAGCCTGCCCTCTTGCAGCGAAGTGCAGCGGAAGTTATCGGCGGTGCGCCCTGCTGCGGTGAAATCCACAATATAGGCGTACCAATCATCTGCCTTTACCGCGATCTCAACGCGCTCACCTTCGGGAACGCTCTCACGAATCACTTCGCCTGTGCGTTCGTTGGTCAGCCGTATGGCAATGGCGCCGCCACACTCGGACTTGTTATCGAAGATGACCAGCGCCCGCCACGGCGCGCAAGCGCTCACCAGAATGAGCAGCCCTAACCCAAGCAGGAAGCGAAAACGCGCCGACATGGTTACAGCTTCAACTTCTTGAAGATGCGTTCGGGAATGTTGCGGATGATGAACATGATCAGCATCCAGAACGGCGGCGTGTAGACAATATCCTCACCCTTCAGCATAGCGGCATAAATGCGCTTGCCAACCTGTGCAGGCTTGGCAAACAGCAGATTCTTCTTCATGCCCGCTGTCATAGGCGTATCCACAAAGCCCGGCTTCACGGTGACCACTGCAACGCCGACCTTTGCCAAGCGATTCCGCACACCGCCCGTAAAGAGCGCCACCGCGCCCTTTGCCGCGCCGTAGATGTAGTTGCTGCCGCGCCCACGGTCACCTGCTACCGAGCCAATCACAGCGAGGCTACCCTGCTTTTGTGCCTCAAAGTGGTTGGCGAACAACGTTAGCAAAGAAATATAGCTGAGCGCGTTCACCTTGAAAAGGTCAAGCGTCGCCTCAACGCTCTGTTGCGCCGCCTGCTGATCGCCTAGCACGCCATGCGCGATTAACACGGCATCCATGCCGCCGAGCGCCGTTTTGCCCGCCTCGATCAGCGCGGTGTGTGTGCTGAGGTCTGCCAGATCAGCGCAATAGGTCTCCACCTGTGAAGCGCCTAAGACCTTCAAATCGTCGGCAGCAGCCGCCAATTTTTCGGCACTGCGCGCCACCAAAAAGAGCGCGGCATTATCCGCAGCAAAGCACCGACTCACCTCATGCGCGATGGCTGACGTCGCGCCGATGATCATCACCTTCATAGACATTCCGCCTTATTTGCCGCTGGCAGGCTGCTGCATCACACGCCGCCAGAAACTGGATGAAAACTTAGGGTCAACATACGGGCTGAATGCGCGCCAATTCGGGAAAGACGCCTCAAACATCTGTGGCGACATGCGTGCATCTTTTGCTGGGTAGATCGCACCGCCGCACTCGCGCACGATCTGATCCAGCCGATCCAGCAGGCGCAGCGTGGGCGCGCCGCGGTAGGGAAAATCGAGCGCCAACGTCACACCCGGACGTGGGAAGGACAACATGCCCGGCGATTTAACATCGCCAAAAACCTTCAGCACGGCAAGGAAAGACACCACGCCCGATGTGCTGATCTGGCGCAAAATCTCTTTGATCGCGCCGCGATCACTGGCGTATGGCACCACGAATTGGTACTGCAAAAAGCCCGCGTTCCCATAGAACTTATTCCACTCGTTGATCATATCCAACGGGTAGAAAAACGGATCATACGGCACGATCTTACGCTGCACTTTGGTGAGCAGCGCATGGTAGTAGACCTCGTTAAAGGCGCGCACGGTGTGCAGGTTCAGGGCAAAGGATGGCAAATCAAAAGGCGCAGTGAGCAGCGTTTTAGGCGTGGCGCTTTTGTTGGGCATTCGGGCGTGCCAAGCGTTATTGCCGCGAATGAAGATGCCGCGTCCCAGTTTATCGCCGCCGCTGACGCAATCTACCCACGCAACGGTGTACTCGTAGTCCTTGTCGGATGCCTCGCTGATGGCGAAGAATTCGTCAATGCCGCCGAAACGGATTTTTTCTTGTGCGATGTACGGACCCTGAATGCGCCGCAGCTTGAACTCTGCCCATAGGATAATGCCCGTTAAGCCTAGCCCGCCAATGGTTGCACTGAACAGATCGGCATTTTCGGTGGGCGAGCAAATCAGGCGTGTGCCATCAGAGCGCAGCAGTTCAAAGCGGGTGACGTGCCTGCCAAAGGTGCCTGCCACATGATGATTTTTGCCATGCACATCGTTGGCGATGGCGCCGCCGACCGAGACGAACTTTGTGCCGGGCGTGGTGGGCAAAAACCAGCCACGCGGCACGATGTAGTTGAGCAAATCGGCGAACAGCACGCCACCTTCGCAGCGGATGACGCCATTTTCGGCGTCAAAGGCGATGTAGCGGTTCAGCGGCGTAATATCGAGCAGGGTGCCGTTTTCGTTCAGGCAGCTATCACCATAGCTGCGCCCATAGCCATAGGGCAGCAGGCTACCTTCAAGTGCTTGTAGGTCGGGCAGGGCGTTGCGCCAGTGAATCGGGATCACACGCTGATGTTTGGCTTTGGGATAGTTTCCCCATGATTGGTAGCTGCGGCTCAACGCTTATGCCTCCATCCTTCGGCTACGCTTTGACAGCACAACACAGCTTAGTATACCTTACAGGTGGCGCATTTGGCGATTGTGAATTGGCGCGCAAGCATATCGGTTTGCTAACAGATGGCTTGATTTTTCGCCGAGAGGCGGCTAAGATTCGGCGCATCTGCTCCCGTAGCTCAGGGGATAGAGCGCAAGTCTTCGGAACTTGGCGTCGGGGGTTCGAATCCCTCCGGGAGCATCAACACTTTTCCGCGCCTCGCTATACGGACGCCAAAATGTCATTAGCCTACTGTAGGCGGCGAGATTATTTCTAATCAAGGCGCAATGCTTATACCGCAGCATCGGCAAGTGGCAGGCGTTGGATGATCTGCCGCCCTTCGTAACGGCATACATACTGAATACCTGCGGCGGCTGCGCAAGCATAGGCAGCCTCAAAATCCTGTGCGATGCTTTCAGGATGATGCGCGTCGCTGCCAAAGGTGAGGCTATCACCGCCAAGCGCCACATACCAGCGCAGTGCCTCTAAGGTCGGGTGCAACTGCGCGGATGGCACACGCAAGCCTTTTGTGTTGATCTCTGGCGTAATGCCTTGCTCAAGACAGGCTTGCCACACCGCGCAGAATTCTGCCTCAAAAGCTGTGCTATCAAAAACACCATAGTAGTGATGCCCAAGCCGTTTAGGTAAGTCCACATGGGCAAGAATATCAAAGCCGCCGTGTTCGATCATCCGCACCAATTCGGCAAAATAATCACGGTACGCTCGCTCTGGTGAGCGCGCCCGAAAGTAGTTCTCGTTAAAGACGTTTTCATTGCCCACCCAGTGCAGGCTACCCAGCACCACATCGTACGTATAGGCGGCTAAGATGCGCTGAATGCGCGCCTGCCAACGGTGCGGTTCGCCAATCTCAATGGCGGTCAGGATTTTAAGCTGTGGAAAGCGCTGGCGGCAAAACTCAACGTCCTCGAAATAGCGTTTGGGATCATAAAAGCCAAGGTCAATATCGAGCAGGTGGTTGTTAAAATGATCGGTGAAGGCAATTTCCTGAAGCCCTTGCCCAATTGCTTTTTCGCACATGACGATCATCGGTGTGCTGCAATCAAGGCTGTTATCCGTGTGGACGTGGTAATCGTAAATCAGCATAGAGGCGCTCCGCTTCTGAGCATAGTATAACAGTCTTACTTTATACGCCTTGCATGGGCGGCAGCGTTGGTGTGGCAGGGCGCGGCGTGACGCTTGGCAGCGGCGTTGGCGTGTGGGATGGCGTGAAGGTGATCGAAGGGCGCGGCGTCGCAGATGGACGCGGCGTCGGGTTGACAGCGGCGATCACACTTTGATGCATATAGGCACGGCGCGGAATCGGATCGTTCGGGTAGATGTTCACCTCATACCATTCCGAGTCTTCTTCTGCTCTGCCATACACGCAAATGCGGTTGCCCTGATAAGGCATTTCAAGCGTCGCGCAGCGCTCGGAAGGGCATTCGCGCACACGCGCACGCACCACCGTTACATAGAACTCCAGACAAGGGCGCGCTGTCGGCTGTGTGCCGAAGACAAGGTTCATCGGTGGCACTTCAAAGGTGCGCGTTGGGCGCAGCGTAACGGTTGCGGCGGCGGTGGCAGTGGCAGGTGCCGTGATGTTGCCAGCAGTGCTAAGGAACGTGAGCGCGCCACGCCACAAAAAATAACCACCAAAAACCAGCAGCGCCGCCAAGAGCGCTACTAGAATTGGCGATCCGCCTTTGTATCTATACATAGGCTTACTGTGCCTCAAACCTTCCCTTCGTTAAGGCGCGCTGCCAACTGCGCTAGGCTCACTGTGTAGGGCGGGCGCACCACACCATATTCGGTGATGATGCCGCTGATATAATGGTGCGGTGTGACGTCAAAGGCCGGGTTGGCAGCCCGTGCGCCCTGCGGCGCGATGCTTATGCCGTTGATGTGTGTTACCTCGTCGCTGCTGCGTTCTTCAATCTCGATCAAATCGCCGTGTGCCAAGCGCATATCTACAGTAGACCAAGGTGCCGCCACATAGAACGGCACGCCATGCTCACGTGCCACAATCGCCAAGTTATAGGTGCCGATTTTATTTGCCGCATCGCCATTCGCCGCAATGCGATCCGCACCCACAAGGCACATATCCACTTTGCGGCGGCGCATAAAATGCCCTGAAGCGCCATCCGCAATAATGGTATGTGTAATACCGAGCTGGAGCAGTTCCCAACTGGTCAGCTTGGCGCCCTGCAAGCGTGGGCGTGTTTCATCCACCAACACATGCAGGCGCTTGCCCTGCATGTGCGCCGAACGGATCACGCCGAGCGCCGTTCCCCACAGCACGGTTGCCAAGCTGCCCGTGTTGCAGTGGTGAATCACGGTTGCCACATCTGGCACCAACGCCGCACCGTGATCACCGATGCGCTTATTGATGACCACATCATCATCAGCGATTTTTTGAGCGTGCGCCAAAAGCCCTTGCCGCAGCAGCGCTAAATCGCTGTGCGCCGATTCTTGAGCATACTTAAGCATTTGATCAACCGCCCAGGAGAGGTTGACAGCTGTTGGGCGCGCCACACGCAGCACCGCCGCCGCTGCCAACAGATCGGCGTGCAGTCCCGCTAGGTCTTGCGCGGTGCTGTGCAGCGCTGCTTGCGCCATGCCAAAGGCTGCCGCTGCGCCAATGGCAGGTGCGCCGCGCACTACCATCACACGGATAGCCTCTGCAACTTGTGTGTAGGTGTCGTAACGGGCAATCTCGAAGGTATCGGGCAGTTTGCGTTGGTCAATCAGGCAAACCTGACCGTCTTCCCAAAAAACAGTGCGCGTTTCGGTGATCATGGGCTGTGGTTGCCGCCTTACTTCATGCTGCGCGGTATACTCTGATTTATCTGTATGGCGAGAGATTATAGCATGTTCGTGATCCGTTTGCTGCCACGCCTAGCCCTGATTGCCCTGTGCGCCTTGTTGGTGCGTGCGCCACAGCCAGAGGCACTGACCGAAGCGCTTCAGCGCGGCGCGGCAGCAGCTCAACGCGGTGATTTAGGCATCGCTTTTAATGCTTACCAGTCAGCGCTTGCCTACTTACCTAACGACCGCTATGTGCTGCGCCAGCTCTACGCACTCAGCATGGCGGCGCGCCGCTATGACATAGGCGTGGCATACCTCAGGCACCTAACCGTCCTCAACGGCTACTCTAGCCTGCTGCACCGCCTTTGGGCAGACTATCACAGTATACAAGGCAACACACAGGCTGCCGATGCACACCGTTTGGCTGCCCTTAGCGGTAATCCGAACGATCTACCGCTGCTGCGCGCCCTTGCTGATTCCGCCCTAGCGCGGCGCGATTGGCAGGCTGCCGATGCTTACCTTGTGCGGGCTGCCGCTCTAGCACCTGATGATCCCGATCTGCGCTATCAACGTGCGCTGCTCAGCCTTGCCGACCAGCCGCAGGCGGCTGCCGCTTGGCTGGCAGACCTGCCTGACAATGCACGCTTTGCAGCGGCACCAGCGCTGCGCGCCCTGATTGCCGCCTACGCCGATGAGCCGCCGACTACCTTTGCTTTTCGGTGTGGCTTGGCGCTCGTCGAGGCGCGCCAGTGGCGCTATGCTGAGCGCGCTTTACTCTTAGCAAATGTCCAGGGAGCCGAGTCAGCGGCGGCACTTGCCTTCTTGGGCTTGGCACAAACTTACAATGGGCGGGATGGCTTCCCGATTTTGGCACAGGCAGTGCAGGCTGCGCCTGATGATCCGTTGGTACAGTATGCGGCAGGGCTGTATTGGCGCTTGCGCGGCGACCTTGCTCAGGCTTTGGAAGCACTGCGGCTTGCCCACGCGCTCGATTCGCAAAATGCAGGGCTGGCAGCCGAGATCGGGAATACCTATCGCGCTGCTGGCAACCTTGAAGAAGCTGCTCGCTGGCTTAAGAATGCTGTGCGCCTGGCACCTGAAAGCGCTGCCCTGCGCCGCACACTGACTGCCTTCTATGCTGATGAGAACTACGCTTTGAACGGCGAAGGCATGAACGCCCTGCGCGATGCGCTGGCACTGCTGCCCGAAGATGCCGAGATCGCGGCGAATTATGGCTATGGGCTGCTCTATAATGGGCAAGTGGCATTGGCACGTGCCGAACTGCAACGCGCCCTAGCGCTGGATAGTCAGAATGCACGAGCGCGCTATTATTTCGGCGTGCTGCTGGAACATCAGGGCGACGCCCTGAGCGCCGCAGAAAGCTACTTCTTCACCTACCGCGCTGACGACGCCAACTTGCGCCAGCGGGCAGCGCGTGCCTTGCAGCGGCTTGGCTATCCATTGAGCTAGACAAAATTTTTACAAGTTTTTTGTAATTGAAAACGTATTTTGCTTGCACAAATCCCTACTTTTTCTACAATCATTGCAGATACAAGTGATTCACTTGAGAGGGAGTTTTGTATGTTGCGTAAAGCACTCCATATAGCGTTGATTGCCATGTTCGTTCTTGCAGCGTTTAGCATCAGCGCAACAGATGTTCAGGCGCAAGGTAACACAGAGCGCATTAAGCTGGATGTTTCAGCTGGTATGCGTGCGCTGGATTTAATTCGCCAGCTGCGTGCCGAAAACCTGATTCCCGGCGGTGGTAAGCAAGAGCTAACCCTGCCGCGCACTGTGATCAACGTGCGCAATCAGGGCTTTTGGTATTTCCCGATTGGGCGCGGCACCGCACTGCGTGATTATGTGCTGCACTTTGAAATGCGCGGACAAGAACTGCCTAGTGATACCAATGGCTGTGGCATGGCGTTCCGCATTGTGAACGACAACGATTTCAGCTATGTAATGCTGACCAAAGATCGCCGCATTATCCTGATCCAAAATGACCGTGGCGATGCCATCGTCGAGTTTAACGAGGTGATTGACGATCTGGAAGGCATTGACGCCACCGATTACGAGTTGGATCGCACCCAACTGCACCTCATTACCATTGTGGCAGTTGGTGATGAACTGACACTGTTCCTGAACGGCATCGAGATCACCCGTGAGACCACAGCGCGTTCGGTGCGCGGGCGCTTTGCCACCATGCTCTTTAACGAAGAAGGCAACCGCAGCAACACCGAGTGCCGTTATAGCAACGTCTTCGCCTGGAACCTGCAATAAACCACAGCCTTAAGTAAACAAAAATGCCGAGTGATGCTCGGCATTTCTTTGTTTGTGGTTTTTCAGTGGCTAATCAAAGCGGATGCGCGGATCGAGCCACGTATACATCACATCCACCAAAATGTTGCCAAGTATCAGAAAGACTGAATACAAGATCGTGACGCCAAGCAGCATTGTATAGTCACGTGCTGCGATGCTCGTCACAAACACATCGCCCAAGCCGGGAATGGCAAAGAGGCGCTCAATAATCAGCGAGCCTGTCAGCACGCCTGCCAACAGCGGACCGACGATGGTTGCCACTGGGATCAGGGCGTTCTTCAAGGCATGGACGTAGATCACCACGCGCTCGCGCAAGCCTTTAGCGCGTGCCGTGCGGATGTAGTCGTCGCGCAGCACTTGCAGCACACTGGCGCGTGTTAGGCGTGCCAAGCCTGTTGAAATGCCAATGCCCAACACACCGATTGGCAAAATTGCCACGCTGATGAAGCGCCAATCGAAAATATCGAGCTGCTTCCACACACGCGGATCAACCGGTGGCAGCACTTTCCACTGCACCACTAATAAGATGATCAGCACCGGCCCCATCACCAACGTCGGAATGGCAGCAATCGTGCCAGCAAAAAATGTTACGGTGTAATCAATGGGCGAATTGCGGTAAAGCGCCGCCAGCACGCCCAGCGGAACGCCCACTGCAAAGCCGATGAAAACTGCCAACAGCCCTAGACGGATTGAAACTGGCAGCCGATCTGCAATCAGCGCGTTGATAGGCTGCCCAAGCGTGGTGCGCCCAACCGATAAGCCGAAATCCAAGCGCAGCAGATTGTTCAAATAGCCGAAGAACTGGCTGAGGAACAGATCGGAATACAGCACTTGCGAAGATTGCAAGCAGCGCACTTGCCGCCCCTCCAGATCAATGCGCGTCTCACGGCGCTCGGTCACCATCCGCAGCAGTTGCCAGCCTTCATAAACATCCACCACATTACTGGCAGGGCGCGCTTGCTCTAGCGGCACACCCCTGCGTAGTTCATCGCAATCTGGCAGTGGTTCGTAGACGGCACGGCGCGGAATGTCGTTATCCGGTGCGATAGTGTCGAAGGGCAGGTTGAGCAAGAACGGCTGATCCAAGCCATAGCGTTGTTCTAGAGCGCGCCGAATGGATTCGGGCGTGCTTTTCGAGCCGCTGAAATCAAACGGACCACCCGGCACAGCACGCATTAGCAAGAAGGTGAAGAAAATGATGGCGAACATCACTGGAATTGCCACCAGAATGCGCCTGATAATAAATTTCGTCATGATCGCTCACCTCTCAGCCTAGTGGCGCTAACATGTCTTCAAGTAACCAACCCGAAAGTGCGCCACAGCGTACTTGCACATAGATGTTTGTATCGCGTGGGTTGGACGGGTTGGCGGTTAAGCCCGTCACATTCACTTGCTCACCGTCAGGGCAAGCCTCGTCCAGCGGCGGCGTTGTGGCGTCTGGTTGGCGGTAGAGCGTTGCGCCGCTGCCATCAGCCGTTTTGATCAGGGCGCTATCGCCACGTGTGAAGCGCGAGAACTGATATTCGGCGATCCATCCTCTGCCGCTGCATTGCACAAGATAGTAGATCGTCTCGTCGTTGGGATCGTTAATGTTCCGTGAGACTTCGATGACAGTGACCCGTGTGTTAGGAAAACAAGTGCCGCCGCCGATGCCCGGCACGAGCGGACCTGCATTCGCCGGCAGCGAGACGGCTGCGAATTCAGAAAGCCCAACCACCACGCCACTATCACCTACTTTGAATTTAGTTGTCAGCGGCAGCGGCGTGGGCGTAACGGTTGGCAGTGGCGTTTCGGTTAGGGTGATAAAGAGCGTATCGTTAGCGGTGCAGGCGAGTGACGCCAACACCAACATTAAGACTGCCGCGCTGCTGGCGAGCAAAGCGCGGGTTCGGTGAAGCGTGCGTAAATTCATGGGTTAGCTACCGCGCAGGCTTGGGTCAAGGGCATCGCGCAGCCCATCGGCAAGGAAATAGAACGAAAGGACGGTTAAAGTGAGCATGACCGCCGGTACCAGTACCAAATGCGGATAAGCGCCGAAAGTATTGTTTTGGGCGGTGGCGATCATGCTGCCCCAGCTTGGTGTCGGCGCGTTCACGCCAATGCCCAGATAGCTGAGCGCGGTCTCCACACCGATGAAGCCTGCCACCGACTGCACGCCAACCACCACCAACGGACCGAACACATTCGGCAGCAGGTGCGTGAAGATGATCCGCCGATCCCGTGCGCCAATAGCGCGTGCGGCTTCCACAAACTCTTTCTGTTTGTAAGAGAGCGTCTGACCGCGTGCAAGGCGCGCAATGCCGATCCAGCTTAGCAAGCCTAACACAATAAACAGGAAGAACAAACCACCCATGCTGCGGTCAATATCTACCAGAGCCTGCCCAAAGGGTCCGACGCGCTCCCGTTCGGCGGCAACTGCCTTAAAAAAGATTTGCAGCAGGATGAACAATGCAAGATCGGGAATGGCGTATAGAAAATCGATGAAGCGCATCATCAGGTTATCCAAGCGCCCGCCGTAATAGCCGGCGATCATGCCGTAGCTAGTGCCGATCAGCATCGCAATCGTCGCGCCGACGAAGCCAACCGAGAGCGAAACGCGCGCGCCATATACGGCACGGCTCATCATATCGCGGCGCAAGTCATCCGTGCCAAACACAAAGCACCACTGCGGATCCATGCGGCGTGGGTCTTGCGTGCAGGTCATCGGCGGCGCAAAGGTCATACCGGGTGCTTCATGCTGATAGAGTGGGTTATCCAAAAAGCCGATGCTTTGCAGCACATCAGCGCCCACCGCGATAACAATCAGGAAGATGATGAAACCCATCCCCACCAATGCCAGCCGATTGCGGCGGAACTGATTCCATGCGTCACTCAGGGGCGTGCGCGTTTTGGTTTCATCATGTTGTTTGCCAAGTGAAAGGGGTTTAGAAGCGACTGCCATTGCTAGACTACCTAAAGCTCATTTTCCGCATCTGGTATGTGGGCGGTGAACGTTCACCGCCCAAAGTAAGCCCAATTAGCTAACCAAGTTGCACGCCACAAAGTGACCCGGCAAAACTTCTTTCAGTTCAGGCTCATCGCGGAAGCAACTTTCGACTGCCACAGGGCAGCGCGTGTTAAAGTTGCAGCCAACAGGCGGATTAGCAGGGCTTGGCACATCGCCCTTGAGGATGATCCGCTGCCGCTTCAGTTCGGAGGCAGGGTCTGGCACTGGCACTGCCGAGAGCAGCGCTTGTGTATAGGGATGCAGCGGATTGTTATAGAGTTCATCTGAGGGCGCCAACTCTACAATCTTGCCCAGATACATGACTGCCACACGGTCGCAGATGTGGCGCACCATGCTCAGGTCATGCGCGATGAACAGGTAAGTTAAGCCGAGTTCGCGTTGCAGGTCTTGTAGCAAGTTGACCACCTGCGCCTGAATGGAAACATCCAATGCCGAGATCGGCTCGTCCGCCACGATCAGGCTTGGATTGAGCGCCAAAGCGCGCGCAATGCCAATGCGCTGCCGCTGCCCACCGCTAAATTCGTGCGGATAGCGATTGACAAAGTACGGATTTAAGCCGACCTTCTCCATCAGGTATTGCACACGATCAGCACGCTCCGCGGGCGTGCCGATGCCATGCACGAAGAGCGGCTCGGCAATAATGCGCCCAACCGACATGCGCGGGTTGAGCGAGGCGTAGGGGTCTTGGAAGATCATCTGCATGCGGCGGCGCATACGGCGCAGCGCTTCGCCTTTCAGCTTCACAAGGTCTTGATCTTCAAAAATGACGCTGCCGGCGGTGGGGCGGTAGAGTTGCAGTACAGTGCGCCCAGTGGTGGATTTGCCGCAGCCGGACTCGCCCACCAAGCCGAGCGTTTCGCCCTTATAGACATCGAAGCTAACGCCATCCACAGCCTTGATAGCGCCTACCTCACGCTGAAGGATGAAGCCGGCCGTGATCGGGAAGTGCTTCTTCAGCCCTTTCACACTCAGCAGAATTTCGCGCCCGTTGGCGCCTTTAGTGAGGGTTGGTGTCTGTGTAATTAGCTCAGTCATTGGCGGGAACTCCCTTACGCACGTCTACCCAGCACGCCACCAAATGATCTTTATCACCCGTTTCAACAGGCACCAGTGGCGGATTTTCTTGTTCACATTTCTCGATCTTATAAAGACAGCGTGGCGCGAATGGGCAGCCGACGGGCTTTTTACGCATGTCCGGCGGTGCGCCATCAATTGGGATGAGGCGTTCGCCACGTTGATCAACACGCGGCAGCGAGTTCCGCAAGCCAAGCGTGTAGGGATGGCGCGTATCGCGGAAGATCTTTGAGACGGGACCGCGCTCCACAATAAAGCCCGCGTACATCACCTGAATGGTATCCGCCAATCCTGCAATCACGCCCAAATCATGCGTAATCCAGATCATCGCCATGCCCAGCTCATCACGCAGGCGGCGCACCAGATCGATAATCTGCGCCTGAATAGTCACATCCAAGGCGGTGGTTGGTTCGTCGGCGATCAACAATTGTGGGTTGCAGGAAAGCGCCATTGCAATCATGGCGCGCTGGCGCATACCGCCCGAAAACTGGTGCGGATAGTCGTCAATGCGCCGTTCTGCCAACGGAATGCCGACCATCTGAAGTAGCTCGATGGCACGGCGGCGGGCAGTTTGCTTATCCATGCCCATGTGCAGTTGCAGTGCTTCGGTAATCTGCCGCCCAACGGTCAGCACCGGGTTGAGGGAGGTCATCGGGTCTTGGAAGATCATGGCGATCTCAGCGCCGCGCACAGCGCGCATCTCCTCGCGGGAGAGCTTCAATAAATCGCGCCCGCGGAACATGACTGAACCTGACTCAACTTTGCCGGGTGGGCTAGGAATCAGCCCCAGAATGGAGAGTGACTGCACGCTCTTACCGCTACCGCTTTCACCGACGATGCCGAGCGTCTCGCCTTCGTCCAGTGTATAGGATATGCCATTCACGGCATAGACGGTGCCTTCTTGCGTGTGGAAATAGGTTTTGAGGTCTTTGACCTCCATTAAGACGGTCAAAGTTGTGTCTCCTTACTCATCTGAGGAAGTCTGTTTTGGGTTATAAGCATGGGCATAGGCATAGATTGTATCCAACCGTGTGGGATGTTTAGCAAGCGTGGCGAATTGCTACACCGACGCGCATCCGAAATCCTTTTTAATATGGGTTCAGTATAAAGTATCGCGGCATTCTAGTGCAAAAAAACCTCTGTTGCAAGTTTTGTTCCGTAACGCGGAAAGCTGAATGCTGCGAATGGGCATTCAGCCGCACCAATGATACTAACACCGAGCGTCTTGCAACACAAGGCATTTGGGGTGTAGTGGGCTGTGCAGTTTGCCAAGTGGTTCATACGGCTCACGGCACTGCCACACGGCTAGGACGGTTGTAGTAGCGCGTTACATCCACCAAGCCGCGCCATGTCTTCAAGTTGCCACCTAAATTAATCAGCAACGCGCCAAACTGCGCCTGATCTTGTAAATAGAGGTTATAGACGGTGTGCGTCAGGCGCAGCGGTTGGTTTTCAGGCAAGGCATTCCGCAGGGTGGAAACCTGCAAATTGGACGGCAGATAGAGCAGATCGGTGATGATGCTATTTGGGATCGCCACCACATAATCAGGAATGCCATAGGCAGCCATCACATCCCTCATGAGGAGTATGCGGCTGTCTATGCGCACATTAATCCACGCCAGCAAGTCGGACTCAGCGGCGCGCCCAATCAGAATCTCAATAGCTGGGCTGCGCCAATAGTGTTGGGTGCCACGGTCGCGTGCTACCATACCCTGCGTGATCGGGTGGGCGGCAAGCATTTCCCGTGCTGCCTCAAAACTGAGCGAGCCATCAGGCGCTATGCCGAACAAGCACGCTTGCGCGCAAGGCATCCCATCAGCGCGCTTGAACCAAGCGTGTATGTGCGGCGGCAGGTGGTTGCCTAAGGCACGCGCCGCTGTGAAACTGCCAATCAAGAGGGCGGTCAGTGCCGCACACACCACCAGCAAGCGTCCCATAAGAGCCCATTCTCACTTTCTACGAAAATCTATGCAGATATTTACGTGATTCTATTATAAGTACGCTATTGTTCTAAGCGTGGAAACTCATGGCGCGCCATTCATGACTGTGCGCCTGCACCTATTTTTCTATGGAGAGACCGCTGCCCATGAGCGATGTGACTGATCCTAACCCAGCCGAGACGCCGCTAACGGCTGAGGCACAAGCAGAAGCGGATGCTGCTGAGAGCCTATCCCTTGAAGTACAGCTTGAAGAAGCACGCCGCAAGGCAGATGAACATCTCAGCGGCTGGAAGCGTGCGCTGGCTGAATTCGATAATTATCGCAAGCGCGCCGAAAAAGAGCGTGAAGAAATTTATCAGAATGCGGCGGTTGAAACGCTGCGGCGCTTATTGCCCGTCATTGATGATTTTGAGCGTGCCATCGCGGCACTGCCCACTGAAAAGGCTGAGGATGAAACGCTGAAGGGCTTCACACTCATTCACCGTAAGCTAATCAGCCTGTTGGAAGGCGCCGGCTTAACACAGGTCGATCCGAAAGGGCAGGTATTTGATCCCACGCGGCATGAGGCAATTGGGCACGAGCCGAACACCGAGATCGCCAGTGGGCATGTCAGCACGGTGCTGCAAAAAGGTTACCTACACGGCGAACGCGTTATCCGACCGGCATTGGTGCGCGTGGCAGAGTAAACAGAGACCAACAACTTTAGGTGAGGTGCGCCTCACCCATGAAAGCGAAAATCATACATCACACAGGTGAGGGAGACACACACAATGGCTAAAGTAATCGGTATTGATCTCGGCACGACAAACTCGGTGATGGCGGTCATGGAAGGCGGACAGCCAACCGTGATCCCAACCAGCGAAGGCAGCCGCCTGTTGCCTTCTGTTGTTGCCATTAACCCTAAGACGGGCGAACGGTTGGTCGGTCAGGCGGCGCGCCGTCAGGCAGTGATCAACCCAGAAAACACTATTTTCTCGATCAAGCGCTTCATGGGGCGCAAGTTCAACGATCCTGAAGTGCAACGTGCTATGAAAGTTGTCCCTTATAAGGTGACTGAAGCGCCCAACGGCGACGTGCGCGTGATCATGGGCGGCAAGGAATTTAGCCCGCCTGAAGTCAGCGCCATGATCCTTGGTAAGTTGAAGGCAGACGCTGAGGCCTTTCTGGGTGCCGATGTGACGCAAGCGGTAATCACCGTGCCTGCCTACTTCAACGACAGCCAGCGCAACGCCACAAAAGACGCAGGCAAGATCGCGGGCTTGGAGGTGTTGCGTATCATCAACGAGCCGACTGCTTCGGCGCTTGCCTATGGTTTGGATAAGAAAGGCGACGAGACGATTGCCGTCTATGACCTTGGCGGCGGCACCTTCGATATTTCAATCCTAGACGTGGGTGATGGCGTTTTTGAGGTGAAAGCAACCAACGGCGATACCTACTTGGGCGGCGATGACTTTGACAACCGCATCATTAACTGGATTGCCGACGAATTTAAGAAGGAGCAGGGCATTGATCTGCGGGGTGATCGACAAGCGTTGCAGCGCTTGAAGGAAGCGGCTGAAGGCGCGAAGAAAGAGCTTTCGCAGACTATGCAGGCAGAGATCAACCTGCCCTTCATCACGGCGGACGCCAGCGGTCCCAAGCACCTGATCATGCCGCTTTCGCGTGCCAAGCTGGAGCAGCTAACCGCCGATCTGGTCGAGCGCTCTATGTCGCCTGTGCGCCGCGCCCTTGAGGATGCCGGCATTAAGCCAAGCGACGTTGATGAAGTGGTGCTGGTTGGCGGTATGACTCGTATGCCCGCCGTCCAAGAGGCAGTTAAGAAGCTCTTTAACAAAGAGCCGAACAAGAGCGTGAACCCGGATGAAGTTGTGGCGGTTGGTGCGGCCATTCAGGCGGGCGTCCTCAGCGGTGAGGTGAAAGACGTGCTGCTGCTGGACGTGACACCGCTCACGCTCAGCATTGAAACGCTTGGTGGCGTAGCAACTGCGCTGATTGAGCGCAACACGACCATCCCTGTGCGGAAGTCGCAAGTGTTCTCGACGGCATCCGATAACCAGACGCAGGTCGAGATTCACATCGTGCAGGGTGAGCGCCCGATGGCGAACGATAACAAGACGCTCGGACGCTTCATCTTGGATGGCATTCCGCCGGCACCGCGTGGCGTGCCACAGATCGAGGTGACCTTTGACATTGACGCCAACGGCATTTTGAACGTTTCGGCAGCCGACAAGGCAACCGGGCGCTCACAGCACATTACCATCACTGCCTCCAGCGGCTTGACAGAGGCTGAGATCGAGCGCATGGTGAAAGACGCTGAGCGCAACAAGGCAGCCGATGAGCGCCGCAAGCAAGAGATCGAGCTGAACAATCTGGCGGATACTGCTGTCTATGGCGCCGAGAGCGCTCTCCGTGAGTACGGCGATAAGATTGACAGTGCGCTGAAGGCAAGCATCGAAAAGCAGATCGAGGCAGTCAAGAAAGCGCGTGAGACAGGCGATCAAGGGCAGGTTCGCAGCGCGGTTGAAGAATTACAGCGCAGCGTGCAGCAAATTGGCGCCAGCATGTACGGTCAGCCCAATGTGGCTGGCAGCGGAATACCCACCGAAGAGCCGCACGGCAAGGGCAAAGAGGATGTGGTCGAAGGCGAAGTCGTCGAATAAGACGCACCTTGCCTAAACACACGGCGCGGATTGTTATAATCCGCGCCGTTTTTGTCAGCCGTTCTCGCGGCGTTCGGGCGGTTCGCCGTAAATGGTCAGCATCATGCCGCTGACCAAGCCCGCCATGTAGCGCACAGTGGCAATGGCGCGCCCATAGCGCATCCGCGTTGGACCTAAGACCATCAGCGCGCCCGTCGCTTGATCAGGCACACCATAGCGGCTGATGACCATACCCAAGTGCTGAATATCTTGCCAGCGCCCATCGCCGCCGATGATGACGCGCACCTGACCAATTGCCTGATCGGGCAGTTCGGCGATGATGTCGTGCAGGACGTGCTGTTCTTCTACCGCACGGATTGCCTGTTGCGCGCCTGCGCTCTCGCTAAAGAGCGTCAACACATCACTTAAGCCTTCGCGGTAGGTAAAGCGCATCGGCGCGTGATCTGCCTCCTCCATCACATCAGCAATCACCTCAATGATCTCACGGGCAAGCTCGCCGTCTACCTGTTTGGCCCGAGCGCGCATTTGCTCAGAGTTCAAGCCGTCGCACAGCGCGTTAAGCTGATCGGTGATCGCGCTTAGTTGCTCTTGGCTTGGCACGTCTGCGAGGGTCAGCATTTGTTGGCGCACCTCGCCGCCATGCAGCACCAAGACCATCATGACAGCGCGCCCTTGCGTGGCAAGCAGCGCCAAATGCTTGTATTGGTTATTCACTGCACGCGGCGGCGACACCAAAGCAGCGCCATGCACATTCCGCGCTAGGACGACTGCCGCCAAGCGCAGCCCACTCTCCAGATCATGGGCGGCAGGCGCAAAAGCGGAATCAATGGCGTGTTTTTCATCAAGTGGCAGTTCATCTGAGAGCAGGCGGCGCACAAAATAGCGGTAACCGATCTCGGTTGGCACGCGCCCTGCCGAAGTGTGCGGCGCAGCCAGCAGTCCCAGTTCTTCAAGGCGCGCCATCTCATTCCGAATAGTGGCGCTGCTCAGGTTGGCAAGGTGCATTTCAGCCAGAAATTTGCTGCCAACAGGCTCGGGCTTATTGGTATATTCTCGGATGATCAGCGCTAAAATCTTTTCTTGGCGTTCAGTAAGTTCGGGCAAGTCCGCCGCGTCTAGTTCCATAGCAACGCATTCCAGTACACAACTACACCTTGTGGATATGGTACAATTGTAGCGTAAAATGCAGAGGATAAGGGAGACAACATGGGATCACATACTTTTGAGGTGACCGATAGCAGTTTTCAGGCAGATGTGCTGAGCAGTGAGACGCCTGTTTTGGTGGATTTTTGGGCAGACTGGTGCCAGCCTTGCAAGATGATTGCGCCGATTGTGGATGAGGTGGCAACCCGTTATGAGGGACGTTTGCGTGTTGCCAAGCTGGATATTGATTCCAACCCAACCATCACGGAGAGCTATAATATTCAGGGCATTCCGACGTTGGTGCTGTTCAAAGGTGGTGAAGCGGTGCATTACATTGTTGGGTACCGCACCCGCGATAAGCTGGAAGCTGAACTGAACAAGCACCTCATGCCAGAGCAAGCCTAACCAGCGCGCAAAAACACACTCCTAGAAACGGGCGGGGAAATATTCCTTGCCCGTTTTTTGGGTGCGCCAAGCGCTTTCAGTTGGTCTGTCTTGACATTCCACCGCGCCGCTGTTATCATTGCCGCCCAATAGCCAAGCTAAAAACGGCTCTTATCCAGAGCGGCAGAGGGAAACAGCCCGATGAAGCCGCAGCAACCCCCGAAGCATCGGGAAGGTGCTAACGCTGGCAGCGTGTTCGGCTGAACGATGAGAGCAGCGCCCACCTTTTACCCGCCCTGCGCGCTGACCTTCACCTACCTGATCCCTGCCACCTCCCAGATGAGTGCCGCTGCATTCAACTTGTAAGGAGTATCAATCCGTGTCCAACAACCTAACCTTTATGCGCGCTCCGCAATTCTTCTATACCTCCGAGTCGGTCACCGAAGGGCATCCCGATAAAATGTGTGACCAAATCTCGGATGCCGTCCTAGACGCCCTCCTCGAAAAAGACCCACTGTCCCGCGTAGCGTGTGAAACTGCCACTACGACCGGTTTGGTCGTTGTCATTGGCGAGATCACCACCAACGCCTATGTGGATATTCCTACTATCGTGCGCGATGTCGTGCGCGGCATTGGCTATACGCGTGGCAAGTTCGGCTTTGACGCGGACACCTGTGGTGTGATGGTCTCCATCAAAGAGCAGTCAGGCGATATTGCTCAGGGCGTGGATAAAGCGCTTGAGAGCCGCACCCTCTCCGATGATGAAATTGACCGCATCGGTGCGGGCGATCAGGGCATGATGATTGGCTTTGCCTGTGATGAAACGCCCGAATTGATGCCACTTTCGATCTCACTCTCACACCGTTTGGCGCGCAAACTAGCAGAGACACGCAAGACCGGTGTGCTGCCATGGTTGCGTCCGGATGGCAAGAGCCAGGTAACCGTTGAATATGCACATGGCAAGCCTAAGCGTGTGGATACTGTCCTGATCTCCACGCAGCACGCGCCCGAGGTGACCCAAGAACAAATCCGCGAAGCGGTTATTGAGTGCGTCATCAAGCCGACTATTCCAGATGGCTTGCTGGATGCCAACACCAAGATTTTCATCAACCCAACCGGGCGCTTTGTGGTTGGCGGACCCTTGGGCGATGCCGGCTTGACAGGGCGCAAGATCATCGTGGATACCTACGGCGGTGTGGCGCGGCACGGCGGCGGTGCCTTCAGCGGCAAAGATGGCACGAAGGTAGACCGTTCGGCTGCCTACATGGCGCGCTATGTGGCGAAAAATGTGGTTGCCGCTGGCTTGGCAGAGCGCTTTGAGTTGCAGGTTTCGTATGCCATCGGCGTGGCGCGCCCGCTTTCGTTGGCAGTCGAGACCTATGGCACGGGCAAAGTCTCGGATGAAGTGATCGAAAATCTGATCCGCAAACACTTTGATCTGCGCCCGGCAGCCATCATCCGCGACCTTGATCTGCGGAAGCCGGGCTTCCAGCGCGTGGCAGCCTACGGTCATTTTGGGCGCGATGATCTGGGTGTGACGTGGGAACGTACCGATAAGGCAGCCGCACTGCGCGCCGACGCCGGCTTGTAAAACTGCTTCTTGCAAGGATTGGGCAAGCCGCCTAATCTTTAGGGTTGCGGCGACAGGTTCATCTTAGCAATCTGTCGCCGCGCCAATTCTGCGTCCTGCTATGCCACCACATCTTGCGCCGATCAAGGCACATTCCTGAAAAATTCATAACTTAACACTGTTACATTCCGCGTTACTTCGGTTAAGATACCTATACCAGTTGTATGTAGGGAAGTGCGCGATGCGTTGCCGAATGTGGATTCTCTGTGTATGTCTTTTGTTAGGCGTGCTGAGTGCCTGTGCTGCAACGCCTGCGCCGCTTAAGATCGCAGTCAGCATGGCGCTGGATGCACCGCTTGGGCGGCAAATGATGAACGCCATTCAGCTTGCCTTCGATGAAAGCGGGGCTAAGGTTGGCGCGCACAGCCTTGACCTGCTCATCTTCAACAGCGGCGATGCCGAGACCCCTTACTCACCAATTCTTGATGCCCGGGCTGCCCAAAGCGTCGCCTCTGATCCGAGTGTGCTTGCTTTCATGAGCGCCACCAGCGATCAGGTGAAAGCCTCGCTCCCGATCACCAATCAAGCGGGCATGGTGCATCTTTCGCCAACTGCCACGTGGCCCGGGCTGACCAAAGTTGGCTTTGCGCCGGGCGAGCCGAGCATTTACTATCCCAACGGCGAACGGACATTTTTCCGCCTGGTGCCAGCCGACGATGTGCAAGGCGCGGTAGGTGCGCGTTGGGCAGCCGCACTCGGCGCACGGACGGTCTTTATCCTTAGTGATGATAGCCTTTACGCCAACGGCTTGGCAGATATTTTCGCTGTGAACGCTATTGATCTTGATATTCAAGTCGTTGGGCGCGAGCAATTTACACAAGCCGACGCCGAGCAAGTGGCGCGCATCATTGCCGCTGCGCCCGATCTGCTTTATATGTCCACAACGGGCGGTAAAATTCCTGTGGCATACACACTCATCAAGATGTTACGTGCTGAAGGCTTCAGCGCGCTGATCTTGGGTGGCGATGGGCTGATTGACATAACACTGAGCAACCTAGTGGCACTTGGCGAAGTCTATGCCACACAGATTGCGCCTGATCCCATGCACCTTGAGAGTGCCGCCGACTTTGTGGCAGCTTTCCGTGCCCGCTATGGCGAGACGCCTTCACCCTTTGCGCTCAGCAGCTATGAAGCTACCAAAGTGCTGCTGCGCGCCATTACGCTTTCAGAGCCTAAAACGCGGCAAGGCGTGCTGGATGCAATGCGGCAGCTCGGCAGCTACGAAGGCGCGCTTGGCAGATGGCAGTTCGATGCCAATGGCGATACAACGCTCACCACTATTGGCGGATGGTGCATTGAGGATGGCGCTTGGCAGTTTCACGAGAACTTGCGTTAGAAAGTGATGACAGGTGTTATGTCGAGCTGGGCGCAGACAAGCCATTCACCACACACTGGCGAACAATCTATCGCCCGCCAACTTAACCGCCGTTTTAGTTGGCTGAGCGCACTGGCGCTCATAGTGATGTCGTTTGCCCTGTTAGGCACCATGACCTCTACGCTCTTTTTCAGCCAACGCCAGCTGCTCCTAACACTGGGCGAATCGGCACGCACCTTTGATGCTTTTCTTGGGACGGTGCTTGGCGATCTGCGCGCCACTGCCGACGCTATAGTGCATAGTGATAACGCTGGGCGTGTGTTGCGTGATGCACTTAGCCGCACACCGCCGATCTTCAGCCTGACGCTGACTGATCTAAAAGGTGAGATTATCATCCAGCGGCGCCGCGTGGGAATGCCTGAAACTCAGCCCCTGCTGGAGCGCCCTTGGGCAAGCACTACCCAAAGCGCACAGCTTTATGTGGGTGAAGTGGATGTTGCTCGCTTTGGTGTGCCGTTTGTGGATATTGCCTTACCCGTGCGGGATGCCGATGGGCGGCACCACGCCGATTTGATCGCCGAGTTAGATTTAAGCGCTTTGCAAAACCTTGTGGCAGGCGTGCGCGTCCAAGAGCAGGGCTATGCTTATTTATTGAATGAAAGGGGTGAGTTAGTTGCCTACCGCGATCTGAGCGTGCTGCGGCAGGGCAAAACAATCACAGCGCTGACAGGCAGAAGCCTTGAGGACATCCTGCATTTGGGCGCCTTCCTGATTGCAAGGGGCTTAAATGGCGATTTTGTCGTCTCAGCGGGGTTGCGCCTGCAAAGCCTGCCGTGGGTGGTAGTGATGGAAGTGCCAACTTGGCGCGCCTTGCAGCCTTATGTGCCGCTGATCTTCATATATACCGTCCTGTTCAGCGTTGGGATTGCCTTAGTGATTGATGGCACACGCTTTGTCAGACGCTTCATTAGCCTGCCACTTCGCAACCTGCGTGAGGATGCGAGCCAGTTGCAGCGCGGCAATATGCATCACCGCGCCGACCTTAGCCGCTTCCGCTTTGATGAGATTGGTTTGCTGGCAGAGACGCTAAACGGTATGGCAGAACACATCGAAACGCGCACAAAAGAGCTTATCGCCGCGCATCGGATTGCCCAAGAAAACACCCGCCTAAAATCCGAGTTCCTCGCCGTGATGTCGCATGAGCTTCGCACACCGCTCAATGCCCTGATTGGCTACAGCGGCGTACTGCTGGACGGCATGGCAGGTAGACTGGACAATGAGACGCGCAGCATGGTCGAACGCATTGATGCTAACGGTCACCGTCTATTGGCGCTCATCAACAATGTGCTGGATATTGCCAAGATTGAGTCAGGGCGCATGACGTTGTTTGAACAGGCAGTTTCGCCTAGCAACCTGCTGCAACTGTGGCGGGCAGATATTGCGCTGCTTGCCCAGAAGAAAAACCTAAGCCTGACGATGGAACTTGATTCCAGGCTGCCAGATATCATTTATGCCGATAAAGAGCGCCTGACGCAAATTGTGAGCAATCTGCTCTCAAACGCGGTCAAGTTCACGGAAAAGGGTGCGATCAGGTTGCGTTGGTTTGCCTCTGGTGCGGAACAAGTCATTTGTGTGAGCGATAGCGGCATCGGGATTCCTGCGCACGCCCTTGACTATATTTTTGAAGAATTTCGCCAGTTGGATAGCTCTACGCGGCGCGCTTATGGCGGTACAGGCTTGGGCTTGGCAATTGTGCGGAATCTGTGCCACCTTATGAATGGCTCAGTGCAGGTGGAAAGCACGCTTGGGCAAGGCAGCACATTCACGGTGCGGCTGCCCTTGAAGCACACCGCAGAGCTACCTAAAGAGGCACTCAGCACCTAGCTGAGCGGCAGTGACTTTGCACGCCCTATCCGATTTCCTGCGGTCTGAACAGCGCAGCATTCCCAAACCGCTCGGTTAGTTTTTTTCATATTTTGTCTTTGATTAATGTGTGATTCTCGCCATTCCACAAAAATCCGCGCTACAATAACCCTTAATATCCACAGTAGTAGACTTTAGGGATTGCTAGGTATGGTAGCCAACATCAGCGGCTTGGAGGTTGAAGGGCGCATCTTGCTGGTGGCTGCACGTGAGCGTTGGCGGCAGGCGAATCAAATCTGGGTTGGGCAACATGCCTACAGCATACAGCGTACCCTACCAAGCACCCTTGCGGCACTCTCTGAAACGATCAACACCCACAAACCTGATGTGCTGATCATCGAGCTGGAAATCGCCCAAACATTCGGTATGGAAGGCTGTGCAGCGCTTAGAGGCGCGCCTGAATCGCCCCTGCTGATTATCGCCTTGACCCCACCACGCACAGCAGAGGCAGAGCAGGCTGCCCTAGCACTTGGCGCTGATGACACACTTGACCTGCCGTGGCGCCCATCTGAAAACCTGCCGCGCTTACGCAGCCTGCTGCGCTTGCGCCGCCAAGCCGAAACGCTGCGGAAAGAAAACCAACAACTGCGGCAATCGCTGGTGGAACATGATCTGCGCTTGAAAGTCGCCCTCACCACTTCCCGCGAGTATAGCCTGCTGCGGGATAGCATTGTGCATAACGCCGTGCATGAGATGGGAACACCGCTACTGCAAGTGAAAAGTTCTGTCTCCATGTTGGATGGTGCAGTGCGGACTGCCTTTGAGGACAATAACCTAGGGGTCATGCTTGATTTTGCTAAGCAAGCGCTGACTCGCCTTGAGAATGTGCTGGAGAATTTCCGCCATTTGGCGCGCTCGCTAGATATTCGCGTTGAGCCGATCCGTTTAGAGGAATCGCTGAGCCTAGCCCTACGCGCACTGAGCCGCCGTTGGGCATCTACCGATAAGATGCACCGCGTCAAGGTGCAGCACGCTGAACTGCCCACAGTGCTAGGCGATAAACAAGCCATTGCCCAAGTGCTGCAACAGCTTATTGATAACGCCCTCAAATTCAGCGCGGAAGATCAGATGGTGGAAGTGATCGCACAGCCAACCACCGACGGCGTACAGATCGCTGTTTGCGATCACGGCATTGGTATGGAAGCCGACCAGATTGGGCGTATCTTCAAAGAGTTTTATCAGAGTGAATCCGGCGCACGGCGGCGCTTTGAAGGTGCCGGCATCGGCTTAGCAATCGTCAAACTCATCCTAGACCGTTTAGGTGTATCCATTCAGGTGGAGAGCCAGCCTAATCAAGGCAGCACCTTCAGCTTTACCCTAAGAACTGCGCCGCTGAACTGAGCAGCTAGAGGCGCACGACACGCCCAGACGCTGCACGCACCAGCCTATCGCGCACAGCGGCACCAATGCCCTGCGTTGGGAAGCCACGTGCCAAGATGTGCGTGACGCCCTGTGCATCAAGGGCGCGTAGTGCCGCGAATAAATTGCGCGCCACTGCCTCTAGATTATCCCGCGCACCAACCACCTGTACGCACAGCGTCGGCAATGCGGCAAAAAAGGGCGCATCCTCAGCGGCAAGCAGCACGCCGACTCGCGCATTGGCATCCCGCGCTGTGATCGCTGCCGCCGCCTCTTTAAGTGCCTGCCGCAGTGCAGCATCGTCGGCGCCTTCATAAAGGGTCAGCGTGGCACGCGGCGCATAGTGTTTTAGCAACATGCCCGGCGCGCTCAGCGGCTCGGAATCGCCTTCAGCATAACGGCTGACGATTGCTACAGAATCGGGCAAACGTGCGGCGCGCAAACAGGCGCGGATCGCCTCTAGCGGCACGCCGCCATGCCGCAACAGGCGCGGCGGATTGCTGCACAGGTCAAGGATGCTGGACTCAACGCCAACTTGTGTTGCGCCGCCGTCAAGGATTAGGGCGATATGTTCAGCAAGGTCAGCATAGACGTGCTGAGCAGTGGTTGGGCTGGTGTGCGCGAAACGGTTGGCGCTTGGTGCGGCAATCGGCACGCCCGCTGCTGCGATCAGTGCCTGTGCCACTTTATGAGCAGGCATCCGCACGCCAACGCTTGGTAGCCCAGCCGTCACGTTGGGCGGAATGCGCGCACCACGCGGCAGCACAAGCGTCAGAGCGCCGGGCATAAAGGCAGCCATAAGCGCCTGCGCCACCTGTTGTGCCTGATCGCTGAGCTGCGCCCAATCCACCACACCTTCGGGAATGCCGCCAAGGCTATGCACGATGATGGGATCGTTGGCAGGGCGGCCTTTAGCGGCAAAAATGCGCGCTACTGCTGCCGAATCAAAGGCATTGGCGCCGAGTCCATAGACTGTTTCGGTGGGAAAGGCGACCAACTGCCCTGCACGGATGAGGGCAGCGGCGCGGGCAATTGCCTGTGGATCAGGGTCCTGGGACGAGAGGCGCAGCACTTCGGCGGGCACGGCGCGTATCATTCAGTCGTCGAGTCGAGGGTATCGTCGGTTGGTTCAATCGCGGCGAGGGCAGCGAGGGCAGCCTGCCGCTGCACGCTTGCCCAGCCATCTTCGGTTGCCATTTTATGCAGATGATCGCGTACTGCTTGGCGTTCGTCAGCAGCTTGCAACAATGCCCATGCCGCCGCGATGCGGGTTGGTTCTTCGCTGAGCAGATCGCCCCAAAATTCCTCTAGCCAATCGGACATGGTGGGCTAGTCCTCAGCAGTGCGGACGGGTTCGCTGCCGCCGTTGGCGCTTGGCTCGGAAAGGCGGTAGCCAACGCCGCGCACGTTCACAATCAGATCAGGGTCTTGTCCACCGCGTTCTAGTTTGCGGCGCAGATTGCTGACATGCGGACGAATGACCTCGCGTGCCTCTGATTCCTCAGCGGTATAGCCGCGCACTTCGCGTACCAATTCGCCGCAAGACACCACACGCCCACGGTGGGCGGCAAGGTAGAGCAGTAGGTCAAATTCGGTCGGCGTTAGGTTTAGGGCATTCTCGCCTACCTGAATTTGGTAACGTCCGGGGAAAATGGTCAACGGTCCGATGGTCATGGTAGTGACGGGTACTTGAATCGGCTGTGAAGGTGGCGGTGGCAAGCTGGCACGCTGATGGCTCAGGTGAATGTCCTCGGTCAGCTCACGCACATTATTGCGGATTGCCTCGATCAGGGCGCGGCGGCGGCGCATATTCTGAGCGCGCTCCAAGCCACGTGCAACACTCTGCCGAATATCCTGATTGGTGACGGGCTTAATCAGATAGTCGTGAGCGCCCAGCCGCAGCGCTTCCACAGCGGTGCCGAGGCTGGCGTAGGCAGTCATCAGGATCACAATCGCATCCGGCGCATGTTCCTTGATCTTCGCCAGCAACTCCACGCCGCTTAAGCCGGGCATCCGAATATCGGTCAGCACCACATCAAAGAGCGTTTCATTCAGCATGGCAAGTGCTTCTTCACCGCTGGCAGCCGAGCTAACCTGATAGCCAACGCGCTGAAGCGTTTTGCTGATCGAATAGCGGATGGCACCTTCGTCATCCACAACGAGGATATGCGCCTCCTTTGGATCAACACTCTCATGAGTTTCCACAGATTATATCCTTACACTTTGTGTACTATGCAGCACTTTGAAGATTAGGCAGCATGGCGCAACCATTGTCTTTTAGACGATATATAAAGGGTATCTTAATTATATGGGCTTGTGCGAAAACGCGCAATAGGAGTTCTAAGGAAAGGTATTATAGCGCACGCCAGATTATAGTGATCTGGCGTGTTTATCTATTATCTGCGCTTAGGCGGTTGGGAGAGTGCGTCCCATAATCTCATCAATTTGGCGCATTTGCTCAGCGGTCAGCGCGCCAAACTGCATGGCGGCGGCGTTCTCGGTGCTTTGGGCAACGGTGCGAATGCCGGGAATCGGTATAGTCAGTGGACCGCGCGCCCAAATCCACGCCAGCGCGCCTTGCGTCAGTGTGCGTCCACCGCTCGTCAGCACATCACGCAGCGCATTCAGCTTGTCCAGCGTTGGTTCAAAGAAAGTCTCCCATGACCATGCGTCACGGCGAACATCGTTGGTGGGAAAAGTTGTCGCTTTGCTATATTTGCCTGTGAGTGCGCCGCGTGCCAGCGGACTGCGGTTGACGCTGGCAAGCTGCAACTGCTCACAGAGCGCCAGCATTTGCGGTGCATCCTTCACCACGTTCAAGTCGTGCTGAATGGCGACGCAGTGCTGCCCTTCGGCAAAAATGCGTGCGTCTTCCACCGAGTCTGTACTCCAGCCATAGGTGCGGATTTTGCCTTCACGCACCAACGCCTCTAGCACCTCCAACAGAGCAGGCACTTGTGCAATCGGATAATCCCACACATGCAGTTGGTAGAGATCAATATAATCGGTGTTCAGGCGGCGCAGGCTTGCCTCACATTCGGCACGCACATTTCGCACAATATCTTCAATATTCGGATAGTGTTTGACATGCTTCGCCACAGAATCTGTGTGCCAACCAAATTTGGTAGCGATGACCGCCTGATCGCGCTGCCCTTCCAGTGCCTTGCCCAGAATATATTCACTGTGACCTGTGCCATAGTTAGCGGCGGTATCAAAGAAGGTGATGCCGCTGGCTAAGGCGTGCTGCACCGTGCGGATTGACTCGGCGTCGTCCACCTCGCCCCAGCCCGCCTCAATGTCAATGAACCTAAAAGGACCGCCAATTGCCCAGCAGCCCATACCCAACGCGGAAACCTCAATGTTGGAGCGTCCTAGTGTGCGCTTGTTCATAGCGTTTATTCCCTCTTTCAGGTGCGTAAAAGCCAACACTGGCACCACTCTACAATTTAGAGTGCGCTCTAAGTCAAGCCCTGACTTTTGAAAGCACATGAAGACGCCTATTCGCCACACGGATGCAACACAGCGCGCCCTTTCGTAGGGCAAGGGTGGGTTGCCAATTTGCCGCTGAGCGGTTAGGCTTAGGGCAGCAAACAAACACATGCGCTAGGCAGTTTGGCGCATTCACAGCTTAAATTCCCAAATACAGGAGTCCCTTATGCACGTCCACACCGTGATTTACACCGATCACTTGCCTGAAGTGGAGGCATTCTACCGCCGCATCTTCCCAAATGTTGCTTTTGATTCACAAGAGGGCATGTTCACCGTCCGTTGGGCATCCAACGGCTGGCTGCACTTTGTGCGCGCCGATGACCAACATCCGCCAAGCGCTGTTGCCCTCATGCGGATGCATTTGCCGCATGTTGCCCTTGAGCACGAACGCCTGACCGAACTCGGTGTTGCCTGTGGCGAACTGACCGTTGAAATGTGGGGTGAGTGGTACGGTGGCAATGTTCAGTATTTCGAGATTATCGATCCGACCGGCACGCACCTACACTTCTACGAACCAAACTATGGCGTGAAGCGCCAACTGATGACGACGGGCGATGGCACCGATACGCGCAAATCACACCTCTAGAGCCAGCAGCCTAACCATGCGAGTTATCTTTGCACTCTGCCTGTTAGCGGCGCTGCTGCTGCCGAATGCACGCAACACTGCCCAAACCATTTCAACAAGTGTGCTGTTGCCACCTTTCGGCAGCCTTGATCCTGTTGCGCTGGCGCCAACTGATCTAAGCGGGCGCGATGTGGTCGAGAATCTGTTTGCAGGTTTAACGCGCTACGATCCGTTGAGCAATCAGGTTGTGCCTGCCCTTGCCGAAACGTGGTCAGTGAGCGCCGACGGACGAGAATGGACGTTCACGCTGCGCGCTGAGGCACAGTGGGTGCGCGTTCAGGATGGCAAAGTCGAGGCGGTGCGCCCAATCGTCGCCGGCGATTTTGTGTTCGGCTTGCGGCGTGCCTGCGATGCTGCCATTCCGAATCCGATTGCCAAGACGGTTTATATCATCAGCGGCTGCCGTAAGATCGCTACAGCAAATCCACTTTTGGTAGATGATGTATTCATCGCCCGTGAGCTTGGCGCACGAGTCGTCAATGCGCGCACACTCAGCCTGCGGCTAGAATTTCCCGCGCCGATGCTGCCCTACCTGCTTACCCTGCCTGAGTTCCGCCCTGTCCCGCGTGAGTCGGTTGGCTTGGCGCCAAACGGCGGTGATTGGGCTATCCCGAATGCCATGTTATCCAGCGGCGCTTATGCGCTTGCCGCACGCGACGCCGAGAGCCTCACGCTGCTGCGTAATCCGTTCTGGCACGAACAGACTGGCAGCTTTCAACAGGTGACGATCACCTTTGCAGCAGCGGACGCCATTCCCGACCTGTTCACAGCGCGCAATGCCGACTTTGCCCGCCTGGATCGGAATGGCGCAGCACGCCTTGCCGCCACAACACCCGATTTTATCATCAGCGCGCCAAGCCCTGCCGTAACGATGCTCGGCTTTGCCACTGAACGGTCAATCAGCCTGAATGAGTCTTTTCGGCGTGCGTTGGCACTGTCTGTAGATCGGAATGCGTTGGCGGCTGCCATCGGCGCTGTGCAGCCGACATGGCGGCTAACGACGGCTGCCGCTGCGAATGTGCGCTTGCTGCCAGAGGCGGGCGTTTTTGCGCCAGAGGCGGCGAAGGCGCAGCTTACGGCAGCAGGCTATGCCAACTGCCGTCTGCCCGAACGGGTTGATCTGGTCATCGAAGATACGCCGCTGATGGAAGCACTTGCCAACGCACTCTTGGTGCAGTGGCAGGCGAATCTGGGCTGCCCAACCTCAAGTTTCCGCCTAGTGAAGCGCAGCGCCGAAGGCGTGCGCCGCCTTGCCGATGGCACCTTCAGCACCATCCGTAGCACGGATCCGATCCGTCCGCATATGTGGCTCTACACATGGTCGCCCGATCACTTGGATGTAACAGCTTGGGTGGGCGATGGCATCCACTGTCGCTATGGTTTCCTCAAAAGCTATGTGCCGTGCGGCGAAGCAGATCAACTGGTGGATAGGGCGCTCTTGCAGCCCGATCTCGAAGTCCGCGCTGGCAGCATCGCACAGGCAGAGGCGCTCTACTTTGGCGAAAACGGCACATTCCCTGTGGTGCCGCTCCTTTCTGAAGCACGTTTTGCCGCACGTCGCCTTGCATTGCAAGGGACGAGTGCTGCCGCGCCGTTGTGGTTTGCGGCTTGGTCGCGCTGATCGCCCTAAATCTTAGGAGTTACGCGCCGCCCCGCAATCCATACAATCATGGGTAACTGTTCACATAAGAGGAGTTACCCATGAGCTACCCATCTTTCTACAATCCCAAGCAGGTCGGGCAAATTTACGAGCCTGACCTCCAGCGCGCCTATGAAGCAGGTGTTGCCGATTTCAAGTCCGCTGCCAGTGCAGATCGCCCGCGTGTGCTGCTGTGGCTGGTGGATATGCAGAACGATTTCATCCTGCCTGCACCACTCGGACGCCTGCCCGTCCCCGGCGCGGTGGAAGACGCGCAGCGCACCGTCGAGTGGATTTACCGCAATGTTCATCACATTACGCAGATCACCGCCTCGTTGGATACCCACACGCCCTTCCAAATCTTCTATCCTACGTGGTGGCGCAACGCCAAAGGCGAACGTCCTGCGCCCTATACCGTCATCACGGCGGAGGATGTCTCCAAAGGTGTGTGGATGCCCGTCACTGAGCCGTTGTGGTCGGTGCAGTACGTCGAAGAACTAGAGAAGGTCGGCAAGAAGCAGCTGATGATTTGGCCCTTCCACTGCATGGAAGGCACCGCCGGGCGTGCTTTGCTGCCCGCCCTCTCAGAGGCGATTATGTATCACAGCGGCGCACGCACCGCACAACCAACCTACCTGACCAAAGGCACCATCGCGCATACCGAGTTTTACTCTGTGGTGGAGCCAGAAGTGAAGTATGCCAAACATCCTGAAGGCGGCTTGAATACGCGCTTTTTGGAAGTGGTCGCCAGCTTTGACCTGATCTATGTGGCAGGCGAGGCGCGCAGCCACTGTGTGTTGGCAACCATGAACTCGGTGCTGCGCTATTTCACCTCTCAGCCGGATGTGATTGCCAAACTGCGCTTCTTAGATGACTGCACATCGTCCATTCCCGGCTTTGAGCAGTCTACTGAACAGCGGCTTGGCGAAATGGCGGCGCAAGGAATGCGCCTTGTGAAATCTACGGAAGCAATTGGCTAGGCATTTGGGAAGGAACATAAATCATGAGCGATCTCGACTCACTGTTTCAGAGCAGCACACAGAGCGGGCTGAGCCAGCAAACGGTGGATATGCTGGTGCAGAATCTAGACGCGCAAACAGGCTTGGGCTGTGTGGGCGCGCAAGTGGACGACCTGAACACGGATGATGTAACGCTGCTGGTGTTGGTGCTGGATGAAAGCGGCTCGATGCACGGCGTGCAAAGTGCCGTGATCAGCGCCTTCGACGACATGATCCGTGCGCTGGACAGCTCCAAAGCACGTGATAGCATCTTGGTGAGTGCTTGGACATTTGCCGATTCGCCCAAACTGCTCTTTGGCTATACACCGCTGGCACGTGTGCCGCAGCTTAGCACGACAAACTACGCACCCAATGGCGCTACAGCGCTCTATGATGCAACGTTAGATGCCTTCACCGGCTTGGTTGGCTATGGACAAGCCTTGCGTAACGGCGGCATTCGCACACGCTGCATTGTGGTGGTGCTGAGCGATGGTGAGGATAACCAATCCGCGCACCGTGCCGCACAGGTGAAGCAGGTAGCACAAGACCTGCTGCGCCAAGAGATTTACACACTTGCCTTCGTTGGCTTTGGCGACTCACAAACGTTCACAGCCATCGCTGCGGATATGGGCTTTCCATCGCTGCTGACGACTGCCAACAGCGCGCAAGAGGTGCGTCGGGCGCTCAACCTGATCTCGAACAGTGTCGTGCGCGCCAGCCAAGCCCAAGTGACGCAGAGCAACGCAGGCTTCTTCACACCGTAAGCGTTAAGGCAATCACGGGCGGGTGAGATTTATCTCCTACCCGTACTAACACACAACCCTTATTGCACCCTGCCGCCTTGCGGAGAATGAAGGGTGAACAAGCGTAGGGTGAGCGCTGAAGGTGCGTAGACAGCGCTTGCCCACTTTGCGCTATGCTTATAGCAACGAACGTCTGTAAAAGGATTTTAACTGTGCGCCGCACCACTTACGCTTTCAGCCTGACTGCTGCTGCCTGCCTGATCTTACTGCTGCTCAGCGCTGCCCTTGGCGCACCTTTCCGCGCTGCACAAAGCACACCCGCGCCAACTCTGATCATCTTTGGCACATATGCTACGCCACCCAAACCGCCGCCAACCGCCATCCCGCCCGCCGCGCCAACGCCGTTTAGCAGCGGCGATGACGTAATCACGATCGTGTTGCTCGGCAGCGATACGGCACAGCGCCGCTTGATCAGCCGCACCGATGTGATGATCGTAGCTGTTATCAACCGCACGCATGGCACCGTCAGCCTGATGCACTTCCCACGTGATCTCTATGTTTATGTGCCGAACGATACCATGCAAAAGCTCAATACTGTCGCTAATCGCGGCGTGCAAATGTACGGCGCGGAAGGTGTTGGCAGACTGCTTAAGGAAACCTTCCTCTATAACTTTGGCATCAAGGTAGATTTTTACGCACGGATCGGCTTCACCGAGTTCAAAGAGATTATCAATGCCTTAGGCGGCTTACGGATTGGTGTGGACTGTGCCATTGAAGGCAACCGCCTGATCAGCACTGACCTTGATCCGAACGATCCTGCCAGTTATGAGGTCTACCGCATGGAGATCGGTTTGCACCGCCTAAACGCGGATATGGCGCTGTGGTATGCCCGTGCGCGTGGCAGCAGCAGCGATATGGATCGCGGCAGGCGGCAAATGGAAATCCTCACCGCCATTTGGCGGCAGGCACGCGCTGCCGATCTGTTCACACAGGCAAACGATCTGGTGCCGCGCCTGCTGCGTATTGTGGAAACCGATATGAGCGCTGCCGATCTGCTCGGCTTGGTGCCATTGGCGCTGAATCTCGATCTGACGCGCATCCAGCACATCAACCTTGCCCTCAATCAGCACTTTACCCAGTGGTACACCAGCGATACCGGCACCTTCACATGGCTGCCCATCCCAGCAGCAATGCAGCGCGCCGTGCAAGACCTCTACACGCCGCCAACGCGCAATCGGCTGCGCGGCGAGATGCCGCGTGTGGCGGTGGCAGCCATCGCGCCGCTGCTGGACTATCATCAGGTGGCATCTGAGCGGCTGATGCGGGAAGGCTTCACGGTGAGTATGCTTGGCACAGAAGGTGCCACACAGCGCAACTTCACCGCCATTTATGACTATACCGGCGGCGCAAAACCGAACAGTCTTGCCATTTTGCAGCGTGCGCTGCGCGTCTCGGATCGGGGTGTGATCTCTCAACCTGATCCGAACGCGCCCTACGATTTTCGAGTCGAGATTGGCTATAGCTATCCGAACTCGTGCCTGTTCAAGATTCAGCAGTAGGTCTAGCACTGCCGCGTATGGTGTTTAGTGCAACACACAGCACTTGAAAAAAGCCTATAAATTTTGTGTAAAATCTTTGTAAAAGTTTGGCGCGCTTTCCCAAACTTTCTTGGCACGCTTTTGAAAGTTACAAGGACAGTTGTGTATATTCTCTACTACACCACTGTGCAGACACCGCTCCCTGATCAATGCATCTTTTTAAAATGCTAAGGGGTTGCTATGGTTTCTTCTCTCATTCAGATGGATTATGCGGAAGGCAAAAGCTGTGAGACTTGCTTCTCGCAATACGCCGATTCCACCAGACAATTGTTGAATTCACTTACACGCCAGCTTGATCAGCTCTCATCAGGTGGATGGCTTGGGCGCGGCGCGCAGCAATTCTACGCTGAAATGCAGGAGGTTGTGCTGCCCGCCCTTGAGCGCATGGCTGCCGCGCTTGAGGACGCCTGCCGCTGCACACAACGCATCGCCCAAGATTTTCAGAAGGCGGAACGCGAGGCAGGCGCGCTCTTTATGGGCAGTGAGGGTGGTTTCATGCTTGCCGCTTTCAATAAGGGCGCTCTGGAACAGCAAACTGATCAGAGCGGGCGGGCGCAGGCGTTGATCGAACGCTTCCGCCAGCGTTTGCGCGATGGGCAACAGCCCTTACAGGCGGGTGCAGGTCTGGTAGCGTTAGGCACAATCGCGCTGGCTGACGGACCGCTGCCTGTGGGTGATATTATTGCTGTTATTGGTTTGATCGGTGTCCTTGCACTCGGCGGAACGGTTTTGATGAGCAACTCATCACCGGATGCTTCTTCGGGAAACGTTGATCAAGAAAAGGTAGGGCGTGTTATTGGAGAGTCGCAGGGGGCAGCAGGCAACACAACCAGCGGCGAAACCTTGAATGATGACGAGGCATTAGAGGCACTTGATGAATGGCTCGGCAGTGATGTTGACGAAGTTTCGCCGGGTGTTTTTCGCAGCCGCCAGCCGAATCAAGACGGCACATACAATCAGGGGCGCATTGACGATGGATCGTTGGCGGGCGAGCATGGCGATATTGGTCCGCATGTTCACTTGGAGCGTGTACGCCCTGACCCACAGCGACCGGGACGCTGGACAACCGAGTCCAACAACCATATTCCGCTAACGCCTTAGAAGGGACTATCTAACCTATGTCTGAGCAAACACCGCAAACAATCCGCCTGAACGTCGTTGGGCGTGTGCAAGGCGGGCGCTACGATGGTTGGTATTTGGTCATTTTGTCTAAGTCAGCGCCTGAGGGGGCTGATTCTTACACGGTCTACATCTGCACCGATACAACCTTTGCCTTTGCGCCCGAAGTGCGTGAATGCTACAACACATGGGTGCCCAACTACGACTCGTTGGAGCATCATATTGCACAGCATTTTCCCGTCATTGATTGGGACGAGAGCATTCAGCCACCGCGCTTTACAAGCAATCCACGCATGATGAACCTTGCGACGCGCTTCCGCGCACGAGCGCAAGACAGACCAACCAACCAAGAGGATCAAACGGATCAAGAGGAATGATCAGCAGGGCAGGTGGATAACCTGCCCTACCTTGTGGTGAACTTACCTATCGTTCAAGGCGACCACACCGGGCAAGGCGCGCCCTTCCAGCAATTCAAGGCTGGCGCCACCACCCGTACTGATGTGCGTCATGCGCTCACCAAGTTCTGCTTGCTGAACAGCAGCGGCTGAGTCACCGCCGCCAATGATCGTGATCACGCCCTTTTCGGTCAGCGCGGCGAGAATCTGCGCGATGGCATTGGTGCCTTTGGCAAAGGGCTGCATCTCGAAGACGCCCATCGGTCCGTTCCAAACGACCGTCTTCGCCTCGTTGAGCAGTACCGCATAGTGATCAACTGTAGCAGGACCGATGTCGAGGATTTGCCAACCGTCAGGCGTATCCTGATCAGCGCGGATGATCTGTGTGTTGGCGTCTGCCTTGAAGGCATCAGCAATCACGCAATCAATCGGCAGAATCAGCTTGCCGCCGCTTTTCGCCAGCAGATCGCGTGCCATCTCCAGCGCGTTTTCTTCGACCAATGAGTCGCCGGTCGCCCGTCCCTGGGCGCGGAAGAACGTATTCGCCATACCGCCGCCGATGATGACCTTATCCGCCTTTGCCAAGAGCGACTCGATGACCTTGATCTTATCGCTAACCTTTGCGCCGCCTAAGATGGCGATCAGCGGGCGGACGGGCGCATCCAGCGCGCCGGCGAGGTAGGTCAGTTCTTTTTCCATCAGCAAGCCTGCCACGGCGGGCATCAGTTTGGCAACGGCTTCAGTGCTGCTGTGGGCGCGGTGCGCGGAGCCAAAGGCATCGTTCACGTAGACATCGCCGAACTTGGCGAACTGTGCGGCGAGTTCAGGGCTGTTCTGCGTCTCGCCGACGTAGAAGCGCGTATTCTCCAACAGC
>DAOUBW010000010.1:0-28150 GCA_034432555.1 Anaerolineae bacterium
GCGCCGCGCTGAGCGCCTCTCAGACGGCACGCGCCCTTGAGCGCACCTTAGAGGCGATTCTCCTTGCCACAGAGCTTGCTCAAACGCCTACAGCAACCAACACCGTGACGCCAAGCGCCACTTTCACATTCACGCCGACAGCGACCCGCACAGCCACACCGACACTAACGCTGACGCGCACACCTTCGGCAACTTTCACGCCTTCGGCAACACGCACACCAACCCGTACGCGCACTGCGACTGCCACACACACGGCAACCGCGACTCCCAATGCAACGGAGACGCGCAGCGCGGAACTGAGTGCGACGGGTACGGCAAGCGCATTTGCGCCGACGCTCGCGCCACTGTTTGCCGATGCGCGCCTAATCTTTGAAGAGGCGCTCATCCGCTTGCCGCATAATGCCGCTGATAACCTCATCAGCGCTTATGAGGTCGTCTGCACACCGAACTTCATCGTCAGCGCTCGCTTCTATACACCTTATGATGATTTCGCGTGGTCGCATGGGATCGTGTTCCGCCGCACCCGCGATCAAGAATATCGGCTGATTTTCAATCACGGTGGGCAATATGAGCTGCTGCGCTACTTCCGAGGGCAGCCCGATGCGCCCTTTACCTTCGAGATAATCGAACGCGCCGATTTGCCCAATGGTGTTAACGTTGCCCGCGATTCCTACAATGACCTGTTGTTGGTTGTGCGTGGTGGGCTTGCCACTTTATACCTAAACAGCCTTTTGATCGCTGATCTGAACGTCTCCCGCTATCAAGAGGCGGGCTGCATCCAGATCGCCACCGGGCTGTACACCAACAGCGAGCGCGATGGTGCCTCAACCTTTGTTGAGGATGTACGGGTGTGGCGTTTGCCGTTCACGCCAGAGCCAACCCGCGCCTTCAACGATGCCGTCGCGGCAACACTGACCGCTCTTCCCTTCCAGCAGGCAGTTGGCACGGCTGTGGCAGGTACGCTTACACCAACCAGCACGCTCACACCAACATCAACCAGCACACGGACGCCTACCTTCACGCCAACCGCTACCCACACAGCTACTAGCACAGTTACAAATACGGCAACCTTGACCGCAACTGCCACAGCGACGCGCACTTTCACGCGCACGGCTACCCATACGCCGCGCCCGACCGACACGGCAACCCGAACACCGCCGCCGCCGACTGTCACACGCACTGCAACGCCGACGCAGGTTGCGCCAACCTTTGCGCCGCGCCTTGATACCGCCACCTTCACACCCACGCCAACTGCCACGCGCACAGTGACTCCGACGCGCACGCCAACCTTTACACGCACACCGACGCGCACACCGACGCCCTAGCGCCTCAGAACACAATGCGGAGACCTGTACAGGTCTCCGCGCTTTTGTGGATTGTGTGGTAGATTGCCCTAGAGGGGAATGTTGCCGTGTTTCTTGGGCGGGTTGCTATCGCGCTTGTTTTGCAGGGCATTCAGGGCGTTGATCAGGCGTGGGCGAGTCTCGCTGGGCATGATCACATCATCAATGTAGCCGCGTGAGGCTGCCACATAGGGGTTGGCGAATTTCTCGCGGTACATAGCTACCAACTCTGCCTTTTTGGCGATTGGATCATCGGCTTCGGACAGTTCGCGGCGGAAGATGATGTTCACTGCGCCATCAGGGCCCATCACCGCGATTTCCGCGGTGGGCCATGCCAAGTTCAGATCGCCGCGAATATGCTTGCTGCTCATCACGTCATAGGCGCCGCCGTATGCCTTGCGCGTGATCACAGTCAGCTTTGGCACGGTTGCCTCGCAATAGGCGTAGAGCAGTTTCGCGCCGGCGCGGATGATGCCGCCGTGTTCTTGCTTGGTGCCGGGCATAAAGCCGGGCACATCCTCAAAGGTGATGATCGGGATGTTGAAGCAATCGCAGAAGCGGATGAAGCGCGCCGCCTTCTCGCTGGCGTCAATATCCAGCACGCCTGCCAGCACCATGGGCTGGTTTGCTACAATGCCAACGCTGTAGCCACCTAAGCGCGCAAAGCCAACCACGATGTTTGCCGCGTAGTATTCATGAATCTCGAAAAACTGCCCATCATCCACGATCATCTCGATCACCTCTTTGATGTCGTAGGGCTTGTTTGGGCTATCTGGCACAATCTCGTTCAGGCGTGGGTCGCTCCGCAGCGGATCATCTTTGGCAGGCTTCAGGGGTGGGTCTTCCATGTTGTTCTGCGGCAGGTAGGTGAGCAGCTCACGGATCAGGTAGAGGCAGTCTGCCTCACTCTCGGCTGCCATGTGGCAGACGCCGCTGGTGGCGCTGTGGACGGAGGCACCGCCTAAATCCTCAAAGCTAACTTCCTCATGCGTGACTGACTTGACGACATCAGGACCCGTCACGAACATATAAGAGGTGTTTTTCACCATGAAGATAAAATCGGTGAGGGCAGGCGAATAGACCGCGCCGCCGGCACACGGACCCAAGATCGCGCTGATCTGCGGAATGACACCGCTTGCCAGCGTGTTCCGCAAGAAAATATCGGCATAGCCGCCCAAGCTGACCACACCTTCTTGGATGCGTGCGCCGCCGCTGTCGTTCAAGCCGATGATCGGCGCGCCGCTCTTGATCGCCATCTCCATCACCTTGACGATCTTCTCGGAATGCACTTCTGAAAGTGAGCCGCCAAAGACGGTGAAATCTTGCGAGTAGACATACACCAAGCGTCCGTTGATGGTTCCCCAACCTGTCACCACACTATCGCTGAGGAATTGATTCTCGGGCTTGTCCATGCCAAAATCGCGTGAGCGCTGCACGACAAAGGCATCTAATTCGCGGAAGCTGCCCGCATCAAGCAGCAGGTCTAGCCGTTCGCGTGCGGTGAGTTTGCCCGCCTTGTGCTGCTTGGCAACGCGATCCGCGCCGCCGCCAGCTTGGCTGCGTGCGCGCATCTGCTGAAGCTGTGCGTATTTATCCGCTTTAGGCGTATCGGTCATGATTGAGTGTGTCCTTAAAAGTGTTGGGTAAAAATGCTTTTGGCTATTTTAACCCACATGAAACATTCTGTGAGAATGAACACACAGCAGCGGAAGGTGTTACGCCAGCACCTTCCGCCAGCAGGGAATAGCCATCCCGCTATGGACGAATCCATAGCGCTCGTAAAGCCGCCGTGAACGGCTGTTGCTCGCCTGTGTGTTCACGCTGGCGGCTAACACGCCGCGCTCAATGAAACTGCCCAACAGCTCGCTGAGCAGCGCGCCGCCCACACCGCTGCCCTGCGCCTCTGGCAGCACGGCTAGGCGCGCCAAGTGAATGCTCTCGCCGTGCAGCGTCGTAATTTGGTAGCCAAGCGTGCGCCCACCTTCTTCGGCAAGCGTAAAGCTGGCAGCCGAACGGGCTGCTTGGCGCACCGACGCCTCATCCAGCACCCAGATGGGCAAAAATGCCGCCCGATCAATGGCGGCTGCCAAGGGCGCCTCGCGCCAATCGGCATGGCGGATGTGTAGTTCAGGGCGCGGCGTGGCAGGAACAGCATAGCCTCTGCGGCGCAGCGTGATGATCTCCTCAATCTGAACAAAACCCTGCTCCGCCAACTGATCGCCAACCCATGTATGCAGCGCCAAGGCTGCCACTTCCGCGCTACCCCGCTCGATCAGGCGCAGGCGCAAGGCACGCCACAACACCGCGAATAAATCGTTAGAAGGCACATCCGTGCGGAGCGCGATCAGGCGTAGCCACGCTGCACCATGTTGCGGCGGCGTCGCTGCAATCGCGCCGATCAGGCGCCGCTGTTGCAGGGCAAGGTAGATTGGCACGTCAGGGTGCGCGATCCACTCTTCCACACTGTGCCAATCAAGGTGGATGTGCAACCATACGCTCGGATCGTCTACCAGCGCCAACAGATCGCGCCGAAAACGCCGTGCATATGGCACAATTTCCACATTTATCCCGATCATCAGCCATCACCCTGCACACTAGCGGCAGCTTGCTGTTAAGGTCAGCCCGCCCAATCGCGCAGGTACAGGAAATCATGCCCGATGCTGCGCCGACTGAGCTTTGCTACGTTCGGCATGGTGCGCTTAAAGTGATTCATCCGCACCCGCCGCCACACTCGCTCGACAAAGGCGAGATCAAAGCCTTGCGCGGCGGCTTCCTCCACCGTATAGCGCCCATCCACCAATAGGTAGAGCAAGCGATCTACCTCAGCATAGGTATAGCCGAGTTCGCCTTCGTCGGTTTGCCCTGTCCACAAATCGGCGGACGGCGCCTTGTCTAGGATGCTCTGCGGCACGCCAAGCGCCCGCGAAAGCTGGCGCACCTGTGTTTTGTATAAGTCCTCGATGGGCTGCAAGGCGGCGGCGCTATCGCCAAAGAGCGTGGAGTAGCCAAGCAGCACTTCGGTCTTGTTGCTGGTGCCGATCACCAAGCCTTTCCATGCCGCCGACTGATCGTACAGCACGATCATACGTTGGCGCGCCATGATGTTGCCTTTTCGCACGCCATCCATCTCCGGAAAGAGATCGATCAAGGGCTGCACCATCGGCGTGATCTCGACGGTGAGCGCTGGCAAGCCAAGCTGATCGATCACGGCTTGTGCGTCGGTCAGGCTGCCCTCCGAAGAAGTGCGGTAAGGCATTCGGACGGCAAGCACATTTTCCGCGCCGAGTGCTTGGGCAGCAAGGAAGGCGACCAGCGCTGAGTCGATGCCGCCGCTCAGCCCAATGACGGCGCGGGAAAAGCCAACCTTTGTCACGGCATCCTGAATGAAGCCGACCATGATTTTGGTGGCGAGATCGGTGTTGATCGTGAGCAGTGCATCCACATCTACGCGCTGCTGTGGTTGAATAAGCGTGTTAACCATCGTCTGCTGCTCCTTTTAGCGTGCGCCAAGTGTCCTGTCCGGCGATCCCTCGATAATGCGTGCCAACTCACGCGCCATCAGCGCGGTGCGCTCATCGCGCAGCAGCGGCAGGCGCGTGCGCGTGCGGCGCGTCTGGTTCAGGTCAATCGTCTGAATGCAGAGCGCTGGCTCGTGCATGGGCGCTGCGCACACAATCTCACCATCAGGATCAATGATTGTGCTGCCGCCCCAGAAGTTCAAGCCGTCCTCATAGCCAACGCGGTTACAGTGCAGGATGTAGCTGGTGAACAGGCTGCCATACGCCTGATTAACCAACTGCACCCAACGCGCCGACCCAAGCCGATCAGAGGCATCCAAGCCGCGGCCCGGGCTGGCGCTGTGGAACAAGAACAGATCGGCGCGGTCAATCCAGAGCAGGTATGGCGGTGAGGCGTGCCAGAAATCCTCACAGATCAACATGCCGAAGCGCCCAAAGCGCGTATCGAAGGCGCGCACGGCATCGCCCCACGCGAAATAGCGCCCTTCATCAAACATGGTGTAGGTTGGCAAATAGACCTTGTGATGGACATGCAACACTTTGCCATCGGATAGGTAGGCGGCACCGATGAAGTAGCGCGCCCGCCGATCTGTATCCACAAAGCCAACCATCAAGTCCATAGCGTAATCGCCGCTTGCTTCGAGCAGTTGGCGGAAGATCGGATTATCCGCCGTTGGCTGCATGGCAACTTCATAAACAAGGTCTTGCAGGTTATAGCCCGTCAGCGAGAGTTCGGGGAACATCAAGAGTTGAACGCCGTGCGCCTTGGCTGCCTCAATCTGTGCCAAGTGTGTTTTCAGGTTTGCCGCCACATCGCCAATTTTGGGATAGAGCTGTGCCAGCCCAACGGTGAGATACATTTTTGACTCCGACCTGCGCTCTGCTTGCGCGCCTTTCGAACGGACTATAGGACTTATTCTAACGCGCTTTGCCACCTTCTGTTTCCCCGCAATTTGAGGGGAAAATGCGCCCGCAACATATGTTGTGGGCGTCACAGCCGCCTATGAACTAGGCAAAGCGGTTAATTCGTGCGCCTAGCCACCAAAGGTGAACGGGTTGAAGTTCGTCTGGCGGTCGTAGTAATCTTCGTTTTCGGCGCGCTTCAGCCGATTGACGATCAGGTAGGTGAGCGGCGTAAACAGCACCTCAATGCCAACCTTGAACAGATAGTTCGAAACGAAAATCGCCAAGACCAACTCAGGTGGCAGGGCTGTTTCGGGCGCGAAAATGGCAATCGGCAGCGTGATCAGGAAGGCGATCACCACGAAAACGCCGGTATCCACCGCCTGCCCAACAAGCGTTGAGCCGATGGTGCGCGCCCACAAATGGCGCCCATTCGTCCAGACTTTCATCTTCGCCAGCACGAACGAATTGATGAATTCGCCGCCGAAATACGCCAGCAGGCTGGCGATCACAATGCGTGGTGTCTGCCCTAGAATGGCGGCAAAGCTGTTATCGCGTGTCCAGTTTTGAACGCCTTCCAGCGTGTTCCAAGCAGGATCAGGTGGCAGCGCCTGCACAATGGAGAGCGTGATCGCCATCGTAGCAATCCAGAAGAAGCCGATCCAGATCACACGGCGCGCACGTTTATAGCCGTAGACTTCGGTCAGAATATCGCCAAAGATATAGGCAAGCGGAAACAAGAGCGTGCCGCCATCAAAGGTGAGTGTGCCTAGCACCAAGATTTTGGTAGAGGCGATGTTGCTGATGAGCAGCACAGCCACGAATGCCGCCGTCACAATATCAATATAACGGTAGGCGCGTTGAGCGGTTGAAGTCGCCATTAGGAAAAACAGTCCTTTCCGACTTTACAGTTGCGAAAACGGCTGCCATCGCGCAAAACAGGCACGCGCAGCCAGCTATCATTATCGCACAAGGTCAGGCGCCGTCGCTAGGCTGGACTCATCCGTCGCGTTGTGCATAGTCCATAATCGGTGTTATGTCGAAAAAGATTTCGCCTTCCACGCCGTTGGCGTCCCGCACGCGCAACACATCGTAGAAGCGATCAGCTTCCGTGATGAGCGACTGCCCTAGTCCCTGCAAACTCAGGGCGCGCAGCAGTTCGTATTCCTCGCGCACCGTGATGACTTTGAAGGCAGTCTCAGGCGTGCGCCCATCCCCAGAACTGAGCAACGAGCTGATCAAGCCGCGCGCAAAAAGCAAGTGCCAAGTGGCGCGCGTCTCATCGTCCAAGTGTTGGAAAATGTGCGTCATAATCAAGTGCAACGGCGCGTGCAAATAGTCGGCAGCGATCAGGTGTTCACAGCGCACCGCCGCCGCCGCCCAATCCTCAGCGCTGATGAGCGCGATCAGGGCAGCATCTTGTTCGCCGCTGCGGTAAGGATCATAGTGTGTGGTGTGCGTATACGCCTCACGCAGGGCGGTGAAATCCGCCTGCTGAATATCATTCAGGGCAAGCGCCAAAAGTTGGGCATAATCCATTGAGAATATCCATCATCCTACAGAATGGCTTCCAATGAAGCCCGAGACACTTATCTTAGCGCAAAAGCGCATTGCACGGCATAGGTATAATAGCCACCAAAGGATTTTTGGAAAGGATTTTCCGCATGACCACAGCCCACATTCAGCGCATCGCCGTGATTGGCGCTGGCACGATGGGTAACGGCATTGCCCAAGTGAGCGCCACCAGCGGCTTCCACACCACCCTGATTGACATCAGCGCTGAAGCACTAGCCCGTGCCAAAGAAACCATCCGCCACAGCGTGGAGAAACTGCACAGCAAAGGCAAACTGGATGACGCAGCACGCGCTAACGCCCTGACCCACATGATCAGCGGCACGGAGCTGGCGTTAGCTGCCGAGGCTGACCTGATCATTGAGGCAGCCACCGAGCATAAGCCGCTGAAGCTGAAACTGTTTGCCGATCTGGATGCCGTGGCAAAACCGAGCGCCATCCTTGCCTCAAACACCTCGTCCATTTCGATCACCAGCCTTGCGGCTGCCACCAAGCGCCCAAGCCAAGTGATCGGCTTCCACTTCATGAATCCGGTGCCGCTCATGCCGTTGGTCGAGATGATTCGCGGCTACGATACGAGCGATGCGACTGTGGCAACTGCCCTGGATGTCTGCCGTGCGCTTGGCAAAACGCCGCTGGAGGCGAACGACTCGCCCGGCTTCATTGCCAATCGCATCCTCATGCCCATGATCAACGAGGCGATCTTCTGTCTGATGGAAGGCGTTGGCACGGCGGAGGCAATTGATGGTGTGATGAAACTCGGCATGAACCACCCGATGGGACCGCTGACGTTGGCGGATTTCGTCGGGCTGGATGTCTGCTTGGCAATTCTGGAAGTGCTGCACAGCGAACTCGGCGATGATAAATACCGCCCTTGCCCGCTTTTGCGGAAGATGGTGGCAGCCGGTCACTATGGGCGCAAGACAGGGCGCGGCTTTTACAGCTACACAAGTTAGCAGAAAGGACACTACGATTGCGCGCACTATACTTTGACGAGGCGCTGACGCTGCGCCAAGATTGCCCGGAACCTGAGCCGCAGCCGCACGAAGCGCTCATCAGGCTGCGGCTGGCGGGCATCTGCCACACTGACCTTGAGCTGACACGCGGTTATATGGGCTTCAAGGGCGTGCTAGGGCATGAGTTTGTGGGCGAAACGCTGGCAGATTATGGCAGTTTCGCAGCCGGGACTCGCGTGGTGGGCGAGATCAACATCGCCTGCGGCGTCTGTGATTTCTGCCTTGCCAATATTCCAAGCCAATGTCGGAATCGCTCGACGTTGGGGATTGACCGCTATGACGGCGTCTTCTCAGAGCGCTTCCGCCTGCCCATTCAGAACTTGTACGCCGTGCCAGAGACCATCACGGATGAGGCAGCCGTCTTCACCGAGCCGCTGGCAGCAGCCTTACAAATTCCTGCCCTCGTGCCGATCACGCCATCGCAGCGCGTAGTGCTGATCGGCGCGGGCAAACTTGGGCTGCTTGCCGCGCAAGTTTTGCGGCAGCTTGGCTGCGAACTGTTGGTGGTGGCGCGCAAACCGCGCCCGATCAGGCTGCTGGAGCAATGGCACATTCCCTATGTGGATGCGCGCCGCGCCGATTGGATGGATCGGGTTGGGCGCAACAGCGCGCATGTGGTGGTGGACTGCACCGGTAACGCCGATGGCTTTGCCAGCGCCCTGAGCATTGTCCGCCCACGCGGCAGCATCGTGCTGAAAAGCACTTACAGCGGCGTGCCGAGCGCCGATCTGTCACGGGTTGTCATTGACGAAATCAGGATCGTCGGCAGCCGCTGCGGACCTTTTGGCGCGGCGATTCGCCTGCTCGAAAACGCTTTGATTGATGTGGAGTCTATGATCGAGGCTGTCTATCCGTTGGAGGATAGCCTTGCCGCTTTTGACCATGCCAGCAGCAGCGGCGTGCTGAAGGTGTTGCTGAAACTCTAGCCACGCCGCTGGGTTAGGGGCGCGTCTTGGCGCGTCCCATACTGCACACCGTGCATCTAAGTAGGACGTGAGTCTTGCTCTAAAACCCTTGACTCTGCCGCATTTTATGTTGAAATAGAGGCGTTAAGGATAGCGCACGCTTCTAGGCAAGTGGTGCGTCTTCACCCAACATAGGAGTTACCCGTGCTTCACGAAGCAGAGCATCTCTTAAAAGAGTTCGTTGCCTACGTAGAAGATAGCGAAAAGCGCCAGAAGGTCCTCTCGCTGTACCTTGTGGTAGACCCCTCTGAGGAAGCCAATCAGGCGGATACGCCCGCCTGGCAAATCTTTCTGCGGAATGCCCTGACCGATATCGAAAATCAGCTTGACCCAGAGCAAGTGAAACAGTGGAAGACCGTCCGCCTCTCGGATATCTCTGAGAAAACCGAGTGGGCGCGGGTGCGCCTGCGCCTTGAGAATTACCTTGATAACTACCGCGCACAGGGCAAGACCTTGGTGCTGTTCATCAGCCCGGAGCAGTTGCTTGCCTACGAGCTGCCGGTGCGTTTGCGGAACCACGCGCACTATGGCTGGATGCAGATCAAAGACTTCCTATACGCCCTAGATGAGTATGAGCAGCACCTGATTGTGCTGTTCGGGCAGGATAAGGCACGTGCGGTCAGTTTGTTCTTAGGCGCTTCCGCCAGTGATGTCACCGTCAACCTTGACCAAACATGGCAGCGTAAGGATAGCCGCAAGACGGCGCACGCCGCGCAGATTGCCCGCCGCAACGACGAATTTGATCGGCGCTTTGCGCGCTACATCGCTGAGGAGATCAATCAATACTTTGTGGAAGATCAGGACATAGATCGCGTCGTGCTGGGCGGCAACGTGCAGTTAGCGCACGCCGTGCGCGCCTTTTTGCACCCTTCCGTGGCGCGCAAGGTGATCAGCGTTGCCAAGATTCCCTTCGAGGCAGCACCGCACGAGATTGCCGACCTGATCCGCTCAACTGCCTACACCGCAGAGCGTGATTATGAACTGCTCTTGGTGCAGGATACCATCGGCATGGCAAAGGCGGGCAAACGCGCCGCGCTTGGCTTGGCAGATGTTAATCAGGCGTTGGAGATGTACGCTGTAAATCTGCTAATCCTGCCCTATCCGATTGAGACGCCGATCCTGCTGGGCATTGTGGACGAACTGCTTGTCAAGGCGCTCTACAGCGGCAGCCAGATCGAGTTTGTGCGCGGCGAGGCGGCTGAGCTGCTCTTGGCGGAAGGCAGCATCGCGGCGCAGCTCTACTACACCGTGAACTAAGCAGGCTTCCCTCATTTACCTTGTGCATGGGTTAGGCTTGTCCGACCCATGTACAGCACCTGACCTTCGGTGCGCCTCAAAACGGCAACAAATTGACACTACGCCGTTCTCTTTCTACAATCAACGTTTGGGCATACGGATCGGATTGTAGGCAGCGGAAAGGCGACGCGCAATGGCGACGCAAGACTACCTCGATTTTGAGTTGAACATTGAAGCGCTTCCCAACGAGCAGTTGCGCGTGACGTTGGCTGGCTCCCCGGTTGGCTCGGTGACGTTGGATGTGCCGAATCCGATCACGGCGGCAGAGGCTGAGCGCATCCTCAGTGTGTTGGATGGCAGCACGCGCCTTTCACGTGGGGAGGCTGCCCGCGCAGCGCGCGCCTTTGGCGAAAAACTGTTCAGCGCTGTTTTCACAGGGCAGATTTATGCCGCCTACCTGACCAGCCGTTCGCAAGCAGGGGATCGCGGCTTACGCATTCGCCTGAATCTGGACAAGGCAGAAGCGCTCCACGACCTGCCCTGGGAACTCTTGCGCGACCCGTCGGGCGATTATCTCGCGCTCTCCCGCCAGACGCCCATCATCCGCTACCCACGCCTGATCAACATCCGCCCAGTGGTGGAAGTCAGCTTGCCGCTGCGCGTCCTCGTCCTGATCAGCAGCCCGAAAGATCAGGAAGCACTCAATGTTGAGGCGGAATGGCAAGGTTTGCTGGAGGCAACCGCCGATCTGCGGCAGCGCGGCTTGCTGGAGCTAGAGCGTGTGGACGACGCCCAACTCATCACGCTGCAACGCAAACTGCGCGGTGGCGTCAGCTACCAAGTCTTTCATTATATCGGTCATGCTGCCTTTGATGAGCGCAGCGCCGCTGGGATGCTTGCCTTTGAAGCGCCGCGCACTGAACTCACCCAGCCCGTCAGTGGTGAGGCGCTTGCCCGCGAATTGGTGGAAGAAAACAGCATTCGCCTTGTGGTGCTGAACGCCTGCCAAGGCGCCCGCCAAGATCGCAACGATCCCTTCTCAGGGATCGCCTCTAGCATTGTGGCACGCGGCGTTCCGGCTGTGGTGGCGATGCAGTTCGCCATCACCGATGATGCCTCGCGCATTTTTGCCCACGAGTTCTACCGCACCCTCTCGGAAGGCTATTCTATCGAGGCGGCTATGGCAGAGGCGCGGCGCGCTATCAGCAGCAGCCTAAATAACCTTGAATGGGCAACGCCCGTGCTGTTCTTGCGCGCCCAAAGCGGTGTGTTGTTCCCCAAGCGGCGCACCTACACCGAACGCCCCTCTTACGGCGGGCTGCGTGAGGCACTGCTGCGCCCGCGTGTGTTGTTGGCAATGGCTGCCGCTGTGTTGGTGCTGGTCGGTATGCTTAGCTTGCTGCTCAATGTGCTGAGCAGTACACCCACACCCACTCAGGCTGCCCAAAACACGCCCACGCCGAACATTGCCACCTTCACGCCCACACCAGACGCGCCACGCGATATTGACCTTGTGATCACCCGTGTGCGCTTCTTGCCGCCTAATCCTGCGCCCGGTCAGGCGGTGACGGTTGCCATTGAGTTACAGAACAACGGCACCAGCGATTCCGGCGCCTTTACGTGGGTGTGGTTCGATACCAACGCCGAAACAGGCGATGCAACACCCGCCTTACAGGGTGAAGTTGCCAACCTCAGCCCACGCGCCAAGACGACCGTCATCGGCACTTACCGTTTTGGCTGGTGGGGAACGTATCTGACCACCGCTTGGGTGAACCCTGATAACCGTGCGCCGGAATCGAACATCTTCAACAATTTTGTGCCGCGCACCCTGACCACCAATAGCGACCCCTTCGCGGTGGACTTTGCGCGCTTGCCCGATGATTCCCTGCTGGAGGCAGGCGCGCTCAATGGGGACGAGTTCGTGAAGTGGGCGTTCACGCTGCGCGCTGATACGGCAGGTGCCGCGGAGTGCGCGGCGGCGATCTTGCTGCTAACGCTTGCCGATGACCTCAATCAGGTCACGGTTGGCTTGCCCGATTCACCGCTGCGCTGCGCCAATTTGCCGATCCTCTTTGAGCTGAATCAGCCGCCCGAACAGCCCCGCCTGATCGGCGCTAGCTTAGAGTTTTTGCCCACCACCGCCGGCGATTACGCGCTGGAGGTGCGCGCCGCCGACAACAGCGTGCAGCGCAGCGAGGTGTTGCGCGTGGAAGTGGGCGAGGTTGGCGTGCCGCAAACGCTCAGCGTCCAATTGAACGGCGCAGTGCGCCTTGCCTTGCGCGCCCCGGAAGGCGGACGCACCATCATTCGCCGCCTAACGCGCACCATTGAACAGCCGCAGCCCTAAGGGAAGGAACGCTATTGTGAGCCAGCCGCCTGCCTACCTTGATATTCGCCCGTTAGCGCGTCCGATTAACGCGGTCATCAACGTCCCCGGCTCCAAGAGCATCACCAACCGCGCCCTTGTGCTGGCTGCCCTTGCCGAAGGCACAACCACGCTGGAGAATGCGCTCTTTAGCGAAGATTCACACTGGTGCAGCCAATGCTTAGGGCAAATGGGCATCCCCATCGAGGCAGATAAGGCGGCGGCGCGCTTTGTGGTGCAGGGCAAAGGCGGCGCGTTTCCATCCGCACACGCCGATTTGTTCGTGGGCAACAGCGGCACGACGGCGCGCTTTCTGGTGGCGGCGGCAGCGCTGGGTGGCGGCACCTACCGCTTTGACGGCGTGCCGCGTATGCGCCAGCGCCCGATGGGTGCGCTCTTGGCGGCGCTGCGGCAGCTTGGCGCACACTTCAGCTTTGAGGGCGCGCCTGAGGCGTTCCCGCTAAATGTGCATGGCGTTGGGCTGAATGGCGGCGCTGCCACCTTAGAGGCAACCAGCAGCAGCCAATACGTCTCGGCGCTCTTGCAGGCGGCACCCTATGCGCGCCGAGATGTGCTGCTCACGCTCAGCGGCGAGGTGGTCAGCGAGCCATACATTGAGATGACCGTGCGCGTCATGGCGCAGTTCGGCGTGCAGGTTGCGGTGCAGGATCAGCGGACTTATCACGTGCGCGCAGGGCAACGCTATCAGGCGCAGCACTACGTCATCGAGCCAGATGCCAGCAACGCTACCTACTTCTTTGCCGCTGCCGCCCTGATCGGCGGTAGGGTGCGCGTGCCGCACCTCTCAGCCAACTCGCTACAAGGCGACGCACACTTTGTGGATGTGCTGGAGCAGATGGGCTGCCATGTGGTGCGCGGCACAGATTACCTTGAAGTGCATGGCACAGGGCAGTTGAACGGCGTGGATGTTGACCTCAACGCCATGTCGGATACGGCGCAGACGTTGGCAGCCATCGCGCCGTTTGCCCGCACGCCCACACACATCCGCAATATTGAGCATATCCGCCATAAAGAGACGGATCGGATTGCCGCCATCGTCACCGAACTGCGTAAATTAGGCGCACAGGTCGAAGAATCCACCGATTCGGTCACTATCTACCCATCAACCTTGCAGCCCGCCGCCATAGATACCTACGATGATCACCGCATGGCGATGGCGTTCGCCGTTACAGGCTTGGCGCTGGACGGCGTGCGGATCAATAATCCCGCCTGCACCGCCAAAACCTTTCCCGATTACTTCACCCGCTTTGAGGCGCTTTACCAATGAATCGGCTCTTTGAGACGCTGCGCGGCTTTGTGAACCGTCCGCGCAGCGAAGCTGCTCACCCTGTTGCGCTGGATGGCTTCGAGTCGCGCCTTGCCGCCCTCTACCACTACGCCGAACATGCCGCTGCCTACGAGAGCGACCTTGAGAAGCACCTCACCGAATCACAGGCGAACATGGATCGCCTAGAGGCTGCCGTTGCTGCCATGCTGGATAACGGACGTGACCGCGACGCCTTTGAGTATCTGCGGCTGGCTGCCCGTTTGCGCCCGCAGCGCGATTTGCTGCACAGCGAACTGCGCGCTTTCTGCGCGGTGGCAGCCGAGTTGCAGCGGCGCGTGGCACTGCTCATTGATAACCATGAAGCAGCCCGCCAAATTGCCCGCGACATCACCGCAAACCCACAGGCTGCCCGCAAATTAGAGCGTGCGCTGAACCAACTGATGCGCTATTTCGTCATGTTGGATCGGGTGGCGAAAAGGCGCCGTCATGAACTGCCAGATCGGTTGGCGGCGCTCATGACTCAGGTAATTGATGATCGCCAGCTTGATTTGGAGCTGGCAAATTACGTCTTACAGCGCCGCCGCGTCTTGAATGCGGGCAGTTCTGATCAACCAACGGAGGACTAGGCTATGTCGCGTGTGTTTCTTCGCCTGTTTGTGCTAGGGATCGTCCTCATGGCGCTTGCCGCCTGCCGTGAGCGTCCGCCCATTCCGACCATCGCTGTGCTGCCCAGCCCAACCATCACGCCCACCTTTACCGATACGCCCACGCCGACCCACACGCCGACGCCCACGCCGACCCTGACGCCAACCGATACGCTCACGCCGACGCCGAGCATCACCGCCACACCGACCTTTACGCCGACCTTTACCTTCACGCCGACTGCCACCAGCACGGCAACGGCAACGCTCACCTTCACGCCCAGCAATACGCCAACCTTCACGCGCACCTTTACACGCACGCCGACCAGTACGGCAACGGCGACGCACACCGCCACCTTCACACCAACCTTTACGCCGACCTTTACCCTGACGCCAACCGATACGCGCACGCCAACACCAGCGCCGCCCACCATCATCGCCTTCACCACCAGCGCGCTGAGCGTGACACAAGGCGCAACCGTCGCTGTGACGTGGGAAGCCGAAGGCGATACGATTATCTTGGAGAGCCTTGATGGGCGCGGACAAACCATCACGCGGCAAGAGGTCATTCGCGCCGGTGAGCAGCTTTTCACTGCCGAAGAACGCTTAGGGACTGCCGTCACCTTCCGCCTGATTGTGGAGCGCGGTGGGCAGCGCGCCCAACGCGCCATCGCGGTGGAGATCACCTGCCGCATCGCGTGGTTCTTCCGCCCGCCGCCGCAGAACAACGCCTGCGCCAGCCAGCCCGCCCAATTCAGCGCGATGATCTTCCAGCAGTTTGAGCGCGGTGCCGCCTTCTATCTGCCTGCTACTAACCGCGTTTACATCCTCTCCTCAGATTTTCGGGTAGGCGTTTTCAACAACGCTTGGGTAGAAGGCGTGCCGCTGCCCGCGCCCATTGCGCCAGCACCGCCTGGACGCTTCGTGCCAACCGCGCAAATTGGCTTTGTGTGGGTCAGCTTCACATGGTTCGATACGCGCCCGCTGCAAAACTTGCTCGGCTATGCCATCGCGCCGGCGCAGCCTTACAGCGGCACGTTCCAAGTTGGTGCGGCGTCCGATGAACTGTTCATCTCTGCCAGCGACGGCACGGTTTACTACCTGAAGCTCTCTGGCACAGGGCAGTGGCAGCAAGTGGGCAGGGTGAACTAGCCCTGTGCGAAACATTTGGCGGCGGCTGTGCGGCATCCTTGAGGTGGTGCTGCGCGGCTGCCTGCTGCTGATCGCTTTCTTGGGCGCGTGGTGGCTGCGCCCAAGCTACCCTGATTCACTGCGTCCGCCGCCCGAACCCTACTTTCTCGGCTTCCTGATCACTATCCCAATTGCGCTTGCACTGGTCTGCTGGCTGCTGCTTGGGTTGCGCGGCTTGGGCGCTGCCCTGCGCGATGAGCGGCGTTGGTGGCTGCTGTTTTGGCTGCTGCTGGCAGGTTGGGTGCTGCTCTCGCCAACGTGGGCAAAATACGGTCAGGTGGCGGGCAACAGTGCGGCACAGTTCGCCCTCGTGGCGGCGTTTGGCTTTCTGGCTGCCTGCACGCCGATCTCGGGACGGGCAGTGATCGGCGCGTTGGCAGCCGGCGCGGCGGTGCAGGCTATTGTGATCATCGCGCAGATGGGCATTCAAGATGACTTAGGCTTGCGCTGGCTGGGCGAACTGAATTTATATCCTGAACGGCAAGGCTTAAGCGTGCTGAACGCCGAGTCGCTGCGCCTGCTGCGCCCGTATGGTCTAAGCGTGCATCCGAACGTGGTCGGCGGCTATTTGGCGCTGGGCGTGTTGGGCATGGCGGCGTGGCTCTTTATGCCGTGCAGCGGCTGGCGTTGGGCAGCCCGTGCGCTCACCTTCGGCGTCAGCTTGTGGGCGTTGTGCCTCACCTTCAGCCGTTCGGCGTGGCTGGCGTGCCTGCTAGCGCTTGCCGCCTTCAGCCTATGGACGGCACGCCGTGCGCAGTGGAGCGTTCAGGCTGTGCGCCGTGCCATGGCGGCAGCCGCGCTCAGCCTAGGCATCCTTGCCCTGTTCGGGATGGGCTACGCGCCGTTTTTGTTGGCGCGGGCGGGCGTCGGCGCGGAGTCGGTTGAGCAGATCAGCATCGCACAGCGGGGCATCTTCATTGATTTTGCGCGCCAACTGATCGAACGCTATCCGATAGCAGGCGTTGGTGTTGGCACCTTCGCATGGGAAGCCCGCGATTTGTTGGTACGCAGCCAATATCGCGGCTTGCTGCGCGCCGAGAACGTCCACAGCGTGCCGCTGCTCATCCTCAGCGAGTTAGGCAGCGTCGGCTTTGCGCTGTGGAGTGCGGCATTTGTGGCATGGCTGCGCGCTGCATGGCTGAAAGCACGCCACGCTGAAGCTGTGGCGCTGGCAGTCGGTGCGTTGGCGCTGCTGTTGATCGGTGTGGTGGATTTTTATCCAATCGGCATTTTCTCGGTGCAGTGTGTATGGCTGGTCGGCATGGGCGCGGCAGTGGCTGAGGGCAGCTAGGCGCACGTCTTTCCAAAGCAAGGTAAAATTTCCCGTTGTGGGCGGCTCTATGCCTACAAACCGCATACACATACTCGCAATAAAGGACATTTCTCCCCATGCGCCTAACAACTGATGAAGCCATTCGCCAGCTCTTGGAAGAGACGCAGACCGTCGCGGTTGTGGGCTGGTCGCCCAAGCCTGACCGTCCTTCGCACGAGGTAGCAGCCTACATGCAGAAGCATGGCTACACGATCTATCCGGTGAACCCAACCGTGCAAGCCTCAGCCGAACAGCCTGTTTTTGCCGATCTTGCCGATATTCAAGTGCCGATTGACGTGGTGGATGTCTTCCGCCGCGCTGAGGACGTGCCAGAGGTAGTGGAAGCCGCGATTGCCATCGGCGCCAAGGCGATCTGGATTCAGCTCGGCATCATCAATGAGGAAGCCGCCCAACGCGCCAGCGAGGCGGGCTTGAAGGTGGTCATGGATCGTTGCATGAAGGTGGAGATTCAACGGCTGTTGCCAGCGCGTAAGGCATAGGGCTGCCCCGCCTAGGCTATCTCAAACAACTGCGTAGGGGCGCGCTAAGGCACGCCCCTGATGAAACACAAGACTACCCATTGAAAGGCAGAAAGGGCAGTGGATCAACCACATCGGGGACGCTGTAGCCACTTAGCCCATGCCCGATGTGTTGCAAGGTCAGGTGTAGATGCACGCCTGACGAGAAGCCGCTGCTGCCCGCCACACCGATTGGCGCGCCAAGCGTCACAGACTGCCCTTCGCGCACCCAAACGCGGCTCAGATGCCCATACCACGTCACAAAGCGCTGATCGGTTGCCCACCAATGCGCTATCCGCACGAATAAGCCATAGCCATCCCGCTGGAAGCCAACGCGCACCACAACGCCACATTGTGCTGCCAAAACAGCGGCAGGTTGACCCTGATCATCCCGCGCGGCAAAGTCTATGCCTTCATGCTTACCGTTGGCATACGGGCGCGGCGCATTGAAGGGATCGGTGAGGCGCGGCGCGCACGCCAACGGAAAGGCGAGGAAAAAGGACTGATCGGCTGCCATGCTGCCGAACCTCATGAGCGCAGTTTGTAGCCCAGCCGCGAGAGCATTGTTTCGTCTTGCCGCCAGTTTTTCAAGACCTTCACCCACGGCTCAAGGTAGATTTGCGTGCCGATCAGGTGTTCCAGTTCGGTGCGTGCCTCGCTGGCAATCTTTTTGAGCATCGCGCCGCCGCGCCCGATCAGAATGCCCTTTTGCGAGTCGCGCTCCACGTAGATCACCACACGGATATAGGTCAGTTTGGCGCTGCGTTCAGTGTACTCTTCGACTTCCACCGCCACCGAGTGTGGCACTTCCTGCTCAAGGTTCAGCAGCACCTTCTCGCGCACCACTTCGGCGGCAATATCGCGCAGCGCCGTCTCGCTGATCTGATCTTCTGGGTAGTACAGCGGACCCGGCGGCAGTTTTTCGATCACGCGGCGCAGCAACGAAGGCACACCGTCGCCATTGGCGGCACTCAGGCTTTCCCAATCTGCCTCTGGCAGCAGGGCGCGGTATGCTTCAATACGCGGCATCACCTGATCGGCTGTGATGAGATCGAGCTTGTTGAGCGCCAGCACCACAGGCACACCGATTGCCTCACGTACCATCGCCGCCACGCGAGCATCGTCATCTTCGGGCAAGCTGGTGAGGTCACACACAAAGAGGATCAGATCAGCATCGTTGAGCGCGGCGCGTGCCACTTCGACCATGAAGCTGCCAAGTTTGTGGCGCGGCGCGTGAATACCCGGCGTATCCACAAAGATCGCCTGCACGTCCGTCGCGGTGTAAATGCCGATCTGCCGCAACCGTGTAGTCTGCGGCTTTGGGCTGACGATGGCGATCTTCTCACCCAAAATGCGGTTGAGCAGCGTAGACTTGCCAACGTTCGGCTTGCCAACAACTGCCACATAGCCACTGTGCAGCAGTTCGCCCGCTTCAGCAGGCAGCGCTTCGAACTCGCCGTCTGCTTCCTCAAAGTCCTCGAAATCCTCGAAGGCGTCGTGATGGTCGCTCACACTTGCTCCATTTCGGTGGGCAGTTGCTCTGGTGTGGGCATGTCGTCGCGGAAGTTGAGCGCCATCGGCACGCCGCTGCGCCGTGCGGCGGCGGCGATGGCGTGTGAGGCAATCGGCTGCACCAAGATCAGGAAGACGGCAAGGGCAATCGCACGCGGCGCGATGCCTTCCATCAGCAAGGAAGCGCCCAGCAAAATGCCCCACAAACCCAACGTGGAAACTTTACCCGAAGCGTGCAGCCGCGTATAGACATCCGGCAGGCGCACCATACCGATCACGCCGATCACGCAGAACGCCACGCCAAAAAAGAGCGCCGCTAGACCAAGCAGTTCACCCGCACTCATCAGAATAACCTCCCATCGCTTAGGTAGCGCGCAATGGCAAGCGTACCGATGAAGCTGAAGGCAGCCAGCGCAATGCCAATATCCACCACAAAGGCGACGCCTTCCACCAACGCCAACACCACCACAATGCCCACCAAAAGCGTTGTGAGCAAATCTACTGCTTGCAGGCGCTCCGCCGCGCTGTGGGCAACCACCACGCGCCACACGCACGGCACCAACAGCACCACAAGGATAATCAGGGCAAGTTGAATGCCCGCGTTTGCGATTTCGCTCATGGCTAGTCCTTCCCTAAAATGGCGCGGAGTGCCTTTAGGCGTTTTGCCTGCTCTTGGGCGGACTCTTGCGCGCTGTCTATATCAAGGCAGTGAATGTACATCGTCTTAGCGCCGTCAAAATCTACGGCGAGCTGACCGGGCGTGATGGTGATGGCGTGCGCGCTCAACGCGGCGATTGTCTCGCTCTGCTGTGCGTCTTGCGTTGGAATGGCGACGATGCCCGGCTTCAGCGGCAGCTTGGGATGCAGCACGCGGCGCGCCACATCAAAGCTGGCAACGCTAATATCCACAAAGGATTTCAGGGTGTAGAGGATCAGGCTGATTGCCTGACGCGGCAAACGCGCTGGCTGCATGGTGGCGGTATCGCGTGTGCCAACCAAGATGATAATCAGCGCGCTGATCAGGAAGCCGACGCCAAAGCTCTCTAAGGTTAGGCGCGCCGTGATCAACATCCACGTAATGCCAAAGATCGCCGACACCGCCAAAATGTAGGTCAAACGTCCCATTGTGGGTTAGCCTCCTAGCACAGCGCGGATATAGAGCGATGGATCGCCCAAATCGGTAACGGTGCGCGTTGCCACCTCAATCAGCGGCGCCGCGTAAATGCCGAACAGCACGCACAAGCCGATTAGCAGCGCAGGTGCATACTGTGCATCGCCGGTCGGCTTTGCCTTCACGCCTTCATCGGGCGCTTGCTGAAAGAGCAGCGACCACGTGCCAATCATGTATTGGAGCGTGATCAAGCCGGCGGCAATCGCCAAGCCAAGCGCCAGCCAGCCTTGGGCATCTATGCCGCCCTGCACCAACGCCACTTTGCTAATGAAGCCGTTCAGGGGCGGAATGCCCGCCAGCGCCATGCCGCCCAGCAAGTACAGAATGCTGGTTAGCACCATGCCCTTGCCCACGCCGCCGATCTCACGCTTGGTGGCAGTTTTGCCGTAGGTGCGGCTGCTCACGACGCCGGTCAGCATCAGCAGCGCCGATTTGATGAAGGAATGGTTGACCGCATAGACCAAGGCGCCAACCAACGCCGCTGGCGTTCCCCAACCAATGGCGACCAAGATGAAGCCGATCTGCCCAAAGGTGGAATAGGCGAGCATCCGCTTGGCGTCGTAGGTGCGGAGCGCACCCAAGCTGCCGAAGAAAATGCCGACCACACCGAGGATGACCAGCAAATTCTCGATCACGGCTGCCTCTTGCGTGAACATGACCGTGATCATGCGAATCAAGCCGTAAATGCCCACCTTGACCACCACCGAGGAGAGGACGGAGTGGACAGGCGTTGGCGCCGTCGTATGGAAATCCGGCTGCCAAAAGTGGAATGGAAAGACGGCGCTCTTGAGCAAGAAGGCGCACATCAGCATGACGGCGGCTGCCTCTGCCAACAGCGGGCGCTCGCCGCCTGCCAGTTTTTGGGCAATATCCGCAATAGTTAGTGTGCCGAAAGTGGCGTAAATGCTGCCGATGGCGATCAACAGGAACAGCGTTCCCATCGCGCTGATGAACAGGTATTTGATCGCCGCTTCCAAGCCCAAGCGGTTATCGGAGATTGCCACCAAGAACACGGAGGAGATCACCATCAGCTCGATGAATACAAAGAGCGTGAAAATATCGCCCGTGTAGAGCGCACCGTTCAGCCCAACGCCCATGCACAAGAACAGCGGCATAAAGGCGGGATAAGTTACGCATTTATCCTTGCAGCCAAGCGCATAGAGCAAGCCCGCCGCCACGACGGTGGTCGCCATCACCGCAAAAACGGAGGACAGTTTATCGGCAACCAGCACAATGCCAAAGGGCGGCGCCCAACCACCCATGCGGTAGATTTGCACGCCGGACTCGAAGTTGGCGATGAGCAGCAGCACACTGCACACCCACGCCACCACGCCACCGCCAAAGATGAGCAAGTGCTGCAAGGTGCGGAAGCGTCCGATCAGCAGCCCGAAGGCGGCGCACAGTAACGGCACAAAGATCGTGCCGATCAATAGCGGATTGGTCATACAGGTTTACCCTATCAGGTCGTCAATTTCATCAGAGTCAACGGTTTTGAAGCGGCGCGATGCCAGCACGATAAAGCTGAGCAGCAGTGCATAGGTGCCAAAGCTGATCACGATAGCGGTCAGGATGAGCGCCTGCACCAATGGATCGCTTGGCGTGCCGCCGCCGATCACCTCATTCTGAGCATCCACATAGGCTGGCACGCTGCCTTCAAAGGCGCCCGCCGCCAACAGGAACAAGTTGATCGCCGTGAACAGGATGTAGAAGCCGAACGAGGCTTTGATCAGATCGCGGCGCAGCAGTTGGTAAACGCCTAACCCAAACATGATCCCAGTGGCGATGGCAAATAAGATGTTCATAGTTTCTCCACCTCCTTCGGATGTGCGATTGCCTCCATCATGGCGCTGATGCCGCCCAACACTGCCAAGAAAATCCCAACCTCAAAGAAGGTGGTGGAGGCAAGTTTCAGGCTGGCTGGCAGCGTTAACTCCTTAAAAATCGTGATGGCGGCGAACTCGCGCCCGAAAAACATCGGCACTGCCGCATTGACGAAGGCAAGCACCAGCCCAACGCCGATCAGCCTGCCCGAACGCAGCCACGGCAGGCGCTTCTTGGTTTCGTGGTAGCCAAAGGCAACAAACCACAGTGCCACACCCAAGCCCGTCACAACGCCTGCCGTGAAGCCATCGCCCGGACCTACACCTGCATACAAAAGCTGCGCCATTGCCAACAGGAAAGAAAAGGGCAGCACTATCGTTGCCGCAAAGCGCGTTAGCGGCGTGGAAAGGCGTGGTGTGGTATCGGCGCGCACCTCTGAACTTTCTTCACCCACTTGCATGGCAGTGTGCTGCTGCAAGCGCCGCCAGACCTTGCCCGCGGGTGGGCGCGTCAGCAGTGTATAGACCGAAATCGCCGCCAGACCAAAGACGGTGATCTCAATCATGGTATCCATCCCGCGAAAATCGGTGATGATAGCAGCCACCACATCATTGACGCCTGCTTGCGGCAGTGAATTCTCTAAGTGCCATTCCGCCACAGTCTGGCGCGAAGGACGGTTCACAACGGCTGCCACCGCAAACAAGGTCACGATGCCGCCAACCACTGTGGCGATAATCACATCGCGTAGGTTGCTGCGGCGTGGCGTGCCGCGTTGCGCTTGCTGAATAACCTTTTCGCGCTCACGGGTGCTGGTCTTGGCAAGGATCAAGATGATCAGGACGGTGGCGAGCGTCTCGACAAGGAACTGCACCAGCGCCACGTCGGGCGCAGGCTCTAGCAGGAACAAGCCGCCGATGCTGTAGCCCGCCATGCCCAACGCCAAGGCTGCCAAAATATGCTTGTGGAAGGCGATGCTTGCCCACGTTGCCCCCAACGAGAGCAGCAGCAACATGATCTTCAGCACGTCTGCCGCGCTCTTGATCTCAATGCGTGCGCGTGACCAATCTACCACGTTCGCCACGTTTGAAAACACCACAAACAGCACCACTGCAATCAACATCACAATCAGGTAATGCCGAATCTTGCCGTTTTGCGACTTTAAGAGCAGATCGCCGAAGGCATCTACGCTACCCAGCACGGCGCGGTAGATTTCAGGACCGGTTGGCAGTTTGGGCAAGCGCAGCGCACGCCACCACGAGCGCGTGATAAAGATCACAAAGCCGATGGCAAGCGCAGACATGCTCAACTGAAAGGCGAGATCAATCTCTGGCGGAATGAGATACAGGCTGATCGGTGTGCCAAGTGTTAGCTGGATCAGCGGCTTGACGACGGGATCGATCAGGAAGCTGAACAACACCGAGCCAACGCCTAGCACAGTAGGCGCCAGCAGCATTGGGAAAGGCGCCTCGTGGTGGTGCGGCGCAGCGGCGTAGGCATCGTCGCCCAAGGGATGGTGCGTATCGGGCGTATCTTTGTCAGTCTGCTCATGATTGGCTACCGCAACGCGATATTTGCCCATGAACACATCCCAGAACAGGATGAGCGCCATAGTGACGGTCAGGGCAGCGGCGGCAGTCACCACAAACAGCGCAATGCCTGCACTCGGCGCTTTATCCATTGCCTTAAGCAGCACTTCTTTTGCCACGAAGCCAAACAGCGGCGGCACACCTGCCATCGAGAGTGAGGCGACCGCCGTTGCGACGGCAAAGCCGGGCATCTTGGCGCGCAAGCCGCTTAATTCGTCTAGGTTGCGCGTGCCAGTGCTGTGATCGACTGTGCCGACGATCAGGAATAGCGCGCCTTTGTACATGGCGTGTGCGATAATGCCAACCAAAGCCGCCATCAACCCGTAGCCGTTTGGCAAGCCGATCAGCGCGACCAAGGCGCCCAGCCAGCTCACCGTGGAAAATGCCAAACAGCCTTTCAAATCATTCTGGCGGATTGCCCAAAAAGCGCCGATGAACATGGTCAGCAAGCCAACCGTCAGCAAGATGCCCATCCACAGGTCGTTATCACCTAGCACGGGATAGAAGCGCAGCAGCAGGTAAACGCCTGCTTTCACCATTGTTGCCGAATGCAGAAAGGCGCTGGCGGGCGTCGGTGCGGACATAGCGTTGGGCAGCCAGAAGTGGAAGGGAAACTGTGCGCTCTTGGTGAAAGCGCCCAGCATCAGCAGCAGCGCAATGGCAAGGAAGGCGGGATGCTCACGCAGCAGATCGCCGCTATTCAGGATGGCTGCCATCTCATAGCTGCCCGCCGCCGTCCCGACCAACATCAAGCCCGCCAGCAGCGCCAGTCCGCCGCCGCCTGTGATGACCAATGCCATCGTCGCGCCGACTCGTGCGGCTTTGTCTTTGCCCTTAAAGCTGATCAGCAGGAAGGAGATGATCGAGGTCAGCTCCCACATGATGAACAGCGAGAGCAAATTGCCCGCCAACACCAAGCCAAGCATGGCACCACTGAACGCCAGCATGAGCATTAGGAAGCGCCCTGCTTGTGCGGCATCCTCAAAATAGTAGCCCGCGTAGAGCATCACCAACGCGCCAATGCCCGTCACGGTCAGGGCAAAGATCAGCGCTAGCCCATCAATATAGAAGGTTAGGTTCAGGTTCAGGCTTGGCACCCACGCAATGAGCATCTCCACAGCGCCCTGCGCGCTGACGGTTGGCAAATAGCCCACGAAGATTACGAAGAGCAGCGCCATGCCGCCTGCCATCAGGCTGCCCAGCCCACGTGCTGTCAGCCAGCGGCTAAGCGGCATGGTACAGGCGGCAAGGGCGAACGGCACTGCGTTCACAAGCGCAATTTCCATGTTGTTTTGCACCTTTGATGTCTGAATCTTACTCGTCGAAAAGCTCGCCCACGCTGCGCCCTTCATGGGCGCGCTGAATCACCTCAGCCAGCAGCGGCGCCACACTCAACACAGTCATGTTCGGCAGCCGCTTTTCGGGCGGAATGGGCAAGGTGTTGGTCGTCACAATTTCTTTAATGGGCAATTTTGACAAACGTTCAACGGCTTGCCCACTCAAAATGGCGTGCGTGAAGGCAACGTAGACATCTCGCGCACCGTTATCCAGCACCACGTTGACGGCGTTTGCCATGCTGCCGGCAGTGTCGCACTCATCATCAATGATGATCACATCCATGCCTTCCACATCGCCGATCAGGCTCATCACCTCAGTTTTATCCTGGTTGCCGATCCGCCGCTTCTCCACAACTGCCAGCGGCATATCTAGCTTTTGGGCGTAGTTGCGCCCTTTCTTGGCAAAGCCAAGATCAGTGCTAACCACGGAGGCATTGGTCAGCGCTTTTTCTAGGAAATAATCGCTGATCAGGTGGAAGGCTGTCAGGGCATCGCCGGGAATGCTAAAAAACCCTTGAATCTGCGGCGCGTGCAGATCAATGGTGATATAGCGATCCGCGCCTACCACTTGGATTATATCCGCGATCAGGCGTGCCGTGATCGGCACACGCGGCTGATCTTTCTTATCGCTGCGCCCGTAGCTGTAGTAGGGAATGACCACCGTAATGCGCCCCGCTGAGTCGCGCTTTAGGGCGTCAATGGTGATCAGCATCTCCATGATGTTATCGCTGACCGGCGACGACATGCCCTGCACAAAATAAACATCTTGCCCACGCACTGAGCTGCGGAGCTTCACGAAGATATTTTCGTTGGAAAAGCGCTGGACTTCACAGGTGCCAAGCGGCACATGCAGATAATCCGCAATCTCTTTTCCCATATAAGAATAGTGTGAGCCTGCGTAGAGTTTAATCTCCCCATACTGTCCGGGTGGCGTTTTACCGCCCACCTCAGAGGGCGTGTATTTTGTACCGGGAACTTTGCGCGATTTTGCCGTCATGGCTCATATTGCACGGCGTTCGCACCACCTTGCGCCATCGGCACGCCGCGCTCCTTTCTGTGAGATGCCCGTATTATAGCCAACGGACAGCACTTTCTACAAACCAAGCGCGCCAAGCCTTCGCAGCGCCACAGATCGCACGTGCTACACACTATTCTCAAATCGCGGTGCTATAACAAGTCCGCTTTAGCGCAGCTTGTCGTGTTGCAGACTCGGATGGGTGTTGTATAATCGGCAGCATGGCGCATTTTTTGTGGGTAAGGGCTGCTTGATGCCAAGAATTACGCTTAACACCTATTTGCAAGAGATTGCATCCCTCCTTGATCGTGAAGCACGTGATGAGGCAATCGGGCATTGCAAGCACATCCTAGAGAGCTTTCCCAAGCATCTGAAGACCTATCACCTGCTTGGTAAAGCACTCTATGAGCGCAGCCTGACCACCGACGCCGCCGATGTCTTCAAGCGCATTCTTGCCGCCGTTCCCGACGACCGTGAAGCACACCTCTACCTGTGCGAGATTTACAGCGAAACTGACCCGAACGCCTCCATCTTCCACCTAGAGCGCGTCTGGGAACATTCGCCTGAAGATGTCGCCATCCAAGACGAACTGAGAAAGCTCTATGCCAAGCGCGATGGTGAAGCACCGCCTGCTATCCAGATGACCACGCCCGCCCTTGCCCGCCGCTATTTCAAGGGCAGGCTGTACACAGAGGCTGCCGCCGAATTGGAAAACCTGCTGGAGCGCTTCCCTGAACGGCACGATCTGCGCGGCTTGCTTGCTCAAACCCTGTGGGCAGATGATCGCCCTGATGAAGCGACTGAGGTTGCTTTGCAAGTGCTTGCTGAACTGCCCGATCACCTTGAGGCAAACCGCATCATGGCGACGCTTTGGCTGCTCATGCAACGCCCGTCGGATGCGCGTCCTTTCGTCAACCGCCTGCAAGCCCTTGACCCATACCTTGCTTGGAAAGTCGTGTATGGCGAAGATGTTCGCGTGCCAGAGAACGCCTTCTTGCTAGATCGCCTTGACTGGCGTGTGAAATCTGCGGCGTTGGCGCTCGATGTTAGCGGTATGGGCGAGGTCTTTAGCTCGCTCGATGCGCTCACGCTCTCGGATAGCAGCCTGCCTGACTACACCGCCGCACCCAAGCCCGCCACCGGACGCCTCGCTCAGGCGTTCCGCCAAAGCACCCCTGAATCCGACTTGCCCGATTGGCTGGATGACTCACCGCAGGCTGCCACCGCCTTCACGATGCCCGATTGGTCAGAGAACTACCCTGAACAAGCGGAAGATATACCTGACTGGCTGGCTGATGATGCGCCTGCGTCCCGTCCATCGGCTGCCGCCGACTGGCTGGCTGATGATGACTTTGCCGCCGATATTCCACAGGCTGAGTGGCTGATTGACGACATACCCGACTCTGCGCCTGCCGCCGACCTGCCCGACTGGTTAAGTGATGCGCCGCAACCTGCTACCGCTGCACCTGCCGATGATCCACTCGACGCGATGGCGTGGCTGATGACAGGCACGCTCACAGCGCCTGCTGATGAGCGCCCTCAGGCAACCAGTGGCACAGACTTCGCGGCGGATTTTGATTTTGAAGCACTCGCCGCTGCCAGCAGCGCACCTGCTGCCGAATCTGCCGCTTCCCTTGAATCCGATTTCGATTTTGGCATGTTTGACACCACTGACACACCCGCTCTGAGCGCTGAGAGCGCTGAGCGTGCGCCCATTGCCGACCTGCCCGCCGCCGAAGGCGAAGACTCCGCCTTCACGCTTGACTGGTTGAGCGACACGCCCGATCTGAGTGCTGAGAGCGCTGAGCGTGCGCCCATTGCCGACCTGCCCGCCGCCGAA
>DAOUBW010000011.1:0-101916 GCA_034432555.1 Anaerolineae bacterium
GAGCGCGGTGAGCGCCCTGCTCGCCCAGCCGGTCGGCGTCCGTTCAAACCAAGTGGCGGTAAGCCGCGCACGGATTATCCACGCGGCGGCAAGCCAAACGGCGCAAAACGCCCACCGCGCCGCCGTCCCTGAACAAGCAGCGGGCGTGATGTTGGATAAAGTCGCCGATGGCTTTATCTATTTATTCACATTACCCAACTGCCGCCCTATTGACGTTTTGCTGCATTATATATAATCTCTAGGCATAGCTTAAAAACATGCTGCGAGAACTGCTGTGAACGATCCAAGCGATTCCCAACCTAAACAACTGCGCGATATTGTTGTGGAGCGCCTGCGCGCTATGATTGCACAGGGCAGGTTGCGCGGTGGTGATTGGCTGCGCCAAGCGGCGCTCTCTGCGGAATTAGGGATCAGCTATACGCCTATCCGCGAGGCACTGAAACAGCTAGAGGCAGAAGGCTTGGTGGAGCATGTGCCTTACCGCGGCGCACGGGTGGTGGATTTTCGCCCTGCGGATGTGCTGGATGTGTATGCCATTCGCATGGTGTTGGAAGCACAAGCCGCCGCCAGTGCTGCCCAGCGTATTACAGAGGAAGAACTGGCAGAACTGCGCGTATTGCACAAGCGCATGTCGGATCTACATGGCGCAGAGTCGTTGGCAGAAGTGCGCGAACTGAATGAGCGCTTTCACCTGAAGATCGTAGAGGCATCAGCGCGCACCTATCTCATTCGTACACTGCGCGCCATCTGGACGTGGTTTCCTAAAATGTTATGGAGTCAATTTTTGCCGAATGGCGATCCGCCACAGCGCGAGGCGCAAGATAATGAAGAACACGCGCAGATCATCGCTGCCCTTGAGTCACATGATCCCGAAGCGGCAGAGCGCGCCATTCGCCATCACATTGAGCGCGCCCGCCAAACGCTGATTGATGCCTTTGCCGCACAGGAACACAAAGCCTAACCTGTTAGTCAGCGTCGGCGGCACGCACTGCTGCCACGAAAGCGCGCAACTTATCGTGATCTTTCACGGCAGGGCGCGCTTCCACACCACTAGAGACATCCACCGCCCAAGGGCGCACAGCGCGCACCGTCCCACCGACATTCTCAGGCGTTAAGCCACCTGCCAGCATAAAGCGGCTGATTGTTTTCGCGGCGCGGCGTGCCAAATCCAGATCGGCGCGGCTGCCCGTGCCGCCTGCCAACGTCGGATGATAAGCGTCCAGCAGCACCTGTGGCAGCCAAGGCGGTGCGCTGGGTGTCTCGTCGCTAAAGTGTGCCAACCCTGCGGTGATTTCCTCAAAGGTCTGTGCTTGCAAGGCGGGATAAAAAGCGCCGTTCGTGGCAAAGGCGATCTGCCGCAGTTTTTCAGGGCTGGCACGGTGAATTTGCGCTGCACCCAAACGGCAAACGCTGAGGACTCTTGGCAGTTCAGACGGATTAGGATCAACAAAAACGCCCACGCACAGCGGAATGCGTGGTGCATCCAAGCCGCGCAAGATTGCGGTCAGGTTGGCAACTTGATCAGGCGTCACAGCGCGTGGGCTGTTCGGGTGAAAAATGAAGCCGACCATATCCGCGCCGATTTCAATCGCGGCAAGCAGATCGGCTTGGTTGGTGATGCCACAGATTTTGATGAGGGTCATGACGGTTAGCAACAGAACCTAGTTGGGCGAGAACAGGTTTGGATCATCGCGCCAGCGCGGACCGTTCTCGATCATGTGTTTGAGGATGAGCGCCTCACGCCGAATAAGGCTGTATTCTGCACCAAGCATCTCTGCCAGCGAAGGCATTTCTAAGATGCGCTGCTTATCCGCCGTCGGGATGTTCAGCACCACTGCGGTAAGGTAGGCAAGCGCTTCAGGATTATCTGGCAGGCGTTCCATTTTGAACTCGACTTCGCCAAGTGCCGCAAAGATGTTCAAATAGCTTTTGACCATCGGCGCAAGGCGGCGCACAATCGGTGTTACGCGCACATCTTCCTGATCTGCCAATGGAAAATCTTCCACAATGGCGCTCAGGTACGCATAGCGGTTATGTGTGCTTAGGATGCGAAAGCGCGTTTGTCCAATGGAGGCGATATTCATCTCACCCTGATTAAGCGGCTTCACGTGTGTGATATGCGCGGCGGTGCCAATGCTGTGGATTTCGACATTTGGGCTAACTTCGCTGCCATTGCTGATCAGCACCACGCCAAAAGGGCGCGATTCACGGATGCATTCTCCGATCATCAGCTTGTAGCGCGGCTCGAAAATATGTAGGTAAAGCGGCATTCCCGGAAATAAAACCGTATTCAATGGGAAAAGCGGCATTTCACGACTGTTGCTCACGTTCGGCATTCCAATCCATTCATTGACCGCTATCCGCCCTCGTCGCTTGGCGGCATTCATGAAGCATAACGATTATGAGCATGTTATCGCAAAATATGCGCCAGATGCCCAACCATAGATAGATTGTGGGCATCTAGCGCGAATAAACGTCGGTTTAGGGCTTGTAGGGTTAGCTGTTCGGGGCGGGGCGCGCTTTGACGGTGCCGCTGCCATGCCAGAACAGCGCATATTTTTCACCAAGCGCCGGACCAAAATCGAGTGCCTCGAAAAATTCAGGCGTCGAGGTGACAACCAACACTTGATAAATGTTCAGTGCTTGTGCTGTTTCGGTGGCAATTTTGACGAGTGCTGCGCCATAGCCCTTGCCACGTGCGTTATCGCGCACCACCAATGAGCGCAGTTCGGCGATCTTACGGCTGTAGACTTCCAGGCAGCACGTGCCGACGATCTCGCCTTCGTCGACTGCCACCCACCACATCGGCAGCAGTTCACGGATTTCTTCATCGGTGCGCGGCAGCACCTTATCAAGGTTTTCGTTAATCAGGCGTTGAATGCCTGCAATATCTGACTCTGTGGCAAGCCGCACGCCATTCGATACAACTTGGTGGGCATCAGAACTAAGCAGCATTTATGTACGGTTTCCTTCGGCGCGCTCTAGCGCCTGTTGCAAACGGTGTTGGCGAAGGCTGGTGGTGACATCGCCGCGTGTGCGCTCTAGCACACCGCGCAAGTTATCCACGCGGTGACGCAAACCGCCGCTGACGGCATCCGGAAAATCGAAGGTCGTCAGCACGGCATAGATGTCATCCATTTTTTGGAGCAGCGCTTCCGCCTGATCATCATGGTGGTGGCGCAAAATGTCAAGGATGTAACGGCGCAGTTCGCTGGCAGCCTCGGCAAGGCTGTTTAGGTAGGTGGCAGGTTCAATGCCAAGATCGGCAGGCGTTGGCAGCGGCGCATCGTGCAATAGGGCAAGTGTGGCGGCTGCCTCACCATATTCCTTCGCGGCATCCTGAAAATAGCCTGCATAGTAGAGATCGGGCAGGCTTGCCAAGCGCGCTGCCATGCGTTGGAGCGTTTGGCGCGCCTCTGCCAGCAACGACTCAGCCGCCTGCCACTCTTGGCGGTGCATGGCACGGATAGCATTCCCGCACAGGCGTGTTAGCAACCGTGCATCTTCAAGGGTTGCGTCGCGGGCGCGGTTTTTCGCTTCCAGCGCGGCACGGATCAACTCGGCGACTGAGTCGAGCGTATCCATACCTCTATTGCCAACTGGCACGGTAGGCGCGCACGTCGGTTTTGCCGCCTTCAAGGTAGCGGCGCACTGCTTCAACGGGTGCGTTGGCACGGTAGAGCGTGAGGTTAGCATCGTTGCAATCCGTCACGACGAGCTGCACTCTCTTAATTAGCTCACCGGCAGCTGCCACATGGTCGGCAACGCTCTCCATCGCCTCGTAGACGCGCCCTTGCAATGCTCTGCCCGCTGCACCACAGACCGTCACACGGAAGACATCCCCTTCACGGACAGCTGCCGCGCCCGTGAAGCCGCCATTGGTCAAGCTCTGCTCAGCACTGCGGAGCGCTAATGTAACAGGATCAGGCGCCAGCGACGGCACAATAATCAGCACCAAACCTACAATGACGCCAACCACAACCACAAGGCTAAGCAACGTCCAGATTGGCGACCGTTTATTGGCGCGCTTTTCTGCTGCATAGGGATCGAATGCTTGCGGTTCTGGCGCAAGGCGCTGCGGCTTAGAACGGCGCTCAGGCTTAGGTTCGGGTGCGGCAGGTGCAGCCGCTATTGCTTCTTCGCCCATTGCCTCGGCAAAGGTAGTTGGTTGATCTTTCTTACGGCGTCCGCGCCGACCGCGTGGTTTTTCTTCCTGCTGATCCAACTGCCCAACAAAAGCAGGCTCGCCGCCGAACATGGCATCCAAATCATCATCAGTGATAGATGCCTGTGGTGAGTGTGCCACAGGCGCAGTTTGTTGTGGTTCGGGCGATGCGCCAAAGAGTGCATCAAGCTCGGTGGTTGGTTCGGCAAGGTCTGGCACATCGCTATAAGCGGTGTCTGTGCCAAAATCAAAGCCTGCCAGCATGTCATCTGCACTCGCGGACGGCGTTTCGCGGCGAGCGGCGGCAGGCTGGGGCGCTTCGCCCATGCCCGCGCCAAAGATGGCGCTCAGATCATCTTCTTCGGTGGGTGTGATAGGTACGTCTACGCTTGATCTACCGCCAAACAGATCATCTAAATCGAGGTTATCTTGATCGGCACCGGTATCGCTAATTGCCCAGGCGGTCGCGCCAAAAGCCTGATCATCGCTTGCCCCAGAATAGTTGGCTGTTGCGGATTGCCCCAGTAGATCGTCAATATTGAAATCGCCCATATCGAAGGCAGCCTCAAGCGCCTCACTTGGCGCAAGGTGAGGGTATTCCTCAATCAATTGATCGTAAGCCTCACGCGCTTCAGCATGGGCGGGCTGAAGGCGCAGCACATTGCCGAGGGCATCCGCCGCATCGGCAGGGTCGCTCACGGCGTTCGCCATCAGCCACCATGCATCGGCGTTATCGGGATCGTTGCCGAGAATTCTCCGTAAAATGCCAAGTGCTTCATCAAGCCGTTCTTGTTGAATGAAAGCATATGCCTGTTTAAGTTGATTGCGCGTTCCGTCTGCCATGCGCCGAGCCTTTCTTCCGCAAGCCTTGCCGTAAGCGCCACACCTCATGGCGATTATAGACGAGGCGCGCCGCTTTATGCAAGCTGCCCACAAGGGTGAATAGCCGAGATTGACTACCCAATCAGCATCAGAGTGCCTCTCTGAAATTTCTCGCGGTGTTCTGAATATCATTGGGCGTGCACTGTTTAGGGTGGCTAACGGTATTCTTAAACATCCTCAAAATTGACACTCTGTCTCGAAAAAGATACAATGAAACATAGTGTCAATGACGCTTAAGGAGATTACAAGCGATGCCTTTTACCCGCACTCGCATTTTCACAGTGTTTATCTGCGCTGCGCTGCTGGCAGTGCTTGCTTTGCCCGTTACGCGCAGCACGGCACAGACTCCCTTGAAGGTAGTGGCAACCTTCAGCATTTTGGGCGATCTGGTGGCGAATGTTGCCGCCGATAAAGTTGATCTGAAAGTATTGGTCGGTGCTGGCAGCGATACACACACCTACGAACCAAGCCCAGCCGACAGCGCCACACTGAGCGATGCTGCCCTGATCTTCGAGATCGGTGCGGAATTTGAGTCGTGGTTGGACGACTTGGTCAAGTCGTCAGGCGCTAAAGGGACGCGCATCGTGCTGACTGAAGGCATGGAACTCCTCAAATTTGATGGACATGACGACGATATGCACAAAGGCGGCGAAGGCGATAAGGACGAGGGCGAAGATCACGAAGGTGAACATGAACACGGCGAGTTTGATCCGCATGTGTGGCATGATGTCTCACTTGCGATCAAGTTGGTGGAGCGTATCCGCGACGCCCTGATCGCCGCTGATGCCGAAAACGCTGACAGCTACACTTTGAATGCGGCCACCTACATCATTGAGCTAGGCTTGTTGGATGCTGATCTGCTGTTCGCCGCCGAAGGGCTGCCCGAAGCGCGCCGCACGCTGATCACCACACATGATACCTTTGCTTATTTCGGCGCACGCTACGGCTTCGCTGTGGACAGCGCATTGGGTGTAACCACTGAAGCGGCTGATCCATCCGCTGGCGAAATCGCCGCGTTAATTGAGCGTGTGAAGGCAGCCGCCGTGCCTGCCATCTTTGCCGATAATGTGAGCAATCCGCGCCTGATGGAGCAAATCGCCCGTGAAGCAGGCGTTGCCCTAGCGCCGCCGCTCTTCACCGATGCACTCGGTGAAGCAGGCAGCGAAGGTGAAAGCTACCTCAAAATGATGCGCTATAACATGAAGACAATCGTAGAGGCACTTAGCAAGTAATGGCGCTTTTCCCACTGACCAATGCTGATGGTGTCCGCCTGTTCTATAGCCACCGCCACTTTGCCGAGCCAGTGGCGGGCAGCGCGGCACTGGCAATTCAAGACCTGTGCGTAAATCGCCCCAACGAAAACGTTTTGGCATTGGATCATGTCTCGCTGCATGTGCCAGTTGGCGCACGAGTCGCCTTAGTTGGTCCGAACGGCGCGGGCAAGTCTACCCTGCTTAAAACTGTGGCGGGCTTGCTCCCGATCCGTTCGGGCAGCCTACGCATCTATGGCTTGCCGGTTGGCGCCTGCCATCACCGCGTGGCGTATCTGCCACAGCGTGGCGAGATTGATTGGCGCTTCCCGATCAATCTGCGCCGTTTGGTGATGACCGGGCGCTACGTGCATATGGGCTGGCTGCGAAAGCCGCGCGCTGAGGACTGGCAGATTGTAGACGCGGTCGTTGATCGGCTGGGCTTAACGGCGCTGGCAAATCGCCAAATCGGGCAGCTCAGCGGCGGTCAGCAGCAGCGGGCGATGTTGGCACGTGCATTGGCGCAAGGCGCAGACCTCATCCTGCTGGATGAGCCAACCGCCGCCGTTGACGTGGAGACACAGGCTATCATCAGCGCGCTGTTAGCAGATTTGCAGCGCGAGGGCAAAACGTTGGTGGTTGCCACACACAACCTGGAGCGCCTTGCGGCAGACTTCGACAGTGTGCTGTATCTGCGCGATGGCTGCGAAGTGCCACCGCCGCAGGGCGCCTACGTCGGCACACCTATTGGCAAAGCTGCCTTTCAACACCTGCTATGACCTTTCTCAACGATCTGATTGATCCATTTGTGCGCTTTCAGTTCATGCGGAACAGCCTGCTGGCAATCATCCTCGTCGGCTCAGTCTGTGCGACGATAGGTGTGTATGTGGTGCTGCGGCGCATGGCGTTCATCGGTGATGCTTTGGCGCATACTGTGCTGCCGGGCATTGTCTTTGCCTATTTCAACGGCATCAGCCTATTCATCGGCGCAGTGGTTGCCGGCTTGCTAACTGCCTTTGGCATTGGCTGGCTCTCGCGGCGCGATACACTGCGTGAAGATACCGCGATTGGCATCATGTTCACCTTTATGTTTGCGCTGGGCATTCTGCTGATGAGCACGGCGCGTTCCTTCCGAGATTTCACGCATATCTTGTTTGGAAACATTCTAGGCGTCACACCGAGCGATCTAACTTTGATCGGCATTGTGGCAGTGATTGTGCTTGGCACGTTGGCGCTCTTTCACAAAGAGTTTGAGCTAACCTCGTTCGATCCGATTCATGCCCAAGTGATCGGCTTGCGCGCAGATCGGCTGCGCTATGGCTTGCTGATCCTGCTGGCACTGACCGTCGTCACTGCTATTCAGGCAGTCGGCGTTGTGCTGACCAGCGCCATGCTGGTAACGCCGGCGGCAACGGCATCCCTGCTAACGAACCGCCTGCCGCGCATGATGCTGATCGCTGTTGGTGTCGCTATCAGTTCAGGCGTGATCGGCTTGTATGTTTCTTACCGCTACAATGTGGCGTCGGGCGCGGCGATTGTGCTTGCCTGCACGCTCTTTTTCGGCTTGGCGTGGCTAGGGCGCATCCTTGCGCGCCGCCTGCAACGCGCCTAGCCTTGCCAAAGGCACTGCTCTAGGGCAAGATCAGCGCTTATGAGCATACCTGAGAGACCAGAGCGCGTAAATATTCTCGGCGTGGGCGTTAGCGCGGTGAACATGCCGCAGGCGCTTGCCGTTATAGAAGGCTGGCTGGCGGAACGGCAGCCGCGCTATGTGTGCGTCTCGAACGTCCATAGCATCATGAGCTGCCAAATAGACGCCGAACTGCGCGCCATTCACAACGCGGCGGGCATGGTCACGCCGGATGGAATGCCGTTGGTCTGGCTGAGCAGGCGCGGCGGACAGCGGCATGTGGCGCGCGTCTACGGTCCCGATCTGCTCTTGGCGCTCTGTGAGCATGGGCTGCGGCACGGCTATCGGCATTATTTCTATGGCGGTGCGGAAGGCGTGGCAGAGCGCCTAGCGATGCAGCTAACAGCACGCTTTGACGGGTTGCAGGTGGCAGGCACTTATACGCCGCCCTTCGGCGCACTCAGCCCTGCTGAGGATGCACACATCACGGCGCAAATAGCCGAGAGCGGCGCGCATATCGTTTGGGTAGGCTTAGGAATGCCTAAGCAAGAGCGTTGGATGGCAGATCACACGGCGCGCTTGCCGCAAGTGCTGATCGGCATCGGTGCTGCCTTCGATTTTCACAGTGGCGTCAAGCGGCAAGCACCACTCTGGATGCAGCGGCGCGGCTTGGAATGGCTGTTCAGGCTGGCGAGTGAACCGCGCCGTTTGTGGCGGCGCTACCTAACCACGATTCCGCCCTTTGTGGTGTTGGCAGCCGCACAGCAGCTTGGCTGGCGCCGCTATGACCTGTCGGATTAGGCGTAGGTGCGCCACACTAGTTCTGCTGTTCCGATCAAATGTTTCCACTTTAGCATGACACACGCCGCGTACTCGCCTGGGTCTTGGACGGGTGGTTTCTTCAGATAGTAGACAGCGCGTGGTCGCCCATTTTCCACTTCCACCAGCGCCAAGATATAGTTCTCAGGGCGGTTGAGGGCAGTCAGAATCTCGTTGTGGGTCAGGGCAACTGTTTCGGCATCCGCCTGCCTGCCTTTCACTTCAATCAGCCACAATGTACCGTCAGGTGCGCGGCTTTCAATGTCATAACCGCATTTGGCGGCACTCACATCAGTCGGTGTGCATTTGCGCCAACGCTCCACAGCAAGAACGGCGTTCAGCGCAAGCTGTTCAGTGGTGCTGTTCTTGTGAAGATTGGGCGTGGGTGGTTGGCTGCCTTGCAAGCTATTCAGCAAACCTTGTGGCACAATTAGCGCTCGCCCGATCAGGCGTGGTGGTTGCGGTGTGATAGCACTCAGGTTCTTTAGTTCGCGTTCACGCTTGTGCAGGCGTGCCTCCAGGTCACTGACCGCTTTGCGTTCACGGTCAGCGTTTAGGCGATCTCCTTTGCGATCAAACTCTAAAGCCTGTTGTTCTGTCAGTCGGATGATTTTGGTTAAGCGGTCGCGCACAGCCTGCTGAATCCGCTCAATTTGCTTGCCGCGCTCATCACTCACACGGGCAAAATGCTCTGGCACAAACGTCTGCACGGCATATTTCTGTACAATCTGCTCAGACACGGCAGCATCAGGCGCTTGGCTGGTTAGCCATGTAGCAAGGGCTGATTTTTGGTCATCATCTAGGGGCATGCAGTCAAGGTAGGGCGCATAGCCACTACCGGTCGGCTTGCCGTCCTCACCTACCTCAAAGCAGCGCAATTCGGAAGAAACAATGCGTCCTGTGCCATCTTGTAGGTGGCTTTCCAACAGGTAGAGCAGGCGCGGTTGCATACTGTGATCGTTTGGATCGAGCAGCACAGCGCCTTGCAGCAGCGTTTCACCGTCACGCTCTTTTGTTAACTGAATAATCACATCTAACAAGGGATGACCGGGTGCAATAAGAACAGGCTGCTCATGTTCTTGTGTTTGTTTTTTATCGAAGCAGATGCGTCTATAATGAGAGCTGATTGGTTGGTGGCGCGGCGCACTAGTACGGATAACATCAGGCACGCGCACGTCACGGTAAATGCCGTTTTTTAAATCCACGTATTTTCCACCCAATGCCTCGAAAGCATCTTTGAAGAAGCCACGAATATAATAAGGTTGCAAACGGCGAGCTTCAGCGCGCAGCATGTCTTCACGGAGCTGGGCTAGACGGGAGTCGTCAAGCTGGAAGTGTATCAGAGCGTGATCTTCCAACAAGCGGCGAATGCGTTCTTGGTCGGCAGCGTTGTCCACGCGCTCAAAGAGTTCGGCGCGTGTGCTGGCGTCTTCGCCATAACGAATAGCCTCTACCAAGAGTTCACGCAAGGGCTGTTCGATGAACAAGCGCCCTAGCACGTCGTAAACTTTGCCACCAAGCTGTTTACGAATCGTCTCAATCTTCTCCAAAAGGCGTTCGTAAACAGCACCTTCGCGGGTCTGGTTTGCCACCAAGTTCCACAGGTGGCAAACTTGCCTCTGCCCAATGCGGTGAATGCGCCCAAAGCGCTGCTCAAGGCGGTTAGGATTCCATGGTAGATCGTAGTTCACCATAAGGTGGGCGGCTGTGTGCAGGTTAATGCCTTCACCGGCTGCATCAGTGGCGATCAAAACTAGCACACGCGGGTTATTGGTAAACTCTGCCTGTGCTTTCAGGCGATCCTCACGGGGCATAGCACCATAAATCGTGACAACGGCAGTCGGATCGTCAAGCAACTTGCTCACACGCTCCTTCAAGTAGTTCAGTGTATCGCGGTATTCTGTAAAGATGATCAGCTTGTGGCGGCGTTGGCGTTGCTCATCAAACATCTCCACATCTTGCAATAAATCAGCCAACTCTTCCCATTTGCGGTCCGTATTGGACTCAATCACTTGCTTAGCAAGCCATTCAAGATTGAGCAAGGTGTCAATTTCGCGGCGTAGTTCGGCTATGGTACTGGCGGCAGTAGTGTTATCGGCGATTTCCTGTTCAATCTGCTCACGTTCAGGATCAGGTGCTTCATCAAAGTCGTCCCAATCATCTAGATCGAGTTGGCGATTCTGTTTAAGGTCTTCTTCTTGCCAACGACGCTCTAAGCGTTTACGGCGGTTTTGCAGTGAGCGCCAAATGGCATATGGTGAGGAAGCAAAACGGCGTTGCAAGGCAGTGAGGGCAAAGCCAACCGTGTTCTTCTTTTGGCTGTCAAGGGCATCGGCACGGTTGAATTCACGCTGCACATAACCAGTCAATTTTTTGTAAAGCTGCATTTCAAGATCAGAGAGTTCATAGGCAACCGTGCTGGCAATCCGTTCGGGAAAGAGCGGTTCGCCTGCAAATGTTTTGAGGTCTTCCTTGACCATACGGCGCATCAGGTCAGAGGGATCAATGCCGGGCAGGTTTTGTCTATTAAAGGTGCGGTGCATGTGGAAGCGATCTGAATCGAGCAGGCGCAAAAAGCTTTGAAAGTCTGTCGCTTTGCCGTTGTGAGGCGTGGCAGTCATCAACAAGAAATGGCGAGTATGTTCACTCAGTTTTTCGCCAAAACTGTAGCGTTTGGTGCGCCTGATCTCACCACCGTTAAAAGAAGCAGACATCTTATGTGCCTCATCCACAATGACAATATCCCAAGGCGAGGCAGTCAAGAGTAGTGTTTGCCAGCGTTCCGTGCGGCTGAATTGGTCGAGGCGGATAATGAACAAATTGCCTTGATCGAACGGATTCTCATGATAGGCACGCTCTAGTAGGTCGCGGGTCACAATCTCGAAGCGTAAATTGAATTTGTCATACATTTCGGCTTGCCACTGCTCAACAAGGCTGCCGGGCGTGCAGATTAGACAGCGGCGCACATCATTACGCATGATCAATTCGCGGATCAGCAAGCCTGCCATAATGGTTTTGCCCGCACCAGGATCATCTGCCAAGAGGAAGCGTAGTGGCAAACGTGGCAGCATCGTTTCATAAACGGCACTGAGCTGGTGCGGCAGTGGCTCGATATTGGAAATATGGACGGCAAGTTGCGGGTCAAAGGTGTGGGCAAGCTGAATACGGCGCGCTTCAGCAGCGCGCCGAAAACGGCGGGCATCAAGGCTTAAATCCCAAGCCGTGCGCACTGCGGCAAGACTGAGCGAAGGTTCATCCTGACGGTAAAGTAACCGCTGCCCCAGTGTACCGTCTTCTAACTGATAAACGACTTTTAGCGCTGTTTGCCCTTGCATGGTCGCAAAGATGATCCGTACAGCCGTATTGGGCAGCACGCCGTTAATATCCATATTGGGTTGGATGTCTTCGAGTTTCAGCATGGTTAACTCATGTTCCTTATGAAAAAAGTTTAATCACTCTTTAGGCAGTACATTTAACAATACTATTATATCTCAGAAATGGACAATAAAAACCCAGATGCGGCAGTGAAAGCGAACGCATTTTGGGAAGGCGTGCTTCTTGTTTGGCAGGTTTTTCACGAAGGAGCGCTATTGTTCAATTTCATAGCACGTTCTAGCGTTACCATGTGCTTGGGTTGTGCATCCGTGTTAGGCGCGTCTATCTCGGCAGATGATGTTTCGACCTGAACAGGTGGAGCGATCACTGGCACAGGATCAGGCATTTTAGCCCGTGGCGGCTGGACTCGCGTATTAGATGGTCTAACTACCCGATAAGGCGCGGGCGTGGTGGCTTGGGTCAGCGCTTCCACATACGGGCGCAGGGCAACCGCCAAATCGCCACCGTGATCGTCTTGGATAAAGGTCAGCAATTGAAGCAGATCGGCGCGGTTGCCTTGGTGGAGATGATCCACAAGGACAGTAGTGAACGCATTCGGCGCACCGTCCAACGAGACATCGGCATGCTTGGTTTGGTCATCGAAAAAGGCAGCGGTCAGCACTATCCCCACATCCTTCACTCCTCGCACCTACAGATTTTTGAGCAGGTGTGCTACACTATATGTTCAAGAATTCACGGACGGTGCGTTAGCACGCCAGCTTGTATTGCGACCAGGCACACTTATCACTATCGGAGGCTATATTCGCTTATGGCATCGTATCCGGGCATCCCAGATATTGTCATTGGACGCCTGCCAATTTATCTGCGCGCCTTGAACCAATTGGTGCAGCAGGGCAAAACAATCACGTCTTCCCACGAACTTGGGCAGCGCTTGGGCATTAGCTCGGCACAGATACGCAAAGACCTCTCGCACTTCGGTGAGTTTGGCAAGCAAGGCACTGGCTATCAGATCAGCCATTTGCAGGCGCAGCTTAAGCAGATTTTGCAGGTAGACCGCGAATGGCAAATGGTGGTGGTAGGCGCCGGCGACCTTGGGCGTGCCATCGCGCATTATCGCGGCTTCGTCTCGCGTGGGTTCCGCGTGGCAGCCGCTTTTGATAGCGATCCATCGCGCTTGGGCAAAAGTGGCGATGTGGAAGTGCTGCATACCAGCCAGATGAGCGCATTCATCAGCCAGCACCGCATTAAGATCGCCATGCTGGCAGTGCCTGCCGAACATGCTCAGGCGGTGTGCGATCAATTGGTGGCAGCAGGCATTCGCGCCATTCTGAACTATGCGCCCATCACGCTCAACGTGCCGAACGAGGTGCATGTGCAGTATATTGATCCTGTGATGCACCTGCAACGCATGACCTACTACTTAGAATAGCTGATGCCTTCAATGCGCCGCCGCAGAGCTGCATCCTCAAGCGCACGCCCAGCACCCACTGCCGTACACACAATCGGATCGTCAGCGCGGTAGGCAGGCACGCCGATCTGCCGCGTAATATACTCATCAATGCCGCGCAGCAGTGCGCCGCCGCCCGTGATCATCGCCCCGCGATCAATAATATCAGAGGCGAGTTCGGGCGGCGTGCGCTCCAGCACAGCCTTCGCCACGCCAGCGATGTTGGTGAGTGGATCGACAATCGCCTCTACAATTTCGCCGGTGCTAATGCTGATAGTGCGCGGTAAACCGGACACCTGATCGCGCCCTTGGACTTCCATTGCCAAATCTTCGGGCAGTGGCACTGCCGCGCCAATTTGAATCTTGATCGATTCCGCCGTAGGCTGCCCAATGATCAAGTTATATTTGCGGCGCACATAGTTTATGATCGCGTCATCAAGGCGCAAGCCACCAACGCGGACACTTTCCGCAACCACAATGCCGTTCATGGCGATGACGGCTGCCTCGCTGGCGCCGCCGCCAATGTTGAGGATCATGTTACCGGCAGGTGTGCGGACCGGTAAGCCTGCGCCAATGGCAGCCGCCAACGATTCGTGAATCAGGACTGCCTCGCGTGCGCCTGCCTGAATAGCAGCCTCATGCACGGCGCGCCGTTCAACACTATTAGCGCCATACGGCACGCTGATCATAACTTGCGAGCCGCCGAATAAGCGCAGCCTGCCGCCGATTTTCTGGAAAAAGTGGCGCAGCATTGCCTCAGTCACTTCATAATCGGCAATCACGCCTTCACGCAGCGGACGCACCACCTCAATGTGTTCAGGATGGCGCCCATACATATCCCGTGCTTCTTGTCCAATGGCAACAATGCGCTCCTCTTCAATAGTTAGGGCAACCATCGAAGGCTCTTGCAGCAAAATTTGCCCGTTGCCGTAGATGATGACGTTAACCGTACCGAGATCAACACCTAATTTACGATTGAATAATCCCATGCAGCCTATCTCTAAATAGTGTGCGACACAGGTTGGCACGCTTTTGGCGCGTAGTCAACCTGTCTATCATAGCCGATTCTGCTAACGGCGGCAATGCTGCCAAAGTTGGGAGTGATGCAAATCAAGGATATACCTACTCAAACTGTGCTAATCATCCTCATCAGCCTCAACCACTCAGTTCCCGTTTCCCTGCTCACTCTCGCAAAAGGCGAGCAAATCGCCTACAATATGAGGCATCAACGCTTGAGGTGCTGCCATGCTTTCGCCCAAACTACGCGCCACCCTGATCCAACTCGCCCTTGAGTCACGCAGCCGCGCCTACTGCCCCTACAGCCGCTACCAAGTCGGCGCGGCGCTCTTGGGCGAGAATAGCGTGATTTACAGCGGCTGCAACGTGGAGAACGCCAGTTACGGCGGAACGATTTGTGCTGAGCGAACGGCTGTTGTGAAGGCGGTTAGCGAAGGGGTACGCCAGTTCAGCGCCTTGGTGGTTGCCACTGCCAACGGCGGGTCGCCTTGCGGCATCTGTCGCCAATTTTTGTATGAGTTTGCGCCCGATCTGCTCATCATCTTGGTTGATGGTAACGGCATTGTGCGTGCTGAACATACACTGCGCCAACTGTTGCCGTATGGTTTCGGCGCAGCAAATTTGGAGTAGCATCCACCATGCCACGCCCAGAGCGCGTTTTCAAAACACAGGCGATTATCATGCGCCGCCACGAATACGGCGAGGCAGACCGCATCCTGACGCTACTCACGCCTGATTACGGCAAGCTGCGCGCCATTGCCAAAGGTGCGCGCAAACTGACCAGCCGCCTGAACGGACATTTAGAGCTATACAGCCGTGCAGCACTGCTGCTCTCGCGTGGTGGCGACCTGCACATCGTCTCGCAGGCGGAGCAGCAAGAGCCATTTCTGCGCCTGCATGAGGATTTGCTGCGCGGCGCTTACGCGCACTACATCGTAGAGTTGACCGACCGCTTCAGTGAGGATGAAGAGACGCACACGCCCTTCTTTGCATTGCTAGATGCTGCCTTAGGTTGGTTGTGCGCGCCTCAGGCTGATCTGGCGCTGGCAGTGCGCTTCTTTGAACTGCGCCTGCTGCGGCTGAGCGGCTTTGAGCCGGCTTTATTCGCGTGTGCCGTTGGGCAAGAGCCACTCACCGCCCGCGATCAGTTCTTCAGCGCAGCGGAAGGTGGCGTGATCTGCCCTGAGCATGTGCGCGGTCACAGTGCCACGCCGCTCAGCCTGAGCGCCTTAAAGTTGCTGCGGCACATGGCGCGCGCCAGCTATGATTCCGTTAGCCGTCTGCGTGTTGAGCCTGCACTGCACACAGAACTAGAGCGCACCCTACACCTATATTTGCTGCACCAGCTTGAACTGCGCCTGAAAAGCACCGACTTTCTGCGCCAAATGCGCGACCGTCTGCGCTAGCGCTTACTCAGGATGTTTTCGGGCGGCTTTGCCAATACAGCCGTTCGCGGATGTTCAGATCGGCGTTGCGGATTTTCATGGCGAGATCGGCGGCAAGGTTACGCATCAGGCGGTAGCCAAGCTGCGGATAGGTATCGCAGAGCAGCATCAGCTTATCGCGTGGGATGACTACTAAGCGTGTATCGTGTGCGGCTGCCCGTGCGCCAGCAGAACGCATCCCCTCATCTACGAGTGCCACTTCGCCAAAGGATTGCCCACGCCCAAGCGTGGCGATCACAAAGAGCGTATCGGTCGTTTCGCGACCAACCAACGCTGGATCAAGCTCAATCTCCACCTCACCGTTAGCGATGATGTATAATTCTTTGCCTTCTGTTTTTTCGGCAAAGATCAGATCGCCACGTTGAAAGGTCTTTTCTGTGCCAATAGAGGCGATCAGTTCTAGCTGAGTGGGTGTCAGTTCGTAAAAAATATCGGCTTGCCGTAAGATAGAGACAATTGAAGACATAGCGTCTAAAACTCCTTGCAGTGTGCTGCTGCATTGTAGCACGGACGCTGCCTTGCAGAAAGTGGCAGCAAACACAGATGAGCAGTTCCACACCCAACCGCCGCACACAAGGCGCACGTGGCGAAGCACTTGCCGAACAAGCCCTGCGGCAGGCGGGCTACCAGATCGTGGCGCGCAATTGGCGCTGTCCTGAAGGCGAGATTGACCTGATCGCGCAGCAGGATGGCGAGTGGGTCTTTGTGGAAGTGCGCGGCTGCACTGCGGGCATTCCTGCCGCCATCGAGAGCCTGACGGCGCGCAAAGCGGCGCATATGCTCAGCGCAGCACAGGCATATCTGCAAGCCATTAATCAAAGCGAGGCAGCCTTTCGCCTTGACCTTGCCGCAGTGGATTACCGCAGCGGCACAGTGGAGATCATCCGCGATGCCATCGCTTGGTAGCTTGCCGCTGATCACGCTCATCGGCGCGACAGGTGTTGGCAAAACTGCCCTTGCCATCCAGATCGCCCAGCACTTCAATGCCGAGATCGTCGGCGCGGACAGCCGCCAAATCTACCGCTATATGGAGATCGGCACGGCAAAGCCAACGCCTGCCGAACGCGCCGCCGCACCACACCACCTGATTGATGTGACCGATCCTGATCAGCCCTTGACGTTGGCAGAATACCAAACACTTGCCTACGCTGCCATTGCCGACATACATCAGCGCGGCAGACTGCCCCTGTTAGTCGGTGGCACGGGGCAGTATGTGACGGCGGTGCTGGAAGGCTGGCAAACACCGGAAGTGCCGCCCAATGCTGCTTTGCGCGCCGAGCTAGAAGCATTGGCTACCACAGGTGGCACAGCTGCCTTAGTCGAACGGCTGCGCGCCCTCGATCCCGACTCGGCAGCGCGCATTGATCCGCACAATGCCCGCCGCCTGATCCGCGCCTTGGAGGTCTGCCTGATTAGTGGGCAGCCTTTCAGCCAGCAGCGCCGCAAAGCGCCACCGCCCTATCAGGTGCTGGAGATCGGGCTATCCTTGCCGCGTGAGGTGCTTTTTCCGCGCCTTGATACCCGCATTGAGCGCATGATGGAAGCGGGCTTGTTGGCAGAAGTTGAGGCTTTGCGCGAACGCAGCTATGATTGGCACTTGCCCGCCATGAGTGGGCTGGGCTACGCGCAGCTTGGCGCACACCTGCGCGGCGAGTGCAGCCTTGAGGCAGCCGTTGCCGCTATCAAACGCGAGACGCGCACCTTTGTGCGCCGCCAAGAGACGTGGTTTCGGCATCATGGCGCGCCGCAGTGGTTCACGGCAACGAATACGGCAGCTGTTTTCAATACGATTGCCGTGTGGCACACTTACCATGTGGCTTCAGGAGATAGGTAGACCGCATGTTTGGCATTAGACGGGTTCGGGAATATTACGACGATCCGAATGGGCGGTTGATCATTGTGGCAGCCCTTATCTATCTGAGCGTGCTGTTCATCACGCGCTTTTTTCCCGGCGTGGAGAGTGGCTTGGATTGCAACAGCATGTCGCGCCCGATCATCACAGGCAATAATCAATCAGTGTTGGCAACACTGGTTGATCCTTCCGTGCTGAACGTCGAGCTGATCGTCTACCAACCGACGATCACCGCCAGCCAGCCGCTGGTGATGGAAGTGCGCCTTGTCAACACCAGCCTTGCGCCGCTCACGCTCTTTTACGATGAGCCGAGCATCCGCTTTCGCTTCACCCAGCAAGAGCCGGGACTCGTCTTTGCCATCCAAGCGCTGAACGGGCGCGTAGCAGGCGAGCCGTTCACCTTCCGCCCACAGGTGCCGCAGCCACAGGCATTTGACCGCAACCTGCTGCGCGTGCTGCCGCCGCGTGCGCGCTGCAACGTCCGTGTGGAGATCGATCCTGCACGTTTGGCAGCCAGCGGCGTCACGCCGGGGCAGCAGTACCGCATCATCGCCGTCTATCGGAATGCGGCGCGTGGGCAGCTTCCGGCGCCCAGCGCGCTCACACCCACGCCCATCTTCCGCGATCAGGGCGTGTGGGCAGGTGAAGTACGCTCAAATGATGTTGTCATCACTGTTAATCCATAGTATCCAATTTAGGAGGTTAGTTCTGCTATGTCTCGCAACGTCTTGAGGCTATTACTGGGTATCGCCCTATTGATCAACGCTACCGCTGGCAGCGCCGTTCAGGCGGAAGATTTCGTCCCACAGTCCGGCGATTGGCGCGCCTATCCACTGGAAGGGACGAGCGAATATGTCTTCAGGGAAGTGCGTCCGCTGTACACTGAACCTGCCGTGCCGCTGCCGATCACGGTGAGCGACGACGGCGAGTCGCTGCAATTCGTGGTGAACGGCGTCTCGGTTTATGAGGAATATCTGGATACGCCCATCCAAGGCAGCTTGGAGCGCGTTGAAGGTGGCTACCTGTCCGATCAGATTGTGCTGGATGAGGTGGACTATGCGCGCAGCTACAGCATCTTCAGCCTTGTGATGATCAGCGCAACGCGTGCCATCCTGACTGAGTTCTTCATGGGTTTTGAAATCCAACAAACGCGCACATGGTTACTGACCTTTGGTGAAGATGAAGACGATCCGCGTGAAGCGCTGTTTGGCTGTGAAGGTGCCGCGCCTTCGCGCTTGGTGGTTGGTTTGCGTGCCGTTGTGGTTGGCGAGACGCCGAATAATGTGCGCGAGTCGCCCTCACGGACAGCGGCACGGCTGTTTCAAGTGCTGCCCTATCTGAATTTGGGCGTTCGTGAAGAAGATGCCGTGCTGAATGTGTTGGAAGGTCCCATCTGCGGCGATGGCTTTGCGTGGTGGCGCGTGCAATTTGGCTCACGCGAAGGCTGGACGGCTGAGGGCGATGCCGAAAGCTACTTCTTGGAGATTTTCGAGGAAGATCGCGGGCTTGCCGATAACCTTGTGATCGAGCAATTAAAGGCGTCCGCGCCGCCCCGCCGCTAAGGTACGGACGGCTGGCGCGTCTTCAAATCGTAGCCATGCCCTGCTGTCAGGATGTGCAGCCGCACATCGTGCAGCGCGATCACGCCGTAACCCTTCACCGCGTGCGTATCCGTGTAGCTGAGTGTGCCGCCATCCACCACCGTTACGCTGCCGCTGCCGATCACCACTGTCCTGCCTTCCGCCGTGATGAGCAGGGCAGTGTTTTCGTCAATGCCCACGCCGATCAACTGCGGATTAAGCGCGACCGCCGCCAACAAGCGCCCGATCCGATCCCGCTGCCGAAAGTGCTGATCAATGATCAGCGGCGCGCACAAGCCCAAGCCCGCCGCCAACTGCACCATGCGCTGCTGTGGCGCCGCGCCGCCGCGCCCAAAGGCGATCATGTGCAGGCTGAGCGCCGAGGCGCCGGCACTCGTGCCGCCAACTGTGATGCCCGCCGCGTGTTGTTCACGCAGCGCACTGTGCAGGCGCGTGCCACCTAGCAAGCCGACCAATTTCAATTGATCGCCGCCCGTGAAAAAAATGCCCGTCGCAGCACGCAGCGCCGCTACTGCCTCATCGGATTCAGCATCACGGCGAGCCTTGATCGGAATAACGTCCACCTGTGCCGCGCCCAGCGCGCTAAAGACCTCCGCATAGCGCGCACTGCTTTCCTCTGGTATGGCAGAGGCAGCCGCAATCACGGCGATGCGCGCCGCTGTGCCCCCGCACAGCGCCACAAACCGACTCAACACCGTCCGTTTCGCCGTCTTATCCTCTGCGCCGCCAATGGGCAGCAATGCGCCGTGTGCCATGCCTCACCTTCACTCGATTGAATAGACGCGCCAACCCGCCAGCCTGTAGAGCGCTGTGCGTTCGCCAAAGTGTGGCGGCAGTCCTTCAAGCGGACTCAGCACGATGTAGCCGTTCGGCTGTGGCGCGTTCGGCAAGCCGCCCGTGATGACCTGCACACCATCCGCGTGATAGAACAAGACTTGATCACTCGTCCAGACCTGCGCCCCGCTCGGCAGCGTTTTCAAATAGCGCGCCACATCGTAGCGCGCACCGAACACCACGCGCCAGCGCGCCTCGATGTCCATCAGCGGCGCACGCACCAGTTCCGCCTTATAGTCCACTGCGTTGTAGAGCGCGAAAAAGCTGCTGATCAGCACCATGAGCATCAGCGCGGCGCGGTGGCGCTGCGGCAAGCGCCTAAATAGCGGCGCAAGGCAGACGCGCAGTGCTTCCGCCGCCATGACTGCCGCAGGTGCGCTCAGCACCAACAGAAAGCGCTCATCATAGCTGAAGAACAGCCACCACACAGCAAAGAAGGGCAGATAAAAGGCTGCCAACAGCACTGATTCCGCATGGCGGCGCAGCAGGGCGCGCCCAAACGTGAACAGCACGCCTAAGGTCAGCGCATAGCCGACGAACAGGTAGCCTGTCTCGCTGAGGTAGGGAAACAAATTGCTCAGCGTGCGCTGTGCTAACCACGTCCAGCCGGTGGGCGTTACCAGCACATCGATCATGAGCAGGTTACGCGCATACCACGCGCCGCAGATTGCGAGGAAACCGATCCCGATCAGCGCCGCGCTGCGCTGCTCAATGCGCCATGCCTGCCTACTCACCAATAGCCGATAGGCGAACCAGACCCCGAAGGCGCCCAACACCAGCAAGCCGCTGTTCTTCATCCAGGCTGCCAAACCTGCCATAACGCCCGCTAGAAGTGCCGCTTGCCAAGCGGCAGTGCGCGCCCAACGCGCCGCGAATAGCGCGCTCATGCTGAAGAAGAAGGCACACGGCAAGTCGGTATAGCCCGCCGACGCCCAGTCGGTGAAAAGCGGCGCAAGCGCCAAGAGCAGCGCAGCGCTCAGCCCGATTGGTGCATTAAAGAGTTCGCGCCCTAGCCCATAAGCTGCACCTAGCACACCAACAGCATACAAGGCACCCATAAACGCAGCGAGGCTGTCGTTAAAGCTGCCTGAAAGCTGATGTGCGAAAGCATACAGCAGCGGCATAAACATGGGATATGCCTCATAGAGCGCGGCGCTGGTCAGTTCAGGCAAGTCGCTTGTCAGCGCGATTTGCTTCCCAAAGCGCGCATAGATGGCAACAGCATCATCACGGTTGTAGAACCAGTAGGCGGCGTTGAACAGGATCAGGGCAGCCGTCAGCCCCAAGAGGAAGATCACGGCACGCCGCATGGGCAAACGGTAGGGCGTGCTATAGCGTTCGGGCGCTATTTTGGCGCGCCGCCACACCCACCAACCAAGCGCGCCCAGTGCAAGGCAGCTTATGAGCGTCGCCTGTGGCGTGATCGGCATACTCAGCAGCCCTTGCCACAGCATACTGAGCGAGAGCGCGCCGCCACCTAGCCCAAGTGCTGTTAGCGCAGTTAGGATCGGCTCGCCGCGCACCAAATAGCGCGCCCAAAAGTATTGGCTACCCAAGCCGATCAGCGCGATCAGCCACGCCAACATTAGATATGCTGCCTCACGATTTGCACCAAGTCTTGGGCGCGGTGGCGAAAAGTGTGTTCTGCCAATACGCGCCGCCGCGCTGCCTCACCAACTGCCTGCCGCGCCGAGTCGTTTGCCAGCAGCCAACGGTAGCGTTCCACAGCTTCTTCGGCATTTTCGAGCAAGATGATCTCGCGCTCTGGCTCGAACCACGTCTCGATGCCCAAGTAGGGATTTGCCACAATGCACGCGCCCAAACTCGCTAACTCAAACGGGCGCGAGCTGGACGAGGCGAATACGGAAGCGTGCGCCTTGCGCGTGATGCACAAGTTAATTTTGGCGCGGCAGGCGTACTCGCGCAGCTTGCTAAAGGAAAGGTAGGGCAGCATTTGGGCGCGCCCAAGGCTGCCCAACCCTCTGCCGCGCACGGCGAAACGCGCTTCAGGCATGGCGCGGCTGGCGTTCATCAGCATGGCATCGATCCATGCTTCACGGTATTCGCGGGTGTGTCCGTAGAAGAACACATCAAGGGTTTTCGGCACATCGAGCGGGCTAAAGACATCGGGATCAGCGCCGTAGTACAGCACGTGCGCCTGCCGTGCGCCAAGTTCGCGCAGCATTTGCGCGCCGCCATAGCTGTTGGAGATGAAGCCTGCATATTCGCTCACGTCCGCGCCAAAGTACATCTTAAAGCCGCTGGCAAAGCCGGCAAACTGTGGCAGGCTGGCAGGCACATCGCCATCGTAATACAGCACGGGCTTGCCGAATTTGTTCTGCACATGCGCCGCCAAACCGACCACATGATTGAGTGGGATGGTCAGGAAGATCACAGCATCAATATCTGAATGCGCTTTGAAGGTGCGATCCATGAAGGCGCGCCAACGCGGCATCACCACGCGCTGTGCAATCTCGCGCTGAAGCCGATCTGTCCGTGATTCGCCGCCGCGGGAAGTCTCCACTTGCTTTTCTTTGCCACCACGTTTGATCAGATCGCGCACTGCCTTGAAGGCATCGCCCTGTGCGCGCACCGGATTTGGCAACGCACGCCACCATAACGATTCGATAGCAGGTCCCTGATACGTAGTAGCAAGCACATCTACGCCAATTTCATACAGCCCTTTCAAAAGCTGCCACCAAGCCGGCGTGGCGCTGAACGGCTGCCGCAGATCGAGCGACGAAGCGATGAACAGCAGTTTCATGTGTGTTTGGCATCATCTTTCATGCTGAGTGGATTAGAAAACGGCTCATGCTGTGTTTCGCGGCGCTTGATCCATGCGTAGAGCGTTAGGCAGACCATGCCAACTGCCAAGAGTAGCGAAGGCGTAGCAGACTGCCAATAGAGCAAGCCAACGATTCCAAAGCCCGTCGAGAGCAGCAAATAGAGTGATAGCACGCGCAGCGGTGAATCGCCCAACTTGAGCAGGCGTTGGTAAAGATGCGAACGGTTCGCGTGTTTATCCTCACCGCCTGCCAGCAAGTAGCGCACAAAGGTGAGGGCTGCATCAAAGGTGAACAGAGACATGATCAGCACGCCGCTGACCAGCAAACGTGGCGACTCGCCTTGCCCAACCGCCAGTAGCGGCAAGGCGGCAAGGCTAAAACCCAAAAAGCTGCTGCCCACCTCACCTAAAAAGATGCTTTTGGGTGGCAAATTATAGACACCAAAGCCAAGCGAACTGCCCGCGATCAGAGTCGCCAGCAGCATGACCAACGGCGCATCGCTCAGCCCGCCAATAATTGCCCAAATGCCCGCCGCCAGAACAGCTTGTCCGCTTGCTAAGCCATTAATGCCATCCATGTAGCAGTAGACATTCGTCAAGCCAACGGTCCACAGCACGGCGATCAGGTAGCCGACCCACAGCGGAATCTCAATGGCGAGCGCAGGCAAAGCCAAGGTGTTGATCGGTGTGGCTGGCACAAAGATCAGCGCCGCCGCCGCCTGTACCAATAAGCGCACTGGGCGCGGCAGCGTGCGGAAGTCTTCATAGAAGCCAATGAACGCTATCAGGGCGCTTGCCAGCGAAAAGCGCACCACAAGGCTAGGGTCGCTGCTCAGCCCTAACCCAAAGGGCATGAAAATCATCAGCACCACCACCAAGATCGCTAAGCCGCCACCGCGTGGTGTGGTGGTGTGTGCCATGGTGAGGGGTGGCTCAACTTGCTGCGCAGCGTATTGGCGAATGAAGCGCACACCCAATCCGGAGGCAAGTGCTGCCAAGCCACCTATAATCACGATGGAAACAGAATTATCCACTAATCGCCTCCGTCCGAGCGGTTCGGAATAGCCGCGTGTGTCCTTAATGCTATCAGAACTTTGTGTATATGCAACTTGTCTGATGTGGCGCACTGCCAAGCCCTGAGGTCACACCATTGCAATTTGGCGCATGCTCAATGATAATGAAATGAGCGCAGTTGGCGCGCTGGGCGCAAATTACTATCCTCAACCTCAATGCGGTTATTTGAAGCGCACAGAAGCGGCTGACCTCTATATCTAATGCACTTGGTTCAGCCGCCGCCAACGTATTTTTCTTTACACAAGGCGCACGTTCATGGATATTGAAAAGTTTTTTCAAGCACTTTTTGCCGAACTTTGGGTGCTTTTCGAGCAGATCGGGCAGTCCCTGTCACCTATTTTCGGCGAATTTGACGGTGTGTTGTTCGGGCGGCTCATTTTGGCACTGATCTTGTGTGGGCTGATCGGCTTGGAGCGTTCGCGGCACGAGCGTGCCAGCGGCTTCCGCCCGCATATTTTGGTGGGTTTGGGCGCTTGCCTGATGACGATGGCGGGCGTCTATGCGCTGCCTGCCACCGCAGGGCGCGACCCAATGCGTGTTGCCAGCTATGTGGTTTCGGGTATTGGCTTTTTGGGTGCTGGCGCCATTTTGCGGCATGGCGCCACCGTGCGCGGGCTAACGACGGCAGCCAGCATCTGGGGTGCGGCGGGTATCGGCATCACGACGGGCGTTGGGCTTGGCGGGCTGGCAACCGTCACCATGCTCTTGATCCTGTTCACGCTGACTTTCTTAGAGCGCATCGAAACGCGCTTCAACCAACGGAACGCCGCCAATATGCTGAGCCTCTACCTGAAGGATGATCATCGGGCGGTGGGCAAGGCACTGACTGCCTTAGGGCGTTTGGGTGTGCCGATCAAGCGCGCCACCATGCAGCCTGCCGTCGGCGAGTCTGCTGTGTTGGTGGTGGAACTGAATCATCCACTCACGCTGAATGAAGCGCCGCGCCTGATCGAGCAACTGCTGACCGTTAAATCTATTGCGCGGGTGGATATTAGCGACCTGCACATTAGAAGCGTTTATGAATATGATCCGAGCCTGCCGCCCGAAGAATCGCCCGTGCTTGCCCTTCAACGGCAAGCACTGCTGGACGATTTGAACGAAGGCGAGCCAGACTTGGACTCGGAAGGGCAGCCCTAACTTCCTTGCAGCGCGCTGCCCAGCTTTTCTGAAACACGCGCCCAGTCATCCATGAACATCTTCAAGCCGATCTCGGTCATGGGATGATCCATCAAGCCTTTCAGCACCGAAAACGGCATGGTCACGATATGCGCGCCTGCTAACAGGCACTCATAAACTTGCAGAGAGGTACGGATGCTGGCTGCCACCACTTCCCGATCCCAAGCGTAGTTCTTGAAGATGGTCACGCTATCGCGCACCAACTGCATCCCATCATGACCGACCATATCAAGGCGGTTGACGAAGGGCGAGACGAAATGCGCGCCGGCGGCGGCTGCCATATACGCCTGATTAGGCGAGAAAATCAGCGTGGCGTTGATGGTAGCGAACTCCTTGACGATCTTCATCGCCTTCAAACCCTCGATGATTGTTGGAATTTTGACGACCACATGCGGCGACCAACGCGCCACCTCTTCCGCCTCGCGCACCATGCCCTGCCAGTCGGTGCTAACCACCTCTACGCTGACAGGACCTTGCACGATCTCGATGATCTCAAGGATGTGGGCGCGGAAATCGGTGACGCCAGCGTTAGCGATGTGCGTTGGGTTAGTGGTAACGCCACGCACCACACCCCACGAGACAGCTTCCCGAATTTCTTCTAAAACAGCGGTATCGAGCCAAACTTTCATGGAAAACCTTACTTTCTTTCTTAAATGTTCAGGGCTTTGCGGTGACGATAGTCGCGTTAGCATACGGCAGCACTGCCACACGCTGAATGCTCGGATCGGCGTCCAGTGCTTCGTAGAGTGCTGCGCGCAAGCTAGACGCACTGCGGAAGGCAAACGCCGCCGGATTCGGCAGATCGGTTACCCAAATAACGCGCCGATCCACCGAGTCACGGGCAATTTGGAACGCCTTATGTGGTCCGACGCGGAAACCTTCGGCACGGAAACGCTCAATCACTACGCGATTGGCATCAGCGCCAAGTGGCAGGCGCAATTCACCGATCCAATGCTCATATTTGGCGCTGCCACTGCCTTCACTGCACGCTGCTGCCAGAATGATCGTGCCGCCTGTCCGTGAGGCAAGCACGGCATGTCCGAGCGCTTTTTGCGCCTGATAGATGTTAATATCCTTTGGATATCCGCCAGGCGATGCGACGATCAGGTCGTAGGGCTGTTCAACCATTTGCTGATACACTTGGCGCACAAGCGGAATCGCAGCGCGCATCACGTTCAGCGGCGCGCCACAAAAGACGCGCACAATCTGCTTTTGGTCGTTGATCACAGTGTTCAGCGCCAAATGCACACCTACAATACGCCCCATGTCCTCAATATCCTGCCGTACAGGATTATCCTCGTAGCTGCCTAGCGTCGCGCCCTCATCAGACATCATGCGGTGGTTGCTGTTAATGGTGTCCCAGCCTGCTAAGCCGATCACAGCGCTTTTGACGCCGCCGCTGAAGCCTGCGAACTGGTGTGGCTCAATGTTGCCAAGTGCAATCCGCAAGTTTGCCTCAAAGAAGGTGCGGTTGATCGAGACAATGGTGCGGCGCGTACTCATGCCAAGCCGCACGATGTTATGATCGGCGTCTATATCATGGCTGATGACGCGGTAGCGATCAATGATCGCCTCTGGCAGAATGCTGGCGAACTCGTTAGGCATCATCGGGCTATGATTGCCTGTTGCCACGATCAAGGTGATACGCTCTGGCGGAATGCCAAGCTGTTCCAAGCGTTCCAGCAAAGGCGGCAAGAGCAGATCGTGTGGCACGGGGCGCGTCTTGTCGTTGATGGCGATAGCGGCAGTCCGTGCGCCTTTATATTGTAGCCAATCCACACTGTCGAGCGCAGCGGCAACCTCGGCGGCGGGATCGGGCGCGGCAGGCGTCTTGTGCGGATGCAGCACATCCACAGAGAGGTGATCGGGCAAGTCGAGCGTGAGCTGTGTTGTGCCGTAAGGCAAGCTGATGTTCATGGCTGCACCGCGTTTCTGTGAGTCTCGGTAAAACCTAAACCTGAAAAATTTCAGCGACGCTCAGGCTGAAGTTAGGCAGCAGGTCGCCACCGCTAAGCGTTTCATTTTCTAACAAAATGTTGTGTGTCTTGAGTGTGTAAGTTTCGACGAGGCGCTTTTCGGGAAAGACCAACCAAACAACGCGTGCGCCGTGTGCAAGGTAAAAGCAGCTTTCTCGCGCATCTCTTTGTAGGTTTGGCTGTACGATTTCACCTCAATCGCCAATTCAGGCATAACAGACACCGCACCCTGCCTTACGATAGGGCGGTCGCTGTTGAGGATGAAAGCAATATCGGGCAGGCGTTCATTGTAATCATCATTCGGTGTGCGGTGGGAAATTTCCACGCCCACGCGCCCAATTGGATGCTTCCTCAGATAAAGCCCAAGGAGGAGGATGAGTCTTGCAACAATCAGCCCGTGTTCTTCAGTAACCATCTTTTTGACGATCTCTCCGTCAATTAGCTCAAATAGGTGGTCTCGATTTTCAGGGCGCTCAGTAAACGCCTCAAATTCGGCAACTGTGTAGCGCACAGGCTCTGTAACCATAATTTCCTGCCTTCTCTTAACATGGCAGCGGATAGCGCCCTTCCCTATCCGCTGCACGCAAACTTTAGGGTTACGCCGTCACGCGCTCGCCGCCGGCGCTATCCAACGACCATTCGCCGTGAAACTGCGGCAAGAACTCGGCAAACGTCTCCAGAAAATCGGCAAGGATGGCGCGTGCGCGATCAATATCGTTCATCATTGGATCGAGCATGAGCGCTTGCAGTGCCAGATCGCGGTCACCCTGCACACAGGCATCCACCACAAGGCTGCTCAAGCCCAATTCGCGGCGGCACAGCTCGGTGATTCCCGCTGGCAAAGCGGGCACGTTCAAGCCATGAATGCCCGCGCTGCTCAGAATGCCCGGTACTTCCACAATGGCGTCGTCGGGCAGGTTTGGAATCTTGCCGCGATTAACCAGATTCAACTGCTCAAAGTAGCGGTTGTCATTATAGGTCAGTGCCTCGATGATCTCAGGCACACCTTCGGATTTCACGTCGCGCAGTTCGTCCACCTCACGCTTGCCTGCCACAATATCGCGTGCCTGTTGCAGGCGGCTGGCGCGGCGCTCGATGTTCATATCCCAATTTTGCAGCTTCAGGTCATACTTTTCCCAAGGCTTGGTAATTGGATCGTGCGTGATGGTGAGGTATTCGCACATGTGGCTGTCGCCAGCGGTTGGCATCAGCCCGAAAATCTTGAACATTTCGCGGGTGAGCGGCTCAAATGACTGGCGGTAGTTCATGAAGTATTGGCGTAGCAGCGGATACATATCGCGCCCTGTCTCTTTCTCACGAATATCGTAAATCCACGAGAAATGGTTGATGCCGGCTGCCTTCACATCGAGGTGTTCGTGGGCGCGCTTTGCCATGTGCATTGTGATCGGCACGTTGTGCGCGTCGGTATGCACGTGGAAGTTCGGCGGCACCTCGTGCGCGTAGCCATAGTGTTCGGCAAACAGCGCGCCAAGCATCGCATAGCCCCATTCCAGCTGGTGGCACAGCCCAACGGTTGGCACGCTGCTGTAGCGTTGCACGCCCCACGTCAAACGGATGAGTGGGTTGGTGAAATTCATGTAGAGCGCCTTTGGGCAGTAGCGCTCCATATCTTTGGCGATGTCCAGCATCAGCGGCATGTTGCGTGCGGCATGGGCAAAGGCGCCCGGCCCGCTGTTTTCAGCGTAGGGCTGGCGCACGCCATACTTCAGTGGAATTTCCCAATCCAGCCGCCAGACGGTTTCGCGCTGCCCAACCTGCACGGTAACGATCACAAAGTCTGCACCGGGCAGCGCTTTTGCCCGTTCGGTGTAGGCATTGATTCGCATTTGCGCGCCCCACGCACGGTTCATCACTTCTGCCAGTTGGGTCATTAATTCAAGGTTTGGCTCATAAATATCCACAAGAGCAAGCTCTGCACCGCGCAGGCGTGGGCTACGCATGAGCGTGGCAAGCGAGCTAAGCCCGAAAATGGCGCTGCCTGCGCCGATCACAACAATTTTGGGTGGTTTGGGAGCGTTCATAGCGGTCTTTGGGTCACCTTAATATACGGCATTTTCGCACCTAATCTTAACAGATTCAGCCCGTGAAAGAAAGTAGTTGGAACGGGGAAATCCTCTCATTATGCGCCGCTATAAATTCGCAAAAGCGCACCAATGGCAGCAACACGCCCAATGATCCCGATCTGTGCGCCGCATTGACCGAAAGAGGCGGTGTTGTTAAGTGGCAAAGTATGTTACTCTCATTTACACTATACTAGAGTGAGCCTTATCTTTTGTGAGGGTTGGGCAGCCGGGAGTAGCCACCATGCAGGCATGTCCGAATTGTAAACACCTTAACCGAATTGGCGTCGTCTTTTGTGAAAATTGCGGGGCTAGCCTGATCGGCGATGCACCGCTTGGCACGCGCAGCATTGGCATCAACACGCCTGTGGAGGTACGTGAGGCGTTGGCAGTCATCAAAAGTGCTGAACCATTCCCTGCGGATGTTATGCTCCGTATTGAAATTGCCGATGCCGAACCGATCTTGCTCAAACAAAAGCGCGAGACAATCTTTGGGCGGCGTGATCCGGCAACCGGTGCGATGCCTGATGTGGATATGACGCCTTTTGCCGGCTATCGTATGGGCGTTAGCCGCCGCCATGCTGCCATTCGCCAAGCCGAGAACAATCAGCTTGAACTGTGGGACTTGGGCAGCAGCAACGGTACATATCTGAACGGTGTGCGTTTGGCGGCGCATCGTCCTAACCGCCTGCAAGATGGCGATGAAATTCGCTTAGGGCAAATGGTGCTGCATGTGCGCTTTAGCCGTACTGCACACTCGCTGCCTCAGGAGGATAACGATGATGAGAAGCGCTCACGCCCTTGATGTCCACCGTTGCCGCGTGCGGCTCGCTAGCTTGCTGACGGAGAGTTTGACTTGACCATCTTATTGCGACGGCTGCTTTGGGCTGCCTTATTCTTTATAGGCGCTTGTGGTGCGCCCGCTAGCCCTACCGCAGAAGGCAACGCACCAACCCTTATCGCGCCAACACTGCCACCAACGGCGGTGGCGGCGACGCAAGACTCAGAGGCTTCTACGCCTGCCAACCAACCTACCGCCGCACAACTGACCACCGCACCACAGCCTGCCAACCCAACCGCCGTGGCGCTGCGCGAAGGCGATCCGCGCATTCTTGCCTACAACCCAAACGGCAATACACTCGCTTTCTACGACCTGAACGGCAATGCTGAAAGTTTGGCGGTTGGCACAACGCGCACGCTTGCCATTCCTTGCTTTGTTTATGAAAACAACCTTGTGCTGCACTTTGGCAGCGATATTAGCGGTGTGCAAGAAATTTACCATCTGGGCGGCGGCAAGGCGCTGCCACTGGGCGAAAACAATGGCTTGGCGTGTACACTGCGCGGTGGAATGCAACTGAGCAGCGATGGCGCCCTGCTCGGCGTAATGCGCTACCGTTCGGATGCGGCACGCGGTAACTATACAGTTGGCACGCTGCGCCTGATCGAACTCGCCACCTTGAACGACCTAACGACACTGGACAATGTGAACAGCTTTACCTTTAGCGGACGCAACGCAGTTGTGGTGCAGTTCTTTGCCGATTCGCAAGGTGTGGTGCCCTCGGTGGATGTGCGTTTGTGGGATGGCACACGCACACAACGCATCGTCACCGAACTGCCCGCCAGCGAAGGCTGCAACTTTGTGAGCAGCACGCTGCGTGCCGCAAGCGACGCCTTCTACATCGTCTTTGGTGAGCGCTGCACCGGCAGACCGTCCCAATGGCGGCTGGTGCGGGTTAGCACGGACGGCAACTATGCTGAGGTTGGTAAGGGCAACACAGGCGGCGCATATCTGACCTTTAGCGCGCTCAATCAACTGCACATCCTCAGCACGACTGAGGCGCTCTTGGTCTACCCGAATGGCTTGGATGCTTCCGTTGCCAACTTGGGCAGGCTCTCGCTAGAGACGGGTGCGCTAACACCTGTGATGAACGGCATCGTCGTGGAGCGGCATCCGCCGGATATGCCTGTTCGCTTCACCTTCAACACCGATGGCAGTTGGCTGGCAATGGTCACCCGTGATGGCAATGGCGATGAGCGATTGTACCTCTATGCGGTGGATGGTGAAGGTGCACCCGTTGCAATCAGCGGAGCAGGGCGCGAAGCACGGATACCAGCCCTGGTATGGGCTGCTGATGGCAGGCGCTTGTATTACCTAACACGCGGCGGGACGGAAGCGCTCTACAGCGTGGAACTGGGCGACGATCTGCGCCCACGCCTGATCGCACGCGGGCGCTTTCAGGGTTTGGTCATCACGCCTAACGGTGATCAGGCAGTCCTTTCTAAGCAGGTGCAAGAAGGGCGCGATCTGCTCAACCATTTCGTGTTGATCGAGACGACCGACGGCAATGAAAGCATGATCCGCGAGGGCAAAAAAGATGAGGCAGCCTTGCAACCTCTCGCCATCCGCTAAATGGCTTGGGCAGCAAAAAACCAGCAGGAATACTGCTGGTTTTGTTTGCCCTGGAGAGGACTCGAACCTCCACGCCATAAAGGCACAGCCCCTCAAACTGCCGCGTATGCCAATTCCGCCACCAGGGCTTAACTGTCTGTTATTATACATGTCGCGCCGTGTGCTTGTCAATGCTAGGGTGAGCGTTGGTAGATCGCAATGGGCATACCGCGGTATATCTTCAGCAGGGACATGGTGCAACGGACGCGCCTTGTCGCGCCCCTGCGTGGCTATCATTCTATACCCTGGACGCACTGTGCAACCCGCAAAAATAGGCATCGGCTGGGCTTAGCGGAAGGCATTCTCAGCCGATCAAAAGCTCAGTTGCAGATTGTACATTTTGGCGATGAGTGGGTTTTTGAGAAACACACGCGCAATGCTCAAGCGCTGTTTTTGCCCGCCGGAGAGTTTCACGCCGCGCTGACCGATGTCGGTCTCGTAGCCATTCACACAATGCCACCATAGGGCAAAAGCCAATGGAAAGTCGTCAGGGACACCGAGACAGCTTAGCGTTCAGGAGGACAGCACAAAGGTGTGGATTATGTGATCGAAAATGCAGGCTTAGCTTGCGGGTGATGCACCCAAGTTTGGCAGCACAGATAATCTTCAGCACGCCCAAAACTGTTTGGCGCTCTGATTTCGCGCATACGCTAGGCTTTCATTTTTGCAGTGATTGTGTACAATCCCTTGCGGCAAACAAGACTTTCCGAAGGAGCTAAGAAGACGTGCTAACCTATTTTCGGCGCGTGTGGGTGCTGTTGATTACCTGCGCGGCGCTGTTGGCAACTTTCCCTTTCACAAATGCCTCTCTGGTGCGCGCACAAGGCAGCACCGATCCCAATCAACTCACTTTTGAAGGCTCGGCGTTGGTGGCAGCCGTCCTAGAGGTTGCCAAGACGGGCTATGCAGCGCGTGCGCCGCAAACGCAGATCACGCTCACTGCCTCTGGCACAGGCACTGGCATTGACCAGCTTTGCAACGGCGCAGCCGATGTCGCCATGGCCTACGGCGCGATCAGCGATGCCCAAATTGCCGATTGCACCGCCAAAGGCGTTTCGTTCGTCGAACTGCTGCTTGGCTACGATGCAGTGGCGTTAGTGGCAAACACTGTTTCGCCGGCGCAATGCCTGAGTGTGGATCAGCTTAGCACACTGTTGGCGCCTGGCGCTGCCGATGTAAACAACTGGTCGGCGGTGGATGCTTCGCTAGGCGATGTCGCTATTGAGGCGATCTACATTCTGCCTGATAATGAGCAGCGCCCGCCACGTTTTTTGCTGGATCGCCTGTTGGCAGGTGATGGTCTGCGCCCTGATCTGCAAGTGGCGGACACTGCCACCGCTATGAGCGATAAAATTAATGTGGAGCGCGGCGCTATCGGCATTATGCCGCTGCAAGATTTGATCGTGGAGCGCTCACCGAGCAAGGCGATCCGCCCGATCCAAATTCGGAGTGGCACCGCCTGCATCGAGCCAAACGCCGTCAACCTTGACGAAGGGCGCTATCCATTGGCAGAGTCGCTGCTGCTGTATGTGAATGCTGCGCGCCTTGATGCAAAGCAGCCTTTGGCAGATTTCCTGCGCTACCTGCTCAGCAGCGATGGACGCCGCAACCTGATCGCCTTGAAATACGTGCCGCCGAGCGAAGTGCTTTACACACGCGGACTCAGCTACATTGAGACACGCCGCACAGGGCGCACTTACAGCCGCGTGCAAGCGGTCAATGTGCCTGCCAACACAGCAGGCGTTGTCACTTTGGATGGTACGCCCTTGCTCTCGGAGTTGGTGCGAGACATCAACGCGCCGTTTGCACCGCGCTATACAAGCATCACACTGCTGAATCAGCCGCTGGGCAACACCACTGCTTACCGCAAGCTGTGCGAAAACCGCGCTGATCTGATTTTCATCACACGCCAGCCCAATAGCGAAGAAGCTGATCTCTGCCAGAATAACAGCATTCAGACTCTGCAAATGCCGCTTGGCTTTGATGCCGATCTGATTGTAGTGAACGCAGAAAACACCTTTGCGCGCTGCCTTTCGCTGGCAAACGTAGAGCGCTTGTTTAGCGAGCGCTATGCCGCCAAGCGTTGGTCAGAAGTGGCGCAGGGCTTCCCAGAGCTAGAGGTCGTAGCGATCACGCCGAGCAGCGGCAGCCTTGAGTCTGATGCGCTGCTGACTGCCGTAACACGCAACCAAATCGCGCCGATTTTCCGCAGCGATATTGCCGAGAATGCACAGAGCAACGATCCGATCTTCCGTGCAGTTGCTGTGCAGAATACGCCAGGTGGCGTCACGTTCATGCGCTATAGCGACTTTATGCGGAGCGGAGCGCGTGTGCAGGCTGTCCAGATTGACGCGGGCAACGGTTGCGTCTCGCCAACGCTCGCTAACATCCAAAACGGCAGCTATCCCTTGGCACGTTCGTTGTTTGCCGCGCTCAACCTGAGCAGCTTGAACCGTCCGGAAGTGCGCGCCTATGCGTGGTATTTGCTGGGCGATGACTCACTGACCATCCTCAATCAGGAAGGCGTGATCGGCGCCGAGGCGAACGTCTTTGCGGCACTGCGTGAGGTATTGTTAGAGCGCATTGAGGCGGCTGAGCGCGCTGCGGCAACACCAGAGCCAACCGCCGAACCAACCGCGGCGGCAACGCCTGATCTAGAGTAAGTGACCGAAGGCGGGCAGACCTTGATGAACTGCCCTGACGTGCGCTGTGCGTTAGGGCAGTTTTAGCCCAAAACGCCCTTGTTGTCTGTGCTGCCAACGCCTGCGCTGTGTTGGTCAGCCGCAGGCAGGCTAACCGTGAAGGTTGTGCCTCTGCCAAGCTGGCTGCTAGCGCTGATTGTTCCGCCATGCGCCTCCACAAGTTGCTTGACGATTGCCAGCCCTAAGCCGCTGCCGCCGTTGTGGCTGGCACGCGCCTTATCCACACGATAGAAGCGCTTGAAGATGTGTGGCAAATCGTCTTCGGCAATCCCAATGCCGCTATCCTGCACTTCCAAAATGACCTGCTGATCATGGTAGGCAGTTCGCAGCACAATGGTGCCTTTGGCGGGCGTGTATTGAATGGCATTATCCAGCAGGTTGTGAACCACGCGCCCAAAGGCATCCTCATCCAGCAAAACAGAGGGGAGTTCAGGTGTGGGCAAAAATGAGAGGCTGAGCTGTTGCGGTGTGACCAACGGCTCGTAAATGGCAACGATTTTGCTCATCAGCGCATTCAAATCGCACACGTGACGGTTGAGAGCATTTGTGTGTTCAGAGCGCGCCATGTCCAGCAACTGATCGACCAATTTCACAGCGCGCTTGCCGCTACTCTTTAAGACTGCGCCTTGTCGAAGAATATTTTTGCTCAGTTCTATACAGGCAGTTAGCGTAGCTTGCGCTTGGAGTGGCAGCCTGCCGCCGGCGTACTGTTGCAGCGCCAGCATCTGTTCGTTCAGTCTCTCTACATAATAATTGATGAGGTAGAGTGCATTTTGTTGCGTGGTGAACGGCGTGCGGAAATCGTGCGACATATCTTGCAGAAAGCGCTGAAGCAAGTGAACTTTCTCACGCTCTAAGGCAAGGTCTAGCGCCTGCTGCTGTGCTTGGCGCTGAAGGGTAACATCCTGAAAGAAGCCATACAAGCGCGTGATTTTACCATTCTCATAGCGCGCTCTGCCAACCACGCGTACCAACAACTCCTCGCCCTGCGCGTTAATGAAAGGCAGTTCAACATCCCATGCTGTGCCGTGCTGCTGTGCTTGCTCAATCACGCTTTGGATGACGGGACGTGCCGCAGGTGCGTAAAAATTAATGGCGTCGTCAATCTTTACGACTGTGCCAATTGGCACGCCATGAATGCGATAGACTTCTTCCGTCCAGTAGGGCTGCATGGTGAGAAGGTCAAGCTGCCAACTGCCAATGCGCGCTAATTGTTCGGTGCTTTGCAGCAGTTCTTGCGTGTGCCGTAGGGTAGCATTGGCATAGCACAGCGAAATGAGGCGTCCAACCATGCTGCCATATAAGGAGAAAAGCAGTCTTTCGTAAGGGCGCGGTGGTCGCTGGTTCACAAAGTTATCTGCCAGCAAGTAACCAAGCACTTGCTGACCATCCCACAGGGCAGCCGAAATTTTCCAGCCGCTGCCCACAACCGTATCCCAATCATATAGCGGCGCATCCAGCCACATCTGGACGTGATCCGGCGCGTTATTGACCTCATCTAACCACGTCGTTTCGGCAAGCGGTGCTTCGTAGCGGTGTTCGTCGCGCACGTGACGCTGCATATCCGTGCCATAGGTGCCGATCAACAAACCGCGCTGATGGTCAATCAGAAAGAGCGCTAGACGGTCGAAGTGCAAGGTTGCCAAGCCTTGTGTTACGGTCTGATAACACAGCCTATCTAGGTCCATGATGTTGGTTAGTTCAAGGCTGAGTAGGTAAAGGGCGTAGAGGTCTTGCTGCTGAGCAAGTGCTTCGGCAGGCGCGGCATGTGTCTCGAAAAGTTGCACCAGGCGTTCAAACGCTCCCGCGTCACGGCTGCACGCACGCAGTTGGTCGAGAAGTTCAGGATCAATGAGCATCTTGGTGACCTGCTTTCAAAACTCCGCTGCACATTTGCAACGCATTAAGTAAAGTCATTCTTTTTGATTTCGCTAAATCATGATAACTCTAGCACGCATTGGCAGCAATTCCTTCCGAAATGCTTGACCACGCTTGCTAAAGGTTGCCACAGCGCGTATGCTTGTGGGCAAGGAACATCTCACGCGCAAATCGGCTAACTGTACGCACGCGCACGCTATGGTAAAATTCCTTTGAAAGGCTTACCTAAAAATGGCTACTCAAACTTCTTTTTTGCCCAAAACAGCAGCACGCCTTGATCGGATGCCGCCTTACGGCTTTGAGCTGATTAATCGCCGCATTACGCAGCTTGCCGCCGGCGGTGTAGATATCATCCGCCTTGATATTGGCAGCCCAGACATGCCGCCGCCGCCACCCGTCATCGAGATGTTGAAGCGCAGTGTCGATAACCCAAAGTTCCACAGCTATGGCAGTTATCGCGGTTTGCCTGCCTTTCGCAAGGCAGTGGCGGAGTACTATGGACGGCGCTTTGGCGTGCAAGTTGACCCTGATAAGGAAGTGCTGCCACTGATCGGCTCGAAAGAAGGCATTGTGAACCTTGCTCTTGCTTTTATTGATCAAGGCGATGCCGTCATTGCGCCTGATTTGAACTATCCCGCCTATACGATGGGAACGCTGATGGCAGGCGGCGAAGTCATCTTCATGCAGCTTGATCCATCGCGCAGCTATTTACCGAACCTAGACGCCCTGCGCGCACATCCGAGCCTGAACCGCGCCAAACTGCTGTGGGTGAACTATCCAAATAATCCGACGGGTGCCACCTGCGATTTAGCGCTCTACGATGCGCTGATCGCTTTCTGTCGAGAGCATCGTCTGCTGCTGTGTTCGGATAATCCCTACGCCGAAGTGGTCTACGATGGCTACCGCGCACCAAGTGCCTTGCAAGCGGCAGGCGCGCTCGATTGCACCGTTGAGTTTATGTCGCTCTCCAAGCTTTATAACATGGCGGGCTGGCGGCTAGGCGCGTGCATTGCGCGCCAACCTGTTATTGATGCGCTGCTGGTCATTAAAAGCAACATGGATAGCGGTCACTTCCGCCCAATGTATGAGGCAGGCGCGCTCGCCCTGAACGAGACGCCGCAAAGCTGGATAGACGAACGTAACGCCATTTATCAGGCGCGCCGCGATGCCCTGCTGGCAGCTTGCCCAAGCATTGGCTTAACTGCCTTCAAAACGTCGGGATCGCTCTATATTTGGGCAAAAGTGGAGGATGGCAATGATGCCGCTTACGTCGAGTCGGCACTCGATCAGGCGCAGGTGAGCTTAACGCCCGGCGCGATGTACGGACCTGCGGGTAAGGGCTATGTGCGTCTGAGCATCGGTATTGAAGATGAACGCTTGCAAGAGGCGATTGCGCGCCTGCAAGCGTGGTATGCCAAACGGCATTAGGAGTGTATTGTTTGAAACGCCAAGAAATTCCCTATCACGATTTATTTGATCCCGATCACGATGAACGCCTGACCGCACTGCCTACAGAGCGCGGCTTCCTAGTAGCTGCCGATGTACGTTCGGCGCGTCCGCTGCTGCGCGCACAAGATTCGCTGGACGAGCTGGAATTGCTGGCGCGAACAGCCGGCATTCAAGTGGTTGGGCGGGCGGTGCAGAACATGCAGCGCGTAGACCCCGCCACCTACATCGGCAGCGGCAAAGTGCGCGAAGTGCAAGAACAAGTGGCGCAGCTTGCTGCAGACGTGGTCATCTTTGATGACGAATTAGCGCCCAACCATCAGCGCGAATTGGAGAAAATCTTCGGTGAGTCGGTCAAGGTCATTGACCGTTCAGCGCTCATCCTCGATATTTTCGCGCAGCACGCCCGCACCCGTGAGGGTGCGCTGCAAGTGGAACTTGCCCAATACGAATACCGCTTGCCGCGCCTAACACGCCAATGGACTCACCTTGCGCGGCAAGCAGGTGGTGGCAGCGGGCGCAGTGGCAACGGCGGCGTTGGCTTGCGCGGACCGGGCGAGACTCAGCTTGAAGCGGATCGCCGTGAGATTGATCGGCGGATTGCCAAGCTGAAACAAGAGATCGAGGCAGTACGCGCACACCGCAGCCGCCATCGCGCCCAACGTTCGCGGCAGGGCGTACCGACTGTGGCACTGGTTGGTTACACCAACGCAGGCAAATCCACCCTGATCAATGCACTGACTGGCGCGAAGGTCTACGCTGCCGATCAGTTGTTCGCCACGCTTGATCCAACCACGCGCCGCCTGACGCTGCACGGCGGTAAAAACGTGCTGATCTCGGATACAGTCGGCTTTATTCAGAAGCTACCCACCACGTTGATCGCTGCTTTCCGCGCCACGCTGGAAGAAGTCAGTGAGGCAGATATGATCATCCACGTTGTGGATGCCGCACATCCGCAGGCTGCCGCACAGATTGAAACCGTGGAAGATACGCTCGCCGAGATCGACGTGCCAAGAATGCCGCGCATCCTTGCCTTAAACAAGCTGGATAAATTGCCCGAAGGTGCGCCGCCGCTGCGAGGCGATAGCCGTTACGCGGCTATTGTCCCGATCTCGGCGCAGACAGGCGAAGGCGTGCCGCTGCTCATCCGCGAGATTGAGCGCGTGCTGCGCGAGTCCATGCTAGAGATTAAGCTGTTCATCCCATACCAACGCGGCGATCTGTTGGCGCTTATCCGTGAACAGGGTATGCTAGATCACGAGCAGCCGACCTTAGAAGGCACACACATTCGCGCTCATGTGCCGCCGCGTCTTGCCGCTTTGCTGGCAGAGGATAAAGTTTAGCCTATGCGACGCCTACTCAACAGCCTAGATCGCGCTCGGTGGTTAGCCGTTGTGCTGAATTGGTTCCGTGTGAACATTCCGCCACGGCGCGGCATCCTGATCTTGATCGCGGTTGGGCTGTTGGTGGCAAGCCTGATCGTGCATATTGCCTATCTTGCTAGCAACCTAAATGTTTGGTTAGGGCTGTGTGGCTTTCTGCTGCTGCATGTTGGGCTGATCACAGGCTTTTTGGGCGTGCTGCTCTCGGAAGCGCTTGGAAAAGGCTATCGGGAATAAGGCAATCTGCCTTGTTGACGCGCCTAAAACTTGCTGCTACAATGACTGACCAGAAACAACGCTGACGCAGCGAAAAGCAGATGCACGTCGTTCCAGAGAGGCAATTCACTGGCTGCAAGATTGCCCGACGCCCTGCCCAATGTCCCTGCCGAGTTGATGCGCTGAATGCCCTCAGGTTATTAAGCGCATTCGGGTCTGCCCGTTATCGCAGCATAAAGCGCCGCGGAGCTTGCTCAGCGGAAGCAAGGTGGTACCGCGAAAGCCGAAGTGCCTTTCGTCCTTGTGTATGGCGAAGGGCATTTTTTGTGCCATGCCGCTGCAAAAAGCCGTCATGGTAAAGTTGGAATGAGGAGCCTATGTTTCACCTGAACAGCCTGTTATCGGAAGCACCGCCTGCGATTGCCGCCGACTTGAACGCCTACTACGATGCTTTTGCCGAACATCATCACCTGTTGTTCCGCGACTGGCGCGCCACCGTGCAGCGTGAAAGCGCTGCCTTGCGCCGCCTGCTGCGGAATCGCGGTGTGAAAAACGTTCTAGATGCCTCTGGTAAGGCTGGTCTGCACGCAACTGCACTCGCGCTGCAACATCTGGAAGTGACGGCGATCTGCCCCACCCAACCGATGCTGCTGTGCGCCCGTGAAAATGCCGCCGCTTTCAATGTGCAAGATGACATCACCTTTGTGCGCGCCGATTTGCCGACCCTAACGGACGCCATCACAGGCACCTTTGACGCCGCCCTGCTCAAAGGCGACACCCTCACCAATTTCATCACCGATGAAGCGCTCTATATAGTGCTTGGCAACTTGCACAGCCTGCTGCGTCCTGAAGGCACATTGGTGATGAGCATCCCTGACTTTGATCTGTTGTTGGAAGACCGTCCGCGCTTTGTGCCGCGCCATATGCACGATGATCAGCCTGAAGGACGCGCCATCCTCTTTGATGTTTACGACTGGCAGAACACCGATCCACTCACAGTGCTGCACAACACCTTTGTGGTCAGTGGCAAGGGCGATTCGTACACCGCGAAACGTTTCGGTGTTCTGCAACGTGCCTTGCGCCGCGCTGAGCTAGAAGCACTGCTTAGTGCGGTAGGCTTCACCGAGATCTGCGCCGAATGTGGTGGTTGGCAACTGCACATTACGGCACGGCGTGCCTAAAGGCAGGGTTGGCATAGCGCATGAAGGGAGGTGATGCCTGTGACAGGCGATGATGTAGGTGTTGTGCGTATGCAAAATCGGTTGCCGCTGCGGGCATTGCCCGCCCTTTATATACCTTCTCTAACCTGTAAGGAATGAGCTGCTATGCCAAAAAACGTGCAGGACATGCCGAAGAATTTCAACTATGCAGAGGCTGAGCCGCGCCTTTACCACTATTGGGAATCGAACGGCTGGTTCAAGCCTGAATGCGCGCCGCCAAGTGCCAAGCCGTTTGTGATCGCTATCCCGCCGCCTAACGTGACCGGCGAACTGCACCTCGGACATGCCATGTTCGTCAGCGTGGAAGATTTGATGATCCGCTATGAGCGAATGCGCGGCAAGGCTGCCCTGTGGATTCCCGGCACTGATCATGCCGGCATCGCCACGCAGTTGATGGTGGAACGCCTGCTGAAAGAAGAAGGCACCAGCCGTGAGTCAGTCGGTCGTGAGGTGTTCACGGAGCGCGCTTGGCAGTGGAAGGCAAAATATGGCGGCGAGATTGTGCAGCAGCTGCGCTTGCTAGGCGCTTCTTGCGATTGGGATCGGGAGCGCTTCACGCTGGACGAATCGCTCTCGCGTGCTGTGCGTGAGGCGTTCGTCACGCTCTGGGAGCAGGGCTTGATCTATCGCGGCACGCGCCTGATCAATTGGTCGCCCGGCTTGCAGACCGCCGTCAGCGATCTGGAGGTCGAATCCAGCGAAGAGCCTGCCACGCTCTACTACTTCAAATATCCAACTGAAAGCGGTCAATACATCCCGGTGGCAACCACGCGCCCAGAGACCATTCTTGGCGATACCGCCGTTGCCGTGCATCCCGAAGATGAGCGCTACAAGCGCTTGATCGGCAAGACTGCCTTCGTGCCAATTCTCAACCGTCCGATCCCGATCATCGCTGATGACTATGTAGATCGGGAATTTGGCACGGGCGCGCTCAAAGTGACGCCCGGTCACGATTTTAGCGATTATGAGATCGCCCAACGCCACAACTTGCCGATCCTGAGCATCATGAACAAAGATGCCACACTTAACGCTGAGGCGGGACCGTATGAAGGGCTGGATCGCTTCGTGGCACGTGAGAAACTCTGGGCAGATATGACCGCTGCTGATCTGACGATCAAGACCGAGCCGTATACGCGCCTTACACCACGCGCCACACGCGGCGGCGAGATCGTCGAGCCGATGATCAGTGAACAGTGGTTCGTCCGCATGGAGCAGATCGCGGCGAAGGCGCTTGCCGCCGTGCGCGATGGGCGCATCAAGATTGTGCCAGAGCGCTTTGAGAAAATCTACTTCAATTGGCTGGAAAACATCAAGGATTGGTGCATCAGCCGCCAATTGTGGTGGGGACACCGCATCCCGGTTTGGTACGACGCGGCGGGCAATATTTACGTTTCCCGCGAAGACCTGACCGATCCGACCCTAACCCAAGACCCTGACGTGCTGGATACATGGTTCAGCAGCGGCTTGTGGCCCTTCAGCACGCTTGGCTGGCCCCAGCAAACGCCCGATCTTGCCCGCTACTACCCAACCGATGTGCTGGAGACGGGCTACGACATCCTGTTCTTCTGGGTGGCGCGCATGATCATGATGGGCTTGTGGTTCACTGACCAAGCGCCGTTCCATACCGTGTATCTACATGGCTTGGTGCGCGACGAACACGGCGAGAAGATGAGCAAGACCAAAGGCAATGTGATCGATCCGCGTGAGGCGATGCGGAAATATAGCACCGATGCCCTGCGTTTTACCTTGCTGACTGGCGGCACGCCCGGCAACGATATGAACTTGGGCGAGCGCCAGATCGAGTATGGGCGCAACTTTGGCAACAAACTGTGGCAGATTGCACGCTTTGTGCTGACTAATCTCGGCGAGGGCTACACCGTGCAGGCACTGCCTGCCCCTGATGCACTAGACGTGCCAAGCCGCTGGATTTTAAGCCGCCTGAACAAGCTGATCGCCAGTGTGCAGCGCTTGTTTGATGCCTACCTTTACGGTGAGGCAGGACGCCAAATCCGCGATTTTCTGTGGGATGAATTCGCCGATTGGTATGTGGAGATTAGCAAGAACGCGCTCTACGGCACCGATGAGTCCGCCAAAGCCCAGACTCGCGCCGTGCTGCTGCATGTGTTAGAGAGTCTGCTGCGCTTGCTGCATCCCTACATGCCGTTCATCACCGAAGAAATCTGGAGCTACCTACCCGATAAAAGCGCTGATCAGCCGCTGATCATGGCGCAGTGGTGCGCGGCAGAGATGCACTACTACGACGATTCGGCAGAGGCGACGATGGATGTGCTGCGCGATTTGATCGTTAAAATTCGCAATGTGCGCGCCGAATACAAAGTTGATCCTGCCAAGCGCCTGACTGTGCTTGCCGATGGCGGCACTTTCAGCACAGCACTGGCGGCGCACAGCGAGATGTTCTCGCGCCTGTGCAACGTGGAACGCCTTGAGGCGCTTAACGGCAATCCACCTGATCAGGCAGCTGCTGTGGTCAGCGGCGAAGTGACGCTCTACTTGCCCTTGTCAGGCATGGTTGACTTGAGCGCAGAGCGTGAGCGCCTGAGCAAAGCGCTGGCAAGCCTCGCCGCTCAGATCGAAAAAACGGAGAAAATGCTCGCTAACGAGCAGTTCGTCAGCCGCGCCAAGCCTGAAGTGGTGGCGAAAGAGCGCGCCAAACTTGCCGAACTGCACCAAGCGCACAGCGCCCTTCGAGAGCGCTTAGCTGACCTATAGTTTCATCTGTGCGCGGATGTCAGAGAGCATCCGCGCACATTTTGTCCATGCCGCAGAGCCTGCTATAATGCTCAGCCGACTTCACACCTTAGAAAGTTCGGATGTTCCGTTGGAAAAGCAAACACACCAAACGTCTCCACAAGCGCCCGAAAAGCCCGTTTCATCGGCGCTCTACACTGAAGAATACTTCCTGACTGCCTGTGAAGGCTATGATGAGTTTGTGCGGAGCGAAGGCGAACACCTCTCGCGCCGCCTGAGCGCTGCTTTTGCGCTGGCTGCCGTAGAGGATGGTATGACAGTGCTAGACGTTGGCTGCGGACGCGGCGAAATTCTGCGGCATTGCGCTAAACTGGGCGCGCACGCCTACGGCATTGATTATGCCATCGTCGCCGTGCAGCTTTCCAAAGATATTGTGCAGAACACCACCGGCGCACCCGGTAAAACAGGCGTTGCACAGGCGGATGCTAAGCGGCTGCCTTTTCCAACAGGTTATTTTGACCGTGTGCTGCTCTTTGACGTGGTAGAACACCTGCACCCATGGGAACTGCACGAGGCACTGCGCGAGATTTACCGCGTGCTGAAGCCCGACGGACGCCTGATCGTCCATACTGCACCGAACGTCTGGTACGACCGCTACGCCTACCCAATGGTGCGTGCCTTCCGCCGCCTGATCGGGCAAGGCGCACGCTATCCCGCCAATCCACGTGCGTTTTTGGTGGGCGCTAACCAAGAAGTGCATGTCAACGAGCAATCGATGCTCAGTATGCGGCGTGCGCTTGCCAAAGCAGGCTTCCGCAGCCGCGTTTGGTTGGATTCGCCGCCGCAAGGTAGGCAAAATCCGATCCTGATTGACCTGCTGCGCGGCGCCGTTTTTCGGCTGCCGCCTTTCCGCTGGTTCTTTGAACGTGAGGTGTTTGCCGTCGCAGCGAAACGCCTGTAGCCGTTGAGGTTGACCTACCATGCGTGATAAACGCCCAGTAGACGAACTCTCCATTGAAGAACTAGAGCGCATCCTCGCCATTCGCAAGCGCGAGGCGCGCCTTGCCCGCCTTCAGACCTACGAAGGCAAAGGGCGGCGCATCGCTGGCGCACGCCCTATTGAGGTGGATAGCGCAGAGCGCCTTGCACCACACCTTGCGCCCATTCCCACTGAGGCGACCGACCCTGCTGAGGGCGCGCCTGAACCTGACGCACCGCCACCGATGGCTGTGCCAATGGCACGCCGCGCTGATTATTTTGCCGATGTGACCTTTGAAGATGAGCTAGAAGCGCGTGCCAGCCGCCGCGCTCAGCCACCACCTGACCCTGTTCGAGCGCGCAAACAGCGCAAGCATCTTTGGAACGCTGCCTTGACCGCCGTTGAGGTCGTGGCTGTGGTCGGCTTGATTTTGTTGGTGATCGGCTTGCTGCAATCTTTTGAGGAAGTCTCGCAGCAGACGGCAGCCCTACAGGCTGAGGCAGAGGCAACGCGCCGCGCTCAGTTTGTGCTGCCCACACCGACGCCGATCATCAACATTGCGGCGGTGGTGCTGCCTGGTGGTCACACCTTCCGCGACGATGAAGCAGTCTTCAACCTTGAAGAAGTGCCTGCCCAATACCGCGATCAGTTTGTCAGCTTGGTGGCTGCCTTGCCCGTGCAGCGCCCAACGCCCAGCCGCGAAGGACCTGTCCGCATTCGCATTCCGCGCATCGGCGTGGATAGCCAGATTGTGACAGGCGACGACTGGGAAGCGCTCAAACTCGGCGTGGGGCATCACATCGGCAGCGCTAATCCCGGCGAGCGCGGTAACCTGGTGCTTTCAGCGCACAACGACGTTTACGGCGAGATTTTCCGCTACCTAGACCGTCTGCAACCCGGTGATGAGATCATCGTCAACACTTGGACGAAGGAATATATTTACGTGGTGCAGCCAAACACGGATCGCGGTGTGATCAAAGGGCATCAGATCGTCGCGCCAACCGATGTTTGGGTGCTGGCTGGCGGCGGTGATACACAGCGGCTGACCCTCATCTCATGCTATCCTTACCGCGTCAACACGCGCCGTATTGTGGTTTTTGCCGTCCTAAAATAAGAAACTGTTCAAAAGATTGTAGAAAGAAGGGAAAAACCGTTGTGAGGCTTTCCCTTCTCAATATCCCTTTTGCGCCTACCTGACGCGCACACACCGCTTGGGAGACAGTTTGCCTACCGTTAGACTCAAGCTTGCCGTCTATGGTATGATGAGCGCGGGGAGAATCACTACTTGGGCTATGTCTACACCAGCGCGTCGTTCCACAACCGAGATCGTGTTACGCAGCCGTCCGCGTGGTCTGCTGGGGCATATTCGCATGGTGCTGTTGCAGCCTGTGCTGTTTTTCCGTGTGCTTTCCGTGCCGCAGCCAGAGTCGCGGGTGTGGCTGTGGGCAGCTATCCTGATCCTATTCCTGATCGGTGCCAGCGGCGTGCGCCAAGCTGAGATGAGCAGCCCAGCGCCACCTGACGAAGGTATCGTAGGCGGACAACCACCCTTTGAGGGAATGCCCGGTGGCGGACCGCCTTTTGAAGGCGCGCCACCCAATATAGGTGGGGAGTCGCCCGCCGCCAACAGCCCTGATGCCGCTGATACGATCATCACCGGCATGGTTGCCGCCAGCGGACTCTTTTTTGGGTGGTTTGCCCTGAGTCTGCTGTTGAGTTTTGTCTCGTTGGTACGTGGACTGCCGCCGCCATTCGGCATTAACCTGCAAGTAGCAATCTGGGCAAGTTTGCCGTTTGCCATCATGGCGGGTGTGCAGCTTCTGTACTACAGCAACGGCGGTAAAGTTGGCGCGCAAGGGCTAAGCGGCTTAGTGAAGGATATTCAAGGCTTTGATGCCTTCGCGCCCTTCCTCCGTGATGTGATCTACGCGGCGCTGGCGCAGCTAACGTTCTTTGGGCTGTGGATGATCGTCCTCATTTATTTAGGTGCGCGCTACGCCTTGCGCGGCGGCAGGGCGGCTGCTTTCTTCGTCACGCTGATATGGGCATTTTTCGCCGTTTTCGCACCCATTGTAAGCGGCACGCTGCGTGCGCCACCTATCCCGCTGCCAGAGCTGATCAGCTTGCCCACTGATACGCCGCCCGATACACCCTAGCCGCAGTGGTGAACGCTTATGCCTAATCCTATACGGACAGCCGACCCAACTTACATCGTCGGGCGCAACCTGAGCAAAATCTTTCAGTTGGGCGATCAGCAGGTGCAGGCGCTTGATCGGGTGAACATCCAGATTCCGCGTGGGCAGTTTGCCGCAATCATGGGCGCCAGTGGTTCGGGCAAAAGCACGCTGCTTTACGTTCTAACGGGCTTGGATCGCCCTAGCGGTGGCGAAATCATCATTAGCGGCAAACCTGTAGATCGAATCGGCGGTGAGGCATTGGCGCGCTTCCGCCGCGAGATGATCGGGTTCGTCTTTCAGTCCTTCAACCTGATCGGCACGCTGACTGCCCTTGAGAATGTGGCGCTGCCGGGCATTTTCAACAACATGCCGCGCCTAGAGCGCGAAACACGCGCCGCGAAGCTGCTCACCTTTTTGGGGATGGGCGATCGCCTAAATAATCGTCCGAACCAGCTTAGCGGCGGACAGCAGCAGCGCGTAGCAATTGCCCGTGCGTTGTTCAACAATCCGCCGATTGTGGTTGCTGATGAGCCAACCGGCGCCTTAGACAGCCGCACTGGCACGCTCGTAATGGAGCTTTTGCGCCAGCTTTGCTCAAAAAACGGCAAGACCATTGTGGTGGTGACGCATGATGAAGGCGTTGCCAAATACGCAGATCGGATGATCCGCCTGAAAGACGGGCGCATTATTGGCGATGAACGCTTAAGAGTGGCACAGCCAGCAGAGGAAACACTTGCCGATGGGGTCTGATTCGCGTGCGCGGCGCGCCGCGCTCTTTTGGTCATTCAGTATCGTTTTGATTGGGCTGTTGTGGGTGTTGGGCAACCTGCCGGTCGGGCGCATCATCGCACAAGATAGCACGCCGCCAAGCATCCCGACCTTTAGCGGACCGATTTTTGCCTACCGCGCTGAGCCACGCCTGATGACTGAAGGTAAGGGCGGCAGCCTGACTGTTTACGGCGGCAATTTCACGCCCAACACGCGCATTCGCCTGATCGGGTTCGGCGTGATTGATACGACTGTGGTGAGCAACGGCGTCCTGATCGGCAAAGTCCCGGAGGCGCTGCCACAAGGTCAGTATGGCATTGAGGTGATTGATCCACTTGGCGGCACGGCGCTCTCACCCGATCCGTTGGTCATCTTACCCGCACCGACTACACCAACACCACCGCCTAGCCCGACACCTGAACCAACGCTCATCCCCGGTCAGCCAACGCTCGTTGTGCAGAATTTCAGTGCGTCGCCCGCCAAAATTACGCCCGGCAGCGCGCTCACGCTCAGCTTTGAGGTGGTTAACCAAGGCAACCGCACCGCACGCGGAGTCAGTGTTGCTCTTGAAAGCGGCGCAAAATTCTTCCCTGCTGATGGGCAAGCGGCGGTGCTGCTGCCCAATATCCCGATTGGCGGCAAGGCGCAAGCAACGCTCAACATCGTCGCTGCGGTAGACGCGCCTTCTGGACCCAACCCAATCCCGATCCTGTTCAGCTTTTTGGACATGGAAGGGAAAGCCTACACCAGTAAGGCATTCCTAAGTGTGACCGTTGAGAAAGTGGTGCTTGCCTCCCAAGTCACACTGACTGAATACCGCGTGAACCCTGATCCTGTGCTGCCCGGTGAGCCTGTCACGCTTGATCTAACGCTGACCAACAACGGCAACGAAACAGCCCGCCAAGTGCTGCTACGCTTTACAGGCGAAAGTGGCGTATTGCTGGCAGGCGCGCAGGGCAACGCCTTTCCGATGGGCGATTTGGCAGCCGGTGAGCGCCGCCAAATGCGCGTGAGCATGGTTGCCAGCAGCGCCGCAAAGGTCGGCGCACAGCCACAGCCTGTCACCATTAGCTCGGTGGTGGAAGATAAAACGCAAGAGGTGGCAACCAGCCTGACTATCAACATTGCGCGCACTGTGGTGGATCGCCCGCTGCTGCTCATCAAAAGCTACCAGTTGAGCAAGGAGAAACTGTCGCCCGGTGATCGCTTCACGCTCACCCTAGAAATTGAGAATGTGGGAACGAGTGCCGCCGATGAAACCTTGCTCACCTTTGGTACGGTTGACTCAGCGCCGCCCAGCACACCCGACGGCAGCGGCGGCGGACGCAGCACTGGCGGTAGTGATAATTTTGCGCCGATTGGCAGCGGCGGTTCGCAGTACATCGGTAGTATTGAAATCGGCGCGACCACGCGGCAAATTGTGCAAGAGTTCATTGTGAACGGTACCATCAACAGCGGCATTTACGGCTTGCCGATCACGCTCAATTATATTCGGCGCAGCGATGGCGCACCCACCCAAGATGGGCTGCGCGCCAGCGTGGTTGTGGTTGCGCCGCCTGCTTTGCAGGTGCGCTTGCAAAGCCCGCTGCCGCCGAACGTGAATGGTGGCGAGCCGCTGCCCCTTGCCTTAGAGATCGTGAACACGGGCGAGAAGCGCGTCAACCTGCTGGAGGCAGCCGTTGAAGCGCAAAACGGGATGGTGGTGGAAGGCGCGAAAAGCCCGCTGAACAACCTAAACAATGGCGAGGATACCACCGTGAACGCTGTGGTTATCCCTTTAGAGAGCGGCGCATTGGCGGTGACGTTCACCATCGCCTACATTGATGAACTGCGCCAGCAGAGCAGCTTGCGCTACACCTTCCAAACCGAAGTGGCAGAGCCAACGCCGCCACCTGAAATTCCCACCGAAGAACCGCCCCTGACGCCCATCGCGCCCACACCGACACCCACACTAAGCCAAAACGACTTGCTGCGGCGCATCCTGCTAGGGCTGCTTGGCTTGGGCAGCTAAGCGCAGGCACAAAAAAGACGCTCGGCATACACCGAGCGTCTTGCAGATGAATTAGAACATGCTCCACAGGTATTGGTTGGTCACATCATGGTGATATTGAATTTCAGGCACCTTGATAATCGTGCCAAGCCGACGCGGGCAGCGATCTGCCTGCATGGTCTTTAGGGCGGTGTAGCGCGCTTGAATTTCAGGACTGAGCAACTGCCCAATGTAGCTGCTGCTGCTGAAGGATGCGATCGCATCATAGATATTATCGGGCAGCACTGTGCCTGCGGGAATCTGGGTTGGCAGCGTCCCTTCCAAACCAGTTTTGAGTAGCGTGTAGAAAGCAAGGTATGGGTTGGCATCGGGCGCGATGGAGCGCACCTCAACACGCGCCGAGCGCTCGTTGCCAATCGGGATACGGATCATCGAGCCACGGTCAATGGGCGATGCCTTGATCTCGTTGGGCGCTTCGTAGTGCGGATCGAGGCGACGGTAGGCGTTCACGCTCGAATTCAGCACAAGGCAGATGTCTAGGGCATGGTTCAAAATGCGCTTGATGAAATCATGGGCAAGCGCTGAAATGCCATCCACACCGTCCGCGGCGTAGAACAGGTTGGTGCCGTTTTGCGAAACGGATAGGTTGGTGTGCATACCGCTGCCGTTTACGCCGGTGATCGGCTTGGGCAAAAAGCTGGCTGTCACGCCCAGTTTATAAGCAACCTGACGGCACAGCAGCTTGTAGAGCTGCACCTGATCAGCGGCGATAGAGGCTTCCGCGTAGGAATAGTTCATCTCGAACTGGGCAGGTGCCACTTCAGGATGATCTTTCTCGTTGGCAAAGCCCATGGCGCGTTGCACTTCGGCGGCAAGGTCAATGAATTGGCGCAGCGGGCTGCCCGGCAGCGAATGATAATAGCCACTGGTCGTCACGAACTCAAAGCGCCCTGTCTCAAAGTAGTGCTGTTCGGCATTTTGCCCTTTGAACAAAAAGCCTTCGATCTCGTTGGCTGCATTACAAGTGTAGCCGTGCTGCTCAAACAGCCCTTGCAAATAGCGCTTCAGCACAGAGCGCATATCGCCAATGTAGGGGCTGCCGTCCCGCTCCAGCACTTCGCCGAACACAAAGACCTTGCCTGGTCCAAACACATCGGCAGGCAACCAGTAAAATGCCGACCAATCAATGGCGAGGCGCAGGTCGGACTCAGATTGCTGCGAGAAACCACGAATGGATGAGCCATCAAAGGTCAGGTTATCGGCAGCCTTTAGCAGGAACTTCTTATCATAGTCCAGCATGTGCAGGCGACCTTCAAGATCGGTAAAGCAGACCGTCACTGCCTTGATGCGCTTTTCATCGGCAAGGTAGCGCATCCGTTCCTCACGGAGGACATCCGTGGGCGTGCGGTCTTGGCGTTGCGCTTTGGCAGCAAGGTTGCGTTCTTCAAGTTCTTCGTAGGGAATTTCGAGAAAATCACGCAAATCGGGCATTGTGAAGCCTTTCAGAATGGATGAGACGGCTTCAGTATAAAGCATTCTGATCTGTGTTCATCAGGTAAAATATACAGGTTTTGCAGGCGATCTTTTGGGCAAAGTGTACGAGGGTAGCCTGAACGGTTGCCTGCCACGTTTGAATAGGCTTCGTACCTGCTGGCGCAGCACGAAGGTCGGCGCGAGGGATGGTTGCTCAGATGGGCTGGCTTGGTCAGCGCCGCTGAACTGCCAGACACCTGCTAGGCTTATCGCCCACATAGAAAGTGTTACCTCTTAGGTGAAAATAACTAATAGTATTATAGAACTTGACTATTTTCAAACTATATTCATAAGCGCCAATATCGCAATTGACAGGGGACTGAATGCGTAGTTCACCAAGCTGTAGCGTGATTGTTTGCAGTCCGCTGGCAAAAAGCGCACTGCTAAAGGAGGTGATGGTGAGTTGGTTGCTGCTGTTTGCTTCTTGGATTGCCTCGCGGAGGGTGCAATCCTATGTGTGCAGCTGTTGGGTCAGGATGTTTTAGCCCAATCGGGCAGATGTTCAGAAGGGAATTGTATAACTTGGCAAACTCATCCGTGAGCTGCTCACAGAGACGGGTGAAGTAGTGTTCATCATGGCTGCGGGAGACGACCGCGTCTAGGCATTTGGGAGAGTTGCCGATAGGGCAACATCGCGTGCGCGGAAAGGGTTAGGGATAGGGGTTGTCTGCGCTGCTGTAGGCTAGACCATCCCACACACTTCACCACGCCCAACTCAAATCTGCTTTATATCTGTTTGCAAACAGGTTTTGAATTCAGAACACTTGTCCTAATTTTAGTTTTCCCCTATAATGGTATGCACTGCACAGATGTACCGCATGAAAAAAGGTAATGGTATGGCTAAGCTTGTGTTCGGAATGAACCAGTCCCTCGACGGCTACGTTGACCATGCGGCATAGCGGTCATGTGTTGTTGGTTTGGAAGACAGCCAACTGCCCCGTTGTTGTTCCAACAAACAGCGCACAGCCTGGCGGAAAGGGAATTATGAGGATTGGTCAAGGTCGGGGTACCCCGACTCGAACGGGGGACCTCTTGCACCCCATGCAAGCGCGCTACCAACTGCGCCATACCCCGAAGTGAAGATAAAAGCTATTCTAGCAGGCGTTTCCAAAAAAGCAAGGTTCTTAAAGGGAAAAGCGGTGAACTTCGGGAGAAAATCTGCTGTTCACAGGGCAGCCCGTCCCCACCCTTCACCACTCCCCTATAAAGAGCCACTTACCGCCTGCCATTCGGCACAACTTGTTGTTTGCCCTTATAATCGGCGAAACTGCTAGCTAACCCGATCTAGATGAGGCAACCGATCCTATGGGCTATCTCGACCTAACGCTGCATCCTGAGCGCTATCATGGCGTGGGCAAACAGCCACCCTTCTTTGAGGGCTGGTACTTCAAGCTGATTGATCCAACCGAAAATCACCGCTACGCCGTGATTCCTGGCATCTTCCTGAACGCTGATCCGAGCAAATCGCACGCCTTCATCCAGGTGCTGGATGGACTGCAGGGGCGCTCTCACTATTACCAATTTCCCGTTGCGGCGTTTCAGGCGGCGGCAGATGGCTTTGCGCTGCACATTGGCGAGAACTTCTTCTCGCTGACCGAGATGCGCCTGAACTTACAGGGCGGCGCAATCAGCCTTCAGGGCGCGGTGCGCTTTGAAGGCGGCAGCGGTTGGCGCATCACGCTTGATTCGCCGGGCATTATGGGCTGGTTTGGCTGGTTGCCCTTCTTGGAGTGCAATCATGGCGTGTGCAGCTTTGATCACGTCATTCACGGCGCCCTGAGCATTGATGGGCAGACGGTGGTCTTTGAAGGCGGGCGCGGCTACATCGAGAAGGACTGGGGCAAGTCGTTTCCTTCGGCGTGGGTCTGGATGCAGACCAACCACTTTGATCAGCCGCGAGTGTGCCTGACTGCCTCCATTGCGACGGTGCCCTTTGTGCGGCGCACCTTTGGCGGCTTCATCATTGGTTTTTGGCAGGCAGGAACGCTCTACCGTTTTGCCACCTACACCGGCGCCAAGCTGGAAAAACTGGAAGTGACCGATGATCACGTAACGTGGGTGGTGCGGGATCGGCGCTATCGTCTGGAGATGCTGGCGCGCCGTGCCGAAGGTGGCTTGCTGCACGAACCGACGCGCACCGAGATGCACAAGCGCGTTGAGGAAACGCTGCGCGCCAGTGTGGAAGTCTGCCTTGCACCGCTGAAGGGTGGCGCGCCGATTTTCAGCGGCGTTGGGCGCAACGCAGGCTTGGAAGTGCAGGGCGACTTGCAAAAGCTGCTTATACAATAACGGGCAGGGCGTAAATTCTTGCAAAAGGTGTTTGACTCCTGTCTGCCTGCCATGTAAGATCGCGCTTAAACGCATAAAGGATGCCTAACCTATGTCCGAGATCAAAGCCAATCCCGCCGCCCTTGAGTCAAGCGCCAGCACCATTGATGCCAACGCCAACCTGATTCAGCGTGAGCTCATGGCAGTTAACGATATGCTTGCCAGCTTGCGCCGCACCTTCATTGGGCAGCGTGCGGAGTCGTTCTTCCGCCAATATGACGCCGCCTTTGAAGAAATGCAGAGCCTGACGGCACTCGTTCACAGCCTTGCCGAAGACCTGCGCCAAAGCGCCCGTGCGCTGCGTGCTGCGGATCAGGCATAACGCTATGCGGCATGTCTGATCAGGATGCGGCTGAACTGCTAAACCGTCCGCCGCGCTATCAGCCTTTGCCCTTACGCGGCGAGATCGATCTACCACCACCACCTGCCGAAACGCCCGCGCCGCCGCCAAACCTCTTGGCAACGCTGCTGCCTTCGGCAGGTATTGCTGTGCTTGGTGGCTTCTACCTGACGCTGGGCGGCGCTAACGCACCGTTGCTTGCCTTACCCACCTTAACGCTCGGCGTTTTAGGCGCGCTCACCGCCCTGATTAGCTATACGGCAAGCCGCCGTCAGAACAACTTAGCCCACCTCCGCAGCAGGCGCGATTATCACCGCCTGCTGGATCGCCGCCTAGCGCGTTTGCAGGCTGCCCGCGACCTGCAATTGCTAGAAGCAGATCAACGCTTTCCGCCCCTGGCACGCCTGATCGCTACCGCTGCTAAACCGAACAGCCTGCTCTGGAATCGGCGTCCGCCCGATGCAGACTTTATGGTGCTGCGGCTTGGCATTGGCAGCTTGCCTTCGGCTGTTAGCGTGCGCCCACCAGATGTAGATTTGCTGGGTGAAGATGCCCGCCGCGCCCACAACCTCTATTTTGAGTATCACAAACTGCCCAACGCGCCGATCACGCTTGACCTGCGCGCCGTTGGCAGCCTTGGCATTGTCGGCACTTCTGAGGAAAGCGTGCCGTTTGTCTACGCCCTGATCGCGCAGTTGGCAGTGCTGCACGCGCCTTCTGAGCTGAGCCTCTACGTTTTCTCTAGCAAGCTGCGTCACAAGGCATGGAACTGGACGCGCTGGCTGCCACACACCAGCAGCACCCACCAGGGCGGCTTCCCCGATCAGCTTGCCTTTGAGGCAGACCACTGCCGCCAATTGATCGATCAGTTGGCACGCCGCCTTGATACACGCGCAGAGCAAAGCGCCAACCAAAGCGTGATTGTTGCCCTCTTTGACGATGTGAGCAGCATTCAGGAAGAGATCAGCTACAAGCGCTTGCTAGGGCATCCCGCGCTGTGTACGCTGCATGTGTGCAGCCGCCTTGAAGATGTTCCGTCCGAATATGGCGGTGTGCTATCGCTAACGGGCAGCAAGTTTCGCGTCACGCTGAGCGGCGCGGAAGGCAAGGCATTCAGCGGTGAGGCAGAGTGCCTCAGCCGTGCCGAGGCAGAGTTCCTCGCCCGTCAGCTTGCTGTCTACCGCCTGCCGCAGCTTGGCGAGGCAAGCCGCCTGCCCACGCAGCTTGGCGCATTGCAACTTTACGGCGTGGAGCGCCTTAGCCAACTGGCAATCCGCGAGAATTGGGCGCGCCCTGTGCCGCCGGACGGCGTGTTGCCCCTGCCCGTGCCAATTGGAAACGCCAGCTTCTCGGCGCAGCAGGTGCTTGATCTCTCCGAACGCGCCCACGGTCCGCACGGCATGATCGGCGGCACAACAGGCTCAGGCAAAAGCGAACTGCTCCAGACCATTGTGACCACGCTTGCCATCGAGCATCATCCCTATCTGCTCAACTTTCTGCTGATAGACTATAAAGGCGGCGCAACCTTCAACATCCTGCGGCGGCTGCCGCACGTTGTTGGCATCATCACCAATTTGAATGCGCGAGAGGCACTGCGCGCTTTGGCTGCCATTCAGGCAGAAAATCGCCGCCGCCAGCAGTTCCTCGCCGATCAAAACGTTGAGGATATCACCGAGTATCATCGGCGTCTGCGGCGCTTCAGCGGTATTTTCCCGCCCGATTGGCAGCCGCTACCGCACTTGGTCATCATCATTGATGAGTTTGCCGAACTGACCAGCAGCCTGCCGAACTTCCTTGATGAGTTAGTGGCAACTGTGCGCGTTGGGCGCAGCTTGGGAATGCACCTGATCCTTGCCACGCAGCGCCCTAGCGGGCATGTGACAGCGGAGATGAAGGCAAACCTGAATTTCCGCATTTGCCTGCGCGTGCAAACGCCCGATGAATCGCAAGAGATCATCCGCCGCCCGGATGCCGCCTTCTTGCCGCCCGACGTGCCAGGGCGCGCTTATTTCCAAGTCGGCAACGCCGTGCAGCAGTTCCAAGCGGCGCGTGTGGGGATAGACTATCTAGAGCAGCCCGCCGATGCTGACGCCGCACCACAGAGCGTCTTGCGCCTTATCCGCCTTGAGCAGCCGACTGATCTGTTTACTGCTGAGGCGGAAGCGGAAGCGCTGAATGCGCTGCCGACACTTGCCGAAACGCTTGCCGACCATATGGCAGCTCTCTACACCGATGCGTTGCCTGTGCCAGTCCTGCTCGAATCGCTGCCGTCTGAGATCAGCCTTGAGCAGGTGCTGCACAAAGCCGATTACGGCGGCTGGGATGGCAGCGCATGGCGTCCCGCAGGTATGGATCGGCGTTGGGCGTGCCTGCCGATTGGTGTGCTGGACGATCTGGCGCACCGCGCACAGCCGCCCTTGTCCGTCAACTTTCCCGATCAAGGTGGGCATTTCCTGGTCATCGGCGCCTCAGGCACTGGCAAAACGACCCTGCTCCGCACGTTGGCTTTGGCAGCCGCGCACCTGTTCCGCCCTGATGAGGCAGAGCTTTACATCGTGAGTTTTGGCGGACGCACCTTAGACCTGCTGGCGCGCTTGCCGCACGTTGGCGCGGTGGTTGCCAGCGATGAGCGCGAGCGCCTCTCACGCCTGACTCGCCGCCTGCTGGCTGCCCTTGAGGCACGCCGCTATGCTATGGCACGCCTGCACGCCACCGATGTAGAAACCTATAACCGCCGCCGCAGCCCTGATCAGCCACTGTTGTCCGCCATTTTCGTCTTGGTGGATAACTTCGCGGAGTTATGGCGCACCCTTGAGAGCGACTCGGATGAGGCGGCAGACTGGTTGCGTCTGCTACGTGATGGGCGTGCGGTTGGCATTCATTTCGCGCTGACCGCACCCTCGCTCAGTCTGCCTTACAGCGTCTTGAACCTGATTGAGGCGCGCTTTGCCTTACGCCTGCCCGAACGTGGCGATTATCTGCAATTCTTAGGGCGCCTGCCCGACCGCGAGATCGATCCACGCCCCGGTAGCGGCGTCTTGGCGGCGCGCCCACCGATTCACGCGCAGATCGCCCTGCCCAACACCGACGGCGATGACGATGAGCGTGACCGTGCTTTGCTTGCCACCTTAGAGGCAATGCGCGCTGCATGGGCAGATCGCCCGCTGCCAGAGCCAATCCGCGCCATGCCCGAAAGCGTGCCTTTTGATCTCACTATGGCGCTGGAAGGCTTGCCAAGCCGCCTGACGCAGCCCGATTCGCCACGCCCAGAGCCGCTTCGCAGCGTGATCGGCGTGGAAGGCGAGACCTTGCAGCCCATCACCCTACATTGGCGCGATGCACCACACTGGCTGATCCTTGGCGCCTATGGCAGCGGTAAATCCAGCCTGCTGCGGACGCTGCTCTTGGGCGTGGCGGCACGCTATGCCCCGCGTGAGGCTGCCTTCGTGCTGATTGATTTCAGCCGCGAGACGCTGCGCCCACTGCGCCATCTACCGCATGTGCTGCGCTATGTGACTGACCCGCCAAGCCTTGCGAACGCCCTAGATCGGCTAACAGCGGAGTTGGCATGGCGTCAGAATGAATTGGAACGACTGACCACTGCCGATGAGGAACTTGACTCGGCGGATGCACAGCCCTTTATGCCGATTATCGTCGCCCTGGATGACTACGACCAACTGCAAGACGTGCTGGATGGCACGCACTACGAACAGCTTGATGAGCTGGCGGCGTGGCTGCGCCGCGATGCGCGCTTGGGCTTGCACTTGGTTGCTAACGGCGAAACGCTTGCCATGCAGCGCGGCGGCGATGCGCTGCTCAAAGTGCTGCGTTCGGGCAGGGCAGGTATGGCGCTCAGCGATGCCGAGTCGGTGGATGTGCTTGGTGGGCGCGTCTCGCCGACCATGCGGCGGGCAGCACTGCCCACGGGGCGCGGCTATTGGGTGCGGCGTGGCGCACTGCGCTTGGTGCAGTTCGCGCACGCCTCCGATCCGCGCCGCCTTGCCCGCGAGATCGCGGCGCGTTGGGCAGATTTCCCGACGGCGACGTGGGAAGACCATCCCGATCTGCCGCCGAGCCCAGCGCCACGCCGCGCCGCACCGCCACCACCCGAGCTCGATTTCACCTTCGACCTTGACGGCGCCCTAGAAGACTACAAAAAGCAGCAGGGCTACGTCTGAGCCGCCCTGCTGCATGGCTGCCTTAGCTATTTGGCGCTGCCTGGCAAAAAGTCGTTGGTGAAGACGCCTTCAAGCGGGATGGGCGTTTCAAGGGCGCCCGCCCGCACCATGAATGCCGTGAATGCCTCCCACACTTCGGCGCGTTGGAAACCCCACTGCGGCGCTTCGGCTTGGAACTGCTCTGCCAGCCAGATAGCGCTGGCACGCACGAGGTTCGCGTCAAGGTCTGGCTCTGCCAAGTGCAATAGATAGGCTGCTTCAGTCGGATTCCTGATCGCATCAGCGTAGCCGCGGGCGGTTGCCTGCACAAAAGCGCGCACCACCTCAGGCTGTTCGGCGATCATCTGCGCGCTGGTGATCAGGATCGGCGTATAGTAATCTGGCACGCAGTCGGTGTAGTCTTTCAGCATCAGCAGGTCAAGCGCCAAGCCTTGCTGCTGTGCGCGAATGCCATCCCATGCGTAGAACACCCACACCACATCTATTTGATCGCGCTCCATCAGCGGGAATGGCTCGACAAAGCCAACGTCCAGCATCTCAACGCTGCCAGCCGCACCACTGCAAGCGATCAATGCCTCAAGGATCGGGCGCTCAATGGCGCTGCCAAAGCTGCCATAGCGCAGACCGACCAAATCGGCGGGCGTTTTGAGCGGCTTCTTAGCGCTCAGCGACGCAAAGCCTGAGGTGTTGTGTTGGATGATGGCTGCCACCGAGACAACGGGTAGCCCGGCGGCGCGGCTGTAGGTCATACCTTCCTGATAGCTGATGCCGAACTGTGCCGCGCCACTCGCCACCACCTGATCCACGGCAATATCGCCGGCGGGCTGGATGGTGACGTTCAGGTTTGCCGCCGTGTAGTAGCCTTTTGCCTGTGCCACATACAAGCCGATGTGGTTGGTGTTTGGCGTCCAATCTAGCATGATGGTGACGGAAGTTGGCGTTTGGGTGCGCGCAAACTCGGTTGCATTACCCAGTGGATTGCCTGCTTGCAGGGCAAGGCGGATGGCTGCGATGGAATCAGGTGTGGCAGCTGTTTTGGCATCCGCAAAGCCGAAATGCTTGGCGCGCAGTACATCGCTGGCAGTCGGTTCGGCGAAAAAGACGGCGCGCTCACCAACGCTGACCGATGCTAAGCACATGGCAGATGAGCCAAAGCCGCTTATCTTGACCGTTGGGCCCCCTTCCCCTTTCAGATACTGCACCACTTCGATGACGGCAATCTCGTTAAGGCTGCCTTGCCCTTCAATGGCTGTGACGACGCCTTCCAGTACAAGGCTGCTCTGCTGCGCCCGATAGCCAACGCCATAGATAGGATGCCCGCCAACAGGCTGTGTGCAGGCGTGCGCGTGCGGTGCTTCCACCGTCAGGAGGATGCCTGCCAAGCAGGCAAGCACTGCGAAGAACATAAGCCGTTTCATAGGTCGTTTCTCCCTCTTTATCTAGGCTCAATGTGCCAGCCCGACTCGCGTTCGGGCGTGAAATACCACCGTAACAACAGGCGCTCTGCCAATGCGATAGATGCGACCAGCGCAACGCTCAGCGCGGAGGCGATCACCACAGCGGCAAAGCCTTGATCCAAGCGCGATTGATTGAACGCCTGCCGCAAGTACTGCCCTAAGCCATACTGCGCCGTGACGAACTCACCGATCATGGCGCCGCCGATGGCGTAGGTCGCTGCGATTCGCAAGCCGCTGAACAGCGAAGGCAGCGCCGAAGGCAGGCGCACTTTCCGCCAGATTTGCAGACGGTTAGCGCCCATCGCCCGCAGTAGCGCCACCAACTCAACATCGGTGGCAGTTAGCCCATCCAGCGTTGCCACTGTGATCGGGAAGAAGCCAAAGAGCGCCACAATCACAATCTTAGACTCGACGCCAAAGCCGAAGATCAGGATCAGCAGGGGCGCAATGGCAACTAACGGGATGGTCTGTGAGATGACCAACAGCGGATAGGCAGCGCGGCGCAGTGCGGGCAAAAAGTCCAGCAGGGCAGCCGCACTCACACCGATGAGCAGGGCGATTGCTGTGCCGATCAATGCCTCGTAGAGCGTGGTTGGAATGTGCAGGCGCAGCAGGCGATCCGCGCTGGCAGCCATTGCCGCGAAGACAGCGCTTGGCGGCGGAATCAGGCGCAGCGTGGCGCTATCTGCGCTTGCCAAGACTTCCCACACGGCAAAGCTGGCGATCAACAGGCTGAGTGAAGGCGCACTGCGGCGCACTAGGCGCACCATTTAGCGATATTTCAGCATTTTCTCGTCAATGGTCGAACCAGCCACACCGTCGCTGATTTTGATGTACGTCACAGCGCGGCGCACACCCTCCACAAAGCACGCCTCATGGGCGGCGCGTGCGGCGGCAAGGCAGGCATCCAGCGTACCTTCTAGCACAGTCTCCATCGGGCAAACTTGGTAGCGTACGCCGCTTGCCTGAATGGCAGCAATCGCCCGATCAACAACAGGATACGGATCATCGCAAAACGGTAGCACCTGCACGCTCAGGGTAACGGTTCGATTTGCATCCATAATACAGCACCTTTCTATGCTTTACCGTGTGTGTGAATGACCAGCAGTAAGCCTTCTTCAAAGCTGACCTGTGCCTGCGGCGCGCTTAGCACATTGCTAATGCCGCGTGTGGTGCCAAAGTGTAGCGCCTCACCGCGCAGTGGATAGTGCAGGCCTTGGGTGTGGATGCCACGTGCCGCAGCACTGAGCGGCAACAGCGAGAGTGTATCGCCCACTTGCCCGTGAATTTCGGTGCGCGGCGGCTTGGCAAGCCAACAGGTTTGCGCGCCACTGACCAAGACAGCGCGGACGCCTTCCAGCTGCGGCAGGGCAAGCAACTGCACGTTGCTCAGCGTCTGATCAAGGCGATCACCGACGGCAGCAAACAACCAAAGCTGGTCGCAGCCGTGCTGCAAGGCAGCCAGCACAGCCAGCTCTAGGTCGGTCTCGTCTTTGTGGGTGGGATAGGTGAGGATAGGCGCGCCTTCAGCTTTGGCACGCGCCACCTGTTCAGGGTCAGCCGAATCCATATCGCCAACCACCAAATCAGGGCGCAAGCCAAGCGCGTAGACGTGCCGTAAGCCGCCATCCGCCGCGATGATCAGGGTGTTGGGCGTGGCGCTGCCCAGAGCGGCGCGCACAGCGCTGCCATCGTGCAGGTCGCCATTTAGGAAAAGGAAGGCATTGGGCATGAAAAAACCACTTTCTGTACATAGGGAAAGTGGTGGACTTTGATACGCTGTGGTGCGCTCAACCAGCCTCTCCCTACGACGGTATTACCCGTATCAGGTTTGAAGGGTCGGCGCTGTGTGCGAGCGCCCTCTCAGCCTAGCTACCCTAAGCTCCCCTGCTGTTCATTATGAAGAGTTTAACAGCATTCGGCGAGATTGGCAAGGCGCACAGAAGTTTTGGTGCAGCCCTTCCCTAACTCGCCCTCTACCCTGCCTGCCGAGCGGCTGATCCCTACAGCATGTGCATCTATGGCTGTGGCACGCTATACTTGCCCCATGAATAAGTTTCATTTTTGGTGGCGCTACCTGCGCCGCAAAACGCCATGGGATACGAACATCACGCCGCCAGAGATTGTGGCGCTAGCAGATCGGCTGCCCGTCGGCACTGCCCTTGATCTAGGCTGTGGCACTGGCACGAATGTGATCTACCTTGCCCAACGCGGCTGGCGTGCGCTCGGCGTGGACTTTGTGCCAAGCGCGATCCGTGCAGCACGCCGCAAAGCGCACAAGGCAGGCGTAGAGGCATTTGCCCAGTTCCGTGTTGGCGATGTGAGCAAGCTCGACTGGTTGGATGAATCATCTGCCTATGTGCCATTCAGCTTTGTGCTGGATATTGGCTGCCTGCACGCGCTCTCCGAAGCAGGGCAGCGCGCCTATGCTGCACACCTAGCCCGCCTGACCGAACGCGGCGCAACCTATGCGCTCTACGCGCACCAACGGCGCGATCAAACGCACTTCGGCTTCACGGCAGCGCATGTGAGCGCGCTTTTTCAGCCCGCTTTTGAGGTGATCAGCGCAAGGCTTGGCACAGATACCAACAGCGGGCGCAGCTCAGCGTGGTATGAACTGCGCCGTTGCTAGGGCAGTGTATCATACAGGCTGAGCAGCACTTGCTCTAAAGCGCGTGCTTCATCAATGGCGCTGTTGATAAGTGTGATGCTGCCGACCACATCGGTTGCTGCGCCGCGCCAATAGGCATCAAAATACGCAGCGGCGAGATCGGTTGCCCGTCCGAGCGCGATTGCGTGTTGCAGAGCGCATTGTGGCGCACGCGCCGCGATAAATGCGGCACGAATGGTGGCGATTTGGTCAAGCACGCCCAGTGCTTGGCTCTGCTGAATGGCAACGTTATTGTTGACCAACTCTGAAAACTCTTGGGTCAGGTTGCTGCTGCGTTGCAGCCAATTCTCTAGGGCAGGGCGCGGGCAATCTTCCGCCACACCGATTGTGGAGCGCAGCGGCGAATCGGTGATAGTTGGTGCGGCAGTGCGTTCGCCACAGCCTGCCAACACGATGATCATCAGCAATAAGGCGGCAAACCGAATGATGTGCGCCATAAAAACTCCTCTTGCGGTGCGCTAAGGTGCCGCACGCTCAAAAACACTCAGGGCAAGGGCAAAAGTCTGCGGCGCATCGCTGAGGTAACCGCTGCCGGCTACCACCATCCAAGCGGCGTCTTCGGCAAGGTAGAGCCGTGCGCCATGCGCCGAATACATGCTGATTGTATCATTGATCTGGCGTACAAAGAGCGTGCGTTGTTCGGTCAGGCTGTAGAGGATCAGGTTCTTCGAGCGGCTGAGGGCAGCCACAAAGGGCTGCTGGCGGCAGGCAGCCAATACCAAGAGTTGGTTGCCTGTGCCATGTTGCGCCACCTGCACCGCGCCTACCTCTACCAAAGCCTCACTGGTATAGAAGCGCAGCACGCCGCCATCATCCACCACAAAATGGCGCTTATCGGGCAAGGTGGCAAGGCGCGGTGTGAAGGCTTCCGCCGCTTGCCATTCCGTCATCAGCTTTAGGCGTTTGCTGCGCTCGTTGTGCATATCAGCATGGTGCAGCCAGAACTCGGTGTGGCTGTGGTGCTGCACGCGCCGTAAGAACAACCGCAACCTGCCTTCATCAGCAAGTGCCTGTTGCTGATCAACCTCAGGCAGCATGATCGCCACACTGTGCGCGCCGTCCTGGTTGGGCAGATCGATCAGCTCGGAGAGGTGGGCAGCTTGTAGGCACACGCGCCCTTCTGCCGTGATGATCAGATAGTCCTCGTGCAGCCAATCAGGGCTTATGTTGGGATAAAAATGTTTGCTCACCTGTCTAAAGTGTGGTTGCAGCATAACCAAGGATGCCTTTTTGCTTGGCAGATGGTGTGCGTCTGCCACCATTATACCGCAAGCGCCACCTTAGCCCTGCACCGTTCCCAATTTCAAAGGATGGTGTTGATCTGTGTGAGGGTAATCGTGCGGATTCGCTTGGACAAATGCCCTGCAAACAGCCCAATCACCTGACTCACTGTGCTTGTCAGGCGATTAGAGCGGTGGTACAATGATCGATCAATGCACAGGAACAGAACGTTCAGTGTAGCGAGCGTGAAGTAACAAACCATGCCACAGCCTGTAGATGTACGTCCATTTTTACCGCTAGATTTGCCGTTGGTGCATCGCCTCTCGCCAATGGGCATCAGTTTGGATTCGCTAACGACGCTCACCCGTGGCAATCATATGGTTGAGAATGCCGTCTGGGCAAGTGTACCGTTGGCTGATCTTGGCACACCAACCTATGTGCTGCGTCTTGGTGAAAGTGGCTATGTTGCGCAGTTCCGCCACAAGGCAGGTGAACAGCACGCGCACATCGTTTTTATTGCGCCTTCGCTGAACGCTGAGGGCGACGCAGACTCATGGCTGCGCCTCATCGAAGCGATGATCGTGGCAGCTGGCAAGCGCGGTGCAGTCACCTTGAATGCTGAGGTTGCCGAGTCGGACGCCAGCTTTGAGGTCTTGCGTCAGGCGGGCTTTGCTGTCTACGCACGGCAGACCATTTGGCGGCGCGATCCGCAGCCACTGCCCGCCCGCACGCCTGAGTTGCTGCGCCCGCCTTCCGAACGCGATGCGGTTGCCCTTCACAGCCTCTACGTAGAGAACGTGCCGCGCCTGCTGCGGCAAGCCTGCTCGCCACCAGAGCTACGCGGTGCATTGGTTTTTGGGCGTGGCAGCCGCCTTGCCGCCTATATCACTGCCTATGAAGGCAAATGCGGCATTTACCTGACTGTGATTATGAATCCGGACGACTGCCAGCCGCGTGCCGCCGATCTGTTGGCAGATGCGCTGAGCCACCTGCCACGTGCCGACCGTCTGCCGATTTATATCAGCGTGCGCCGCCACCAAGAATGGCTGACCAGCGCCTTGGAGCGCCTGCACTTTGTGCCGCAGGGCAATCAGGCGTTTATGGTGCGCCACACAGCACGCCGCATAGAGCAAGCGGCGCGCAGCACGCAGAGTGTTGAAGGCGCTGTCTTGGCGATGCCGCACCGCCATGAATTCTATTGCCAACCACAAGTTGAATTTGCCATCGAATGTGAGAAAGCGCTACCGCTGGATGGAACGTCACATTACGGACGATCTTGAGAAGTTAAAGGCTGTTCTGCCGGATTACCTTGTTGATTCGCTTGAACAAATCGGACACATTGATGAGCTGGTCGAGGTCATCCTCGATTTAGGGCGTGTGCCAACGGCGCGCTATACCAACGGCGAGCGCGTTTTGGATAACCGTGAGGTGACGCACGACACCCTGCAATACGTCGTCACGCGCATTGGCACGTTTGACTCGGATAACCGTGCCGGCATTGAGCGCACCCTGCACCGCATTTCTGCTATCCGCAACCGCCGCGCTGATATTGTCGGCTTGACGTGCCGCATCGGGCGCGCTGTCTACGGCACCATTGATATTATCCAAGACATCATCGAGTCCGGGCAGAGCGTGCTGATTTTAGGCGCGCCGGGTGTTGGTAAAACGACGATGCTGCGCGAGGCTGCCCGCGTCCTGGCAGAGCATAAGCGCGTCATCATTGTGGATACAAGCAACGAGATCGGCGGCGATGGTGATGTGCCGCACCCCGCCGTTGGGCGCGCCCGCCGAATGCAAGTGCCGCAGCCTGCCTTGCAGCACGAGGTGATGATCGAAGCAGTTGAGAACCATAACCCAGAAGTGATCGTCATTGATGAGATCGGGCGTGAACTCGAAGCGATGGCAGCCCGCACTATCGCAGAGCGCGGCGTGCAGCTCATCGGCACGGCGCACGGGCAGACGCTGGAGAACCTGCTGAACAATCCAACGCTCAGCGACCTGATCGGCGGCATTAAGGCAGTCACCCTTTCGGATGAGGAAGCACGGCGGCGCGGCACGCAAAAAACCGTGCTGGAGCGCGCCGCACCGCCAACCTTTGACGTGCTGCTGGAACTCCAGACGCGCCACCGCTTGGTGGTGCATGAGGATGTGGCAGCCTCAGTCGACAGCCACTTGCGCGGACGGTCTGTGCCAGTTGAAGTGCGCTACCGTGCTGCGAACGGCGAGTTAGTCATCGAAATGCAGACGCTGGGCGGCACAACCAATGACCGCAACGGCAATGCGGGCAGCCCAAACGGTGGACGTCGTCATAACGGCGGCTCGCCCAGCCCAATCACGCCGTCGGAACGCCCAATCCGCACCCAACGCGCCGATTCCGAATCAGAACCCTTCACACCGATTGCCAGCCTCAACGCCCAGCCGCTGCATGTGTATGCCTATGGCGTGGCGCGCAACCGTATGATCAGCTCGGCGCGGCGGATGCGCCTGCCGCTCATTATTGAAGAAGATTTGGGCAGCGCGCAGGTCATCGTCACCTTGAAGAACTACTATCGCCGCCGTTCCAAGCTGATTGTAGACGCCGAACGGCGCGGCACGCCGATCTATGTGCTGCGTGCCAATACCGTTTCCCAAATGGAAGATTTGTTGGCAACGCTCTTTCATGTGGATGATGAAGGGGATGATCCGCTGCCGCCTGATGAGCAGCCGCCTGTCATTCGACGCGGACGCTAAACGCCAATGCCCACGCTGACCGTAAACGATCAGACGCTCTACTACGAACTGCACGGCGCGCCGACGGGTGCGCCGCTTTTGCTGATGCACGGTTGGCTGCAAGTTGGGCGCGATCTTGCGCCACTGGCACACGCCCTTGCCGCTGAGGGTTACCGCGTTATCCTACCTGATGTCAGTGGCTACGGGCGCAGCACACCACCTGCGCGCAGCTATCCGCCTGATTTCTATCAGCGCGATGCGGCGGCTATGGCGGCTCTGCTGTGCGCTTTGCAGATTGATTCGGCACATATCATGGGCTTTAGCGATGGTGGCGAGATCGCGCTGCTGCTCGGCTGTGATCATAGCGCGCTGTGCCGCTCTGTGATTGCCTGGGGCGCGGTGGGTGCTTATTCCGCCACGCTGGGCAGCTATGTGCAAAGCCAGCCCATTATGCCCATCACGCCTGCTTTGCGCGCACGGCATCCTAACCAACCTGTGGAGCGCTGGCAAACGGACTGGTCGGCAGCCTTTGCGGCGATTGTGGCTAGCGGCGGCGATCTCAGCCTGAGCCGCGCTCACCAGATCACTTGCCCGCTTTTGCTGATGGTCGGCGATAATGATAAACTTAACCCTGTTGATGATGTACGCCGCTACATTGAGGCGGCAACACATCCTGCCTGCATACCAAAACGCTTCCATTGCTTTGAAAACACTGGTCACCCGATCCACGAAGAACGCATAGATGCCTTCCTTGCCGAAGTGCGGGCATTTCTGAGCGCCTGCCGCTGACCGGACAGTTGCGCGCTCATTGCATGGGCAGACAAGCGCTTAGCGCAGCCTTGTGCGTCTTACCTAAGGCTATCTTTTGTGCGGAGGCATCCCAAATGCTATCATAATGCCATGTCTGAATATATTTCGCTTGATCCTGAATACAGCCTCGATCCCGATATTGTCAGCCTGATCACCAACCTTGATTTGGCACCCGATGGCGCTGAGTCCTACCTTGACCGCGCAGACGGCGAAGTTGGTTCGCCATTAGCCCAATTTCTGTTTCAAATTGAAGGCTTGGTAGCCCTTGAGATCGAAGCCAACCGCCTGACTGTTCGCCGCGATCCCGACGTTGAATGGCACGCCCTGATTGATGAAATCGCCGAAGCACTAAAGGAGTTTTTCCTGTAATGAAGCGTGAATATGTCCGCTGGTACAGCCCTATCCTCAACCGCGATATGGAGATGCTCGTCTTTGGGCATGGCGGTGCGCGTGTGATCGGCTTCCCAACCTCTAAGGGGCGCTTTTACGAGTTGGAAGATTTTGGGATGGTTGGCGCCCTTGCCGATCATTTTGAGAATGGCTGGCTGCAAATGTTCTGTGTGGAAGCCATTGACTGGGAGCATTGGTATGCCTTCTGGGCGCATCCCGGCGGGCGCGCCTACCGCTACGCGCAGTATGACGGCTACCTTTATAACGAGGTGCTGCCCTTCACGCGCCATGTGAACGCCAACCCGTTTTTGATCACGCTTGGCGCAAGTTTCGGCGCTTACCACGCCATGAATTTTGGCTTGAAGCACCCGGACGCGGTGAACCGTGTGCTGGGCATGAGCGGACTCTACGACATTCGGATGATGACTGGCGGCTACAGCGATGAGAACGTCTACCTGAACAATCCGATGCAGTTCATTGAAGGCGAACATGACGGCTGGCGGCTGGACGCGCTGCGTCGCATGGATATCATCATGGCAACCGGCAAAGATGATCGCCTGATCAGCAGCGCACGTGCGCTCTCCGGCGTGCTGTGGAATAAGGGCATTGGCAACGCGCTGCGCGAATGGGACGGTTGGTCGCACGATTGGCAGTATTGGTTCAAGATGGCGCGCTTATACATCGGCGGGCATGATTAGTGCGCGTCCTCTTTCTATTTTTAGATGGGATTGGGCTTGGCGCTGATGATCCAAGCCTGAATCCCTTTGCGGCAGCACAGCTACCGACCCTGACGGCGCTCAGCGGCGGTTACAAATGGCTGCACAACACGCCGCGCCTCAGCGCGGAACGTGCCACCTTCATCCCAACCGACGCACGGCTTGGTGTTGCGGGCAGACCGCAGAGCGCCACAGGGCAGGCAGCTATCCTCACAGGGCGCAACGTGCCAGCCGAACTCGGTGAACACTACGGACCGCACCCTAACGATGCCATTCGTGCCATCCTTGCCGAGGGAAACCTTTACACACATTTGGCAGCGCGTGGCAAGCGCAGCATTCGCCTTGATGCACATCCGCCGCACTACCTTGCCGAAATTGAGCGCGGCAAGCGCTTGCGAACGGCTATGCAGCAGGCTGCCTACGTTGCCGATGTGCCGCTGACCACTCTGGCAGACCTACAGGCACACCGTGCGCTCAGCGCCGATTTTTTGGGCGATGGCTGGCGCGATGTCCTCCATATCCCTGATGTGCCAGTCCATACGCCTCAGGCAGCTGGCGCGCTGCTGGCAACCTTAGCCAAGCAGCACGACTTTAGCCTGTTCTCGACGTGGATCACGGATGAGATTGGACACCACCGCGATTTGGCGCGTGGTGTCGCTTTCCTTGAACGTTTCGATGGCGTTATGGCAGGCTTGCTGGATGCGTGGGACGACTCTGAAGGTGTGATTGTGATCACCAGCGATCACGGCAACCTAGAAGATATTTCGCACCGCAAGCATACCGAAAATGCGGTACCAACCGTACTTATCGGCGCCGCCCGCCACCAGATCGCCGATCAGATCAGCGCGCTGACCGATCTCACGCCCGCTTTGCTCAGCCTCTATGGCTAAGCCGCCACTTTGCCTAACTGCCTATTTTGCATTGGCGCGCCATGTGCTATACTTCTGCCTGCGTACCGCGTGCGGCGCGCCGTGATGAGGCTCACGCTTTACTACCGTCGGTGGTTGATGGCTTCTACCCTTCAAGTTGGGTAGAAGCCTCTTTTATGTCAAAGAGGAGCAGGTTGGCTAATGCGGAAATTCAACGTCACGTCTACGGTAAGGCTCAGGGCGCATGGGCGGCGCGCCGTCCGTGCGCTGAACGGCTCATTCTCTTTTGATGTTGCCGAATTCTTCGCCACGCTGTGGCTCATGATACGCTGGGCGGTGCTGGGCGGCGCTGTTGGCATCTTGGCGGGTATTGCCTCAGCCATTTTCTTGTTCAGCCTAACGTGGGCAACCCAAACGCGCATGGCAAACCCAGCGCTGCTCTTTCTGCTGCCGCTGGTGGGCGGCATGATTGGTTGGGTCTATCAGCGCTATGGTGGCTCAGCAGGGCGCGGCACAAACTTGGTGATCGAGGAAGTGAACAGCAACCGTGCGCGCATTCCGCTGCGAATGGCGCCTTTAGTGCTGCTTGGCAGCATCTTGACTCATCTGTTTGGCGGCTCGGTAGGGCGTGAAGGCACCGCCGTGCAGATGGGCGCCAGCTTGGCGGATACGCTGCGGCGTGTGCTAGGGCTGCGTGGCGAAAACCGCCGTTTGCTGATCATGGCGGGCATCAGCGGCGGCTTTGGCGCAGTCTTCGGCACACCCTTAGCGGGCTTTGTTTTTGGGATGGAAGTCCAGCGCGTTGGGCGTATTCGCTACGAGGGTATTGTGCCGTGCTTCGCGGCAGCCTGCCTTGGCGATCTCACCGCCTGTGCGTTGGGCGTAACGTATACGCACCATGCGCCGTTGGCAGCCGTGCCAATTGACCTGTGGCTGCTCGTCAAGGTCTTGATCGCTGGGGTGTGTTTCGGGCTGACCAGCGTCCTGTTTGTGGAGCTAACGCACGCTATCAAGCACCTGCTGGGTAAGCTGATCAAGTCTATGCCGCTGCGCCTCGTCTTAGGGGGCTGTGCCGTGATCGGCTTGGTGATGCTGTTCAACACGCAAGCCTATTTGGGCTTAAGCGAAGAGCTGATCGAACAAAGCCTAGTTACGGGTGACCTGCCGACGTTTGCCTTCTTGCTCAAGCTTATCTTCACGGCGGTAACGCTTGGTTCGGGCTTCATCGGTGGCGAGGTCACGCCGCTGTTCGTGATGGGTGCGGCACTTGGGCATAGCTTAGGCGCGCCGCTTGGGATCGATCCATCGTGGTTGGCAGGCATTGGCTTTGCGGCGGTCTTTGCGGGCGCCAGTAATACGCCATTGGCGTGCGTGCTGATGGGCGTGGAGCTTTTTGGGAGTGGTTCGGCGCTCTACATCGCCTTAGCGTGCGTCACTGCCTACCTTGCCTCAGGGCATCGCGGCATTTATGCCACACAGCGCATTGATACGCCTAAGAACAAGCAGGCAGTCATCAAACCTGAAGATAGCCTGGAGATAGCGACCAAGCGCCGCCGCCGCGAATACGTGCCGGAATAATCCTGATAGGGGCTGTGGTTTTTTATAGGGACACACGGTGTTATGCCCGTGTGCTTGCGGCTGATGGGCGGGAGGCTGTCCCGCCCACCTGCTTACTTGCCCGAACCGAGCGTTAAGCCCTGAATGAAGTAGCGCTGCAAGAACGTGAAGACAAAGACGGTTGGCAAGGTGGCAACCAACGCACCTGCCACTAAGACTGGCCAATCCGTGTTGAACTGCCCTTTCAGGGCGGCAACGCCTGCCGTCACCGGCTTCTTGTTGGCGCTGCTGATCAGCACAATTGCCCACAGATAGTCGTTAAAAATCCACGTGAACTCCAGTGTGGCAAGGGCTGCCAGCGCTGGCAGGCTCAGTGGCATCATGATCCGCCAATACAAGCGGAACTCGCCGGCGCCATCAATGCGCGCCGCCTCCAGAATCTCGCCCGGCACCGTCCGCATGAAGTTCCGCAGCACAAAGGTGCAGAAGCCTAGCTGAAAGGCGGTGTGGATCAAGATCAAGCCGCCGAATTGGTTGTACAGCCCAAGCCGCGTCGTCAGGTAAAAGACGGGCAGCAGCAGAATTTGGAAGGGCAGCATGGTGCCTGCCACAAACATAAAGTAGAGCAGCATGTTGCCCTTGAACTTGTAGCGCGCTAGGGCATAAGCAGCCAGTGAGGAGAGGAACAGCATCCCGATCAGTGAAGGAATGGTGATGATGAAGCTGTTGCCCAAATAGGTGCCGACCATCCCGCGTTCCCAGGCGGTGCCAAAGTTGCTCAAGGTGATCTCGCTGGGCAGCGACCAAAAGCCATTGCGCGTCAGGTCGCCCTGCACGCGGATAGAGGTATACAGCGCGCTGAACATCGGGACGAGCCAAATGAGCGTGAACAGCAGCATCACGCTGAAAAAGACGATCTGCTGAAAGCGCTTGCCGCGTTTCCGCCGTACTGTTTCCGCCGCTTCCGAGACGAACAGCGCGGCGCTTGAAGGTTGTGTCGTTGTCGTCATACCGCTACTCCCACCCTTAGTATTCCAACTCAGTGCGCCGCACATGCAGCAGATATGGCACGATAAAGATTAACATCAGCAGCAACAGCACCATCGCAATGGCAGCGCCATAGCCGATCTGATAGTTGTTAAACGCCTGCATATACATGAAGTTTGCCAGCACTTCACTGGCGTTGGCAGGCCCGCCGCGAGTCATGATTGCCACAAGGTCAAAGGCGCGCAGCGAGTCGATCACCGAGATGACCGCCACTACAACAGTCACCGGACCCAGCAGCGGGAAAATCACGCTTTTGAAGCGCTGCCAAGGGTTGGCGCCATCCACAATGGCAGCCTCTACCAACGAGGTATCCAGACTCTTTAAGCCTGCCAAGTAGAGGATCATCACATAGCCGACTTGCCGCCACGCCGCTGCCACAATGATGCACCAAATCACAAGGCTTTGGTCTGCCAGCCAGCCGGGCAAGCGTGCCTCGCTGCCCAAAATGATTCGCAGCAGGGAGTTGATCAAGCCGTCCTGTGGGCGGTACATCGCCTCAAAGACCAAGCCAACCACCACCGGCGCAATCACCAGCGGCGAATAGAAGGCAATCTTGAACCAACGCGCACCCAAGAATTTGCTATTGAAGATCATCGCCAAGCCCAGACCCATGCTGGACGGGATGAGCAGGAAAAACGCCAACCAGCGCACATTGTTCCAGAAGGCAATACCAAAGTTGCGATCCCGAAAGAGCCGATCAAAGTTTGCCACGCCTAAGAAGCGTACTTCGTTAAGCGGCTTCACACCGTCCCAATTGGTCAGCGAGATATAGCCCGTCGTGACGGTTGGCAAGATGATCCAGATGCAGTAGAGCGTCAGTGGCAAGCCCAGAAACAGGTACGGCACGCTGGCAAGGTTGGTATAGATGCCCGTCAAAAAAGGAATGCCAAAGATGACCAGAATGCCCACATCGCTGGTAAAGCCCTGCATAAGCAGCACGGAGCGCGCTTCCACCCCAAACAGCGCACCACCCAGCAGGCTACTCACCCACACGCCCAGAAAGGTGCTGGCGGCAAGGCTAAGGGCGGCGATCAGCGGGCTGGCAGGGATGCCCAGTCGCCTTAAATTCCGCAGGTAAAGCCCGCCCAAAAAGGCGATGATCAGCGCGGTTGTGGCGGTCAGGAAGTGCAGCGGCTGTGCTTCCAGCGACTGAAAAACGATACCAGCTAACACATTCGCGGCAAAGGTGCCGCCCATTGCCCATAAAAGAATAGTTGAGATGCTCATAAGCATTTTCCCATCAGATAAACGTAGGGGCGGGATTTTTGCCCGCCCCTAAACTTAAAAGTATGTCTCCGCGCCCTTTGCCCGCAAGGTGGCGAAAGCGCTAGAGGAGACGGCGCTTACTCGTTTGCCTGCTCAGCAGCCAAGCGTGCGCGTGTCTCTTCTAGATCAGCCAGCAAGGCGTCAATATTTGCCTCTGAAGGATCAGCAAAGAAGGAGGCGAAGGCGTTCAAGCCGCGCTCTGCCATTTCGGGCGTGGTGTCGCGGTCATAGAACTGCACGACCATATCCGCGCTTTGGATCAAGCTGATGCCCTTCTTCTGAGCATCGGTGAAGCGCTCGGTGCTAACATCGGTACGCACGGGCAGTCGCCCCAGCTCATCCACGCCGCGCTGTGCCACTTCCCGCGAACCTAAGTAGGCAAGGAACTTTTTCGCCATCTCGAGGTTGCCGGCCTTGGCGGCAAGGAACACACCATCGGTCGGTGCATCTTCGCCAACGGGCATCATTGGGTCAATGATTGGGAAGCGCGTGAAGTCGAGGTCTGCCATCAGTGCCTCATCGCCGGCGGCAGCCAACTGCCACGAATCAGTGATGAAGCCGCCCATAACGTACATGGCAGCCTTGCCCTGTGCCATCGGCGTTAGGGCATCGCCCCACTCTAGGGCAGCGCTATCTGGGATGTAGCACTTGTTGTCAAAGAGTTCCTTCCACTTCATGAAGGTTGCCTTCACGCGTGGGTCGGTGTAGCTTTCCTTGAGCAGCATGAGATCGAGGTGGAACTGCGGACCGTTCAGGCGCATGTTGATGTAATCGAACCAGGCGGCTGCCGGCCAGGGTGCCTTCGTGCCGATGGTGATCGGGATGATACCCTTGTCGTTCAGCACGCGGCAAGCGTTCAACAGATCGTCCCAGGTTTGGGGTGCTTCCAAGCCGGCATCAGCAAGGATGGACGGGCGGAAGTAAAGCGCCCACCAGTAGTAGTTATTTGGCAAGAAATATTGTTTGTCATCCACAGTTGCCAGCGCTTTGAAGCCAGCAGGATAGACTTCATCCCAGCCTTCGGATTCCCACACATCGCTGAAGTCTGCGATCAGACCACGCGAGATGAAGAACTGGGCGCGGTTGCCGGCGAACCAATCCAACACATCAGGCGCAGGCTCTGCCACCAAGTAAGTGCGAATTGCCTGCTTGAAGTCCTCATGGTTGATGATGTTCAACTCTACGGGCATATCCGGGTTGGCGGCGTTCCAATTGGCAACCAACTGCTCTGTATAGGCACGCGGAATTGGATCGCTGGCGTAGGAGTTGTAGACGATCTTCATCTGAGCAACAGTGGGTTGGGAGGTGGCGCCGATGCCGATGGCGAGCAGCGCTAAAACAACAGCGAAAACGAGAAGTCTCTTATACATTGCGGCGAATCTCCTAAAAACTTCCTTTTGGATCGTGCGTGCTGAAAACACGACACGATAGTGCATGATTATGTGCCTGAACAAAAATCCTGTCAAGCGAAATGTGTAAGTTGCCTATAGTGTGGGCTTATTCCTACGGGAAAGCCTGTCAGAAGGCGCGCCGCTCTGTCATTCTTGGGCATTTCTACCGAATGAACAAGTGCTTACTGAAAAGTGTAAAATTTGTGCTTGGATTCAAAAGGAATTGCCGTTACAATGAAAAACAAGCGCACCTTGCGATGGCGTATCACTATCAATAAACATTCATAGCCGCCGCCGCGCAGTTCGCAAAATATTGCGGCGCATTACACTAAGGAATGGCGAGAACATGGTAGACATAATCAAGGTTTCGGCTCGTTCACGGTCAACCGCTGTAGCAGGCGCAATCGCTGGTGTTGTGCGCGAACACAACCGTGCCGAGATTCAAGCGATTGGCGCGGGTGCGGTCAACCAAGCCATTAAGGCGGCAGCCATTGCACGCGGCTACCTTGCCGATGATGGGATTGATGTGATCTGCATCCCCTACTTCACTGAAGTGACCATCGAAGAACAGGAGCGCACAGCATTGCGGCTGATCGTTGAGCCGCGCATCATTGCGAATTCATAAATGCGAGTTGATCTGCACCTGCACAGCACTGCCTCAGATGGTGCGCTAACGCCTGCTGAGGTGGTGCAGGCAGCTCTTACCCACCGCTTACATGCGATTGCCCTGACTGACCACGACACGGCAGAGGGTGTGTTGCCTGCCCAAAAAGCAGCGCAGGGCAGCGCGCTGCACGTTTTAGCGGGCATTGAGCTAAGCGCTGAAGAAGATGGCGCAGAGCGCCACATGCTTGGCTACGCCTTCGATCCGACCCACACGGCGCTGAACAGCCTGCTTGACCGCCTAAAAGCAGGGCGCATTGATCGCGTTCATGCCATCCTCCAAAAGCTGGCGCAGCTTGGCGTACAGCTAGAGGCAGAGCGCGTCTTTGCCTTTGCGCGTGGTGGCTCTGTGGGCAGACCGCATGTGGCGCGTGCTTTGGTCGCGCAGGGCAGCGTCGGCAGCATCAGCGAGGCGTTTCAACGCTACCTTGCCAATGGTGCGCCTGCCTTTGTGCCGCACGCACGGCTCAGCCTGGAGGAAGCCATTGAGGCAATTCACGGCGCGGGCGGTGTGGCAATTTTGGCGCATCCCGGCAGGCATCCTGACTACCGCACCCTGCTAGAGCGCCTTGTGCCGCTTGGCTTAGATGGTGTCGAGGTCTATTATCCGGATCATTCTCAGCGCCTTATCCGTGAGCTGCGCGCCTTTGCTGCACGGCACAGCCTGCTGATCAGTGGCGGCACGGATTTTCACCGCCGCGATGCCGACGGCAGCGCTCGCATTGGCGCGCTGCGCTTCCCTAAAGACCTCGATCCTGTCACTGAGATCGAAGTGCGCGCCGCCCGCTACCGCTGATTGGGCAAGCTGCCCGCCGCAGCGCTAAAATTGCCCATAACATCCCTTAGGGCAAGGTTTTAGCAAAACACTATGAAGGCAATTCCTACAGCTATTCTGGATACACAGGTGGAAGGGCTGAATCTGGTAGGGCGCACCCTGCGCGATCAGCTTACCGCCAACGGGCAAACCCTACTAGTCTTCTTGCGGCACTTCGGCTGCCTGTTCTGCCGCGAGATGGTGAGCGACTTGCGCCGCGCCAGCGTCGAAAATCCCACCTACCCGCCCATCTTGCTCTTTTATCAAGGCACCGTTGAGGACGGCGCAGCGTTCATGCGGAAGGCATGGGCAGAGGCACGCGCCATCGCCGACCTGCCCAAACGCTTCTATCACGCCTTTGGCTTGGAGCGCGGCAGCATCGGGCAGATGGTCGGTCCGCAGGTGTGGGCGTGCGGCGTGCGCGCCCTCTCCAAAGGGCATTTCGTCGGGAAGCCCGTTGGCGATCCGTTGATGCTACCCGGCGTGTTCTTGGTGGAAGACGGCATGATCACATGGCAACATGACTTTAAGCACGCCGCCGATCACCCGAACTGGCAAGCCCTGCCCGCCCTTGCCGACCAGCACCGCGTACAGCCCGCCACTGCCTGATGGATGACGCACCGCTGACCTTGATCGCGCTGCACGGCAACGGCGGCGGCGCCTTTCGCTTTGCGCGCTGTGCGCCGCACATGCCGCCCGCTGTGCGCTTTGTAGCACTCACCTTGAATGGCTTTGCCGACCTGCCGCCTGATCCCACCTTGCAGACCATGCGGGATTATGCCGAACGAATCAGGCAGATGATTGCCGACCTGCCACGCCCGCGCCTGCTGCTTGGGCATGGGATTGGTGGTGCATTCGTCCTAGAGCTGATGCAGCACCATCCAGAGGCAGCCGAAGGCATTCTCTTACACGCACCAGTCGGCGCACGGCTGGAAACGCGCCGCTTTCCCAAACTCATGCAGCCGCCGTTCATGCGTTCGTTGGGCAAAAGGCTGTTCGCGGCGCGCTTTATGCGCCCACTGTGGCGGCGTTTGCTCTTTCGGCAGCCTGTGCCAAGCGCCTACCTAGATCAGTTTTTCACGGAATATCGTCGCTGCGCCGTCTTTGGGCAGATGTTCGATCTGATCACGGCGGAGTGGTTCGACAGCTTGCGTCCGTGCGAGGTGCGGGCGGGCTTGTTGTGGGGTGCGCGTGAGCGCGTGCTGAAGGTTGGGCAGGTGGTGGACTATCAGGCACTGCTGCCGCGCCATGTCCTGCGGATTGTGCCTGACTGGGATCATTTCCCGATGATTGAGCAACCCTCGGACTATGCGGCGGAAGTCTCGGCATTGGCGCGCCACGTGCTGGCGCTGTAGAGCAGCCTTCCCTGCTTCCGCCACACTTGCCGAATTCACAGATGGCGTAGCTTATGGTAGAATGATTTTAGCGTGCAGCATTGGCTGCACAGGATTTTCAGGAAGGAGTTTTGCGCCGCGCTAGGGCATTGATCTGGCGTTGAAGGCAGTTGCCAAAGGCTTTGGCTGCCACCTTGAACGCCAGCTGTGGCTCCGCACGGCGCGCCAAACAACACACTATGAGTGATACGCCCTTACAAGTGATTCCACTGGGTGGCTTGGGCGAGATCGGCAAGAACATGACAGCCTTTCAGTACGGCAAAGACGTGCTGATTGTGGATGCGGGCTTGATGTTCCCCGAAAACGACATGCTCGGCATTGACTACATCATCCCCGATTTTCGCTACCTGACCGAACAGCGCGGCTTGCGCGTGCGCGGCATCGTCATCACGCATGGGCATGAGGATCATACCGGCGCCATCCAGCATGTGGTCAGCGCTTTGCCGGCGCCGATCTATGCCACACCGCTGACGGCAGGTTTGCTGGAGGTGAAACTGCGCCAGGCGCGCCTGCTGGATCGCGTCTCGCTCAACGTCTTTGAGGCGGGCGATAAGCTAGACCTTTCGCCCTTTGGCATCGAGACCTTTCACGTCTGCCACTCCATCCCCGATTGCGTCGGACTGGGCGTCAATACGCCCGTTGGGCTATTCGTCCACACCGGCGATTTCAAGTTCGACCCCACGCCGGTAGATCGCTGGGTGACGGATTACGCCAAACTTGCCAGCTTTTCGGCGCGTGGCGTTGTGGCGCTTTTTTCGGACAGCACCAACGCAGATCGGCGTGGCTGGACGCCTTCCGAGAGCGTGATTGACGGCGCCTTTGATCGGGTGTTCCGCGCTGCCAAAGGGCGCGTCGTCGTCTCCAGCTTTGCTTCGCTCATCTCGCGGGTGCAGCAGGTGGCGTGGGTTTCCGAGCGCTACGGGCGCAAAATTGCCATTTTTGGCACGTCAATGTCCGAAAATGTGAAGATGGCGACCAAACTCGGCTACCTTGACCTGCCTGATGGTCTGATCATCAGCGCGGACGAAGCGCGTTATTTGCCCGCTGACCAAGTCACCCTGATGGTGACGGGCTCTCAGGGCGAACCAAGCGCCGTGCTGAACCGTCTTGCCACCAATCGCCACAATCAGCTAAACATTGAAACGGGCGATACGGTCATCATCTCTGCCCACCCGATTCCCGGTAACGAGGAAACAGTCAGCCGCACCATTAACCGCCTGTTCCAACGCGGCGCGCAAGTGATTTATGATCCGATTGACTCGGTGCATGTCTCCGGTCACGCCAGCCAAGAAGAACAAAAGCTGATGCTGAACTTGGTGCGCCCGCGCAACTTTGTGCCTGTGCATGGCGAACTGCGCCACTTGAAGGCACACCGTGAGCTGGCGCTGCAAGTGGGCATTCCTGATGAAAATATCGCTGTGGTGGAAAACGGCACGAAACTGCTCTTTCACGCCGATGGGCGCATGACGATTGGCGAGCGCGTGCCGGGCGGCTACGTCTTTGTGGATGGCTCTAGTGTGGGTGATGTGCATCCGGGCGTCATCCGTGAGCGCGAAACGCTGGGGCGTGATGGTGTGGTAGTGGTCACCGCCGTCATTGAGCGCGGCAGCGGGCGTGTGCTGTGCCAGCCGGAAGTGCGCGCCTATGGCTTTGTCACGTCCACGGCGGGCAACAATTTGCTGGAAAACGGTGTGCAGGCAGTGCGCCGTGTGTTGGAACAAAACGGCGGCAATGCTAACCGCAAGCGTGATCAGGTCGAGGAAGCCCTCAGCAAGCTGTTCTATAACGAGACGCGCCGCCGCCCGAAACTATTCGTCACCATTCACGAGGCATGAGGTTCAGCGGTCGGGTTGTTTATCCTGACAAACAGAGCGAGGCGTCCGCTACAGGACGCCTCGCCACCAATGGAACGCACGCTATCAGGCGCTGCTTACTGAATGCGCTCTGGCAAGCCCAGCTCGGTGAGGGTAGGCGTTGTAGGCAGCACATCAATCCACAGCGAGAAAGTCTGCGCGTTGCGTGCGGTGCGCTGCTCGGTCAGCCACTGCGAGAAGGCGCGCAGTTGCACCTGCTCTGCTTCTTGTGGGGTTAGGGCGCGCATCTCACGGGCTTGCACCTGAATGATGTGGAAGCCGAAGTTCGGTCCATTGCTGGATGTATCAATCGGTCCGATGATTTCACCGATCTTGGCGTTGAACACAGCTTCCTCAAACTGCGGCACGTACAGCCCACGCCCTGCCCAGCCCAATTCGCCGCCTTGTGCGCCGCTGCCAGGGTCTTGGCTGAGCGCCGCCGCCAATGCCGCGAACGACTCGCCGTTTTGCAAGGCGCGCAGCACTTCCTCCGCCTCTGCCTGCGTCTTGACGAGGATATGGCGTGCCTTCACCTGAAGTTCCTCTTTAGGTGGTTCGCCAACGGCTGCCACAATCACCTTTTGGCGCAGGGCAGCCTCTGTGAAGATGCGCGTCAGCAGTGCCTCATCGGCGCCGATGGCGCGTTGGGCGGCTGCCACAAAATCGCGTTGGCTTTCTTCAAAGGTTTTTGCCCGCTCGGTGGCATCTGGTGTGGCGGTTGGAATGCCCGTCGGCAGCGGCGTAGCAGACGGTGTGACGGTGATGGTCGGCTCTGCGGTGGGCGTTGGTGTGTTGGTCGGTGTGGGTGAGACGAACGGTGTCAGCGTCAGGGTTGGCTCTGCGGTGGGCGTTGGCGTGCTGGAGGTTGGGTCGTAGCCGTAGAAAGTGAAGCGCTGTTTATCGATATCCTCACTGCTGACCGTGATGCCGTTTTCACGGGCATACTGCTGAATGATGAGCGTGTCGAGCATCTGATCTAGCACTTTGCGTCCCATCTGGGTAGGAATTTGCAGATCGCGGTACATCTCGGCGTAGGGACCGAACTGCTCATTGGTAAGGAACTCGCGGGCGAACTGGCTCTGCGCGACTGGGATCAGCTCCAAGCCGGTGCGCCAGCGCTCGTAGCGCACGCGCTGCTGAAACTCACCGACGCTCACACTTTCGCCGCCGGCGCTGGCAACGGGCTGCGTTGGGACGACGACGCCTTCAATGAACAGCGCAACGCCCAAAATGCCAACAATCACCACGCCCAGCACCACGGACACAATCAAGACCGCCCGATCAATCGCCCGTTCACGCTCAGAGCGTGAAGGGCGTACACGCCCACTTTTCGGCGGCGTAGGAATGGCTGTCGTTTTGCTCTTACTTTTGGACATGCACTTTAGCTCTTTCCGTGTGCGGCTCGGTTAATCGCGTGGGATTTCGCCGACGAAGGGCAGCAGCGCCAAATGGCGGGCGCGCTTCACCGCGACGGCAAGACGGCGCTGATCGCGGGCGCACAAGCCGGTCTGGCGGCGTGGGCGAATCTTGCCGCGATCCGAGAGGAAACGGCGCAGCAGGTCAATATCCTTATAGAGTTCGACAGAGGTTTGCTCAAGGCGCATATTAAAGACACGACGGCGCATTCCGCCGCGTCCGCGAGGCTCAGGCGAACCTGATCCCGACTCTTCGATTTCCTCAACGATGTGGTTATCCTGATCGCTCATGGTTGTTCTTCCTGTTTTCGTGTGGCTACGCGCTAAAAGGCGTAATCCTCATCATCCTGTTCAGAGTCATCTTGCGAATATTCAATCGGCACGCCACGTCGGTCACCCAGCACGATCATCTCGTTGGCAACTAACTCGGTCCGATAATGGCGTTTGCCTTCTTCATCTTCCCAACCGCGTGTTTGCAAGCGCCCTTCAATGTAGACCTGCTGATCTTTGCGAAGGTGCGATTTGCAAATTTCCGCCAGCATTCCCCATGCCACCACATTGAACCATTCGTGTTCTTCGCGGCGCTCGCCTTCACTGTTCGTCCATGTGCGGCTGGTAACCACACTAAAGCTGGTGACAGGGCGTCCGCTGGGCGTGTAGCGCATTTCTGGGTCACGCCCTAAGCTACCGATAATCATAACCTTGTTCAAGCCGCGAGCCATACCATCCTTCTTTCTTGACCACTGCTAAACTCGCTTCCCATCTTCAGATGTTGGTGCAGCAGGCAGCGCAGGCAACGCATTTGGGCGGGCAATTATTCGTCGGCACGCACCAGCAAATGGCGAATAACACGGTCATAGAGGCGCAAGTTGCGCTCTAGTGGGCTGGTGGTGTGCGGCTGCATCTCGAGCCGTTGGGTCACGTAATGCCCTTCGGTATATTCACCGATCTGATAGGCAAGTTTGCGCCTGCCCCATTGGTAGGTGTCGGTGATTTTTCCCTCTAGCTCTTCTACCCACTGCTGCACTTGTGTGAGGACGCTGCGGAATTCTGCTTCGTCCACGTCAGACGCGACGACGTAGGTCAACTCATAGTGACGCATAGTTGAATGGTTTGATCCTTTCCTCGGAGTAGCCCTAACTTTTAGGGCGGAAAGCTGCCCAACACAGTGTTGGGCAAGTGAAACGCACAGAAGTGTACACTGTTCTGCCGCCTAAGGCAAGGGCGGGCGTCCTGAAGATCGCGGCTATGGGCTGCCTAAAGCTGTGCAAATCGCCCTCTGTTGGCTCGCCCTGCACGCAGCCAGACGGGATCAAGATAGCCCCTTTCCCCTCACGCCACCCATGCGATACACTTAACCTCTGTATCCAGCCCCCTATCAGCCACTTTGGATGAGGACTGCCACATGAGCGCTGATGACCTAACGCCCATGCGCCAACAATACCTTGAGATCAAGGCGCGCTATCCCGATAAAATCGTGCTGTTTCGGCTGGGCGATTTCTTCGAGGCGTTCGATTCCGATGCCGAGATCATAGCGCGTGAGCTAGAGATCGTGCTGACGGCGCGCCCAACCACCAAAGGGCAGCGGATGCCTATGGCAGGCGTGCCGCACCGCGCCGTAGAGAGCTACGTAGCGCGCTTGGTGGAGAAGGGCTACCATGTCGTGATCGCTGATCAGGTGGAGCCGCCGGGCAAGAAATTGGTGCGCCGTGAGGTGACTCGCGTCATCACGCCCGGTACTGTGATCGAGCCTTCCATGCTGGATCAGCGGCAGAACAACTACTTGTTGGCGCTTGTCCCGCTCAAACATCAGGCAGACGAAAGTTGGGTGCGCTGTGGCTTGGCATATGCCGATATTTCCACCGGCGAATTTGCCGCCACCGAGCTAGGCGCAAAAACAGACGAGACTGCCCTTGCCGTGCTGGAAGAGCTGGCGCGCCTGAAGCCGCGTGAGGTGCTGCTGCCCAAAACGTGGGCAGAGCGCGGCATGACCTTGCCCAACGGCGCGCACCAAACGCCCTTGCCCGATCACCGCTTTGAATTAGGCGCGGCACAGAGCGCGCTGCGCGCCCATTTTGAGGTGCGCGCCTTAGAAGGCTTTGGCTTGGCGGATAAGCCGCTTGCCCTGCGCGCTGCCGGCGCACTGCTCGCCTATCTGCGCGAGACGCACGGCGGCAACTTGGCGCAGCTTACGACGCTCCGCAGCTATTCCACAGCCGGCTATATGGTGCTGGATGCCAACACGCGGCGCAACCTTGAACTCACCGAGACCATGCGCGGCGGCAAGGTGCAGGGATCGCTGCTCGGTGTGCTGGATCGCACCGTCACGCCGATGGGCAGCCGCCTGCTGCGCCAATGGATCGGGCAGCCGCTGCTGGACTTGGCGCGCCTGAACGCACGCCTTGACGCCGTCGCCGCGCTTCATGCCGATGGTGTGCGCCGCGCTGAAGTCTTTGCCGCGCTGAAGCCAATTGCCGACCTCGAACGGCTGACCAACCGTGTGCTGAGCGGCGCCGCCTTGCCACGCGACCTGATCGCGCTGCGCTACAGCCTAGAGAGCGTGCCAGCCCTGCGCGCCGCGCTCTACGATCTGCCCGCGCTGCACAGCGTCCGCGAACGGCTTGATCCGTGCCGTGAGGTGAGCGAGCTGATCGCGGCTGCCATTGCTGATAATCCGCCTGCCCTGCTGCGCGATAAAGTCGGCGTGATTCGGGCGGGCTACAGCGCCGAACTTGATCAGGTGCATCAGGGCGTCAGCGGTGCACGCGCTTGGCTGGATCGCCTTGAGGAAGGCGAGCGCGAACGAACGGGCATTAAATCGCTCAAGGTTGGCTATAACAAAGTAATGGGCTACTACATCGAGGTGAGCATCGGGCAGATTGCCAAAGTGCCGAATGATTACCTTGAGAAGGCAACACTTGCCAACGCCAAGCGCTACATCACCTCTGAGCTGAAAGAGTATGAGGCGCTGCTGCTGAACGCCGATGAGCAAATGCTTGGCATTGAGGAGCGCCTGTTCCGCGATGTGTGCGCGCAGATCAGCGCCTTCGGCGATAGCCTGCTGCGGACGGCACGCGCCGTTGCTCACGCCGATGCCTTTGCTGCGCTGGCGGAAACTGCCGCACGTGAGGCATACACGCGCCCAACACTGAGCGAAGATGAGCGTTTGATCATCCGTGACGGGCGGCACCCTGTCGTAGAGCGCTTGCTGCAAGGCGAGCGCTTCACACCTAACGACACCTACTTTGACGCTGACGAGCGCTTGCACATCCTGACAGGTCCGAACATGAGCGGCAAATCTACCGCCATTCGGCAGGTGGCGCTCATCGCGCTGATGGCGCAGATCGGTAGCTTTGTGCCAGCCGCCGAGGCGCACATTGGCTTGGTGGATCGCATCTTCACGCGCATTGGCGCACAAGATGAGATTCATGCCGCGCAGTCTACCTTTATGGTCGAGATGATCGAGACTGCCATGCTCTTGGCAAGCGCCACGCCGCGCTCACTGCTGATCCTGGATGAGATCGGGCGCGGCACCAGCACTTACGACGGTTTGGCGATTGCGCGTGCCGTGCTGGAATACATCCACAATCATCCGCGCCTGAACTGCCGCACGCTGTTCGCCACACACTACCACGAACTGACCGAGCTAGAGAAAATTTTGCCGCGTGTGCGGAACTATAACGTCAGCGTGCTGGAAGATGGCGAGCGTGTGGTGTTCCTGCATAAGCTGGTGCGCGGCGGCGCTGACCGCAGCTATGGCATTCATGTGGCGCAGTTGGCAGGGATGCCAAAGGCGCTGGTGGCGCGTGCGCGTGAGATTCTGAAAGACCTTGAGGCAAGCGGCGCTGATTTTTCCTTCAAGGATATTCCGAGTGAGCCAAGCCGATCACGGCGGCGCGCACCACAGGATCAGATGGCGCTCTTTCCAGAGGCAGAGCATCCGCTGGTGGCGGTGCTGAAAGGGCTGCGCGTTGAGGAGATGAGTCCGCTAGAGGCAATGACCAAACTCTATGAGTTACAGCGTATGGCGCGGGAGGGCAAAAGTTGATATATTGACACACATCTCATTGCACCCTGAAAAGGTATGCTTTATGCCTGTTCCTGATTTTCAATCCCTAATGCTGCCTGTGCTACAAATCGCAGGCGACAATCAGTTACACCGTTTGGGTGAGGCTGTCACTCAAATTGCCGATCAGTTTAACCTGACGGAAGAAGAGCGCTTTGAGCTGCTATCAAGCCGAACACAAACTAGAATTTATGCCAATGTGAGTTGGGCAGTTACCTACTTACGAAATGCTGGTCTGCTTGAAAGCCCTGCACGCGGTGTGTTTCGCATTACTCCAGTGGGTCTGAACACCCTCAAAAAGGATGTACCGCGCATTGATATTCAGTACTTAAGGCAATTCCCAGAGTTTGTGGAGTTTTTAGGAAGAACTCGCAAAGGCACAGATCAGCAACCACAACCTCATCAGCAGATGCCTCAAGAGGATAATCCCATTGAGGTGCTTGAGTCTAGCTACCTCAGTTTGCGGCAGGCACTAGCTCAAGATGTTTTGGAAAGGGTTAAACAATGCTCACCGCGTTTCTTTGAACTTCTCGTCATTGATCTCCTAATTGCTATGGGTTATGGTGGATCCAGGGAAGACGCCGGTAAGGCACTCGGACGCAGTGGCGATGAAGGTGTGGATGGGCTAATCAAAGGTGATGTGCTAGGATTAGATGAAGTGTATATTCAGGCTAAACGTTGGCGAGATACTGTTGGTCGCCCAACTGTGCAAGCATTTGCCGGCAGTTTAGAAGGCTTGCGTGCTAAGCGAGGTGTTCTTATCACAACGTCACAATTTTCTACTGATGCGCGGGATTATGTAGGACGTATCGAGAAGAAAGTTGTGTTGATTGACGGTGAACAGTTGGCACAGTTTATGATTGATTTCAATGTTGGAGTGACTGAAGAGAGTCGTTATGTTATTAAACGAATCGATAATGATTATTTTGAAGACTCATATATACCGTGAATTATAGCGCATAGCGCGGGAGAGCAAACAGGGCTAACCATCCAGCCCTTCCAAGTGCGCTACCCATGCTGCAAAGTGTGGGCAGGCTTGCCGCAGGGTTGGCAGCGCACTCCTTGTGAGAAGCCTTAAGTGCCGTATCTCCCACCTGCCCGCACTATCCGATTCCCTTTCCCTGCTGGCGGGGAAAGGGGTAGGGATAGGGGTTGCCTAGGGGATCACCATGCCCGCACACTTTGCACTATTGACTTCAACCGCCTTTTGTACTATTCTCAACATACAAGACCATACCAACAGGCAGTGATCGGGACGAGTAGCTGACGCGCCTACGGCTTAACAGGGAAAAAACGCCGCGACTGAGAGCGTTTTTAGCCCGCCGCAGCCAAAACCACCCGTGAGCCAAGCGGTGAACACGCTCCCGCTGCGCGTCATTAACCGCCTTCGGGCTGCTCCCGTTATAGGGCATTCTAAAGGGCTTGCGAGGGCTATCTCGCGGCTGAATTTGGGTGGAACCGCGATCTAATCCCTCGCCCCAGTCTGTTGGGCGTGGGATTTTTTGTTCTAACATGGAGTAAAGCTGATGATCCCTATCCTGAAGCGCGTGTGGATCGAGCAGATCAACGCAGAAGGCTTCGACCCTTACCAAGATAGCACCGATGTCGTCGTCGAAACTTACGACGGACAAACGTGGCTCTCGCACTTTGTGACCATTCCCTTTTTGCAACGGCAGATGTTCGTCAGCCGTGAGGTAGCAGAAGATGAGGCGCAGCTTTTGCCTGTGCGCTTTATCCCGTTGGAAACACCGCACGTCATCATCGAGAATCTGCTGCCGGAAACCATTGAGGATACCATTGATAACCTGCTGGCGCTTGGCACTTTCGAGAGCGTCTTCATGCGCTATCCCGAGCCAACCTTGCTGCCCGAAGGAGGTGAGGCGCTCAGCCAATTATGACCGATAGCGAAAGCGAGACTAGCACGGCGGCTACCACACGCCGCCCACAACTTGTTCAAGGCATGTGCGGCTGATTGACTGGGATCGCGGCGCACTGCACCTGCCTGCGCCCGTTCACCGCCGCTGATCCATTCGCACTGCCCCTACACAAGTTGAGGAACTATGTCCGAACGTTACGAAGACAGCCAACTTTACCGTATTCGTCACTCCTTGGCGCATGTTATGGCACAAGCTGTGCTGGAAATCTTCCCCGAAGGGCGCGTTGCCATAGGTCCGCCCGTTGAGGATGGCTTCTACTACGACTTCGATCTGCCGCGCCAACTACACGAGGCAGACCTTGCCGAAATTGAAACGCGAATGCGCCGCATTATCAGCGGAAACTTCCCCTTTGCACGGCGTGAGGTCAGCGCTGACGAAGCGCGCCAACTCTTTGCCAACCAGCCCTACAAGCTGGAGCTGATTGATGGCTTGGAGCGCGGCGGCTACGATGAAAACGGCAACAAGATCGCAGAAGCGCCCGTCATCAGCACGTATAAGCAGGATTCCTTCGAGGATTTGTGCCGCGGTCCGCATGTGGCACACACGGGCGAGCTGAATCCGAACGCCTTCAAGCTGATGAGCATCGCCGGTGCCTATTGGCGCGGCGACTCGAACCGTCCGCAGTTGCAGCGCATTTACGGCACGGCATGGCAGAGCGGCGCTGAGCTAGAAGACTACCTGCATCGCCTTGAGGAGGCTAAGGCACGCGATCACCGCAAACTCGGTGAACAGCTTGGCTTGTTCACGTTCAGCTCATTGGTTGGCAAAGGGCTGCCGCTCTGGAAGCCCAAAGGCGCCATCCTGCGTGATACGCTCGAACGCTTCTTGCGCGCCGAACAAATGCGCGTTGGCTACCAGCCGGTGGTGACGCCGCACATTGCCAAAGTCGAACTCTACCGTATGTCGGGACACTATCCCTACTACGCCGATAGTCAGTTCCCACCGATGCAGGTGGACGACGAAGAATTCATGCCCAAGCCCATGAACTGCCCGCATCACATCGAGATTTACCGCAGCGAGCCGCGCAGCTACCGCGATCTGCCCGTGCGCCTTGCCGAGTTCGGCACGGTCTACCGTTATGAGCAGAGCGGCGAACTGACGGGCTTAACGCGGGTGCGCGGCTTCACACAAGACGACGCGCACGTCTTTGCTACGCCGGAACAGCTTGAAGATGAGTTTATCGCCGTCGTGCGCCTGATTCAGCGCATCTTTGACCTGATGGGCTTTCAGGAATTCCGCGCCCGCATCGGCACGCGAGACCCAAACAGCGAAAAATATGTGGGCGCGCCGGAACTCTGGGAAAAGGCAACACACGCCATCATCAACGCGGCGGATAAGGTCGGCTTGGATTACTTCGTTGCAGAAGGTGAGGCTGCCTTCTACGGACCTAAGCTCGATTTCATCTTCCGCGACGTGCTAAAGCGTGAATGGCAGCTTGGCACAGTGCAGGTGGACTACAACTTGCCCGAACGCTTTGGGCTGGAATATATGGGCGAGGATAACCAACCACACCGCCCGGTCATGATTCACCGTGCGCCCTTCGGCAGCATGGAGCGCTTTGTCGCCATCTTGATCGAACACTTTGGCGGCGCGTTTCCGGTCTGGTTGGCACCCGTGCAGGTGCGCCTGATCCCTGTTGCAGATCGGCACGTGCCGTACCTGCGCGAGGTGGCGGCGAAACTGGCAGAGGTTGGTCTGCGTGCCGATGTGGACGACGGCAAAGAGCGCATGAACGCTAAAATCCGCACGGCACAGGGCGAAAAAATTCCCTACATGCTGATCGCCGGTGATCGGGATGTGGAGAACGGCGCAGTCTCGGTGCGCCTTCGCAGCGGTGAGGATTTAGGCGGAATGCCTGTTGCCGAGTTCATTCGCAAGGCGCAGCAGATCGCCGAATCCAAATCGCAACAATTGATGCCAAACGCCTAAACTTCAAAGGGCGAGTCGTTGGGCAGCCTGTCCGCCGACTCGCCTTCTTCAACCTCATCCATCTCATCTACCTCAGCCGCGCCGTGTGCAGCGCGCCCATTTGCCTTGATTGGCACGATCTTTTCTGTGCCGCGTTCTTTGTTGATGCTGAACCGATCAAAGTCACGTGCCACGTAGGTATTCGGAAAGATTGCTTGTGCTTCTGCCAGCACATCACGCTCTCGGCTGCGCCGCGAAAGATGGGTGAGGATCAGTGTGCCAACATTGGCGTCTACTGCCAACTGGGCGGCTGCGGCTGCCGTCATATGCCCGAATTGCTGCGCCATTTCAGCATCGGCGTTTAAGTAGGTCGCCTCAATCACCAACGCATGGGCGCCCCGCACATACTCCAAGATGTTATCGGTGCGCCCAACATCGCCGGTGTGGACGTAGTGTGCGCCGGGAATATCGGCGCCCAACACCTCATCCGGCTGCACAGTGCGCCCGTTGGGCAACGTCACCGCCTCACCGCGCACCAAGCGCGCCCGTTCAGGGCCGGGCGGCACGCCCAGCGCCTCTGCCTTTTCCACAAGGAACGGACGCCGTGCCTTCTCTTGGAAGATGAAGCCGAAACAGCCCGCACCACGATGCGTCACCGGGAAGGCGCTCACGCTGAAATCGCGGTTTTCAAAGAAGACGCCGGGCTGCAAATCCACCAAGTGCAGCGGGATGGGCAGCTTTTCGTTGCGGAACACAACGCGGTAGATCAAGTCCTGAACGCGGTCTAGCGCCCAGCGGCTGCCGTAAATTTCGAGGGAGTCAAGGCTTTCCCAGCGCACCAATGTCGAGAGCAAGCCCGCCAAGCCCAAGATGTGATCAAGATGCCCATGCGTGATCAGAATGCGATTCAGCCGCTTAAAGCCGATGCCGCTCCGTAAGATTTGGCGCTGCGTGCCTTCGCCGCAGTCAATCAGGAAGCGATATTCCTTCGCCATCACCATCTGCGCGGAAAGCCCACGGTGCACCGATGGCGCCGAGGCAGAAGTTCCCAAAAAAAGCAGCTCAAACATGCCTCAATGCCTATTCCACGCGGATTTTATCCAAAAAGAGCCGATCACCGCGTGGTGTTTCACCATCATAGATCGGCAAGCGCTGCCCGTCGCGCTCACTATAGGCGCCAATGGAGAGGAAATATTCACCGCTTGGAAAATCTGCGGGCAGCGGCAGTGTGATAATTTGGATGAACACATCCCGATCCCGCAGCAGGCTCGCCTCAATGTTCAGGATGTCGTTTTGCAAGGCAGGCGGGATGTCTGGGTTGCGCGAAAGATGCGCGAAGAGGCGTAAGCCCGGCACTTGTTCGCCGTCGGCGCGCCAATAGGTCACCACGCGCAGCGTCTCGCCAGGGCGGTAGCTTCCTTCTGGCAGCAGGCGGTAGCCCTCAAAGGTCAGGTAGCCGCCCATCCGCAGCGGCAGCGTGGCTGGCTCATCGTGGGTGACGCTTGCCTCTGGCGACCACGACGCCCGACTCAAGATCACCTGCCCAAAGTCATCGGCAACCACCTGCTCCGCGTTCACAATCAGCACGCTACCGCTGGGCAAGCCTGGGACTGGTACTTGAGTCGCATTGTACAGCCAGGCTTTCAACGGCTCTGCGATGCGTGTGCGCGCTGAAGGGTAAGCAAAGGCATAGCGCTGGGATTCGCCGCCGCGTGTCAGCACCAATGCATCAAGGCAGTTGCTATAGCGCAGATCAAGATCATGGCGGTGTAGCATGAGCGCCAGCAGCGTTGCATCCGAGCGCACAGCGAAACGGTATTCGGCGTTCTGGATGGCGGAGCGCGCATCCAGCGAAAAGGTGCAGATTGATGTGGAGAGGCTGTCTTGGGTGCGATCAAGGTAGGCAGCCAAATGCCCAAGCCGCCCGCGGTAGGCAATCTGCACATCGTTACGGCTTACCCATGCCCTAAAGAGCAGGTCACTGGTGGCGAACAGGGTGGCGACTGCAATAGCGAAGGTGCCTATGGTGGTCAACTGTGCCGCTTGTGGGCGTGGTAAGCCCATCCGAAGGAAATTGGCGAAGGCAACCGCACCGGCGCCGATCAAGACCATGATGGCGGGCAGCGCCAAGAGTTGGTGGCTAAAGTTGAGCGCGCCGCGTGTCCAGCCGTCAGCCAGCAAGCCTAACACCAACGCAAAGAGCGGCAGCACATAGTTCGGCTGCTGCCGAAAGCGGCGCAGTGCCTCTGCCAGGCCGATGATGAGCAACACAAAGCCAATCGGGTTGAGCAGCGGTACGCCGGGCAAGTTATGCTGCGGCAGCAGGTCACCATAGACGCCCAGCCCGCCAACCGCCTGAAAAAAGTTGCTGAGAAATTCGCCAAGTGATTCGGGGCGGTTGTGCCACAGCGTGTTTAAGCTGCTGATTGGGAAGGCGCGGATGGTGGCACTGATGTAGGGAATGCCCATGATGAGTATCACCAACAAGCCAAAAGCACTGTAGCCAATCACGCGCCGCGAAATTGCCTGCCGCGTCAGGCGCAGGTAGGCGATGAAGGCAACAAACAGTACGATCAACAGCAAACCCGACCAATGCGTATAGGCAGTTAGCACAATCACCGCGCCAAGCAAGGCATAGGCGGTTGTTTGTGGTGCGTCTGGCTCAATGCGGCGGCGCATATGCAGCGCAGCAGCGATCATCAGCAAGGTGAGCGTGATCAGCGGCAGCGCCAACGCCTCACGAGTGATCGAGCGCCCAACCACAATCGGGTATAAGGTGAACGCCATCCCAATAGCAGCCACCAAGCCGCCATAGTGCCGAAAGAGCCGCCTGCCCAATGCATAGGTCAAGGCGACGCTCAATAGCCCACACAGCACCGCGAAAATCCGTAAGGGCAGCAGTCCCTTGCCAAAGGCGATGCCCAGCCAACCGTGCAAAATGCCAAACAAGCCTTCTCTTCCGCCATCGGGATCGTCCACATTATAGAAAGAGGCAATCGCGCCGCTTCTCGCTAGTGTGGCAATATCTAACTGGGCGATTTCCTCATCGCGGAAGCCTGACGGCAGGCTTGTTAAGCCGATGATCCGCAAGGCGGCTGCAATAAGCAGCACCGCTGTGATAGTTGCCAATTTCGTCCGCTGCGCCAAAATTCCCTCGATATGTTGGTGTGTATTCTGTGAAAGGTTCCATGTGAACAGTGCCATGAAGTGTAGCGCATTTTGCCCGCTTTTTCACGGGTGAAGGCGCAGCGCGTGGTGAGTTTTATTGCGGCGCGCATCGTTCTGCCGTATAATGCGCGCAATGTTGGCACTTTACGCACGCTGGAGGCTGTTTAAGCTATGGACTTTTCAGATGTTAGTGCGCGCTTTCGCAAAAAGCGCGAGGAAAACGCACCGCCACCGCCTGCTGAGCGTAACTTTGCCGAGATTCACGCCTTGCGCGCTCGCGTGCTTGGCGTGCTGATCCGTGATGCGCGCATGGCAAATAATCTCAGTGTCGCGCAGCTTGCGGCTGCCATCCACAGCCAAGAGGCAGACCTGCACGCATGGGAACTCGGTGAGCAAGCCCCAAGCCTGCCACATCTAGAGCTGATCGCCTACCACCTGAATTTGCCGATCAGCCATTTCTTTGGCACAGAGATGCTAGAGCGAAAGCAGCACCGCGAACTTGGTACGCCGCCACAAGAATATGCCGCCTTGCGCCAGCGCGTGATCGGAGTGCGCTTGGCATTGGCGCGCCGCGAAGCACGCCTAAGCCTAGAGGAACTGGCAAAAATCAGCGGCACAACGGCTGAGATGCTGGCTGCCTATGAGTTTGGGCAGAGCGCCGTGCCGTTTCCGCAGTTGGCATCGCTGGCGATGGCACTTCGCAAATCGCCCAACTACTTCCTTGAGGATGTTGGTCAGCTTGGTGAGTGGCTGGCGCTGCAAGAGGCGTATGATCGCTTCAGCGAACTGCCCGAAGAAATCCGTGCGTTCGTCTCGCAGCCGAACAGCTTGCCTTACCTAGAGATTGCGCTGCGGCTGAGCCAACTGCCACTGCAAGAACTGCGCGCCGTTGGCGAGAAAATTCTCGATATCACGCTCTAAGACAGCATCGTTCGTCAAAGTGTTCTCTAAGGAAAAGCGCGTGACACCAGAACAGATTACATTAGGCACCTTTATCAGCGTAGCGGTCATCAACGCTGCCATTCGCGGCGCCGTGCCGATCATCCTCGGCGCCATGAGCGGCATTGTCAGCGAGCGTTCGGGCATTGTGAACATCGCCATTGAGGGCATGATGCTCTTTGGCGCCTATGGCGCTTTTTATGCCAACGTGGCGCTCAGCCGTCCGGATGTTGCGCCTCTCCTGCAAGAGCAGCCCGTGCGTTTGGGACTCTCCATCTTGGCGGCGGCGCTGATCGGGATTGCCCTTGCCATGCTGCACGCCGTGCTTTCGATCCGCTTCAAGGTCGATCAGATCATCAGTGGCACGGTTATCAACATTTTCGCACTGGGCATGACGGGCTACCTCTACGAAGGCGGGCAAAACGTGATTGACCGCCTGCCGCCTGTGATCCGCAACCCATTCGCCACCGATCAAGGCGTGATCGCCGATGTGGGCGCCGTCATTTTTGACAAAGGTTTACTGACTTATACCGCCTTTTTGCTCGTCCCCATCTTAGGCTTTTTGCTGTTCCGCACCACATGGGGCTTGCGCACGCGCTCCATCGGCGAAAATCCACGCGCTGCCGATACGCTGGGCGTCAATGTCCATCGCTTGCAGTTCACCAACTTAGCAATCAGCGGCATTTTGGCGGGCTTAGCGGGCGCCGTGCTGGTGCTGGAAGGCGTCTCGTTTGAGCGCGGCATGAGCGCCGGACGCGGCTTTATTGCGCTTGCCGTGATGATCTTCGGCGCGTGGCGTCCTTCACGGGTGATGTTTGGCGCCTTGTTGTTTGGCTATGCCGGTGCGCTGCAAAGCCAGTTACAGTTCACGGGCGTTCAGATTCCGCACCAATTTGTTGCCATGCTGCCCTATATCCTCACGCTGGTCGTGTTGGCGGGCTTCATGGGGCGGGCGCGCCCGCCGTCACACATCGGGAAAGCCTACGAAACGGAGTAAAGCAGCCATGCCCAAAGGCGAAGTCGTCTTAGAAGTTGAAGGCATCACCAAACGGTTTCCAGGCGTGCTTGCCAACGCCGAGGTGAACCTGAGCCTGCATCGCGGCGAGATTTTGGCGCTGCTTGGCGAGAATGGGGCGGGCAAAAGCACGCTGATGAACATCATCTACGGCTTGTATCACCCAGATGAAGGCAGCATTCGCCTGCACGGGCGCGAAGTGCGCTTTGCTAGCCCACGCGAGGCAATCTACAGCGGCATTGGCATGGTGCATCAGCACTTTCAGCTCATCCCAGTGCTGAGTGTGGCAGAAAACGTGGTGTTGGGCGAAGAACAGACCGCCCAGCAAAACGATGCCGATGCTGAGGCAAGCCTGACCCAAGTCATGCAGGTGCAGCGCGCTAATTTGGGCGGTTCGCGCTTTGTGCGCGGCGCACGCTTGGTATGGGGTGCCTTTTGGCGTGCGCTGCTGCCGCTGATCGCCGTCTTGGTCGGCGTGCTGGTGGGGCAGATCGTCTTGTTGTTGGTGATGACTATCTCCACCTACTTAGTCGAGTCGCCTGAATTTGCGCGGCAGGCATTTCAGCGCTTGCCACTGGAAGAACGCGCAGTCACTGTGCTGCGCCTGTTCTATCCCGATAATCCAACGCTCACGGCGCTGCTGCTGTGGCTGCCAATTTTGCTCGGCGCAGTCGTCGGCGGCGGGTTGATGGTCTCGCTCTATCGGCACGGCAGGCTAACGTGGCGTGGCAGCGCCGTACACCGCGAAGACTCGCGCATGGCGACCTTAGATGCCATCCTCGACTCACTCTTTGATCTGTTTGGCACAGCCAGCTGCCGACTAGATCGGATGCGTGCCGCTAAGCGTGTGCGCGATCTCTCCAAGCGCTTCAACCTAGAGGTTGATCCTGAGGCGATAGTCGAAAAGCTGCCCGTCGGGTTGCAGCAGCGCGTGGAGATTATCAAGGCGCTCTACCGCAAGGCGGATATTCTGATCCTTGATGAGCCAACCGCGGTGCTAACGCCGCAAGAAGGCAAAGAACTGTTTCGGATTATGAAAGAGCTAACGCTGCAAGGCGTCTCGATCATCTTCATCACACACAAACTGAAAGAGGTGCTTGCTGTTGCGGATAGCATTGTGGTGATGCGCGGCGGGCGCGTGGTGGGCGGCGCCGGGCGCGCCGAGCTGCCTGCTGACGACGCCGAAGCGGAGCAGTTCCTCGCCTCGCTGATGGTTGGGCGTGAGGTGCTGCTGCGCGTGGCAAAAGGTGAGGCAGCACCGCGTGACGTGGTGCTGAGCGTGCGCGATCTGCGCGCCTATGATGATCGCGGTGCCTTGGCGGTGGATGGCGCGGGCTTTGAAGTGCGTGCTGGTGAGGTGCTGGGCATCGCGGGCGTTCAGGGCAATGGGCAGACCGAATTGGTGGAGGTCCTAACTGGGCTGCGGCGCGCCGTGAGCGGTGAGATGGTTATTGCAGGGCAGCCGATTCGCTTGGGCGATCCACGCCGTGTGACGGATGCTGGCGTCGCGCACATTCCGGAAGATCGGCAGCGTTACGGCATGGTGAAGCCCTTCTCGGTTGCCGATAACCTTGTGCTGAACCGCTATTACCTGCCGCCCGTAGCAACCTTCCCAACGCCGCGCCAATTTCCAGCCGCGTTGGCGCTCTATCTGGTGATTTTCGGTGGGGTTGCCTTCCTGCTTGCCAACCTGTGGAATGCTTTCTACCCAACCTTTGCCGAAAACTTGCGCCTTGCCGAACTTGATCCGCGCAGTGACGCCGCGCCGTTTATCGCTGCCCTAACGCTGAGCGTTGCTGCGGCGTTGCTGGGCTTTGGGCTGGCGCATTGGGTCGCCACGCTTGGCACGCGCCTGCTGCGCCGCATGTTGGCAACCGATCAAGCCAGCAGCGGACTTCAACTGGACGAGCGCGCAGTGACTCAGAATGCCGAACGCCTGATCGGCGAGTTTGACATCCGCACGCCGTCAGCTGCGACAAGCGGCGGCAGCCTGAGCGGCGGTAACCAACAAAAGATGGTTGTGGCACGCGAATTCAGCCGCAAACCGCGCCTGTTGATCGCCAGCCAACCGACACGCGGTATTGATGTTGGCTCGATTGAGTTTATCCATCAGCGCATTGTGCAGCAGCGCGATAACGGTGCAGCGGTGCTGTTGGTTTCCGCCGAACTGGATGAGATCATGGCGCTCTCGGATCGGATCGCGGTGATGTACAAAGGGCAGATCATCGAGACCCTACCCGCCAAAGACGCCACCCGTGAGCAGCTCGGCTTGCTGATGGCAGGCATCCGCCGTGATTGGGAAGCGCCGTGGCGCACCGTTAAAGAGGTGGGTGGCGAAGTGGCGGAATCACAGCGCAGCGGCGCTTAGCGCAGCAGATCGCGCACCTTGACCTCTGGCGAGAAGCCGCCGAACCTGCCATTGGCATCTACGGCGGCTATCGAAATCGCCTCGTAGCGCATAAATTGATCCCACGTCAGCAGCGCGCTGTTGACCGTCAGCAGCATGTCGTAGCCCAAAGAGGCAATTTGGCGCAGCGCCACCACATAGGCAGCCGCGTTTGGCACGCTTGCCCACACCAATTGATGCCCATTCGGAATTGCTGTCAGGCGCAGGCTTTCGGCGACGGGCGGCGCCAAGCCACCGCTTAGCACGGCAACTGCCGTGAGTGCAGCGCGAGTCGTCCGCATCAAGTAGTCGAGATCAATTGCCTCTAGCGAGTCGCGCCCGTTGTGTTGGCGTGTGTGATCCTCAAGGCTCTGGATCAGGCGCACAGCAGGATAGCCTGCCGCACTGAAACTCATCTGATCGCCCCAGCGCCCAACCCGATCCTCTGAGGATTGCAGCACGGGCAGCACCTCATCGGTGTAGGTGCTGATGGCAAGCGCCACCTGCCGCGCCAATTGCCGCGAAGGTGAATCGTTGGGCGCGGCGGAAAACAGGCGCAGCGTCCGCGAATCGGTGCGCCCGTTGGCATCACGCATACTGCCCAGCATATCAAGGTTGAGCATTCCGCGGAGGGCAATTGGCGGTGTGTGCGCTTGCAGATAGTTCTCCACAAAGGCAAGGCTGCCCTGCCTGCCCGTTTCTTCCGCCGTGAACGCCACAAAAATCAGCGTGGCGCGCTGCGGCTGCCCTGCCATGATCTGTGCGATCTCCAAGAGGGCTGCCACGCCTGAGCCGTTATCGTTGGCGCCCGGCGCGTAGGCGTTGCCGTCGGTCGGTGGGGCACCGATGCTGTCGTAGTGGGCGCCGATCACATACACGCCTGCGCCAACATCGCTGCCTTGCAGCACAGCGATCACATTCTCAGAGCGCACAGGCTGCCCTTGCCAGGTGTACCACACCGGCTGCGTCCAAACCTGAATCGGCTTGCTTGGGTGCGCGGCGCGAAGTGCCTCAAATGCTTGAAACAGCCAATCGCGCGCTGCGCCAATGCCATAATTTGCCCGATCCGCTGGCGAAAGCACGTGCCGCGTGCCAAAGCCAACTAAACGGCTCAGGCTGTGCATCAGCCGATCATTTTGCACGTCATCGCGTAATGTCCACACCTGACGGTCGAGCGGGCGTCCAACTTGGATATCGCTTTGGGATGTGGGCGTGGCGGGTGGCGCTAAGGTTAGCGTGGGCAGTTGCAAGTTGAGCATACTCGGCTGCTCAGGGGCGGTCAGCGCGCAGGCGAGCAGGCTGAGAGTGGCAAGCGTACAACAAACGGTGTGGCGCAAACGGTTCATGGCTCCTCACTTCACGGCATTTGGCTGATGGCTGATCCCAATTTTCCAAAAAACACACGATTGCGCTATCATAGCCAGAAAATCGCCTAGCGAGATCGTGGAGCGCACGCGGTGACTGAGCAATCCGCACAAGAGAACAGCAACCCGCCAACGGATGATGAGCTAATCCCAACCGTTGTGCCAGAGCGCCACTTGACGCCTGAATTCCCTGATGCGTCGCACGGCGTCGCCTTCATTGGTGATGCACCCGCTGCGCAGTCTGCGCGCCCCAAGCGCCACAAGCCCACCAACCGCGACGTGCCGCTGCCCAAGCCACAGGTGAAGCAGACCTTCCCGCTGCTGACCGTCATCAGCGCCTTACGGACAGTGAGCGTCAGTTTTGCTGCCGCCGTGATGGCTGCCACCATCTTTATGTGGTGGACATCGCCGGATTTCTTGCCCGCCCAAGCGCGCCGCGATCTGGCGCCGGTGCAGGCAACTGCCCGCCTGATTTCAGCCGCCACACCCACTGCCTTGCCCACGCCCATTTGGTATAACCGCGTTGGCATTTTGGCAGGTCACAGCGGCATGACTTCATCCAGCGGCGGCAAGCGCGATCAGCTTGATCCGGGTGCGGTCTGCCCTGATGGTTTCTTTGAGCGCAGCGTGACGGAGGCAGTCGCAGATCGGGCGGCTGCCATCCTGCGGGGGCGCGGCTATACCGTAGATATTTTGGAGGAATACGATCCGCGCCTGAACGGCTATGAGGCGGCGGTGTTTGTCTCGCTGCACGCGGACTCGTGCGAGAATTTCGGCTACGGCGGCTATAAATCCACCTACCCAGCAGCGCGCACCATCATCCGCGATCAAGATTCGCGCCTGAATGAGTGCATCCGCGCCAATTATGAAGGCATCACAGGTTTGCCTTTCCAGCCCGGCAGCATCACCGATAACATGCTGCTCTACCATGCCTTCCGCAAAATCAGCGTGCGGACGCCTGCCAACATCCTTGAGCTAGGCTTCCTCAGCTATGATCGCAACCTGCTGCAAAACCAACCAGATCGCCTCGCCTTAGGCGTGGCAAACGGCATTTTATGCTTTTTAGAGGCGCAGCAGCCCTAAAACGCTTATAAGGAGTAGGGACATGCAGTCAACCGACAAAGAATTAGTGATGTACAGCCGCAGCACGCCCTGCCCATTTGTCAGCATTGCCCGCCGCGTGCTGGAACGTGAAGGTGTGCCATACCGCGAACTGTTAATAGACCGCGATAAAACCTTTGAGGCGCGTGTGGTGGCGTGGACGGGCTTCCTGTCCGTGCCAACGCTGATTGTGGCGCAGCGCGGCGGTGATCTGCCCTACGAGCTGCCCGATCCGCTGCCAAAAGGGGCTTCACCGCGTGGCGTGGATCGCGGCAGTATGCTGACGGAAGCGACCGAAGACGAGCTGCTCGTCTGGTTGCGTAAACATGGTTTCCTTGCCTAGCACTTACAGCACTTTTAGGAGTTTTTATGTACATTCTTGCCCTTGATCAAGGTACAACTAGTTCACGCGCCATTGTTTTCGACCACAACGGGAAGATCGTCGGTGTGGCACAGAAAGAATACCCTCAGATTTACCCACAGCCGGGCTGGGTAGAACATGATCCCGCCGATATTTGGAGTACGCAGCTTGGCGTTGCCGGCGAGGCACTGGCGCGTGCCAACATCAGCCCGCGTGATGTAGCGGGCATTGGCATTACCAACCAGCGCGAGACAACCATCATCTGGGAGCGCGCCACGGGCAAGCCGATCCACAATGCGATTGTTTGGCAGTGCAGGCGCACGGCAGCCCACTGCGCGCAGTTACGCGCCGAAGGCTTTGCCGAGACGGTGCGCGCTAAGACGGGACTCGTCCTCGATCCGTATTTCAGCGGCACAAAGGTTGCGTGGCTGCTGGATAACGTGCCGAACGCACGCCAACGCGCTGCTGATGGCGAACTTGCCTTCGGCACAGTGGATGCATGGCTGCTCTGGAATTTGAGCGGCGGCAAAATTCACGCCACCGATGTCAGCAATGCCAGCCGCACCCTGCTCTACAACATCCACACCCAAACATGGGATGATGAACTGCTGGCACGCTTGAACATTCCACATGCCTTGCTGCCCAATGTGCTGCCTTCCAGCGCGCACTACGGCGAGACGGATGCCCATATCTTCGGTGCGGCGGTGCCAATTGGTGGCGTGGCGGGCGATCAGCAAGCTGCCACTTTTGGGCAAGCCTGCTATAAGGTTGGTAGCGTGAAGAACACCTACGGCACAGGCTGCTTCATGCTCATGAACACAGGGGATCGCGCTGTGGACTCGCACGACGGCTTGCTCACCACAATCGCCTGGCAGCTTGCTGATCAGCCAACGGTCTACGCCTTAGAGGGCAGCGTTTTTGTGGCGGGTGCGGCGGTGCAGTGGCTGCGCGATGAGATGCAGCTTATCCGCAGTGCCGCCGAGTCTGAGGCGGTGGCAGCCAGCGTGCCTGATAGCGGCGGCGTCTATGTGGTGCCAGCCTTCGCAGGGCTAGGCGCGCCGTATTGGGATAGCTTCGCTCGTGGCACGATTGTTGGGCTAACACGCGGCAGCAATCGGGCGCACCTTGTGCGCGCCACGCTTGAATCAATCGCCTTTCAAACACGGGACGTGGTAGAAGTCATGATCCGTGATGCTGGCTTGCAACTGGAGACGCTGCGCGTGGATGGCGGCGCGGTGGCAAACGATTGGCTGATGCAGTTTCAGGCAGATATTCTCGGCGTTTCGGTCGTGCGCCCTGCCGTCACAGAGACAACGGCACTCGGTGCGGCGTATTTGGCGGGACTGGCGGTCAAATTCTGGGAGTCGTCCGAGCAAATCGCGGCGCAGTGGTCAGCCGAGAAGACTTTCACACCGCGCATGTCTGCCGATGAGCGCAACGCGCATTACAGTGGTTGGCAACGGGCTGTTGAGCGCGCCAAAGCGTGGACTAGCGTGTAAACTGTGCGCGTCCTGATCCTAGGTGATACCTTTACCGAGTCAGCGCAGCGGCTGGCGCTTGAACATCTGCTGCCGCTGCTGGATTCGGCGCGCATTCAAGCGGTGGTGGCTGCCTTGCGTGCCGCTGCCGATGGCAGACTGATTGATAGCGGGCTTGGCGCACAGCACAGCATGGCGTTGGGCGCTATGCGGCGTTTGCTTAATCTGTTGCGGAGTATGCAGATAGAACTGCTGCACATTGTTGAGCCAGCCGCCGCACTGATCGGCATTTTGGCGGCGCGCTGTGCCGATTTGCCTGTTTCAATCGTCTGTGCGAAGGCGGTGCGGCGCAGGGAATTGACACCGTTTGCCTACTTGCTGCGCCAGCGCCAGTGGCGGCTTTTGGCACATCACACACAGCGCATCCTGACGCCTTCCGAATTAGTGAAGCGTGATCTGATCGCGCTGGCAAATGTGCCACCAGAGAAAATAGGCGTTGTGTACGCTGCCTATTCGCCGCCGATTGAAGCCCGTTCAGATCGGGCAGCTTTCGGTTTGGAGGGTAGCAAAAATATCGCGTTGATCTTGCCCGCTGTCTATGATAGCGGCTATCTACAAGCGATTGATGTGCTGGAACGTCTGCTACAGCGCCAGCTTGATGTGCGTTTGGTGGTGATAGGCGATGGCGAGACGTTCCACGCGCTGCGGCAAGCCACCACACGCCATGCCCTGCCAATTCGTTGGTTTCCCAACCGTGCGGAGGTCTATGAAGTTTTGGCAGCCTGCGATGCCGTGCTGGACTGTACCATCCATGAGGGGCTGCCCGAAGGTCTGATTGCAGCCATGTTGGCGAGCAAGCCGATTGTTGCGCCGCGTCAGGCAGGCATCACAGAGGTGTTGGAGCCAAACGTTGCTGCGCTGATCGTGACGCCGGGCGATATAAGCGATATGGCGCTGCAAATGAGCCGTCTGTTACAATATGACGCGTTGGTAGAGCGTCTGGGGCGGAATGCTTATAAGCGCGGTATGGAACGTTTTTCGCCGCAAGCGCATAGCCATGCCATGATCGAGTTTTTTGAAGCAGCCATTTACAGCCTACGATGAACAAACGCAAAGCACGTGAACGCACCAAACGAGCGCCTGCTCGCCCACTCATAGAGCGCTTGCCCGCGCCGCTTCGCCCGTGGTATCAGGCGGCGCGTCCGCGCAGCTTGCCGGCAACCTATGCCGCGCTGCTCGTTGGCGGTGCAGTAGCACTCAACGATGGCATTTTTGAGCCACTGCGCTTCCTGTTGGCGCTGATTGGTGCGCTGCTGCTACAAATTGCCTCCAACTTTGTGAATGAATATGTCGATCACCAGCGCGGTGCGGATGCCTTGAAAGTTGCTGGCATGGGCATGGTGCTGAGCGAGGGCAAGCTCAGCGCGCAGCAAGTCTTGATCGGCGCGGTGGTGACGACGGTTGGCGGCGCGCTGATCGGCTTGATCTTGGTGGCGCTCTCTGGCACAACGCTGCTGTTTGTGGGCATGGTCGGCGTGGCGGCGGTGGTGCTGTATACGGCGGGACCGCTGCCGCTTTCGCACATCGGGTTGGGCGAAGTGACAGCCTTCCTGTGCTTTGGTCCGCTGATGACCTTTGGCACATACTACGCGATCAGTGGGCAGGATAACCTGCAAGCGTTCTTGGCAGGCGTGCCGCTTGGCTTCACGGTAGCGGCAATTCTGCACGCGAACAACATGCGCGATATTGAGGCAGATCGGGCGGTGAACAAACGTACCTTAGCTGTGCGTTTTGGCTTGAAGGGCGCCTTTATCGAGTTTAACATCCTGATTTATGGTGCATACGTCGCTTCGGCGGCGCTGATCATAGCAGGTGCGATGCCGCTGCCAACGCTGCTGGTCTTCGTCACCTTGTGGGAGGCGGTGTGGTTGGTGCGCGTTACGACACGCAGCAAGGATGCACAGGCATTGCATCGGGCGCAAGGGCGCACAGCGCGGCTGCATTGGTGGCTGGGCTTGGCGCTGGCAGCGGGGTGGTTCCTCGCGGCGGCATTGGGTGTGCAGTAGCCAAAAACAACCAAGCGGGTTACAATGCTTCGCTATCAGACTGACAATTCCTAATTGCCGCGAAATTCATGGGGCATTATGAGCCAACTAACTGACACCTCAAGTCAATCGGACTACAGTAACATGCTAACCGACGACGCGCCGCTGCTGACCTTGCGCCCTTCAAAGGGCTGGGTCTCGCTGAAGCTGCGTGAGCTGTGGCGCTTCCGCGAACTGCTC
>DAOUBW010000012.1:0-27280 GCA_034432555.1 Anaerolineae bacterium
GGACGATGATCCGATTGCACCAATGACTGCGAGCAACTTCGATTGGCTGATCAAACCTGATGATCGCTCCGCAGGCTTCACGCTTCGCACCTTAGCAGAGGATCAGCTCATCGGCTTTGTGATCCTGCACACCATCCGTTGGGCGCAACAGGTAGCAACCATCACTATTGGCATTGGCGAGCCTGCCTATTGGAACAAAGGCTATGGCAAAGAGGCAATGACACTTGCCCTGAACTATGGCTTTAACGAGCTGAATGTGTTCCGCATCGAGCTGTTCGTGACGGATTACAACGCACGCGCCATAGCACTTTACGAGAAGCTGGGCTTTGTGTGCGAGGGTGTACGCCGGCAGGCGGGCGTCCGCTATGGCAAGCGCTTTGATCTGGTGGAGTACGGTCTACTGCGGGATGAGTGGGTGCAGTGAGGATAGGAAAATACTAACGAAGCAACAGCGTCAGTCGTTCTTAACCTGTCTAGGGCTAATTGTCTTTATCACGGTGACTATGCTTGTTGTGCTTTCGGGATCATTCCAAGAAGGCACGGTGGATGTTACAAGCACGCCTCAAGAAGTAGGGATAAACCCAACTGACCAGCCATCACCGCTGCCTACGGAAGAACCACAACTGCCAACCAGCACTTCGACGCTGACCAATACACCCACCCTAACCGCAACACTGACGGCTACCCACACAGCGACATCAACAGCTACGGTTACAGCCACACCAAGCGCACCGCCTACCGCAACCCGCACACTCACACCAAAAGATGGGCAGCGTATCACCATCACCAGCACACTTTCGCGGACAGTGCCGCCCGGCACAGATGCCAAATACCGCTTTGTTTGGCGCGAATATCACACGGATGGCTTTTTGATCATAAATATGCAAGCAGATGCAGGCTATACCATTCACAGTGTGCGCGTACCTTGTAGCATTTATGGCGAAGTGCGCCCAAGTGCCGAGGTGATTTACGAACGCCCTTGCCCAACGCCAACGGCTACGCCCTAATCCACACTAGGGCATTTGCCCAAGCCTTTTGCACCGCCGTTCAAGTTTTGTTATACTTTCTGCTGCATTCAAGAGATGCTTTAGCAAGGAGCGCAAGAACTATGAATTTTCGTATGGCAAAATTTGGCATGGCGGTGCTGATCGCCTTCCTCGTGATCGGCTTGGCACTGCCCAACACAGCAGATGCCCAAGAAGGCTTGCTTGCCCGCGTGCTGGCGCGTGGCAATTTGGTCTGTGGTGTGAATGGCGGCTTGGCAGGCTTCGGCTTGATTGCGCCTGATGGTGCGGTGAGTGGCTTTGATGCCGATTTCTGCCGTGCCTACGCAGCAGCACTGTTTGGCGATCCTGCAAAGGTGGAGTTCAAGCCCATCAGCGCGGCAGATCGCTTCCCGTCCATTCAGGCAGAGCAAATTGATGTCCTCGTCCGCAACACGACGGACACCTTCGAGCGCGATACGCGGCAGGGCGCTGATTTCGGTCCGACCATCTTCTACGACGGGCAGACCTTCCTTGTGCGCCGCGCCGATAACCTCAGCTCGGTCAGTGACCTAAACGGCGCAACGATTTGCGTGATCAAAGGCACAACGACTGAGGCGAACCTCTCGGACATCATCGCCCTGAACAACATCAACGCCACCGTGACGCCCTATGACGACATTAACCTCGTCTTTGAGGCATTTACCGCTGGCAGTTGTCAGGCGGTTACCTCAGACCGTTCGCAATTGGCATCCCGCCAAGCCACCTCCGAAAATGGTACCGCTTGGGTGCTGTTTGATGAGAACTTCTCCAAAGAGCCGCTGGCGCCTGTCTACAAGGCGGGTGATGCACAGTGGGGCGATTTCATCCGCTGGGTGACCTACGCTACGATCATTGCTGAAGAGCAAGGTTTGACGATGGCAAATGTGGAAGAAAAGGCAGCCGATCCAAACCTTGCACCGGAGGCAAAGCGCCTGCTGGGTGTGGAGGGTGAACTACACACCTTCTTGGGGCTGGAGAGCAACTGGGCAATCAATGTGATCAAGGCTGTGGGCAACTACGGTGAGATTTACGAGCGTAATCTGGGTGCGCTGGGTGTGGAGCGCGGACCGAACAAGTTGTGGACAGAGGGCGGCTTGCTCTACGCACCACCTTACCGTTAACCGCACACGAATTATGGGCGAGGGAATAACACCCTCGCCCATTTTGTCTTATAACACGCTCACCTACATAGGATTGCTGCGTTACTTAATCTCCCTGACGACAAACCCACCAAAGCGCGTCACACGCCCATTGATCTTATTGCCGCCAAACAAGCCCGTGAAAATTTGAACATCGCCTGCCACACGCTTGGCAGAGACATCCAACTGTACAATGAACTTCCCATTCAAGAAGAACCATGCCGTGCTGTCATTCACGACAAGCCGCAGTGTGTTCGAGCCATCGGCGGCAATGTTCAAGTTCGCCAGTGCGCCACTTGCCACTGTCGTAGCGGTGTCACCATCGCGCAGCAGCAAGCCCCAGCGCCCATCCGAGATGACCGCCAGGCGATATTGGCGGTTCGTGCCTTCGTCGCGGAAGAAGAAGCCGTAATCCCAGCGCCCTTCATCCGTGCCATAGGGATTGCTGAACAATGCCTCAATCACCATATTCCGCACATTCACTTCGGCTGCCAACACTTCAGGTCCGCTGCGCGTGCTGTGAGTCAGTTCACCGCTGCGCGGCTCGAAAGCAGGCACAGCACCGGCAGCAGCACGCTGAGCAGCCACCTCAAACGAGCGCAAGGTGGCTGTTTGAATAGCCGCCTCTGTGCCGGCAAAATCGGGTGTGCTGGTGGCGGTGTTAGTCGCAGTCGCCGTGGGTGTCTGGGTGGCTGTGAAGGTCGGCAGCGGCGTGGGTGTGAAGGTAGTTGTGCGCGTGGGCGTCAGCGTTTGGGAAGGCGTGAAAGTAGGCGTCAGGGTGGGGGTGCGCGTCGGTGTAGGTGTTGCCGTAAGCACCTCTACAAAGGCGATTGTTTGTGTGACAGCAGGTTCAAGGCTTGGGCTGGGTTCAAGGCTCGGTGTGAAGGTGAGGCTGGCAGCCAAGATTTCGGTGGCGGTTGCCGGTGCGGCAAGCGCTGGATCGAGGGTAGCCGTTGGGGTGATGGTTGGCGTTTCAGTCGGCGTCTCGGTGGGTGTTTGGCTCAGTACAGCGATGACCACAGCCGTAGCAGTCTGATCGCTTGCCGAGATAGCGCCGCCGCCCGCAGAGGCGATAATGATGAACAGCACCAACACAATAAGCGCACCACCAAGCGCTAGAACAGACATCGGCACAGGGAATGAACGCGGCGCAGGCGGTGGTGCCATGGCTGCCAATGGCGCAGGCGGCGGTGCCGCATGCGCGGCAACCGATTTTGGTGGCAGCGTTATGCCCATTTCTTCGACATTCATCGGCTGTGTGGAGTCGCTGCTCATCACGAAGGGCTGCCCTGAGGCATAACTTGGCTGTGGCTCTCGCAGTGTATCTCTCGAGAGGCGCGTGGGTGCCTTGTGCGTCGGCACGATGCGATCCGTATCAGAGGTTGGATCAACCCCTGCTTGCGCCTGCCATTCTGCGGTAGCACGCGCAAAGCTCACCACAAATTCAGAGGTTGTCACGTAGCGATCCTCACGGCGCTTGGCAAGCACCCTATTCATGACCGCTTGAAGGCTGGTCGGTATCCCACTCCGATACGCACTGATCGGCGGCGGTTCTTGGGTGAGGTGCTGCTGCATGAGATCGTAGAGTGTTTCACGCTCAAAGGGCAGCCTGCCCGTCAGCATTTGGTAAGTGGTGATGCCCAACGCATAAATATCAGCGCGGCGATCTATTACTTCACCTTGCCATTGTTCGGGTGCGATGTAAGCGGGTGTGCCAACCACCGCACCCTCACGGGTGAGTGCTTGATCAGCACCTTGCAGTTTGACGATCCCGAAATCGGTCAGAAAGAGGTTACCTGCCTCATCAAACAAGATATTGTGCGGCTTCAGATCGCGGTGAACAATGCCTTTTTGGTGGGCATAATCAAGGGCGGGTGCGATTTCGTTCAGAATGGCGGCGATGGCGGGCAAGGGCATCGGACCGCGTGCAATGCGATCGGCAAGGCTGCCGCCGCGCAGGAGTTCCATTGCAAGGTAGGCAATGCCTTCTTGCACGCCGTAATCAAAGACCTTCAAGATGTGCGCGTGGCTCAGCGCAGCGATCACATGCGCTTCACGGTCAAAGCGGGCGAAGAATTCCTCGTGCTGTTCCGCTGTCGGCTGGATCACTTTCACCGCGACATCGCGCGCCATAGACGCTTGATGGGCGCGGTAGACGGTGGACATGCCGCCTTCGCCAATGATTTCTAGCAGTTGATACTGCCCAAGTGTGCTGCCAATCAGATTTTTCATAAGCTGCCCCAAGTCAAAGCCAAGTGACGAGGCAAGCATACCACACATTGGCAAAGGCTTGGCAGGGATTCGCTACTTACTCCTCATCCAGCCATGTGGCGGCATCCTCGTTCGCCTTGTGATAATCCTCAAAGCGCCCGATATCTAGCCAATATTCGTGGATCGGGTAACTGCACACGCGCAGTTGTGCGTCCATTGCCGCTTGGATGAGCTGCGTGGCATCGTAGCGCCCGCTGGACGGCAGCACATTGAGTGCCTCTGGGCTGATGGCGTAGATGCCAGCATTAATGTTCACGCTGAGCGTGGGCTTTTCGCGCAAGGCGATTACATCGTGCGCCTCGCTCTCGACCACGCCATACGGAATTGGCACTTCATATGCCTTCACACCAACTGTGATCGCGGCGCGCTGCTCAAGGTGAAAGGCATAGAAGGCGCGGAAATCAAGGCGCGTCACCAGATCGCCGTTCATCATTAGGAATGGCGCACGCAGTTGATCGCGCAGCAAGTTCAGCGCGCCGGCTGTGCCAAGCGGCTCGGATTCGCGCACATAGTGCAGCGCTACGCCTAAATGTGCGCCATCCTTGAAGTATGTCTCGATCAGCTCTGCCTTATAACCAAGCGAGAGGTAGATCTCGCCAATGGCGTATTTCCGCAAGCGCGCCAGCAGCAATTCGAGGATCGGGCGCTCGCCGATGGGGAACATCGGCTTGGGAATGACATAGCTCCACGGACGCAAGCGCGTGCCGAGTCCGCCGCACATCAGAACTGCCTGCACTGCGCCGCTCATACGTGATACTGATCGGGCTGGAACTTATCGAGGTGCGCTGAAATCCACGCGATGGCGCGCTCCAAGCCTTCTTCCAACGAGATCTCAGGCTGCCAATTCAGGACGCTCCGTGCTAGGCTGTTGTTGGATTGCAAGCGCAGCACTTCGCTTTTCTCAGGGCGCAGGCGCGCTTCACTATTTGCCTGCACCGTGACGGGACGCCCGATCAGGCTGATGATCATCTCGGCGATAGCGCCGATGGTGTGCGTTTCGCCCGTGCCAAGGTTAAAGACCTGTCCAACGGCAGATTCTGCGCCAAAGGCAGCCCGCATCAGCCCCTGTGCCGTATCAGCGGCGTGTGTGTAGTCACGGTAGGTGTGGATGGCGCCAAGCTGCACCACATCGCGGGTGAGCGCCTGTGTGATAATGGTCGGGATCACAGCGCGGGCGCTTTGGCGTTCGCCATAGGTGTTAAACGGGCGCACCACCACAATCGGCGTGCCATAGGTGCGCTGAAAGCTCAGGCTGAGCGCTTCCGCGGCGATCTTGCTGGCGGCATAAGGCGATTGCGCCTGCAAGGGATGCCGTTCATCAATCGGCACGTATTGAGCAGTGCCATAGACTTCGCTGGTGCTGACGATCACGCCGCGTGGTGTGTTGTGCTGGCGCATTGCTTGAAGCACATTCAGCGTGCCGTTGATGTTCACGGCGACGGTTTCTTCTGGGTGCTGGTAGGAATAGGGAATCGAGATGATGGCGCCTAAGTGAAAGATTGCTGTGCAGCCTGCTGCTGCCTTGTTCATGGCTTCGGCGTCGCGCAGATCGGCGGCGTAAAGCTCAACGTGGTCCAATACATCCGTCGGTAAATCAGCAAGGTTGCCGCGCTTATCTGCCGCAGAGGTGTAGCGCGTCATGGCGCGCACAGCATAGCCTGCGCGCACCAACTGCTCGGTGAGGTGGCTGCCAATGAAGCCTGCCGCACCTGTCACTAAAACTTTGGTGTTGAAGGTGTTCATGGCAGCACATTGTAGCGCGCCCTGTTTTTGTGCGCTAGGCTCAGCCGCCGCGCCGCCGCAGCCGTTCTGCCATCACCTGCATCACATGCAGAGCAAAATAGGGCGTCTCGGTCACCATAAAGCTAAAGCGCTGCCGATCCACTGCGGCGAGTTTGCAGTTGGTGCGCGCTACCGCTGAAAGGCTGCGCGGCTTGGCATCAATGAGCGCCATCTCGCCAAACATGCCGCCGGGCATCACCACTTCAGTGATGTTGCCACTGTGATCAATCAAGTTTACTTCGCCATCCAAGACGACATACATCACCGCGCCATATTCACCTTCGCTGAAAATGCTCTGCCCTGCGCTGAATTCTTCTGTTTGGTCAACGTGGCGAAACAAGTTGGTTGTGACGCTCATCAGATTCGTCTCCTCATAAATTAAGGATTAGTGCTGTATGGCTCAAACTATAGCGTGTGCGGTGCGCCGCGCAAGACGATAAACCTTAACATTTTGAGGATAGTAAGAGATCACAAGCAGTTTCAAAGAATTAGGTGATCCTAGCCTAATCTGAACCATGAGATGCCCTTTGGCGCTTTATAATGGATGCAGCTCAGAAATATGTTGAGGATTTATCCCATGCGCCGCAATAGTTTACTCTGCCCACACTGCCGCATCGGACGGCTTGATCTCAGGCGTGCCAACGCCATTTATACGCACGGCAACACGTTAATCTGTGCGCCAAACACGCCGGCATGGCAGTGTGACGTCTGCCAGCGCCGTGAATTTGACGCCGCTGCCCTGCGCCGTATTGGTCTATTGGTGCAGCGCGATGTGCCGCCCTTTAATCAGTACCGCCCACCCAAGGCTGCCACGCTCTTAATCAGCCGCCCCACTTAGCTTGGGCAACAGAATATGAAAAGTTGCGCCTGGGCAGCTTTCTTCATCATACCCGTCGCTCTCTGCCCAGACGCGCCCGTTGTGCGCCTCTACCACACGCGAGACGATTGTTAGCCCAATGCCCATACCCATGCCCATAAAATCCGTCTTGCTGGTGCGCCCACGGTTCACATCAATGCTGGTGTAAAATGGCTTGAACAGCAGCCGCAAGTGATCAGGGTGAATGCCAATGCCCTGATCGCGCACGCGCACATGCAGAATATCCGCTTGCGTGCCAATGTGCAAGGTGATCGCACCGCCACCATCCGGCGTTGCCTTGATCGCATTGCTGATCAAATTACTGAAAGCAAGCCGCAGCAGCGTTGCATCCGCCATGATGATGTTATCCCAACACTCGCCGCCGGTCTCAATCTTCAGATTGCGGCGCTCTAGGGCGGGTGCATATTCCTCAAGCGCCTCTTGCGCCAAGACGCCGACGCTAACTGGCGCCATGAAAGCATCTACCTGATTTGCGGCAAGGCGTGCCATGACGACCACTTCATTCATCACGGTGTGCAGGCGCTGCACGCCAGCAACAGCCATAGTTGCTAGATCAGCATAGGAAGGATTCACATTCGGATCGGCTTGTAGTTGTTGGCGCAGCATCTGAATGTAGCCCGAAAGGACGGTTAGCGGTGTGCGGAGTTCGTGCGAAACTTGGGTGAGGAAGGCAGTTTTGGCGCGCTCCAAGTTCCGCAGTTCGGCGTTATCTTCTTGCAGCTTACGCACAGTGCGCTCTAGCTGGCTGCTGATGTCTGCCTGCATCTCTTTGGTGGCGCGCCGCTGGTCCACATCATCCAGCCGTTCGGTGCGCCCGCCCAAAAAGTCTTGAATAGTGGCGACTAAGGTACGCGAATCAATCGGTTTGGTGATGTAGCCAATGCAGCCGGCGGCTAAGGCGCGCTCACGCACTTGCTTTTCGCTGTGGGCAGTCATGGCGACAATCGGTATATCATCGCCGGCAAGGGCGCGAATGCGCGAGGCGATCACCTCGCCCGATAGATCGGGCAAGTTAAGATCGGTCAGCACCAGATCAGGCATCTGCTGCTGCAAGATGTCCAGACCTTCTAGGGCATTTTGCGCGGTCAGTACTTCAAATTCTTTTTGCAGAATTTTTCGTACAAGGTTGCGTGCGTGAGCATCGTCTTCGATATAGAGGATAGTCCGTTTTTCAGCCACGTCTCACACATCTTTCGGCTGTTACTGAGATAACTTGGATAGACTCACGCTGAGTAAGGTTCGTTACGATTGAGGGCAGCGCAGCATGATGCACTTACACTTATATGATAGCTGCAAAGATGTTGTGCAGCCTGTCTCAAATGTCTATCAATTAAGGGCGCAGACTGGATCATGACTATAGCAATGCTTCGATTATTTTTCAGGCGTGCCGCGTTGGCGGTACTGGCAGTCGGTGTGCTGCTGCTGGTGTTGGAACGCGCAAGCGCACGGGCAGAACTGTGCGTTGGTCGCTGGTTCAGCGTGCAGACTCAAGATGAACTGCCTGAGCCAGCTGACTATATGCGCCCTAGCAGGCTGCCAAGCATCGGTGCAGCACAAGGCGTTTTTACAGGTGAGATTAGCAGCGCGGACTCCGTGCGCGGCGCTGTAGACATCGCCTGCTTGCCTAACCGTCCCTTCATCGGCACAGAGCTGTATTGGCTGCCTGAAGGTGATCAGGGTGAACAAGAGCGCGCCTGGCTGCGCGAACTTCAACTCGACTTTTTGCGCGTGGAAGTGACAGCAGAAGAAGTGCGTGCCGAAACAGCCGATGATCCCTTTGCAGCGGATTTTGCGCCGAGCGATTTTAGCTACCTAAGCGAGCGCGGCTGGCGCTTTGACGATCCGGAGCGCACGCTGAGCAACATCCTGCCTTACATTGGCGGCGTAGAGGGCTTGGTGCGCTTCCCACTCATGATGATGATGCACTATGGCGGCGAAGCCTACATGGGCAATCCGCCAAAGGGCGATGCCTACGCCGATTACTTCTTGGCGGTGGTCTACTACTACAATGTGGTGCTGGAGCGCGGCATTAAGTATTGGGAAGTGCTGAACGAGCCGGACTGGGGCTACGCGGATGTGCCTGTCTCGCCTGAGACCTACGCCGCGATCTTCCGCCGCGTGGCGGCGCGCATTAAGGCGCACCCTGATCCGCGTGTGAACAGCATTCGGCTTGGTGGACCAGTTCTCGGCAGTGGCGATCCGATTGATGGTGGCTTTCCGAACGGTTTTGCCAACCGCACTGATGATGGTGAACGTGCATGGCGCGCTTATATCCCAACGCTGTTGGCGAAAGGCTCCCGCGAGGGCGCTTATGATGTTGGCTTTCTAAGCTGGCACGATTACGGCAGCGATACTTGGGATGTGCCGAACAACATCTACCGCTTAGAGAACCTCTACGCCATCTTCAACCGCGTGAACGCGCTTTATGCCCAAAGCGCAGCCTACGGCGCGCCGCTGCCGTTGGTCGTCTCTGAGATGAACCTTGCCGCGGGCAAAACGCTGCCGCAATCGAAGGCATATTATAAGAATTTCTACGCTGCCTTGTGGCACACCAGCGCCCTGAACACCTACTTTGCCACGGGCAAGGTGCGGATGCTCTCACACTTCTACTGGAAAGGTAACGATTTCTGGACGAAGGGACTCGTCTATCAGGATGCCGATTCGGACAATGAACTGGTGCGGAATCCTGTTTGGTGGGCATATCGGGAATACATCGCGCATACGGAGGCAAAAATCCTTGCTGCCTACACGGGCTTGCAAGATCGGCTGCTGGATGCAATTGTCACCACTGATCCGACCGGACAGGTGATCTACCTGATCGCCGTCAACAAAGACGACTCGCCACGCGCCATTGATTTCCGCTTTGACGCGCCGCAAGGCTTCGGTGGTGAAGTGCTGATCAGCAAGCGCACCATGCAGGCAAACGGCGCGGGACTCTACGGTGCGCCCTTCGCCGAACCGATCATCACCGATGCTTATGCATGGCAGCCAACACAACTCAGCGCTGATCACCAAATTCGCTATGCGGAGACGCTGCCGCCGCGCACCATCGTTTACTATACACTTCTGCGCCGCTGAGTTCGCCCTTTGCCGAAGCTGCGTTACAATGGAAAGCATCTGTTCGCACTGTGGGAGGTGCTTTCCATGACGCGCTTGATAAAAGTTTTAAGTCTGCTGTGTGCGGTGGCAGCGCTCTGCCTTGCGCCGCACCTTGCCGCTGCCCAAGTGGGCGTAGAGATGGTGTTGCAAGTCTACAATGGCGCGCCGATTGCTCTGTATGAGCGCCCTAGCTTAGGCAGCCCCGTGCTGCGGACAATCGGTGTGGGTAACCGCTTTTTGTGGCGCGCCGACCGCACCATTGCCGAAGGCAGGCAGTGGTTTTTCATCCAGATTGGCAGCACCAGCGGTTGGATCAGCCCGGATGACAACGTCATGGACTTTGCCGACCCGACCCAAATCACGCCGAACATGGATCGCAGCGCTACCGCCGTGATCACTGCCAACCCAATGAGCCTTTACGCCGCACCCGCCCGTGGCAATACCATCTTGGCGACGCTGCCGATTGGCACACAAGTGCGCGTGCTGGACGCGCCCATTGTGACCGACCTTTACACTTGGTGGAAAGTGCGCGTGCTGAGCAGCGGCGCCGAAGGCTGGTTGGTAGATACTGTCCGCGAGATGCAGGTGACCGCGCCGTTGCGTGTGTATGGCTATCAGGTCTGCGATAACTTCGATCTGAAAACATTTGGCATGACGGGCTGGGATAGCATTGTGAGCAGTTTGCCGCGTCTGCTGGATGCCGGTGAACAGGTTGTCTGCCTTGCCAGCACCAAGCTGGATGGCGGCACGTCACCAATTGTGGTGGTGTTGGCACGCTTGGAAGGCGCGCAGCCACGCGACTCGCTGCGGACGTTTGCGCTGCGTGGCGGAGTCTGGACGCCGATCTTCACACAATACAGCGATTTTTTTGCCCGCACAGATCGCTTGAGCCTGCACGACCTGACAAGCGATCCCTACCCATCGCTCGTTTGGAATGTGCGTCTTGATGGTACCGGCGGCATTTTGCGCGCCAACATACTGCGCTTTAACCCTGCTACGGGTTTGGTGCAAGCTGTGTTCACGGGCGAGTTTTACAAAGGCTTCATGCAGATCAACGGGCGTTTGCTCACCTTTTTACAGGCACACTACCTGCCTGACGAGCCGAACTGCTGCCCAAGCGGCGTAGAACGCTTTGCCTATCAGTGGAATGGGACGACCTTTGGGCTGCTCCTCAACGAGGTGCTGCCGCTGCCCTACGCCATTCAATCATCACGGCGCTAAAGCCTTAAGGAGCAACCATGATTTATGCTGGGCGCGTCTGGAAATATGGCGATAACATTAACACCGATGTGATCTTTCCCGGCAAATACACCTACACCGTCACTGAGCCTGCTCAGATGGCGCGCCACGCCCTTGAAGACCTTGACCCAACCTTTGCCGCGGCTGTCCAAGCAGGCGATGTAGTAGTGGGTGGCGCCAATTGGGGCTGCGGCTCATCGCGTGAGCAAGCGGTGACCTGCCTCGTGCAAGCGGGCGTGCGCGTGCTGATCGCCAAATCCATAGCGCGCATTTACTTCCGCAATGCGGTGAATGGCGGCTTGCTGCCCGTCGTTTCAGCGGCGGCTGTCGAGGCGATTCAGCATGGCGAGACGGTGCAGGTGGATTTAGAGGCGCATCAGGTGCGCTGTGCGGCAGGGACGTTCGATTTTCCGCCGCTCTCACCGTCGCTCAAAGCGATCCTAGCGGCAGGCGGCTTGATCCCGATGCTGCGCGCCAAACTGGCAGCGGAGCGCGCCGAATGAGCCTCACCATCTGTTTGATTGAAGGCGATGGCGTTGGCAAAGAGGTGATTCCCGCAGCGGCGAGCGTGCTAAGCGCGCTTGGGCTGCCGATCACCTTCACGCACGCGCAGGCAGGTTGGGAATGCTTCACGCAGCAGGGCGATGCCTTGCCCGAAGCAACCATCGCCGCCATGCGCGCCGCCGATGCCACCCTCTTTGGTGCGACGCAATCGCCCATGACCAAGGTTGAGGGCTACCGCAGCCCGGTGCTTGCTATGCGGAAATTATTCAACCTGCACGCCAATTTGCGCCCAACACGCTCGTTGCCTATCGTAGGTGGGCGCGAAGGCATAGACCTGCTCATCGTGCGGGAGAACACCGAAGGTCTCTACAGCGGGCGCGAACGACGTGAGGACGACGGGCAGACTGCCATCACCGAGCGCGTGATCACAGTGGCAGCCACGGAGCGTATTGCTCGGACTGCCTTTCAGCTTGCGGCACGCCGTCCGCGCCAGCAGGTGACCATCGTCCACAAGGCGAACGTGATCAAGGAAGGCGATGGGCTGTTCCGTGAGGTGTGTTTGCGCGTTGCCGCCGAGTTTCCGAAGGTGCGGGCAGACGAGATGTTGGTAGATGCCTGTGCGATGTGGCTAGTGCGCGATCCCGCGCGCTTTGATGTGATCGTGACGGAAAATCTGTTTGGCGATATTCTCTCGGACGAAGCAGCGGGCTTGATCGGTGGCTTGGGTGTGGCGCCTTCTGCCAATGTGGGCGCGGGCAAGGTTGCCTACTTTGAGCCGGTGCATGGCTCTGCACCGGATATTGCAGGACAAGGTATCGCCAATCCGATTGGTGCGATCCTGAGTGCTGCTATGCTATTGGCGCATGTGGGCGCGGCGGAAGCGGCAGCACGTGTGGAACATGCTGTGCAAGCCGCCTTACGGGAAGGCGTGCTGACCCGTGATTTAGGCGGGTCCGCTGGCACTTCTGAGATGACGGACGCTATCCTGAAGCGACTCTAGGTATTCAGTTCGTCCAGTGCAGCGCGGATAATGCTCGCGCTGCGGTTGAGTGCGGCGTATTCCTCAGCGCTCAGCGTGAGTGGGAAGGTATCCAGCACGCCGCTGCCACCCACCAAATGTGGCAAGGCACAGGTCACGTTCGGTACATCGGCAACCTTAGGCATCGGCGAACAGACCGTTAAAATGGCACGCCGATCAGAGGCGATCACCTCCACAATGCGCGCCAAAGCGCTGCCAATGCCATAATAGGTGGCGCGTTTGCCCGTAATGATGCGGTAGGCGGCGCGCCGCACGCCCTCGTCCACCTCTGCCATGAAGTCGGCATCAAAGCGCACACTGCGCTCGCGGCAGAAGTCTTCCAGCGGCACGCCGCCAACTGTGACCAAACTCCACGTCAGCACTTCGGAATCGCCATGCTCACCAATCACGTAGCCATGCACATGCTGCGGATCAACGCCCAAATGCCTGCCCAGCAGGGCGCGAAAGCGCGCCGTATCCAACATTGTGCCGCTGCCGAAAACGCACCCATCAGGGCTGCCGTGTTTGGCGGCGATCTGGGCGGTGAGGTGCGTCATGATGTCTACCGGGTTGGTGGCGACGATCAAGAGCGCATCGGGTGCGGCGCGCAGCACCTCTGGCACAATCTCGCGGAAGATGGCAGCATTGCGCGCCAAAAGCTGTAGGCGAGTCTCGTCGGGCTGTTGATTAACGCCAGCGGCTAAGATCACCACACGGCAGCCGACCAAATCGCTATACTGCCCAGCGCTCACACGCAGCGGATGGGCAAACGGCACCGCATGGAAAATATCATCTGCCTCTGCCTGTGCGCGCTCCTCAAATTTATCCACCAACACAATTTCGCTGCCTACACCGCGCATCACGATTGCATAGGCAGCCGTCGCACCGACGAAGCCGCTGCCCACCACACCTATTTTCATTCAGAGAGTCCTTATCACTTGCGGAAAGTTCGTTACTGCCAGCGTGCGCCATCGCCATACAACCCAATGATCTTGCCGTCGCGGTCGCGCAGGAATAAGGCAGCCGCGCTGCGCTGAAACTGCGTCTCGAAGGCAGTTTCGGGCGCCGTTGCCCAGCCCAGCCGCTGCCGAACACCTTCGCGGCTGCGCCACGCCAAGCCAAAGCCGCGAATGGGCTGCGCCAGCCCATCGGGCGGGTTCAAATTCGGATCGTTTTCGGGCTGCCCATCGCGGTATTCATCCTCAAGGGCAAGCCAAGCAGGCGTGCGGTCGTCATTGAACAGCACGTAGATGGTGCGCCCCTCTGCCAACCAGAACATTATGCCGCGCTCAAAGGGCTGGTAGACTGCCAAACTCGGCACGGCGGGCAGATCAGGGCAGCCACCATCGGCTGGCGAGGGCGTGAAGAACCATCCTTCGGCGCAGTTTGCCGTCACGCGCACCTCTTGCGTAATTTCTTCCACGCCGTTATTGACGACCAACACAAAGCGTGCCAAGCCATCCGCGTTGGGACGAACTGCCACACGCAGCGATCCGCTGCGCGGCACGCGCCACGCCTGACCGCGTGCGGTCGCCTCTGCCTCGCCTTCCAGCCGATAAACGGTGGCAACATCCGCGCCTTGCACCGCCCAAAAGAGCGTGATCACGTCACCCGCAGCGGCAGCGGTCACGTCCGCCGTAAAGTATTCCACACGCACCAAACCAACGGTGAGCGCTTGGGCGGTAGCCGTTGGCAGTTCAGGTGGACGGGTGGGTGCAAAGCCGAGGAGGGGCGTTGGTGTGATGCCAGCGGGCAGTGTTGGGCGCTCGGTGGGGATGGGCGTTGGGCTAATGCGCGGTGTGGCAGTTGGTGTTTCGGTGGGCAGCGGCGTTAGGGTTGGGCGCGGCGTCGGGATGATCGGCTCTAGGGCAGCACTGCACGCGCTGAAGGCAAGCCAGCAGGCAAGCGCTGCCGTCAGCCGAGCAGCGGAACGAGTCAGCACAGGCAGACGGCACATGGCAGCGCTTAAGGGCTATTCTTCAGGCGGCGGCACGGGCAGATCGGCTTCGGCAACGTCCTTGTAGCGTTCGCCAATCTCCACCATCATGCGCGGGATGCCACCGACAATCGGATATTTGCAACCGGAGTCATCACAGACCAGCCAGTAGTTATCACGCACTAAACGCAGTTTGCCCGGATCATCGCCATGGTCGGTGTAGTGAACGGCAACTGGACAGCGCAGCAAGTCTAGAAAATCAGGGCTGAACGCAAGCGTCTCTTGCGATTGATTATCGGTCATGAGTAAGTGCGCCTCACAGGTTGGAATCGGGTTATGCAGGCAAAGTATAGCCCTGTGGTTTAGACGAGTCAAGCGAGGGAGCATTAAAAAAACGGCAGAGATTTTATAAAACGGCAACAGGGACGCTGGAAGGCGCCCCTGTTATGTGAGCGCATTTAGCGGCGTGGCACAAAAGTTGGCGCTAAGGGCGGTGTGGCATCTAGCTCCACTTCGCGGCGTTCGGGCTGCGCCATTTGCAGGAAGTAGAAGAAATCCAGCCGCACTGCACCTGTCCCGTTAAAGGTGATATACACATCTTGCAGCCCGATAACTGGTGTATTGGTGCGCGCTTGGAAATTTGCCCAACTCGTCACACCGCTAACAGGTATGCTTGCCAACAGCGCGCCGTTTGGATTGCCAAGCCGAAGCTCGACGCTGCCATTCACAGCCGCTGTGCCTTGCCGCGAGGCGGTCACCATCGCAAAAGCGGGATAGGTGTAGAAGTTTAGGCGTGTGTAGCGCAGTGGCGCAGAAGCAGCCGAAAACGCCACACTTTGCCCGCCGACTATGGTCGAGTCTGGCACGATGCTGGCGTTCACAAGGGCGCTTTCGACGCTTTCCGCCTGCACGAACTTAAACGGATCGCGCTCGGCGGCGGCACTTGGCGCTGATCCCCATATCAGCACGCCGTTTCGGTAGAGCGGCACTTTTGACCAGTCTAGCAAGGTGCTGTGGTTGCCAAACGAATAGTCGTTACTCTGGTTGAAGCTGCTGCCATCCTGCTTGGTGAGGCTCACCCGAATCTCGCCGCTTTGGGCGTTGGGCGCAAGGCTGCCGGCGGTGCTGGTGAAGCCGATCTCAAGATAATGATCAGCACCGCTAACAGCAGACGGCAGCGCTACAACTTTCCCCGTGATGCGCGAACAGCTAATTGCCGCACTGTTACAGGTGAAGTTCAGTGCCGCGCTGCTATCGCGGGTGAAGTAGTAGCGCAGGGTCAGTTCGGCGAGGTTCACCGTGCCTTGCGGACCGTTGGCAACATTGAAGATAGGTTGCAGCGTGTTGGTGGCGGTCTGCGTAATTTGGGCGCGATATTGCGTTCGCAGCGGGCTGTTTGGCACTGCTGTTGGCTGCCCGTTGTTCACCGTCATCTTGCCCAGAAAGTAGCGCCCTTGCGCGTCTTTCTGGGTGTGGGCAAGCTGAATCTGGCGTTCGTAGGAAGGCTCTTCAAAGCCGAAGTAAAGATCATAGGTGCCGGCGCGCATCTGCGGCAGGATGAACTGCTCAACAACGTTGTAGGCAGGTGGCGCGGCTTTTGGGCAAGTCAGAAAGTTGTTGCTGGTGCTGGTTACATTGGCGGGCAGAATCTTAGTGATGTCGGTTTGGGTGAGCGGCAGTTGCAGCGAGACCTGTGAACTGCCTGCTTCTTTGAAATACAGATAGAGCGGGTAGCGGTGATAGGCAGGCGCTGTGCCGCGATTCAGCCATGTGAGCGCGAAAGTCACTGCCTGACCGCCGTTAGCACTCGTCGGATATTCGGCGCTGTTCAACACAATGCGATAGCCGAGTTCGCGCCACAGCGGATTGAGATCAATGCTTGGTTTGCTGGAGAAATTGTTGTGAATGCTGGTTACATGGAACTCACGGGCGAAGCACAGCGAACGCTGCATAAAGGTGCTGTCCAGCGGCGCGTAGTCGCTCGTGCCAAACTCGCCCATGATCGGCTTGGTGCGCCAAACTTGCTCCACATAGCCGCCAACACTGATACGGAAACTGCGCTGTTTGTTGTCTTTGGCACCAACGCCATCAAAGCGGATGCCGGCACCGTTGGCAACGCCGATTGCCACATCCTCTTGGTCACCCCGGCTGATCAGCACGGGCTTGTTGCGGAAGCCTGTGTAGGTGTAGTTGACGATTTGCTGTTGCCCATTGTTGCCGATGCAGCGTCCGCTGCCGCTGCCGCCGGTGAACATACGGATAATGCGTGTGCGCGTATCAATGCTTTGTTGCAAGGTTGGGTCGGTTGCATCGTAGACTTGGCTTTCAGGGAAGCGCTCTAGCACTGTTTTGCCGGAAAACCACTCGCCATACCAGCCGTAGCTGCCAATATCTATCGAGGTGACTGTTGGATGATTATCGTAACGGCGCACCACTTCGTTGATGAATTTGCCCCACAGATCGAGGAAAACACATTTGTGGTAGTCAATTTCTGGGTAGCTGCCGCCGCCCCAAGGCTCGCGCCCGTTAGAGACGGTGACACCAAGCGCCTTCGCCCAGTTCGGCACGTTGGGCTGATCACCGCGCCCGACCACATTCCGAATGCGAAAGCTGACGTATTTATTACGGGCTGCCATGTTGGCAACAAACCGATCAAGGCTGGTGAACGAATAAACGCCGTTTTGTGGATTCAGGCGATCCCAATTCAGCGCATCGCAAGAGACTACCTTCCCGTTGTCATCGCAGGTAGCGCCAGCGCGCAGGTAACCCGTGCTAAAGGGATACCACGTGCCGTTCACATTATGGTCTTCAAAGCCCATCAGCGGGTTAACGAGAATGCTGGTGGCGTCTTCAGGTGGCGAAACCACAATGGTGGTGGCGCCGTAGCTTATGGTTGTCGTCCACAATGCACTCAGGCAGATTGCCAAGGCGGCAAAAGTTAGCCAGAATGCAGTGCGTGCTTGATTTTGCATGGATGATGATGACTCCTGATGATGGTCGCAGACGGATCAGACCGTCCACATTCTTCACAAGAAGAATAAAGAGCGGGAAAAGCTACTACCTGTTACAAAAACCTTGCGGAAAACTAACAGAAAAATCGCAGAATCGCCCAAGCTGACCAACGATTAAACAGCCACACAACCAGCAGGCGCTTTTCTGCAAATTAGGTAAAGTGCTATTGCTATCTATCCGCATTAACAAACAGGCAGTAACCCTTTTAATGATAGAAGTGTAACAGAAGAGTCGCGAAAACTCGCGTTTCAAGAAAACTACAATTGAGGCAGTGGGACTTCAATGTCAACTAAAGTTTATAACAGGTTAGTGATAAGTTCAAGCATTATATGTATTGATACGTGATCAGGTTTTTACAGGTGCTTTACAGTTGCCAGCCGTAGCGGTGGTTCTTAGATCATGCTGCACAAGCCTGTGGTGGTAGGTAAACGGACGCGCCACGGCGCGTCCCTACACGATTTTCTATAGGTGCGGAATTTCGCCCGTCCGCACGCGAAGCGGCGCACGGGCGAAAGGCTGTGCTTGCTACATGGCAAGCCTAGCCAACGACAATGCGGAAGCCCACATTATCATTGGCGTGGTAAGGGCGGTACGGCACGCCGCGGTAGGCGCCGCGTGCCTGCTGTGCGCTGTGATACCACGAGCCGCCGCGCACGACGCGATGTTCATCGGGCGTATGCTCGTCCTCCCGTCCATCATCGGCATGGTAGGGATAGGCGCGCCGCAGCGTGCTTGTCCACTCCCAGATGTTGCCGCTCAAATCATGCACACCTTCGGGCGTTACGCCACACGGAAAGACGCCAATCGGTGTGGTGCTGCCAATGTGCGACTCAGCCGTATTCGCGCATTGGTGATTGGCTTCTTCGCCATAAGCGTAGCGGCGCATGGCAGCACCGCGCGCTGCCACTTCGCGCTCTACCTCAGTGGGCAAACGCACAGGCATGCCGCTATGATAGGCTAACCAAGCACAGTATGCCCGTGCTTCATACCACGTCACACCAACCACAGGCTGCGTTGGCGTGTTAAAGCGCGTGTCGTACCAGTGTGCGGGCAAGGTGCGCCGCGTTGTGGGATACCAAGTTGCCAGCTCCGCCTCGAATTCAGCATCGCTCATTTCGGCAAGGCGTTTGCGGCTCTCGAACTGTGTTTGGGTAATTTCACCGCGCTCCAACTGTGCTTGCAAGCGCCCATCGTGCAGCATGGCGCGCCGTTCAGCGTTGCGCGCCCGCCATTCCGCCTTGTCCAGCGCGTAGGTTTCTGCGCCGCTGCGCCAGCGTTCGGCAGCTTCACCTTGCCACCAACGCTGATCCTCATAGCCGCCTGCCTCAATGAACAAGCGATACTCGGCGTTGGTGATGGGAAACTTACCGATTTGGAAGGCTGCCAGCCGCACCGTATGAATGGGCTGCTCATCAGGGTCTTCATCGCTGCCAATGCGGTATTCGCCACCCTCGATCTGAGAAAGTGGCGGCAAGATGAAAGCTGCTTCGCCGCGCTGGGCGGCAAAACGCGGATCGCCCAGATCGCCGAGCGCTTTAGCGGCGGCAATACGAGCGCGCAGGTCGGCATCTGAGTGGCTACTGCGGGCGATCAGCAGATCGCGCAGTTCAGCGCGCAACTCAGCGCTGATGTGGACATCTGGCGCAGCAGCGCAGTAGGCGGCGAGCGGCAGATTCGGCTCGATTAGATCGCGCACGAACTGCTCTTGATTGTGCGTCATAGCGGCGGCAAGAACCATAGAAACCTCCCAACCAGTGGTTGGCATAGGTGGCAGCGGATCATGGTGAGGTAAGCTGCTGACCACATCTTCCAAAGACGGCTTAATATACTGCGCTTGCCACTCGCTGCGGGCAAGGGCAGGGTTAGGGGTATGGGCGAGCAGGCGTGCAGCAAAATATTCCTGCAAAAGTTGGTGGAAGAAACGCACATTGTGATCGTGATCCAATTCCAGCGTGGTAAGCGCAAAGCCCGCTTGCAACACCTGCTCACGCTTTGCCTCTGGCGCAGCCACTTGATCACGCGCATCCTGATACCACAGGCTGACAAGGCGCTGCCCTTGGGCAAGGCTCTGCAACCTGTGGGCAAAGCCTGCCAGCGCAGCGATTAAAAGTTCTTGATCAGGCAGATAATGTGGCTGATCCAACCGCTTGTTTTCTCGGAAAATGCTGCGGGCTGCCTCACTCAGCAAATCTTCATGGCTGAGGGCAGGCGTTTGGTTTTCCAGTTCGCGCTTGATCAACTTACGGATAAGGCGTGTGAAGGTCTGGGCGCGTCCGTGTGGCACGCTGCCAAACTCGTGAAATAGTTCAGTGAGCAGCCGCAACAGATATGGCACACGGAACAGTTCATGCAGGTCAGCATTGTTTTCTAGCACTTGCCAGATTTGCTGGGCATATTCAGGCGCATAGCGCTTCAGGTAATCCTGCATTTGTGCTGCTTCAAGTGGCTGAAGGCGAAATTGCGGCACAGGGTAATCGGGATGGCTGAGCGTTTGGCTGTAATCTATGCTGCGGCAGGCAAAAATTGCCTTGTTGCCGTGCATCTCGAAGATGTATTCTTGCAAAAAAGCGCGCCACACATCCAAGCGCCGCTTATAGTCCGCTGAACTGGCATATGGCATTTCGTTCAAGCCGTCCAAAATCAGCACCATGCGGCGTTGGCGCAACAGATCGGGTAAGCTGGGCAAATTAGATGCAGCAGACTGCCAGCACTTGGCAAGCCATTCCAGCGGATCAGGCAGCGCCTGCGCTTCCGTCAGACCGACACCATAGCGCGCCAACGAGATGTAGAAAGGCAGTACGCGGCGTGCGGAGCCTTCACGCAGTGACTCAAGAGCGATATCCATCTCTAGGCGGCGCAATAAAGTAGATTTGCCTGCACCGGGCAGCCCAAGCAGCACCATAACTGGCGAACGCGCTTGCCGCAACGCCTCATATAGGTCACTGTAGTGGCGCGAGCCGTGCTTTTCGGTGTAGCGATCATCCTCCTGCACCAACAGGGCAAGGTTGATGAACTTCTCATCAAGGGCAAAGCGTGGCTCACACCATTTGGCATAGCAAGCAAGCAGATACGCGGTTTCGTCCTGCGGCGGTTGCAGGCGAATTTCAGCGATTTGCTCTGGCGTCATGGCGATTTTCTGGGCGCTTTGAATAGTGCTGAGCAGTTCATCTTTTAATTGGCGCAGGGTGCGTTCGGGCGCAAACTCACTTGGCACAATAATGCTCTGTTTGGCAGTATTGGGCAGGATGAAGGGCGCGCTGAGTTCAGCGCACAGCTTGGCATAATCGCGTTGTTCAGGCGTTTCCCACAGCAGGTATTGGAAAGGCAATAATTGGTAGTGCGGCTCGCACTTTTCGACCATCAGGCAGTGCAGCGGCTTACGCTTATTGTAGAAGTAAAACCACTCGTTAAAGACCTCGCGGGATTGCATGGCAGCGGGTGTCATTAAGAGGACAAGGCGATCTGTGCCGCGCAGGGCGTTGTCAATCGCTTGCGACCATTGGTCGGTGTGGCGAATATTATGCACATCCTGCCAAACAGTAAATCCACACCGCGTAAGTGCCGTATAGAGTGCATCCGCGACGGCTTGAGACTGGCGTTGATATGAAAGGAAAATTGTTTCAGGCATCGCCGCTTCCTTGTCTGCCATAGGATGAGAGCCGCTCTGCGGCGCAGTGAAAAGTGTAGCGGCTATTATGGTCTAACTAAACGTCGGAAACAAATTTATTTACAATTTCTATCAAACCTTTTTGGCTATCCATTAACGGGCAGCACATGCTGGTTCTGCTGTGCAGCGACATAGGCTGCCAAACGGCTAAAAAAGGTACGGCTGAGCGTGCTAACCGTCTGTTTGATGAGTGGCTGTGCCACCCTTTGCAAGGCTGGCGCGAAGGCGCTCTCAGCGTGCCAAGTGAGGCACGTGTGTGTTTCGCTCAGTGCGCTCAGGCGAATCACACCCGTCCCACTCACCAAGCTCTGTCGCCCCTCGCCACTGACGGTAAGTCGGTAGCTGTGCGGCGCATTCACTTCCGACATTTGCACTAGGTAGCTGGATGTGTTGTTGATGAGCAGCCACTTGAAGCGAACCGTGGCACGCCACAGACTCGCCCGACCTGCCAACGGCACAATCCGATGCACGCCCAGCGCGGCGGCAATTGCCTCAATATCCATCAGCGCATCCCACACGACAGCCTGTGCTGCCTGAAACGTAAATGTATCGCTTAGGTACATCTAACCCCGTCCAAAATCCTTGCAAGAAAACGATGTTGAGACTCTAGTGCAAAACAGGGTGAAGCGACAAACCTTTGTACATAGTTTGCAATATGTTGTGTCTAGAAAGGGGTAAGGTAGGGTAGCGAAGTGATCCTAGCCAGTTGGTCAAGCAAAGTGGCTAGTTTTTTATAAGTCTCTCACCGAATATTTATTTTTTCCAATTCTCCCTTTATAATGAATAAAAGCTAGGAATACGCTTAAAAGGAGCTAAATGGAAACCTAATTTTGTAAAGATTTAATTTGCCATTGAGGGCAGGTCAGGTATTCATTAAGTTCGTGAATGCGGAGTCTCCCTGCGCCAACTTGTTGAGCAGAGCGACAGACATTTGACCAAACTTTGAAGGACGGTTTCAACTATGACAACACGACATCGGTTTCATTCTCTTGTGCGTTGGGTGCTGCTGCTTATGCTCGTTGTGGTGGCGCTTTCGCCCAGCGGCGAAGTGCTTTCCCAAGCAGACCCAAACGAAGCGCAGGTCAATAAGCAGTTTATCCCTACCATTATCCCACCCGGTGGCGTTGCCAAACTGCGTGTCTTTATCTATAACCCGAACAGCTATCCACTCTCCATCACTAGCCTGACCGATAACTTGCCCCCCGGCATGACGGTTGCTAACCCAACCAACGCCCTGACCACTTGTAGTGGTGGTTCGGTGAGCGCAACGCCCGGTGACACATCGTTCACGCTCAACGGCGGCACGGTACCGCCGAAGGTTGGTGTCATCAACGGCGAATGCTATTTTGAGGTGGATATTACCTCGACCGTGCAGGGCAATAGCATTAACACGATCCCTGCCAGCGCACTCGTCTCGACGGGACCCAACGGTCCCGTCACCAACAGCACGCCCGCCAGCGCCACTATTCTAATCGAGAGTATGCCCAACGCTACCGTCTCGAAGGCGTTTGCCCCAACCACTGTCTTTGTCGGGCAGAACTCTACGCTAACCATCACTATCAACAACAACAGCAACACCATTAACATGACCAACGTCTCGCTGACGGATATTTTGCCCGCCGGCGTGACGGTCAATGGTACTGCTACGCTGACAGGTTGCGGTGCAGGCGTTGTTAGCGCGCCCCTTGGTGGTGATACAATCACCCTGACCGGTGCCACAGTGCTGCCTACGCCCAATTGCGTGATCACGGTGCCAGTCACCTCGCTGACGCCAGGCATTTATGTGAACCAGATTCCCGGTGGCACGCTGACCAGCCAGCAAGGTGTCACCGATCCAACTACCCGTTCTGCCACGCTGAACGTGCAGAATTTGCAGGTGCAGAAGTCCTTCACGCCCACCTCAGTGCCACAGGGTGGCGTTACCCGCTTGCGGATCACGCTGCGTAACCCAACTGGCACGCCCTATACCGGCGTTGCCCTCACCGATACGCTGCCGAACGGCGGCAACGGCGATGTAACGGTTGCTGCACCGCCTAACCTGAACAACACCTGCGGCGGCACTGTCACAGGCGCAATAGCTGGCTCTACCGCTTTCAGCCTTAGCAGTGGCACCATTCCCGCTGGCACGATCAGCGTGCCGGGCGAGTGTATCATCGAAGTGGATGTGGTGATGAACGTGGTTGGCACGCGCACCAACACCATCCCGGCTGGCGGCGTGACGACCACCGAAGGCGCAACTAACACGCTGCCCGGCTCTGCCAACATCATTGGCACTTCGACCTCACCCGGCAACATTGGCGGCTCGAAGCTCTTTACGCCCAATACCATCAACCCTGGCGATGTTTCGCGCATCCGTGTGCGCCTCAACCGCAGCGGCGGCGATCCATCCACACCACTGACGAACGTCACTTTTGTGGATAACTTGCCCGCCAACGTTGTGATCAACAATCCGCCTAACATCGCCTTCACCAACTGCGGCAGCGCACCGCCCGTCATGACGCGCAACGATCCGCCGACCTTCACCCCACTCAGCGGTGGCGAGACGGCGTTCCTCGTCCGCTTTGTGACTGTGCCAGCCTCTGGCAACTGCGATATCTTCGTGGATGTGACCAGTAGCGTTCCCGGTGTCTATGTCAACAGCATTCCTGCGGGCGCTATCACCAACAGCCAAGGCACCACCAACACCGGCGCACTGAACGCTACCCTGACCGTGAACAGCGGTTTGACGGTGAGCAAGCAGTTTGTGCCAAGCACCATCACAGTTGGCGGCTACTCTACGATCACTATTACGCTCACGAACACTAACACTTTCCCGCTGACGGGTGTCAATCTGACCGACCCGCTCCCCAACACCGGTCTGCGCCAACTGCGCGTGCGGAATCCTGCTAATGCCAGCACCACTTGCGGCGCCGGTGTTGTAACGGCTGTGCCGGGCTCGGATACCGTCACACTCACAGGTGGCGAGATTTTGGCACAGGTTGCTGGCGTGCCAGGTACCTGCACGATCACCTTTGATGTGGTGCCATTCGGCGCCGGACCGTTTACAAGCGGCAGCACCACCAACACAATCCCGATTGGGAATGTGACTTCTGCACAGGGCATCAGCAACGTGCAGCCCGCCTCCGCGACGCTGAACTTTGCTCAGCTGACCATGCGCGCCGTGAAAGAGTTTGATCCGACGCTCGTTTATGGCGGCGCGGATTCGCTCTTGACGGTGACTCTCACCAATCAAAACGCTATCCCGTTAACCGGTGCCAACTTTGTGGATAACTTCCCGCTGGGCATGATCATCTCTGCACCTGTCGTCACCAATACGACCTGTGCCGGTGGTGTGGTGACAGCCAACGCGGGTGATAGTTTCTTCACCTTTGCTGGCGGCACCATTCCGCCCAACGGCTCGTGCGTGGTGCAAGTGCGCGCTACCATGACGGTGAACGGCAACTTGACCAACGTCATCCCTGCCAATGGCGTCTGCACTATCGAAGGCGTCTGCAACCCTGATCCCATCGCCGCATCGCTCACCAACCTGCCCGGCGTCAGCATCTCGAAGGTGTTTGTGCCAAGCACGATTGCCTCCGGCGGTGTCTCGACCTTGGTTATCACCATCCGCGATACGGGCGGCTTGCTGCTGACCAATGCCAGCGGCACCGATAACCTACCATCCGGCTTGACGGTTGCTTCACCTGCCAATGCCAGCACCACCTGCGCCGCAGGCACTGTGACAGCAGTCTCAGGCGGCACAACCATCACTTTGAGCGGTGCAACAGTGCCAGCCAATGGCTCCTGCACCTTCCAAGCTGATGTGACCGGCACCGTGCCAGATACTTACCTCAACACTATCCCAGCAGGCGCGCTGACCACCAATGAGGGCGTCACCAATGCACAGCCTGCCACCGCCACACTGACTATCACGCCGGCACCGCCGAGCATCACCAAGTTCTTCACGCCCACGAATATCACGGTTGGCGGCACCAGCACGCTGACTCTCGTCATCACCAATCCGAATGCAAGTGTCGCACTGACAGGCGTCGCTGTAACAGATACCTTCCCATCCGGTATGACGGTTGCCACGCCACTGACCATCTCGAACACCTGCGGCGGCACACTGCTGGATAACCTCGGCGGCACGTTGGCTGCTGGCGATGCAGGCGTCCAACTGACGGGTGGCAGCATTGCAGCGGCAAGCAACTGCACGATCACTGTCAACGTAACGGTCTCGGCAGATGGCACCTACGTCAACACAACGAACAATGTCACTTCGACGAACGGCGGCACCGGCAACACAGGCAGCGCCACGCTGACCACTGTTGCCCCGCCTAGCATCACGAAGGCGTTCAGCCCAACCAGCATCCCGGTTGGCGGCGTCAGCACCATCACGCTGGTCATCACCAACCCGAACGCAAGCACGGCGCTGACAGGCGTTGCGGTGACGGATACCTTCCCTGCTGGCATGACCGTTGCCACACCACCAAACGCCACCAACACCTGCGGCGGCACCTTTGCACCGAACGCCGGTGATCCGAGCGTCTCACTCAGCGGCGGCAGCATCGCGGCGGGCAGCACCTGCACGCTGACGGTGGATGTGACGACCAGCGTTGCAGGCGCATCCGTCAATACGACGGGCAATGTAACTTCTACCAACGGTGGCACGGGTAACACGGGCAGCGCCACGCTCAGCGCGGTTGCACCGCCCAGCATCAGCAAGTCATTCAGCCCAACGACTATCCCAGCCGGCGGCGTGACCACCATTACATTGGTCATCACCAACCCGAACGCCACGGTTGCGCTGACAGGCGTCGCGGTGACGGATACCTTCCCCGCTGGCATGACCGTTGCCACACCACCGAACGCCACCAACACCTGCGGCGGCACTTTTGCACCGAACGCTGGTGATCCGAGCGTCTCATTGAGTGGCGGTAACATTGCGGCGGGCAGCACCTGTACGCTCACCGTAGATGTGACGACCAGCACGCCCGGCGATTCGGTCAACACGACGGGCAACGTCAGCTCGACTAACGGCGGCACGGGCAACACTGCCACTGCTACCGTGACGGTTGGCACGATTGCACCGCCCAGCATCACCAAGTCCTTCACGCCAACCACCATCGCAGCCGGTGGCACAAGCACGCTCACGTTGGTCATCACCAACCCGAACGCGGCACTGACCCTGACAGGTTTAGCGGTGACGGATACCTTCCCAACCGACATGACCGTTGCCGCACCGCTGACCACCACCAACACCTGCGGCGGCACCTTGCTGGATGACCTCGGCGGCTCGCTGGCAGCAGGCGCAGCAGGCATTCAGCTCACAGGCGGCACACTTGCCCCAGCCAGCAACTGCACGATCACAGTGCTTGTCACGGCGACGGTGAGCGGTGTCAACACAACAGGTAACGTTAGCTCAACCAACGGCGGCACGGGTAACACTGGCTCTGCCACGCTGACGGTCGGCGCGATCACACCGCCGAGCATCACCAAGTCCTTCACGCCCGCCAGCATCAATCCCGGTGAGACAAGCACGCTCACGTTGGTCATCACTAACGCGAATACCGCGCTGACCCTGACAGGTCTGGCGGTAACGGATACCTTCCCAACCGATATGACGGTTGCCGCACCGCTGACCACCACCAATACCTGCGGCGGCACGCTGCTGGATAACTTGGGCGGCACGTTGGTAGCTGGCGCAGCCGGTATCCAACTGACGGGCGGCA
>DAOUBW010000013.1:0-378874 GCA_034432555.1 Anaerolineae bacterium
CAGCGCACGGCGCGCCTTGCCCAATCCCTTGAACTGCCCGCCCTGCCCGATTATCACTTCACGCTGCGCGGCGCGCTCAGCCTTGAGTCCACCTGTGCTGATCAAAACATTCAGGCGCGTTTAATCGTGGACGACGGGCAGACACCGCGCATCGCCATTGAGCAAACCGCCAGCACCGACCTTGTACCATTCGCCATTGACCTCACCGATCTGCGCGGGCGCGCTTTCACGCTGCTCTACGAACTGGAAACGCCTGAACCGCTGGCGTGTGGGCATGTGCTGTGGGCAAATCCGCGCATTGAGTTCAGCCTGACGCCGCAAGTGCCGTAGGGCGTGCGCGGCATAGCGACAAAATGCGGGCAGATCATCATGATCTGCCCGCGCTGTGTGATTAAGCCTATTGGCGCGGCACGAAGGTTGGTGCAACCTCTGGTGCGTTCGGTTGATCAGGTACCGGCAACTGCCATACGCCGGCAATCGGCGCATCATTGGCGATACCAAAGATGAAGTCCGTATCAGCAAAGCCGGTTGCCAGCGTGCTGGTGATGTAGGTAATGCCGTTGCTTGGACGGTACACACCAACGCCATCAGTGCCGTTGGCATTCCAGTCACCTACGAATGGCACATCGCCCGGATCGCCAAAGTAGAAGTCGTAGTTGGCTGTTGGCACGCAGGCGTTGCAGACCTGGTTGGTCAGGATGTAGCGCCCTTCGCTCGGACGGTAGACACCGGGCGAATCAAAGCTATCACCGTCCCAGTCGCCGCCAACCGGCAGGTCGTTCGGGTTACCGAACAGCAGTGCAAAGTCAGCAAAGCCGGTGCTGAGCGCGTTCTTGAGGAACAGTTGCCCTGTGGTTGGGCGGTAGATGCCGACGCCGTCTTTGCCATCGCCATCCCAATCGCCCACAAACGGCACATCACCCGGATTGCCCAATGTGAAGTTATAGACAACCGGCGCGCCGAAAGTGTTTGCGTCCTTCAAGAAGAACTCACCCGTGCTTGGGCGGTAGATACCTACTGTCGAGATGCCGTCACCGTTCCAGTCGCCTGCCACCGCCAGATCAGTGCCAGTGCCAAACAGGAACTGAATATCGGCAAAGCCTGTGGTGTTGCTGTTGCGTAGATAGAAGTTGGCGTCGGTTGGGCGGAAGATGCCGATGGTATCTGGTGCCGCAACAGGTGGTGCGCTGATGTTCAAACCGATGATCACGGGATCATGGTCAGAGGAACGGTAGGCATCTGGTGCATAGAAGCTGACCTGCTGCCCTGCGCTCTTGAACTCTAGGTTGTAGTCCAACGCACGCGGCTCGCTACCGTTGATGTCCCACTCGGCAACACCGGTCACCTGTGTGCTGAGCGTGCTGTTGGTCAGAGCATAGTCAAGGTAGCCGGATTGCCCTTGGAAGACGAAGGAATGAGCGTTGTTGAGACCAACAAAAGCGGCGATTTGATCTGTGTAACCGGCGCTCAACAGGACTGCGATTGGATCTTCCTGGGCGTAGCTGTTCAGGTCACCAATGATCAGCATGTCGTCATCGTCGGCGGCTGCCTGCACCGTGCTGATGAACGCCAAGAGTTGGGTGGCTTGCTGGGTGCGGAGCTGGTTAAAGCAGCTTTGCCCATCGCCTTGATCAAGGTTGAGCCCAGTCGCGCCGCCGCAGCCCTTCGACTTGAAGTGGTTGACCACCACGCTGAACTTGCCACTGTTGGCGGTTTGGAAAGTCTGGGCGAGTGGCGGACGGCTGAAAACGCTATTGAGGTCGGTCAGCGCAGCGCCGACGGGCGTCACTTTGGCGGGCTTGTAGATGATAGACACGCGGATTTCATCAGTACCAAGCGGTGAAGATGGTTCAGTGATGGCTGCCCAAGTACCTGCGCCCTCAGCCGTGTTCAGCCCATTGATCAGGTCTTGCAGGGAGCTGTTAGCACCCATGCCGTCGTTTTCCATCTCCATTAGACCAACCACATCCGCGCCAAGCGCCGTGATTGCAGCAATGGTCTTGGCGCGTTGGCGGTTGAACTCGGTGGGATTAGTGGCACCGCGTGCGGTTGGGAAGCCACCGCCCAAGCCGTCACCGTTGAAGTAGTTCAGCACATTGAAGCTGGCAACCACCACATTGGGTGTGCCGCTTGTGTTGATAGCGGGCGGTGTAGCAGTACGTGGGTTGGCAGTTGTGCTGAAATTGACAGTTGCGGTGGGCTGAATGCGGTACTGCCCAAAGCGCTGCCCAAGCGCACCCGTCACGTTCTGAGTGGTGTAGCCAACGCGCAGCGTATTGGCGGCGCTGAGCGCAGGTGAAGGATAGATGACAGGATCAGGGTTCTGAATGTTGCTGCCGTCGTCCAGCAGGATGCGATTCAGGTTGTTGGCTGCCTGCTGTGCCACGGCTGCCGCGCCGGGCGTGGTGAGTTGCGTGGGCTGGAGCAAGCGCGAACCACTGGAGAGCCACACTTCGCCGAAGCGTGCAAGGTCATAAACTTCCGTCACATAAAGGTTCTGGGGCAACGTGATCAACATGCCCTCATAGCGCTCTAGGTAGGTGCTGGTAGCCAATGGCAAGTTGACCTGCGTTGGAAGGATGGCTGTCGCCGCGCCGCAGTTTAGCACTTGGGTCAGCGTGCTAAGCTGCGTCTCTTGAATACCGCTGCTTGTGAACTCGACTACCGTGCCGCTGACGCGCACTTTATCGCCAACAGTAGTGCCAGAAGGCAGCAAGTTGCCATTATCAAAGACAAAGACGCCATCCGAAGTGGTCGGATCGCTATCGCCGACAGGGTCTTGAATGAAGAAGCCTGAGAACTGCCCACTGCCATTGAACAAGCCCGTCACCACGCCTTCAGTGCTAACGGTGTTGCCCGCCAATGGCGAAGTCATGCCGCTGCCCTGAATGGTGTAGAGCGGCGTGAAGGGATCGCCACAAACGTTGCCAGTTACCGTGCTAAAGCTGAAGCTGTAATTGGCTGCCATGTTATCAGGCGTGCCGTCGGTATCAACGATGCCAGCCGCTAGGGCAACCACGGTGCAGTTTGCACCAGAGGGCAAGTTGGCATTAGGTGTGATGACTGCGCTGGTGGCAGGGCTGCTGCTCACAGTGAAAGGCTGCGGCGTACTGTTGCAGCTCAGGGTGAAGCTGCTGGCACTGAAAGTGACTTCTTCGTTAAAGTTGATCGTGATGGTCGTGTTCAGCGCAACGTCGGTCGCGCCGTCCGCGGGCGTGGTGCTGCTCACGTTCGGCGGATTATCCACCACATTACTGCTGGGCGTTAGGGAGAAGTTGTCCACTGCCAAGCCGTCATCGGCACCAGAGGCATTGAAATCCTGCCAGCGGATCCAGAAGGTAGCGCCGTTGGGAATGTTCAAGCCGGTGATGGTGTGCGAGATGTTGGTAAAAAAGCCTGCGGCGTTGCCGTTGCGTGCGCCCGCTGTGCCGGTGTTATCAGGCGTTGTGAAATCGAGCGCATTAACATCCGTCCACGTGCCGTTATTGAGCGCTGTTGCGTTGGTGCTGTACTGGAAGTCGAGCCGATCATCCCGCCCTGATGTGCCAAGCCGCCACAGCTCACCGCGATAGCTGATGGCAAGGTCGGTGATTGTGCTGCCTGTGTTGTTGGTGAACTGTGCGCCAATGGTCGGTGTCAGAGAACCGCTGAGCAGACCGCCGAAAGCGCGCTCTGTATCGGTGCCAGTGCCGTAGCTGTAGGTGTTACCGCTATTGCTGCTGCCATCGTTAGCGGCATAGGTGGTGTTGGCATTCGTGCCAGCTTCAAGCAGCCACCACCCGTTGGGCGTGAGATCGCTGGTGCCGCTCGTGGCAAGCGTATCAAAATCCTGTGTGTAGGCGGTATCCAGCACCGTTAGCGAGACACTGCCCGCCGCTTGTGCGCTTGGCTGCCCATTGAACGCTAACGGCAAAAGTGCCGCGCATACCAGTGCGACGATCAGCAATCGCCGCAACCCATGAGACCCTAATGAACTGAACAAGGCTTATTCTCCGTGCAAAAGACGTTCGGTCAGGGCTTTTTTAAGAAGCCGAACGAATTCTAGCGCACAATTGTTGAATTCAGGTTAAGCCTTCCCTACGTTTTGACAGCAACCTGTGATCGCCTTGTGACTTACCCGTTGCCGCATCTCTTGTCATCTCGTGGTATAATCTGTTCAACCACGATCTGCATCGTGAGGCGTCGTTGTTTCATCTCCAGTGTGAGGAAAAAATCATGAATCTACAGTTACACGCAAAAAATTTTGAACTCGGTGAGCGCTTGCGCGGCTATGCCGAAAAGAAACTGGCACGCCTTGACCGTTACCTGCCCTCGATTGCCCAAGTGACCCTTGAACTCAGTGAAGAACACCGACGCAGTGGCAACCAAAGCATTGCACAGCTTACCTTGCGGGATCGGCGTGGCACTATCCTGCGCGCTGAAGAACGCTCCGAAGCGGATGCCTTCGCCGCCATTGATGCAGTCATTGACAAGATGTACCGCCAGATCAGCCGCTATAAGGGCAAACGCCGCCGCCGCGCTGGCGATAAATTTGAGGTGCTAGAGCCTGAATTTGCCCTAGCTGAGATGCCTGAAGGCATCATGGAGGATGAAGAGGCACCTTCTCAGATTGTGCGCCGCAAACAGATTGAAGTGCTGCCAATGAGCGAAGAAGAAGCCATTGATCAGATGGAACTGCTCGGACATGATTTCTTCATGTTCTTCAACGCCGATACGCGCAGCATCAATGTGCTGTACCGCCGCAAACAGGGCGATTTGGGTTTGCTACAGCCCGCGCAGTAATTTTTTGAGTGTCTGTGAAGGGCGGGCGGGAAAAATTCCCGCCCCTTTTGTGCCGCTGTGCCGTGTGAGGTAGGGCCTTCTCATGACGAGTCTCGGTGCGGTTATCATGCTTGGCGCGGGCGGTCAATCGCCACAAGAGCAGCTTGTGAGCGCTGCCCAGCGCGCCAACACACGCGATCTGGTTGAACTGCTGCGCGCTCATAACGTCGAGCGCATTGTGCTTGCCGCGCCGCATACCGACTGGCTGGCAGATGACGAAAGCCTAATCCGTGCCGACGATCTGCCCGATGCGCCTTTCCATTTCGGGCAGCGCCTCGCCGCTTTGATCGATTCCTACCGCTACGATCCCGCCCTTTATTTTGGTGGTGGTAGCACGCCGCTGCTTGATTCAACCCTGATGGAGACGATCATCGGCATTGTGACACAGGCAGCCACGCCGGGCACCTCCAATTTGCCCGCGCGCCTTGCCCTGACCAATAACCTGCACAGCAGTGATTGGATCGGCTTCACGCGCACCGCGCACGCCTTGCCCATCCTTGCCGATCAGCGCCGTGATAACAGCGTGGCATGGGCATTGCGCGAGAGCGGCGGCTACGAGGTGCGCGCCCTCTCCACACTGCGCCCTGCCACTGGCTTTGATATTGATACGCCTACCGATCTTGCGTTGCTTGCCCAGCACCCCGATCTGCTGCCAAACCTGCGCGCTGCCCTTGAAGACGTGCGCCTGACCTCTATTCCCATTGAGGCGGTGCTGGATGTGCTGCGCCAAGAGGCAAAGACCGTCGCCCTAATCGGGCGCGTTGCGCCGACGGCATGGGGCGCGCTCAACCGCGTTTGCCGCGTCTGGACTCGTGTGATTGCCGAAGAACGCGGCATGGTTGCCAGCGAGCGTGAAGCGCGTGGCGAAGTGCGCTCGATGCTGCTGCCGATGCTGGAAGTGCTCGGTATGGAAGGCTTTTTTGCCCGCCTTGCCGAAATGGCGGACGCTGTGCTGTTTGACACACGCGTACTGTTTGCGGCACGCGGCTTCACGCCAAGTGCCGCAGATCGCTACGCCTCGGATTTGCTGTGGCATTGGGCAGTGGCGGACGAGTGGCTGCGCGCCTTCACCTTTGCGGCTGCCACCGCGCCCATCCCGATTGTGCTGGGCGGACACAGCCTTGTGGCGGGCGGCTTGCACGCCCTAGTCGAGATCATTCAGCGCGGCTGAGCCGCTGAGCGCGCCACAAACGCTCTAAAATCACGTATTTTCGCCACTCGTAGTATGCCATGATCAGCGAGAGCCGCAGCCCGTGCCAGCCATCGCGGTAGCCTTTCAGTGTCATGCAGCGCCACCAAAAATGGCGCAGCGGCTGCAAAAGGTAGTTCTGCGGCTTGACGCGCACGCCTTGCTTAAAAAGTTCTTGGGCGGCGTAAGCAGTGTAGCGCCCCTGTTTGGCATAGAACTGCGCCACATCGCGGTAGTTATAATGCACAAACGGCACGTTCAAATAGCACGCTTCACCTTCCACAATGGCTAACTCATGCACATCCCGCGTCAGGTCGTAGCGCGCACGCTTGGTGCGCAGCAGGCGCAGTTGATGATCAGGATACCAGCCCGCACCGCGTGTTAGCTTGCCAAAGATATAGTTGTGGCGCGGAATCCAGAAGCCATTGCACGTCGTTTGGGCGATGGCTGCGCGAATTTCGGCTGCCTGATCCGCGCTAGAGCGCTCGTCAGCGTCAATGAACAGCAGCCATTCCGTCTGCGAGTCCAGCGCACGCAAGGCAGCCTCGCGCTGTTGGCTGTAGTTGACGAAGGTGTGCTGGATGACTTGTGCGCCGCTGCCTTCGGCAAGGCTGAGCGTCTGATCGGTGCTGAACGAGTCAAAGACCACGACAGCGTCTGCCCAACGCACAGACTCAATGCAAGCAACGATATGCGCTTGCTCGTTCTTCGTCAAAATGACGGCGATCAATTCGTTCATAGGCGCATCACTTCATGGTAAGCACCGATCAGCGCATCGCGTTCGGCAGCGGAAAGCTCGCCACGCGCTGCCCTACGCTGCACCTTGCCAACCTGAAAGCGCATTCCCAGCCGAACGAGCCAGGTTGCCAGAATAGCGCGCAACGGTGTATAGAATTTGCGGTAAAAATGTAGGCGACTGCGCCACAGGTTCACAATGCTCTGTGCGCGTGCTTGGCGCGCGCTGCGCCCTTCAAGGTGTGTGATGTGCGCGCTTGGCACAAGGTAGATTTCCCAGCCGGCGCGCCGAATCCGCATACTCCAGTCCACTTCTTCAGCATACATGAAGTAGCTCTCATCAAAAAGTCCCGCTGTTGCGATTGCCTCTCGGCGCAGCATCATGGCTGCCCCAAGCGTATGCTCCACTGTGAAAGGCGGCTGATCAGGCGCATAGCGGCGGCGCGGATAACGCCCATTAAGGGCGCTTTCGTAGAGCCTGCCGTGCAGCGCCGTCGGCAGCGGCAGCAAGTCGAGAGCAATTTGCGTTAGACCGGGAAAGCGGAAGCCGCTGTGTTGCAGCGTGCCATCTTCGTAAGTGAGCCGTGCGCCAACCAAGCCCGCGTAGGGCAAGCTAAATAAAGCACTGTAGAGTGTACTGACCGCACCCGAATGCACCAGGGTATCGGGATTGAGCAGAAAGACCGCACGCGGCGTGTTCGGCGCCCGCTTGGTGGGCGAATCGCTAAAGCCAAGGGCGCGCAGGGCAAGGTTGTTGCCTGCGCCAAAGCCCAGATTCGCCCCACTTTCGATCAGGCGCACGCCGTCGAAGGCAGCGGCGCGGATCGCCTCTGGTGTGCCATCGCTGGAAGCGTTATCCACTACCCAAATGCCCCAGTCCAAGCCACTATCAGCTAAATCAGCCGTCAGTGTCCGCAGCGACTCTAGCACCAGATCGCGCACATTCCACGTGACGATGATGACCGCCAACTGGGACGGCAAGAGCAGCGATGATTCGGTAGCCATGCAGTGCGCTATCGGCTGGCAGTCAGCAGGTCAAGGGCGGCGAGCCGCAGCAGCGTATCCAAGGCGTTCACCCGCGTTGGATCGGCAGGCACAAAGGCGTTCGCACTGGCTGCATCGCGCCAGGCTGCCCGATCCTCAACAAAGACTTGGCGCACCTGTGCGCTCAGGCTGGCAGGCATCAGCGGCGAGACGACCAAGCCGCCAAGGGGTACTTCCGGTGTGGTCAGCACCACGCGGAGTGCCTGCTGCAAATTCAAGCCTTCCACACGGTAGCGGCTAAGCGTGCCAGCCTCGATGGCGCCGATGCATTCGTTGAGCGCCACGGCGCGCAGCATAGAAGGCACATCCGGCAAGCGGCGCACATTGCGGAAGCTGAGGAACGGATCAAAGCCGCTGCTACGCATGGCAAGCACAGGCAAAATCCAATCTGCCAGGCCGCCATCGTTCACACGGCAGAAATCGCGGCTGGCAAAGTTGCCGACGGCGCCGATGCCACTGCCTGTTGCCGCAAGAATCTGGCTGCTGGTGCCTGTGATGCGGCGCGTGCCTTCTGCCTGTTCCACGAAGAGCAAAGGTAGCCCGCAGCCGCGTGCTTGCGCTGCCAACAGCGTCCAGCTATCCAAGATGCCAATCGCTGGCAAATCCGCACACAGCACAGCGAGTGCTTGTGCGCCGTTCGTGTAGAACTCCACACGGAAGCTGAAGCCCGTCTCAGCGCGCAATGCCTGCTCTAGGGCGCTACCATCGGCGTTTAGGTCGTCCGAGACGATGACTAACGGAAACGGACGCGACTCCGCGCCGAGCGGCACGGTCGTGGCAACAGTCGGCAGCGGCTGCGAAAGCGGTGTAGGCGTTCGTGTGGGCGTGGGCAGTGGTGTTGCCGCAGGGCGATCTGCGCCGCAGGCTGCCAAGATAAAGGCAACCACAATAAAGAGCATTAGGTAGCGAATGGCACACACTCCCAATCATAGCAAGCTGATAAAGACGCCTTAAGTATAGATCGGCGGCGGCAGCAGCGCAAAACGTTCTACCTAGCCCGTCCTCGTCCCAGCGGGTGCGTCTTATTTGCAGTTAAGCCTGCCGCTTCCGAGTGTCTTATGCTATGATTTACCGTAAGGCATGGCGAGATCGCCATCTAAGCAAGACAGAAAATGGTGTGCGCCGCCACAAGGTGCGCTAAAGCAAGGACTTGAGATGGAATTAGCGAAGATTCGGAACTTTTGCATCATCGCGCACATTGATCATGGCAAAAGCACGCTGGCTGACCGCCTATTGCAGATCACGGGCACCATTAGCGACCGCGAAATGCAAGCGCAGGTGCTAGACAGCATGGACTTGGAGCGCGAGCGCGGCGTGACGATTAAGGCGTCGGCGGTGCGGATGAATTACACTGCCCTAGATGGCGAATCCTACGAGATTAACCTGATTGATACGCCCGGGCACGTGGATTTTGCCTATGAGGTCAGCCGTGCGCTGCAAGCCTGCGAAGGTGCGATCCTCGTTGTGGATGCCAGCCAAGGCATCGAGGCGCAGACACTTGCTAACCTGTATTTGGCGCTGGAAAATGACCTTGAGATCATCCCAGTCATCAACAAAATTGATCTGCCCGCCGCACGCCCTGACGAAATTGCCAAAGACCTTGAAGATTTGCTCGGCATTCCTGCCTCAGAGATGGTGCAGGTTAGCGCCAAGACAGGGCATAACGTGCAAGCGGTGTTAGAGGCAGTCGTGAAGCGAGTGCCACCGCCTAAAGGTGATCGGTCTGCGCCGCTGCAAGCGCTCATCTTCGATAGCCATTATGATAGCTACAAAGGCGTGATTGCCTATGTGCGCGTGCTGAACGGCGCGCTCAATCGGCGCACTGCGCTGCGGATGATGTCCACAGGCATTGATTATGAGCCAGTGGAAATGGGCGTGTTTGCACCGATCATGCGCGAGGTAGATCGCCTTGAGGCAGGCGAAGTTGGCTACATTGCCACCGGACTCAAGACCGTGCAAGAGTGCCGCGTCGGCGATACGATCACGACCAAGCTAAATGGCGCTGCGGAGGCGCTGCCCGGCTATCGGCGGGCTAAACCGATGGTCTTTGCGGGCGTCTATCCAGTGGATGCCGAAGATTATCCCGCCCTGCGCGACGCGCTGGACAAGCTGCAACTTAACGATGCTTCCCTGGTCTTTGAGCCTGAGAACTCCCAGGCGCTGAACTTTGGCTTTCGTGTTGGCTTCTTAGGCTTGTTCCACATGGATATTGTGCAGGAACGCCTAGAGCGCGAATATGACCTTGATATTTTGGTGACCGCCCCAAGCGTGGAATATGAGGTGAAACTGCGAAACGGCGAGACGCGCCTTGTGGATAGCCCCGCTCAAATGCCTGATGAAAGCAGCATTGAGGAAGTGCGCGAACCGTGGATGAAGATCAGCATTTTCACGCCCGACACCTACATCGGCGCGATTATGGACTTGGTGACCAAGCGGCGCGGCAAATACCTAAATATGGAATATGTAGACCGTTCGCGGGTGAACGTCACCTACCTGATGCCGCTCTCCGAGCTAATCGTAGACTTCTACGACAGGTTGAAGTCCTCCACCAAAGGCTACGCCAGCCTTGACTATTCCTTTGACGGCTACTATCCCGATAAGCTGGTGAAGCTGGATGTGCTGGTCAATGGCACGCCGGTAGATGCGCTTGCCATGATCGTCCACCGTGATGAGGCGCACCACAAAGGGCAGCGCATTGTCTCCAAGCTGAAAGACCTCATTCCGCGCCAGATGTTTGCGGTGCCGTTGCAAGCCGCCATCGGCGGAAAGATCGTCAGCCGCGCCGATGTGAAGGCAGTCCGTAAGGACGTGCTGGCGAAGTGCTACGGCGGCGACATCACGCGCAAGAAAAAGCTGCTAGAAAAGCAAAAGAAGGGCAAGCGCCGCCTGAAGATGATCGGCAATGTGGAAGTGCCGCAAGAGGCATTCATGGCAGTGCTGAAGCTAGACGACGAAGATTAGCGGGCGCAGCGGGCTGCCTCTCCGCAGGCTGTCAAGTGTCGCACTCATGCCGAAAAGGTGACATTCGTCACTGCAACGCCCCTGAGCAAAGCAGTGTTTTCCCCTATAGCGTGAATAGCGAAAGGCACAAGACAAGAATGACTCTCCCCAAAATTATTCAAGGCGGCATGGGTGTCGCTATTTCAGATTGGAAGTTGGCACGCGCTGTCGCGCTGCAAGGGCAGCTTGGTGTCGTCTCTGGCACGGGTTTGGCAATTGTGCTGACGGCACGGCTGCAAGAAGGTGATCGCGGCGGCAATATGCGGCGTGCGCTGGCGCACTTTCCCTTTCAGGCGGCGGCGCAGCGCGTCCTAGCGCGCTATTTTGTGGAAGGCGGCATTCCCAAAGGGCAGCCTTACCGCCGCCCGCCCATGTGGAGCATGACGCCCGCTCGTGACTTGGAAGAACTGACCGTTATCGCCAATTTCATCGAGGTGTTCCTCGCCAAAGAAGGGCATTCCAACGCGGTTGGCATTAACCTGCTGGAAAAGGTGCAAATGCCCACGATGGCGTCGCTCTATGGTGCGATGCTGGCAGGCGTGGATTATGTGCTGATGGGTGCGGGCATTCCGCTACAAATCGGCGGCATTCTGGATAAGTTCACCCAGCATGAGGCAACCAGCTACCGACTCGATGTAATAGACGCACACAGCGATCACCTGCTCCACTTCGATCCGCGTGCGCTGTTCCCCGAAGTAAGCGGAGCGCTTAAACGCCCAATGTTCCTACCGATCATCTCATCCTTTGTGCTGGCACAGGCGCTCTTAAAACGCACCAGCGGGCGCATTGATGGTTTTGTGGTCGAGACGCCGATTGCCGGCGGTCACAACGCGCCGCCACGCGGTCAGATGCAGTTGAATGAGAAGGGCGAGCCGATCTACACTGAAAAAGACACCGTAGACCTAGAAAAACTCGGTAAACTTGGCTTGCCGTTTTGGTTAGGTGGCGGCTATGGCAGCGCCGAGAAACTGGTAGAGGCGTTGGCGCTTGGCGCGGCAGGTATTCAGGTTGGCACTGCCTTCGCCTACTGCGATGAATCTGGCATGGCAGCCCCACTCAGAGAGCGCATTCTCCAGCAGGTTTTGACGGGTGATGTCCGCGTGCAAACCAGCCCGTTTGTCTCGCCAACAGGCTTCCCATTCAAAGTGGTGCAGCTTGAAGGCACACTCTCTGATGCGGCTGTTTACGAGGATCGCAAGCGCATTTGCGATATTGGCTATTTGCGCCACATTTATGAGGAAGGCGATGGTGAGGTTGACTTCCGCTGCCCCGCTGAACCAGTTGATCAGTATGTGCGGAAGGGCGGCGATCCTGAGGATACGGTGGGACGAGTCTGCCTGTGCAATGCGCTTGGCTCTGCCACAGGTTATATCCAACATCATCGGGATGGCTCTCATGAACCTGCTATCGTCACTTCAGGCGATGATCTGGTAAACTTGCGGAACTTCTTACCAGAAGGCACAACGCACTACACCGCCGCAGATGTGATCGCGCAGTTGCTTAGCAAACTGCCATCAGTGAGCGCCTAACAAGCCTATGTACCTGAGCCTTGAAAACATCTCCAAAACGTTTATCAGCGAGCGCCACACTGTGCAGGCGCTCACTAAGATCAGCTTTGGCGTGGCAAAAGGCGAGTTCGTCAGCCTGATCGGGCAGAGCGGTAGCGGCAAAAGCACGCTTTGCAACTTGATCGCAGGCTTAATCACCCCTGATTCGGGCGAAATCCGCCTGAATGGCGAGCGCATCAACGGGCAAGCAGGGCATGTTGGCTACATGCCACAGCGCGATTTGCTGATGCCATGGCGCACCGTGCTGCAAAACGTCACGCTGGGCGCAGAGATCAGGCGGCAAGATCGCACGGCGGCGCACGCTCGCGCTCGGGACTTGCTGCCGCTCTTTGGGTTGGCAGGCTTTGCCGATGCCTTTCCGAACGCGCTTTCGGGCGGAATGCGCCAACGTGCTGCGCTGCTACGCACCTTCCTGCTAGAGCGCCCCGTGCTGCTTTTGGATGAGCCATTCGGCGCGCTGGATGCCCTGACGCGCCGCGAGATGCAGAGATGGTTGATCAGCGTTTGGGAACACTTTCAGCCAACGGTGTTATTCATCACCCACGATGTGCGCGAGGCTGCCCTGCTCTCAGATCGCGTTTTGGTGCTAAGCCCGCGTCCGGGGCGTTTGGTGGCAGACGTGCCAATTGCGCTAAGGCGACCACGCCGTGAGGAAGATGAGGCGTTTATCCGCCTGCAAACCACCCTTCTGCGTGCCTTAGCTGCCCCTGCTGCTTAGCCAACCACACCAAGCCTTTGTGCGTTTTGCCTATGCCGCATAGCCTGCTGAGTGCGTGCTATAATCATAACCATCTTTTATAGATGCACTTTTTAGGAGAATGCTGTTATGGCAGAGCCGCTAAAAGTTGGGTTGCTTGTTGGGCGTGAATGGTCTATGCCGCCCGCGCTGATTGAAGAAATCCGCAGCCGTGAGGCAGGCGTGATCGCAGAGTTTGTGAAGCTCGGCGGCACGCGCATGGATGAACCGACGCCCTACCGCGTCATTGTGGACCGCATCTCGCATGAGGTGCCATACTACCGCACGTACCTAAAAAATGCGGCACTGCAAGGCGTGAAAATCATCAACGATCCGTTTATGTGGTGTGCGGATGATAAGTTCTTTGATGCTTCGCTTGCCGTGCGGATGGGCGTTGCTTCACCCAAGACCATTGCGCTACCCAATAAAGACTATGTGCCGGGCATTGTGCATGAAGAAAGCCTGCGGAATCTGATGTATCCGCTGGATTGGGATTGGATCATCAGCTATATTGGAATGCCGTGTGTGCTGAAAGATGCTCATGGCGGTGGCTGGAAAGATGTCTACGTTGTCCACAGCATGGAAGAATTGATTGCGCGTTACAACCAAAGCGGCACACTCAATATGATCCTGCAAGAGTTCATCCAGTGGGATGAATATGCCCGCTGCATGGTGCTTGGGCAAGAGCGCGTCCACGTCATGCGCTACGATCCGCGCACGCGCTACTATTCGCCTGAACACGGCTTTTCCACCGAGATGTATACACGCCTGATGGAAGATTCACTCAAGTTGTGCCGTGCGCTCGGCTATGATATGAACACTTGCGAGTTCGCTATCAAAGACGGTGTGCCATACGCCATTGACTTCATGAACTGCGCACCCGATATGGATATTTACTCGCTCGGTGAGCCAAACTTCCGTTGGTGTGTGCAGAACATGGCAGACCTATGCATTGCACTTGCCAAAGGCGAGGCAATGACGGCGGATCGCTATACATGGCGCACCCACGCCCAAGTGAAGCGGAACACTTAGCCATGCTGCGCGATGCTATCGCCTTTTATAACAACTTGCTGGATGATCAATCAGCGGTTGAGGCGCAGGCAACGCTCAATGCACAAATGCGCGCCCGCCGTCTGTTTTTTGGTGAGCGCGCTGTGTGCAACGTGCTGCGTCCGCACTTTTACCAGCCGCAGCAGTGGGAATACCTTCGCAGCGAGACAGAAACGCTGCTGCTTGCCTTTGCCAAGGCGCACCATGCCTGCTTGCAGGATGCCGAACTACGCGCCCAACTTGACCTAGAACCCTATGAGGAAGCCCTGTTCACCCTTGAGATCGGCTACACGGCGCCTTGGAACACTTCCCGCCTCGATTCTTTCTACGATCCTGATGCGAGACGCCTTAAGTTCGTCGAATACAACGCTGAGACGCCCGCCGGCATGGGCTATGTGGATCAAACTGCCGAATCGTTCCTCGCCTTAGAGGTAATGCGCCGTTTTCAGCAGCACTACACTGTTCGCAGCTTTACATTGGTTCGCAGCCTATTGGCAACCTTGCTAGAGGCATACCGTCAATGGTCGGGCAAGGATCGCCCCGAACGCCCGCAAATTGCCATCGCCGACTGGCAAGATGTGCAGACGCTCAACGAGCATCACATCATCCGTGACTACATGGCGGAAGCAGGTATTGAGGCGATTCTGTGCGATCCGCGCGCGATGGAACTGCGTGACGGCAGCCTCTATGTGGGCGATTTCCGCGTAGACCTGATCTACAAGCGCGTGCTTGCCAGCGAGCTGATCCAGCGGATGGGCATGGACAATCCGATTGTGCGGGCTTTGCAGCAACGCGCCGTGTGCATGTGTAATGCCTTCAGTGCTAAGCTGATGGCGAAAAAGGCGAGCTTTGCCTTGCTTAGCGATGAGCAGAACGCCCACTTGTTCACAGCAGCAGAGCGTGCCGCCATTGAAGCGCACATCCCATGGACGCGCCGCGTCAGCGAACGGCACACCCACTTTCATGGGCAGCCGATAGACCTTGTGCCATTCATTGCTGAAAATAAAATGCGCCTTGTGCTGAAGCCAAACGATGAATATGGCGGCAAGGGCGTCACCATCGGTTGGGAAGCCACTGACGAGGAATGGTCTGCCACACTGCGGCAGGCACTGCGCGATCCGTATGTGGTGCAAGAGCGCGTCGAGGCTGCCTTTGAGGATTATCCAACGCTGGCAGATGGCAAACTGCACATCGCGCACCGCTTGGTAGATGCCGATCCATATATCTTTCATGGGAAGACAGTCAGTGGTGGCTTAACGCGCCTTTCGGCGGCGGCACTGCTCAACGTGACGGCTGGCGGCGGCTCCATCACGCCGACCTTCATCATCGAAAAGCGCACCTGACCGTGATTTGCTCAGCGCGGGCGGGATCTAGCCCGCCCACCGCCAACAGCGTTATCTTAAGTAAAAATATTCAGGCGTAATCGCGCTGCGGGTGTTTTGACCATGCAGGACGTTCTCTGTTCGGGCATTATCTTAGCAGGCGGGCGCAGCCGCCGCATGGGTGAGGATAAGCGTACCCTGCGCTTGTGGGGTGAAGCTGCACCAACGCTGCTTGAACATACCTGTGCTGTGTTGGCGCCCTTATGCGCTGAATTGATCGTTGTCTTGAATGATCCTGAGGCGTGGGCAGGTTTGCCAGCGCGCCTCGTGCGCGACAGTCTGCCTGATGTGGGTGTGCTAGGCGGCTTATACAGCGGATTGGTGGCAGCGCAGCAGGAGTACTGCCTTGTGGTTGGCGCTGACATGCCTTTTTTGAATGCTGACCTGCTGCGGGCGATGCTTGCTCATCCAACGCCTTATGAAGTGTTGGTGCCGCGCCACACTGAGGCGGATACCACGCGCAACCACAGCGCCCTAGAGCCGTTACACGCCATTTATCGGCGCGACTGCCACACGCTGCTAGGCGAGATGCTGGCAAGCGGCGAACGGCGCGTTGCCACCTTCATCGAGCGCCTAGACGCTGTTTTCGTTGCGCCATCAGTGTTGGCGCAGCACGATCCGCACGGGCGCGCCTTCCTGAACCTGAACACACCTGAAGATGTGGCGCACGCACGCGCTATTTTGCGTGATCACTCGGCGTAGGCAGCCTCAGTGCAGGCGACCACATAGTAGCCCTCACCCGCGCAGCTGCGGCAGCGTATCTCACCCTGCACCAACACCTCGCGCTCATTGAGGATTTCTTCACCGCACACAGCACAATTTACACGCACACCAGCACGGCTGATGATTGCGTGCATATCCAACGTCAGGCGAACGGGTTGCACAGTGAACAACTCAGCGGGCGTCAGGCGTTGGTAGGCTTCTAGCTGTGCGTGCCAACGGCTGCGCGCTTCAGGATATAGCGCGGCGGCACGGCTGCGAATCTCAGGGCGTGGGGCAAGGCGCAGAGCGCGTTCGGTCTGCGAGTCGTAGAAGGTGGCAGCAACTTTGCCGTAGTCCAGCAGGCGCATGGTGCGGTGACCTAACCAACAGCCGCTGGCAACTGCCACACCATCGGCAAAGCAGCCATCAGTCTCGATCAGGGCGTAGAGCCGCTTATTCTCTTGCGGCAGCACCAAGCCGAGCAGTTCACCAGCATAGATGCCCATCTGAACGCCTAACACTTGGCGCGGACACAAGTGATTATGCAGTGCTGCCGATTGGTCGAGCAGAGTTTGTAGGTCAGGCATGGTCAGATATTCCTTCCTCAGTGATGGGCAGATCAAAATCATTTTGATCTGCCCACTTTTTACTAAGACTGGTTAGGCGCGTTCAATTTTCACTTTGGTGCTATAGAATACGGCGCTGCCGCCCGCCAAATCGGTCAGCGTGACGTTTTGCAGCACAGGGTCAGTCCGCATAGCAGCGTTGGCATGGAAACCCGCCTGACGGCGCACATCGCCCTTGACGGTTCGTCCATCAATCACGATGTCGCGTGCGCCGCTTGCCCAGTGTCCCCAGCCTAAGCCGAAGGCAACCACGCCCGGACGCATTCCCTGCACCACCTTCAGCTTGCCAACCATCGGCACTTCTGAGCCGTTTTGCAAGTCCCAAACGCCACGTGGATTGCTGGCAGAGCTGATTCTGACCATTTCGCCGTGACGCAAGCCAAGCCGCGCTGCATCGGTCGCACTCATGATCAAGGTATTCTCTGGCATCACTGAGAGCAGCCAGTAGTTCGAGATGGTGCGCGCTTTGGTCATCGTTATCTCTTTGTAGGTGATCAGCGTGAAGCCGTAGTCGTCACCGTCCTCAATCGGCTCACCAGTGCTGGACAAGTGGGGCGCCACATACAGCGGATAGCCGATGAACGGCTTGCCCGTCATGCTGTTGATGGTGGTCGCCGTTTTCTCTTGGTAGAGGTTGATCTGCTTGGCGTATGGATTTGCCAGCATATCGCCCTTGTAGTCTTTGCCTTCACCTTGCCAGCGTCCGCCACGGTTCATGACGTAGATCGTCTGCCGCCAGAGCTTCTCATCATTGCCCAGAATTGCCTTCCAGCGCGCCGCATCAAAGACCTGCTTTGGCAGGTGTGCGCGTGCCGCAAGGAAAATCTCAACTTCGCGGTCATCTGCCTCTGGCACGCCGTCGCTGCCATCTTCTTTCTCGCCATAGGCAAGGTTTGCCACCATCCGCAGGTAGTAATCTTCTGGATAGATGTACGGCACGCCTTCACCGAAGCCGTTCGGTCCGAAGCCGGGCAGCGCTAGGCGTTCGGCAATACCGAGCAGCAGCGCCTCGAACGAAAGCGGTATCTCTTGCCCAAAGACCGTCACCATCTGCCAGCCGGGAATAGAAATGGTAGGGTTGCGGACGTTTTCGACCTTATAGGTAACCGATGGATGCGAGCCGTGAAATTCCCAACGCTCCAGATAGCTGAGGTCGGGGAAGATGTAATCGGCGTACATCGAGGTTTCGCCAACCAAGATGTCTGAGGTGATGATGAGCGGCAGCTTCTTCGGATCAGCCAGCACTTCGGTCATTTTGTGGGCGGCAGGCAGTGCGTAGTTAATCGCGCTCATGTAGAACATGGCGATCTTGACGGGATAGGGATAGGCGTCGCCAATAGAGGGCAGGTCTTCCTGATAGATGTCGGTTGCCAGCGGGAACCATGGACGCTTGGCGGGATAGCCATTGAAGATGGTGGAGCGCTCATAGCTGACCGTCGTCCGCAGGATATCCAAGCCGAACGGCACATTGGCGCCGTTATTCATTTTGCCTAGCTCAAACGGACCTTTGGCGCGGCTGCCAAGCCGATCATAGGTGGTTGCTTTGCTCATGCCACCTTTGTGATCGTAGTTCCCGATCAGGGCATTGAGCGTGAAGAAGATGAAGCTGGTGTAGAAGCCATTGGTATGCTGTGAGGCACCGCGATGAATATCAATGACTGCTTGCGTGCCATAGCTGGTGAACTCACGCGCCAATTCGATAATATCGCTCGCCTTGATGTCTGCGATGGCTGCCCATTCTTCGATTGTTTTCTCGGCGGCTGCCTCACGGATGATCTGCAAGCCGCTCTTGACGGTGATTATCTCGCCTGCTGCGTTTTGCAGGGTTGTATCCACGAACAGATCGCCAACAACAGGCAGTTCGGTGCTGTTTGGATCAACAGGTGTTGGCGTGCCATCCACCAATGCCACGAATGGATCAAAGGTGAACTTGGTACCCTCTTCGGTCACATAGACCGTTACATCCTTGCCGTCCTTATCCTGCTCGGTTTCCTTGCTCACCAAGCCGAGTTCCAAGCCGCGCACCAACTTGCCCGGCGTGCCGTTTTTCACGTGAACAAGCCAAACGCTATCCGTCCAAGTGGTCTCACCGTTAGCGTTGGCGGCTGCTTTGTTGGCAGCGCTCAGGAAGCGCTTGTTGACGCGCTCATTCTCGAATATCCAGCGCATCATGCCCAAGCCAAGCGCGGAGTCTTCACCGGGCTTGATGGGTATCCACTTCCAGGCTTTGGAAGCAACCTTCGAGAAGCGCGGATCAACCACCGCATAGCGCAAACCGCGATCCACAGCGCCTTCGGTCAGCGGCGCCACGCGCAGCGGTGGACCGTAGTTCGCCTCAAACATATTGGCGCCAACGAAGATCACAAACTTGCTGCTTTTGAGGTCTGCCTGCCAGTAGAATTTCTGTCCACCGCTGAACTTGCTGCCATCCCACTGTTCGCTCATCGCCTTGCCGGCAAAATACAGGCTGCCTTGGCAGACGGTGGTATGCCCGTTGGCATTGTTAGACCCCATGCCACCTTTGACAAAGCGCTGCACCAGATCGCCGCGCCCGTTCTTTAGGCGTCCCCAGATGAAGGCAAACTGATTGTTCTTTGGACCGAGATCAGGATGATCAGGATCAATCAGCTTATCGAGGTCAGCCGCGAAGGTGGTCTTGAACTCTTCGACAAGCGCTTGTTTCTTCTCGGCATCTTTTTCGTCCACAATCTTCTTGACAAAATCAGACATGGCTTTGGCGACTTTGGCATCGCGCAGGGCGTACACATCTTTGAAGCCCTCAACTTGCCCTTCACCGAACAAATCGCCGCCTTCAATGATTTCATCCAGTGCCTGTGCAAAGGGAATGGTCACCCACTGCCCTTCGCCGCGCTTGGTGCCGGGACGGCGCTTCAAGACGCCGATGATGCGGTAGGGATCGTAGGCAGATTGCAAGCCTGCTTGTCCCTTTGGGCAGAGTGCGCCTTCAATCGTGCCTGCTTCGGCAGCGGGCGTGCTGTAGGGAATGTGTGGGTGCATTGTCCAAGGGTTGTACGGGTTGCCCTCAATCTTTGAGGCAACGCCTTCCCAAACCTTCACCTTGATACCGCAGCCGGTGTTGCACTGCAAGCAAACTGAATAAATCTGGCGCTCTGGGGCGGAAAGCGGCGAAGTACTTGCCACAGCACCGTCTTGGGCAGCCAGCAAACGACCAAAGGCGGGCAGGCTGCTCAGCAGGGCGGCAGCGCCGCCGGTTGCCGCGCTCAGCTTCAGAAAGTCGCGCCGTGAAAGCGTGCAGGACTCTGGCTGCTCCTGTTCGGGTAAAAGTGGTTTATCGCTCATGATACAGTCCCTCTCTATTCCTGTGCGCGCTTGGACAAAACAGGCAGGAAGCGCAGCCCTAGCCCATAGAGCAAGCCGCCAAAGCCAAAGACGAAGATGATAATTAGCCATTCATTGACGTTTGGCACATAGTTCAAGGTCAGCTTTTGGTGATGATATGCCTCTGCCAAGCCTTCTAGCTCTGGTGTTGCCAAAACGGGAATGACAATGTTCAAGGTGACCGCGACGAAGGTAATTACGCTCAACGCTGCGCCGATGATCAGCAGCCAGCGGCTTTTGTAGAACAGGAAGTAAATTGCCACAGGCACGATCACGCCTAGCAGAATGTGCATGATCCAGAAGCTCCACCAGAAGGGACCGGTGAGGATAAGCTGAAGCGCCGCTGCCCGCTGTGGATTTCCGCCGCCTTGATAGAGGATGGTGAAGGCAAGCACACCGGCAACAAACGTGCCGCCTAGCATCAGCCAGCCGGCGATCTGTGCCAAACGCTGCGTCAGGCGTGTGTATTCATCAGATTTCTTATCCGCCCAGAAAACAACCACCAACAGCAGCAGCAAGCTGGCACCAGCCGCTAAGGCTGAGATGAAGAACATTAGCGGCAAGTTGGAGGTGTTCCAAAGCGGGCGGGCTGCCACCACACCGAAGATTGAGCCGCTGACCAAAATCAGCATCAAGCCCAGTGGTAAGCTCAGGAGACCCAACACCCTCAGCAACCCTTTTGCCGTGCCGCGCAGTGCGAGAAACAGCTCTGTAGCAAGTAGGATCAAATAGGCGGTGTGCAGCCAGACCATCCATGTGATCATTGAGCCAAAGTCCGCGTAAATGTAGACGTGCCAGAAGCGCTCGAAATGCCCTAAGTCCATAGCGACAAGGATGAGCGCCATCAGCAGCACCACAAAGCCCGTGAACAAGACTAAGGGTTTAATCTTTGCCAGTGTGTGGTCGTTGGCAAGGTAGACCATACCCGAAAAGAGCATTAAGCTGCCGACTTCTAGCCAAACCAGATAATCGTAGAAGCCAACCCACAAGCCCCACGGCACGTAGCTGCCGATGGCTGCTGGCGCTAAGCCAAAACGCAGCCGATCCAACATGCCCACTGAACCGATCAGCAGGGCGATTGCACCCACGATCCAAATTAAATCTGTCAGGCGCAGCGTAAAACGCGGGCGCTTTTCAGGAGTAGAAACCATCTGTGCCATGAGTGCCTCCTATTTCAGGTAGTAAACGCGCGGCTCGGTGCCGAGTTCTTCGCGCAGGCGTAGGACGTTCGGGCTGGCGATCAGCTCTGCAACGAGGCTTTCGGGATCGTTCGCATCGCCAAAGAGCGTGGCGCGCCCAATACAGGTTGTGACGCACGCCGGCAGCACGCCTTCCAAAATGCGGTGCTGGCAGAAGTGGCATTTGCGGGCGTTGCCAACGGGCGAGTTGCGCCCTTGGCGCGCATACTGCTTGCCATATTCAAAATTGGGTGCGCGCTCGTAGTCATCGGCAGCTTCTGTGCCAACCAAGCCCTGAATCACAGGGATTTCTTCGGTATAGGTGAAGCCAAAATCGGAAACACGCGCCGAATATGGGCAGGCAGTTAAGCAGTAACGGCAGCCAATGCAGCGCTCGTAATCCATCTCCACAATGCCTTCCGCATTTGTGAAGGTGGCGCGCACTGGGCAAACTGGCACGCACGGCGGATTTTCACACTGCATACAGGGGCGCGGAATGAAGCGGCGCGCCACATTCGGATAGGTGCCGTATTCTTCTTCGATCACCGGGCGGTAAACAACGCCGGGCGGCAGCTTGTTTTCTGCCACGCAGCCAATGGTGCAGGCATGGCAGCCAATGCATTTCCGCAGATCAATGACCATCACCCAGCGGCGCTCGCTGGGCTGCTTTTGCAAGGCGCGCAGCAACTCAAGGCGCATCCGCTCCAGCACGTCAAGCGCCTTTAGGTCAGCGCTGCTCTGCCCCTGATTCAAGGTGCCTTGTACAATCTGTTCCTCGTAAGCAGCAAGTGCAGCCTGTGGGTTTGCCGCAAACTGATCGAGCGCGGCAACCGCCAAAGCAGCACCGCCAGCTGTAGCAAGCGCGCCCAAAAATTTACGGCGGCTTACTTCGCTGGTGGCGGTTGGCTGTGGTGTAAGCTTTTCTTGTTCGGTCATATAGCCCTTCCTCATCTCGACAAGATGTCGAGGGCGACTATCTTTTGAAGTAGCCTAACTGTAGCGGAAAGGCGCTTCCCTATTCAGCGGTAAAAGCCCTTATTGTGGCGTGAGGTGTGTCAGGTTTTTCCTGACAGGCTTTTAGGAGTTGTTGAGCAGATTGTGGGCAAGGGCAAACTGCACCAAAGCTGCCCGCGAACGCAAGTTCAGCTTTTCCATGCCACGCCCACGATAGGTCTCGACAGTTTTGGGGCTAAGGGTCAGGCGCTCAGCAATCTCGACGGAAGTGTAGCCGCGTGCAACAAGGATCAGCACCTCGCGCTCACGGTCGCTTAGGGCTGCCCACGGATCGGAGTCAGGCGTGCTGGCAGGCGGCAAAACATCCTCTAACAGCAGGCGCGTCATGGCAGGATGGACGTAAATCTCGCCGCGCAGCACGGCGCGCACCGCTGAAATCAACTCGCTATCCACTGCTTTTTTTAGCACATAGCCAGCGGCGCCGCTGCGTAATGCCTGCCGCAAATAGCCCTCATCATCGTGCATGGTCAGCACCAAAATTCGGCAATCGGGCAGCATTTTTCGCAGCAGCGGCAGCGTTTCCAAGCCGCCCAAAGAAGGCATGGAGAGATCGAGCAGGATCAAGTCGGGTTGTGTTTGCTCTGCCAGTGCCAGTGCCTCTGCGCCGCTGCTTGCCTCACCCACAACCACTAAGTCGGGCTGTGCGCCAAGCACGAGGCGCAGTCCGGCGCGTAGAATGGCGTGGTCGTCGGCGAGCAGAATTTTGGTGTTAGCCATGCCGATTTTCCTTTCCCGTCTAGCGGAATCTCCACAAATAGGCTGCTGCCTGCCTGTGGTGAAGACTCGATTGTGAGCCGACCGCCGAGCAGTTCCGCCCGTTCACGAATGCCATACAAGCCCAGATGCCCTTCTTTTTGGGCGGCGCGTTTAGGGTCAAAGCCGATGCCATCATCTTCAATGATAGCGCGCACGCTCTGATCGCGCCGTTCGATGAAGATGCTGGCGGTTTGGGCTTGGGCATGGCGGATGATATTGGTCAGCGATTCCTGCACAATGCGGTAGAGCGCTGTTTCAATCTGTGCGGGCAAACGCCCTTGCTCAAAGCCTGTCAGGGCAAGGTCAATGTGCAGGGCAGTGCGGCGGCGGCAGTCGTTCACATGGCGCTCTAGGGCAGCCGCCAAGCCGAGATCATCCAGCACGCTTGGGCGCAACTGCAATGCCAGCGTATGCACTTCATCAAGGGTATGTGCGGCAATTTCGCGCAGGTCTTCGGCGCGCTGTGCCACAGTTTCAGGGGCAGCACTCAGCGCACGCAGCCCAAGCAGCAGCGAGGAAAGCGCCTGACTGGTGCTATCGTGCAGTTCGCGGGCGATGCGCTTACGTTCTTCCTCTTGGGCGGCGATGATGCCACCAACATACTGAGCGCGCAGTTCATCTTGGGCGGCGCGGTCTTGGGCGGCGCGAGCAAGGGCAGCGGTCATCGCGTTGAAGGCATCTGCCAATTCGCCGAGTTCATCATTTGCCCAACGCGGAATGCGCGGGCTGAAATCGCCGCGCTCAACGGTTTGGGCAGCGCGAGCAAGCTGCAAGATCGGGCGGGTGAGCGCCCATGTTAGAAAGGCAGCCGCACTGATGCCAATCACCGAGATCAGCACCGTTGTGATCAACAGTTGGCTGGTGATGTTATCCACCGTGTAGCGCAGCCGCACCTCTGAAAGCCCGACCCGTGCTGTGCCAGCCTGTCCGTTAAAAATCGGGACTGCCACATCCCAGATCAGCCCTTCGTCTGTCTCTAAGAGCCGCGTTTGATGGTGGTCGGTAGTGCTGGCTGTGTTTGCCGTCTGCAAATTCAACGGGAAGCCTTCGCCAAAGGTATGTACCACAACAGCGTTTTGTGGGCTGAGGATGAAGGCATAGCGCACATTGGCGTTGTTCGCCTGCGTATCCCGCAGCAATTCGTGTAAGGCGTATAGGTTGTTGATGAGCAGCAGATCGGTCGCCCGTGCTGCCAAATCGCGCCCGACCGAGATTGCCTGTTCCTCAAGCTGCACTTCGAGCGCCTGTGTGAGTGTGGCGCGCACCTGCACAGTGATTGTTAAGCCAAACAGCAGCGCCAAGCCCAGCAGGATGCCCAGAATTTTAGTGCGAATGCTGACCGCGCCGAAAACTGCCCAGAGGCGATCTACCAAAATTAGATACTGAGGACGTGGGAAGCTGCTCATGGTGCTAAGACTCGCACTTCTCGAAACAGGCGACGGGCAGAGTCGTAGGCGTCGTCGTTAATTGGCACGAAACGCTCTACACCAAGTGCTGCAAGGGCTTGACGCCCTTCAGGGTCGTTCACCATATCATAAAGCAATTCTTGCAAAGTTGCCTTGAGCTGCGGGCGCGCCTTAGGGCTGATCACGATTGGCGGGATGCCAAAGGGCGGCGAACGATGAATGATGCGCACGCGCTGCGCCAAACTCCGATCGCGCACAAGGGCGAATTCATAGACAAGGCTATCGACTGCGGCGCCGTCGGCAAGGTGTTCTGCCACAGCGCGGATGGCATCGTCGTGGTTGTAGGTGTAAAAGACTGTGCTAAAGAACTGCTCGGGCGTGCTGCCAAGCTGCTGCACAAGGTAAGTGGGATACACGCGCCCAGTGTTCGAGATAGGATCAGTAAAAGCGAACCGTTTGCCACGTAAATCAGCCATGCTCTGTGCATCGCTCTCGGCAGGCACCAGCAGCAGCGAATGATAGACCGTCTCACCGTTAACTTGTGGTGCGGCAAGCAATTCCATGCCGAACTTGGCAGCACCATCTAGGTAGGCACTGGTGCAAACAAACGCTACATCCACGAAACCTGCTTCTACCAGATCGTTGGTTTCGGCATAGGTGCGGCGCTGCACTAGCTCAACCGTGCGCGCTAAGCGTGCGCTGAGGTAATCGAGCAGGGGTTGGTAGCTTTCGGCAGTGCCTTTGGGTGAGACAACGGCTGCCACGGAAACGCGCAAGGGCAGCATGGCAGCATCTGCCTGTGCGGGCAATGGGTGCAGCGCCGAAAGCTGAATAGCCTCGCGCTCCGGTGCGGTGGCGCAGCCAACGAGCAGGAACAGTATGCTGAATAGCGTTTTCTTGAGCATAAGCGCACATCCTTTACCGAAGTTTGGCACATTGTGCGGGATAAGGGGAGTGATGAATGTCATGTTACGGCAGTGCGCTTTGCAGGGTTTTTTGGGCGTGCCGCAGCGCTGTTTGCATCAAATCTTCACGCCCACCACACACCCTTGACCTGTTCGGGGCTGGTGCAGTTGCTGAAGCGCTTGAATCCGCACAGCCTACGGCATATGTTTGCACGTGAGCAAATCCGCAACGGTAACGACCTTTCCGAGTAACCTGACAAACATAAGCGCCTAGCACGTACCGCTAGGCGCTTTTTTGCCTTTCTTAGCCAATTGACTTTATGTCGGGGCTTTGTCAGAGATAGCGAAAGGGCGTTTATCCTGATGAATAGTGACTCCGAGAGGACTCGAACCTCTAACCAATTGATTAAGAGTCAACTGCTCTGCCAATTGAGCTACGGAGCCAAACTGACTCGTATTATAGCCTGCACCAATGGCTTGTCAATCCTAAATTTTGCAAACCCGCCCTTCTAGCGCAATAATAAGCGCGCCTATACGCCAAAACGGAGGCTTGTATGTTTAGAAAAATCGTGAGCTGGGGTGTCCTGCTGTGCTTAGGCATAGCGCTTTTGGGGCAAATGCCAGCGGCAAGCGCACAAGAAGCCACGCCAATTGCCTACGGCGAACCTGTCAACGGCGATTTTACCAGAGCTGGCGATCTGCGCTTTACCTTCACAGGCAGCGCGCAAGATATCATCTACATCTTTCCCCTAGGTACCGCCGTTTTTTCCACATTGGCATTTGAGATCAAACTGACCAACAGTAGCGGAGAAGCACTCGGCAAGGTCTACAACAAAGAGCGCCTAAAACCTGTCCTGTTGGCAGAGCTACCTGCTGATGACACCTACACGATTACCCTGACCGGCGATAGCGCCGGCGAATTCTCCTTGCTGCTCCAAAAGACCGAAAACCTGCTGCCCGGCGTTCAAGTGACCGGTATAATCGAGTCAGAAGGCTTTCATTTCTACCGCATTTTTAGCCCACAACCACTTACAATAGAACTTGACTATCAGCGCGTGGAAGGCACTTTCAGCCCTGAACTACGCATTGAGGATTTCACGCTAGGTTTTCCGCGTGAAGTGGCAGCCGTCTCAGGGCGTGCCATGCAAGATGCGCGCTTGCGCCTAGTGCTTGAAGCCAACGTCGAATATCTGGTGACCATCTCGCCTAAACCTTTTGACTTTGCCAGCATCCTAGAAACGGTGACACCCCTCAACTATAGCCTGACCGTGCGCGCCAGCCGCGGACAGTAATCCTATCGGCAGGGCGTGCCTGAGACAGTGCGCCCTAGCCCTTTCGCCATGCACAAGCTACAATTGCCCTTAATTGTTATATCCGCAATCGGAGATTCTCAGCATGGCAAAAGAATACGATCTCGTAGTGCTGGGCGCAGGACCCGGTGGCTACGTTGCCGCCATTCGCGCCTCTCAACTCGGACTCAAGACGGCTGTCGTTGAAAAACAATGGTGGGGCGGAGTCTGCCTGAATGTAGGGTGCATTCCCTCTAAAGCGCTGCTTCACAATGCCGAACTGGCGCACATCGTCAAGCACCGCGCCGCCGAGTTTGGGTTTAAGATGCAAGGCGAGGTCGAACTGGATTACAGCGTTGCCTTCAAGCGCAGCCGCCAAACTAGCAACCGCTTGGTAAAGGGCGTGCAGGGCTTGATGAAGAAGAATAAGATTGACACCTACGACGGCTGGGGAACGTTCACCGCGCCCAAAACGCTGCAAGTGACCCTCAACGATGGCAAAACTGAGACGCTCAATGCCAAAAATGTGATTATCGCCGTTGGCTCCGAAGTGCGCCTTCTCCCGAACACGCAGATCGGCAACCGTGTCCGCACCTACCTAGAGTTCATCATGGATGACAAGCTGCCGCGCAGCGTGATCATCGTCGGTGCAGGCGCCATCGGCACGGAATTTGCCTACGTGATGCACAACTACGGCACTGAGGTGACGATGGTAGAATACATGCCTACCATGCTGCCCTTGGAAGATGAGGAAGTCTCCGAAGAACTCAAAAAGCAGTATACGCGTATGGGTGTGAAGGTGCTGACCAACGCTAAGGTCGAGCGCATCACCGAAGATGCCGACGCGGCGACGGTCACCCTGAGCATTGATGGGCAAACGCAAACGCTGCGCGCTGAGATGGTCTTGCAGGCAGTTGGCTGGAAGCCGCGCACAGGCTATGGCTTAGAGGCAACCGGCGTCAAGCTCGACTCACGCGGTTGGATCGAGGTGGACGACTTCATGCAAACCAGTGTACAAGGCGTCTACGCCATTGGCGATGCAACCGGCAAACTGCAATTGGCGCACGTTGCCAGCGCACAAGGCATCATCGCTGCCGAGAAAATGGCAGGCGCAGAGACCATGCCGCTGAACTACATCATGATGCCGCGTGCCACCTACTGCAATCCGCAGGTTGCCAGCTTTGGCTATACCGAAAAGCAGGCACGCGAAAAAGGCTATGAGGTCAAGGTTGCCAAATTCCCATGGCAGGCGAATGGCAAGGCGCTTGGCTTGGGCGATTACGCCGGCTTCATCAAGATTATCAGTGACGCCCGCTATGGCGAGATTCTGGGCGCACACCTGATCGGACCCAACGTGACTGAGCTGCTGCCCGAACTCACTCTCGCCCAGCTTTGGGAACTCACGCCCGCCGAGATTGCCCGCAACGTCCACGCGCACCCCACTCTCAGCGAGGCGATCATGGAAGCCGCGCACGGTCTTGAAGGACACATGATCAACGTTTAAGCTGAACACCTTTTCTGCTCTGCCACAGGCGCGTTCGCCCGTGGTAGAGCGCCTACCCAAGATAGGACTGCTCAACCTATGCGATTTGATCGGAAAGACACCCGCGCCTATGCCCTGATCGGCTCTGCGGTGCGCGCCGCACCCGACCTGCTGCGCCACGCCCTGGATGCCTGCCAGCGCATGAACATCGCGCCGCAGCTTGCCGAGCCGAATGCACCACGCCAAATTGATGATGCCGGCTTGTTCATCGGCATTTACCCCGAACCGCCCACACCCGAAACCGCCGCAGAATACAGCCGTGCCGCTGCCCGCAACACGCCCTGCCTGATCTTTTTGCGTGAGGGACTGCCCGAAAGTGAGGCGCTGACCGCACTGCGCGCTGCGCCTGACGCAATCGCCTTCCGCGAAGCAGCTGACCTGCGCGCCGCTTTGGTGAACCGCCTGGCAACCCTGCGTGATCTCAAGCTGGAGTCGCTGCATTACGTTGGCGCCATTCCAACGCCACCAGAGGTCTACATCGCCCATCCCTACACACTGTTGCCCTCAAGCCAGATGATCGGTCGGCGCATACAGCTCGAAGTCCTCTCAGATTGGGTGACCGAGACCAATCATAAAGTGCGCCTGATGAATGTGGTCGCCATTGGCGGTATGGGCAAAAGCGCTATGACCTGGCATTGGTTTAGCGAGATTGCGCCAACGCTCAGCGACTTCAGCGGGCGGCTGTGGTGGAGCTTTTACGAGAGCGACGCCTACTTTGAAAACTTTGTGATCCGTGCGCTTGCCTACGTCACAGACTCACCAGAGGACGAAATCCGTGAGATCAGCGCCGCTGAGCGCGAGCGCGAACTCCTCGAAGTCCTAGATCGTGAACCATACCTAATCACGCTGGACGGCTTAGAGCGCATCCTGATCGCCTATGCACGCATGGACGCCGCACGCATGGACGATGACTCGCTGGATGAGGAGACGGCGAACGTCGTGGCAGGCGCGCTTGGCATTCCCAAAGAGGCGCAAGGCACTATCTTCACGCCCAACCGACTGCGTAAAACGGCTGATCCGCGTGCTGGCGCATTCTTGCGAAAGCTGGCAGGCGTGAACGCTTCACGCATCCTGATCAGCACGCGCCTTTATCCCGCCGATTTGCAGCACGCCAGCGGCTACCCAATGCTGGGCAGCTTTGCTATGTTCTTGGGCGGTTTGGAAGATGCGGAAGCGCTTGCCTTGTGGCGTGCCTACGGATGTAGCGGCGAAGACTCCGACCTGCTGCCGATCTTCAACACAGTCCAGAACTATCCGCTGCTCATCCGCGCCCTTGCCGGGGAGGTAGCTGCCACTGCCAACGGCGATTTTGCGGCATGGCGGCGTGCCAACAGTGGCTTTGCGCCGCTGCGCCAAAGCGCGGACTCGGTGCGCGCACACCTGATGAGCTACGCCTTGCGCGGCTTGGATGCAGGCGCACGCCGCACACTAGAGACGATTGCCGCTTTCCGTATGCCTACCTTCTACGAATCGCTGATGCCGCTCTTGGTAAAACCTGCTCAAACGGCAGACGCTGCACCAAAGGCACAAGGTGGCTTGCGCGGCGCACTCGGCGGGCTGTTGGGCAAGAAGCCGCGTGAGGCGTTTAGCGGCTTTAGCACGGAGGCGGAACTTGACGCGGCGCTCAGTGTGCTAGAAGGGCGTGGCTTGGTCGGTTGGGATCAGCGTGCCAACCGCTATGACCTGCATCCGATTGTGCGTGGGGTGGCATGGAACGCACTAGACGCGCAAGCACAGCAAGGCTTGTATGCCGCGCTGAACGCGCACTTCAACGCTATGCCTGCGATCCGCGTCGAAGACGTGCGGAGTTTGGAAGACCTAACGCCTTCCATCGAGCTATACAACACGCTGATCGGCATGGGCGAATATGACGAGGCTTACGCGCTCTATGATGCACGCCTGAACCTGCCCATGCTGCGCCGCCTGAGCGCTAATTTACAGCGCGCCGAACTACTCGAACAGCTTTTCCCCGAAGGGGCGGAAAAAGCACCGCGCCTCACCACCAAGATTGCCCAAGCACGCGCCATCAACGATCTGGCACTTGCCTATCAAATGTCTGGACAGCCTGCGCGTGCTGCGCCGCTTTATCTGCGCGCCGTGAAGATGGCGGAGTATGAAGGGGTGCCGCGCAATGTTGCCATCGGGCTGATGAACTTTGCTGAGTCGCTGCGGCAGATTGGCGATTTTTACCCCGCGGCGATGTCTGCCAACCGCGCCCTGCTGATTGCGCGCACCGTTCACAACATTGGCGATGAAGCAACCGCGCTGGGCGTCTTGGCGCTGACGCGCATGGCATATGGCGCCTATGCAGATGCCGAGGCTGCCCTAAAGCGCGCCCTACGCTTGCAGGCAAGCCAGAACAATCCGCAAGGGCAGAGTGTAATGTATGCCTTCCTCGCCCAGCTTGCCGTGTGGCAAGGCGATGCTGAGCGCGCTCACCAATACGCTGATCAGGCATGGGAACTTGCTCAAACGCTTCAGTACGAAGCCGATGTGGTACGGGCACGGCGCTTTCAGGGTGAGGCGGCACTGCTGGCGGGCAACTTGAGCGCGGCGGAGGCAGCCTTCACCGAAACGCTGACCCGTGCGCGGGCAGCCAGCCTAACCGAACACGAATTGGCGGCGGTGGTTGGGCTGGCGGCGGTGCGCCTGCAAGATGATATGCCCGAAACAGCGCGCACAACCTTAGAAGATGTGTGGGAGGCAGCCGAACGCGGCGGCTTCCGCATGGCGCAGGCAGATGCGCTAAACGTGCTGGCACACGCTGAACGTGCCATTCAGCGCGACGAGGCTGCCGTCCAAGCGGCACAGGCTGCCGTGCAGATGGCATGGTGCAATGGCGAGCCTTACGCCTACGCGCACGGCATGGCACAGGCACGTACCACACTGAGCGCGCTTGGTGCAGACCTGCCCGAAGGCTTGCCAACCCTCGACTTTAGCCAGCTCGGCACGCCTATCGAGGTAGAGATTGACCCACCGCAGCCCTAGTTTTGCCACTGCGCCTAACCACCACTTGCATCTATTTGTGAATAGAAGTACAATAAAGTTTAGATCATTCAAAACATTCTGAACGATCTAAACTTTGTGCAGTGTTTGTACTCCGAAGGAGGTCAAACCTTATGAAACACCTTGCGCGCCTTTTGGCGTTCATCCTCGTTGCGGCGCTCAGCCTGAGCGCATTTGGTACCCTCACCGCGCAGGAAAACCGCACTGTGCGGCTTGGCTATGTGCCAGTCATGATTTACGCGCCGCTCTATATTGCGGTAGAGCGCGGCTACTTTGCCGACGAAAACCTCACTGTGGAGTTAACGCCGTTGCAAGGCGGCTCGGATTCGGTGGTGCAGCTTGCCGCTGGCAACTTCGATGCCGCTGTTGGTGGTGTGGGCGCGGGCTTGCTGAACGCCGCCAAACTCGGCTTGGAGTTCCGCATCGTGGCACCCATGCACACCGAACGTCCGCCGATTGCCAGCCCGTTAGTGATCGCCGCCAGCCGTGCCGATGAACTCAAAAGCGTTGCCGATTTGAAAGGCAAGACCGTTTCGATCAACGCGACGGGCGCTGCCACGGAGTATTGGGTCTACCTTGCCCTGACCAAAGCAGGCTTGACCATGCAGGATATTACGCTAACCACCATCGCCTTCCGCGACGTGCCAGCCGCCCTTGAAAGCGGTGCGGTGGATGCCGCCATTTTGGGCGAACCGTTGGTGACTCTTCAAAAAGATCAGGGCGTGATCAGCGTGCTTGCCGATGATTTTGTCGAAGGCATCACCGTCACCTACCTGTATATGAGCCTGCCGCTGCTCACGGAGCGCCCGGAGGTTGCCGAGGGCTTTGTGCGCGCCTATCTGCGTGCGCTGCGCGATCTGGATGACGAAGGTTGGCTGAACACTGAGACAGCCGCCATCATCGAGAAATATACCAATGTGCCTGCCGATGTGGTGCTGCGCGCTAACCGTCCCTACTACGATCCCAATGGTGTGATTCCCATGGCGGATCTTGAGGAACTTCAGCGTTACTTCCTTGAGCGCGGTGTGCTGGAATACACCGAAGCTATTGATTTAGCGCCGTTTGTAGATAGCTCTTTGGTGGAGAAGGCAATCGAAGTGTTGGGCGAATATACGCCGAAGCCTGCTGCCACACCTGATAACTAAGGAGGACTGCCATGAAACGCTTACTTTTGTCAATTTTTGTGGCGGCGCTGCTCGCTCTTGCGGCGCAGCCATCTGCTCATGCCCAAACCGAGAAGGTACGGCTCGGCTACCTACCCGTGATCACCTATGCCACCTTCTTCATCGGCATTGAGCGCGGTTACTTTGCCGAAGAAGGCATCGAGATTGACCTGCTGCCACTGCCAAGCGGCGGCGGCGACTCCATCGTGCAGCTTGCCGCTGGCAACCTTGACGTGGCAGCGACCGGCGCCGGCGCGGCACTCTGGAATGCCATTGCGCTCGGTTTTCCCGTCAAGATTGTGGCGCCGCTGCACACTGAGCGCCCACCCTTAGCAACGCCGTTGGTTATCGCTGCCAAGCGCGCCGATGAGATCAAAAGCGTTGCCGACCTGAAAGGTGGCAAGATTGCCATTAACGGTGTCGGCTCAGCCGTTGAGTATTGGGTCTATGCGGCGCTGAAGCGCGAAGGAATCAGCATGGATGAGGTGACGACGGTTGCGATGCCTTTCCCACAAATGGCAGCCGCGCTAGATGCTGGCGCCGTGGATGCGGCTGTCATCACCGAGCCGCTAGCAACTTTAGGGCGCGATCAGGGCTTGCTGACCTTCCTTGCCGACGATTTCATTGATGGCATCACGGTGACCTATGTGTTCATGGGCGAGTCCATGCTCACCGAGCGCCGCACTGTTGCAGAGGCGTTTATGCGCGCCTATCTGCGTGCCGCACGTGATCTACAAGGTGAGATTGACGAGTCCGCCGCTGCCATCATTGAGAAGTACACTAATGTGCCTGCGTCCGTCGTGCTACGGATGAACCGTCAATACTATGATCCAAATGGCGTGATCCCTGTGGCAGACCTTGAAGAGGTGCAGCGCTACTTCAAAGAGCGCGGTTTGTTGGAATACGCCGATCTGCTCGAAGTGCCAGCACTGATAGATGGGATGCTGGTCGAGTCTGCTTTGGCAGCCATCGGCACGTATGTGCCAGAGCCTGCCGCCACACCTGATAACTAAACCTACCCTTGCAGCACGCTGCTTTTTTGGGCAGCGTGCTGCCTGATCAGGCAGCCCTTTTCAGCTTCCACCACAAGGCGGGTGCGCTCGGCATTGTACCAGCCAACCCGAATGGCTGGCGACTCAAAGAGCCTTTCCGCAAACTGACTCACAACATATCTCGCCAAAATCACACGCACAGTTCAGCAAAAGAATTCATCATAGCATAAGAGATGCTTGAAATATTAAAAAGCCGATAGATTGCCTTGGCTATTACAGTTTTGAAATATGTTAGTAAAGCAAGTTAGCTGTCTATCCCTATTGACAAAGAGTCTACACTTGCCTTATACTTGCAGTTATAAGCTGTTGAGGAGGCTGAAGATGACACAGCGTGTAAAAACCAAGACGCGCCAATCTAAGGCACGTGCGATTCTTGAAGCACCAGTGGCGAAAGTGCCATCGGCGGGCAACTGGCTGGCTATGACACAAGCATTTAATTTGCGTGCCAGTGTAAAAGAGTTGCCTGTATCAATCGATTCACGCCTCATTGATCGCTATCATGAGACCAATGCTCGCGTAGCACAGCATAACTTATCTGTGTATTTTATGGGATATGCGCCTACCTTCAGTGGGTGGTATATCCACCGCGGTCAGAACAGTGACTGGGCGATTATCAACCTTGCACAGGATGTTCTATTCACGACGCCGCGTGGATTCTTCGGGCGCAAAAATCAGCTAATCGTGCCACAAACCGTTGCTAAGGACATTGAAGCGATTCGGGCGGCTGGCATTGATATGGATGCGCTGTTCATCGCGCACGAAATTCCCGCCGGTGTTGTTCCCAATGGTTCACCACCACCTACGGAGCTAATTATGCCGCCCGCACCACGCCGCGCCCAAGAGCGCCTTCACCGCACTCAACGCTTTGCACAAGGGCTGTGGACGACTGGCGCCCTCACAGCGGTAACGGGCATCGCAGCGCTGGCTGCAACCTCTGCCTTATTTCTTGCCAGCTCGCCGATGCTTCTTAGTGCGTCCTATGATCCGGTGCTATTTGGCTTACAGCTCGATCCTCACAACCATGTCAATGGGTTGCCTGTGGCAATGTGGTATTACTTAACACATTGGTATTGGGAATAGCCTGATTGGCATCCTGCCGTGCCGCACAGTTAAATTAACCTCCCTCAAGCGTCCGCATAGCTGCTCTGCGTTTCGAGGGAGGTAGTTCAGTATTTATGGTGTGGAGTAGCCCTGTGCATAATTTGGAGTATATATCGCTTGGCGCACTAAAACTGGATATTTACGAGCGGCTGCCTTTACCTATCCGCGGTTGGGTGCGGCGAAGTGTCTTTTGGACTCTGCTTACAAGCACTGTATCGCTCGTGATTCTGCTTTTGATACCAGACACAGCCCTTTACGATCTACGGCTAGACGGCGGCTTTTTCGAGCCGACCAAAGGGATTGTTTACTGGTTATTCGATGTTGGTCTCATTTTGTATCCCTATCTGATCGTGCTGAATGCTTTTAACTTATTACTGACAATGGCACTGCTTACTTTTACGTTGGGCACTTTACGTGGCGGCAGCGCGCCTCTCCAAAGCCTTATTGTTGCTAATGGCGTTCCAGCCGTGTTGAGTTTGGTTTCGCTAGGCGTTTTCATAGGGTTGTTTCTGCTTATCACTATCGTAACTATTATTATTTGGATTGTAATTATCACTATCGTACTCAGTGTTATATTCGCAGTCTTAGGTGGTGCGGCGAACCAATTATAAATGATAAACGTAAACGCTGAAGGACGATGCTATGGTGCAGCAACCCTCTTGGCTGTTACGCATTCTCGTATTTGTTTTGCTCATTTGTGGCTGGGGCATTGCAATCTTCCTTTCAGTCCGTGCTTCGGAGCGCCTTCGCTGTTTGCAGGGTTGGGAGCATTTTCTGGACGGCATTTCGACTGCCACCTGTCAGCGTTGGGAAGGCAGCACATCGCTTTTTTCGCCGATTGAGTTGCCTCATTTCGCCACACCGCGCCCCGAGAGTCGGGTGACCCCAACAGCACACCCTGTCCAACCCACACTACGCCCAACCCACACCGCGCAGCCAACGCCCCTACCTTTGCTTGAAGTATTGCCTGTTATTACAGCACGCCCTATCCAACCCACGCTGCAACCGACACAAGCCGCCCAGCCAACTGTTTTGCAGTGTAGGAATTCTCTGCCCACCCGCCTGTATGTGGGTGCTACAGGGCGCACGCATCATGAATTTAACGTCCGCTTACGCAATGCGCCGGCGGGAGAATCAGCTGTGATTTTAGCGCCCAATACGCGCTTTGAGGTGATCGGTGCAGCACGCTGTGCAGAACTGGGTAGGCATGAGTTGATGTGGTGGCAAGTGCGGCTGACCAGTGGCAGTGCCAGAGGGCAAGTCGGTTGGATTGCCGAAAGCGGACTCAATGACAGTGGTAGAATGCTTTACAATCTCGTTCCAAACTGAACGTTTTGCGATGCCTTTTTGTCTGTAGTGTTCCGCCTTCCGCCTGATTGCCTGTGCATTTTGCGCCCTTCCTGCTAGGATTAGGAACGGATTTTTGAAGCAATCAGGAAGCAAGATACTCACGATGACCAGCTTTGAAGGAACAGTACTTGTTTTGGGTGCCAACGGCGAAACCGGACGGCGCGTTGTAAAACATCTTCACGAAAAAGCGATCTCTATCCGCGCTATGGTGCGCGCTGAAGATCGCCTTCAGACCACACCTGAACTAACGCTCAGCGGCGTTGAAGTGTTAATCGGCTCGGTGCTGGAGGTGAACGATCTGCGGCGCGCCATGCAAGGTGTGCGCGCCATCATCAGCGCCCTTGGCTCGCGCATTCACTATACAGATGCCGAAATCGAGGAGGTGGAGGCGACCGCCTACATGAACATTGTGGCAACCGCCATTGAGTGCGGCATCGAACACATTGCAATGTGTTCTTCGCTTGGCACAGAAACGCCGGAGGCAGTGCCACACCTTACGCGCATTCTGCGGCAGAAGCGGCGCGGTGAGCTGGCGATTGCAGAAAGCGGTATTCCGTTCACCATTGTGCGCCCCGGCGGCTTGACCAACGCGCCCGGCGGCGCACAGATCGCCATTGCGCGCCACATTAACGCGTTTGGTATGATCAGCCGTGAGGATGTAGCAGAAGTGTTGGTGCAAGCGCTCCTTCAGCCCGAAGCACGCGGTAAGATTGTCGAGATCATCACGCAGGCAGGCAGCGGCAGGGCAGACCGCGAAAACCTGTTTGTATTTTAAGGAAGGCTAGGCGCGCAGTGTCAGCAACCAGCGCTGCCGCCGCCAGAGCCGCACTTGCGAAAGGCGTGCCACATACAGCAGCGCACGGTAGCGTGCATCGCGTGCAGAGTCGCGCAGCCAAGCGCGTTCTGCTGCGCAGAAGGTGTGCGGATCGAGGTTGCGCGCTGCGAATAGATAGCGCGAACGATGATAGCGCCACAGATACTTTAATGAAGGTCTGCCGCTTAAGCTGTGGCGCTCATCATGGTAGGCGACGGCGGTCGGCACGTAGCGCACCGCATAGCCCAAGCGCCGTGCCTGCGCGCAAAGTTCGGTTTCCTCGAAGTACATAAAATAGCCCGTATGCAGGTAGCCTAGTTGCACAGCAAGGCTGCCGCGCACCATGAACGCCGCGCCCATCACATAGTCCACCTCACGCGGCTGATCGTGCTGCCCTTCATCGCGTTCGCCCGTCCCAATGTGGTAAGTTAAGCCGTTTGGGCGCACACCAGCGCCCGCGTGCTGCAAAATGCCGCTTTCGCCAAAGAAAATCTTGCTGCCTGCCACGCCCAACTGCGGATCAGTCTCGAAGGCTGCCAGCAATGCCGCCGCCCAGCCCACTTCCAAGCGCACATCTGCATTCACCAAGCCGAAATACGCCGATGGGAAGCGCTGCATGGCTAAATTGTTGGCTGCCGCAAAGCCCACATTCTTAGGGTTCACCAAGAGCTGCACCTGTGGATAATGGGTTGTAATCAGGGCAGGTGTGCCGTCTTGCGAGGCGTTATCCACCACCACTAGGCGGATTGAAAGGGCAGGCGGCAAGTGCAGCGCCAAAGCTGAATCGAGCGCGGCGCAGATGGTGGCAGCGCTGTTGTAAGTGACATAGATGAGTGTGAGGGTTGGCATCAGCCTTATCTTATGCCTTAACGCGATGATTTTCTAACTGTCTCATAAGGGGATCGCCCTTGTTCATAAATTCTGTAAATAGTACATTTGGCATGTTGAGTTTGCAGAAAATATGGCATACTGTATAGTTAGTTGTGATTTCTTTGTAACACTTTCGTGACATGCGTCCTAGGCGCTGCTCGCCCGATAGGGAGTGTATTCAGCCTAAGCGCACGGCGTCCTGTCCGCTTAGCTTGCGGCGCACACTGCGCCAGATGTGATGGAATTGTAATGCCGACGGACACTGAAACCCTGATCCACTTGTTAGAGACCCTCGTCAAAGAGAAATTGCGTGCCACACCGCCGCCGCCGCCTGACGAACGCGCCCGCCTGATGGAACTGCTCGGTTTTGTTGGAAAACTGAGCGGTATTCAGCGCCTGCGCGAACTGCTGATCAAGACGCAGCGCGATCTTGAAGAAGCACGCAGCGCGCCGCTTGAATATGGCGTGTTCTTGGGTGTTTGCCCACCGCGCCCTAAGCCGCAGATTGTAGACGAAAACGGGCAGACAATCGAGCTGGAAGGCGACTATGATCGGGTCTGGGAGATGTTGGCAGAGGTGTTGAACGATGCCATTCAGCGCAGCATCACACCGGATGACCGCCAGCGCCTAGAGACCTTGCGCGACGAACTGCACGGCATCCTTGTGACGGGACGTGATGTGATCATTGGCTACAATGGGCAGCGCCTAGAGGTGAAACTTGCCGCGCCCGATCTGCCGATTGACCAACTGCGCGAAGGGCAGCAGGTTGTGCTGAACCGTGCGCGGAATGTGGTGGGCATTCGGCAAGACTTTTTGCGCGGTGAAACTGCTGAAGTCATCGCCATTCTTAGCCCAGACAACGCCGCACGCCTGCTCTCGGCGCCTGAAGGCGTCAGCTTGCGTGTGCAGTGGCTCAGCGGCGAAAAGTTCAGCGTGCTGTGCGATCCCGCCCTTGCCGAGACGCTTCAGCGTGGCGACATTGTGCAGATTGATCCGAGTGGCAAGCACGCCATCGCCAAAATTCGCCCGCGCTTGCAGGTGCGCGTCGGCAACACAGAGGCTGTCGTCGAAATCAGTGATCAGCTTTTCCACAGCACGGTTGAGATTGGCGATGTGGTGCGCGTTGAGCCGCGCATTGGGATCGCTTTTGAGAAACTGCCTGCGCAAGAAAGCGGCAGCCTGACCCTTGAGCAGGTGCCAGATGTGCGCTATGAAGATATTGGCGGCTTGGATGATCAGATCGTCACCATTCGGGATGCCATTGAACTGCCCTACATTCACCGCAACCTGTTTGATGAATTCCAGCTAGAGCGCCCGAAGGGCATCCTGCTTTACGGACCGCCCGGCTGCGGCAAAACGCTGATCGCTAAAGCGGTTGCCAACTCGCTTACGCTCAGTATTCGCGCTTACTTGGGCAAATTGGCGCAATTGATTGAAATCTACCTGAAGCTGCGCGCCAATCCGCAGGATGCAGAGGCATTAGGGGCATTCCATGCACTGCGCGGCGGTGATGCCGTGCCGAACCTGTTCGAGATTGCCGAAGAACTGCGCCTGAACGAAGTGGATTTAGACGATCCGAACGCAGCTTTGGCGCGCATTAACGAAGTGGTGCGCCGTCAGGATGGCATCCGCAGCTATTTCTTGAACGTCAAAGGTCCTGAGCTGCTCAATAAATACGTTGGTGAGACCGAATCGCGCATCCGCAAGATTTTTGAGGATGCCAAGGCGCGTGCATCCTTCTACACGCCCGTCGTCATCTTCTTTGATGAGATGGAAGCGATGTTCCGCACACGCGGCAGTGGGCGCTCGTCCGATGTGGAGACGACCATTGTACCGCAGTTCCTTGCTGAAATGGACGGCGTAGAAGGTAGCGAGAATGTCATCATCATCGGCGCCAGCAACCGTTCAGATATGATCGATCCGGCAATCTTGCGTCCAGGTCGCCTTGATGTGAAAATCAAGATCAACCGTCCGACGCAAGAGGCAGCCTTGCAGATCATGTCGCTCTACTTAACGCCCGATTTACCCTTGAGCGATGCTGATCTGCCGCAGGCGCCAGAGGCATACGGTCGGTCAATCACTTTCAAGACGGCAACAACGCGCCGCTGCATTGAACTCTTTGGCGCACTGCTGCCTGAAGGCACGCGCGCAGGGCTGATTGCGGCACTGCCTGATAAGCATGATGCGCGCAAGGCACTTGATCCGCGTGAGGCAACAGGCGCAGCTTTGCGCGCTCTGATCGCGGAAGATGCCGACGCATACGCGCTAATCAACGAGGTGGCACGCCGCGAGCAACTGGCAGAGGCGCTTATCATCGAGACGCTTACCGTGCTGTACAGCGCCACTAGCCGCCTTGAAACATCCGTGCGGACTCAAAATGGCTCGGATGAGCGTTTAGTCTTTCCACTACGTGATTTTTCCAGTGGCGCGGTGCTGATGAGCTTAGTCTCGCGTGCCAAAAAGACTGCTCTCAAGCGCCAGATCGTGGCGGGCAGCGGCAAAGTGGGCATCACCCTGCCCGATCTGCGCGCAGCACTTGCCGATGAATTCCGCGAGAATGCTGAGCAGTTTGTTGCCCATTGGATCAATGAAAACGTGGGCATGGGTGCGGCACGGCAAGGCGATATTCGTGCGGTGAAGGTCTTCTTAGAGGCACCCGAAGAAGACCCGTGGGGCATGGAAAAGAGCAAACCGTATCAGGCGGCACAGCCGCACGCGCAGCCTAACGGCGCGCAGTAAGTGCAGAGCAGGTAGGATGGAGAAACCTTTTTGACGACGCCAAAACTGATCGGGATTGAGACGGAATACGGCATTTTTGTGCTAAACGCGGCGGCATCCAACCCGTTTGTTGCCTCGCGCTTGGTGCTTGGGCAGTGTGAGGAAGCCGGCGCGCTGCTGCGCCGCCACAAGATCAAAGAGGCACGCCTGCATGAGGTGCGCCGCGCACAGCAGGCTGCCTATAACTATAACCTGCCCGAAACACAGGATGCTCACGTGCTGGATTCCGGCGAACCGCTGGTGGAGATGATCGACTCTGGGCAGCCTATCCGCGCCGAAACCTACATGGCAACCTACGGCTGGGATTATTCCAGCCTGATGCTGCCGAATGGCTCACGCTTCTACATTGACCACGCCCATCCCGAATACTGTACGGCAGAAACGCGCTTGCCGCGCACGGTGGTGGCTGCCGATAAAGCTGGCGAGCTGATCGTAGAGCGTTCGCGCCAGCGCGCCAATGCGCGTGCTGTGCTTGGCGCAGGTGAAGAGATTGCCATCTACAAGAACAACAGCGATCATAAAGGCAACAGCTATGGCTGCCACGAGAACTATCTGCTCTCGGCTGCCCTGTATGAAGACCTGATTATGCGCCGTTTTCACCGCACGCTGCGTGTCCTGATCCCGTTCCTGACTAGCCGCGCTATCTTCTGCGGATCGGGCAAGGTTGGCTCGGAAAATGAGAGCGCCGCCAATGGTTATCAGCTCACGCAGCGCGCCGATTTTTTCGAGACGCTGATCGGTTTGCAAACAACGCACAACCGCCCATTGATCAACACCCGTGATGAGCCGCACGCCGCACGTGATGAATACCGCCGCTTGCACGTCATCTTGGGCGATGCTAACATGGCGGAATACGGCACCTTCTTGAAGGTTGGCACCACACAAATCATCCTGATGATGCTTGAGGATAATGCCATTGCGCTCAACTTCACGCTGGATGATCCGATTGATGCCTATCAGTCTATCTCCCGCGATCTAACCTTCAGCCAGCCGCTCCAACTCGATAACGGCAGCACAATCACAGCATTGGAGATGCAGCGCCAGTTCTATGCCGCTGCCCGCGACTATGTAGAGGCAAAGGCGGGCGAATTTGCCGATGACATGCTGGCTGCCTACCGTGAAGTGCTGAGCGTGTGGGTAGATACACTTGATAAAATCGGGCGCGATTGGCGGTTGCTCAGCACACGCTTGGACTGGGCGATCAAGCGCAACCTGCTAGAGCGCTACCTGACCAGCCAGCGCACCGATTGGTCGCAAGTGGCGCTTTGGGAACTGCCCATTGAGCTAACACTGGATCAGACTCGTGAGGTGATCGGTGATCGCCCTGAGGCTATTCAAGCGGCAATCAAGCGGCTGCATGGCGTGCGCGGCACCTATATCGAGGATTATATGGCGCGCCACAAACTCAGCTATGCCGATTACTGGCGGCAGCGCGAGATTTACTTCAGCCTGCGCCGCCTTGATCTGGAGTATCATGATATTCGGCGCGGTATGGATGCGCGCAGCAACGGCATTTTCTACCGTTTGCAGGCAAGCGGCGCTGTAGATCGCCTTGTGAGCGATGCTGAGATCGAACATTACATCAACACGCCACCGGAAGATACACGCGCCTATTTGCGCGGCACGCTGTTAGGGCGCTTTGGCGAGCATGTCGCCCATGCCGACTGGTCGGAGGTCAGCTTCCGCGAACCGTACATGACGCAAGATGTTTATCTTGCCATGCCCGATCCGATGAGCGGCACACGCGCTGATGTAGAATCGCTCTTGGCAGATGTGACTGACTTACAAGGGTTAATCCGCGCTTTGAAGCCGATTACGCAGCCATACTATCGCAGTTATGGCAGCTACGATAGCTATAGTTATGGAGGGTACTAGAGATGAGCGATCAAGATCAGATCACGCGCGGTCAGCAGGGCGTCAGCAGTGAAGCGGGTGGCTTGGCACAGGAGTCTGCCTCGCCTGCCCGTGACGTGATTGATGATGTGCTGGGCGACTTTTTCGGCGGCGAAGATGTGCCTGTCGAAACGATTGGCGGCGAGTCTGAGCAGCGTCCCGAACTCCGCACCACCAACTCTGAGGAATTTGTGCGCCGTTTCCGCCAAGAGACGGGCGAATAACCGCACACCAAACGGGACGGCAGTGCTGCCGTCCCACACTCTGATCAAGCCACAGCCAGAGGGAGCGCCATGCGAGAGCGAATCTTCAGCCTAGAGACGGAATACGGCGTGTCTTTTCTTTCTGAAAAAGGCACCAGCGACCCAACCAAAGAAACGCTCGTTAGTGCGCTGCGCCATGCCCTTACAGAGGTAGTCGGGCTAAGTGATAGCATGTATATCGCCAACGGTGCCAAGTTCTATCACGACGTTGGTCATGCTGAGTGGGCGCACCCGGAATGTCGCAGCGCACGCGAGATCGCGCTCTATGACAAGGCTGCCGATGCGCTGATGGCGATGCTGCTGCCCACCGCACAGGAATCATTGCGTGTGGATGGCTTTCGCGGACGGTTTCTCATCGTCAAAAACAATGTAGATGTTCACGGCAACACCTACGGCTGCCATGAAAACTACATGGCAGAGCGCGAGACGGCATGGCTCGATCATGAGGACTATCTGCGCCTTTCGATTCGCTACCTTGTGCCATTCTTGGCAACGCGCCTGATCCTCTGCGCGCCGGGACGGGTTGGCTTAGGGCGGCGCGGCGAGCAAGGCTTTGCCTTTCAGCTTGGGCAGCGCGCCGATTTTATGAATGCCGTCGTCTCGCGGGATACACGCGATATGCGCGGTTTGTTCAATCTGGGGCGTGAAAATGAGCCGTTCAGCGAAGGCGGCTACCGTCGCCTGCACCTGATCTTGGGCGATGCCTGCATGTCGGGCTATGGCACCTTCCTGAAGGTTGGCACTTTTGGCTTGCTGCTGCGCCTGTTGGAAGACCTTGAGATCGGCGCGATCCCGCATCTGAAAGACCCTGTGCGCGCCATGTACGCCGTCTCCCGCGATCCAAGCTGCACAGCCCTGCTGCCGCTTTACGATGGGCGCCAAATGACGGCAATTGATATTCAACGCCTTTACCTGGGGCAGGTATTGCGCTATGCTGAACGCCACCCAACCTCTGACGAGGAGCGCGAACTGATCGGGCTGTGGGCAGAGACGCTTGACGCTTTGCAGAGCGCACCCTCACGGTTGTTCGGCAAAATTGACTGGATCACCAAGAAAAGCGTGCTAGATCGCCTGTTGGCGACCAGCGGGCTAAGTTGGGATACGCCTGATCTGGATAAACATCCCATCCGCTATAAGCTGCAAGAGCTGGACATTCAATACCATAACGTTGATCCTGCTCAAAGCCTGTTCTACAAACTGCTGCGAAACCAACAGGGTGCTGATGCGCTGGACACTTTATGGGACGTTGAATCGGTGCGAATAGCGCAGGCTGCGCCGCCGCCTTACACTCGTGCGCGAGTGCGCGGCGAGGTGATCGCCTCTGCGCGGCGGACGAGTGGGCGTGTGGAGGTGAAAAATTGGAACGAGGTGCGCGTCGGCGGGCAGCGGGTGGAGCTGCACGATCCATTCACCTTTTTCTCGCCCGATACCTATGCCTTGCTGAACGATGGCAAACTATCTAGCTGAGCTTTGAGAGGTGCGCTGTGACCGACCGCCCAACACTGCCCAATCCAGAGGACGCGCCACCAGAGAGTCAACGCGGTGGCGCCGATCCAATGGAATGGCTGCAATCACTTGCCTGCCGCCAGTCCCAAACGCCCGCTGAACCACGTGAGGAAGGGACATCGGCTGAGGCTGCGCCAGCACGCTTTTCCACGCCGCCGTCTTTTGGCACGCGCCCACTTGGCAACCCGCCTTCGCCCGCCGCCGAGACGCCCGAAAATACGCCGCCGCGCCCCTTTGGTCTGTTTGGTGGCTTGTTTAGGCAGCGACCTACACCGCGCCCAAACACGGACTCACACAGCGTGCAGGATCAGGATGCTGCCGCCGAAATGCTGGCGCATCTGACCCAAACCCTGCAAAACTATGGGCAGCACAGCTCAGCTATCCTGCGGCACGCCCTCAGCGGCTTGGGCAAAGTGGGCAGTCCAGACGCGCATTTGGGCTTGGTGGCACATTTTCTCGGTTCATCATGGGAACAATCCGTGCGCTTGGCGGCGGTCGGTGCGCTTGGCAGCTTGGGCAGTGAAACAGCCATAGATACGCTGATCGGTTTACTGAACGATCCCGATATTGTCATCCGCTGGGAAGCGCAAGAGGCACTCGACAAGTTGTTGACTGCACCTGAAGATCAGCTTGAGCCGCCCTTGAAAAAGGCGGAAACGCCGACCGCTGCGCCGCAAGCAGAGGGCGACTCCAGTGGTGATGTGATCTCCTCTTTCGCCGATGAGGATATTCCTTTCTAGCGTGGTATGAGGTGTTGCAATGCCTGTCCTAACCTTTCAAAACGCTGATGGCACGCTCGGCGAATACACCTTCTCGGATGCTGATCCTGTGCTGCTGCGCGTTGCCGAGAACGGCGGCACACGCTTTGGGGTTGGCGAAGGCAAACCACAGGCGATCATCACCCGTGCCAAAGTTTACCAAGTGCCGCTGCTGGTCAACCTGCGCGGCGATCCGCGTGTGCGGGTGAACGGACGCCGCGTGGTCGGTCTGCGCGTGCTGCGGCAGGGCAACCGCCTGCAAATTGGCGATATGGAGATGCTCTTTTGGGAGATGACCTTGCAAGAGGTCGCCGTTGGGTCAGCCCTAATCGGCAAACGCTGCCCGATCTGTCGGCTGGACTACCGCACAGGCGACGAGGTGGTCATTTGCCCGCGTTGCGGCGTGCCACACCACAAAGAGTGCTGGTTCGAGCATGAATTCTGCTCTAATCCCGGTTGCCTGTATCCGATTCGCGCTACGCTCAAACGCTTGCTGGCAGGGCGCGGCATCCTGATCGAGCAGCTTGCCGCCAACAGCCCTGTTGTCACACAGGGCAAGCGCTGCTCGGCTGGCACGCCCGGCGTAGATGCACAGCCCTTTCAGGCGGGGCAGTACGTGGCATACTGCCCAAATGCGGCGTGCGGCGCAGCCTTTCACCTTGAATGTTGGGTGAGTTTGGGCAACTGCCCTGCTTGCGGCAAATATGACGTGAGCAAGCTATTGCGCTCCGTGTTCATGCCTAACACGCTGCCCTATCTGGGCGAGGAAAGCGGTGAGTTTGACGAGGAAGCGGCGTCATGAGCGACCTGATCGAATTCACTGAGGGCGACGGACTGATTGAGATCAGCGCGCCCAGTGCCGACCGCTACGCCGCGCTCAAGCTGATTGATTGGTGGGATCACGCCAAACTGCGGAACGCCAAAGTGATGGTGGTGGGTGCTGGCGCGCTTGGCAACGAAGTGCTGAAAAACCTTGCTTTGTTGGGCGTTGGGCATATCCTTCTGGCAGATTTTGACAGCGTGGAGGCGGCGAACCTCTCGCGTTCGGTGCTGTATCGCGCTGAGGACAGCGGCAAGCGCAAGGTAGAGGTTGCCGCAGCACGCCTGCGCGAGATCAACCCTGATGTGCGCGTGGCAACCTTTCACGGCGATATTACGCAAGCGCTTGGGCAAGGCGTTTACCGCCGCGTGGATGTCGTGATCGGTTGTTTGGATAACCGTGCGGCGCGCCTTGCCGTCAACCGTGCCTGCTGGCGCTATGGCGTGGCGTGGATTGATGGCGCCATTGAGGTGCTGATGGGCATCGCCCGCGTCTTTGTGCCTGATCAAGGCGCCTGCTATGAATGCACTATGACTGAGGCAGATTATGATTTGGTCAATGTGCGCTACCGCTGCCCGCTGCTGCGCCCTGAAGATTTGCAGGACGGCAGGCAGCCAACCACACCCACCAGTGCTTCCATCGTGGCGGCGTGGCAGGTGCAAGAGGCTGTGAAACTGCTGCATGGCATGGCAGTGCCAGCCGGCAAGGGCATTTATGTGAACGGACACACCTACAGCACAGCGCTGCTGACCTACACCGAGCGCGAGGATTGTTTCAGCCATAATCAGGTGCGTGCGCTTGTTACAGAGCTACCTCTGCGCGCTGCCGATTTAACGGTTGGCGGCTTCCACGCGGCAGTTGCACCGCTGCTTTCCGCTGAAGGTGCTGAGAACGCTGCCTTGCTGCCCGAATTAGAGATCGTCAGCCGTTTTTACTGCCCTGCGTGCGACGTGATCACGCCTGTTTACCGCCCTTACGACGCTGTGATGCCCGACGGCGCAACCTGCCCAACATGCGGTGTGCCGCGCCTGCCCAGCATCCTTAGTCGGCTGGCGCTTAGCGCTGAATCGCCTGCCGCTGCTGTGCCGCTGACTCAGCTTGGTGTGCCAGCGTTGGCAGTGCTGCAAGTGGCAGCCAGCGTGCAAGGTGCAGAGCGTATTTTCTGGTTTGAGCTAAGCGCTGATGCCGACGCACAATTTGCTGCGTGGTCTCGTTGAGTAGAAGCAAAAGAGGTAAACCGTACAATGCCAAGCTATACCGACCGCCGCAATAACCGTTTGAAGCACGAATTTGAGCGCATTCAGTCCGTGCGTGGGCAAAAAAGCCTGATCGAGGTCTACTGCGCTGACCTGAGCGCTGACGAGGCAAGCGCCTATCTGGGACGTGCTATGACGCGCCAAGAGTTCAACCAAACCATTAACGACGGTCTGCGCGGCTTCATGACGCCCGAACAGTTCACGCAAAAATTCCCGAATCAGCCGCCAGAGAAATACTTGTTGGTCTTTAACTGCCTTGGGCTACGCCAAGATCAGGCGGGTGCCATTGTGGAGACGACCAACCACGCAATGGAAGTCATCTTCAACGTGGATTACCCCGTCAAGCCGCCGCGCTTTGTATGGCTGACGCCGATTTGGCACCCAAACATCTACGCGCCGTTCATCTGCAACGCCGATCTCGCCTTCCCGATCTCTGCCACACTCGATCAGATCGCGGTGATGACGGCGCGCATGGTGCAGTATCGCCACTACAACATGGATGATCCGCTTGCTATGACGCACAATGTGGTGGCATGGTTGAAGGCACAGCCCGAAAGCCGCTTTCCTGTGGATGCGCGGGATGTGCTAAGCGGTGAAATACCCAGCACGCCATTGGTCATGCGGCGTGTGGGCGGCTTTGTGGAATGGGTGGACGGCACGCCTGCTGAAGGCTCAGAGGCGCTCGGCAACCTGATCGAATTGGTGGATAGCGAGTAAGCACCTATGGATGAGTCACAGCCGATCAGTGCCGCACTCTTTGCGCTGGCAACACACGGTTGGCAAGTCAGCGCCTCCGAGCAAGGCTGGCAGCTTCAGCGCGAGGGCTACACACTCTACGTCGGCATGAATACGCGCTGGCTGTATTTCACGCTGCCCGTGCCACAAACGCAGCCTTCAGCGCACTATTTGCAGGCGGCGCGGCGGCTGTACCTGTGCAAATATGCCTGCGATCGGCAAGGGCAGTTGCTGCTGCAAGCAGAGCTGCCGTTGGCAGAGCTAGAGCGCACCTATATCCGCATGACTGTAGAGGCGATCTGGCGGGCAGCCATCCAGCACGATCAACCGTTTCCGCCTTCCCAAGCTGCCGCCGGTGCCGAAACGCTGGAATACTTTCCGCGCCATGCGCTGGATACGTATTTTAAGGCGCTGAAACACGAGGGCTGGGGCTTCCGCAAGCCGCTCAGCTTGAATGATTATCACTTTCACTACAAGGCAGCCGAACGTCCCTTTGAGGTCTACCTTGCCTTCAATGCGGCGTGGGCATATTGGCAAGTGCCAATCCTTGATGCGGCGGTAGCGGCGGTGTGGTGGCAGGCGGGACAGCACGAGGCGCTCAGCCGCTATCTGCTGGCGGTGAACGAACAGCTTTATTGGGCGCGCTTTGTGCTGGATGAAGAAGGGCGTGTGGTGCTGCTGTTGGATATGCCGCTCACGCTTTTCACCTTAGAGCGCTTTCGTTTGAGTGGGCAGGCAGTGGCACAATACGCTGCCGACTACGCCTACGAAGTGCAGATCATGGCAGATTTAGGGCGCGATGCTGCGCTGGCGCGCTTGCTCACGACGGATTCTGGCGAAAAACTGGAGTTTCACAACTGAGCGCTTAAGTGGTCATGCACTGGGTGCGTCAGCAAGCGGAACACTCACCTGATCTGCCCTAGCTACACCTGCCCAAATGCGCTAGACTCGGTCCGACAAATTGGAACGCACACGGAGCAGTGTTTGCCATGCCCTATGGTCGCAAGATCACGCCTAAGCCCCTTACGCCCAACCTGACCGTTCAGGCGTTGGTGGATAACTATTTCAGTGCCTATAACGCCGCACGCCTGCGCGAGGCGTGCCACGTCCTCACCCAGAAAATCTTTCAGCCCGAAGTGACCGTTGCCCTGACCATCACCGGCGCGTTGACGCCAACCGGCATGGGCTACTCAACCGTTGTGCCACTCATCGAAAGCGGTTTGGTAGATTGGATCATCAGCACCGGTGCGAACCTCTACCACGATATCCACTTTTCGCTTGGCTTTGAGCTGTTCAATACCACACCTAATACCAACGATCTGCAATTGCGCGATCAACACATCATCCGCATTTACGACATTTTGTTTGACCAAAAAGTGCTGCTTGAATCGGATGCCTTTTTACGGCGTGTGATGGTGGCACCTGAATTCCAGCGGCGGATGGGAACTGCCGAAATGCACTACTTGCTCGGCAAATATGTGCGCGCCATTGAGGATGAACTCGGTGTGGCGCATCGCTCGATTCTCAGCGCTGCCTATGCCAACGGCGTGCCGATTTACACCTCTAGCCCTGGTGACTCGACATTGGGCATGAATGTGGCGGCATTGCGGCTGGAAGGCAACGCGCTGCAAATGGATGTCGAACATGACGTGAACGAGACAGCAGCCATTGTCTACGACGCGAAGGCAAGCGGCGGACGCAGCGCTGTGATCATCCTTGGCGGCGGCAGCCCGAAAAACTTTGCCCTGCAAACCGAGCCGCAAATCCAAGAGATTTTGGGCATTCCCGAAGCAGGGCATGATTATTTTGTGCAATTCACCGACGCACGCCCTGATACGGGCGGCTTGAGCGGCGCAACGCCCTCAGAGGCGATGACGTGGGGCAAAATTGATCCCGACCAACTGCCCGATAGCATCGTTTGCTATGCCGATTCGACCATCGCTTTCCCGATTGCGGCTGCCTACGCGCTCAGCGCGGGCGCGCACCGCCCTTTGAAACGCCTCTACGAACGGCGTGAGGCGCTGCTAGAGCGCCTGATCGCCGCCTATGAAAAGCACAAGCCCATCGGCGCGTGAGGCAGCCATGTTTGACGTGGTAACACTCGGCGAGGCGCTCATAGATATGGTGGCGACGGCGCGCAACGTCTCGCTCTACGAGGCGCCCGCCTTTGAGCCAAAGCCCGGCGGCGCACCGACTAATGTGGCAGTCGGTGTGGCGCGCTTGGGCAAACGTGCCGCTTTTGTGGGCAAGGTTGGGCAGGATGCCTTTGGGCAAGGCTTACGCGCCCTGCTGGAACGCGAAGGTGTGGACGTGCGCGGTATGCTGCCAGACTCGGCACGCCTGACGACGCTCGCTTTTGTCTCGCTCTCGGATGACGGTGATCCGTCCTTCGCCTTTTTTGAAGGCGCCCACGCTGCACTCACACCTGATGATCTGCCCGCAGCCGTGATCGAGTCAACCTACCTGTTCCATTGCGGATCGGTCTCGCTAGTCAGTGAGCCATCGCGCAGTGCGACGTTGGCTGCCATTCAGCGCGCTAAGGCGGGCGGCGCGCTCTTTTCCTATGATATTAACTGGCGTCCTGCCTTGTGGCGCACCGCCGATACAACGCTTGCCGCTGCGCCGCTGGCACAGGCAGACGTGATCAAGCTGAGCGAAAGCGAACTTGCCCTGCTAACAGGCAGCCGTGAGGTTGAATCGGCGCTGCGCGGCTTGCCCTACAGCGCGCCGCTAATCCTGATCACGCTTGGCGCGCAAGGCTGCACCTACCGCTATAACGGGACGCTCTACCATGCGGCTGCACCAAAGGTAGATCAGGTGGTGGATGCGACCGGCGCCGGCGATTCGTTCACGGCGGCATTGTTGGCAGGCTTGTGCGATCTGCGCGATCAAGGCTATGCGCTCACCGCGTTGCCAACCGACCCGTTGGACTGGTTGGTGCGGCGTGCTTGCCGTGCTGGCGCCTTGGCGACTCAGGTGCGCGGCGCCATTCCTTCGCTGCCATACGCAGCGCAACTAGCCTAACCGCGCTGCATCCAACACACCGATTGGCGCGCCGTTCAGCAGGTGATCAACCGCACGTTCGGCGGCTGCCGCGCCAAAAGATAGTCCATGTCCGGTGAAGCCAACCGCAAAGCCGACATCTGGTTTATCGGGCAGGCAACCCACTAAGGGCAGTCCATCACAGCTAAAGCCCATAATACCTGCCCAACGGCGCTCTATAGGCGCGTCCACTTCGGGAAAATACTGATGCAGGTATGCCTCTAGCGCCGCCTGAACTGCCGCAGTGGTGCGGTCATCATGTGTATCATGCTCTTGTGGCTTGAACAGGTGGCGCGCACCGCCTAAGAGCAGGCGTCCGTCAAAGGTTGGGCGGAAATACATATAGCCATAGTTGCTATAGCCGCAGGTTTCCAGCACAGGTTGCGGCAGCGGCGCCGTTGCCAGCACTTGCCCGCGTGTTGGGATAACCTTACCAACGAAATATGGCTCGATCAGGGCAGAGTAGGCATTCGTGCAGAGCAGCACCTTGCGCGCCTGAAAGCGATATAAGCGCGATTCGACCAGCACGCGCTCAGGCGCAAGCTGCCGTATGGCGTACACTTCATTGTTGGCGATCAGCTCTGCACCACTTTGGGCAAAGATTGCCTGTGCCAGCGTCACCGGCTGCACCATGCCATCAAACGGCTGGAAAATTGCCGCGTGATAGCCGCGTCCGAGCGGATCGCTGCTGTGAAACTCCACAGGGATGCCGTCAGCGTTCAGCGCGCGCGCCGCCTGCTCCAGATCGGCGGCTTCTTCGGCGCTCTCTGCCAGCAGCAGCGCACCGCACTCACGGATTGGCAGGCTGCTATCTTTGGCAAATTCGCGCCAAAAGCGCACCGTGCGCGTCGAGAGCGCCCACAGCTCACGCGCCATCGCCTGCCCATAGCGTTCGATTGCCTGATGATAGTAAATATCCAAGCCGGTGATCATAAACCCGGCGTTGCGTCCGCTTGCCCCAAGCGCAATGTCTCGCGCCTCTGTCAGCACGGCATCACGCCCTGCTTGCCGCAGAAAGTAGGCAGCCGCGCAGCCGACCACACCCGCGCCGATCACCAACACATCCACCTCACGGATCGGCTGTGTGCCATCCGCCTGCCAAACCGAAACTGACATTAGTTCATATCTCACAGGATTAAGGTTGCGTCACCCAAACTATAGAAGCGGTAATTTTCGCGCACCGCTGTTTGGTAGGCGCGCAGGATCAGATCGCGCCCGGCAAAAGCGCCCACCAACATCATCAGCGACGACTTGGGCAGATGGAAGTTCGTCACTAGGGCGTCCACCGCACGGAACTGAAAGCCGTTCATGATGAATAGCTCGGTCTGCGTTTGGAAAGCGCTGAGCGGCTGCCATGGGCAGCGATCTGCCGCCTCATAGCCCGCTAAGTGCAGGCGTTCGGGCGGTATGCCAAGCGCAAAGAGCGCCGCAGTCTCTAGGGTGCGCATTGTCGTCGTGCCGACTGCAAAAATGCGCCCGCCGCGCAGCTTGACTTCGTTCAATTCGCGGGCTGCCTCTGCTGAGAGTTCGGCATACTCAGGGTGCAAGCGCCGCGCTGCGATCTGATCCTCGCGCAGGGGCAGAAAAGTGCCTAAACCAACGTGCAGCGTGCAGTAGAGGATCGGCACGCCGAGCGCACGGATGCTCAGGAGGAGTTCGGACGTGAAGTGCAAGCCCGCCGTCGGCGCCGCGGCAGAACCTTCCGTGCGGCTGTAGACGGTTTGATAGCGCTCAGGATCGCTCAGTTTTTGGTGGATGTAGGGCGGCAGCGGCATCTCGCCAATGGTGTGCAGGTGCGGCTCAATTGGCGCGCTAAATTGGATCACCCGCTGCGCGCCTTCGCGCACTTCCAGCACTTCCACCACAAGATGAGGTGCGCCTTCTACACTCAGGCGCGCACCAGCTGTCAGGCGCTTGCCGCCAAGCAGTGCTAACCAACGCTCACCCTCCAGCTTTTGGGCAAGCAGAATTTCCACCGCGCCGCCGCTTGGCTGTTTGCGTGCGTGCAGCCGTGCCGGGATGACTCGCGTCTGGTTGAGGACGAGCGCATCGTTGGGCGTTAGATATTCGGGCAGATCGCGGAAGGTGCGATGCTGCAATTCGCCACTGCTGCGATGAATGACCAACAGTCGCGCCGAATCGCGTGGTTCTGCCGCCGTCTGCGCAATGCATTCTGGCGGCAGCTCATAGTCAAAGTCTTCAGGACGAACGGGCGGAAGGCTCATGTTTGGATGAACTGTGAGGCATTTAGCACAAAGAGCGTGGCTGCGTGAACATCACCCTTGCTGTGAGGCGCGCACGCTTCACGGATGATAGCGGTGACGGCTGCCACTTGCCCTTCATCCACACCAATGACCAGCGTCGTATTGCCGCGCCGCAAAAAGCCGCCCACGCTGGCAATCTGCGTGACAGGGAATTTTTTTTCGACCAGTGCGCGGGAAACAGCCTCAACTGCATCTGCCATGATGATAGCGAAAATGAGTTTTTTCATAGGGAAATGCTTCTAGTGTTAGATTTGTTCAAAGTGATCAACATCCAAAACGAAAATGGTGGCACCGCCGACTTCGACCTCAATGTAGTTGTAGAGCGTCATGCCGTTGGGTGTGGTGCCAGTTGCCATCGGCATATAGCGCATACGGCGCTGACTGGAAGCAGTCAGCAGGCTGATCACCAACTCCACATATTTATCTTCCACACCCACCAGCAGGGTTGTATTGCCTTGCCGCAAAAAGCCACCCGTCGAACCAACTTGGGTGACGCGGTAACCTTTTTCCGTCAGCTTACTAACCACATAATCTGAGTCTTGATCCTGCACAGTCGCCACAATAAGTTTCATAACGCTAATAATCTCCATAAGGGCTTGTGCGCCACATGATGAACAAGTATAGCATATTTGCGTGCTTATTCCTCAGGTGGGCGTGTGGCAGTTGGCATAGGTGTGGGCGTTTCGCTGCCAGGTGGTGCGGGCGGTGCATCCCGCGAGATGTTAGGCACTTGGATAGCGACACGATAGGCGACATCGTTCTCAAGCCACTGAATACGCCCTAGCGTCTGTCGTTCGTAGTTCCACAGTTGGGTGAGTGCCACACCAGTGATCCAGCGTGCTTCGCCAGAGGCAGCCGCCTCAGAAAGGCGGAACGGCGCTGCCAGCGACCAACCAACTTCGGGCAGGGCAGGGTTGCGCACATCCTCATAGACTGTAATCCACGCGCCGAACGGCACAAAAAGCGCACGCTGCGGATTAATGGTGCGGCAGCGCGTCAGAATGGCGACGTAGGCATCGTTTGCCCAACTGCGGTAGCTGCGAATTGTCCGCAAGCCACGCGAGACGTTTAGGGTAAGGCTCTCTTGGGCAGCATCCTCACTCGGCGGGAATTCCTGCGCGGCAAGATCGGGCAGTTCGTAGAAGTTCAAATCGCGGATGATGTATTCAAGGAAGCCACGCATGGTCACTTCATCAAGGTACGTCTCGGAGACTTCCTCGCCACTCGGTGGCACAGCATCCACCCAAATCAGGCGTCCATCACCATAGAGGGTGCAGCTTGGCAGCCGATTTAAGCGTTCGCGTGGTGTTTCGTTCAGGATGATGCGGTCAAGGCGCATCACTAAGGTATTCGGGCTGCGATCCCAACCAATAACTTCGCCTTGTGGCTGTGGTGGCGCGGTCTGTTCTGGTGCTGGTGCGCCGCTGCACGCTGAAAGCAGCAGCACGCCGCAAATGAAACCGACTAGTTGCCGCATGGATCATTCCTTCCGCCTGAGCGTATTGCGCTGCCATTATACCACTGCTTGCGTGTTGGTTGCTGTTAGAGATTGTTTGGGCGGTTTGTTAGCTGATGTGCGCGCCTTCCTCGCAAAATTCGGCGATTGTCGTTACAGTTTAGCCTTGCGGCACTTAATTTTTTTGAGAGGAAGCCATGACGACACCACACAGCAAGGCTGAGCTGATCGAAGCGTTGGATGAGGTTGGGCAAGGCATTACAAAAACCATTCAGGCGCTCTCGCCACAGGCGTTTGAGCGTGAATCAGAGGGCGAATGGTCAGCAGCGGGCTACTTGCAGCATCTGATCTTGAGCGTGAAGCCGCTGGCAAAGGCGCTGGCGCTGCCCGCTGAACAAGTGCGTGCGCTCTTTGGGCAGCCTGACCATCCTTCACGCAATTACGCGGCGTTAGCCACCTTTTACACAGGCCGTGTTAGCCAAGTTTTTCCACGCGGCACACCAAATCCGTTAGAGCCAAGCACCTACCGCTTTCCCGATGGCGTGACGGATAAAATGGCATATTTGGTGCAAACATGGCAAGAGTCTCATCAACGCTTGATGCAGGCGCTTGCCCGTTGGGATGAGGCAGCTTTAGACGCTTACCAACTCCCGCACCCGGCGATGGGTCTGATGACGCTGCGCGAGATGCTGTTCTTCACGCACTTTCACAACACGCTGCATTGGGATGATATTCAGCGCGTGAGTGGGTAAGTGGGCAGGGCGCGAATTAGCACTCTTATACTCGTTTACCCCGCAGCCGCAGCGAATTCGTCACCACACTGACGCTGCTGAACGCCATTGCCAACGCCGCCAACATCGGGTTGAGCTGCGTCAGTGCTTCTGGTGCGCTTGGCAGCAGCGCAAAAACGCCCGCCGCCACAGGGATCAGCGCCACGTTGTAGCCGAACGCCCAACCCAAATTCTGCCGAATGGTACGCATCGTTTGCTGCGAAATGTGCAGCGCTTGCGGCACGCTCCGCAGATCGCCGCGCATCAGCGTTACGTCGGCTGCCTCAATGGCAACATCCGTCCCCGTCCCAATGGCAATCCCGACATCCGCCTGTGCTAGTGCCGGCGAGTCGTTCACGCCGTCCCCAACCATCGCCACTTTCAGCCCTTCCGCTTGGAGCGCCTTCACCGCCGCCGCCTTATCGGCAGGCAGCACATTTGCCAGCACCCGATCAATGCCGACCTGCTCCGCGATGGCGCGTGCTGTCGCCTCGTTGTCGCCCGTGATCATGATCACTTGCTTGCCGAGTGCGCGCAGCGTCTGCACCGCCTCTGCCGAGCCGTCCTTGACGGTATCTGCCGCCGCAATCAACCCAACCGCTTGCCTATCAACTGCCAGCCAGAGCGTCGTTTTTGCCTCGCCCTGTAAGCGTGCAGCCTCACCTTCCAGCCCGTTCAAATAGACCTTTTGCTCAGCCATCAGGGCGTGGCTGCCCACCAAGACCGACGCGCCCGCTACCTCAGCGCGGACGCCCTGCCCCACAAAGGACTCGAAGGCGCTTGGTTCGTTCAACATCAAGCCTTCGGATTCGGCGGCGCGCACCACAGCCTCTCCCAGCGGATGTTGGCTGCCGCGCTCTGCGGAAGCCGCAAGCTGCAACGCCTTTTGGCGCGTGCCATCCCATGCCGCGCTGAGCACCACGTCGGTAACAGTTGGCGCGCCGCGTGTGATAGTGCCTGTTTTATCCAGCACCACTGCGTTCACCTTCAAAAGCTGCTCCAGCGCGGCACTGTTCTTGAATAAAATGCCGACCTCTGCACCCTTGCCGATGCCAACCGTGATCGCCGTCGGTGTGGCGAGTCCCATCGCGCAGGGGCAAGCGATGACCAAAACCGCCACCACGCGCAGCAGCGCAGCCGTGAAGCCCGCACCGCCTAGCAGCCACAGGATGAAGGTAAGCGCCGCGATCCCAATCACGATAGGCACAAAGACTGCCGAGACTTGGTCTACCAGCCGCTGAATCGGTGCGCGTGAGCCTTGCGCTGCCTCGACCAGCTTGATGATCTGTGCGAGTGCCGTCTCACGCCCGACTCGCGTTGCACGCAGCTTGATCATACCCTGCTTGTTGAGCGTGCCGCCGATCACCTCATCACCAACCGTCCGCAGCACGGGCAAACTTTCACCGGTCAGCATTGCCTGATCCACGCTGGTTGTGCCGTCAATCACCACGCCATCCACTGGGATTTTCTGGCTCTCACGGACGATGACCACATCGCCTACGCGCACTTCCTCAATCGGAATATCCGCCTGTGCGCCGTGCCGTTCCACACGCGCCGTCTTGGCACGCAAGCCGATCAGCTTGCGGATTGCTTGCCCAGTCTGCCCTTTAGCGCGCACTTCCAGCAGTTTACCAAGCACAATCAGGGTGATGATGACAGCGGCGGTCTCAAAATAGACGTGATGTGCATTGAGCCTGTGCAGGTCACCAGCGGCACTGGTGGTCAGCAAAATTGTGACGGCGGCGCTGTAAACGTAGGCAACTGTCGTACCAAGCGCAACTAGCACATCCATGTTTGGTACGCCACTTCGCAAGGCGCGATAAGCACCCACGTAGTAATCACGCCCGACGTAGAACTGTACCGGCGTTGCCAATGCCCAGAAAAGGAAGTTTACCCAGTCCTGCATCACCCATTCGCCAAAGAAGCCCAGATCGCGCCCCATGCTCAGAGCGAACAGCGGCACGGTGAACAGCGCGCCGATCAGCAGGCGCCGCCATTGATGCGCGATCTCTGCTTGGCGCGCCTGTGCTTCGGCATCTTCAAGCGTCTCTTCTGCCTTGATCTGCGGCACGTCGTAGCCTGCTTTGCGAATGCGCGCCACTACCTCATCATGAGTCACCAAACTGGGATCGTAGATCAGCGTGAGGCGTTCGCTGGCAAGATTCACGTTAGCGTGCGCCACGCCGTTCAGCTTACGCACGTTGCGCTCGATGGCAAGCGCACAGTTGGCGCAGGTCATGCCACTGATTGGTAGCACTTCCTGAGTCGGCTCAGTGGTAGACATAGATCACTTCCTCCGTCAAAAATGTAGGGCGAGCGTTCTCTCGCCCACACACTTGAAAAATCTTAGGCAAGGCTTACGTTGGGCTGCGCCGGTGGATAGTTGATCTCGATCAATTTCGCCTCGATTTGTTCCCACGTGGCAGGGCTTTCCCACTCCACGATCACTTGACGGGTCGCCTCGTCAGCCTGCACACGCTGCACGCCCTCCACCTCGGCAACTTCCTCTTGAATGGTATGGACGCAGTGTCCGCAGCTAATATTTGGCACGCTAAAGGTTTTGCTGTGCATGATGAAGACTCCTCATTTGTTTTGTTGGGCAAACAATTCGCTGATCTCATTCAGGGCGCGCTCACGTTCGGCGGCATCTTCGCCGCGCACCGCCGTGATCAGGCACGTTCGCAGGTGATCATCAAGGATCATATTGCTGACTTTGGCAAGGGCTGCCTCTACCGCTTGGATTTGCTTGATCACATCAATGCAGTAGCGGTCCTCATCCACCATTGTGATGATGCCGTTCAGATGCCCAACCACACTTTTCAGGCGGTTGATTAAAGCCGTCTTGTTCTGCATAAGCGCTCCCTGTAATTAGCTCTACCCTGCCCCATACGGGGAGGGATGGCAATAGTATACTACAAGGGGGTGAGGTTGTAAAGTGCTGTGGCGTGAGAGGCTTGGTCGAGGGCTAAGCGCTGTGTCCCTACACAGATTATCGTGTGCAGGGCGGGACTCCCCACACCCACCGCTTCCCTTTCGCTGCCTGCGGGGACAGGGCTAGAGGTTGGCTGCCCCGCTCTGTGGCAGCGCATCACCTTTACCACCTCCATTTCTGCTGCCGCCCTCTCGTTACATATGAGGAACTGGTATAATCACGCCCTAAGAGGTGATTTGCCATGCGCTATATCCGCGCCCTGTTTGTCTTAGTCTGCCTGTGCGCCGTCTTTAGCGCCGCTGCTGTGCCAAGCCGCGCCCAAACAACGCTTGTGCTGTGGCATACATGGCAGCCGCCGCAAGCTGCCTTGCTTGAGGAATGGTTAGCGGACTATCCGCCGCTGCAAGCAGGCGACCTAACCCTTGAGGTGATCTATGTGCCGCACAGCCAACTTTCCGCCCTGCTGGATAATCCGCCCAATGCCCGCCCGCCCGACCTGATCCTCAGCACCTCGGATGCGCTGGCGCAGCCAGCGGTGCGCCGCTTTGCCGCCGTGCTGGATCGCACCCTGACGCCCGAATTTCGCCAGACTCTAACGCCCTTGGCGTGGCAGTTGGCACAGTTTAATGGGCAAGTGCAGGCGCTGCCGCTGGCGTTGGAGAGCTACACGCTCTATTACAACCGTGCGCTGGTTGATGAAGGGCTGCCCAACACCGTGCGCGATCTGGCGGCGCAGGCGGCTGAGGTCGGTTTGATTTTGCCGCGTGATTTTTACCCAACGGCGGGTATGTTCTTTGCCCTAAACGGCAGTTTGCTAGATGAAAACGCCAACAGCGCGCTCAGCACGAATGCGCTTGGCAACTATCTGATTGCGCTGCGCGGCTTGGCAGGCGCACAAGGCGTGCAGCTCGGCGCGGCAGAAGATGGCTTCCGCCAAGGTGCGGTCGGCTATCTACTGGGTGGCAGTTGGCGGTTGCCCGTCCTGCGCGCTGCCTTAGGCGATGATTTAGGTGTGGCAGCGCTGCCAAGCGTGGAAGGGCGTCCATGGTTGCCTGTGGCACGGGCATGGCAGCTTTACATCGGTGTGGGCAGTCCATTCCGAGAGGCAAACCTTGCCCTTGCACGCCACCTGCTCAGCGCGGATGCTCAGCGGCGCGTAGGACAGTACGGCTTTCTGCCAACCTTGCCAGCGGCTGCCGACTCTACGCCGCTGCTGATGCCTTTGGCGCGAGCGATCTATGAATCGGGCGTGCCGCTGCCCAACCGTCCGGAATTGGCGGCGTTGTGGCTACCGCTGCGCGAGGCGATCAATGCCGTGCTGGAGGAAGGGCGCGATCCGCTGACGGCAGCCAGCCAAGCTGTCCAACGCGCTGCCGAAGGTGTGGCAGCTATCCGCACGCAATGATCATCTTTTTATGCGTTTTTAGTATCTCTTCTACTAGGCATACCTTAAAAGTGGGTGTAAATTTTAGAAGAATCTGCTTTCGCTCAACGTTGGAGATCACGTAATGAAACGCTTCTTAAATCTCGCCCTGATTGCCCTTGTGGTGCTATCGCTCATGGCAGCGGGGACTGCACCTGCTCAGGCACAGCAAGCACCAAGCATTAGCGTATCTATCAATGGCTGCACCGTCACTGTGACGGTCGAAGCACTTATCCTTGCCGCGCCGCCGCCGCAAACTACCTCATTCAGCCTTTTTATCTATAACTCGGAAGGCGATGAGATTTACAACGAAAACCAGAGCTACTTCCTTGATCCGATCACGTTTGTGGCAACCTTCACACCGCCACTGGTCGGCACGATCAATGTGATCGTCTTTGAGAATCCGATTGAGGTGGAGTGGGTGAACGCCAACTACACGATCAATTGCACCACTGACACACCGTCTGCCAGCGTGCCGTGCATTGGCTTCACAGGTGCTGGGCAAGGCTTGTTGGTGCGCCCAACGCCAATTTACTGGGCGCCGCGTGCCAACGCTGCCAGCAATATCATCCTAGATACCGCACCGAGTGCCAAGACTTACTGGGTGCTAGGTGTGGATAGCACGCGCAGCTTCTACAAGATCATCATCGCCTGCAAGACCTATTGGGTGCCGGTTGACAGCCTCGTGCCAAATCCGGATGCGGTGTGGCGTGGTGCGCCGCTGCCAACCCGCGTTGTTGAGGATTAGCGCGCATACCGATTAGTGCGCCAAACCAACGGGCAGGATCATGTGCGATCCTGCCCGTTTTGTTCAGCGCTAGTTAGCAGGTGTTGGCGTTGGCAGTGAGGGACCGGCAGGTTCAGGAGTGGCGGTTACTGGACTGGTCGCTTCGGCAGTAGGTTCAGCCGTTGCTTCAGTGGTCGCTTCGGTGGTTGCCTCAGCCGTCGCTTCAGCGGTTGCTTCGCTAGTTGGTGCGGGAACAGGCGTCCCAAGCACGCTGTTCATACGGGCGATGGTGGCTGCCACATCCACTTTGAGGCTGCTGGTCACACGGGCAAGGACGGGTTCCATCTGCGCCCAGCGTTCGGTAGGCGCAATGGCTTGCAGCAGCAGCACATGGTTGGCGTCAATTGCCAGCAACCAGATGTCGCTATCGGTGCCGCTCAGATTGCCAGTGGTCGGATCGGTGCCAACCTCAGATTGCTTAACGGCTGCGCCCTTCAGATCGCCTGCCTGCACCTCGCGCACCGTCAAGGATGGGTCGGTCGCAAAGGCGGCTTTCAGGATCGTCTCTGGGCTGGCATCAGGCGCAACGCCTGGAACGCCTAATTCAGCGGTCGGGATCACAAATATGCCGATCCCAACATTGGGCGTGCCTTCCACGGTGAAGGTATAAGCGATTGGGCTGTTACGGGCAGGCTGCGGCGCCCAGAGCGCGGGAACCTCCATGCTGAGGAGGTCACCTTCGCTCGTCCAGGTGGTGAAGGTGAGGTTGGCAAAGGGATCAATCGGCACAGGGGTTGGGCTTGGCGGCAGGGTTGGGGCGGGCGTTGCCGTAAACTCGGCACGCACGAATGCGCGCTCATTAATGCCTTGTGAGGCTGCCAGCAGCGCACCAAGCGCCAGCAAGATCACGGCTAGGGTGAGGGCATACTGCGGGATGCGGATGCCAGTGGCAGGGGTCTGCGTATTCGTCACGGGAAAATCTCTCCTGATTGCAGGGAAATGCATGTCTTAAAGGCTGGCACGGGCGAATCTCGGTAAACTTGCCAGCGCACCTAAAAACGTTATTGTAGCCTATTCTGGCAGTGTGAGGTAGTGGTGAAGCGCACCGCTAAGCCTCGAAAACAGGCGGGCTTGCTTAGCGGATATTCTATAACGTTTCTAACACCCATTCAGCCGCTAAATCGGTAAGATATGCTTGTGTACAACTATCAAAGCGGCACACAAGTGAGGCAGCCATGAGTGAGCTAATTGGCACGCAGATTGGACAATATCGCATCGTTGCGCCCTTAGGCAAAGGTGGCATGGCGGATGTGTTCCGTGTGCAACACGTTCAAACCGAACAAGCCGCTGCTTTGAAGCGCATTCGCCCTGAACTTGCCCGCGATCCGCAGTTCGTGCGGCGCTTTCTGCGTGAGGCGCAAACGCTCAGCACCCTGAACCATCCGCACATTTTGCGCGTCTTTGAATATGGGCAAGAGGATGGCGCGCTCTTTCTGGCGATGGAGCTGCTCAGCGGTGGCGATTTGAATGCCCTCATGCGCGAAAATGCCTTAGAAGCAGCCCATGTTGCCCGCTTGGCGCGTCAGATCGGTGCTGCTTTGGATTACGCCCACAGCGCCGGCATTGTCCACCGCGATCTCAAGCCGCAAAATGTGCTGCTAAACGCTGCTGGCGACGCTGTGCTGACTGATTTTGGCTTGGCAAAGCTCGTCAATGATATGGATCGCTCGCAACTGACACAGACAGGCGCGCAACTTGGCACGCCCGCCTATATGTCGCCTGAGCAGTGGCTTGGCGAAAATGTAGATGCCCGTGCCGATATTTACAGCTTTGGCATTTTGGTCTTTGAAATGCTCAGCGGACAACCACTCTTTCGTGGTGAGTCATCCGCCGATTTGATGCATAAGCATCTCTACATGCTGCCGCCGCCCATCAGCCGCATTCGTGACGATTTACCAACTGCCACCGATGCCGTGCTGCGCCGCGCCCTTGCCAAAGAGCGCCGCGAACGTTGGTATAGCGCGGCCGCCTTCAGTGAAGCGCTCCACAACGCGCTAATGGACGGCAGCGCACCGGAGTTGGATACGGATGCCCTGGCACGCTTGCCCACCGCCATCGTCAGCCCTGATCAGGCTGCCGAACAAGAGCGCCGCGCCCTTGCCCAGCTTGATTCAGATCGGATGCGCTCAACGCCAAGCCGCATTGGCAGCCGCATCATCAACCCTCTGCCGCAAGAAGTCGGTGATCGCTTCATCGGGCGCGCCCGCCAGCTTGCCCAGATCAGCACTTTGGTGAGTGAGCGCACGCGCCTCATCAGCCTGTATGGGCGCGGTGGTGTGGGCAAAACTGCCCTGCTCTGCAAGGCGATTAACGACATTCAGACATCCGATCTGGCACTGGATGGTATTGTCTCGCTGAGCAGTTCTGGCACAGGCATCAGCCTTGAAAAAGCGCTGCTCGGTTTTTCCAAGCTGCTGGATGGTGAGGCGCAAAACACGCTGGAATACCTTGCCCGTGATGGTCAGACGCCGTCTGCTCGTAAAGCGGCTGTGTTGCTGGAAAAACTTGCCAACGGACGCTATGCCCTGCTGCTGGATAGCCTTGAGGCACTGCAAGATGCCGAGACAGGCGCACTAACCGACCCTGATTTGGCTGCCCTGCTGGAGACAACCTTAGAGCGTGGCGGCATGTTGACTATCTTTATCACCAGCCGCGAGCCGCTGAGCCTACCCCGCCAACTCAAGGTTTGGGAGCGCCAAATTGCTCTTGATGAAGGGTTGCCCGCTGATGAGGCAGTTACCTTGCTGCGCCTTTTCGATAGCGATGGTGCGGTTGGTCTGCGCGATGCTGACTCGGCAACCCTGCACGCCCTTGCCGAGATGACCGGCGGCTTCCCACGCGCCCTAGAGGCAACTGTCGGCTTACTGCTGGAAGACCCACTCCTCAGCCCATCCGACTTGCTCAATGATGCTGAACTGATCAGTGGTGAAGTTACCCCGCTGATAGTGCAGCAGGCAATTGCCCGCCTTTCGCCAGAGGCAATCCGCGTGATGGAAGCACTCGCACTCTACGGACGCCCTGTGGCACAGCCCGCCATAGAATTCTTGCTGGCGCCCTTTATGAATACGGCGGGCATCCGCGCCATTCTCTCGCGGTTGGTGCGTGGCTACTTCGTCAGCTTTAACAGAGCGACCAGCCAATTCGCCTTACATCCCATTGATCGCGCCTACAGCTATCAGCAAATTCCGCTTGGTCAGGCGGCAGATGCACAAGTTTCGCCGCTGCCCTATACGCGCTGTGTGCTGCACAAACGTGCCGCTGCCTTTTACGAGAAAATCCGCAAGCCGCGCCAACAGTGGCACACCCTCGAAGACCTCTCCGCGCCGCTTGCCGAGATCGATCATCTGATCGCCGCCGCGCACTATGATGATGCGGCGCGCTTGCTGATCAGCATTGATGGTTCGCACCTGTGGGAGTGGGGGCAGTTTGCGCTTTTGAAGGGGCTGCATGAACAGCTCGACGGCAAAATCAGCGATCCGAAACTAGCGCGGCAGCAGCGGCGGCGCATCGGTTGGCTGCACTTTTTCCCACAGGTGGAGCCGGCGGCGGTCATCTTCAAGGACAACCTTGAGAGCGCACGCCAAGCGGGTGATCGTCAGTCTGAAGCAGATGCCCTCGATGATCTAGGGCAGATCGAGCGGGGGCGCGGCAACCTGATAGAAGGCATGGCGCTCCATGAGCGGGCGCTTGCCATCTACCGCGAAATTGGTGATGAGTACGGGCAGGCAGAGGCGATGGGCGGCATTGGCTCGGTGCTGCGCTCGATCAATCCGGCGGCGGCAGAGCCATACTTACACCAAGCGCTCGCCATTCATCAGCGCATGGGCAACTTACCGAATGCCGCCTATATCTTAAATATGCTTGGGCAGTGTGCCAGCAATAACGGCAACTTTGCCGAGAGCATCGCCTACTATGAACAAATTCTAGGGATGACGACCTATTCGCCGCTGAACCGTATATGGGCGCAAATCTACATGAGTGAGGCGTATGCCTACTTGGGTGACTATACACGCACGCACAAGCTGCTTGACGAGGCAATCGTCACCATCCACCAAATTGCACCCTCTGAAGAAGTGATGCAGGGTATTCTGGACTTTGCTAACATTTACCGCGCTTTGGCGCTTATCTTCACGAACGACGATCAGACGGCGATCCAATTGCTTAAGGAAGTTGTGCGGAACGCGCAGAGCGGCACAAGCCCTTTTAACTTGCTGCCCGCCACGCTCTATCTCTCTTTGGCGCTCACTTTACACGGCAATGTTGACGAGGCGTGCCAATTGATCGCGCAGTTTGAAAACCGTGATCTGGAGTTTTCGCCGCTGTTTGCCGCTATCGGCAGCCTGATCCTCCTTTCCGCGCACCAGACTGAGGCTGCGGGTATAGTCCGCCAAGAGGCGCTAACGGCACTTGCCACACAGGCGGCTTCGCCTGCTAATGCCTATGCAGAGGCGCTTACAAATGCTGTGGGCATGTTGCTTGGCGAGGTGACCCTTGAGCAAACGCTCAGCGCCTACCAAAAAGCGCGTCAGCTTTCATCTCCAGTCGGCGGGCTGATTTTGCAGCGGCGCATGATCAACATCCTACGCCAAACGCACAATACCAGCCAACTGGCAGAGGTGGAAGCACTCCTGAGCGCGTGATCATGACCAGCGCCGCTGTGCGCGCACACCTAGCCACCACGCCGCCCCAATGATCAACAACAAGCCGCCGCAACTGGCGGCACACAGTGCTGCCAAGGCTGCCGAAGGTGTTTGCAAATCCAAGAGAGGTGGACGGTAGAGCAGTTCGCCACGCGGTGCGGCTGCCGTGCTTGCCAGCCCTTCGGAGGCAACTTCAAAGCGCCACATTGGGCTTGCCACACCCATCCCATCGGCGCCAAGTGCCAGCACTTGCCATGTATGTTCGCCATCTGAAAGCTGCACAGGGTGGCTGTGTTGCGGGCGATCCGACTCACTGTCAGCGGATTCGGCGGCGGGTATCAGTGTAGCGATCAGCGCGCCATCCACACGCACCTCAAAGGACTCGACGCAACTGGCACGCCAGCTCAAAGTGAGCGTGCCGCCTGCTACTTGCGCGCCATCGGCAGGCTGCGGATCGGTTGGCACGTTCAGCGTGCAGCGCCTCTCGGCAGCCAACCAACTGGTGATGAGCGTTGGCGTTTCGCCATCAAAGCGCACACGGCTAAAGCTGCTGCCGCCCGTCACGAAAATATCCGTGCCAACCTGACCCAAGCGCGCACCGCCGCCATCCTCGCCAAACTGACCAACAACGCGCAGTGTGTTCACGCCGAAAAAGTCGAAGGCGATGAGTGACGCACCACGCCCAGAAGCGTGTACGCGCCCGACATACAGACGGTTGCCAACCACAATCAGATCGGCGAGGTGTGCATCGTTTGGTGAAAGCGTTGCCGCACCGATCACCTGTGGCGCACTACCGTCGCCGCCGACCGTAAGAATGCTCAACTGCGCGCCATGCCCAATGAACAAACGCCCGCTGCTATAACGCACCACCTGTGCGGGTGTGAAGGCATTCAGCCACAAGCGCACCGTACCCTCAAAGTCGTAGAGGCGGACGCCCTCAGTGCTTTCGGCAACCCAGAAAAACGCACCGTCACTTGGGATAACATCATGCGCGGCGGCTGTGGTACGGATTGGTTCACGTGCGGTTAGTCTACCATCTACGCCGACTTGATAGCGCCGCACACCAGCGCCCAACGCCGCCACCCATACCTGATCGGCGTTGCAGGCAAGGCGATGCCCGCCGCCGCGCCCGAAGGCAAGCTCACGCCCGTCGGCAGCCAGCACGCTTAGCCCATCCGCGCTCAGGGCGAAGATGAATGGCGCACAAACGGTGACCGCTTGCAATGCGCCGCGTGCCAAATTGCGCTGCCAACGCACTACCAACCTTTCGGCTGAAGGCAGCACCTCGTATAATGTTGCACCTTGCCCAACTAACAGGCGCGTCCCATCGCTCCACAGTGCCGAGATCGCCAAGCGCGGCAGTTCGGTTTGCCCATGCGCCCTTAGGCTGATCAGCAGCGTGCTGAGCGCCATCAACAGAGCTAATTTTCGGGATATGCTGTGTGCCATAACCACTGCGCTACCAAACTCGCCAATAGGATCGCCGCGCTATCCAAGACTAAGCGCTCTAACGGCACGCCAAGCACCACCATGCCCGATGCTGAGGCTGTCGCCACCTGCCAAAAGCGCGCCGCGATCACCACACCTTCATAGGGCAGCGCATAAAGCAGCACACTGAAGGCAGGCAGCACACTCAAAGCGCGCTGAGCCTGCGTGCGGCGCAGCAGGATAATCAGCAGTGCATAAATTGGCAGAAAGACGAGCGCAAGGAAGACCAAGTTACTCATGACTCCCTAAAAAATGGATAAATCCACGCTTTTTATTCAAACCTTAATTATTTAACCATATACACATAACATATTTCAATGTATAGTGAAACTTGTAACGAATGACAGATGCAGCACGTTAAATGAAGAGTGTTGTGTAGTAAGATAGGTGGTGCTTATGTCTAGCCGTTTTTATACGAGTGCTTCTACGGAAGCCGCCCAAAATTTCAATGTCGAGGAATATCGGCATTGGTCGCCGCGTTCGCAAACGTACACCTCCGCTGATGTGCTGCAACAATACCTCCGTGCTGGCTGGCAGCTTTCCGAAACGGTGACAGTCGAATCGTTCACCTTAGGTGCAGGGCGGCGCGTCTCGGTCTACCGCTTCGTCCTCAGCCATGACGAACACGAGATGGATTTGCCTGTTGTGTGCAGCCCTATTGTCTTGCGTCTGATTATGGAGCATAACCTCAATGTTGTGCGCCTTGAGCAGGAAATTGATAACCACTGATACACTTTAGCCATTTCTCAGCAAGACGCGCTGCACAGGCTGCGGCAGCAGCGGCGCAACACGGCTGATTTCCCATTTTGTGAACGGGCGCAGCGCCCATAGCACACCCACATACACTGCGCCCGCCACACCCACCGCCAAAAGTGGCATCACTTGCCACAGCGCCACCGCCACCGCCGCCATGCACAGCCCGGCAAGGCTCGGACGCCACAATAATGCCCGCCAATCCACCGCGCCAAGCGCACCGCGCAACAACCGATAGAAGGCGATCAGCAGCACGAGTTCAGAGAGAATGGTTGTAATTGCCGCGGCGCGATAGCCATACAACGGGATAAAGAGTAAGTTCGCGCCGATGTTGAAGCCCACACCCGCCAAAAATGCCCACTTCATGCGTGCCTGCTGATCAAGCGCCACCAGCACGTAGTTGGTCAGGCTATTGATCCAGCCAATCGGCATAAACCACACCATAAGCTGCAAGGCGATGGCACCATCCGGCAAATAGCGCGCACCACCGAGCAGATTGATCAGGAAGTGCGCGGCAAACGTTGTGAGGATGGCTGTTGGGATGGCGAGGCTGACCAAGAGCTTCACCGCAAAATGGTAGTTGCGCCGCAGCCCTTCCCGATCTTCGTGTGCTTGCCGCGCCATAATTGGCAGCAGCGCCATTGTGAAAAGTGCGGGAATCACGCCGAGCGCATCCAGCCACTTGTAGGCAGTGCTGTATTGCCCAACCACAGCGTTGCCTTGCAGTGGCTCTAGGATCACCACATCAATCTTGAAAAAGACCGTTGCCAACAGGTGATTGAGCATCAGCGGAAAGCCACCCACCATCATGCCGCGCAGCAAGTCCCGCCGCACGCCGATGCGTTCGACCGCGCCGTCCGTCCCTTGATTTTCGCGCAGGGCGGCGCGCACACCCAACGCCAACATGCCCAACGTCACCCCATTCAGCGCAATGCTGACCGCTGCCAAACCGATCACGCCCCAGCCCGCCAGCAGCACTGCCAAGCCCGCCGCCGACTTCAAAATGACGGTGATGGTTGCCACCGCCGAAGGCACTTCTGCCTTTTGGTAGGCATAGAGCAGCGCTGTTAAGCCCGTGCTGATGCTATTCGGAATCAAGCCGACGTAGAGCAGCACAATGGCAATGACTGTGGTGCTGTCAAGGGCAGGCTCTAGCGCGCCACGCAGCGCCAAGAAGCCGATCAGCAGCGGCACGCCTGCCACCGCTAAACCAAGCCGTAGCAAACTGCTGTTAAGCAGATAGCTGCCCGCTGCGCCTAGATTGCGCGCTACTTCTCGCGTTAGCAGCGTGTTCAAACCAAAGTTGGTCAGGATGTCGAACCAGCCGAAGATCACGACCGCGTAATAATAGGTGCCGGCTGCCGCCGGACCGAGCAAGCGCAGCATAATGAAAGCAAACGCCATATCAATCAGGCGGTTGAACAGGTTTAGGGCAATCGGCGCAAGGCTGTTCTTGGCAAAGCGGCGCACGGTGCTGGTCTCACCCTCTGCCTCTCGGTAGAAACTGCGCCACGCCCACAGCATGAGCAAAAACAGCCCTAGCGTGCCGCTCAGGAAGGAGGCAAAGGCGCCGACCTGAAAAGACGGTGGCGAATAACGAAAGCGCACCAGCGACTCGCCCTTTGGCACTTTCACACTGCGGAAATTCTCGTGCGTCAGGAAAATCTCTGTTTCTTGTTCGGCGTCCTCTGCGGCGGCGGCAGGGCGCACGTAGGCACGCCAGCCCACTGCATAAGAATCGGTCAGCACCAGCATTCCGCCTTCGCCTGCCGCATTAACGCGCACCAACACTTCATTGTTACGCGCCTGCTCAATCTCCGCCGTTGCGCCCGGAAAAAGCGCCGAGATCGGCAGCATATCAGGCATTCCACAGAATTCCATGCCGGGAATAATCACAAAGGCGCGCGGCAGCGCTTTAGTATTCTCATAAATCCGCAGCGCTTCATCTTCATATGCCAAGCGATAGTGCGGGAACTGCTCAGTATCAATCTCAGCTTCGCTCAGCACATAGCGCACACTCAGCATATCAAGGTAGGGCGATGCAAGTGCTTCGGCTGTGTCAGGGTAAATCGGCGCGATGCGGTTGTAGAGCAGTTGGCTTTGCGGCGCAAGTTTCTGCATATATTCGACGTACTGCCGCGTGATGATGCTGTCGTAGCCGCGTACATCCTGAATACCGAACCGCCATGCCATGTTTGCGTTTAGCGTCGCAGTCGCATTCGGTGCTTGGTAGGTTGTCACGCGCCACTCATGCGGATTCTGCGCCCTGAGCCAAGTGAGCGCGGGCGGCTCAAAATTCAGCCATTCGGGATCGGTGGCAGGGTTGAACCCATAAGAGGCTGTGATGAGATCGGCAGAGAGCAGCACAACTGCCATGATTTGCCACACAGGAACGCGCCGCACATAGATCGGGCAGCGGCTGACGCGCACCACAGCACCGCTCCCGATCAGCAGTAAGGCAAACAGAAAAATTTCCCGCGCCTTCACGCTGAAGAAGACCTGTGCCGATGGATATGCCAGATTTGCGCCGGCAAGATTGTTATAGAGTGCCTCAATCACGCCGCGCACCTGATCATAGGCAAGCCATGCACCGATGAGGCTGATCAGGATCGCCGCGCCCAAACCGATCAGCGCGTAGCCGATCCAGCGCGCTGCACGAAAGGTCAGTGAGGCGGCAGCGCCAGCGCGGTAGTAGGCAGCGCCAAAGATCGAATCGCCGCGCCCCTGCTGAAGTGCCTGCGCGCCATAGGCAGCCAACGCCGAAAGGCACAGCATCAGCGGAAAGACCCACCGAAAAGGCGAGTGCAGTTGGTTAATGCCCGGCAAGCCATAGTAGAGCAGCGCATAGAGCGGCGTGCCAAAGGCAAAGAGCAGCGAAAGCACGCTGAGCGCGAGGAACATTGCGCGGTAGGGCGCTTCCGCCATGAGCTGAGCATGAGCGGCACGGTCGCGCCAATGCAGGATGCCAATCAGGGCGAGGATCAGCGTTAGCACACCGCCATACGAAGCGCCTTCAACGTAATTTTTGCCGCCTTCCATAAAGGTGTTAGTGATCGTCGCGCCGTCAGGGCGAGTCCAGCGCAGTGCCGTGTACTGCCCGCTGAACAGATCGAAATAGCCGTGCTGGGCAGGCGATCCGTAGATGTTCGGCATCAGGAAGGCGAGCGCGTGGCGCGGTGGCAAGCCATAGCCGCGAATTTCCTCAAAGCTGGCGCGCCCTTCCCGAAAACTGGTATTGACCAATTCGTAGAATGGCACGAACTGCACCGCGCCCAAGCCGACTCCCAGTGCCACCAAGCTGATCAGTGCTATACCGCGCCCAAAGATCGCCGTGAATGGCTCACGCTTGCCAAGCCACAAAACCAGCAAACGCACCGCGCACCACAACGCCATCACCAGCAGGCTGTAGTAGAAAAACTCCACATGCCCTGCCAGCATAGACATGCCCAAGCCAGCCGCACCTAAAACGACCCATAGCAGCATGGCTGGTTTACCGAACGCCTGCCGCCGACGGATGACGTTCTCGCACATCAGCAGCAGGAAGGGCAACCAAACGGCCGCCGCAATGATCATTGGGAAAACGGCGCTTGCCACAAAGAAGCTGTTAAGCTGATAGGCAATCCCACCGATCAGCGCCGCAAAGCGCCCTAGCCCAATGCCGCGCAGAAAGAAGTACATCAGCACGCCGCCAAGCCACAACTGGCTGACGGTGAACCAGCCATAGGCACTTTCCAGCGGCAATACATAATAGATCAGGCTGAACGGATAGAGCGCCGAATGCTGTCCGGCTGCCAAAAACGGCACGCCCGCAAACAGATACGGATTCCACAGCGGCAGTTCACCGTTGGCAAAGCTGTTCCGTGCAAACTGCTTCCACTGCCAGTTTTGCAGCACAAGATCAGAGAGCAAGGCGTTGTGCGGCACATCTGGCACGCCCAACGCGCCGCGATAGGCAGCATAAGGCTGATACTGATAAAGATTATCAGCAGGCAGCAAGGTGCGCCCGCCAACCGTCACTTCCCAAAACAGGAGCAGCGGCAGGGCAAACAGCAGCAGCAGGATCAGAACATCGGCGCGGCGTGTGGACATAAGTGCGTGATGCGTCCTCTCGCTTAGGCTTGCCTAGCGCGTTGTGCAGCAGTCAGCGCGTGGTAGCGGTTACGGACTTTGAAAACGCCCAGTGCTGCCTCAAGCTGCACCTTCAAGCCCATCTTGGATTGCCCATACTTGCGGTCTGCAAAGTAGATCGGCACTTCGGCGAATTTGTAACCGAGCCGCAAGGCTAGGTAGGTGATCTCAACTTGAAAAATGTAGCCGTTGGAGCGCACGCGGTCTAAGTCCATGCCGATCAGCGTCTCGCGCCGCCACAGGCGAAAGCCGCCTGTATTATCACGGACGGGTGAGCGCAAAATCGTGCCGACCCACACACGGTTTGCCCACCAACTGAGCAGCCGCCGCCAAACGCTCCAGCGCTCATCCAGCTTGCCGCCCTGTACATAGCGCGAACCGATCACTGCATCGCTGCTTTCAAGGGCAGCCAGCAAGCGTGGCACGTCATTCGGATCATGCGAAAAGTCGGCATCCATTTGCCCGATAGCCTCATAGCCATTTGCCAATGCCCAGCGAAAGCCTTTCACATAGGCAGTGCCTAAACCCTGTTTGCCCTCACGGTGCAGCACATGCAGGCGGTTCGGGTGCTGCACTGCCAATTCGTCAGCGATCTTGCCTGTGCCGTCAGGCGAATTATCGTCTACCACCAAAACGGAGAGATTTTCGACAGGAAGGTTGAGTAGGGCATCAACCAGTCGCGCTATATTTTCAGCCTCATTGTAGGTTGGCACGACGATGAGCGTTTTCGGCAAGATGATCTCCACTTGTTCAAAAACAGAATTAGAAGTGGGTGAACTATAGCTTTTGTCGGTTGCATGGTCAAGCCATAAAGCATATGATGAAGCTATTCAAAGGTGACTTGCCTTTGAACGGTTGTCTTTTCTTAAACTGGAGTCAGATGTAGATAATGCGTAAAAACTTGGGTATTCTAGGGATTGTCGTGGCGTTGGTGCTGGCGATGCTGCCTAGTGGTGGCACGCTGTACGCTGCTGATGCGCCAATGGTCGAGGTCTACGATCATGTTCTCCATGATGGCATGGTGGTAGTGAAGAAAGTGGTGGCAGCCGAGGCAGGTTGGATTGTTATCCATGCTGGCAGCGAAGGGTTTCCCGTCATTGGGCAAACCTATGTACCTGCTGGCACAACGGAATACGTCACCGTCGCGGTAGATGTCAGCCGTGCCACGCCGCAGATGTCTGCCATGCTGCATGTGGATAAAGGCGTTGCGGGCATCTACGAGTTTCCCGGTGAAGACGTGCCGGTGCGCGATGCCAACAATCAGATCGTCAACCCTGCTTTCAATGTGCTGGCAGTGCAGGTAGATGATCAGTTCGTGAGCGCTGAGAACACAGTCATCGTCGGCACAGTTGTGGCGCAAGAGGACGGCTGGATCGTCATTCATGCCGACAGTCAGGGCTTTCCTGCCATTGGTCATGCGGCGATCAAAGCAGGCGTGAACAAGGCTGTGGTCGTCTCGGTTGATCCGAACATGGTCACACCGCGCATGTCCGCCATGATCCATGTGGATCGCGGCACACTGGGTACCTACGAATTTCCGGGCGCAGACGTGCCACCTGCACTGGCAGCCGATCTGCCACGTCTGTTTGGCGGTGGCATTTCGAATGAGGGCTTTGTGACGGTAGAGAGCGTCCGTGCTGCGCCAATGCTGATGGGATCAGATGGCGTGGTGACAGTGCCTGCTGCACTCATCAAAGAAGATGGTTGGATGGTCATTCACGCTACGTCGGAAGGTGCGCCAGTCATTGGCTATGCGCCGTTGAAAGCAGGCTTGAACAAGGACATCCAAGTTGAGGTGGATATGGCGATGTACACCACCAGCGGTTTACTCGCCATGCTGCACGCTGATGCAAGCACGGTCGGCACCTATGAGTTTCCCGGCGCGGACGTGCCGTTGCGCGATGCCGCAGGGCAGATTATCGCGCCGCGCTTCAGCACCTACATCAATGTGAGTGTTGCCGATCAGCAGCTTGTAACGGTGGGTGATGCCACCTATGTAATCGTTGAGAGCGTCAGCGCCATTCAGGATGGCTGGATGGTCATTCACGCCACCTCAGAAGGTGCGCCAGTCATTGGCGCGCAGTTCGTGCCAATGGGTGTGCATAAGCGCATCATTGTGCGGATTGATGCAGCGATGGCAACTGATGCACTCTTAGCGATGCTGCATGTGGATGAAGGTACACGCGGCGTTTATGAGTTTCCCGGCGCAGATGTGCCGGTGCGCGTGGACGATCAGATCGTCGCACCGCGCTTCAACGTGACCAAGTAACATAACTTAGGCAGGGTGAGGGAAGGCTTTACACACCTTCCCTCACTGTGAGTGAGAGAGGTTTGCCATGACCGAAACACGCACACGCGCCAAGCTGACGGGTGAGGATTTGCTCGAAATTCAGGCGGAAAGGCGCAAATCCTACGAGCTGATCGAAGGGGAGTTGGTTGAAATGTCACCCACGGGCGGGCTGCATAGCGAGATTGAGGTAACAATCAGCGCACTGCTTTGGCTGCATGTGCGGCAGCACAAACTTGGGCGAGTCGTTGGTGGTGAGGCGGGCTTTTATGTGCGCGGTGATGAACATACCGTGCGCGGCGCAGATGTTGCCTTTATCAGCGCTGCGAAGGTGCCGCCTGAGGGCTTGCCAACGGACTTTCTGAAGATTGTCCCTGATCTGGTGGTGGAAGTGGTCTCGCCCAATGATCGCGGCGTGGAGATTGTGGAAAAAGTCGGTGAGTGGTTGGCGTTCGGCGTGGCGGCGGTCTGGGTAGTCTATCCGAATACGCGCAGTGTGCATGTCTACACCGATCCGCGCAGCAGCCGTATCTTCAGCGCGGACGATACGCTGGAAGGCAGCGGCGCTTTGGCAGGCTTCAACACACCTGTCCGCGCCTTCTTTGAGGGCTGAACGAACCTGATACGCTTATGTGATGCCCTTCCGTGCTATAATGCCCTGCACGGCATCACATACGAAAGGTAACTATCCCATGACGGCAAAACCACCCAAGCCTATTTTTATCTACACCACACCAGGCGATTGGCAAGCGACGGTAGTCGAAGGGCGCATTTTCGATACACGCGGCGAATACATCGGCTTTATTGAGGGCGTGAGCGCCTACACCCGCGATGGCGAGTGGGTCGGCGATCTCTCTAAGGATGGGCGCATTTTACGCAAGCGTGCCGCCAAACAGCGTCCCCTCCATCCCAGCCCGCCGCCTAAGCCGACCACACGCCCTGCTAATTTGCCCGCCCGTGCGCCGCTGCCGCCTCAGAATGGCGATATCACCTACGATATTGTGGACGTGCTGGAGGAAGACCCTGACATCTTCAAGCGCGTTAGCGACCGCCGTAAAGACATCGGCTGAGAGGCATTGATGAGCGATACCCACTCCGAAGGGCGCACCATTGCCGAGTCACGGGTGCAGTTGGTGCAGTTTATGCGCCTTGAACATGCCAACGCACTTGGCAATGTGCATGGCGGCGAGATTATGAAGCTGGTGGATGAAGCCGGCGCACTGGCGGCTATGCGCCACGCACGCACAGTCGTTGTCACGGTGACGATGGACTCGATGACCTTCACTGAGCCGATTCGCATTGGCGCAGTGCTGACGGTCTCAGCAGAACTAACTTATGTGGGCAGCACTTCGATGGAAGCACAAGTGCAGGTAACTGCTGAGAATCCAATCACGGGCGAACGCAAGCACACCAACACCGCCTATCTGGTCTACGTGGCCTTGGATGAAGCCGGACGCCCTAAGCGCGTGCCGCCGCTGATCGCCACTACCGACGAAGAACGCGCTCGCCTTGCTGAAGGCGAAGCACGCCAGGCAGAGCGCAAACGCCGCCGCGCTGCCGAAGACGCTCGTCAAGCAACCGAGAAGGCATAGAGTCCCTCATGAGCAATCTGCCAACGATTGATCCTGAGCGCGTCCCTGAAGGGCATTTGCCGTCCGCTCTCATGCGGATTCTGAGTGCTGCCAGCACGCCCGCCCTGCTCGCCAAATCCGCCAACATTGATCTCGGCTTGGCAGAGCATATGCCCTTCCCTTTCCTGGCGTTGGTTGGGCAGACCGAAATGCGCGTGGCGCTGCTGTTGGCAGTCATCAACCCGAATGTTGGCGGTGTGCTGCTCATCGGACCGCGTGGCACAGGCAAAACGACCGCCGTCCGCAGCCTGAGCGACATTCTGCCCGAAGTGGAAGTTAGTACCTGCGAAGAAGGCTGCTTGCCTGAAGATTTCGAGCGTGCGGGTGAGGCAGGTGTTTGCCCGAACTGCGCCGCCAAGCTGGCACGCGGCGAACCGATCACGCGCTGGACAGCCGTCAAGATGGTGGAGTTGCCGCTGAACGCACGCCTTGAGGATGTCGTCGGCGGCGTGAACGAGCGCATTGCCATGCAGCAGCAGCGCGTGCGCTTAGAACGCGGCATTTTGGCACGCGCTGATCAGAACATCCTCTATGTGGATGAGGTGAACCTGCTTGAAGATAACATCGTGGATGCCATCCTTGACGCTGCCGCCGCCGGCAGCTACACCGTGCGGCGTGGGGCGATGGTTGGCACCTACCGTTCGCGCTTTGTGCTGATCGGCTCGATGAACCCAGAGGAAGGCAACTTGCGCCCACAGCTCATGGATCGCTTTGGACTACGCGTGGTTGTGCGCGGACTCATGGCGCGTGAAGATCGCCTTGAGATTTACCGCCGCGTCAGTGCCTTCCGCAGCAATCCAAGGGCGTTTCTGCGCCAATGGGCAGGCGTGATGGCAGAGGCACGCATAGAGATCGAAAACGCCCGTGATCTGCTCAAACAAGTGACACTCACCGAGCAGGCGCTCGATCTCGGTCTGACGTTGGTGCGCGAACTGGATATTGACTCGCACCGTGCCGAATTCACGCTCTTTGAGGCAGCACGCGCCTACGCTGCGGCAGATGGGCGCACACAAGCTGACGTGAGCGACGTGCAGGCGGTGGCGGCGATGGCGCTTCGGCAGCGGCGCAGTGCGTTCATGGTGCAGTTTGCGCAGCAGCAGCAGGTAGAAGATGAGGCAATTCGGCAGCATAGCGCGGCAAAGCTCAACGCACAGAAAGATGGGCAGAGCGCGTGATCGGTTGGCTGCCCAGCGCGGCACTTTTCGCAGCGCTGATCGGTTACTACGCCACGTGGATCAACAATGCGGCAGCAGCGTTGAGCGCGAACGCCTTCGATCTGGCAGAGTGGGTCGGCATTATTCCAGCGGTGCGCTATGCTGATCCGCCAATGGCGGCACCTTTTGCCTTGCGGCTGGCATTGGTGATGTTGGCGTGGCTGTTTGCGCTGCATGGCGCCGCTGCACAGCGCTTGTTGGGTCGGGCTGTTTTTGGTGTGATCGGCTTGGCATTGGCGGTCAGTTTGCGCCCACCGATTGCCTTCTTTCGTGGCGAGACAGCCGATCCGAACTATCAACAGTTGGCGCTGCTGTGCCTGCTGGCACTGATCGGCGTGGCGCTCATCAGCGCTGCTGGATGGCGTGGCATGGCGCGGCGCTGGCGGTGGCAGTTAATGGCGCTGCCGTTGGCGCTGAGCGGCGTTGCCAGTGCATTGGTCGGCTTAAACGGCGCACTGGAGGCGTTAGGACGCCTGCAAATTCCAACACCGTTAGGCGCGGGTGGCATTGTGTATGGAATCGGCGTTGGCTTGTACGGCGTGCTGAGCGCGTGGCTTGCCCTGCGCGCCCGAAACAAAATAGGACGGCAATAAGCCGTCCTGTGTGTTTGTGAAGGCGAGGCAAGATCAGCCGAAACGCCCAGAGATGTAGTCTTCGGTGCGCTTGTCGGCAGGGCGCGTGAAGATTTGCGTGGTTGGGTTGAACTCGATCAGCTTACCGGTGCGCGTTTCATCGCTCAGGAAAAAGGCGGTCATATCCGAAACACGCGAGGCTTGCTGCATGTTATGCGTCACCAACACAATGGTGTAATTCTTGCTCAGCTCGCGCATCAGGTCTTCAATACGCAGCGTCGAGATGGGATCGAGCGCCGAACAAGGCTCATCCATCAGGATGATCTCAGGCTCAACGGCAAGCGTGCGCGCAATGCACAAGCGCTGCTGCTGACCGCCTGAAAGCGCCAAGCCGTTTTTCTTCTTGTAGTCATCCTTCACTTCGTCCCACAGGGCAGAAGCACGTAGACTGGTCTCCACGATTTCATCAAGGGTGCGTGTATCGCGCACGCCGAGAATGCGCGGACCGTAGGCGACATTGTCGTAGATCGTCTTGGGGAACGGATTCGGCTTTTGAAAGACCATCCCAATGCGGCGGCGCACCTCAACCGGATCAATGCCTGACTGGTAGAGGTTCTGCCCGCGAAAGATAACCTCACCTTCCACACGCGCACCGGGAATTAGGTCATTCATGCGGTTGATGGCGCGCAGCACTGTGCTTTTGCCACAGCCCGAAGGTCCGATGAAGGCGGTAATCTGCTCGCGCGCAATATCCATCGTTATCCCTTCGACTGCCTTATGTGCCGTGTAGAAAACGCTCATGCCCTTTAGTTGAACGGCGTAGTTAGTTCCATTTTGACTCATGCTTACGCTTACCCTCTCAGATTCTTGCTCAGGCGCTGGCGCAGGACAATGGCGGTTGTATTCAACGCCAGCAGCACGACTAATAACACGATGATCGCGGCGGCGGCCACGTTACGGAAGCCAATCGCCGGATCAGAAGTCCAACTGTAGACTTGGATCGGCACGACGGAGAACTTAGAAAACGGTCCGTTCGGGTCAATCAGCGTGAACGTTAGACCACCGACCACCAGCAGCGGCGCCGTTTCGCCCACCGCACGCGAAATGGACAAGATCAAGCCCGTCAGGATGCCAGGGAAGGCAGCCGGCAGCACCTGCCGCGATGTAGTCTGCCATTTGGTAGCGCCCACGCCGTAGCTTGCCTCACGGATGGAGGATGGCACAGCGCGGATTGCCTCTTGTGCGTTGATGATGACTACAGGCAGGATCAAGAGCGCCATAGTAAAGGCAGCCGAGATTACAGTCCGTCCGTTCGAGTCGGTGACTCCCACAAACGCACCGCTGGTAAGCTGCTCCAGTGCGCGGACGAAAATCGCCAAGCCGAGCATACCGTAGATGATGGACGGCACACCTGCCAGATTGCGGATGTTGGTCTCGATCACGGCGTTGAGCAGGTTTTTCTCGGCATATTCCTCAAGGTAAACCGCTGCGCCCACACCAAGTGGTAGTGCGATCAAGATCGTCAGGATGATCACCCACAGCGAGCCGAGCAGTGAAGTACGCAGACCTGTGGTGGCAGGTGATGCCGTTAGCTCACCGGTGATAAAGTCGAGTGAGAGCCACGAGTGGAAACGGATTTCGCCGTCGCGTAGCAAATCGCTCGACTCTTTCTCGGCAAGGATGCTCTCGTAGCTAGTGATCGACTCAAGGAGCGTCCAAACGCGGTCGTAGCGCAGTTGCGCCACATCGCGGATGATAACGCTATAGAGTTGCTGGGTGTCGAGGTTATCTTCGAGCAGGTCAATGTACTCAGTGATGCTTAGATCGTCATAGGGCTTGTCAGCGACTTCAGGGCGGACAGTGCGCCCTGACAGCAGATTCTTGATTGGCTCGCCCAGCAAGAAGTCGGTTGTGATCTGCGGGCGTGGCGCGTTATCGGCTAGGAGTTGAGCCACCTCTCGAATGCTCAGCTCGCTCAGCTTTTTTTCAGCCAGCGCCGGATCGAAGGCACGTCCGCTAAAAGCGACCTTGATCGGCTCACTGTCAAGCACATCGCGTGGAATGCCCAACCCGAGCGAGAAGACGGTCGTTACCTCGCGGGCGTTTAGGGCAGAGAAGCGCTTATCGCCCAGCGCACGGCTGAGAGTCTGATCGCTGCGTTCGGGGTCAAAGGCAAGGCTGGGGAAAATGTTGATGACCTGCGCGCCTGAGAGCCGAATCTGTGAGAACTGCCGCCCTAGCAAGTTATCGCGCACGATGGCGCGCAGACGGTTGCGGCTGACTTTATCTTCCAGCAGGCGGGCAAGATCAGCTTCACCTAGCGTTTCTAGTGGTTGAGCAGGGCTGAGTTCGGACGGCTTGATGGTGTAGTTGATCAGCACATAGCCAAAGGACTGATTGATGATATTCAGCAGCAGCGTGACCAGCGCCAGCAAGCCGACGACGTTTGCCACTAAAAAGGCAGTTTGCCACAAGCTGGCGTTGGTTTTGCGAGCGCGCAGCGTGCGTTGCAGAGCAGATTCGGGCGGCATGAATCCGCCTTCGCGTCGCTCAACAACTTCTTCGACGATTGGCTTAGCTTCCTCAGGCGTGATGCGCCAGATATTCATGACAGCCAGAGCGATGGCGAAGACGACCCAGAAAGCGATGCCTAACCCACGCAGCGCCTCCAGCAGGCTTGGAAAGATTTGCCCTTGATATAGCCAAAAATACAACAAGCTGGAGAGCATCAGAAAGCCGCCATTGCGCGCTGCCTTGGCTGAGATCGCTGGGGGTACGTAGCGCACTGAGCGGATGCGGAAAGGAATGCTCACGAACTTGCCAACGCGGTGAAGGGCGCTCAGGGCAGGATTGGACGGCTTGAAATTTGGAAAGAAGGGCGTTAAGCGCACCACATTAGTGCTGCCGATGCCCACTAGCGCCGGCAACAGACGGAACGGAATGCTCAACAGCTGCAAATATGGGTAGAACAGACGCGGCAGCGCGGCATAGATCGTCAGAAAGATACCCATTGGGATCAGCCACATGGGCGCGAAGTTGCGCGTGGAGTTGCCCCCGTTGAGCAACTGTATGCCAATAGGCACGGCTGTGTCGTCTTCAGCGATCCACGGCACTAATAACCACGCTGCCAGAACCAGAACAGCGCAGCCCAACAAGATCAAGGTCAGCGCCCAAAAGGGCAACCCACGCTTGCTTTCTCTTCGATCGAGAACGCCGCGGTTGGGTCGGAGTGTGCTGTGTGTGCTCATTGGTACACCTCGCGGAAACGACGCCGAATCAGGTTGCTGATCAGGTTCAGCACCAACGTGATGGCGAACAGGGTCAAGCCGATGGCAAAGAGGCTGTTATAGTCGACTGAGTTGAAGCTGAGATCGCCTGTGCTGATGCGTGCGATGTGACCGGTCATGGTCTCGGCAGCTTCAAGCGGATTGAGCGAAAAATTCGGGCCCGCGCCTGAAGCAATTGCCACGATCATGGTCTCGCCGACGGCACGTGAGATACCCAGAATGAACGCTGCCAAAATGCCGGAGAGCGCGGCGGGTATCAGGACGCGAAAGACCGTCTCGCGGCGGGTGGCGCCCAAGCCATAGCTCCCTTCGCGGAGCGTGCGTGGCACGGCACTGAGGGCATCCTCGCTGACTGAGGCGATGGTTGGGATGATCATGATACCCATAGCAATACCGGCTGAGAGCTGATTGTAAGCGCCGATATCGCTCTGCCAGAAAATATTGCGCAGAGATGGCGTGATGAAGGTGAGGGCAAAATAGCCGTAAACGACGGTCGGAATGGCGGCGAGAATCTCCAAAATTGGCTTAAGGATGCTGCGTAAGCGGTTTGAGGCATACTCGCTGATGAAAATCGCTGCACCCAGACCGACCGGACCCGCGATCAACATCGCCATAAAACTGGTGATCAAGGTCGCCATGACCAACGCCAGCACGCCGAAGTCGGCGCCTTGCGGCACCCAGCGCGTGCCTGTCAGAAACTCGACGATGCTGACTTGCTCGCCTAAGAAGAGCGTAGTACGCACATTGTGCGGCTCAGGGCGCGTGCTGAGAACGCCACGTTCCACTTCAAAGGTGCGGTTGTCGATCAAGCGCGTCACTCGCATGTCTTCTTCGTTGAGACGAATAACTTGCCCAACACGCGGCACACCACCTTTTCCGTCGAATTCTAGGATCGTGTCTTCAGCGCTGACTGGCTGCACCAGCAGCTGTTCGGCGCTGCGGAAGCCATAGCGTGTGAAGAAATTGACCGCTTCGGTGGAAAGCACCACGATGATACCGAGCGTCGTCAGGACGGAGACTAAGGCGCACAGGAAGAGAGATAGACGGATGATGTCTTCGAAAGGGCGCGGACGGCTGTTCAGGCTAGCGTATGCGTCCGTGTTGCCCGAAAGGCGATCAGCGGCTGTGCGAAAGGCAGTTGGCTCAGCGCTTGTCTCTAGGGTCATGGGAGAACTGCTCCTTGTGTGAAAGTTTGGTACGAGCAAGCTTGGCATATAAGCAAGGATGAGCGCCGCTGAGGGCAGGCGCTCATCGCATCGCTCACTTCAACAGAAGCAGCTTACTCGCCGGCGGATGCCAACCAGACCAGCTTGTTCAGATTCGTGACGTCGTCGCTAACTGGGAAGTAGTTGATGTTCTCGCGGGCGCTGCCCAGCTGGCTGCGGACGTTGGCGACGTAGAAGTTGATGAAGGCGCTCACCTGCGGCTTCTCTTGCATGATGGCGGGCGTGCTGTAGATGAACAGCGGACGCGAGAGCGGGTAGGCGCCGCTTTCGGCATTGGTTTCGTTAGCTTCCACGCCTTCGATGCGCACGGGGCGAATCTTATCCAGATTGGGCAGGACGTAAGCAAAGCCGAAGTAACCGATAGCGAAGCGGCTGCCTGACACGCCTTCCACCAGCACGTTATCATCCTCGCTCAGCTGGATGCCGGGCGCGTTCAGCAGCTTCGTGGCGTCCTTGTTGAAGATTTCCTCGACGAAGTAGTCAAAGGTGCCGCTATCCGAACCGGGGCTGAACAGACGGATCGGCTCAGCTGGCCACGCAGGATTGACTTCATTCCAGTTCTTGAGTTCGCCACTGAAAATTTGGGTGAGCTGTTCTTTGGTCAGATCATCCACGAAGTCGTTGCTGTTAGCAACTACCACGCCCAGCGCGTCAATCGCCACGTAGAATTCAGCGACTGGATCACGCCCGATCTTGCCGCAGTCATCCAACTCGCTCGCCTTGATCGGACGGCTGGCGTTGGAGATATCGGTCTCGCCGGACTTGCAGAAGCGCTCGAAGCCGGCGCCCGTGCCAACTGAAGCGACTTCAACGTTGCCTGCGAAGCCCTCGTTACGGAACAAGTCTGCCATGCGGCGGGTCAGCGGGAAAACCGTCGAGCTGCCAGCGCTGATGATGTTACCCGTCACTGCCAGCGGATCGATCTCAGGCAGTTCGATCTCAGGCAGAATGACCGAGTCGATCACGTGGATCACGCCGTTGCTTGCCTCAATGTCGGTCGCCACGATGGTAGCGCTGTTGATCTTCAGTGCCTCACCCTGCATGGTGAACGCGACCTCGCCGCCCTCAACGGTGGCAGCCGCCTTGCCAACCAAGCCCATCGCATCAGCAGCCATCGCCTTGCCGGGCAGGACGTGGTAGGTCAGGATGCGGACGAGCAAGTCTTTGTTCTCAGGCTTGAGCAGGTACTCGATCACATAGGCAGGAATCTTGGCGAATGCCTCATCAGTAGGCGCAAACACGGTGAAGGGACCTTCGCCGCTCAGCGTCTCGACCAAGCCAGCAGCCGTCACAGCAGCTACCAACGTCTTAAAGTTTTCGTTGCCAGCAGCAATATCCACGATTGTGTTGCCGCCCTGTGCGTTGATCGCCGCCAAGGGCGCGACCAAGACCGCAACCAAAGCGATCAAAGCAATGATACGAGCCTTCATGTATGGGTTTCTCCTGTATGCCTTAACTTTTCGCAAGGTGATGCTCACCATGCACAGTAGAAGTTAGCGATGGCAGGTTAAGAGCGATAGACGAGTCGGTTAACTAAACTTTAAGAGACGGCTAAGATTAGGCGAATTCCATAACATTAAAGGCTTTAAGAAAACGTTAAGCACAACGTCAACGGATCGCCTTTCGCACAGCGTGTGAGGCACATCCAAAGGCTTATTGGTGGGGAGCTGGGCAAGTCTGCTCCTTCGCAGGGAACGCCCTGCCCAGTTCCGCCCCGTGTGTAGGGCGGAACTTCAGAGCGTGTGGCTAATCGGGAATTTCGACTGACTCGATGCCTTTTTCAGGCGTGGGAAATTGTGGGTTAAGCCGTTCGAGCGTCTCGCGCACGGTGCGCGCAATCACGTAGTTGCGATACCACTTGCTGTTGGCAGGCACAATATGCCACGGCGCATAGGGTGTGTTGCAGTGCGTTAGCACAGCCTCATAGGCTGCCTGATAAGCATCCCAATAGGCGCGCTCTTTAAGATCGCCTAGCGAGAACTTCCACTGCTTTTCAGGCGTATCACGCCGTTCGGTCAGGCGTTTCTTCTGTTCCGCCTTAGAGATGTGTAGGAAGAATTTGAGGATGGTTGTGCCGTGTTCGTGCAGCATTTCCTCAAAGCGGTTGATGTGGTCATAGCGTTCGCGCCAGATGCTCTCTGGGACGAGGTTATGCACGCGCACCACCAATACATCTTCATACTGTGAACGATTGAAGATGCCGATGATACCTTTGGGCGGCACCACGCGGTGAATGCGCCACAAAAAGTCGCGGGCGAGTTCATCGGCAGTTGGCACTTTAAAGGAAGTGACCTGCACACCTTGCGGATCAACACTGCTGAAAACGTGCCGAATGCTGCCATCTTTGCCAGAGGTATCCATGCCTTGCAGCACGATGAGCAAGGCGTGCTTGCCTTCAGCGTAGAGCGCTTCTTGCAGCACGTCAAGGCGTTGTTGGTCAGCTTCCATCGCTGCGACTAGTTTCTTTTTCAGGTCTTTCTTGGCATCTTTTTTGCTGCTGCCATCCAGATAATCGGGATCATAGTCGCGCAGGTGGACGGGCGTGCCGAATGGCGGAATAAGTGGTTGAGACATAAAACGGCTCCCTTTCCCTTAAGGTGTGGGCATTGTAGCGCACTTTGCGTCTGAACGTTAAGGGAAGGTAAAAGGTGCTTGACGTGTTATAATAAGGTGCTGCGCTAGGATCGATTTCAAGACCGCCTGAAGGATGCCTTCACAATGCAACAGCCACCTGAGCAAGTTTCGCTGCCGTTGCCGACCAGCCGTCCGCGCCTCACTTATCTACTGCTCTTGGGCATTGTTGGTGTGTTTGTGGTGCAGGTTGTCTACAATCAGGTGGAATATCCGCGTAATGAGCCAATCACAGCGTGGGGCGCGCTTAACTATACACGGGTGGTTTTTGCGGGCGAGCATTACCGTCTGTTCACGGCAATGTTCCTTCATGCCGATCAGGTGCATCTGTTCATGAACGCGCTCGCGCTGTGGATCTTTGGGCGCACGTTGGAGTCGCTTTTTGGCACGCCGCGCTTTGCCCTGATCTACTTTCTGGGCGGGCTATGTGGCAGTTTGGCAAGCCTAACCTTCACACGCGGCTTTTCAGTGGGCGCCAGTGGCGCCGTGTTTGCCACTTTTGGCGCAGTGATGGTTTTCCTCTACTTCAACCGCGAACTTTTAGGCAAAGCAGCCCAAGATCAATTCCGCCAGTTGCTGATCCTTGCCGCGTTGAATTTCGGCTTGGGCATTTTTACACAATTTGCAGGTGGCACAGTCGTCATTGATAACTGGGGGCATGTCGGCGGCTTTGTCGGCGGCATCGTCCTGACGTGGTTTATTGGCGCACGCTACCAAGTCTACGACGATCCGCGTGCCATGTATGGGCTGAAGGTGGTGGATGAGCGTCCCTTGCGAAAGACATGGCTTGCCGCTTTGCTTTTCGGGGCGGGCTTGGCGCTGCTGACCCTGTACACCCTCAACGCCTTAGGCGGATGATCTGCTCATAGAGCGCTGCATAGGCATCCGCCACGGCTGACCATGTATAGCGCGCCGCGATGACCGCCCGATTTTCCGCACCAAGCCGCGCCCGAAGTGCTGCATCTGCCAAGAGCGCAATGCTTTGCTCGGCAAAGGCTGTGGTGCTTTCGGCAAGCCGCACGCCTGCATGGGCTGCGATGCCGTCCACGCTAAGCGGCGTCGCCACGATGGGTAGCGCCATCGCCATCGCCTCTAGCACCTTATTTTTGATGCCTGCGCCAAAGCGCAGCGGCGAGAGAAACAGCGCTGCCCGCTGGTAATATGGGGTGAGGGATGGCACATGCCCGGTCACGTGAATATCAGGCGCGGCGCAAGCGCGCAAAGCAGGCGGCGGCGCATTGCCAACCAACCATAGTTCGGCGTGTGGCAGGCGCGCTTTGATCAGTGGGAAGATTTCACGGGCAAGCCACAAGGCAGCGTCAAGGTTTGGCGCGTACTCATAGTTGCCCACAAAGAGCAGGTGTGCGCCTTCGGTAGGCACATTCGGCGCAGCCTGTGGCAAGTTCACGCCATTTGGGATGACATGCAGCGGCAGATCGGGTGAGAGCGCACGCAAAGCGGCAGCATCTGCTTCAGTTAGCACCACGACGCCATCAAAGCCGTTGAACATTTTCCGTTCGTAGCGTTGTGCCATACTCAGGCGTAGGCGCACCATGATCTTTTCACCAACGGTGCGCGCTTGCGCTGCTTGCCGCCGCAAATACAGACTGTAAGATTCATAGGGGACAATCAGGTTAGGTAAATCCTGCACGAGGGCGCGATATTCATAGACCTGCACGCCGCCGAACAGGTGAATCAGATCGTAAGTGGCGTCGCGGCGGTGCGCTTGGATTGCCTTCCACATCGGCGCTGACCAAGCTTGCGCGGCACGCTGCGGGAAAGGCTGCCCTAAGCGCCTTAGGTAGGCGAAGAGGCTGCGGCGCGGCTCAGGCAGCAGGGTAATCTGCCCAAAGGAAGCGCGGTAATCGAATATTTCACCGTGATCTGTAGGGCGGTTGGCGAATGCCAGCAAATCCACCACATAGCCGCGTTTGGCGAGCTGCGCGAACAGGTTGCCGATGATCAGCCTGTCACCCAGATGCAGTGGATAGGGCGGGCAGCGCGAGATGAGCAGAATACGGCGAGTCATGGGTGTGTTGCGTTTGTCAATGCTTTTTATGCCGTGCCGCTGTGCTTAACCTGAGTAACATAGCTGGGTTGCGGACCGACACGCTGCCCAAGGAGCATGTTTAACTGTGAGGCGTGTCCGTGAACGTGCCGCAGATTGTACACAAGCAGCTCTAGAAAACTGCATGTGCCCCATGAGAAGCTGCACTGCCGCTGTGCCATTTCCTCAGTCAACGACTGAATGGTCGCTTGGCATTTCTGGCGGCAATCGTGGAGATACGCCCGAAGCTCAGCTTTCGTATAAACGCGCTCTGGCAAGGGACCGTAATCATCTTGCTCAATCAGGGTGAAAGGAGAGGGTGGCAGAAAGCCTTCCTCAGCGCCAGTGAGATACAGATCAAGCCAGAACAAGGTATGGTAAACAACATACCAAAATTGGGCAAACTCAGCACGTTTATCGCCCGTCTCCCACAGTTCAGCGCGCCAAAGCGCATCAGGGCAGGTATTGACATTTTCGGCGAGATAATCAATGGCAGCGCCAAACTGCTGCCAAAGGCTTTCCTTCCAAGGTTCAAGCATCGGACGATTCCCTGTAACATGCCGCCGCTACTATAGACCACCTACAGTTTAGCACTGATGTTCGTTTTGGTCAATTTTTCAAAGGGTTGCAATTGGGAGAGCGCCACAGGGCGGAATAGCGCAGAGCGGCTGCGCATTTCACAGTTGCTTGGGCGCTAAAAGGGGCTATAGGCTAGTGTGTTGTTGCGAGCGGAGAGGGTGGGATTCGAACCCACGGTGCAGGGTTACTGCACAACGCTTTTCGAGAGCGCCCCGATCAACCACTCTGGCACCTCTCCAATAAAACTATGCAGTTGTGCTATTGCGCCTGCCGCGCTGCCCTTCGGCGCGCAGCTTGGCAAAAAAGCTGACTAGCAGGGCAGCTGCTTCTTCGGCAAACAGCCCACTTTCCACCTGCACCTGATGATTCAGGCGCGGATGCTGTAGGATTTCTAGCACGCTGCCCGCGGCACCCGCCTTCGGATCAGGCGTGGCGTAGACCAAACGTGGCAGCCGCGCTAAGACCATCGCACCGGCGCACATGGCACACGGTTCAAGCGTGCAGTAGAGCGTCACGCCATCTAGCCGCCAATGCCGCAGCGCACGGGATGCCTCGCGTAGGGCGATCAATTCGGCGTGCGCCGTCGGATCGCGGTCTACCTCACGACGGTTGCGCCCAACACCGATCACGCGCCCTTCGAAGACTGCCACCGCACCAACTGGCACATCGGCGTGGAGTGGCGCACGGGCGGCTTCGGCAAGCGCAAGGCGCATCCATGTGGCATCATCCATGGCGGGCAGTATAGCAGTTTTGAGCGCGTTTGGCTAGGGCAAAAACGCAGCCTGTTGCCACAACGCAACTTTCCTAAAACGGCTTGCGTACTATGCATTTGGACAGATATGAGCAGAGGCTAATTGAGGGAGAGACATGAACGGTAGGTTTGAGCGCGGACAACATGGCTGGCATTACAAAGGCAACTGGTGGCAGCCGATTATTGGAATCATCATTTTCTTGGTGGTAATTAGTTTGATCTTCAGACTGATCAGCTTCATCCTACCAATCCTTATCGTTGGCGCGCTGATCTTTTTCGGCATTAAGCTGTTCAGCAAGAATGGCACTGATAAAGAGCGTTGGGAAACGTGGGGCAGGCAGTTCGGTGCGGATGCTGAGCGTTGGGGTCGGGATTTTGGCGAACGTGCCGAGCGCTGGGGCAAGCAGTTTGAACACAAGATGCGCGGCTGGACGCACAGTGAAGGCGAACCCGATCAGGATGAATTGCCGCGCAAGCCAAAGCGCAAAAATGATGAGGATGTGCTGGAGATCGAATATGAAGATGAGCAGCCAACCCGCCGCGAAGGCAAGAGCAAACGCACGCCGCACGATGTTGAATATCTGTAGCGCGTGTGTGGGATGAACAGAAACCGCCTCTCCAAACTGCTGAGAGGCAGTTTGTGTTGCCTAGCGCACAGCCAGTTCAGTGCGCCTGAGCACCGAAATATTGGTTTCGAGGCGCTGTTCAGCGTTGTTGGCATATTGTACAAAGAACAGCCATTCACCGGGCGCTGCGATCAACGGTTCGCCTAGCTGAATCTTCCAACCGACCTCATTGCCGGGCAAGCGCAGCGTGATTTCATTGCTTAAGCTAGTCGTCACCCCTTGACTCTGCGGGCGAAAGGTCACTTCGCCAAAAGCAGCCGTCAATGCCAGTGGCTGCTCAGCCGTCAGGTGAAGTGACTCAACTACATAAGGGATGAGCGTTTGAATGGTCAGACGGTAGGTATCGGCTGGCACACCGATCACCTGTCCCGTCTCAAAGGCAAAGCCAACGCCTTGCGGATTTACCAGCAGGACGGGCAGCGCCAACGGCGCGCCATCTAGACGGTAGGCAGTGGCACGTAAAACTGCCCAATCAGTGGGTCTCGATATGCCGTTTGCCGCCAGATAAACGCCCTGCTTCTCGCGTAGAATGAGCGGCTCGCCGCTGCGTGGCACAAGGCGCACACTGCCGCTCAGCGCGCCAAAATGCAGGCTGCCATCAGGCAAGGCACGTGCCACAAAACTTGCATCGCTGCTAATCTCAAACCTGCCGCCTTGCACTTCTAAAGTCAGGTGATAGTTTGCCAGCTTGGGCAAGACCTGCCCATTAATCTGCCCTTCTTCAAGGGCAAGCATTACTTGCCAGCCATTGATCGGCGAGGAGTGGTGACGTTTGAGTGCAAAGCGCGTGCCTGTTTCCAGTGCTAGATGTGCATATGCAGCCCGCAGGTCTGCATCTTGCTCAAGGTGGTAGAGGGTGCCATCAGGCAGCACGGACTCTTGCCGATCAGGATAGAGAAGCATGGCGGCAGGTGGTTGTGTTTCGGCAGCGATAAGCGTGCCAAGCCCAACGCCTGCCAACGCCAATAAGGTTAGGGTTAGAGTCAGTGCAACGCGGCGGATCATAGGTAGTCCCTCAGTGGGCGGCTGCGTGTGGGATGCCGTAACTTACGCAGCGCCTTCGCTTCAATTTGACGGATGCGCTCACGGGTGACGCCGAAATATTTGCCTACTTCCTCAAGCGTGTGTTCTTGCCCGTCGCGCAAGCCAAAGCGCATCTCCAGCACTTCGCGTTCACGTTCGTTCAAGACCGAAAGCGCGCTGCGAACCTGCTCTTTGAGCAATTGACGTGCAGCAGCATCCACAGGTCCGACGATTTTATCATCTTCAATAAAATCGCCCAGAAAGCTGGAGTCTTCTTCGCCAACAGGCATCTCTAGCGACATCGGCTCTTGCGAAATGCGTTGGATACGGCGCACTTTATTGGCGGCGCGGCGCAGCTTGCGGCTAAGGACGGGATCAAGTTTGGCACCCTCCTCGTTGGCAGCGCGAATTTGCTTGGTCTCTTCGGGCGAGAGAAACTCCATCTCCAAAGCAAGCTGATCGGTGCTAGGCTCTGTGCCAAGCGTTTGCACTAATTCGCGTTGCACACGCATCAGGCGGTTGATGGTCTCCACCATATGCACGGGGATGCGAATGGTGCGTGCTTGGTCGGCAATGGCACGGCTAATTGCCTGCCGAATCCACCAGGTGGCGTAGGTGCTAAACTTAAACCCTTTGGTATGGTCGAACTTCTCTACTGCACGCAGCAAACCAATGTTGCCCTCTTGGATGAGGTCTAAGAAGCTGATGCCGCGCATCATGTAGCGCTTTGCCACGCTTACCACAAGGCGCAAGTTGGCGCGTGTCAGCGCTTCAGCCGCCTGATTAGCGCGTTGGCGTACGCCGAGAAAATAGTTATCTAAGTCCTCATCGCTGCACAAGGCGTCCAGCCATTGGCAGAACAGATCAGGCGCTGGCAAGGTGTGCTGCGCGGTAACATAGGCAATCAGCGGTGGCTGCACACAGTCCGGCAGCAGGTACAAGCCCTGAAAAACCTCAAACAGGCTGCGTGCTAAGAGCGTCCACTCATCATCGCGTCCCCATTCGCCTTGCTCAAGATAGGTGCGGATGTAAGAAGGTTGTGAGGGATCGAGCGGGTGGCACAGACGGCGCGTCTCGGCAAGCAGGGTGGTCAGATCGGGCATGGGCAAAGCGTAGGTGGCAGCGCGCTCTTGCACGCTCTGGCTAAATTCCGTGAGATGGGTGTAGAGCAGCTGAACAGCTTGGCGGTGGGTGAGCGAGGTGCCATCCGCGTCAGGCTTGCAGACTTCTTCCAGCAGCGAGAGTGCTGCCATTTGGGAGGATAACCACGTCTCACTGTTAGGGTCTAGCAGAGGCACCTGTCCAATTTCTTTAAGGTACATCCGCACAGGGTCATCCGCGGCAAGCACACCGCTGATCTGCACATCTTCCAGATCAGCCTCGTCTAGTTCCTCAAAGTCATCCTCGTCTGAATCGGAGAGGATGACTGGCACGCTGAATTCGGCTGTGCTGGTTATGCTGATGCCGATGTCTTCAAGTTGTTCGCGCACGGAACGCGGCGACCCTTCATCGGCATTATAGAGGTAATCATAGTCCGACTCGGCGTCGGCGTGTGCGTCGTCTAGATCAATGTCTTCAGCCTGAGGGTGGTTTGGCTGTTCGACATCGGCAAAATCGTCTGAAGGTTGTTTTTTGATTGCCCGCTTTGCCATAGAATTACGCCCTTCCTCACAACTATTGCTTACCACTGAGCAAAGGCTGCACAGATGCAGCGCGTGTTAGTGCACGGATTGCGCGCAGATGTTGCATATTGCGTTGCAGGTAGCCTTGTGCAGACGCCTGATCTGATTCTTGCATGAGATAACCCAGTTCAGCACATTCGCGCTTCAAGCGTGCTAGGCGCAGTGCCAGCGCATGACGCGGCAGCGCTTCACGATGCAGCACGTCATCAGGGCGTGCAAAGCGCGCAAAGGGAGGTTTTTCGCGCAATATTGCCACGTCCTTACTTAACGCACGCGGATCGGTATTTGGTGTTTGGCGCACACGCTGCTCATAAGACTCTAAACGTGCCAACAGCAGACGCTCGATAAGCGGGCGCAAATCAGGTGGTAAATGTGTTTCCAGATAATTGAGCCAGTCATCCTCATATTGGGCGCGAGCGCGCACAAAAACTTCAAAGAGCGCACGCAGATCAGGGCGGGTGAAGTCGGCGCTGTTCAAAGGTTGCAAGCCGTCCTCTGCCTCAGGCTCATCCGCCGCCAACTGGCGGAAAACACGCTGTATATCCGCCAGCAGCACGGGATATTGCAGCAAGGCTGCCATGCAGTATTCTTGCAGTGCCTCACCGTGCGAAAGGTTAAGCGGCGCTTCCGCAACAGGCGGCGGCGTGGCTTGTTCGTTAGCAGCAGGCGCTCCCTGTTGACGATCAACACGCTTGGTGCGGTGCTGCTGAGCAGCCCACTCCAGCAGTGCTTTGCCGCTGCCCAAGCGCAGCTTATACGCCAAAAGCTGAACGTTTGCCTGTTGTTGCAGGTTATTTTCGGTGGCAATCAGCAGCGGCAGCAGATCGCGTGCCAGTTGTTCGCGCTCGGCAAGGGTAGCATTAGCGGGCAGGCTGGCAGCAGCTGCGTTCACCACGTATTCCGCTACGCCTTGTGCATTCTCGACTAGTGAACGCCATGCCGCAGGGTTTTCACGGATCAAGTCGTCAGGGTCTTTACCCTGTGGCGGCGTTACGACTTGCAATTCGACATTCAAACGGCTTGATTCGCGCAAGGCGCCGTTCGGGTCTACAAACACACGCGCAATTGAGGCAGCTTGGCGCACTGCCTCCAAGCCGCGCAGCGTAGCGCGTGCGCCTGCCTCGTCAGAATCCAGCGCAAGGATCAGGCGGCGGGCAAAGCGGCTCAGCGTTTTTAGCTGCGCTTGCGTCAGGGCAGTTCCCATTTGCGCCACAACATTGGTGAAGCCGTGCTGATGTGCCTGAATGGCATCCATATAGCCTTCCACAATCACGGCAACTTCGCCCTCACGGATGCTGCGCCGCGCCTGATGTAAGGCAAAGAGGGTCGCGCTTTTGTCGAAAAGCGGCGTCTGTGGCGAATTGAGATATTTCGGCTGGGCGTCAGGCTTCAACGCACGCGCACCAAAGCCGATCACTTGCCCGCGTTCATCACAAATTGGGATCATTAGCCGATCACGGAAGCGATCATACAGGCGATCCGACTCTTCTTTGTGCGTCAGGATGCCCACTTCCAGCATCTCTTGTTCGCTGTAGCCGATCTGCTTGAGGCGTTCAAGGGCAGTTTGCCAGCCGTCCGGCGCGTAGCCGATTTGGAAGTGGGCGAGGGTTGCCTCACTCAGACCGCGCCGCTGCACATAGGCGCGGGCATCGGCGGCATCGGGCGCATTCAGCAAGCGCTGATGATAAAAGCGTGCTGCTTCGGTTAGCAGGCTTCGCAGCTTATCAAGGTGTGTTTCACGTTGGCGCTGTTCAGGGGTGCGCTCTTGCAGTTGCACGCCTGCTTTTTCTGCCAGCAGGCGCAGCGCTTCGGCAAAATCTACGTTTTCACGCCGCCGCACATAGTCGAAAATATCGCCGCCGATACCGCAGGCGCCGAAACAGTGCCATGTTTGCGAATCAGGAAAGACGACGAATGAGGGCGTTTTTTCGTTGTGGAATGGGCAGCAGGCAGTGAAATAGCGCCCTGCTTTTCGCAGCGCGACGCCATTTTGCGAGATGTACTGCACCAAATCGAGTTTGGCTCGAATTTCTTGGGTAACTGACAACGCGCCGCCTCCGCTATACGGTGTTATTATAGCCGCAGCCAACGCGGTAAACAAGGCGCGCTTATGACAGAGGGCGTTGAGGCGCATAGCGCCGCGCATGATCAGCCGCTATAATTGCAGGTATGCTCTACCCAACCGCGCTTCATCTGCCACACGGCAGCCTGCCACTGCCAATTTTCTTGCCCGATGCCACACGCGCCGTCGTGCGGAGCGTAGATAGCACTGATCTTGCCGCCTGTGGCGTGGAAGGTTTGGTCATGAGCGCCTTCCATCTGATGCAGCAGCCCGGCTCCAGCACGGTGAAAGCGCTGGGCGGCTTGCACGGCATGGCAAACTGGCAGCGTCCGATTATCACCGATTCAGGCGGCTTCCAAATCTATTCGCTCATACGGCAAAATCCGCGCTTGGGCAGCCTCACTAACAAGGGGGCGGTCTTTCAGCTTGGCGGCGAAGGGCGCAAGGTGAACCTGACGCCTGAAAAAAGCATCCAGCTTCAGATGCGTTTTGGCGCAGATGTGCTGATCTGCCTTGATGATTGCACCCATGTGGACGACGCGCCAAGCGAACAAGCCGAGTCGGTGCGGCGCACGGTGGCATGGGCAAAGCGCTGCAAAGCAGAATTTGAGCGGCTGCTCAACACGCGCAAGGAATCCGCGCCGCGCCCGCTGCTCTTTGCTGTGGTGCAAGGCGGCGGTGATCCAGCCTTGCGGAAGCTGTGTGCGGAAGAACTGCTCTCCATTGGCTTTGATGGCTATGGCTACGGCGGCTTTCCGCTGGATAGCAAGGGCAGCTTGCTGCGCGAGATGCTTGCGCTCACCCGTGAACTTATCCCGCCAGCGTTCCCGATGCACGCCCTCGGCGTTGGGCAGCCCGTCAATGTGCGTGATTGTGCGCGGCTTGGCTACCAGATTTTCGACAGCGCCATGCCGACCCGTGATGCGCGGCATGGCAGGCTCTATCGCCTCACCAGCACCAATATCAGTGGCACAGGCTGGCTGGAATACCTCTACGTGGGCGATGATAAGCACGTCAAAACGGCACTGCCCATTGACGCTGAGTGTGATTGCCCTGCCTGCCGCGTACCAGTTGGCTACCTGCACCACCTCTATAAGATCAAGGACACACTCTTTATGCGCCTAGCGACTTTGCACAATCTTCGTAGCATGACGCGCCTTGTCGCTTTGCTGAGGCGCTCATCATGAGCGAGGCGCTTGAAGCGCTGATCACGACAGTGCTTACCAGCGGCAAATATGCACAACTTGCGCCCGATTTTGTGCGCGCCGTCGCCACTGATCAATTGCGGCGGCACCCTAAGCACAAAGACGCCCTCAAAGCAACAAAGAACAAACTGCATCAGGTGGCGGCTGCCTATTTTGACGGCAAGTTTGCCTATGGGCGCTGGCTGGCGCAGCTTGCCGAGACTCCGTCCCCTGAGCGCCGCGCCGCCTGCCGTGCGATTATGGCGCAGCACGCCAGCACCCGCGAGCGTTTGCCCATCCTTGATGATTTATTTGCCGCCCTCACCGCTAGGCTGCCGCCCATCCGCAGTGTGTTAGATATTGCCTGCGGACTCAATCCGCTGTGTGCGTTGTGGCTGCCCGATCTGGTGCGCTACGACGCTTACGATCTCTATCAGGATTTGGCAGCGTTCCTGAACGGCTTCTTTCGCCTTATCGGCGTGCAAGGCACGGCACACGCCCACGATGTGCTGAGCAATCCCCCGATGCAGCACGCCGATCTCGCCCTGCTGATGAAGGCACTGCCCTGTCTGGCACAATTTGATGGTGCAGCGACCGAACGCCTTCTAGAGCGCCTGAACGCCGATCACTTGGTGGTCACGTTTCCTGCGCGCAGCCTCGGCGGGCGCGCTAAAGGCATGGTGGAGAACTATTCGGCACGTTTTGAGTCGCTCATGGCAGGGCGCGGCTGGCAAACAGAGCGCTTGCTGTTTGCCAGTGAAGTCGTCTTCATGGTCACTCGGTCTCACGGTGCTGCATGAAGTAGGCGTATTCCTCTAGCACCAGATCAGCCTCGCCATCCATGCGAACACGCCCTTTGTGCAGCCAGATTGCCCGCCGACAGAGCATCTGCACAGCGACCGCATCGTGCGAGACGAAAAGGATAGTGCGCCCTTCATCGCGCAGCGCCAACATCCGCGTGATGCATTTCTGCTGAAAGGCAGCATCACCCACTGCCAGCACTTCATCAAGAAAGATGATTTCAGGCAGTACGTGAATGGCGATGCTGAAGCCAAGCCGCGCACTCATACCGCTTGAATAATGTTTCACGGCGGTATCAATAAAGGGGCGAATCTCGGCAAACTCGATGATGTCTTCAACGAAAGGCTCGATTTGGCGCGGCGGAATACCATGAAAGGCAGCGTTCAGATAAATGTTTTTGCGCCCGGAAAGTTCGGGCAGAAAGCCTGCTTGCAAGCCAATCAGCGAGGCAAAGCGCCCATACACGCGCACGCTGCCTTGTGTTGGGCGCATAATGCCCGAAAGCAGTTTGAGCAGCGTTGTTTTGCCTGAGCCGTTCCGCCCGATGATCGCCACCGTCTCGCCGCGCTGCACGCTGAAACTGACATTGTGCAGCGCATAAAAGGGCTGGGCAACCTCACGCTGGCGAGCAAAACGGCGCAGCAGGTTAAGCGCCTCGTGGCGCAGGCTAGGGCGGTATTCGGTGCGTGCATACTGCTTATAAACGCCTTCCACCTGAATAATGGGCGGCTGCTCAGTGGCTGTTTCAGCCTGTTTTTGAAGGGTCATCATGCGAAATCTGCCAACCGTGTTTCGTTCGCCTTGAAATAGGCGTAGCCCATGTAGAGCAAGGTAAGGGCTGCCACCAATGGATAGTATAGCGAGAGGGCATCCGGCGCACGCCCATAGACCAGCACATCACGGAATGCCTGCAAGACCAACCCGACTGGATTGAGCAGCACGATAAAGCGAAACCGCTCTGGGATGGCACTCACTGGATACAAGATCGGCGTCAGATAGAACAAAAGCTGCATCACAACGCCCACCAACTGCGGAATGTCACGGATGATCAGGCTCATGCTGCTGAGGAAAAACATGACGCCGAGCGTGAAGCAAATCAGGATGAACAGCAGCGGCGGCAAGTAAATCCACATCGCATTCGGGAAAATGCCATTGAGTGCATTCACAATCACGAGCGCGAGCAGGGTAAAACAGAGGTCAACCAAGCCCTCGCCTAGCGCCAACAGCATCGTGATCTCGCGTGGGAAGTTCACCTGATTGATGAGCGCCATCTTGCCCAGAATGGCGCCCATGCCGTTGAAAACGCCGCTGCTGAACAAGCCCCATGGCACCAAGCCCGCCAAAAAGAACGAGATAAACGGCACATCGTAGCTGACGCGCAAAAACTGCGAGAACGCCAGCGCCAGCACACCGCTCATCGCCAAGGGCAGCAGCACAATCCAGAAAACGCCCACCACAGTTTGGCTGTAGCGCGACTGAATGTTATAGCGCAGCCACAGCCCAAGCAAGGCGCGGTTCTGCCACAGCCGAAAGAGGTGCGCCAGAAAATCGCCGCCATCTTGTGCAGGATTGACGCGGCTTGGGTAGATGATTACGCACACGCCCAGCAGCACTGCCGCCAAGGCGAAATAGATGAGTTGTAGCTTGGAGAGATCGGGCAGCAGCAGCAGCACGCCCAAGACGGTGCCGCCAAGACCAAGCGCCAATACGCGGAACTGCGAACGTGGCGTGAGCCACCGCGCTAACGGCGTGCGGGCTGCCCAGGCTGCTAACAGGTAGGCGAGTGCCTGTGCCGTCGCTGCAATCGCATAGAAAAGCGGCGGTTGCGCGTCGTATTCTGCGCCGAGTGTATTGCCCCATGGCAGGCGCAGCCGAATTTGCACTGCGATCAGGTGCGCGCCGATCAGGATGGCAAGGTTGGCAGCGTAGTGCAAAGCACGCAGGAGCGAGCGTTGTGTATTGAATATGGGTAAGCGCTGTGCCGATGCAAGGTGCATAATGCTTGATTTAGCCGTTTTGGTTGCGGTTAGAGCATTTCAAGCATACCATCAGTGGCGCATTTTCTCAACGCTCACCGATCTTCGGGCGCAGTAACTTACAGCGATTGGTAGAGGGTTAGCAGCCTATAGCCACGCTTTTCACCTTGCCCATTCGACTGCCACACTTTACAAAACAACAAGCTATGCTATACTATATGAGTGTAAGGGGATGAATTAGGCTCGACGGGGAAGATTGATCGCATATTGCAAGCCGAGGCGCACGTCCTCGTAAAAACGCGCACAACTGTAGCTGCGAACACTCGCACTGCACCGGCTCTCGCTCTCGCCGCCTAATCGGCTGAGCTGAGCTAGCTGACCTGAGGGTTAGCCGTCTGTCTGCTTCAGGTTTAGTTGGAGCAGCCGCAGGCGACACCAATACTAAACTGCTGCGTTGCGACACCGATACACAACGCTTAAGACCATCGGTTTGCTGCCCGTAAGACCCTGTTAGGTGGGGCTGCGGCGGTGAAAAATAAGTGACCTAACTACGCTTGTAGACGTATGCAGGAGAGCTTCTTCGGACCCGACCTGCAATGGTCGGCATCTCCACTCAATGAACAGCGCGGATTACTCCCGCGCTGTTTTGTTTGGTTTACCCGACATTTCACAAAGTGCGAATCAGCCGTCTGTGCGCCACAAAAAGCCTTTATGTGTGGCTAAAGGCAGCCCAGATCACAAGATTTTCTTAATGTTTTGTTGCGCCTAATTTTTACCGATGCTGTGCTGTGATTCGGCACTTTTGGCAGCTTGTGCAAAAGTGTTTGTTTGGCACGTTGCTGCCCTTTAAGTCGTTTAAGCTCATCAGAGCTTGGCAAATGCCCATCGTGAAGCCCTTAACAAAGCCTTGTCTCAACGCAACCAAAAGGGAACGCCCGCCGAAAGCCATTATCAGTTTGTAACACAAAGATCATGCAAAGCTAACCGAACAAGTGTGCGCAAATCTTGATTCTAGGCACGCTCACTTGACAGACAGCCCGAAGGCAAGCATGATAGAGGCTGTACTCTTGTTAAGAGTTTGAGCATTAGTGAAGGAGCTACCCTCCAATGCAAAAGACGGAATTGGTCAAAGCAATCGCGGATAAGACGGGACAGAGCCAAAAAGCAGTTGGCGAAGTCGTAGGCGCACTCACCGATATTATCACTGCGACCCTCAAGTCAGGTGACAAGGTGACGCTCACCGGTTTCGGCACCTTTGAAGTGCGCGAGAAAAAAGCCCGCACTGGCACCAACCCAAGCACCCGCGAGAAAATCCAAATTCCCGCCGGCAAGAGTGTCAAGTTTAGTGTCGGCGCCACGCTAAAAAGCGAAGTGACCGGCAAGGTATCAGCCAAGAAAGCCGCGAAGAAAGCTCCGAAAAAGAAGAAGTAAACGCACGGCTGGCTGAGGTCATCCACGCGCCTGTGTTCAACCACGGGCGCGTGTGATTCTAGGCATGGTGCAGTAATGCCTCCACCGCCTCGCGGCGCGGCAAAGAAGGTTCAGCGCCCATGACGGTACATGCCAACGCGCCACAGGCAGCCGCACGGCGTAGAGCTGCTTCCAACGGTTCAGCAGCGGCAAGAGCAGCCACCAAGCCACCCACAAAAGCATCGCCCGCGCCTGTTGTATCCACTGCATGAATGGCAAAGGCAGGCACGGAGCGAGTCGGTTGGTCGGCGCGCACACAAAACGCGCCACGCGCACCGAGTGTTACGATCACCATGCCAACGCCCGCTCGTAAGGCGCGGCGAGCGTCAAGCTCTGGCTCATGCGCCGCTTCGGACAAAACGGCGCTGATCTCATCGCGGTTTGCCACCAGAATATCCACCAACTTCAATAGTTCAGCGGGCAAAGGGCGTGCCGGGGCAGGCACCAGCACAACTTTGGCGCCTGCTTGCCGCGCCAAGCGTGCTGCTGTTAACACGCTCTCTAACGGCACTTCAAGCTGCATCAGCGCAAGCTGCGCGCCTGCAAACGCGGCGCGTGCCGCCTCAATATCGGCGGGCTTGAGCGCCCCATTAGCGCCTTCCGCCAGCAGGATGAAATTTTCGGCGCTGCGCTCAACAACAATATTGGCAACGCCTGAGGGCATGTTGGGTGTGTTGAGCAGCCATCTGTCCTCGATGCCTTCGCGGCACGCCACAGCCCGTAAGGTCTCGGCAAAGGAATCGCTGCCCACACGCCCGATCAAGCGCACGCGGCACCCCTGCCGCGCTGCTGCAATCGCCTGATTCAAGCCCTTACCACCGATGAATGTCTCAAAAGTGTGTGCGCGGCGCGTCTCGCCCGCCTTGGGGAAGCGATCCACGCGCATCACCAAATCCATATTCAGCGAACCGACGACAACAATCGTGCCTGCCATAGCGCCTGCGCCTTTCTAGGCTGTATTGTAGCGCAAGACTGCCTGGCAGCACGCCAACGTTTGTAGATTCACACGGAATAGGTGTTCAGGGCGTGAACAGCACGGCGGCAGCGTTACAGAACCATCACAGCCGCACAGATTGTTTTTAGTTCGTTACCCACAGCGGCGCTAAAATAAATTACTATAGTATAAGGTGGGAATGTTCGGCATTCCTGCACATACGGCGTGCGAGACGTAGGAGTGCTTATCTGTGCAACGCGACAACGTAACAGCCACCGTGCTAACACAGCAAAATACCGCCACCGCCGTCTCGGCAACCGAGTGGCGTTGGGTAACCATTTTCGCAGGGTTTTTGGTTGCAGCCTCTGTGCTGCCCTATCTGTGGGCGTTTATCAGCCTGAACGCACAGCCCAATCACCGCTTTGTGGGCATTTTGCACTCACCGCTGGATAGCGCCGTTTATATCGCCAAGGTTGAGCAAGGCGTGCGTGGCGCGTGGCTTTCTACCTTAACCCACACACCCGAAGCAACGCAGGGCATCTTCATCAACGGCTTTTACCTTGCGCTTGGGCATTTAGGGAATGCGCTTGGGCTATCCGCACTGATGGCGTTTCATCTGGCGCGCCTCACTATGAGTTTTGCGATGTTTGTGGCGCTCTATCATCTTGGCTCAACCATTTGGCAGCGCCTGCGCCCACGACGGCTGTTTTTTGGCGTGCTGGCGGTTGGTTCTGGGCTGGGCTGGCTGGCGTTGATGATATTTCCAGAGACGCCGCAAACACAGTTGGCAGTTGATCTAACGCTTTTTGAGGCAATTCCGCTGCTCTCAACCTTTGCTAATCCACATTTTCCACTGGCAGTTGCCCTGATCGCCCTGATCGCCTCTATGTATGTGACGGTCTTTCGCCCCGGTTTTCGGGAATCGCCGTCCATCGTTAACGGTGGCTTGGGCATCGCCTTATGCTCGCTGGCATTGGTGATCATCTTGCCGCATGGCTGGCTGCCGATTGCCAGCGCATTAGTCGTCTATGTGATTGTCTTGATGCTCCGCACACGCCAACTGCCGCGCCTAGAGCTAAGCTGGGTGGGGCTGATGATCTTGCCCGCGCTGCCTATCCTTGTTTACTACGCTGCCCTGATGACAGCGGATACGACGATTGGTGCGTGGGTAGCGCAAAATCGTATCGCGCCAACCTCACCGTGGCGCTACCTGTTTGGCTTTGGCTTGCCCTTAGTGGCAGCCTTGCCCGGCATTTGGCGTGCGCTACGCCGCTTCGAGCGCGACGGCGACCGCTTTATGCTGATCTGGCTGATCGTCAATGTGGTGGTGCTATATTTACCCTTGCCTATGCCGCAGCGCAGCGTGATTGGTCTGTTCATCCCGATTGTTTACTTTGCCACACGCGCCCTTGAAGATTTCTGGTTCCACCGTATTCGCAACAATTGGCGCGATGCTGCCTTAGTCACATTTTTCGTGTTCATCATCCCTAGCAATGTCTTAATGGCAATTGTGCCGATGATCGGCATTAACGATGCGGTACGCGGCGAAGAAGGTGGCTTGATGATGCCGCGTGGTTATACCGATGCGTTTCGCTGGCTGAGCAACACCCGCGAACGGGATGCCGTCGTCTTGGCGCAGCCGCTGCCAAGCCTGTGGCTGCCTGTTTACGCACCAATGCGTGTTGTCTACGGTCACCCTTACGATACCCTGAATAGCCTCACGCATCTGGAGGATGTGCAGCGTTGGTATCTTGGGCAAGACTGTCAAGCAATTGTGGAGCGCTACAACGTGCGCTATATCTTGGCGCAGCAAGGTACACCTAATGATGGTGCTGTGTGTTTGAACGAACTCGGCTTGACGACGCCCGCCGCCGTGTATAATGATGTGGTTATCTACCGCGTTCCTTAGCGGAACTGCCTAACCAGAAAGAGCGTCGTCATGATTGATGTTGCTGTGCTAGGCGCAACAGGCGCTGTTGGTCAGCGTTTCATCCAACTGCTGGAAAACCATCCATGGTTTCGTGTGGCGGAAGTTGCGGCTTCGGAGCGCAGCGTGGGGCGTACTTATGCGGAAGCCTGCCGCTGGATTCTGCCCACGCCCATGCCTGCCCACATGGCTAACCGCACCGTGCTGCCGCTAGAGGCATCTTTCCATTCACCTGTGGTCATGTCCGCACTGCCCGCTGAAGTTGCCAAGACGCTTGAGCCAGAACTTGCCAAGCGCGGGCATCTGGTTAGCTCCAACACCAGCGCGCACCGCATGGCAGCGGATGTGCCGCTCTTGCTGCCAGAGCTGAACGCCGACCATGTGCAGTTGGTGGACGTGCAGCGCCGCCAGCGCGGTTGGTCAAGTGGCGCCCTCGTCACCATGTCCAACTGCACGACAGTGCCAGCTGCCGTTAGCCTTGCGCCGCTGCTGCCTTTTGGTGTGCAGCAAGTCCAGATCGTCAGTATGCAAGCAATTAGCGGTGGTGGCTATCCCGGCGTGGCATCCTTCGATATTTTCGATAATGTGCTGCCCTACATTAGCGGTGAAGAAGAAAAGGTAGAGGCTGAGCCACGTAAAATTCTGGGTGCGCTCAACGGCGATCAGGTTGCGCCTTTAGCTGCGACGTTCAGTGCCTCTTGCAACCGTGTGCCTGTTTTGGATGGGCATACGGTGATCGTCTCGGTGAAGTTTGCCCAAACGCCTTCGCTCGCAGCCGTTCGGGAGGCTTGGCAGGCGTTCCGTCCGCATCAGTGGGCGCACAGCTTGCCAAGTATGCCCGACTCTGTGCTGCTGTATAACGATGGGCTGGATCGCCCGCAGCCACGCCTTGATCGGGATAACGGGCGCGGCATGGCAACCACGGTTGGGCGCTTGCGCGCTTGCCCTGTGCTGGATATTAAATTTGTAGCGCTCTCGCACAACACAGTGCGCGGTGCCGCCGGCGGCGCAATCCTGAACGCGGAACTGCTCATTGCGCGTGGCTATGGGCAGCACCTGCCAGTGCCAAGCGTTCAGCAAGCACACGCCTAACCATACGTCTCACACCTCAGGTACGCATGAACGGATCGAATAAACGCTGCCACTCTTGCAGGGCAAAGCGATCCGTCATGCCTGCCAGATAATCCGTCACAGCGCGTTCCACGCCATCTTGTTCAATGCGTGCTTGGGCATCAGGCGGCATTTGGCGCGGGTTCGCAACGAAGGCGGCAAACAAATCACTCAGAAAGCGCTGCGCCTTCACGCTCATCCGCATCACACGGTAGTGGTAGTAGAGATTTTGGTAGAGAAAATCCTTCAACTGCCGATTCATGCGTGTAAACGCCTCTGAATGCCCAACCACAGCGTAGGGAAGGCGCTGAATTGCCTCACGGCTTTGTGCGCCACTAGTCTCAATGGCAGCCGAAGTCGCATGGATGACATCTAAGTTTTGAATGTGAATCAGGCGGCGGATGATCTGGTGGCGCGTGATGTCATCCAGTTTGCCATTCCGCCAGCCAACTGCTTCTGTCACTTGCCGCCACAAATCAATTTCGCTGAGCTGATCGGGTGTAATCAAGCCCGCCCGCAAGCCGTCATCAAGGTCGTGCGCGTTGTAGGCGAGTTCGTCTGCCATATTTGCAATCTGCGCCTCTAGGCTGCCGCGCAAAGCTGGATCATAGCCTGAGATGCTGCTCAGGTCGTATTCTGTTTCGTGCTTAGCGATGCCTTCTAGCATTTCGTGGGTTAGGTTCAGCCCTACCCAACCGCTGTAGCGCGTCTCCAACACCGTGACAATACGGTAGGTCTGGTGGTTGTGGTTAAAGCCGCCATGATCGCGCATCAGTTCGTTCAGGACATGCTCACCGGCATGACCAAAGGGCGAATGACCGAGATCATGGGCAAGGCAAATGCCTTCGACTAAATCTTCATTGGCGCCAAGCGTGCGCGCCAAACTGCGCCCGATCTGTGCCACCTCAAGGGTATGGGTAAGGCGCGTGCGGTAGTAATCCCCTTCATAGTTCACAAAGACCTGTGTTTTATATTCAAGGCGGCGGAAGGCAGTCGTGTGCAGAATGCGATCCCGATCACGCTGAAAAACGGTGCGGTAAGGGTCTTCTGGCTCAGCGTGCAGCCGCCCTTGGCTGGCGCGGCTTTGGGTGGCATAGGGCGCGAGGAACTGCGCTTCAATTGCTTCGCGCTGTTCACGGCTGATGATCATGAAATAAGCCTCCGCGTGCGTGTTTTTCCACCATTTTAGCATAAAGCAGCGCGGAGATAGCCGATAGGGGCAGGTTTCCCCTGCCCCACAGCGCACCGATGCCGATCAGTTGGGCAAGTGCCGTACATAGCGCACCACCAACGGCTGCCACGACGGATAGTGTGCGTAAACAGGTTCATCGGTGAGCAGAAACAGATCAGAGCCATCTACCGAGACGACGTAAATCTCGCCTGAAACATCGCGGTTCGCCTCATTATCCGAATAGAAAGCGATGTAGCGCCCATCCGGTGACCACGACGGGAATTTATCATCGGTGGGCAGGTCGGTTAGCTTTCGCACGTTGCGCCCATCTGGAGCCATGGTGTAAATGTCCATTGCGCCCTCACGGGTAGAGCTAAAGGCGATGAGCCGCCCATCCGGTGACCACGACGGCAAGCCGTCAAAGACGTTATTGTTGGTCAGGCGGCGCTGATTGCTGCCATCGGCGTTCATCACATAAATTTCCCAGTTGCGGCTTTCGGGCGCTGCCTCGTAGACAATCTGCCTGCCATCGGGTGACCACTGCGGGAAGGTATCGGCAAAAGGCGTGTTGGTCAGGTTGCGCGGATTGCTGCCATCGGCGTTCATCACATAGATTTCGGTGCGTCCGTTACGGTCGCTGGCAAAGGCGACCTGGCTGCCATCGGGTGACCATGATGGGTGTGTGTCACGTCCGCGGCTGTTGGTCAGGCGGCGCACATTGCTGCCATCCGCATTCATCACGTAAATTTCTGTATCGCCATCTTGATAATCTGAAGAAAAAACAATTTGTGTGCCATCGGGTGACCATGCCGCACGAGCAGCCTCACCACTCAGACGTGTGATCTGGTTAAGATCGCCGGTGCGCAAGTCGAGCGTGTACAGGTTGGTTGACGAACGCTCCACAACGGCAAACACCAGCAACCCACCGCCGCCGCCTAACACGGGCGATTCGCGCTCTGGCGTGGCGGTGGATTGCGCGGCGTACAGCATTGGTGTGCTGGGTGTGACACCCAATAAGGCGATAAGCAGCGCGCAAGCAAAGCACGCCATCAGCAGGCGAAGTATGGGCATAAATCACTCTCCCACATAAGCTAGTTTTGCCCATAGTACACTAAAGGACGTGAACGGCGCAACCAACCGCAGCGCGCTATAATCTTCACTTAAATTTTTTGCAGCATTGGAGACACACCTTTGATCCCTCAACAAGACTGCCTGCTTGCCATCGATTACGGCACGCAGAGCGTCCGCGCCCTGCTATTTGATCTGTGCGGCAACCTGATCGAATCGGCACGAGTGCTGGTCGAGCCATACGTTTCCCCACAACACGGTTGGGCGGAGCAGAATCCTGATTATTTTTGGCAAATGCTCAGCCAGGCTTGCCAGCAGCTTTGGGCAAAAGCGGGCGAATATCGCGCCGCGCTACGCGGCGTAGCGCTCACCACACAGCGCGGCACCATCCTGAACCTAGACAAGGACGGGCAGCCGTTGCGCCCTGCCATTGTTTGGTTGGATCAGCGGCGGACGCACGGCGTGAAGCCTGTAGGTGGCTGGTGGGGACTTGCCTTCCGACTAGTAGGCATGACGCGCACCGTTGCCTATTTGCAGGCTGAGGCAGAGGCAAACTGGATTGCCAAACATCAGCCCGAAATTTGGGCGCGCACGCACAAGTATCTGCTGCTCTCCGGCTACCTCACCTACCGTATGACGGGCAACTACGCCGACTCGGTCGGCTGCCAAGTTGGCTACATTCCTTTTGACTATCGAGCGCAGCAGTGGGCAAAACCAAGCAGCTGGCACTGGCAGGCAATGCCCGTTACGCCTGAAATGTTGCCCGAATTGGTGCCGCCGGGCGGCTTGCTCGGCAGCATCACGGCGGCGGCGGCAGCGGCAACGGGTATTCCTGCTGGCACGCCTTTGATCGCAGCGGCAGCCGATAAAGCCTGCGAGATGCTCGGCAGCGGTGGCATTGCACCGCACATTGGCTGCATCAGCTATGGCACCACGGCAACTTTCAACACGCTGCACTATCGCTATCTAGAGGCAATTCCGATGATCCCGCCTTATCCCGCCGCTATTCCAAACGCCTACGCGCTGGAGACGCAAATCTCACGCGGCTATTGGATGGTGGACTGGTTCAAACGTGAGTTTGGCGCGCCCGAACTGCACGCGGCTGCTGAACGCGGCGTGCCTGCCGAATCGTTGCTAGACGCGCTGGCAGAACAAGCGCCGCCGGGTGCCATGGGCTTGATTTTGCAGCCGTATTGGTCGCCGGGCATTAAGATGCCGGGCGCCGAGGCAAAAGGTGCCGTGATCGGCTTTGGCGGCGTGCATACGCGGGCGCATCTCTACCGTGCCATTTTAGAGGGAATCGCCTACGCGCTGCGCGAAGCAGCACAGCGCGCCGAACGGCGGGCAAGTCTGCACCTGCGCGAGGTGCGCGTGAGTGGCGGCGGCTCACAGAGCGATCAGGCAATGCAGATCACGGCGGATGTCTTCGGAATGCCGGCATTACGTCCGCATTTGTACGAGGCATCGGGCTTGGGCGCGGCGATTGTGGCAGCCGTCGGCTTGGGATTGCACAGCAATTTTGAGTCCGCCGTACAAGCGATGACGCATGTCGGGCGTGTTTACGAGCCGCAGGCTGAAAATCACAGCTTGTATGATGCACTCTATGAGCGAGTCTACAAGCGGCTTTATCGCGGTGTACGTCCACTCTATAACGAAATTAGCCGCATTACGGGCTATCCGGGACGGATCGGATAATTTTTCGCGGTGTTGGCACGCCTTAGGGTATTTCCAGTTGACGTGCCACATCTTCCAACATGCGCCCATAGGCAAAGCCGCGCTCAACGTTCTCTTGAATGAGCGCCATCACTTCTTGCTCAGTGTCTCGATCCAGTTCTTCGCGTGCCAACAACTCCAGCCCAACTTTTACTGCCTGCATAAAGCCGACCAAATCATGCTTAATGGTGCTGATCAACTCAGCAATTTCGGCGCGGCTTGGCTGTGCCGAAAGGGGTGGTAAGCTAGGAACGTCCAATGGATGAGACATGCAACACCAATCCTCGGCACTTTTCTAGAGATGCTGTGCCAAACGCACGGCGCGCAAGCGTTCAACGGCAGTTGGCAGCGTCGTTAGCACATAGCGGATGTCTTCATCGGTCGTCTGCCTTCCCACCGTCAGGCGCAGGCTGCCCAGCGCTAACTCAGGCGCTAAGCCAACCGAGAGCAGCACATCGCTAGGCTTTGGATTGCCCGTATTACAAGCTGAGCCGCTGCTGGCAGCAATCCCGCTCAAATCGAGGTGCATCAGCAGCGCGTTTGCCTCAATGCCTGTGAAGGCAAAGCTGGCATGGTTGGGCAGGCGGCGCCCTTTTTCAGCGCCTGTAAGCTGTGCGCCTTCCACACTGTCCAGCACACCGTCAATCAGGCGGTCGCGCAAGCGCGTATAGTGTGCCACGCGGACGGGCAAATCCGCATAGGCAAGTTCGAGCGCACGCGCCATGCCCACAATTAGCGGGACGTTATGGGTGCCTGCCCGATGGCTGTTCTCTTGGCTGCCGCCAGTTTGGGCGCTAAACAGCGAGACGCCGCGCCGCATGTAGAGCAAGCCAACGCCTTTAGGTCCGTAGAATTTGTGAGCAGAGAGCGCCAGCATATCCACGCCGAGCGCTTGCACATCCAGCGAGAGTTGCCCGGCTGCCTGCACCGAGTCAGTGTGAAAGAGCGCACCATGTGCGTGTGCCACTTCCGCTAGGGCAGCAATGGGTTGAATGGTGCCGATCTCATTATTGGCATACATCAGGCTGACCAGCCCAACTTCCTCAGGCGTAAGCGCGCTCAAGGCAGCTTCTAGCGCCTGCGGCGTCAGGCTGCCATCAGGTTCAGGCGTTAACCATGTTAGGCGCGCCAAGTTGAGCCGTGCTAACTGTTCGGCGGTGTGGCTGACGGCATGGTGTTCCGCCTGTGTGGTGAAAATGTGAGCGCGTTTGCCCATGCTGAGCGCTTGCATTGCCGCACCGCGCAGCGCCATATTGTCGCTTTCCGTGCCGCAGCTTGTGAAGATGATCTCGGTGCGCGAACAATTCAGCAGTTGGGCAAGGCGTTCACGGGCAGTCTCAACAGCGCCTTCTGCTTTGCGCCCAAAGCTGTGCGCGGAAGATGGATTGCCGTAAATTTCGGCGAAGTAGGGCAGCATCGCCTCCACCACACGCGGATCGGTGGGTGTGGTGGCAGCGTGATCGAGGTAAATAGGGCGTGCGGGCTTCATGAGTCACCTCCAAAGCGGCGTGGCAGTTTCAATGCATTTGATTATAACGCACAAGCTGCATAGCACAGGCGTAAACTTTTGGCATTGCTCTGCGGGCGGTCACAACTAATTGGGAGCTTGCTGAGCGACGGCACGCTGAGCTACACTTACGCTGGGCTAGGTCGGTGCGCGCTCGGCGTCTCGGAATGGGGTACGCCCATGTAGAGGGTAATCCGACCTAAGCGCGCTTGTGTGAATCGTCCTCATTAGCCTCATTCTCTCAGTCCCCCTCTCCAAAAAATTTGGAGAGGGGGAAGCGGGAGTGAGGCTAACCGTCTACACTTGCCGCAGGCAAGGCTATCACCCCCTAAGTCATCACGCATACCACGTAGTTCACCACTTCTCTCAATATTGTGCTATTGACAATACTGTGCGTTGTATAGTATAGTGATACTGTGTGACACACAGCACGATAGGACGTACAGCTTATGGCAGAGACAAACGAACTGATCAACGCACTTCGCCTAGAGCTGCGGCGCGGCGTGTTGGTGTTGGCTGTCCTTAGCCAGATGGATACTGCCCGTTATGGTTACAACCTCATCCAACGCTTTGCCGAGCAAGGCTTACCCATTGAAGAAGGCACGCTTTACCCACTGTTGCGGCGCTTGGAAAAGCAAGGCTTGCTAGAGAGCGTGTGGGAAGTGACTGAAGCGCGCCCACGCAAGTACTACCGCATTAGTCTGTTAGGGCGCGAGGTGCTGAACAGCCTGAAGGCAGAGTGGCTAGAGACGGTTGAGATTATGCGCGGCATTTTGGGTGGAGAGTAACCATGACAGACTTGATAGAACGCTATATCCATCAGGTAGGGCGCTATCTGCCGCGCAATGAGCGGGCAGAGATTGAAGCTGAATTGCGCTCCCTGATTCAGGACAAACTCGATGATCGGTATGCCGAGTCGCCTTCGTCGGAAGCAGTGGCATCTGTGCTGGCAGAGTTAGGTTATCCGCACCAAATGGCAGTCTCTTACGGCGGCGGACGGTACTTGATCGGACCCGAACTCTACCCCAGCCTGATGATAGTGCTGCGACATGGCTGGTTGCTAGTGCCTGCCGCCGTGTTGTTCCTGAATGCCTTCGGCGCGCTCATCTCAGCACAGCCGCGCCCGCTGTTGGCGTGGCTGATGGAGACGCTGTTCGGCATTGGGCAGGCAGTCTTCATCTTTTCGGCAGTCGCCGTGTTGATCTTCGCCGTGATTCAGCGTTCAGGCATTGCGCTTTCTCAGGAAAACCCGTTTGATCCCTCAACGCTGCCCGAAGTGGACGATCCGCGCGTTGTGGAGCGCTTTGAGGCTACTTTCGGCATCGCCTTCGGCGCGTTTATCACCTTGCTGCTGCTGTACTTCTTGTCCGTCGGTGGCTTGACGCTGCGCTTCCCACTCAGCGATCCGAGCGATGTGTTGCCCGTGCCGACGGTGTGGCTGACACTGCTCGTGCTAGTCGTTGTCGGCACAAGCATCCTCTATGTGGTGGTGCTGCGGCGCAACCGTTGGAGCGTGCCCTTGTGGCTGCTGGACACAGTGCTAGAAACCTTCGGCGTGATCTGCATGTACTTTGTGTTGTACAAGCCACTGCTGGAGCCGATCCTAAGCGCGCTGCCATGGCTCACCAACCTGCCGTTCATCCGCAACAGCCCTGAGATCATCGCCATCCTGACCGCACTCAGCACGCTAACGGTCAAAGGTAGCAAGCTGATCGGGCTATGGCGCGCCAGTAGCAATCCACCGTCTTTTAGCACAACAACCGAGAGGAAATGAGAGATTCAAGTATGGCAGAAATTCAAATAAAGCTATCCGCTATCTGGATAGCGCTAATGCTCGTCTATTTACTAGGCGATGTGCTGCGCATTTTCAGCGGCGATTTTGTAGCAGGTGAAATTGAAGGGAAGAAAGTCACGCAGGCAATGTGGCTCGGCATCGCAGTCCTGATGCTGATCCCAATCCTGATGATCATCTTTTCGCTAACGTTGGATTATCCATTGAACCGTTGGGCGAACATCATCGTTGCGGCAGGGTTCTTCGTTTTCAACTTGTTCGGATTGCCAACCTACCCTTCAGCCTACGACAAGTTCTTGATCATCGTAGGGTTGGTCTTTAACGGGCTGACCATCGGCTATGCGTGGAATTGGGTCTAAGTGGGCGCTGCCCAAAGAGAAAGTGAGCTAAGGATGAAAGCAATTGTCTATACACGCTACGGTTCGCCAGATGTCATGCACCTTAAAGAGGTTGCCAAGCCAACGCCCAAAGCGGGCGAAGTGCTGATAAAACTCTATGCAACGTCCATCAATGCGGCAGATTGGTACACGCTGAAAGGCGATCCGTTCCTCGTCCGCCTGATGAATGGTGGCATTCTGAAGCCTACCAAGACCATCCTCGGCTTTGACATCGCCGGACAGATCGAGGCGGTTGGCGAAAATGTAACGGCATTCAAGGTTGGCGATGCAGTCTATGCCGATATATCTGGCTGTGGCGGTGGCGGCTTTGCCGAGTATGTATGCGTCCCTGAGAGTGTCATTGCCTTGAAACCGACGCGCCTGACCTTTGAGGAAGCCGCCGCCGTGCCTATGGCAGCAGTCACCGCGCTGCAAGGGCTGCGCGATAAAGGCAAGATTCAAGCAGGGCAACAGGTGCTGATCAACGGCGCATCGGGCGGCGTGGGAACTTTTGCGGTACAGCTTGGCAAAGCCTTCGGCGCTGAGGTAACTGCCGTGTGCAGCACGCGACATATCGAGATGGTGCGCGCGCTGGGCGCTGATCACATCATTGATTACACCCGCGAAAACTTCACGCGCAATGGGCAGCGCTATGATCTGATTATCGCCGCCAATGGCTATCATCCACTGCGTGATTATCGGCGCGCCTTAAAGCCGAGGGGCATCTATGTCGTGACGGGTGGCAAGATGGCGCAAATTTTTCAGGGAATGCTGCTTGGATCGTTCATCTCCATGTTTGGCAGCAAGAAGATGGGCAACTTGATGGCAACACCGAACCCAAAGGATTTGGTCTTTCTGAGCGACTGGCTGGAGTCGGGCAAAGTTGTGCCCGTCATAGATCGGTGCTATCCGCTGAGTGAGACAGCCGAGGCAATGCGTTATGTGGGCGAACGCCGTGCCAAAGGCAAGGTTGTGATCAGCATCGCACAGCCGCACAACGCCTAGCACAGCCACTTAGCAGGTCCCACGATCACCCAAGAGCTGCGCGCTTGTTTATGGCGTGTGGCTTTTTGCGTGTCTGCTGCCCAGAACTTTCACATTGTCCTAGCGCACGCTTTCGGTCTTGGGCTGCCCTTCTCGCCCACTGATCACTTGGGCAAGGCGTTCTACGGCAATGCGCTGCTTACGGTAGAAATCGGCGTCGCTCATCGCCAGCTTGCGGGCAACATCACGCACTTTTTGCCCTTTCACAAAACGTAGATCGAGGATGTTGTAGAGCGTCCACTCTGCGGCAGTCAGGCTGTAGGTGCTGTTAGGCTTCAAGTCCTCGATAGCACGGCTCAGCACGGCGCGGACTGCCTTTGCCACATCACCGCCGTGTTCGGGAAGGCTAGTCTCCACCTGTTGAAGGCTCAGCAAGCGGCTATCGGTCAGACGTGGACCGCCCCAAAAATCACGCAGCGCTCCCCAGATCACTTCGCTAAATTCAGGCGATCCTTCAACTTGCTCTTGTTGGGTCAGCCGTGTGGCTTCTGCGGCATTACCATAGCGCACATTTTCGCTTGCCAACTGAACGGCAGTGCTTGTCTCGATAATGTCCTCAAGGCGTGCGAACAAGTCTGCTTGCAGGCGCATATCATCCAGCACACGCGCCACACGCTGATGCAGCACACGGAAAACAGCCTCTTCTTCAGCCTGCAAGTTAGGTGTGCTGCTGCGCGCCCAAACGCCCATCACGCCAATTAAACGCCCGCCACGCCCACTCCGCAGCGCAATTAGCCAAAAGGATTGCCACGCCACGATCTCAATCGGTGCATCCGCGTGCGGCAGTCCGCTGTTGCCGTTGCTGTAAAAAAGGCTGCTGATGTGGGCTGCCTCAAGCGCTTCGGTCGTTGGTTGCAGCGGTCCGACTTGCTGCTCAAAGGTTATGCGCTCGCCGTTCAGTGCGGCGACGAAAGCGCTCGGCACACGCAAATAGTCGCAGACAGCAGCCAAAGTTGCCTCCAAAAGCTGTTTGCCGTCATCGCGGGTGAGCAAATGTTGGCTAAGTGCCTGAAGCTGGCGCGCCTGCTCTTGATCATCGGTATAGATGAGCTTCTGCTCGATGATCGGGATAGCAAGCGTGAAAAACCACTGCAAGCCCATCACTGTGGCAACTGCCACAAAAGGCATCAGCGCATTGCTTGGAATGCCAAAAACCGTCAGGCGCGGCACATACAGGATCACCACCAACACGGCAATACCCGTGATCGGTCCGCGCAGCATGAAGCTAAGCAGTTCCGCCTTAATCATGCGGTCAGGTTTTTTAGGTCCGAAGAAGGCAAGCGGGTATGCCATGAACGCCAACATCAGCACAATGCCCAGATTGCCCACATTAATGAGCAGCCAGATCAGCGCGGTGCCTGATTCAGTGGGATTGTGAAAAAGCAGCGAGAACGGAAAAATGCCCGCCATCGGCGTGATAAGTGCAAAAAGCAGGTAGGTCATGCGGCGGTAAGTGGCGCGTGTAAGGCAGCGTCGGCGCGCACGCAGCACATTGTTAAAGGCAAAGAGGGATGCCACCACGAAATAGATCACAAACAGGCTGAACAACATGCCCGGCTGCATAATTTCCAGCGGGTGCAGCAGCAGATCGCGCACGATCAGGTCTGTGGTGCAGGCAAGCATAAAGAACAGGGTTGCCATGATGTAGAGGAAGCGCACCACACGCCGCCGCCTGCCGCGTGAGCGTAAGCCTGTGGTTGCCAGCAGCGCATCGGAAAGATGAAAGAGCGCAGCCGGCGCAAAGGCAATTCCGATCCACTCAAAGCGCAGCAGCGCTTCAATGGTCTGCGGCGCACGGCTGATTGCCACCAGCACATCGCCGGCGTAGATGGCGCTCACGCAGCCAAGCAGCACGCTGGAAGCGCGAGTCACGCGGTCACGCGGACCGTGCGATAGGTTATAGAGCAGCATCGAGGCTGCCACAATCACAGTGGCCGCCGTCAACACCTCATTGATCTGCCGCGAGAGCAGGATAAAGAGTTCATTCGTCATGGTCTATGTTCACAGCCGCACAGTCTGACCAAAAAAGAGCGCTACATCGCCATTGGCAAAGTACAAATCGTTGTAGCCGCAGAAGACCAAGCCGTTTTTCTGGCAGAAGCAAATAGCGGGATAATTTTTCGTCTGAGTTTCAACAGAGAGGTGGCGAACCCCTCGTGTTTGTGCTTGTGCATACGCGGCGTTTAGCAGTGCGCTGCCAACCTTTTGGCGGCGAAACGCCAGCCCGACGCCAATCTCGGCAATCCATGCAGCACTGCGCTCAGGGTCAAAACGCATTAACACATAGCCACGCAGTGTCCCGCTTTTTTCCGCCACGAGGAATGCACCATAGGCGCGCTCCCAGCGCAAGGCAGCCTCTATCAGGGCTGCTGCACGCGGATAGCTGACGCGCATCAAACGCGGCAGGCGCGCCGTTCGCAGCCCGATAGCAATCGCACCGCTTTCATCGCCACGCACGTCAATCTGCCAGACATAATCCGTCTCATAAGAAAGATCGAGGGCGAGACAAGCAGCCAAATCATCAGGTGTTGCGGCGCGGATAGTCGTTGAACCTATGCTTACCATAAGCACGCTATTTTACCTGACTCTGTCACAAAAGTGTAGCGTCTATGGCTGTAATAAATGTGTAAGTTGTTTACCACACGGCACGGTTCGGCAGCCGCAAATTGGCACGGCTGAGCGCCGCCGAAAGATTATCGCCATAGCGCACAAGGTAGGTTGTTACGCCGCCGATCTCAAGGCGTGCGCGTGTTTCTTCTGCGCTTCGCCCTGAAAGTGCCACGCCGAAGCTGTACGGATCAATCAGCACGGCGATCACTTGCACACCGCGCCGCACCAAAAGATGCGCCTCCGCCAGCCAGCCATCGCTCATATCGGCGCTGATGAGGATTGCCGTCGCGCCGCGTGAGAGGTAATGCCCTTCTAGGCTGATCACTTGGGCAAAGGGCAGATCGCTCTCCACCTTCGCAAGCGCCAACGTCTCTAGGATGCGCGTGAGCTGCCGTGCGCCGCGATCAGGCTGCATCGCGTTGCGGTGCGGTGTGTGCGCCAAGAAGCCCAGCGCACGCTCTTTCACCAAAAAATGAGAGCTGAGCGAGGCAGCTAAGGCAATAGCATACTCGGCACTGTCCGGCGGCAGAAAAATTTCGCCCTCTGCCACGCCTTCTACATGATACGGGCGCGAAACGTGCGCCGCTGCACTTAGATCAAGCATGATCCACAACTCAGCCAGCGGATCAAGCTCAAATTCTTTAACGATCAGCTTATCCTTGCGAGCGGTGCTGCGCCAATGGATGCGGCTGAAGCCATCGCCGGGTGCATAGTCACGGATGCCGGCAGCGTTGGTCGTCACAAAGTAAGCGCGCTGCCGTTGGGCATCACCGCCTGAGAGAATGCCGCCGGGCAAATGGAAATCTGCGAGCTGCACAATGGCAGGGTAGACTAAAACGCTGGACGTGGCGGGAAGGTGGCGCGTCGCCTGATATAAGCCGAACGGGTCGCCGCTGATGAGCGTCAGTCCGCCTAAGCGGAACTCGCCGCGCAGCGCACAGGGCGTATGCACCGACCAACGATAGGCGCCGCGTGGTTGCAAAGTCGGCACGATGATGCTGGCGCGGTGAGCCGGCAGCGTGCTGTGGTCGCGCACTTCCAGCCAAAGTTTGGGCAGCAGGCTGCTGCTTTGCACGGTGAAGTATTCGTCCAATGTCTTGCCAACTTGTGCGCGGCGGGCGCGTGTGTTGCGGGCAATACGGACGTTGTTGACTGACAACCACGACCACAACCATGCCAAGATCAGCAGCAAGCCGAACATGTAAGCAAGGCTGAAAAAGAACGTGCGCCCGGTGGCTAAGCCACCAAAGAAGCAGGCGATAAGCAGCGCATAGATAGCGTTACGGCGTTTAGGCATGATGTACCTGTAGATTACGCGCACGGCGCATAGCAAATGCCAGCAGAGCAACCACTGCATACGCCGAAAAGAGGAACAGCAGCGGATCGGTCGGTGCGCGGTAGCGTGTGGCAGGGATGTAGATCACATAAAAGGCGGTCATTGCCAACTGCACAAACCACAGCAGGGAAACCTCGCGCCATTGGCGGACGCTCAGCAGGATGCCACACACCGCCAAGATCAACAGCGTGCCGAAATAGAGCCGATGCACCATGCGCCCAATCACATCGAACAGTGCGCCAGAATAGGCAGCCACTGGGTCATTTTCAGGGATCGTCACCAGCGAGAATTCCTCGCCCATATCGGTTTGGAAGCGTAGCTCACCGCTTGGATCAACAATTGGCACGGCGCCGGGAATCGGATTGCGCGTTGGGAAAACATCTATACTCCAATAGGCAAGGAATTTTACCCAGAGCAGTTCGGGCAAGTGGCTCGGATTCTCGCGCAGATAAGTGAGCGCAAGCTGATACAAGTCATCATTGGCAAGGCGCGTATCTTCGGTGCGGATCGGCGTTTGCGGTCGGATCCACTGTGGATGGAAGCCAGCGCGCACCAGCGGCACTGTCAGCGGATTGCTGCCAAACCAGAAATTCATGCCGCCGTTAGTTGCAATCGGCACAAAGGCACCGTAAACACCATATGTCCACACCACCCATGGCAGCACAAGCAGCGCGCTGAAGCCTGCCACAGGCAGCAACCGCTGCACGGATTCCCACCAATTCAGGCGAAACAGAAACCACAGTGCTGCCAGCGGTGCCAACGGCACGATCACAGGGCGCGTCAGCGCGCCAAGCGCCAGAAACACACCACCCAAAATGCCAAAGGCAAGGCTGCGCCGTTCGCGCAGGCAGACCGCACACCACAGAAAGCCATACATCAGCATCATGAACAAGGGCGTGTCAATCAGCGTCAGGTTTTGGAAGATCAGGTATGGGTAGAGTGCGTAGAGCAAGCCTGCCAACAGACCAGCGCGCCAACTTAACAGTTTGCTGCCAATGCCGATTAAAAAATAGATCGAGAGGCAATCCAGCAGGCTGTGGAAAATGCCCACTTGCAGGTAGCCACGCCCAAAGATGGCATAGACGGCTGCCAACGCATAGCTGTACAACGGCGGGATGGCAGCATCTGGCACGCCAAGCGTTCGCCCGTAAATGCCTGTTGCAAGTAAGTTTTGCGCGTAGGCATCATATGCCTCTGAGCCGTGAATGGCAGCGGTCTGCTCAAAGGCAAAAACGGACGGAAAGGCGATCAGCACGCCAAGGCGCACTGCAATGCACAGCGCAAGGATCAGCGCCAGCCACGAAAGCCGCAGGCTGCCCAGCTGCAAACCGGTTTCACGAAAGATCATGGGTTGCCTATGTTAACTCGTCCCGAATTGTCTATCGCCTGCATCACCCAAGCCCGGCACAATGAAGCCGATCTCATTCAGGCGTTCGTCAAGAGCGGCAAGGTGAATTGGCACATCGGGATGTGCTTCTGAGAGTGTTTTAACGCCTTCGGGCGCGCCGATAATGCCGATAAATTTAATGCGGCTAACGCCCCAACGCTTCAGCACATCTACGGCGGCGGTTGCCGAGCCGCCCGTGGCAAGCATGGGGTCTAGCACGAAACACATCTGCACACGCGGCTCGACGGGCAGCTTGTTATAGTATTCGACAGGGCGCAGCGTTTTCTCATCGCGGTAAAGCCCCAGATGCCAGACTTCCGCGTTCGGGATTAGTTCCCAAACGCCTTCGACCATGCCCAAGCCTGCCCGCAAGATTGGCACCAACCCGACTGAGTCGGCAAGGTGCGCGCCGTTTGCCAAGCCCATCGGCGTTTGGATTACCAGCGGGCGCAAGCGCAGATCGGCAGATGCTTCATAGCAGAGCAGTGCTGCCAATTCGCGCACCAACTGGCGGAATTTATGTGGTTCGGTGCTGGTGGCGCGCAAGATTCCCAACTTGTGCTGAATGAGTGGATGATCGGTCACGTGCAGGTTAGCCATAGGCAGCGCATCTCTCCCGTTCAAAGCGCGAATGAGATTGTACGCACCTTGCAGGGGGATGTCAACGCGCCCTAATGCAGGGCGTGGCGGAAAGCACGGCTGTACGCTGCCAAAACTGTGCAAGTTGCCCGCTTCTCAAGCGAAGGCTTTACCCCACCCTAAATCCCGCCCCGTAGACAGGGTGGGACTTTGAAGATCACCTCTGATTTCTTTTCCTCGCGGGCGGGTAGGGGTACCACAAAATTCACCACTCCCGTAAGCAAAGCTTTGTTGTCAACCTCTAACCATGTGGGCTAACCTTAGATTCAAACAAGCAACGAAGGAAACTGGCATGAAGATCGGTATCATTGGCGCAGGGCGCATTGGTGGCACATTGGGCAGGGCATGGGCAGCGGCAGGGCATGACGTGCTGTTTGGGATGCGCGATCCGCGCCGTGCGGCGGAAGAAGGTATCACGGGCAAAGTGGGCAGCTTTGCGGAAGCGGCTGAGCATGGTGAGGGTGTGCTGTTCGCTATTCCCGGCAGCGCCCTGCTGGAAACTGCCCGTCCGTTGGCATTAGCAGGCAAGATCGTGATAGATGCCACCAATCGCGGTGATGCACCTGATCAGCCTGTGGTGCGCGCCCTTGCTGCCGCCTTCCCAACCGCGCACGTCTATAAGGCATTTAACACGCTTGGGTTTGAGAACTTTCAAAGCCCTACCTTTGGCACAGAACGCGCTGATCTGCTGTTCATCGGCGCACCTGCCCAGCAAGCAGTTGTCGCTAGTCTAATTACAGATGTGGGGCTAAATCCAGTGTACGTGGGCGATTTGGATCAGAGTGGGGCGCTTGATGCTGCACTTGCGCTGTGGTTTGCGCTATCGCGGCGCTTTGGGCGGCATTTGGCGTTCCGCGTGCTGCATGATGGGCGCGCCTAACAAAGTGTGGGTCGGACAAGCCCGACCCACTGCGATTATGTAGCGCTGTGTGCTGCTAGGCAGCCGATTCAGGCGCAGCCTCAGCGTTTACTTTGCGCTGCGCCTCGATGTATTCCAAGCTCTGGTGGCGGAAGTAGGTGTTGTAGAGTTCGGCGTAGTGTCCGCCCTGTTCCAGCAGTTGGTCGTGATTACCCTGCTCAATGATCTTGCCCTGCTTCAGCACGATGATCCGATCCGCGTGGCGGATGGTGCTGAGGCGGTGCGCGATCACAATCGAGGTGCGGTCTTTCATGATGACATCCAAGCCTTCTTGGATGAGCGTCTCGGTCAGTGGGTCAACACTGGCGGTCGCCTCATCAAGGATGAAGATAGCAGGGTCTTGCAGCATCACCCGCGCCAATGCCACCAATTGCCGCTGTCCCATCGAGAGGCTGCCGCCGCGCTCCCCCACTTCGGTATCCAAGCCATTTGTCAGGCTTTTCAGCCAGTCGCCATTTCCGATCTGGCGTGCGGCGCGTTCCACTTCGGAATCGGGTGCGCCGGGCTTGCCGTAGCGAATGTTCTCACGGATGGTGCCATCGAACAGGAACGGCGTTTGCGTCACGACGCCCAGCCGCGCACGATAGGCGGACAGATCGAGCAGGCGAATGTCCACACCATCAATCATGATCCTGCCCGCTTGGAACTCATAGAAACGTGCGATCAACTTGCCAATGCTGGATTTGCCCGCGCCGGTATGCCCAACCAACGCCAGCGTCTCACCGGGACGGATGTGCAGCGAGAAATTATCCAGCACGCGCTCTTTGTCGGTATAGCTGAACTGCACGTTGGCAAACTCGATCTCGCCGCGCAGTTCGGGCAGCACGCGGCTATCGCGCTGCACAACCTTCGGCTCAGAGTCAATCAGGGCAAAGACACGCTCACCGGATGCCAAACCAAGCTGGAACTGACTCCAGAAAGAGGCGATGCTGGTCAGTGGAAACCACAAAAGCGCCACGCCTTGCGCGAACAAGTACCAATCGCCGGCGGTTAGTTCGCCCGCCTGCACCTTCAAGCCGCCGAAATAGACGAGCGCCGCTATTGCGAACGAGACGATCATGAGCAGGATTGGGAAGATGCCGCTAAAGACGTAGCCCATTCGCAGGTTGATCCAGAATGAGCGCCGATTCAGCTTGAGAAAATCGGCATAGACGGCGTGTTCTTGCCGAAAGGTCTTTGCCACGCTGATGCCGGAGACGGTCTCTTGCACCAACGCGCTGACCTCCGCACGCACACGGCGCGAATGCCGAATGGTGAAGCGCGCCACACTGCGGAAGCCAAGCGCCACACCCACAATCAGCGGCACCATGATCAGCACAATGCTCGTCAGGCTGGCATCCACAAAAAACAGGTAGACGATCAGCACTGCCACGAGGAGCAGCTGCCCGATTAAGTCAATAGTCAGCGTCACCACTGTGGAGAATGCCTGCGTGTCAGACGTGACACGGCTGACGATCTTACCGGATGGAAACTGATCATAGAACGACAGATCGCGCTTCATTACAGCGTCGAAGGCATCTTCGCGCATGTGCAGCACCACATTACCGACCGCTTCAGCGGTCAGCCAGCGGCGGATGAAGTTAAAAAGCCATGCCAGTGCGCCAAGGGCAGCGACAACTAAACCGTAGATGATGATCAGGCTGCTATCTTGCGTCGTCTGAACCTCATCCACGCCACGCGAGATGATGATCGGCATAGCAGCACGCGAAAGCGTATCTAGCAGCATTGTGAAGCCAACCGCGAACATGCGGCGCGCTTCGGGCTTAAAGTAGCCCACAATACGGCGTAGTAACTGCCCATCATTGTACTGACGGTCATATGCTTCGGCGTCTAGCCCATCAAAGATGAAGCCCATTAGTGATTTCCCTTTCGCGTTGCTTTCCGTTTGGTCAGCACTTTGGCGGGCTTGACTGCCCGCCGTAGTTCTTCTTTCACCTCAGGCGGCACCTGCTGCCAGTGTGTGTCGTGCAGCGCACCCCACATCGCCCACAGCCCAAGCAGCGTCCATTGGTGGTAGCCCATCGCTCTTAATTGTTGGTATGCCTCGATAATGCCGACTTGCCGCAGATCGGACTCGGTGTAGATACCGATGCTGGCAAGGTGTTCGGCAGCACGTTCGCCCAAGTTCAGCAGTTGGGCAATCGTGCGGTCAGGTTTATGGTCGGTTGGTGGCGTTAGCATGGCAGCACCTCACCTAATCCGCAGCGGCTGTCTCAAGGGGTGGCAGCGCCACATCATAACGGGCAAAAATGCGCCGATAGTGCGGCGAACGGCGCAGCAGTTCCTCGTGCGTGCCGCTTGCCACCAACTCGCCATCTTCCACCACAAGAATTAGGTCTGCCCAACGAATCTGGGAGAGGCGGTGCGTGATGAGCAGGGTCGTTCTGCCTTGCTGCACTTGCCGAATCGCCTTTTGAATCTCATCTTCGGTGGCGCTGTCAATGGCGCTGGTCGAATCGTCTAAGATCAGGATGCGCGGATTGCTGAGGAAGGCACGCGCCAGGGCGATGCGCTGCCGCTGCCCACCGCTGAGCGTCACACCGCGCTCACCAACCATCGTCTGGTAGCCATCCTTGAAGCTCATGATAAACTCGTGCGCTTGTGCCATGCGCGCCGCCGTCTCGATCTGCTCTTGGGTGGCGTTCGGCACGCCAAAGGCGATGTTTTCTGCGATACTGCGCGAGAACAAGAAGACGTCCTGCTCAATCTTGCCGATCTGAGCGCGCAGCGAGTTTAAGTCCCACTCGCGCACGTCTATGCCATCAATCAGCACGCGCCCATAGGTAGTATCGTAGGTGCGGTTGATCAACTGCGTGAGCGTGCTTTTACCCGATCCTGTCTGCCCGACGATGGCGACGGTCTGCCCTTGCCGAATGGTGAAGCTGACGTGCTTTAGGGCGTGATTCTTGCTGTAGCCAAAGCTGACATCCTCAAAGGTGATCTCACCTTTGATCGGCTGGCTGATGCCGCCGCTGTTCTGGTCGAGTTCAGTCTCGGTCTGCAAGATGTTCACAATGCGGCGTGCGCCTTCCACACCGGCTTGCACCAACGAGATCGAGAAGATCGCGGCGAAGGTGGGCCACCGCAACACGCCCACAATACCCATCAACGCCACCACATCGCCAATGCTGATGATGCCCTGCTGATAGAGCAACATGCCGTGCATGAACGCCAAGCCGAAGGCGATACCAAAAAGCAGCACCGGTAGATAGCGCGCCTCGATGTAGCCCTGCCGCACAAAGTAATCGCGGAACAGGCTGGCAGCAATGCGGAACTTGCGGCGCTCAAACGCCTCTTGCGCGCTCGCCTTCACCACCTCAATGCCGCTGATCGTCTCCTCCAAGCCAGCGTTCATCTTGCCGAACTGCTCACGTTGGCGGCGCACCATTGGATTCAAACGGCGGACGTAGCGCGCCACCACAGGGATATAGAAGGCGATGAACAAAAGCGGCACAAGCAGCAGCTCCACACGCATACTGGCGATGAAGATCAGCGGCACCACCAGCCCAATGACCGTCTCCATCGTGATCGCCACGCCGGGATTCATCATGCCGTTAAGCTGCTGCACGTCGTCTGTGGCACGCGCCATGATGTCGCCTACGCGCTGTTGGTTGTGGAAGGTCTGGCTTTTGCCGAGCAGGTTGGCGTAGAGTTCTTCGCGGGAATCAACCTCAAGGCGCTGAGCAATCGTCTCCACAGAGAGCGTGCCGATCAGACTTAGCACACCATCCAGCAGCTTCAGCCCAAGAATAGTCAACGCGATAGTTGGCAGTAAGGGGAAGTTCTCAGGCTCAATGACGGCGCCAATTGCCTGCCCAATGAGCGCCTCTGAAGCGGTGTAGGCGCTGTAGGTACACACATATAAGAAAAGTGTGGTGAAGAAAAACCACCGATAGCGCATGATGTGCGAAATAAGCCACCGTACGGCACTTTGGCGATCATAACGATAGGCATTCGCTACGGTAAACTCACTTTTTGCTGCGTTTAGCATAATCCCTGTGCCTTTTGCTGAGCGTGCGGTAAGTCTGAGTCTGCTTGTAACAAGCAAGATTGCACACAACGATTCAGGCTGAACAATTGTTCGTGATCCGCATAATCATACCATGCTTGGAACGTTTCATCAACCACCTTTTGGCGAAATCTATAGTGCTTGCTGATCTGTGAGGCTGCCTGCGCTCTGACACCCACCCAGTCACACTATATTTATGAATCACTTGGCACACCCTTAACTTGACAACCGCCGCCGACGCGCTGGTTCAGTAACGGAAACACCTTCATAATCGCTTTTGCCGCCAGCCGTGTGCTGCTTGTACTTGCCGCCCACCGACCTGCGCGCCTGTCACGCCTGTGCTGCATCCGAGCGTCGTCATCCGCAACGATGGGAACACGCCCGTCCCGCTCGGCGAGGTGCGCCTGAGCTACGACTTCACCCGCGATGGCAGCGCCGACTTGCAGGCATCCTGCACCACAATGACGCTAACACGGCAGGGTGCCGCGGTCTGGAGCGTTGCGCTGTGCTAGGCTTAGGGCATGAAACAGCAAAGCAAAACTTCTGTAGGAACAAGGCTTGGACTGCCTACTTTCACGCGCTTGGTGTTAGCGTAGCTTTTCAGGTACAATAATTTGTGTAGCAAACGCATACATCCGCAAATGCATAAGGATAAGTGCAGTGGCAACCAACACCCGCTGGACAAGCTTTGACCTGATCTTTTTCGACTGTGATAGCACCCTTTCTGCCATCGAAGGTGTGGATGAGTTGGCGCGCATGAAGGGCAAAGATTTGCGCGTCGGTTTACTCACCCAAAAAGCGATGGATGGCGACCTTGACCTTGCCGAGGTCTATGGCAAGCGCCTACAGGCAATCCGCCCAACCCGCGCCCAACTTGCCGCCATCGAGCAGCGCTATTGGGAGACCCTTGTGCCAGATGCTCAGGCAGTCATTGCCGCGTTGCGCTATTTGGGCAAGCGTGTGTTCATCATCAGCGGTGGCTTAGCGGCGCCCGTGCGCGGACTGGGCGCACGGCTTGGTATTCCGCCGCAGCAGGTGCGCGCTGTAGAGCTAGAATTTAACGAGCTAAGCGGCGCCTGGTGGAAGTATTACGATCAAGCGGCGGTTGGCGGTGCTGCTTACCTTGCCTATGAACACGGACCGCTGACTATCTCGGCTGGCAAGCCCGATATTGTGCGCGATCTCTCACGCGGCATGTGGGGACGCAAATTATTCATTGGCGATGGCGTGAGCGATATGCACACACGCCCAGTCGTTGATTTGTTCGTTGGCTTTGGCGGTGTGGCGCGCCGCGAAAAGGTCGAACGCGGCGCGGAAGCATTCGTCATCGCCAACAGCCTTGCGCCCATTCTGCCGATGGCAATTGGTGAGGCAGGCGCGGCAGCTTTGCATGGCACACCTCATGCTGATGTGCTAACGCGTGGCTTGGCGCTCTGCCGTAATCCTGAAGCAGTCAAACTCAGCGAACCGCTTCGCAATGCGTTTGATGCCACCTTCACAGTGAGCAGCTAATGGGCTACACACTTGCACTCGATTTTGGGACGACCAATTCCGTCTTGGCGGTGTGGAATACGACGGAAGGACGCGCCGACCTGCTGTATTTGCCCGCACTCAGCCTAGATGACGCCGTATTGCCACCGCTGATCCCATCCCTGCTTTATGTGCGGCAGGGCGCGCAACCTGATCTTGTCGTTGGGCAGGCGGTGCGCGCCGCAGGCTTGGATCACAGCCATGATCGGCGGTTGTTCCGCAACTTTAAGCGCGGCGTCGTTATGCTGCCTGTCCCACCGCCGCGCCTGCTGGATGAGACAGCCTGGGGTGATCGTGAAGCAGGGCGCGCCTTCCTCACCGCGCTGAGTGCTGCGCTGCCGTTTTCCGCCGCTGAGGTTGACCAGTTGGTGATCACCGCGCCAATTGCTGCTTTTGACCACTATTTGGATTGGCTGCGCGACACGCTGGAGATGCTTGGTTTCCCTTCAGAGCGCGTCCGCGTTGTAGATGAATCCACAGCAGCAGCGCTTGGCTACGCGGTGCGTTCGCCGGGTGCGCCGCTGCTCGTCGTTGATTTCGGCGGTGGCACGCTCGATCTATCGCTCATTCAACTGCCGCAGCGCCGTGAGCGCGTTGGCGGTTTGCTAAACGCGTTGCGGCGTGGCGAGACTGCGAATTACACCGCTCGTGTGATTGCCAAAGGCGGCAGGCTGCTTGGCGGCAGCGATATTGATCAATGGCTGATGGCAGAAGTGCTGCGCCTTGCCAACCTTGACGCGGCAACACTCGGTGATGACACGACTGCACTGCTTACCGCTTGCGAGGCGGCAAAAATTGCTTTATCCTCAGCCGATGAGACACAAATCGCCTTTAGTGTGAACGGCACAGCCCATCAGGTGCAGATTACCCGCGCCATGCTCGAAGGCGTGCTTGATCAGCATGGCTTTTTCAGCACGCTGCGCCACCTGATTGACAAGGTGATGCACGAGGCAGGGCGTGAAGGCATTTTCACCGAAGACATTCGGCATGTGCTGATCGTTGGCGGCACCGCACTGATTCCCTCGGTGCAGCGCGCCTTGCACCAATATTTCCGCAAAGCGGAACTCTACGCCGACAAGCCGTTCACCGCTGTTGTGGAAGGTGCGCTAGAAGCGGCGCAGGGCATCAGCCTTGAAGATTTTCTGGTGAACAGCTACGGCTTGCGCCACCTTGATCCGCAGACAGGCGCACACGCCTATGAAGAAATTATCCCGATGGGCAGCCGCTATCCATCTGCCGCACCCTATGAGGTGCTGCTTGGCGCTGCTCACGATGGGCAGACTGAGCTTGAGTTTGTGATCGGCATGATTGACGCTGAATCCGCTGCGATGGTCGAAATTGCCTATGAAGACGGGCGTCCTGTATTCCTAGCACGCGCTGATGCTGCGACCAACCGCGTGATCGCGTTGAACGAATTTGCACCGCCGTTGTGCGTGCCGCTTGATCCACCTGCAACGCTGGGCGAAGATCGCATTCGTGCTGCCTTTAGTGTAGATGCTGAAAAACGCCTGCACGTGACCGTGACCGACCTTAAGACGCGCCGCACACTTTTACAAGATATGGTCATTGTTGCGCTGCGCTGAGCTGTGCTGCGCCTTTGGAGATGCTTTATGGGCAATATACCCGATCAGACTAGTGGGCGTGAGCCGCGCCTTTCTGCCAAGCACAGCACCTATGGCGCACGCCGCCTTTCGCTGCGCGGCTTGGCAACACTGCTGCACGCCTTACCGCCTGAGCAAATCTCGCTGGAAGTGGCAGAGGCGGCACTTCGCAACGAAGATTTTTACGTGCGCTATCATGCTGCGCAAATGCTTGGCAAGCGCGCTGATCGTGATGCGCGGCTGATCATGGGTGCAGTGCTGGCTGATGGTGAGGTACCATCGCGTGCCACCGTTGCCCGACATTTGGGCACTTTCTCGTGGTTCAGCGCCGAACCGCTGCTACGGCAAGCACTTGCCGATCCTGATCTGCGCGTGCGTGAGGGCGCTGTTTATGCCCTGTGTGATATGCGTGATCTTCAGGCATTTCGGCTGTTGGCAGAAACGCTGGACACTGCGCCTGACCTGCTGCGTGCGGCGGCTGCCTACGGACTGCGCGATTGTCAGGATTCCGCTGCCGTGCCTGCCTTTGCCGCTGCTCTGCGCGCTGCCGACCCTGATATACGCGCAGCGACACTCGAAGCGCTTGGTGCGAATGGCACTGCCGACGCTGTGCCACTGGTGCGCGGCGCATTGAACGATCCTGATCCTGAAGTGCAATATGCCGCAACGCTCACCTTGCTAGAGTTGATCGGTGAAAACGGCTTAGCAGAGTTGGCTACCGCCATTCGTGCGGCGCAGGGTGCCTCACGCGCCGCGCTGCTGCGTGGTCTGTTCCATGCCACCAACTATCTAGGCATTGAAATCGACGAGGATGACGCCAGCGACGCCATCTTGGATGCTGTTGAAGAGTCGCTCCACAATGCTGCGCCTGAAGTGCGGCGCGCTGCCGTTTGGTTGGCAGCCTGGGTGCGGCATCCGCGTGCAGAGGCGTTGCTCGAAACTGCCTACTACGGCGAAACTGATCCTGAGGTGAAGGCGCATGTGCTGCATGTCGCTGTCAACCTGATGGTTGAGCAGAGCGAGGCATTCCTAAGCGACGGCTTGGCGAGCGATCTGATCGAGGTGCGCGAAGTGGCAACGCACATCGTCAACAACCGCAGCAGCGGCACAGTGGCGCGCTATGATAAAGACGACAAAGCACGGCACGGCTTGTCGCTGCCACACATGGGCGACGATGATTGGTCGGATGTAGATATCCACTTCACGCCACTGGATGGTTGAGCCGTGAGGCGCATCAGTAGCCCTGCCAACGCTACTATCAAGGCGTACCGTGCGCTGCGCCAACGCAGAGCGCGAGCCGAAAGCGGACTGTTCCTTGTTGAAGGCATTCGCCTTGTGGCAGAGGCAGTTCAGCTCCGCGCACCGCTAGAGGCACTCATTTACGCGCCCGATCTGCTCACCAGCCCGTTTGGGCAGCAGATTGTGGCGGAAGCACAAACAGGCGGCATCCACGCGCTTGAGGTGACCGCCGAAGTGTTCGAGAGCCTTGCCGCAAAAGAGAACCCAACAGGGTTGGCAGCAGTTGTGCGCCAAAGCTGGCTGCCGCTGTCCGATGTGACTTTCTCATCGAATAAGCTGTGTTGGGTTGCCCTTGACGCACCACAAGACCCAGGCAACATCGGCACAATTATGCGGACGTGCGATGCTGTTGGCGCGGAAGGCGTCATTCTGCTAGGCAACGCTGCCGATCCGTATGATCCGAGCTGCGTGCGCGCCAGCATGGGCGCTATCTTCTCGCTGAAGGTGGTGCGTGCCACACACGCCGAATTTTTGGCATGGTCTGCCACGTCGGCGGCACGGCTGATCGGCACTTCTGGCGCTGCCAGCACAGATTACGAGGCAGCCGACTACACAAAACCACTCGTTCTGCTCATGGGCAGCGAGCGCGAAGGCTTGCCTACTGCCCTTCAGTCTGCCTGTCACAGCCTTGTGCGCCTGCCGATGCTTGGGCGCGGCGATTCGCTGAATTTGGCGGTTGCCTGTGGCGTTATGCTGTACACCATCCTCAGGGCGCAACATACCAGCAACTTTTAGCGTATTGAAGCGCACAAGGCTATGCTATATCTCATCGTTACAATGTAAAGTGTGAAATGTGGAGATGCCGTGAGCAATCAGAGTTACGAGGCAGCGCGCAAAGCCGCCGAAAAACGCATTAAGAACCGTGTGGAATTCTATCAGCACATAGCCGCCTACGTCGTCATCAATACAATGCTTGCGCTTGCCTTCCGCGATCAGTGGTGGATTATCTTCCCGATTTTTGGCTGGGGCTTGGGCATCATCATGCACGGGCTAGAGGTCTTTCTGGATGATCCGCTGCGCCGCGAGCGTGCCATTGAGCGCGAGATGCGAAAGTTGGGCTTCACCGCCACTGATGTTGAGGCGGAAAAGCCAAAGCGGGATCGCGTGGCGCTTACTGATGACGGCGAGTTGATCTATGAAGATGCTGACGAGTATGAGGAAGAAGCATCACGCCGTAAGCGGCAGAAAAGCTAACGCACTTTTAGGCGGCTGCGCTGCGCTAAGCGCCCTTTCACACGGTCTGCGGATGCGGGCAGTTGGCGCACGCGCAAATGTGCCTTGCGGCGCAGCGTCAAGCGGCGCGGCGGGTGCTGCACACGCTCAGGTGCGGCTGTGGCGCTTGGTGCGCTATCCGATTCAGCAGGGAGGCTCTCCTCAGCAGGCGTGATGAAACTGGCAACAATGGCATGTAGGTCAGTGCGCGTTTTTTCGCTAGGGCGCGGCACGCCAAACACATCCCAAATGCTCACCTCACCTGTATCGTAAATGGTGGTTGGCTTAGCCGATTCGTCGGCTGCCTCAGGCGGGACAGCAGGGGCGTTCTGCTCCACGGCTGCCAGTCTACCGGAGGCTGTCTTTTCAGGGTTGGGCAAGGCTGTGCTTGGCTTGGCAGGCGGCGTATCGCCTTCGCGCACAGGCGCTTTGGGTAAAGGCAAGCCAGCGGCGGGCGTCGGCGCGATCTCGGGTAAGGTGCGTGGTGCCGGTGTTGGCTTGGGCGGCGTGGCTTCCAGTGCTTGGGTCGGTTCGGCAGGCGCAGGCGGCGGCGCAACCAATGAAATCGGCACAGTGCGCGCTGATGAGTCCCAGACAAAGTCATCCCCGGTTGGGCGGGCAGGCGGCTTAGGTGAAGGCTTCTGCTGAAGCGTTTCAGCCAAGCCTTTGGGTTTGCGCGGCTTGGTATCGGCTTGGGTGGAACTGGCTGGCAGCGCGGCGACTGACGGCATTTCCACCGCGCTTAGCTTGCTCACAAAAGAGGGATCGGCAGGCGGTTTCGGCTGATGAACAAGTGTGGGTGCGCTGGCTGGCGGTTCGGGCAAATCGTCCTCACCAATGACGAGTGGTTTTGCTTGTTGGGCAAGCAGCTCTTGCGTGCGGATGACCTCTGCGCCGCGGGCAGCACGGGCGGCGGCATCCGGTGCTGCCTGCATCGCCACACGCGCTTGGCGCTCAGGATCTAGCCGTGCGCCGCTGCGCTCCACCAATTTCCGCAAGGCACGCAGGCTTTCCACCATGCGCGCTTCGGTGCGGCGGCGTCCACCGAATGCTTCACGCAGTCCGCTGAAAGGACCGCGCCGACGGTATTCAACGACCCAATTCACGATAGTGCCTTCAGGCGATGGTTGCAGGCGAAAGCGCGCCCGAAAAGCGCGGTAAGGACCGTCTACCACCTTATATTCGTAGCCAATATTCTCGATCCATGCTGTAATTTCTTCGACAACGCTCTTGCCACGTTCGTCTGTGCAGCGGCGGCGCGCACCAACACCTTGTGTATGCGTCGTGAGCATCGAAAGCTGCTTGCAGCCCAAATGCCAGCGCGTCACATAGTCAGGCTTGGTTAAGTATGTCCAGATGATATCAGCGGTAGCGGCGATCAAGATGCGTTGGTCAATTAACGGCACGATCTTTTTTCCTGCTGCAACAACGGTAGCGGCAACCTACGGTTAGGCTACGCTAAACCAATGATACCAAAAAATTGGCGTACGGTCATGGGTTTAATAATCAGGTGGCAATGGGCTGTAGTTCGTCCAGCCGCCATCAATGATCAGTGTTTGCCCTGAAATATGCCGCGCACCCGCCGAACACAGAAACAAAACCGCCGCCGCAATATCCTCCACGTGGGCAACACGGCGCGTCGGCGTGATGCTGCCCCAGTCGCGCTCATAGTTGGCAGTTTCTTGGGCAGTGCGCTCCGTGAGCGTGGCGCCGGGCGCCACCGCATTCACGGTGATATGGTAAGCGCCCAGCTCGTAGGCGAGTGTGCGTGCCATCATGCGTAAGCCTGCTTTGGAGATGCCATACGTACCAAGCCCGCCAATCGCCTGCACACCTGCTACGGAGGACATCAAAATGATGCGCCCATTGATCTGCCGTGAAACCATCTCGCGCGCTGCTGCCTGCGCCGTGAAAAAGCTGCCGCGCAAATTAACCGCCAACAGCCGATCAAAGTTTTCTGGCTCATATTCCAAAAAGCGCCCAAACAGCGTGATGCCGGCATTAGCAATCGCAATATCCAAGCGTCCTAAACGCATGGTGAGGCGCTCCACCAAAGCGCGCATCGCCGCCACATCTGCCACATCAGACGGATAGGCGTATACCCGCGTGACGCCCAAGGTACGGTTAAGCGTATCGGCGGCTTGGTCAGCCAGTTCAGCGTTTAGGTCATTCAGGGCAACCACGGCGCCCGCTTCTGCTAGGGCGCGGCACAGTGCGTAGCCAATGCCCATGCCCGCGCCCGTCACCAATGCCACCTTGCCCGTAAAAGAGTCTGTCATCCTTAAAAATCCTTCTCAATAAAGCGGCTGCGCCCAGCGGCTGATCGTTTTCCTTCTATCTTACGTAGGATGCGCTAGGGCGCAACACGGCAATACTCATCCAGCCTTAAACGGTCATACCTTGCTAAGCTATGACCGTTTTTGACATAATGGCGTGTATGAAGACACAGACGCTGAGATACCTCCTCTTTGCTTTGGTCGTGCTTGTCGTTGCACTGCCGCTGCTGGGCGCAACTTTCATCTATGCCTACGGGCAGGTAGACCGTGCCGCACCTGCTGATGTAATCGTCATTCTTGGCGCCGGCACACGCTACGATGGCACACCTTCGTTCAGCTATGCACGCCGCATTCGGCACGCGCTGGCGCTCTACAGGCAAGGCTATGCACCGCGCCTGATCTGCACCGGCGGCTATACCCAGCAACGCCCTAGATCAGAAGGCGCTGCCTGTGCGGACATGCTGCGCGCCAATGGCATCCCTGAATCGGCGATTTTTTATGAGGAAAGCAGCCGTAATACGGAGGAAAACGCGCTGTACACCTACCGAATCATGGCGGCGAATGGCTGGCAGAGCGTCCTCATCGTCAGTGATAACTACCACTTGTTCCGCGCAGAGGCGATGTTCCGCACACACGGACTGACGGTGAGCAGCAGTCCCGCCCAAGTGAGCAGCGGCGCGCTGACCTGGCAAACGGCACTGCGGAATATGTTCCGCGAAACAGTGGCTTTTGCCTGGTGGATGCTTAGAAGTTGGTTCTAGACGATCACGTTCCGCAGCACACCAATACGCTCAATTTCCAGTTCCACCACATCACCGCGTTGCAGCCACGGACCTTCGCCGCGTGTTAGCTCCAGCAGGCAGCCTGTGCCAACCGTGCCACTGCCAAGGACATCACCTGCTTGCAAGGTGACCGCTTCGGAGGCGCGGGCGATCATCTGCCCGAACGACCAATACAAATCCGCCATGTTGCCGCGTGAACGCTCTACACCGTTCACACGGGCGACCATGCTCAGATCGAAAACGCCGTGCCGCCCTGTGCGGCGATCTGCTAACGCATCTAAGGTCAGGATGCACGGACCCAGCGATTTGGCGAAATCTTTGCCTTTGGCAGGACCTAAGCCTACTTTCATTTCAAGGCGCTGCACATCTCGCGCCGACCAATCGTTCAGGATGGTAAAGCCAAGGATGTGTGACTCGGCTGCTTCGGGCGAAATGTCGCGCCCTGCCTTGCCGATCACAGCCGCGATCTCTAGCTCATAATCAAGTGCAGCCGTGTAAGGTGGATGAGGAACGTTATCGCCATCGCCACACAAGGCACCCGCGTGCGTATAATAAAAGACGGGAAAGTGATACCATTCAGGCGGCACTTCACGTCCGCGGTTGGCGTTGGCAGTTTTGACGTGCTGCTCGAAGGCGTAAAAATCACGCAGGGTACGCGGCTGCACAGGTGGATGCAAGACTACTTCTTCTAGCAGAAAGGTGCGGCGTGTGTGTCCGCGTAGGGTTGGTGGCGCGCCCTCCAGATAGGCGGCATACATGGCGCGAACCTCCTCAAGGGCAGGTGCGCCTTGCCAAATGAAGGCAGACAGGCTACCGCGAGCGTTCTCGCCAACCTCGATGACCTGATCGCGTGCCAACACGCCAAAACGCGGATAAGTAGGTTCGTTGGGCAGTTTAGGTGAAAACTCGACAAGCTGCATGGCTGATGAAGGCTTTCCAAATGTGCTTAGGGCAAACTCAGCGTTTCCTAACTATAGCATCTCTGGCAGGACAGACCAAGCCGCCAAAGGCTAAGGGATGCCCTAAACAGCGGTTTTCAAAGGCGGCGGGACACAGCCCGTTTTGGGCAATTTCATCAATTCTTATAAAACGTATAGGTGTAGAGGACTCGTCAGGGCGCATGGTTATGCGTATAATTATGGGTAACCTAGCGCTAAGCGCCGCGCTGCGCTCCGCTAGATTCAAGTTACAGCGCTCGAAACGGCTTGTTTTCCAGCTTGCGCCGCGTCCCGAATGCATATTTGGCGCAAAATCGCCCGAAGTGCGGAAAAGACAGCCTTTCGTTATAAATTATCGTGGGGAAGCTGGGGCGATGGAGGTAGTTCGACGTGGCAGATAAAATGGAACGCTTTACCCAACGCGCAAGACGAGTCTTTAGTCTGGCGCAAGAGGAAGCTGAACGCCTGCAACATAGCTATGTTGGCACAGAGCATCTTTTGCTCGGTTTGATGCGTGAAGATGGCGGTGTCGCAGGGCGTGTCCTGCGCGATCTCGGTGTCGAACCGCGCAAGGTCGAAGAATTGGTGGAGCGCATGACCCGTGCCGGTCAGCGCCCGCCCAACGCACGCTTAGACCTTTCGCCCGGTACGCGCCGCGTGCTTGAACTCGCTATTGAGGAAGCCCGCCGTATGGGGCATCACTACATTGGCACGGAACACCTGCTCTTGGGATTAGTGCGCCAAGAGGAAGGCATCGCCATTGAAGTGCTGAAGAAGCTGGGCATCAAGCCTGATGATATTCGTAAACAGACGCGCCGCGTGCTGCAAGAAAGCCCTGTGCAGCCCAATAAGCCGCAGCCGCCGCAGACACAGACTAGCAGTAGCAGCACGCCCACACCGCCGCCCGCACCGCGCCGCCAAAATGTGAAAACGCCTTTAGTGGATCAATTGGCAACCGATCTGACTGCGCTTGCCGAAGAAGGCAAACTCGATCCCGTCATTGGGCGCGAGGTAGAGATTGAGCGCGTCATCCAGATTTTGAGCCGCCGCACCAAGAACAATCCGGCGCTGATCGGTGAGCCGGGCGTTGGCAAGACTGCGATTGTGGAAGGCTTGGCGCAACGCATCATCAACCGCGAAACGCCCGCGACGCTGCTGGATAAGCGCGTGTTGCAGCTAGATGTGGGTAGCCTTGTGGCTGGCACCATGTATCGCGGTCAGTTCGAGGAACGCCTGAAGCGCGTGATTGAAGAACTCAAATCCTCAGACAGCATCCTGTTCATAGACGAAGTGCATATGCTGGTCGGTGCAGGCTCTGCTGGCAGCAGCGTAGACGCCGCCAACATCCTGAAGCCCGCCCTTGCCCGTGGCGAATTGCAGTGCATTGGCGCCACGACCTTTGATGAATATCGTAAGCATATCGAGAGCGATGCTGCCCTCGCGCGACGCTTTCAGCCGATCTTTGTGGATGAGCCGACCATCGAGGAAACCATCGAGATTTTGCAGGGCATCAAAGAGCCGTATGAGGCGCACCACAACCTTGAGATTATGCAAGAGGCAATCGAGGCAGCCGCGCACCTTTCGGCGCGTTATGTGCCAGACCGCTTCTTGCCCGATAAGGCGATTGACCTGATTGACGAAGGCGCCAGCCGCGTCCGCATGTACAAATCGCCTGAGGCGATCCGTGTGCGCCGCGCTGAGGCAGAACTTGCCCAAATCAATGAAGAACTTGAGGAAAGCGGCGAACTGTTGGATGAGGATCAGCGCGTAGAGATGCGCGTCCGTGCCGCTGAACTCTCGACCCAACTCACTGCCCTCAAGTCGGGCTGGAATCCTGAGACCAACAAGCCGCGCCTGACCGCTGAAGATGTGGCGGAAGTCGTCTCGATGTGGACGGGTATTCCCGTCACCAGCATCAGCGGTGATGAATCTGAGCGCCTGCTGCACATGGAAGACTTCTTGCACAAGCGCATTGTCGGTCAGCACGAGGCAATCGAGGCGATTGCAAAGGCAGTCCGCCGTGCGCGTGCCGGCTTGAAAGACCCACGCCGTCCGATTGGTTCATTCATCTTCCTCGGCCCGACTGGCGTTGGCAAGACTGAACTGACCAAAGCGCTTGCCGAGTTTATGTTTGGCAGCGAGGACGCGCTCATCCAACTGGACATGAGCGAATTTATGGAGCGTCATACCGTCGCACGTTTGGTTGGTGCGCCGCCCGGCTACGTGGGCTACGAAGATGCCGGTCAGCTCACCGAAGCGCTGCGCCGCCGCCCGTACTCAATCGTCGTCTTTGACGAAATTGAGAAGGCACACCCTGAGGCATTCAATATGCTGCTCCAGATCATGGAGGAAGGGCGCCTTTCGGACGCACGCGGACGCAAAGTGGATTTCCGCAACGCGATCATCGTCATGACCAGCAACGTTGGCGCAGATGTGATCAAGCGCGGCAATACGCTCGGCTTTGACCTGCCGCGTGACGAAAGCGTTGAGCAAGCGCGTGACTACGACGAAATGCGTAAGAAGGTGATGGATCAACTCCGCCGCGCCTTCCGCCCTGAGTTCCTGAACCGTGTCAGCGGCACCATTGTGTTTCGCTCGCTCACCCGTGATGAGCTGATGGAGATTGTTGATCTGGAGATCAACAAAGTGCGCGAACGCCTTGCCGAACACGCCCTGACGCTCGAAGTGACCGATGCCGCCAAAGGTTTGCTTGGTGAGAAAGGCTATGATCCAGAATATGGTGCGCGCCCACTGCGCCGTGTGATCACCAACATGGTTGAGGATCGCCTCTCCGATGGCATTCTGGCTGGCACTTTCAAGATTGCCAGCACCGTGCTGGTGGACGCCGCCGATGGTGAACTGATCATGCAGATGATCGAGAGCCAAAACGGCAGCGCGCATGATCACGTGCTGGCGGACTATCCACCAAGCGCGCTGATCGAAGGGGCTGTGGATATTGCCTCGTCTTCACCTGAAGTGAACTAGCTTCACGAACATAACTAAATCAAGCAGAGCGGCGCCAACCGCTCTGTTTGCGTTTTGCCCATGTTTGAAACAGCTTGTAGGTGTGCTATGATCGGTCGACAGTCCGAATAATCTAGCGTAAGGTGATCGAAGCGATGACAGATAAATATCGCGGCAAGGGCATGGATCGGCGCTACAGCGGCGAGGCGGTAGACATCACCTATAACCTAAAGCGCTGCATTCATGCAGCGGAATGTGTTCAGCGGCTCTCGGAAGTGTTCAACACACAGCGCCGCCCATGGATCACAGCAGACGGCGCCAGCGCTGATCAGATTGCGGCAACGGTTGAACATTGTCCGTCCGGCGCGCTGCATTATGAACGCAAGGACGGCGGCGGCGGTGAACGCACACCCAGCACCAATCGCATTCTCATTTGGCAGAACGGACCGCTGCAATTCAGCGGCGATCTGCGGATTGAGGGCGCAGCCGTAGACGTGCAGGACGAAACACGCGCCACGCTGTGCCGTTGCGGTGCTTCCCACAACAAGCCTTTTTGCGATAACAGCCACAAAGATATTGCCTTTGATGGTACTTTAGGTGCATCCTTACAGGCAGTGCCAAATGAAGAAGGCGGCACCCTGCGGATAACGGTCAACCCGAATGGATCGCTGCAGATTGAAGGCGCCTTCACGCTCTATGATGAGCAAGGCAACGCCCTGTTCAGCGGCGCGGAAACATGGCTGTGCCGCTGTGGTGGCTCTCAGGATAAGCCGTTTTGTGATGGCAGCCATCGGGCAAATGGCTTCAAGGCAGATTAGGGAATCACCATGAGCGATGCTTCAACCTTTTCTGAAGTCGTGCATAATCCAGAACAGAAACGCTTTGAGCTGCGCCTTGGCGAGCATTTGGCGCTGGTCGAATATATTCCAGCGGGAACAAACATTGTCTTTACGCATACCGAAGTGCCACCAAGCCTGGAAGGGCAGGGCGTTGGCAGCCGCTTGGCAAAGCACGTCCTCGATTATGCGGTAGAAAATGGTTTGAAAGTTCAGCCGCTTTGCCCATTCATGGCGGCGTACATCCGCCGCCATCCTGAATATCAAGCGCACGTTTTTGGCGCACGCAAACAGGAATAAGCGGGCAGCAGATGGTCTTGTGCATCTTCACAATTCGCCACGCCATCTTAGCCCTTCCTCGACAACTGCGCCGCAAATGTGGTAGCCTTTAGATTGCTTTGTAGCACATCACATTCTCTTTCTAGCACCCACAGGGTTTGTTTATCGGCTTGGAAGGAGTCACTTCGATGTTTAAGACATTTCGGCGCAGTTGGGAATTGACCAAAGTTTCGTGGAATGTCCTGCAAAAGGATAGGGAGCTGCTGTCGTTTCCACTCATGTCCATGATCGGCGTGTTGGTCATTTCGCTTGTGTTCGCACTGCCGCTGATGGGATCAGGGTTTTTGCAGTCCATGGCAGGGGATGGCGATTCTGGTTTCGTCTCCTACGTCATCGGCATCGTAATCCTGTTTTTCTATTACCTCGCCATTTCGATTGTCGTCACCTATAGCAATGCTGCGCTTACCGGTGCAGTATTCATGCGCTTTGACGGCAAAGACCCAAAGCTGAGCGATGGTTTTGCCATTGCCAACAGCCACTTGGCTGCCATCGTGACCTTTGCCGCCATGAACGCCACCGTTGGCGTGATCAGTACTTTAATCCGCAATGCTGGGCGGGATAGCAACAATTGGGTTGGGCGCATTATCGCGGGCATCCTTGCCAGCATCATTGACGCGGCGTGGGCAGTGGTCACCTTCCTTGTCGTGCCTGTGATGGTGCGCGAAGGCAAGGGCGCGCTGGAGTCCGTGAAGCGCAGCGGGCAGTTACTGCGGGATACATGGGGCAGCCAAATTGTGGGCAGCGGCGGCATTGGGCTTGTCTTTGGCTTGATTGCACTCCTCGCCTTTTTGGTGATTGGGCTGCCGTTGTTTCTGTTGGCTTCCGCCACAGGCTCGAGCTTCTTGCTCTTTGTTGCCGCGCTGGTAATCATCGTCCTCGTGGCAGGCATTAGCCTTGTGGGCAGCGCGTTGAACAGCATCTACCGTGTGGCGCTCTACCACTACGCGCACGATCAGAAGGTTGAGTTCTTTGAAGAAGAGGTGCTGCGGAGCGCCTTTACGCCCTCTGCCGCCTGAACAAACACCCTCAGCTTTATTTTGTCGGGGCAGCATCGTAAGGGAAGGGCTGCCCTCGATTTGCTTAAAGTGCCTTTTAACGGTGAAAAGTTTGAATATGGCGGGCATCAGGGCAGTTTCTTACAGTTTCGGCATATTTGTGTGTACAATCTACAGCAATTATGTGATTCTGCTCAGGCGACACGAAGGGAAGGGTCAGTGTGAAGACGCCTCCGCGCAAATGCCCGCGCTGCAACTATGAAAATGTGCCGCAGGCGATCTATTGTTTCCGCTGCAACCGCCACCTGAACGATGCGCCTGTGGTGAATGGCTTAGATGGCACTGGTAGCCTGATCGAAGGTGCGCTTCGCTTTATTCGCCAACGCGATCACAGCTTATTTGAGCCGGGACGGATCGAACGCTTGCGAAAGGCAAGGTCAAAAGTGCTACCCGAAAATCTAAACGGCGAACCGCTCACCTGTTTAAGCTGTGGCACTTATAACCTACCAACTGCCACACACTGCACGCATTGTAATGCACCTCTACTGATCCCTGATGAAGATTTTGGCACACTGCTGCGCATAAGTGCGCGCACTCATGTTGGCAAGGTGCGAAGCAACAATGAAGATAGCCTTGCCTTGTGGTCGGTGGATGGTTTGGCGCTGGCACTGGTTGCCGATGGCATGGGTGGCGCCGCGGCGGGCGAAGAAGCCAGCCGCCTCGTCGTGGAGGCTGTGCAAGCCAGCTTTGCCGGCACCGAGCGCGGCAGTGATACGCTGGTGGCACTGAGCGAAGATGAGCTGAGCAAGCGCCTGCACACCGCTATTGATCAGGCGAACCGCACTGTTGTCGATCGCGCCAAGCGCGATGCTTCGCGGCGTGGGATGGGAACAACGGCCACCTTGGCACTGGTGCGGAACAACCGCGTTTTTGTGGCGCACGTTGGCGATAGCCGCCTCTATCTCGTTGATTCGCACGACCGCACCATTAGCCAAATCACCAATGACCACAGCTTTGTGCAAGCCTTAGTTGCTTCTGGGCATCTCACCACCGATCAGGCGCGCTATCACCCGATGGGGCATGTGCTGTACCGTGCGCTTGGGCAGTCGGCTGATCTAGAGATTGATCTGTATCGGCACACTTTGCGCGGCGGTGATCGGATTGTGATCTGCTCCGATGGCTTGACGCGTCACCTCGAAGATCATGAGATTGCTGAGATTGTGCTGCAAACTGAAAATCCGACTGAGGCAACGCTCGATTTGGTAGAGCTAACCAACGAACGCGGCGGCGAAGATAACGTCAGTGTGGTGGTGCTTCAAGTGGATTCGGTGGGTGCGTAGGGCAAGCGTAGGCTTCAACTCATAGCGCATTAATGTGTGCTTAAGCTATGGCTCAGCCATGTGGTGCATACTGTAATCAACTTGCCGTGCCGTGTTGAGCATGAGATGGAATGCATGTGCAAGCCGCCCAATTGCCCATGCGGAGGTGCGCGTCGCCGCGTTGGTTAAAAGGGTCAATTCCAACTGCCAGCAGGTGATTACCCCCTTCACTCTGCTGGCAGTTTGATATTTTCAAGATACCTCAGCGCTTGCCATCAGTGCCTGTTTTTGTAGTACAATACGGGTAGTTCTATCTTAATTCCGTAAGGAGTCCTAACCGACAATGGGCAACCTGACTCTTGAGCAGTTTATCAACAACCTTAATCCGATTTCCAATGATCCATTCACATTAATCTGGGGCATTTCGCTCTACTCGGTCTTTTTCCTGTGCTTGATCATGCTCTTTGTGCAACGCCGACCACAAATGCCCGTCCAGCTTTTCTTGGTCGGTGCGATGATGTTGGCGCTCATTGATAAGGTGGCAACTGGCAACCTGCCCGGCGCTATCTTCCGCAACAATGAATTGATCACGCTCTTTCTGCGCGTGGGCGTATTCTCGCTGCCACTGCTGGCAGTTGCCGTCACCAAGACTGAAAAATCGCGCATCTGGGGCATTTTGGCGGTTGGCATCGGCATGGTTTACGTGCTGCTGCGCGGCGTGCTGGAGATGGGCTGGCTTGGCTCTGTGGCAACGCCCGGACGCTGAGTGTTTAGCAAGCGTCTGCTAAGCGCATAGGTCAAAATCGTCCTTTACCTATACAATAGTGGTGAGTTTTAGCCGTGAATGGTTGTGATCTAGGATGAACACTCACCACTTGCCCAACAACGAAGACACTGATCAACTGCAATACGAGCAGTACGTGCCAAAACGCCCTGTGCGCGCTTCACCGAAGCCGATTTCCGAGTGGAAGCCGTCGGTAAAGCGCGCTACGCTGCCCACCGAAGTTGCCGCTACCGATGCCGCGTTGACGCGCCCCACACTGCCCGCCACACAGCCAATACGCCCATTGCACCCTGAGACGGCAACGGATTCAGCACCCATTCCGCCACCACTGCCGCAGATGTTGTATGCGCTTCCCGCCTACCCACCACGCCGAAAGTCCGTGTTGTTGCCGTTTGTCGGCATTCTGACGAGCCTTGCCGCCGCGTTGATTTTTGCCCTCTTTGTTGGTTGGCAGCTTTTCAGCAGCGCCTTAAACGACGATTCGCGGGTGGTAGCGGCACAGCTTGCCACACCGACCCTGACCATTGCGACCTTTCCACCAGCAACCACACCGCCCGAACTCCTTATTCCGGCATGGAACGGCACGGAACGCTTTAATGTGCTGCTGCTCGGCTTGGACAAACGTCCCAACGACCGCGGCACAGCCTTCCGCACCGATTCGATGATTCTAATCAGCCTCGATCCTGCCACACGCAGCATTGGCGTGCTGAGCATCCCACGTGATCTATATGTCGAAATCCCGCGCGATACAGTCGTTGGGCAAAGCTACGGCTTCCAGCGCATCAACACCGCCTATTTTCTGGGCGAGCGCGTCCAAGAAGGCTATGGCGCACTGCTGGCAATGCAGGCTGTGCAATACAATCTGGGCGTGCGCGTGCATGACTATGTCGTCTTTGATTTTCAGGCGGTCATCAACATCATTGATGCCCTTGGCGGCGTTGAGATTGATGTGGCACGCGAAATCATAGACCGCGAATATCCGGATATGTATACCAATGGCTATGATCCGCTTTACATTGCCGCTGGCAGGCAGTGGATGAATGGCGATCTTGCGCTGAAATATGCGCGTTCGCGGCACGGCAGCAGCGATTTTGATCGTGCGCGCCGCCAACAGCAGGTCATCAACGCCGTGCGCGAGCGTATTGTGCGCTTTGAGATGCTGCCGGAGCTGATTGTGCGTGCGCCGAACTTATGGTCAGGTTTGAGTGGGCATGTTCGCAGCGGCTTGGCGCCAGAGCAGTGGATTCAGCTCGCTTTGTATGCCAAAGATATTCCTAGCGAGAACATTCGCTTTGGCGTGATTGATGGGCGCTATGTGCAAGCGATGATGTGGAACGGCATGTCGGTGCTTTCGCCAAACCGCGCCGCGATTGGCAGTTTGCTGCTGGAAGTCTTCGGCGCGAACTATAACCAATAAAGATAGGGTATTCTCCAATGCTTGAAAAACGCCCGCCACGCAACAAAACCTTGACTCTTGCACCATGAGACACCTGATAACTCAAAAGGACTTGTGATATTTTTAACAGATTGCTCCTTAAAAATTGCCTCGAAAAACGCTCTGGAAAGCGGCTAGTTTTTTTGCATAGGTTAATAGACTGACCTGTAGCTGCACGAGGTGTGTAAGAGGTTGCAATGACTTCGACCCGCAGAGGGTACTGAAATGAAAACACAGATCACCCTACCCAAAAACCAGAGAAGATTGCAATCCACTTCGACCCGTAGAGGGTGCTGAAACCGTATACAGGGTTATGAGGACGGTGTATTCTGAGAACGCAATGCAGCGGGTGAGGCTACGCCCACACTCACGGCGCACATGGTGTGTGAGCATGTCTTGCGCTTTTACCCACGCGAAATTGCCAAAATCACCGAGTGCATCGCCCATTTTGAACGGGTGCAGCAATCTTGGCTTGCCCGCCAAGAAGCACAGGACTGAAAAGCAGGCGCCGCCCCTAGAAAAGCCTGAACCAGCGGCGGCGCTTGAAGCCTTCCGCCTTCCCTTCACGGATGGCTGCCAACACCTTCTCGGTGAAGCCGGGCGGTGCGCCAATTAGTTCAGCAGTGACCAGCAAACGCTCCACAGCGCGTTCAGCGTTGCTCAGCGGCGCAGCCTGCGCCGTCTCTGTTTCGGCAGCCGCTTCTTCAGCCGCCTGACGTGCCGCCAGTGCTGCCGCTTCGTCTTGGGTGTCATCTTGGTGGGCAAACTTTCTTGCGTCGTCATGCTCTGCGCTCATTAGGTCACCTCATTAATCATTAAAGCGAGATTCAACGAAACTATTCATCTTCAAAAATGCCCGCCTGCCGCAGATCGGGCTGAAGGGCAGTCAGTTTGGCGGCGAGCGTTTGCCGCGCACGGAACAGACGGCTTTTAATGGCGCTTTCTGTGGTGCGGAGCATTTCGGCAATCTCTTGATAGGAATAGTCGTACCAATAATACAGCACCACAGCGGCACGGTGTTCGGGTGAAAGTTCCGCCAGCAGGCTTTGAATCAGGGCGGTTCGCTCGCTAGCGATGGCGGCTGCCTCTGGCTCTATTTCTTCACTGTGCAGCACGGTGCGCGGTGGCAGTGGCTCATCTATCGAAAGCCATTTCAGGCGGCGGCGGCGCAAGCGATCTATGCAAAAGTTAGAGGTGATCGAGAGCAACCACGTGCGAAACGGACGCGCCATATCGTAGCGTTCAAGGTTGGCATAGGCACGCAGGAAGGTTTCTTGGGCGGCATCTTCCGCCTCAACGCGGTTGCCCAAAATGCGGTAGGCAAGGTTGTAAACAGCGCTCTGATGAAGCTGCACCAGATCGCCAAAGGCAGCCTGATCGCCCTGCCGAGCGCTAATTAGCCACGCTGATTCTTGCTCAACAGACACAACTATCCATCCTTACTGTGAAACTACGCAAGCAGGCGGCAAAGGTTGCATCAAACGTGCTGCGGCGTGACCTTGCCGGCGCTCAGATCGCGCAGCGCAGCGCTAAACGACATAACGGCATCTTCTGCTAAGGTGACTTCAAGAGTCACTGCCTCGGCAAATATCTCTGCGTCTATCTGGGCAGTATGCTGGGCTGCCAGCAGTTTCACGCGCTCATAGAGCGGATATGGCACTTGCAAACGCAGGCGAGACAGCGTCATTTTAGGGCGTGTGGTCATAGCGGCTAGGACGAGGCGCGCTGCCTCACTATAGGCGCGCACCAAGCCGCCTGTGCCGAGTTTCACGCCGCCGAAATAGCGCGTCACCACCAGCACCACATCACCGACATCTGCACCGCGCAACACCGCCATGATCGGCGGACCTGAAGTGCCGCTTGGCTCACCATCATCAGACAGCCCCTCATTCAGGCTTGCGCCATAGCCCACCCGAAAGGCGTAGACATGGTGTGAAGCATCGGGCATTTCGGCGCGCACCGCTGCGATGAATTGGCGCGCTTCTGGCACGCTCTCCGCATAGCCAAGCGTGGCGATAAAGCGCGAACGGCTCACCTCATGCTCAGCGCGCACAGTTGCAGCAGGGACGGGATAACCACTCATGCGCCGCCTTACTGACCGAACTCCGCGATCAGCCGATCATAGGCGCCTGCCCATGTCTCAGGGTTACGCGTGTATTTGGTAATGGTGATCTCCACAAAATGCGGCAAAAGCGGCAAAATCTGCATCGGGAGCTGATCCCATGCGTTGGTTCGCACCAAGTCCTCAAGGCGCGCACAGGCAATGCCAAGCCACGTCCATTGGGCGCGGAACTGTTCAACCTTGTTCCAATAATTGCGCTTCTCCCACGCCAACATCGAAACCTCGATGCCGTCTTCAATCTCGCGGAAGCAGTAGATCAAGGTGGCAACCATATCGCGTGCTTCGGCGTCTACGTCGCTTTTTTGCCCAAGGCGGCGCAGCAGTTCAGCGGCAGTTCGCATGTGTTGGTTGCGAAGTTTGCCGGCATTTTCAGGGTTAATCACACGGCTCATGCACTTTGCTCCGATTAAAGTGAGATGTGCGCCTGATTATAACGCACAACACGAGAAGGCGCAGTCTGCACAGACTGCGCCTTGTGCTGATACGTCTTGTATGCGCTAGGGCGTTTGGCTTAGGGGTTTGTCAGGAAGATCACTGCTTGAGGCGGTAATGACACCATCTTGCGCATTCAAGCCGTAGAGGACGAACCGCAATGGGCGATCTCCGATGCTGCTGCTTGGCAAGGCGGCATAAGGCACCTTGATCAGCTCATGCGGCGGCGCATCAAAGAAGAAGATGCCAATCAGCCTCAGATATCCGTCGTTAACCAAGGCAACCTCCAGGCGGTAGCGGGCAATTTTAGCGCTATTTTGGGTGGCAATCGTAATCACGAACGCCTCTTGTTCACTGTCTTGGCGCACCGATTCAATCTGTGCCGAAGCCTCAGCAGCTATTGGCGTTGCTGTCAACGCAAGTGCTGGCATGATCGTTGGTGGCACAACGACTATTACAGCCGTTGATGACACCATCGTTGGCGCCAGCAGCTCAGCATGTATTAGTTCAACGCAATCAGAAGGCGTGCCACCAATCGGTGTCGCCGTCCACAGTGGGTTGGCGGGCGGTGTGATAAACAGTGGCGTCGCGGTTGGTGTGATAAAAGGTGCTGCCATTGTTGGGCAAGGCGTGCCAATAAGCGGCGTGGCAGATGGCACAAACGTGGCGGAAGCCGTTACCGTTGCGGTGGCAGTGCTGCTTTGTGCGCTGCCAAACGCACTGCTGTTGGAAGGCGGCAAATTACCCATCAGCACGGCGGCGATCATCAGCACCACTGCGACCATCGCAGCGGCAGCTGTCCAACTATAGTGCAGAGTGCGCTTGGCGCGCAGTGGCTCAACGTGAAACATTTCCTTCTCTCCCTGTAACGCTGTCTCGGATTCGGCGCGTTGGGCGGCGCTGAGCGCTCGCTGCCAAATGCGCGCCCGTTGGCTAGAACTTGGCACAGCGCTTTCGGCACGCACCAAGTCACGCAGAAAGGCGGCGGTTTCATCGCGCATGTGTGGCGGCGCAGGTGCGTTCGGATCGTGGCGTAGCGCCTCTAAAAAGTGTTCGATGATCTGATCAGGCTTCATCAGCGATCCTCTCTTTCCTGTGCTTGGTAGGCATTTTGCAGCCAGCGCAGCGCACGGTGTAGCATGGTGCGGATAGCGCCTTCACGCTTGCCCAGTGCCGCGCCGATCTCGGCTGCCGAAAGCCCACCCACTACGCGCATGAGTACGACGTTTTGCTGTTCTGCTGGCAGCTTTGCCACCAGCTGCTGAATGGTGTGCGCTTCCTCAGCCGCGATGAGCCGTTCGGCAGGCTCTAGCGCGTCCGAAGGCGGATCGAAATGTGATTGATCGAGTGAATGTGCGTGCCGCGCTTGATGATTGCGCTGTTTTAGATGGTTGATCACGGCATTGTGCGCGATTCGGAACAGCCACGCTGCCACACTGCCGCCGCGATATTGGCTGAGCGACAGCAGCGCATTGGTAAAGACTTGGCTAGTTAGGTCTTCCGCCTCCTGCGGATCGTCTATACGGCGCAAGCAGTAGGCATAGATACGCGCAACATAGCGCTCGTAGATCGGCGCAAACAGGCGTTTATCACCTCGTGCGGCAGCCATCACGGCGCGCTCTGCGGCATCTAGCGCTGTGCTGTGCGGTGCTTCACTCATGGTTGGGTAAGCTAACGTGCCAATGGCTCTGCCCTCCGTTTTGCGTCTCTGCGTACACACACAAAGACAACGGCAGCCGCCAAACGTTACAAGGCATTTTCTTTCGGCGCGGATTCTAGCAAATCTGGGTGTTTATTCGGCATTCGGCGCACACCTTGCGATAATTGGCTCAGAGTCATGGCTTTCCATAATGGAGATCGCTTCACATGCTCATTGATTTTTCGCCCGTCCGTGAGGGCGGCATGAAATTACTTGAATTTTCAGCGCGCTTTACCTTCCACGATCTGCGGCTTGCCATCAACGCTTATGTTGATGCCACGCTCGATCTGCTGGCAGATTGCGACGATGCGATGCTCACCTACGAACCGCACGACGAAGGCGCGCACGATCCGTTTGCCACCGAGTCAGATCAGCACATCGGCTGGAACTTGGCGCACCTCGTGCTGCATGTGACAGCCAGCCTTGAAGAAGGCGCTGCCTTTTGTTCAGTGCTTGGGCGCGGCATTTCACTGGGCGGCAGGCTGCGCTATGAACCAGATTGGCGCGCATTCACCACACGCGACCAAGTCATCGCACGCCTGGAAGAATGCCGCCGCATGTGCCTTGCTTACCTTGATACATTGCCGGAGCTGCCGCACCTTGATGTGTACCGTGAACTGCCCGAACCTGTTGCAGAACACTTCGGGAAGCTGAACGCGCCTGCCAATATGCTGCTAGGCTTGCGCCACTGGGATGACCACATCGCGCAAATGCAAGACGCCAAAGCACAAGCGCAGGCAGCGCTTAAGGCGTAGGGCAGCATGAAGGCGATCCTTTACGACTCGACAGGCAATCCCGAGGTGCTGTATCTCGGTGAAGCACCTGATCCCCAGCCCACCGCCGATGAAATGCTCGTCCGCGTGCGAGCCACCGCACTCAACCGTGCCGACTTGCTTCAGCGGCGCGGTGCTTATGCGCCGCCCGCCGAGTCTTCACCGATCTTGGGCTTGGAAGTGGCGGGCGAAGTGGTCTATGCGCCTGAGGGTACACCCTTTACTCTCGGTGAGCGCGTGATGGCAGTCGTCACGGGCGGCGGTTACGCCGAGTATGCGGCAGTGCCGCTTGGTATGGCGATGCGCGTGCCAGAGGCGCTGACATGGGAACAGGCAGCCGCCATTCCTGAGGTATTCCTAACCGCCTACCTGAATTTGTTCACCTTGGGCAACTTGCAAGCAGGCGAGAGCGTCTTGATCCACGCTGGCGGCAGCGGTGTTGGCACGGCAGCCATTCAGCTTGCGCGGGAAGCGGGTCTGCGCGTCTTTGCGACGGCTGGCACGCCCGAAAAACTTGCCAAATGCCGTGCGCTGGGCGCCGCCTTTGCCATCAACTATAAGCAAGAGGACTTTGCCGCCACCGTGCGAAGTGCCACCAATGGGCGTGGTGTGAATGCCGTGCTGGATTTCATCGGCGCGCCGAACTGGACAGCCAACCTTGAGGTGCTTGCCATTGGCGGACGCCTGATGTTGATCGGCTTTTTGGGTGGCTCTAAAGCACCTGCCCTTGACCTTGCACCGATCCTGACCAAGAGTTTGCACGTCACAGGCACCACGCTGCGCCGCACGCCGCTGTCGCAAAAAATCGCCCTGACTCGTGCTTTTGAGGCGTTCGCCATGCCGCACTTTGTCAGTGGTGCGTTGCAGCCAGTCCTTGATCGTATTTTTCCGCTGGCAGAGGCTGCTGCTGCCCATGCCTACATGGAAACCAACCAAAATATCGGAAAGATCGTCCTACGAGTAGATTGAGAACACTATGCAGGATAAAGTCATCTTGATTGCAGGCGCAGGGCGCGGCATCGGGCGCGCTTTGGCACTTAAACTTGCCGCGCAGGGCGCCAAACTGACGCTGAGTTCACGCACCTATCCCGAACTTGCCATGCTTGCCGACGCGGTGAAGGCATTAGGCGGGCAAGCGCTTGCCACCGCCGCCGATATGACGGTTCACAGCGAAGTGGCAAACCTAATTGCCGAAACACACGCCACCTATGGACGGCTTGACGCCGTTTACTATGGCGCGGGCGTTGGCGCGCTCAGCAGCGCCTTAGACCTCAAAGAATCCGACCTTGATCAGATGTGGGAGACGAACTTCAAAGGGCTGTTTCACCTAACGCGGGCAGCCATTCCGCACATGCTGAATAATGGCGGCGGGCAGTTCGTGATCCCAGTTGGCATTTTGGGGCGGCACGTCATGCGGAACTCTGCTGGCTACAGCGCCTCCAAGTTTGCGGTGGTTGGCTGGGTGAAGGCGCTTGGCGAAGAATTCAACAAGCGCGGTATCCGCTTTACGCTGCTCTATCTAGGTGGTGTGAACACAGGCTTCTGGGACACTATTGAGATGCGCGTGGACCGCACCAAGATGCTCACGGCGGAAGCGGCTGCCGATATTGCCCTTTACGCGCTGAATGCGCCTAGCCCTGCTGTGGTGAATGAGATCGTCATGCAGCCCGATTCACACCAGTTCGTGTGAGGTAGCCAAAGAACACGCCAGCACCTTTCTACAGCGCGTATCTTCAAAGTGCGCTACAATGAAGCTGAAGCCAACCACAGCTTAACGGAAACGCGCATGAAAAAGCTCAAAAATTACGTAATTCAAGATACGCGCTACATTTTGCCGTTTAACCAACCTGCACGCGAACTCAATGTGCTGAATAAGCCGCTTTGGTTGGTGCAGCGCGATTCACTCTCGCCCTACTGCGAACCTGAAATTTCAATCACGGCACTGACGGACATTTTGCCCGCCGCTGAAGAAACGCTCATCTACCGCGATAACCTCTACTTTGATCGGGAGTACATCAAGGCGTTTGTGACGCAAGCGCGCAAGATGGGCGTGCCATGCCGCGCTGCCTTCAAGCCTGAAGATAAGGCATTGGTCAGTTACGCCGTGCCATTAGCGCGCTGCGTGCAGCATATCTACAAGCGTTCTGCTGATGGCAAGCTGATTAAAGATGCGCGTGGGCGTGAAGAAATTGACCACTACGAATTTGACCTGTGGTACTATCCACGCGGCTACAGCCCAAGCCTAAGCACCGTCCCGCTCTTTGTGGAGACGGGCTGGGATGAGGTCGGCTTCTATTCCCTGCCGGACTACATGTCGGATCGCGGCGATTTGGTGCATTACGTCACACAGCGTAGCATCCTCAGCATTGAGAGCTGGGTGCATGTCTTTTTTGCCAATGTGCCGATGGGCATTTTCTCGCTGGGCAAGCGCTTTGAAAATCGCATCATCCCAATGAAGGGCAAAGAGCGCAATCCTGAATATAGCAATTTCACCCTGATTGGCGTGCTGCTGCGCGCTCTGCTGGAACAAAAGCACGTTCTAGAGAGTTCTTCCCTTGTGCATGTCGGCAAGAATACGCGCATTAATCCGTCCGCCGTCATTCACGGACCAGCATGGATCGGGAACGACTGCACCATCGGTCCCGGCGTGGTCATTCAGAACTGCTACATTGGAGATCGGGTGAACATTGATCAGGGCGCGCAGTTGATGCTGAGCGTGGTAGGGGATAACTGCTTTTTGCCGTTCCGCGCCTCGCTCTACCTGACCGTGCTGATGGAACACTGCATCGTAGCACAAAACACCTGCTTGCAAATGTGCGTGGTCGGGCGCAGCAGCTTTATTGGAGCTGGCAGCACTTTCACCGATTTCAACCTGCTGCCCAAGACTCTTGAGGTGGACGCCATTGACGGCAAGCGTGAAAAGATTGGGCAGAAGGTGCTAGGGAGCTGTGTTGGCAATAACTGCCGCATTGGATCGGGCATGGTCATTTACCCAGCGCGTATGATTGAGTCGGATACAGTCTTGTTCGCCAAGCCTGATCGGCGCATTCTGCGGAAGAACATCGCCTTTGAGGAAAGCGATCATCACGGCTTGCGCGGCGAGATTTCCGCCCTGCACCGCCAAAAATTCCCACGGGCTGCCGAACGTCAGGATGAGACCAGTTTCCTTGAGGAATGGGAATAACCTATGTCTGAGAGCGTCACCGATACTTTTGCGTTCATCATCCATCCCATTCATCCAAAGCGGGATGTCAGCCGTAAATTTCCGCTGTTGGGCAAGGTGCTAACCGAAAAGCAGGTGGATTTTCTTTCGGCATATTTTCCACCTGTCTACATTTCGGAGATCACAGGTGCGCGCAGCCAAAGCACAGGGCGCCAGATCAAGGGTTGGTTCATCGCCTGCCCGTTCACGCCCAAGCGGATGCTAGAACTGCCCGTCGCGCACGTTTATGACAAAATTACGGCGAGTGCGCGCAAAGGCGAGCGGCTCGGCGCAAAAATCGTTGGGTTGGGCGCTTTCACCAGTGTAGTTGGCGATGCCGGACGCACCATCGCCGACCGTTTGGCAGTGCCAGTGACCACCGGCGATAGCTACACCATCGCCATCGCCGTAGAAGCAGTCCGCCAAGCGGCAGCCCAAATGCATATTCCGCTCGGCACAGCAAAGGCGGCAGTGGTCGGCGCGACGGGCGCCATCGGCAGCGTCTGTGCCGAGATTCTGGCGGACGATGTGGCAGAACTGGTGATTGTAGGCAGGCGTGACGCCGCCCTTGACGCTGTGCGGGCGCGCTGTGCGGGCAAAAAGGCGCACAGCATCGCCAGCACCGATCTGAACGCCATTTACGACGCTGATCTGATCTTGACTGTGACCAGTGCTGTAGATGCAATCATCTTCCCAAAACACTTAAAGCCGGGCGCAGTGGTCTGCGATGTGGCGCGCCCACGCGATGTTTCGGTGCGTGTGGCGCAAGAGCGTGATGATGTGCTGGTCATTGAAGGTGGCATGGTCGAAGTGCCGGGCGCGGTGGATTTTCACTTTGATTTTGGCTTTCCTAAGGGCAAGGCATTTGCCTGCATGGCAGAGACTATGGCACTGGCGATGGAAGGGCGCTATGAGGATTACAGCATCGGTAAGACGCTGACGGCGGCGCAGGCAAACGAAATCGCGGCAATCGCAGGGCGGCACGGCTTCCGTCTGGCAGGCTTCCGCAGCTTTGAGCGCGCCGTGACCGATGATCACATTTTGCAGGTGTTGGAGCGCGCCCACACCACACGGCGCACATGGTCGCCCTTAGGCGCATAACAACTACCTAATAGCACAAACACTTTCCCAACCGTAAGTGCTGTGTGCTTGCGCTAAACTTTCTGCAAGCAAACTTTTCGCCTTGTGCCGAAGTGCGTTACAATCAACGTCAGTTTATTCGGCGCGTTATTGCGTGCCACACAATCAAGCCATCCAATAAGCGAGGTGAGACGGTGAGCAAGGGACGTATTCTGGTTGTTGAAGACGATTTTGATATTTCAAACATGCTGCGGATTTACTTCACCGGGCAAGGCTACGACGTGCAAGTTGCGCCACGCGGAGGCGATGCCCTCACGCTCACGCGCAAACAACTGCCGCAGTTAATTGTGCTGGATATCATGCTGCCGGATATGGATGGCTATGCTGTGTGCCGCGAATTGCGCCAGACGACGCGCACCAGCCACATTCCGATCATCTTCCTGACGCAGCGCGATGAGCGCTCAGATCGCATCGCCGGGCTGGAGCTTGGCGCGGATGACTACATCACCAAGCCGTTTGATATTGAAGAACTCAAGCTGCGTGTGAAGAATGCCATTGAGCGCGTAGACCGTGAAAAGAGCATGGACCCGCGCTCGAATTTGCCTTCCAGCCGCCTGATCGAAGAGCAACTGCGCGAGCTAATGCGGACAACCGACACCTGGTATTACATGGACATTAAAATTAACCACTTTGATGCCTTCCAAGAGGTGTATGGCGTGTTGGCAAGCACAGAAGTGCTGCGCTTTATGGCGCTGCTGCTTGGCGAAGTGGCGGATGAATTCGGCACGCCGGACGACTTCATAGGACATGCCGGTAACGATAACTTTGTGGTGATCACCTACAGCAGCCGTGCAGCCGCCCTAAAAGATCGGCTGGCGGAACGCTTTGATGACGAGGTGAAACAACATTACACCTTCATTGACCGTGAGCGTGGGCATATCGTGGTGGAAAGCGGTGATAGCAAGCCGCTGATGACGCTTGGTGTGGGCATGGTTTCCAACGCCACGCAGCGCTTTGCCGATATTCGTGAAATTACTGAACTGGCGGCTGAGGCGCGTCGCCGTCCGGCGGGCGATTCAGTCGAGCCAATCGAGACATCGTGGTAGGAAAAAACAGCCACAGACAGGTTGTTAAAGGATAGCGCATGGACGGGTTTGTACTGCTGTTGCTGGTTATCGGGTTCAGCATGTTTGGCGCAGTTTTTATGCTAGCGCGCCTGCGCTTGGAGCGCGTCTCGGAAGCCGAAAACTTGCCAGAGTCCGTTGTCCAGGTTAACCTGCTGGATAACGATGATGCTGTCGTCGTGGCGGAAGGGCGGGGAAAACTCGTCTACACCAATGCGCGGGCGCAAGCCTGGTTCGGTTTAAGCGGTGGTGAACCCGACCTAGAGATCATGGTAGATAGCGTGCAGCCTTCGGAAACGTTCTTGGAACTGTTCAGCAAGGAAGGCACAGCCTCTTTCCGCATTGGTGCGCGGCGCGTCGAGGCATCCTCGCACTATGTGCCGCACGCGGGCGTGCCACAAATGGTCGTGGTGATGCGTGAACTCACCTCGCCCAACGCCGGGCGCGAAATGCTCGATCCGACCCATGCGCTGATCTTGGTGGGCGATGCTGTTCAACTGCTCAGCAGCAACATGCCGCTTGAGGAAGCACTTGACGAAGTGCTGCGCCTGATTGAGAACGTCATCCCCTTTGATGTGGCAGAGGTAAACCTGTGGGATGCCTCACTCCAAATCCTGACGCCGCACGGCAAGCACGGCGACCGCAGCTATTTTGACGCGCTGGATGCCGCTGAAGGCTTTTATGGCTTGCAGGATAGCTGTAGCGGTTGGCTAGTGCGCTACCGCCAGCCGCTGCTTGTGCCAGATATTCGCCTGCGCCCTGATGTTCGCACCAAGATCAGCAGCTATGGCTTGCAATCGCTAGTCGGCGCACCGCTGATGGTTGGTGATCGGCTGATCGGCACGCTTGAACTGGGCAGCCGTAGCCGCGTTGCCTTTGATCATGAGGATATGGCGCTGCTGCAAATTTTGGCGGGACAGCTTGGCATTGCCATCGAGAATACGCGCTTGCAGCAGACACAATCGGAGCGTGCGGCAGAGCTAAGCGGCTTGCAGCAGATTGCCGGCGTGATGACTTCGATGCGCGATCCGCGCCAGATGTATACACAGCTCACCAGCCGCATCGCGATGCTTGCCGATGCTGAAATGTGTGGCGTGCTGCTTGAGTCTTCCGATCAAAAGGCACTCGTCGGACATGCACCCTTTTATGGCGTGCCGGAGACGATTGTCTCGATGTATCGCATCTCGATTGCTGATGATAGCATTGGCGCAGTACTCTACAAAGCGCGTGATTGGTGGTATTCCAACAATGTGCTGAGTGATGACATTGTGCGCGCTGCCGGCTTAACCAGCCTTGCCGAAGCGGTTGGCGTCCGCACAACGGCACTGGTGCAGATGGCTGTCAACAATCGGCGTTTTGGCGTGATTCAGGTCTCCAATAAGCGTGATGGCAAAGGCTTCACCGAAAATGACATGCGCTTGCTGAGCGTTTTCGCCTCACAAGCGGCAATCGTGGTGGAAAACGCACGCCTGTATGACGAGGAACGCCGCCGTTCGGAAGAACTGGGCGGCTTGCAGCAGGTGAGCCAAGCCATCGGCGTGCTGCGCTCCGCTGATGAGATGTACGGCTATCTGAATGAGCAGATCGCCAAGCTGATGAACTGCCAAATGTGCGGCATTCTGCTGCACGATCCGAGCCTTGGGCAGTTGGTCAGCCGTCCGCCCTTCTACGGCGTGGACGACGATTTAATCCGTCACTATCGCATTGCTATTACGCCCGGCACAACGTTCTACCGCATTTACACCGAAGGCGATTTTTGGATCAGCAACGAATTGCGCGCTGATCAAACGCTGCGCGATAGCGGCTTGGATAAACTCGCCATGTTGATCGGCGTCCGCCAAACGATGATGGTGCCATTGGTGATCGGCGGCAGGCGTTTAGGTGTGGTGCAGGTTTCCAACCGACTGGACGGCGCCGAGTTCACCGAAGATCAAGCGCGTGTCCTCTCGATTATTGCCGCACAAGCTGCCGTGATTATTGATAATGCACGGCTCTACCGCGAAATGCGCGAACGCTCCGACGAGTCGGAAGGCTTGCGCCGCATTGCGGAGTTAGCCTCCAGTAATTTACGCATTGATGAGATCATCCGCCAGGTGGTTAGCGAAACGGCTGCCCTGTTCGGCTGCGAGATTTGCACGGTCGGCGTGTTGGATGATCAGACGGGCGCCTTAGTCATCCAGCCCGAATACACGGTTGGCTTAATCGGCTTGCAAGACGCCTTCATCATTGATACCTACCGTCCCGGCTTTCAGCATAGTGTCGCTCTTTCCCAAAAGCCTTTCCTCAGCAACAATCTACGCAGCGATGCGCGCCTGCTGCCTGCCTACCGCGAAATTGCGGATCGATTCGGCTTCAACAGCGCGGTGCAGGTGCCGCTGGCTGTGCAAGCGCGCAGTTTTGGCGAACTGACCATTGCCAGCCGCACCGCACGCGAATTCACCGAAGATGATCTGCGCCTGTTGCAGACCATTGGCGTGCAGCTTGCTGCCGCCGTAGACCGCCAAAAGCTATATCAGGCAACCGACGCCGACCTGCGTGAGCGCATCCGCGAAATGGACGCTCTGACGCGCATCAGCAATGAACAGAACAGCACCACTGAATTCAACCGCATCCTTGAGGTGATTCGTAACGAAGTGCAGCGCACTGTTGGCGTCTCTTTTGTGAGTATTGTGCTTTTCAAGCCGAAAAGTACATGGGCAAACGCTGATCAGCCTGAGGTTCAACTGCGGCACGGGCAAGCCAAAGATTTAGCGACGCTGGCACCCATTGAACAGATTGCCTTTGAACGCCGTGAAGCACTCTTTGTGCAGGATTATAGCGCGGTGAGCCTTGCGGCAATGCCTGAGAAGATGCGCGCCGCGATTGCTGCGCCGATCTTCTACGGCGAAGAAGTGGTCGGTGCGCTGCACTTTGCCAGCCCAGAGCTAGAGCTGCTGACGCAGCAGACACTGGACTTTGCGAAGGCAATCACCAACCAGATCGCCATCAGCCTTGGCAACGAAGAACGCTACCGCGATCAGCTTGATCGCGCAGAATTGCTCAAGCAACGGACTGATCAGCTCAACCAGCTCTTTGAGCTAGGGCGCATGGTGACGAGCGGTGAGAACATCGAAGATGTGCTGGAAGCCGTTGCACACGCCATCAGCGACACCATCGGCTTCAATATCGTGTTGATGAGCCTTGTGGATAGCCGCGCCAAAGTGACGCGCCGCATGGCACAATCGGGCATGACGCTACAAAAGTGGGAAGAAGCACGCCGCGTTACACCACCGCTAAGCACCCTTGATCATTTGTTCAAACCTGAGTATCGTATCAGCAACTCGTACTTCATCCCCGCCGAACAGCAAGATTGGCGCAACCTGAATTTACCACTCATTGCCGGACCCCAGCCTGAAACACCACGTATTGGCGCGCATGAGTGGCATCCTAAAGATATTTTGATCGTGCCACTGCGTAGCTCTGAAGGCGAACTGATTGGCTTGATCAGCGTGGACGATCCGCGTAACGGCTTGCGCCCGAATGTGCGCGTCATTGAGGCACTGGAAACCTTTGCCTATCAAGCTGCCTTTGCCATTGAAAATTACAACTTGCTGCGCGCCTACGAAGCCGAGGCAAACGCCACACGCCGTGAACGTGACCGCTTAGAGCAGCTCTACTTGGCGGCAGGTGAAGTCCAGCGTGCGCCGGATATTCCTACACGCCTGCTGGTCATTGCGGAAAGCATCCGCGCTTTAGGCTGGGAGCGCGTTGCCATCACGCTGCGCGATGATGACCTCGAGCCACTGGAAACAGCACTGGCAGGCTTCACACCTGAGGATGCCGAGAAGTTCAGGCGCAACCTGCTGCCCGGCGCGGTATGGTCGCAGCGTATTGCCGACCCTGATCTGCGTAATTACCGTGTTGGGGGTGCTTATTATCTGCGTTATACCGATCCGTGGGTGACGGAAAATAAGCTGATCGCTGGTGTGGTGGGCGGCGCTAATGAAGATGCCCTAAGCAACACAACCACACTCCGCCTGCCGATTATGTCGCCGCGCCCCTCTGAGCAATGGCACCCGCTGGATACCCTTTATCTGCCGCTCTACGGTCAGGATCGCTCACGCTTGATCGGCATCATCACGCTCGATTCACCCTCGGATGGTTTAGCGCCCACCGAGAGCGCACTGCGCCCCATTGAGCTGTTCGCCGTGCAGGCCGCCTCATCGCTTGAAAACGTGCGGCTCTACCAAGATGTGACCCGTGCGGCGCAGCAGGAGACGCGCATTAACGAATTAATGGAGACGGTCACCAGCACGCTCGATTTGGATGAGATCATCGAGGGTGTGGCGAACGGTTTCCAGCAGATGATCGCCTTCACGCGCATGAACATTGCCCTCCTGCGCGATGACAACGCTACCTTTGAGGTGCGGCGCGTCATCATTACGCCGCGTGGCGAAATACGGGTTGCCTTGGCGCCAACACTGCGTGTGGAAAATACCGCTGTTGGCATGGCAGTCAGCGAGCCTTCGCCGCAAATCTACAACCTGACCGACCCGGAACAGGTGGCAGGGTTGGATGATCTGCGCGCATGGCGCGATATGGGTGAACGCACCGCCTTAGTGGTGCCAATGATCGCCGGCGGACGTCCTATCGGCGCTATTCACATGGGTAGTGAGCTGAACGAGGCGTATGGCTTCAGAGAGCAACTTGAGTTCGTCTCGCGTATTGCCAACCTAACAGCGGTGGCGCTTGAAAACGCGCAGTTGCTGCGCCAAACCATTGAGCGTGAGCGCTTCTCGGTGGCGCTCAGCCGCGTTGGACAGTCTGTCAACGCCATGCTGGATATGAACAGCGTCTTAGACACGGTCTGCGTTGAGTCAATCGAGATTTTAAGCGTAGACGGCGCTTATGTGTGGCTGGCGGAAGGTGACCATATGCTCGGCATCACCGCACGCGGCCCTGCGGCTGATCAGTTCAGCGGCATACGCTTGCCGCTAGACGACACGCCTTTGCTCAGCGCCCGTGCCATCCGCGAGAGCGCGCCGATCTACCTGAATGCCGTTGACCAGCCTGACGTGCCAATTCCGACCATTGATCTGCTGAAAAACGTGACGGTTGGTGGCATCTTGAGCGTGCCGCTGCTGCGTGAACAGCAAGCGATTGGCGCGATCACCTTCATCAAGACGGACGCGAACCGTCCCTTCACCAGTAACGACGTGGAGAAGGCGGCTGCTTTTGCCATTCAAGCCTCGATCGCCATTCAGAATGCCCAGCTTTATCAGGAGACGCTTGGCTTAACGTCTTTCAATCAAGCCGTCATTCAGTCCATTCAGCAGGGCATCATCGTGGTGGATCAGGGCTTGAACATCCGCACGGTGAATGCCTTCATGCAGAATACCTTCGGCTGGAATGCACAAGAGGCGGCGGGCAAAGCGTTGTTTGCCTACCGTCCCGCTTTGGAGGTATTGCTGGCTGAGCCGCTTCAGAAGATGTTGCACAGCGGCGAACCGCAAGAAATCCTCGACGTGCGGACGCCCGATGCGCCCGACACTGAACGTGAGACGATCTGCAACTACTACCTCTATCCACTTCGGGAGGGCGAGACCGTCAGCGGTAGTGTGATCCTTGTGGAAGATATAACCGAACGGTCCGCGCTGGAAGAAGACGTAGCACGCCGTGCGGCGCAGCTTTCGACGCTCACTGATATTTCGGGTCAGCTCACCACTGTGCTAGAACCAAGCGCGCTCACGGAGATGGTCTTTGCTCAGCTGACGCGCATCTTGGAATTTGATCGCGCTACACTTTGGCTGCGGCGTGACGATAAATTGGTCATCCGTGCGGCAAGCGGCTTTGGCGAAAATAGTGCCTTATTGGGCATTGAGGCAGATATTGCCGACTCAGACCTGTTTCGTGAAATCGCCTCACGCGGGCAAGTGCTGAACATTCCCGATATTCGAGAAGACTCACGCTTCCCAATGAGCCTTGAACAGCCAACGCGCTCCTGGTTAGGTGTCTCGCTGGTTTCGCGTGGCAGTCTGGTTGGCTTGCTGGTGCTGGAAAAGTACAGCGTTGCCTTCTTCACGCCCACAATGGAACAACTCGCGCTGACCTACGCCAATCAGGTGGCAGTTGCCTTTGAGAACGCGCAATTGTTCCAACAGCAGAGCAAGGTTGCCCGCCAAACCGAAGCGCTCTATAAGGATGCCGCCACACGCGCCCAAGAACTGGACCAACAGGCAAAGCGCCTCTCGCTGCTCTACCGCGTCTCTAACGCACTAACGCAGACGCTTGACCTTGAAGATATTTTCGAGGTCGCCCTGCGCGAATCCCAAGAGATGCTCGGCACAGAGCATGGCAGCGCCTATCTGTTTGATTTTGAAGACCAGTCTGCCAAGCTGATCATTGAATATCCACGCAGTGCGCAGCCGCCTAGCCCTGAAAATGCCTTGGCTTTCGATCAAAATCCGTTGGTGGTCGATGTGCGCCGCACGTTGCTGCCAATCTCGATCACTGATGCGGCACGCGACTCGCGCACGCCCCTTGCACCGCCATCGCTAGAGGCGCAAACGATCCTCTCCCAGATGATTGTGCCATTGGCACTTGGTGGGCAATGCATCGGTATGATGATTCACAGTGCGTTCAGCCAGACGATTGCCTTCCGCCCCGATCAACTTGAGGTGGCACAAACGATTGCATCGCAGGCAGCCATTGCCATCCAAAACGCGAACCTGCTCGAACAATCCTTAGCGCGTACCCGTGAATTAGAGACGCTTTTCGAGGCAACCCAATCTATCTCTGCCACGCTGGACTTTGAGCAGGTGTTGAACAACATCGCCATGCAGATGATCGTTGCCCTGCAAGCCGACGGCTGCAAGATCAGCACATGGAATGCCGATGCGCGTATGCTGAAGGTGAACTACGAAAGGCTGGCAATACCCAACGCCGTAGTGGATGCGCCTGACACGCGCTATGACCTCACCAACTATCCAACCTTAGAGCGTGCCTTGCAAACGCGGCAAACCATCTTGCTGCGCTCTACAGAGGCATACCTATCTGAGGCAGAGCGCGCTCTGCTTGAACGGCGCGGCGCTTCGCACCTGATTGCCCTGCCGATGGTTGTGCGTGAGCAGGCGATTGGCTTGATCACGCTGGAAATCCACAATCCATTCCGCACCTTCAGCAGCCCTGAAGTGCGCCTTGCGCGCACCCTGACGGCACAGGCGGCAGTCGCTATTGAAAACGCCAGCCTGCAAACTGAAACAGCTGCCAAGCTGAGCGAACTTTTTAACCTCAGCCAGCTCTCAACGGCATTGGCAGCTTCCATTGATGAAGCAGAGGTGTACACAATTGCACAGCAGCGCTTCTCGGACTTGGTGAAGGCTGAGTCGTTCCTGATTGCCGTGGTGAACGAAGAAGGTACCCACATCACCTATCCGATTGCGCTGCGCGGCGGCGAACGGCTTGATCTAGAGCCGCACACACGCCGCAAAGATGAGGTGCTTTTCGTCATGTCGAGCCGCAGCACGCAGCGCTTGATCGGCGATGAGGTTGCCAGCGTGTTAGGTGCTTATGAGAGCGATCTGGGGCTTGCTCAGACACGTGCCTTCATCGGTGTGCCGCTGATCTCATCCGATCAGGTCATCGGCGCACTCATCGCTGCCGACTCGCAAAACGCGCAGGCTTTCAGCCTGAATGATCAACGCATTCTAGAGACGATCAGCTCACAATTGGCAACGGCGCTGCAAAACGCACGGCTCTTTGATCAGGCGCGGCGCTTCACCGCACGCCTAGAGCGCGCCGTGAACGAGCGCACTCGTGAACTCCAACGCGAGCGTGACGCCCTCAACTTCCTTTATGAACTGACCGCAGACCTGACCTCCAGCTTGAATATTGATGTCACGCTCAACCGTGCGCTCATCAAACTGATTGGCGCAGTGGATGCTGACATGGGCGCTATCCTGAGCATTGATAACCTCTCCGATAGCCTTTTGGTGCGCGCTCAGGTGAACATGCCCTACCGCGAAGGCGAGACCACTGGCTACAACCAATATGAAGGTTTGGCGGGCTGGGTCATTCAATCGCAGCAGCCGATTGTGGTGGCAGATGTCCAGCAAGATTACCGTTGGTTACGCCTGAGCGAGGCAGATAACGAGCCACGCGCCGCCATTGTTGCCCTGCTGGAAGCGGGTGAAGAAATTCAGGGTGTGGCAATGCTCTTTAGCCGCACACCCAACCACTTCACACCTGAGCAACTCCCTTCGGTGATGGCTGCCACAACGCAGATCGCCAACGCGCTGAACAACGCTGACCTCTACGCGCTCATCCGCGAACAGGCAGACCGTCTGGGCGCAATGGTGCGCCGCGAACAGGTGGACAGCACAAAGAATCTCTCCATCGTTGAGTCTATCGCCGATGGTGTGATGGTTGCTAACCAAGACGGCGATATTACACAGTTCAACAGCGCCGCTGAGCGTATTCTTGGCTTGCCGCGCCAGCAGGTGATCGGCAATCACATTAGCGCGCTTTCGGGCTTGTATACCGCCGTTGGTGGGCAGAACTGGTTAGAGGCGATGCAGCAGTGGACGGAAGACCCAACCACCCACCGTCCCGGTGATGAGCTGCGCGCCGAGATCACTCTCGAAAGCGGTAAGGTTATCAGCGTCATCCTTTCGCCGGTCAACATGGGCGATCAGTTCTTGGGGACGGTCTCTGTCTTCCGCGACATCACCCGCGAAATTGAAGTAGACCGCATGAAGACCGAATTTGTGGCAACGGTTAGCCACGAACTCCGCACGCCGATGACCTCCATCAAGGGCTATGCCGACCTGATGCTGCTTGGCGCGGCAGGGCAACTGAATGATGCTCAGGCGCGCTACCTGAGCACCATCAAGACGAATGCCGATAAGCTCTCGATCCTTGTCAACGAACTGCTCGACATTTCACGCATTGATCGCGGCGTGGTCAAGCTGAATTTGCAGGCAGTCAACTTTGAGGAAGTGCTGCAAATGACGCAACGCCACCTTGATGAGCGCATTCGGAACGAGCGCAAAGCACTCACCGTCCAGACCGAGATTGCCTCCGACCTGCCACTGCTGCGCGCCGACTTTGATAAAATGGCGCAGATTATGACGCACCTTGTCAACAATGCTTTCAACTACACACGCAGTGAAGGCACCATCACCATCCGCGCGCACAGTGAAAATGATGCTGTTGTGATCAGTGTGCAGGATACGGGCGTTGGCATTCCGCCTGAGAAGCAGGCAAACGTCTGGACGCGCTTCTTCCGCGACGAGGACGAACGGCTCGTGATCGAGTCGTCAGGTGCAGGCTTAGGGCTGCCGATTGTGAAGGAATATGTGCGGATGCATGAAGGCGAAATCTGGCTAGAGAGCGAGGTAGGGCGCGGCACAACGTTCTACGTTCGCATTCCTGCCTTCGGCTCGGATGACGCGAGCGATGCTCAAGACGAATAGCGCATAAGCGACTTTCGCACATTCAAAGAAAATTCATGCACAAAAAAGCAATTTCTTGCGTATGATATAAGCACACTATCATTGTGAGTAAAAGCGATTTCAGAACTTAAGCAGGGCTGTGAAGAACTTTTCTGCTTGTGGCAACGCGGTGCTGCGCGCCACGGGCAGTTCTGAAACGCGCTCCAAGCAGAAAGCAGGCAGACCGTGGCACGTATCCTAATTGCGGAAGATGAGCGCGATATTCGTGAGCTAATCGAGCTTGTGCTGACGCATTTTGCAAAGCATGAAGTGTTCAAAGCAACCAATGGCGCAGAGGCTGTTGAGATGGCACCGCAGATCATGCCCGATTTGATCATGATGGATGTGCGTATGCCGCGCATGACAGGTTACGAAGCGTGTGCCGCACTCAAACAAATCGAGGCAGTGAAAGATATTCCGGTGGTGTTCCTCTCGGCAAAAGGGCAAGAATCCGAGATAGACACTGGCTTGCAGGTTGGCGCGGATGATTATATCCTGAAGCCGTTTGCCCCTGAAGAATTGGTGAAGCGCGTCACAGAGATTTTGGAGCGCTTCCGCAAAGGATAGCAAGGCAAGGCGGGTGAAACTTCACCCGCCTTTTGGATGCATTAGCTGCTGCTCACCGCTTCCAGAGCGCGCTTGGCGCTCTCTGGCGCACTGACGGGATTTTGCACGTCAATGATCACACCGTTTTCGTCAATCACAAAGTGGCTGCGCTGTGTGCCAGTGAAGGTGCTGCCGTCGGGATAGGTCTTTGTGCCGTAGCTCTCCCACACTTGCGAGAGGCTGAAATCGCTATCCACCAGCAGGTGAAAAGGCAGGTTGAGCGCTTCGCGGAACTTGCGGTGACTCTCCACATCATCAGGGCTAACGCCTAGTACAACGGCATTGGCTGCCTCAAACTGTGAGTAGTGATCGCGGAAGCTGCACGCTTGCAACTCACAGCCGCTCGTAAAATCTTTCGGGTAGAAATACAATACCACCTTCTTGCCACGGTAATCGGAGAGCTTTACGCGCTTGCCTTCGTCGGTCAGCACGTCGAAATCGGGTGCCATTTCGCCAATAGTGGGCATCTTTTCCTCCTTAGCCTTTGAAATCCTTATGATCGTAGTGCGACACTTGCCAATAGGCAAATCCATCTGTGTTTGAGATACTTTTCACAAGCCTGATAGCTTTTGAGAGGTTTTAGCGGCTATCATGCCTGCTAACCATTAGGCATTTTGAGCCCAACCCTTCAGAATCGGGGATATGAACGAAACACACAGCCCAAAATCAAGCCGATTGCCCGCCTTCTACCAACGCAGCCTTGCTGAGCGGTTGGCGATCATTGCGGAGTGGGCAGACCTGAGCGAAGCAGAACAGGCAGCACTCAGCGGCGCGGCAGGCTTGGATGCCGCACACGCCGATCACATGGTTGAGAACGCCATTGGCATTTATGCGCTGCCGCTGGGGATCGCCACCAACTTCTTGATCAACGGGCGCGATTACCTTGTTCCGATGGTGGTGGAAGAGCCTAGCGTGGTTGCCGCGTGCAGCTTTGCCGCCAAGCTAATCCGCGCTGGCGGTGGCTTTGAGGCAGGCAGCGATGCGCCGATTATGATCGGTCAGTTACAGGTGCTGGATATGCCTGATGCACAGGCGGCAGCCGATCAGGTGCTGGCTCAGCGCGAACGTCTGCTCGCCGCAGCCAACGATCCGACCTCGTCCATTGTGCGGCGCGGCGGCGGTGCGCGTGATTTGATCGTGCGCCCTTTTCCGAACACGCCGCTTGGCGAGATGCTGGTTGTGCATTTGCATTATGCTGTGTGCGACGCGATGGGCGCGAATGCCATCAACACAGCCTGTGAGCGAATCGCGCCGCTTTTGGCAGACATTAGCGGCGGGCGTGTTCATTTACGCATCCTGAGCAACCTCACTGATCAGCGCAAAGCGTGGGCAAGCTGCCGCATCCCTGCCGCCGAACTGACCACCCAAACCCTGAAGGGCGTCCAAGTGGCGCGTGCTATTGTGGAAGCCGCCGTGTTCGCCGAACTTGACCCCTACCGTGCTGCGACGCACAACAAGGGCATTATGAACGGCATGGATGCCGTCTGCATTGCCACTGGCAACGATTGGCGCGCTCTGGAAGCAGGCGCTCACGCCTACGCGGCACGCGCTGGACTCTACACAAGCCTAACGCGCTGGTGGCAAGCCGAAAACGGCGATTTGTGCGGTGAACTGCGCGTGCCATTGGCAGTTGGCACCGTTGGCGGCGCAACGCGGGTACATCCCGCAGCAGGTGCGGCGCTGAAGGTGCTTGGTGTTAGCAGCGCAAGCGAATTAGCGGAGGTGATGGTCTGCGTCGGCTTGGCACAGAATTTGGCGGCAATCCGCGCTTTGGCAACCGAAGGCATTCAGCGCGGACATATGAGCCTTCATGCGCGCCAGATGGCGATTGCCGCCGGCGCCACAGGTGATCAAGTGACGCATGTCGTGGCGCAGCTAATCGCAGAGGGCAACGTGCGCCTAGAGCGCGCTAAGCAAATTGTGGCGGCGCTGAAAGGGACATAAGGCATGGCAGCCCAAACTAAGATTCGGCAAGACGTTGAGCAATTTTGGGCATTTGTAACACAGCCCGAAAATGCCGAGAAGCGCTGGGAACTCATTGCAGGGGAGATCATCGAGATGCCACCGTCTAGCCCTACGAATTCAATCATTGCCATGCGTATAGCGCGTTGGTTGGGCAACCTTGTTGAGCAACTTGCACTCGGATGGGTGACTGGTCCGGATGGTGGTTATCAGTTAGCTGATGATTTGCTGTTTCAGCCCGATGTAGGATTTATCTCAAAAGCACGCGCACCCAAGCTGCCTGCGCGTTTCTTTGAGGGCGCGCCCGATCTGGCAGTTGAGATTATCTCGCCCAGTGAACGCCACACCGAGATACGCGCCAAAATCAGCGCCTATCTGGCGCACGGCGGACAGTTCGTTTGGATTGTTTATCCTGATGAGCAAATCGTAGACGTTTGGCAGGCACAGCCTGATGGCGCACTGCGCGTCGAGTCCTTCGACAAAGGGCAAACCTTGCGCGCAGGCGATCTTTTGCCCGAATTTTCCTTGCCCGTCGCCGCCTTGTTCGATGGGCTAGACTAACCCAACAGTGGAGTAACACACATGACAAATGGAACACCCAACACTTTTGATCCGCGTGGCTTGCTAAAACCTTCACAGCCTGTTGGCATCATTGGCTATGGCGCTTATGTGCCGCGCTTTCGGCTGCCGGGCAGCGAAGTTGCCCGCGTTTGGACGAACGGACTCGGCGGCTCACCTGTCAAAGAGAAGGCAGTTGCCGGGCTGGATGAGGACGTAATTACGATGGCGATTGAGGCAGCCCGCAACGCCTTGGCTCGCGCCCAAATTGCACCCACTGAACTGCGCGCCGTGTGGGTCGGCTCAGAAAGCCACCCTTACGCAGTAAAACCGACCAGCACCATTGTGGCTGAGGCAATCGGTGCGGTGCCAGGCGTGCAGGCTGCCGACTGGGAATTCGCCTGCAAAGCCGGCTCAGAAGCACTGCAAGCCTCCATTGGCTTTGTGGGCAGCGGCATGGCAGCCTACGCCATGAGCATTGGTATGGATACGGCGCAAGGGCGTCCCGGTGATGCACTGGAATACACGGCTGCCAGCGGCGGTGCTGCCTACATCGTCGGTGCAGCAGAGAATGCGATTGCCATCTTCAACGGCTCATACAGCTATGTGACGGATACGCCGGATTTCTGGCGGCGCGCTGAGGTCAAATATCCTTCGCACGGCGACCGCTTCACCGGCGAACCTGCCTACTTCGCGCATACACAGCAAGCGGCAGAGGCACTGCTGCGCCTGATGGGTACACAGGCAAGCAACTACACCTATGCTGTCTTTCATCAGCCAAACGTGAAGTTTCCAGAGCGTGCCGCTAAGTCGCTCGGCTTCACCGACGCGCAAATCAAGACGGGCTTGTTGGCGAATGAGGTTGGCAATGTCTACGCTGGCTCGTGCCTGCTTGGCTTGAGCGCGATTCTGGATGAGGCAAAGCCCGGTGATCGCATTCTGTGCGTCAGTTACGGCAGCGGCGCCGGCTCAGATGCCTTTGACCTAACCGTGACCGATAAAATCCTCGAACGGCAGCGTCTTGCGCCGCTAACGCGCACCTATATCGCACGCCGCACCGCCATTGATTACGCCATTTATACGCGCTATCGCAACAAGCTGCACGTCGAGTAATTTGGGAGTGAACACTATGCAGAATGTATCTATCATTGGGCTTGGGCAAACACCAACCGGTGAACATTGGGAAACTTCGCTGCGCCATTTGAGCCTTCAGGCGATTGAGGCGGCAATGCAGGATGCTGGCGTCGCACCAGAGGCGCTTGACGCACTGGTGATCGGCAACGCGCTGAGCGGCGCGATCAGCGATCAGCACCACCTTGGCGCGTTGGTTGCCGACTTTGCAGGATTGCGCGGCATCGAGGCGTTCCGTGTGGAAGGCGCGGATGCCAGCGGCGCGTTAGCACTACGGCAAGGCGCACTGATGGTTGCCAGTGGCGCAGCGCAAACTGTGCTTGTGCTTGGCGTGGAGAAGGTGACCGATATTGTTGGCAGCCAGCGCACAGCCGCGCTTTCGACTTTCCTTGATAGCGAGTATGAAGCGGCGCAGGGCGCAACGCCGGTAGCGATTATGGCGATGCTGATGCGCCGCTATATGAGCCAATACAGCGTGAACGTGGCAGACTTTGCCAATTTTAGCGTGAACGCGCACGCCAACGGCAGCAAGAATCCGAATGCCATGTACCGCAACCTGATCAAGGCGGATCGCTTTGCTTCTGCACCCTTGGTCGCTGAGCCGATCAACCTGTTCGATGTGGCACCAGAGGCAGATGGCGCCGCCGCTGTAATCTTGACCACCAGTGAACGCGCTGCCGACCTTGTGCCGCAGCCGATCCGCCTGTTGGCGAGCGCCGTTGGCACCGATGCGCTTGCTGTGCATGATCGTGCCAACCCGCTTTTCCTAAGCGCGGTGCAGCACGCTGTGACCAAAGCGCTGCAAATAGCAGGGCTTTCACAGAGCGAGATTGACGTGCTGGAACTACACGATTCGGCAACGATCATGACGACCTTGGCGCTAGAGGCAAGCGGTTTTGCCGCTATTGGCGAAGGCTGGCGGTTCGCTGCCGAGAATAAGGTCGGCTTGACGGGCGAACTGCCCATCAGCACCTTTGGCGGGTTGAAGGCACGCGGCAACGCGCTGGGTGCTACAGGCATCTATCAGGCAGTCGAGGTCGGTTTGCAGTTGCGCGGCAAGGCGGGCGCTAATCAAGTGCCAGAAGCGCGAGTCGGCATGACGCAAACACTGGGCGGCTTGGGCGGCACAGCAGTTGTGCATGTCCTGAGCGTGTAGCGCCCTGCCAATCGTCTGACAGCATACGAAATCGTGTTGTAGGTAGGGACGGGCTAAATCTCGTCCCTACCTTTTGGTGCAAAGTGCTGCGCTTTGCGCTAAACTTGCCTCACCGCCTATTTGTATGAATTTGTGAAGGAATGCCTATGCCTGCTATGGCTCAGCGTGTTGCCGCTTTTGGTACGACCATTTTCGCAGAGATCAACAGCCTTGCGCGCCAGCATAACGCTGTGAACCTTGGGCAAGGTGCGCCTGATTTTGACGCGCCACCACTCGTCCTTGAGGCAGCCGTGCGCGCCGTGAACAGCCAACTGAACCAATATGCGCCCAACATTGGCTTGCCGCAGGCACGCGAGGCAATTGCCTTGCACGCTGAGCGCTTTTATGGGCAGCGCCTAACGCCTGAGCAAGTGCTGATCACCAGCGGCGCAACGGAGGCGATGTTTGCCGCCATCCTTGGCTTGAGCGATCCGGGCGATGAGATTATTGTCTTTCAGCCCGTCTACGATAGCTACGTGCCAAATATGCGAATGGCAGGCGTCACGCCGCGCTACGTGAACCTTTACGCGCCGCACTGGGCATTCGACTCTGATGAGCTGGCAGCCGCCTTCACGCCGCGCACGAAGGCAATCATCATTAACACGCCGCATAACCCAAGCGGCAAATGCTACTCGCGCCAAGAGCTGGAGATCATCGCTGAGCTGTGCCTGCGCCACAACGTTATCGCCATTACCGATGAAGTCTACGAACACATCACCTATGATGGCACGCTCCACACGCGCCTGGCAACCCTGCACGGCATGGAAAACCGCACGCTCACCATCAGCAGCTTAGGCAAAACATTCAGCGCCACAGGCTGGAAAATTGGCTGGGCAATGGGCGCGCCTGAGTTGGTAGAAAGCGTGAACCGCGCCCATCAGTTCATCACCTATTCAGTGGCAACGCCGCTGCAAGCTGCTGCTGTTACGGCGCTTGCCATGCCCTCGGAATATTTTGAAGTGCTGCAAGCTGAGTATCAACGCAAGCGCGATTGGCTGCTCACCGTGCTGCGCGGCGCAGGCTTTCAGCCCTTCACACCACAGGGCGGCTATTTCATCATGGCAGATTGGCGCGGTGTGGCGCCTGAGCATGTGCAAAACGACATACAGTTCGCCGAGTGGCTGATCCGTGAGGTAGGTGTGGCATCTATTCCGCCGAGCGCTTTCTACCGCGCTGAGGATAAACACCGCGTTGCCCATCTAACGCGCTTTGCCATCTGCAAACGCGATGAAACCTTGCAAGCAGCCGCAGATCGGTTGGCTGCTATCCGCGTCAGCGGCGATTAGCTGAAGCAGCGGCATTTTACCCTCTCCTAAGCTTCTGAGGGCGCAAGTGAACCTGCGCCCTTTATGTGTTAACCAAACTGCCCTTGATCTTTAATATGATACAAAGTATCATTAATTACGATACTCCGTATCGTTTAGATGAAAGGCAGTTTATGCGTACCTCTCTCTTTGCGCGCCGTCGCGGCGCCCTGCTGGCGCTTTTTGTGGCGCTGGCACTTCTGATTGCACCGTTATCAGCGCTGCCCACTCGCGCCGCAGCCCTGAAAATTGTGGCGACGACCAGCATCGTTGCCGATTTGGTCAAGAACGTCGTCGGCGAGAATGCCGAGATCATCACCCTCGTGCCTGCCGATAGCGACGCACACACCTTTGAGCCAAGCCCTGCCGATAGCGCTGCCTTGGCTGAGGCCGCCTTGATCTTTGAGATCGGGCTAGGCTTTGAAGAATGGCTGGACGATCTGTATGAAGCGTCTGGCTCACAGGCGAAACGCATCGCCCTCGCCAGCGGCATTCAGCCTTTGGCAACCAATACCATGCTGCGTTTACTCGTCTCTGACCACGAGACCGCCTCCACCAAACTGATTGACCTTGATAACGGCAAGGTGATTGCCCGTTATGCAGTGGACGCGCCAACCTATCCCTACACCAGCCCGAGCGGGCGCTTCGGCATCAAGATTCAAACCAACGCCAACCTGATCACGGCTGTGGATAGCGGCATTTACTTGGAAGATCACGGCGATCACATGCATCCCTATAAGCGCGATGCCAAGCTGACCGACTTCAAAGCGCAAGGCAGCACCCCGATCCACTATGTGGCGCACGCGGGGCAAATCGCCATTTTTAACGATGGCAACGGCGAAGTGATGCTGCTCACCGAGCGCAACTTTGAATCGGCTGAGGCAGAGATGCTCACCTTCAAGAGCGCACGCGGGCATCACGGCGTGGCAGTGCCGCTCGGTGATCGGATCGTCCTCAGCGTGCCAGATACTCAAAACCTCGATTACTCACTGCCACTCGGCATTGAGGTGCGCGATATGCAGGATAACGTCGTCGCCAGCTTCTCCGACCAATGCCCAGGCTTACACGGCGAGGCAAGCAGCGGCGCGTTTGTGGCATTTGGCTGCACAGACCGCGTGCTGGTGCTGGAGCGCAACGGTGAAACTTTCAGCGTCAAGAGCCTGCGCTACGCGCCAGAGACGCCCAGTGGCACCCGTGTTGGGACCGTCATCGGGCATGAGGCGCAGAACTTCTTCATCGGTAACTTTGGGCAGACAGGCTTGGTGCGGATTGATCCAGTGGAAGGCACACTGACGCCTATCACGCTGCCAATGCGCTACTCTGCCTTCCGCCTTGATGCCGAGACAGGCGAGAAGATCATCGTGGTGACGACGGACGGCAATTTGCACCGTGTGGATGCCATGAGCGGCGAGATTGAGGCGAGCGTTGAGGCGGTGACGCCTTTCGTCTTCCGCAACCGCGTGCCACGTCCCGGCTTAGCTGTGGTGCGCCACTTTGCCTACGTCACCGATCCTGCTTCAGGCGAAGTGGTGGAAGTAGATATTGAGGCAATGAGCGTCACCCGCCGCTTTGTGACCGAAGGCAAGCCCGTGCGCTTGGCAGTGTTAGGCATGTTGGAGATGGAAGACCACGACCACGACCATGCCGAAGGCGATCATGATCATGCTCATGAACACGGCATGTTTGATCCGCACATCTGGACGGATGTTGCCAACGCACAAGTGATGGTGCGTGCCATCCGCGATGCATTGGTTGCCGCCGATGCGGAGAATGCAGCTGCCTACCGCAGTGCTGCCACTGCTTACCTCACTGAACTTGGCGCATTGGATCGTTTTGTGCGTGAGCAAGTCGCTCAAATTCCAGAGGCAAACCGCGTGCTAGTGACACCGCACAACTCGTTCGCCTACTTCGCCGAGCGCTACGGCTTCAAGACGATGAGTCCGCTCGGTGTGACGACTTCCGAGATCGACCCTGCGGCAGGCGCCTTAGCCGAGTTGATTGAGGAACTGAAGGCGATGGGCGTGAAAGCGGTCTTTCCCGATAACACCAGCAACCCACGCCTGATGGAACTCATCGCCCGCGAAGCAGGCGTTACACTTGGCAAGGCACTGGTTGCCGATGCCCTAACTGCCGAGGGCGAGACAGCTACCTACATCGGCAAGGTGCGCCATAATGTGGCTGCTATCGTCGAGGCACTAAAGTAGTTTCAGCGCAGCAGGCGAGAGGATATCTTCTCGCCTGCTTTTTTATAAACCGAGCAGCGCGCAGGCTGCTTTCCACGCCTCAGGGACGCTCACGCCATCTCGCGCCCAATCGAATCCACGCGGCACACCACCCGCCACACCACCTTTGGGCAGCGCAATCGGACGCCACACATAGCGCGCTTGGGTCGGTGGCACAAACGGCGCATAGCGGCGCGGATCACTCGGACCGAAGATCATCAACACCTTGGCGCCGGCGGCTGCCGCCAAATGCCCAACGCCGTTATCGTTGCCGATATAGATCGCTGCACGGACGGCAAGCGCGGCTGTCTCTGGCAGCGAAAAGCGTTCGGTCCAGTCAAGGCATGGCTGATCAAGGGCTGCCTTGAAACGCGCCACAGCATCCTGATCGGTGGCAGTGCCAATCACAACGATCTTCGCACCAAGCCGTGTGGCAAGCTGTGTGGCAAGCGCCGCGAAATGCTCGGCTGCCCACCGCTTCTGAGTCATGCTCATGCCCGCATTCACGCCACCGCCGGGATGCACCATCAGGAAGGCGCCGTATTTTATGCCTGCCTCGTGCAGGGCATGTTCCGCCGTCACTGAGGCTGCCACTGTTGGCGGCACAAATGCCCACAGATCATCGGTTGGCAGCTTGAGCAAGCGCGCCAAATCGAGGTAAATCTGCGCCTCGTGGCGCACGTCATCAGGCTGAATGGTCGCCTTGTGCGTGTAGGCAAAGCCGCGTCCGCCGCTGTTCAAGCCAACGCGCATCGGAATGCCCGCCAAAAACGCTGCGATGCTCTGCCAACGCGAACGGTCTGGCACAAAGGCAGCCTCAGCGCGGACGGCACGTAGTTGGCGTACAAAGGGCAGTAAAGTGCGTGGCGCAGCAGGATTTGCCACATTACCAACCTCAAGCACAGCATTCAGGTGCGGATGTTCGCTCAGCATGGGCGCAATCGGTGTGTTAACTGCCCATGTGATATGCGCGTTTGGGTAGGCGCGGCGCAGGGCTGCCAACAGCGGCGTCGCAAAGATGACATCGCCTATGCAGCACGGCTTGATGAGCAGGATGCGTTTCATGCTTCGCTGTGTGGCGGCGCGCCACGCATTTGGCGGGTGCGTGCTTCATGGCGCCAGAGGGCAAGCGCGGCGCGTTTGGTGCGTAGTGCATTCAGGCGTGGCATTCCGTTGGCATATTCAGATGACCACTCCTGCGCGAACTTTCCGCGCCGAATCTCATCAAGGGCATTTTCCAGCACGCGCACCAGCTTGGCATCGGTGAAGCGTTCTAGGCGCGAGAGCAAACCATATTGGGCAGTTCGAGAGGTGCGTTCTAAGGCATTCAAAATGCCATACTCAGCACTTTCGCCCAGCAAGCGCGCCAACTCGCCTGAAAGGTAGAGTTCGAGCAGGCTTGCCTCTGGTGGGTAGCCTTCTCGGATGAGCAGTTCTGCCGCCGCCGTGATCAAATGATGCAGCGAGGGCAGCAAAGTTTGCTGGGTGAATAGGCGCAGTTCTGCCTCTTGTTGGGCAGTCACTTCCAGCGCACCGCCACGCAACGCGCCTAAGGCATAGGCAAGTGCCAGGGCGCGCTGCCACGCCTTGCCGCTTGAGTCCTGTTCCACCGCGATAAAGCTCGGCGTGCCCGTGCCGGCTTGGTAGGCGTGCCGCAACGCCGCGCCGCTGCCACGCGGCGCAATCAACACGGCATCTACGAATGGTGGCGGCTCGATGAAGCCGAAGGCAAGGCAGTAGCCGGAAAGGAAGATGAGTGTATCGCCCACGCGCAAGCCGGGCGCCACTTGTGCGAAATAGCTGGTGGGCAGGCGTTCATCTGGCTCTGCCAACAAGATGATTGGGCTGCGGGCTGCGGCATCGGCGGCAGGCATTGCCTCAAAGCCTGCCATGCGCGCAGAGTCAGCCTGACGGCTCTCATCGCTGCCGATGACAACCGTCAAGCCACTTTCTCGCAAATTGTGCGCTGCGGCGCTGCCTAACTCGCTGTAGCCCAGCAGGGCAACAGCCAGCCCTTTCAGCGCACTTGGATCAGCGTCAGCTTCGGTGAAAAACGCAGGCACGTTCGCTCAAAATCCTTTAGCGGCGTTCGACCAGTGCAAGTGTACCCGGTTCACTGACCCATGCACACTGGAAAGCGCTGCGTCCGGTATTCGGCGCGATCACCGCATCTGCGAACTGGCGCGGTCGCCCTTGCACACTGGCAAACAGCAGCCGTCCCTGCCCACGCAGGCAGACGCGCAGCGGCGTATAGAAGCCACCCTTATAGGTCTGCCCCTTGAAAAAGACGAACACATCAGCGGCGCGGATGAACGGAATATCAATGATGCTGCGGTTGCCCAGATAGGTTGGGCGCAGCAGGCGCGCAAAGGCTTGCCCTTCACGGATCACGCCATCGGTATCCACGATCAAGACGGTTGTATCCACCACCAGATCGCCATCGTTAGCGCCATCCAGCGGTTCAGCAGGCAGATCACCGCCGCAGTTCACCGTCACCAGTTGGCGGAACATAACAACAGGTAACTCACCGAACCATTCCAGCACCTCAGCGAGGTAAGTGCCGCTGGCGGGCATGGTCGCCGAGACGCTTGGCACAGGGTCTTCAGTTTCGGGGGAGTAGGGCCAAAAACTTGTCACCGCGCCAATGGTATATCCAAAAGGTTGCGCATCGTCATCCACAATGGTGATTGTAATCGTACAGCCGCTGGCAGAAGCAACGTAGCTACTCTGGGCTTGGGCGGGTGCCGCCGTGCCAAAACTTACTGCCATCAATGCCACAAGGACAACTGCCCATAACCATATTGAGCGTTTCATCTCATACTCTCCGTTGGAATAAACGCATCTTCTATGGTATTGTACGCCTCTTGTTTGCAGAGTTCACGGGTCAACTTGAAAAAATCTTGCAAAATTCTCGCAAATTGCCTGTGTACACTGATTTGAGGTAAATCGCTAGCTATGCCTGAATGGCTTTTGCCAACTTTTGCCCTTGCGCCTGCCCTGCTGTGGTTCTTCTTAGGCGTTGGGCTGCCCTACGTATTGATCATCCTACCGCGCACCGATTGGCGCAATCGCCTGTTGGTGATCGCGCTCAGTTTGGCGATTAGCCCACTGCTCAGCACAGCGGTCATGTTTGCCATTGGCACCTTTGGGCGGTTTAGCGCGCTGAACATTCTGATCGGCACGGCGGCAGTGTGCGCCTTGGGCGTGCCGTTTGCGCTGCGCCGTGCGCGCCTACCTAGCCCTGAAGCGCCGAAAGCGCCATCGTTGAGCGCCGTTGAGGTTGGGCTGATCATCGTGATCAGCGTTGCCGTGCTGCTGCGCTTTTGGAACACCGCCTATTGGAGCTTCACCACCTATGACGCGCTGTGGGTGTATGGCTATAATGCACGGCTGTTCTTCCTTGAAGGCAATATCCCTACGCGCATCGGCTACTATCCGCAGCAGGTAGCGCTTGCGTATACCTATGGGCAGTTCCTCTGGGGCGAGATCAACGACCATGCAGCGCGCACGGTGCTACCCTACTTTGCCCTGAATAGCATCCTGCTTACCTATCTTGGTGGCGCACGGCTTTTTTCACGGCGAGCAGGGCTGATTGCCGCCGCGCTCTGGACGCTCTATCCGCAGCACGCCGTTTGGAGCCAGTTCGGCGACCTTGAAGTGACCGTGACCGGCTATTTTGCAGGCACAGCCGCGTTTTTCATCCTAGCATGGCGCGAGCGTCAAGCGCGCTATGCGGTGATTAGCGGGCTGTTGCTGGCGGCAGCCCTGTGGACGAAGCCAACAGGCGGTGCGCTCATCCAAAGCCTAATCCTGATCGGCGCTGTGGCGGTGCTTGGGCAAGGGATTGCCTTGCGCGGTGCAAATTGGCGCGCATTGTGGCAAACGCTATGGCAAAATCGCCTTGTGCGCTATGTGATCCTGGCGCTGATCGTTGCCTTTCCGCTCGGCGGCATGTGGTACATTCGGAATGTGCTGTATGGTCACCCGATGTTGGTGCTGCCGGATGGCTATTGGCAAGAGGCGGCGCAGCGCAGCGGGCAAGAACTGGGCTGGCTGCTTTTGCTGGCGCTCTTGGCGCTGCCCTTCACGGCGCGGCGCTTACCCTACGCCCTGATTGGCTTTGCGCTGCTGAGTTTAGGTGCGCTGCCGTCTGCCTTCGGCGGCAGGCTGCCAACGCTTGCCGAATTGCAAGCTATGGCGGTTGGGCAAATTGCCACCAGCATCCTGCCGACGCGCTTAGGCGTGCTGGACTATGCCGTGCTGGGGCTTGGTGCGGCGCTCATCATGTGGAGTCTGCTGCCCAAATGGCGGGCGCTCAGCCACACACAGCGCGGGGCGCTCTGGCTGATGGCTGCCTTCCTGCTGCCGTATGGTATTACATGGTTTTGGTCATACTCCTATCACTTTCGGCTCAGTTTCCCACTTGTGCCATATTTTTGCTGGCTGATCGCCGCCCAAGCTGATGCGATCTTAAAGCGGGTGCGTCTGCCGCATGTAGCGCGTTCTGTGCAGGTTGCCGCTAGCCTGATCGTGATTTTTGCGCTTGCTGCCGTCGGTTGGTGGAGTGTGCTTTCCGCCTTACCAACGGCGATCAGCGGCGCGCTACCTGATGATGACGCTAAGATTGCGGCGGGCAACCCTGCCCTGATGGGCTTGGTCGAGTTTCTGCGCGAACGGCGCGCTGAACTCGGCAGACCGCTAACCGTAGTCTCGCCGGGCGAGCTGCGCCTGAATTTCTTCTTCCCACAAGATGACATTCGCGGCGATTGGTTCCCCACCACCCTTGATCAGATCGCAGACGTGGACTATTACATTGATAGCAGCGTCAGTCACCGTCTGTATACCATTCGCGGGCAGTTCTACAACCAGATCATCGCCTCACGCACGCGGATGGAGGTTTTGTGGCGCGCCTTCACAACCGATGACGGCATCTTCCGCTTTTCCGCCTATGAGGTGAACAATGTTAACCGCTTCCAAAAGCCTGAGCCGAACGGCAAACTCGGTGTGCAAGTGGGTGAGTTTGCCTATCTGCACGGCTGGGATTTGAACAACTTGACCTTCAGCGCGGGGCAGCCGATTCACCTCGTCTTCTGGTGGGAAGCACTACACGCTGCTGATCTGGAATACAGCGTGTTCATTCACCTGTGGGATGAAGCAAATCAGCGTGCCGTGATGATCTTTGGCGGGCAGCCAATGGAAGGCGCTTGGCAGGTCTGGTATGGCGTCAGTGGCGAACAGTTTACACAGGCATACCCAACGCGCCTATGGCAAACGGGTGAGATCATCAAGGATGAGTGGCGCGTACCTGTGCCAGAAGCCGTGCCAGCAGGGCAATACGAGCTGCGGATCGGCATGTATGATCCGATCAGCGGCGCACGCTTGCCCATTACACGCGGTGGCGAACAGCTAGGTGACTGGCTGCGCCTGAATACGGTGCAGATCGTGCCGCGCTAGGCGCTTTAAGCTATAATCAGCATATCCAAGAGAAGGTGCATTTTATGACTCATGATCAGGCTGATCCGCTGCTGCATTGGCGAGAGGAATTTCCGATCCTCAGCACCTGTACCTACCTTGTCAGCAACTCGCTGGGCGCCATGCCGCGTGCCGTCTACGATTCGCTGCGCCAATACGCGGACACATGGGCGAGCCGCGGTGTGCGCGCTTGGGCAGAAGGTTGGTGGGACTTAAACACGCAAGTGGGCGATGCCATTGCACCGATCATTGGCGCGCCAAGCGGCACGATCTCGATGCACCAGAATATCTCCATCGCACAGGGCATTTTGCTGACCTGCTTCGACTACGATGGTGCGCGCAACAAAGTGGTCATTGAAGGCGGCATTTTCCCGTCGGTCTACTACGTGCTGCGCGGAATGCTGCCGCCGCACATTGAACTGCATACCGCAGGCGGCTACGACGGCGTAACGGTGGATGTGCAGGCGATCATAGATGCCATTGATGAGCGCACGCTCTTGGTGCCAATCTCGCACGTGCTGTTTCGCAGCGCCTATATCTTGGATGTGGCAGCCATCATCGAGAAGGCGCATCAGGTCGGCGCGCATGTGATTTTGGATGGCTACCACGCTGCCGGCATTGTGCCTGTGGATGTGACGGCGCTGAATGTGGACTTCTATTTAGGCGGCGTGCTGAAATGGTTGTGCGGTGGTGCGGGCGGCGTTTTTCTCTATGCACGCCCTGACCACTTGCGGACGATGCAGCCAAAGCTCACGGGCTGGATGGCGCACAAGCAGCCTTTTGCCTTTGAAGTTGGCGAGATGGACTTCCGTGAGGACGCCTTCCGCTTCCTGAACGGCACGCCGCAGTTGCCTTCACTGTATGCCAACTTGCCCGGCGTCGAGATCATCAAACAGGTTGGCGTGGCTGCCATTCGCCAAAAATCCATGCGGCAAACCGCCCTGATCATGGCGCGAGCAGCGGCGGAAGGCTGGCAGGTGAACAGCGTCCGCGATCCGCAGTGGCGCGGCGGCACTGTGACGGTCAATCCGCCGCAGGCGTATGCCGTCTCGCGTGCGCTGCTGGCGCGCAACATCGTGATTGATTACCGTGAAGGGTCAGGCATTCGCCTCTCGCCGCATTTTTACAACAGCGATGCCGAAGTTCAGGCAGCACTTGATGCCATCGCCGACATTCTTGCCAGCGGCGAATGGCAGCTATATAGCGATGCACAGTCGTTCGTCACCTGAGAGTCGCCATGTTCTACGATATTAGCCGCACCATCTCGCCCGATCTGGCAGTCTGGACGGGCGATACACCTTTTTCTGCTATTCAGCAGATGCACATTGGGCAAGGTGACTCGGTCAACCTATTCACGCTGACCATGAGCGCACATACTGGCAGCCACGCCGATGCGCCTTATCACTACCTACCTGATGGCGCGCATCCCGCCACGTTAGGGCTTGAGCCTTACCTCGGCGCGGCACAAGTCATCCACCTCACACGGCGCGAAGGCGGCATTCTGCCCGATGAGATCGCGCCGAAGTTCCGCCCCGATGCGCCGCGCTTGCTGCTGCGGACATGGTGCAGCGATCTGCCTGACCACATCTTTCCGACTGATTTTCCCTACCCAACACCACACCTTGTGGACTGGCTGGCGGAATGCGGCGTCCTGCTGCTAGGCGTGGACATGCCTTCGGTGGATGCCTACACCAGCCAAACGCTGGACACACACAAACGCCTTGCAGCGCACGGCATCTGCAACTTAGAGACGCTCTACCTGCGCGAGGTGCCAGAAGGCATCTACGAGTTGATCGCACTGCCGTTGAAGATTGCAGGCGTGTGCGGATCGCCTGTGCGTGCTGTGCTGCGGAGTCTGCCCTGAGTATCCTTAAAATCCATAAAGGGTAAGTCTGAGAGGGCTTCCCTCTCAAAACCATCGCTTATAGCACGCACAACACACTCTACAGGCAAAAATCTACAACCTTACACAAGTTTTGAAATAACCTCTTTGATCAGCTTGACAACTGTACCGTCTAGATGGTATAGTTACTGCATGATGACACAACTAAGCACAAAACGGACAGACATTTTAGAAGCGGCTACCTGCTACGTGCTGGCACACGGTGCAGCACGCTTGACGCTTGACGCAGTAGCGAAAGCAGCAAAGGTAAGCAAAGGGGGCTTGCTTTATCACTTTCCCAGTAAAGAAGCACTGCTTATTGGCATGATTGATCACTACTTTGATCAGTTCGAAGCACAGATGCAGACGCTCATACAAGCGGACACAACACCGCGTGGACGCTGGCTGCGTGCCTATGTGCGCGCTACCTTTGCCGAAAATCCTTCGCAGCCGTCAGCCGTCGCTGCTAGTTTTGCCGCTATCGCTAGTGACCTCTCGCTGCGGGAGCATGTGCGCGCTTACTACACAGCATGGCAGGCGAAAGCGGCTGCTGATGGCGTGCGCCAAGATATTGTTTCTTTGGTGATGTTTGCGACGGAAGGTTTGTGGTATGCCGAACTTTTTGGCTTTGCGCCGTTGGATGCCGTTCAGCGCAGCGCACTCTTGGATCGGTTGCTCGCACTAATCGCGGAGGGCTAAACGAATGGCTGATTATTTGGCGCGGGCTTTGGGCGCATGGTTCGTTGGATTCTTTCCCTTGGCAGAAATCTACGTGGCGGTGCCGGCTGCGCTTGCCGTCGGTCTTGATCCCCTCTCCACCGTGTTCTGGACGGTCTTTGGTAATTTCACACCGCTGCTGCTCATCCAGTTTGGGTATCACAACCTGCTGCGCCTGCCACGTCTGCGGCGCTGGCTGGAAAGTCTCGTCTCGGAGCGTGCCAAGCGCTCTATTGATCGCTATGGCGTTTGGTTTGTGCTGCTGCTCACGCCATGGACGGGCGTCTGGGTGATGGGCGTGACGGCAAAGGCACTGCGTATGAATGGTGCTGTGCTGCTTGGTGCGGGTTTGGTCAGCATCACGCTCTATGCAGTGGCGCTCGTCTTGCTGATCAGTGCTGGCGTGCAAGTCTTTGATCAGTAGAACTTATTTCAAAAGCGCCTAGAGGGTAAGGTTGAGAGGGAAGCCCTCTCAAACCACAGGCACAAAGGATTTTGCCTTACAGAAGTTTTGAAATAGCTTCTAGGCAGCACAGCGCTTAAAAAAACTTGCCGCCAAGTGGTAGAATAGGGGCTGTAATAGATAGCTTTTGAATCCATAGGCAGCAAAATCTGATGAGCAGCCCAAGCCTAGAGACTGTTTTTGAATACCTCGCCCTTCTGATCAGTGAACGCGAGGCTGACTCACCCTTCACCCTCAACCTGATTCAGCCCGCCCTTCAGTTCAAATTCCCAACCTTCAGCCTGAGCGCCTATGGTTTGGCTTCCCTGCGCGACTTTTTGCGCGCCGCTGAACAAGCTGATTACTTCAAACTGGTAAACACGGGCGACCCAAAGACCAGCTACCTTGTGCTTGGCGGCAAGCGCCGCCAGAGCAGCACAGCGCGCATCACCGCTGAGATGAGCGCCAACGATCCGCGCCAGCAGCGCTGGATGACCGAGACGCTTGAACTGCTGCTGCTTGCCGAACGTGCCGACCAAATTCTGAGCATCATTGCCAGTGTTGAGGCGTTAGCGCCACCCTTCGATGCCTTCCTTGCCAACCAAGAGCGCACCACGCCGCTTTATAACGTGCGCGGCAAGGTGCGCCGCTTGCGCCAATTTCTGGCTGCGCTGCGCGAATACGGCGAAACACGCGCCCTTACGCTCTGGCAGACTGCCCGCAGCGTGAGGCGCCTGCCCGCCCTGCCACCCGTCAAGGATGCGCCGCGCATCGCCCAAAACATCAGCGCCATTTTTCAGGGCGAAGGGCGGCTTGCCCAACTGCCCGCAGAAATGTTCGACAATATGTTCTTCGCCGTAGTCGGCTTTCTGAAGGCGCGCCTGAGCCGCGACCGTGCTTGGGATTGGGTGGCGGGCTTGGAAATCCTTGAGGAAGAAGCCCGTGCGATGTCACGCCCTGCACCGCCGCCGCCGCGCAAAGGTCTATTGGGCGGCAAGCCTGCCCCGCCCAGCACCGAGGTCCTCGATGAGGCGCGTATTGAGGCGCTTACCAAATTGCTGCTGAAAGAAGCTGGCGTGCGGATGCCTCAGGATGATACAGCACGCTGGCGCGCTTTTACCGCTGCCGAAAGCCTTGATGCCGCCCTGCGCTTCCTTGCCGAACAGCCTGATCTTTTGCGCGACGACGCCCTTCTGGGCTGGCTGGATGATGAGATTGCCCGTGCTGTCGAGACGAACGACGCCGCCGCCGTGCGGAATGTTGCCAATAAATCCGCCATTTTGATGGTTGCCCGTGAGCATGGCGCAGAAGGCGCACGCGCTCATGCCGCTGAAATGCGCGCCCTCTACGATAGTGTGTTGGCTGCCGCACAGACGCTTGGCAAGGTCTTTGCCTACCTGAGGACTGCCGCACCTGCCCAAGCGCTCACCTTTCTGAAGGCTGATCCTACCTTTCTTGCTGATGAGACGGTAGACGCACTTTTAGAGGAGCAGTTGATCAAGGCGGCGCGTGCCGCGGATGTGTCAGGCTACCGCCGTGTGCGCCAACGCGCTGATCTGTGGCGTAAAGTGGTTGAACTGGGCATGGAGCAGGGATCAACCCAACATGCGCGCTTTGTGGCAGCAGAAGGGGATGATCGGCAAATGCTGACCGAGATGGGCTTGCTGCTGCTGCCGATGGCGAAAAACAGCGAAGAAATCCGCGAATTGGTCGAGCGTTTCCCAAGCGTGGCAACACCTGAAGGCTTAGCGATGATCACCCAAACGATGGACGTGCTGAGTTTTCGTCAGGTTGCGGCTGAGGAATACCGCCGCTATTTTGAGGTGCAGCGCCTGATCACGCGCTGCCTCGAGATCGGCATTGACCGCGCCCTGATCGAGCTGAAGTAGGGCGCGCCACGGCGCGTCCCTACAGAAAACGCTGTTTTGCCGCGCTACCGATTCGTCTTGCGTTTGGCTGCCTCGTAGCGGCGAATCTGCATGTTGAGGAAGAAGTTCTGGACGGCATCCCGCACAGAGCCGACCGTGCGCTTGGCAATACGCCCAACCGAGAGCCACGAATGCGCCAAACTCACCTCGCCGCTGCCTAGCAGCACCACCGCGCTTGCCCACGTTAAGCCTGCACCAAAGGCGCACATGACCACCTTATCGCCGATCTTACACTTGCCTTCCTCAATTGCCTCGACCAATGCCAAAGGCACGGAAGCAGCCGATGTATTGCCGTATTTTTGCAGGTTGATCATGAATTTATCGAGTGGTTGGCGCATCATGCGCGCTGCGGACTCGATGATGCGTAAATTCGCCTGATGCGGGATGAACAACGCAATATCTTCAGGCAGCAGTCCTGCTTTATCCATAACGCGCTTCATGGAGCTGGAGAGTGTGCGTGTGGCAAACTTGAAGACTTCGGTGCCGTTCATCTTCAAATAGCCAAGCCGTTCGTTGATGAGTTGCTCGCCATACTTGCCAATAGGCATCACCGAGCCAGCACCGGGCACGTAGAGATGCTCTACGCCGCTGCCATCTGAGCCAAGTTCGTAGGTGATCACGCCGGCTGGCTCTTCGCTTGGCTGAAGCACCACTGCCGCAGAAGCATCACCGAACAGCACACATGTGGTGCGGTCGGTGTAGTCCACCCCGTAGGAGACCAAATCCGTGCCGATCACCAAAATATTGTTCATACCGCCGGATTGAATAAATTGGCTGGCAGTGACCAAGGCATATACCCAGCCTGAGCAGCCTGAAGCAAGCTGAAAGGCACCGCATTTCGCACCGAGTTTGTGTTGCACAATGGTTGCCACACCCGGCACCAAATAATCGGGTGAGGAACAGGCAACAATGATCAAATCGAGGTCTTTAGCCGTGATGCCTGCCATTTCAAGGGCAGGTATGGCTGATTTCACCGAAAAATCGGAGGCTTGCTCACCCTCCCCGCGAATATGGCGCTCTTTAATGCCAGTGCGTGTGGTGATCCATTCATCAGAAGTATCTACCATTTTTTCGAGATCGGCGTTGGTCAGCACGCGCTCTGGGACGTATTTCCCCCAACCAGTAATTTTTGCGTAACGTTCGGGCATTTCTTTACGATTCCTCTGTCAGTGTGATAGTCGAGTTCAGCCGGCAGCGTTCAGTGAAAGGTCAGCGTCTTCGGTGCGCTCACGGCGCTGGAAGCGCGTCAAAGCGTCCATCACACGGCGGCTGGCAAGCAGCGCCAAGCCCGCGGTCAGCGTTAAGCCGCCAATGCGCGCCGCCATCTTATAGCGCTGCGGCAAATTGCGCCAGCGCAGCATAAGGTCAACATTGGCAGGTGTGGTTGTAGATGCTTGCGCGGCAAGTTCGGCGTGCAGGCGCGCCACAAAAGACGGATCGGGCGTAACAGGCGCCAGTCCGACGCTCAGGCGGTTAGCAAGCAGCATCAAGCTATGGGCAGTGGCTTGGTCGGCTGCCTCTAAGCCTTGCAAAGAAGCCTCAAAAGGTGCGCCGCTGATCAGGGCATCTGCCTGCGCTGCCAGCAGATTTTCAAGCGCGGTGTTGGGCGCTTTGGGTGTCTCGTCGTGCGAAAAATGCCTCACCTGTCCGTTACTCCTTAGCGGCGCTTCTCAGAGCGCGGCATACCTGTGCTTTCGTCTGCCTCTGGCTGTTCCTCCCCGTCGCCGAGCATCTCGCGCAGCGCCAACAATGTGCGGTGATAGAGCGACTTGATGGCGCCTTCGCTGCGATCCATAATCACGCCGATCTCTTGGTTAGAGAGCCGATCGACAAATTTGAGGATCAGCAGTTGCTGGCGTTCTTCGGGCAAGGCGCGCACGGCCTGCGTCAGTCGCTCAATCTCATCTTGCGATTCGGCGCTCGATTCCGGCGCTTCGCTGCGAAGGCGGGCTGCCACATACTCATCCAGCGGCAGCACCTTATGGCGGCTGCGATCCCGATGCCAATTCGCCACCAAGTTGTGTGCAATGCGGTAGAGCCATGCCTGAAACGGCACGCCGCGCTCTACATAGCCTTTGATGTGCGCCATAGCGCGGTGAAAAACACGCGCTGTCAGGTCTTCAGCATCTTCATGGCTGCCCGTGCGGTAGTAGATGTAGTTATACACCTTCTGCACATAGCGTTCATAGAGCGCGCCGAAAGCGGCTTGGTCTGTGCGTGCCTGCTCAACAAGCGCCGCATCCTCTAGCGCTGCCCATTCCTCAGCGTTTGGAACAGTCATACCTATACAACACCCTTTTTTTTTAAGCGTTACGCTGCGTTACTGGCTGCCAAGTATAGCAGAGGCACGGCGGCAGTGCTTGCCCTTTGGCGCGTTTACGCCTCTGGCAGGCTTTCCAGTGCCTCAATGACCCGCTGCAACCACGCCACATAAAGTTTTTCGCTGCTGATGCCCAAATCCAGCGTCAGGCGCATGAGTGTGTGAGCGCGATCCGACTGTTCGGCAATCTGGGGCAGCAAGATTTGCGTGTATTCCTCCAGTTGCTGCTGGTGTTGATGGAGTTGGTGCTTGGCAAGGTTGATCAGCGTTTCCTTAGAAAGCAGGGTGCCAAAGAAAAGCTGAATCAGGAACGGCTCGCGGTGTGTGGGCAGTGCTTGCGGCTCGCCCAGCCAACGGATTAGTTCGGCGCGCCCAGTTTCCGTAATGCGGTAGACCTTGCGGTTAGGGCGCTCGGTCTGAATTTCAAGGCGGCTCTCCACCCAGCCGTTTTCCGCCAATTTTTCTAGGGTGCGGTAGATTTGCGCCTGATCGGCCTGCCAAAAATGCGCTACAGAGCGATCAAACATCTGCGTTTTCAGGTCGTAGCCGCTTGCCTCAGTCAGGTTGAGGATGCCCAGAATTGCATGTAGAAGTGACATAAAAAGATGACTGCCTTTCTGATAATGGCAGCTAGTATAGCAGATTGAGGCGCAAAGCAGAATATATGTGCTATCACATCTTCCAACAGCGCAGCTCATTCAACAGCAGGTTTGCGGTAGCGGCGCGCCTTCTGCGGCTTGCCCCACATGATCTTGTTCGGCACAAGGCGCACGGTCAGCGGCGCACGCACTGTAATTTGGCAAGACAGGCGCGGATAGCCAAAGGCTGCGCCGATTCGGTCGTGCCAGTGCTGCGGTGCAGGCACATTTTCTTCGATCCACACGCCGCACGTGGCACAGAGGCCGCGTCCGCCGCAGTTGGCGCGCCGCGAAAGTTTGCCATAAGGCGTGATGCCTGCTGCCAGCAGCGCACGCCGCAGATTTTCGCCCTCTGCGACGTGCAAGGTGATCGTCTGCTCAGCCGTGATGACGTTCACCGTGTGCCTGATCGGCTCAGCCATAGAGCGCGCCTTCACGCTCAACGGCATCCGGCGTGAAAACATCCCGTGCGCGCAAATCCACCACCAAGACAGACTCTTGGGCAGCGGCAGCGCGCTCATAAAACTGCCAAACACGCGGCAGCCCTTCGCGCAGGTGGCGCATTTGCTTGTTCAGATAGCCTAGCAAGCGCGGATCGCGCACATTGACGGCGAAATGGCGTGCGGCGCGTTCGGCATCAGCACCCAGTGCCTTACGGGCTGCCTTCAAATGCAGTTGGACGCCCTCAGCCGCTTGGCTGCACAGAAATAAAGCCGGTGCGAGCGGCGCGCCATCGCTAGGCAGCGTGATCTCTAGTAAGCCTAGCGCGTGGGCTTCCACTTCGGGCAGGATCAGTGCTTCAGTGGCAGCAGCACGCCCTGCCTGATCCAGCTCGGCGGCAACGGCGCGCACGCCCTCATAGTCGTACTCATCGGGCTGATCAAACCAGTAGCCACGCGCACGCGGACCGAGCATATCAGCCTCATGCGCTTGAATGTGCGGCAGCAAAGTTTGGAAAGTCTTGGTGTCTAGACGGTAGTATGCTAAACCCATGGCAGTTGGTCTTTCCTATACACTAGCGCACCGCTGGAACTTGCCAGATCAGGCGCGGCGTCATTTCAAGAAAATCGGCGGCAACCAAGTGATACTGCACGCCTTCGTAGATGCCTTGCTGCGCTAACTGCCATTCCTTGTCATGGTGTAGATGCCCATACAGGCACAGCGTCGGCTTATAGCGCGAAATTAGGGCAGTATAGGCAGTCGGCTGCCCTTCTGAGGTAAAAGGTGGATAGTGCATCATGAGCAGCAGCGGATCGCCGTTTTGGCGCATGGTTTGCCCGTGCTGCAAAGCCGATTCCAGCCGTTGCAGTTCGCGTGTGTAGCGATCCTTCTTGGGATCAGGCGCGTAGAACGGATCATTCGGGGCGATGTGTCCCATTGCGCCGCAGATCGTCACGCCATGTAAGCAGAGCGCGTCACCCTCGATCAGGTGGAAGCCGAGCGGCTCAGCCAGTTGGCGCGCCTGCCGTATGCTGTCCCACCAATGGTCGTGGTTGCCACGCAGCAGCACCTTTGTGCCGGGCAGCATGGTCAGCCACGCCAGATCGGGCAGCACATGCTTAGTCGAAGACGCCCAAGAGATATCCCCAGCGATCAACACCACATCTTGCGGCGCCACGCAGGCACGCCACGCCATCGCCAAGCGTTCGGTGTGGTTGCGCCACTTTTCGCCAAAGCGCACCATATCACGCGCCTTGCTAAACGAAAGGTGCGTATCTGCAATTGCCCAGAACCGAATCAACTGTTATTGCCTCACCTGAATACTTTGCAAATTATAAGGGCAAGGGTGGCTATGCTACAATAGGTAATCAGAAGGGCAAGCTGCCAACATGGACACTCAATCCGATTCACCCAATTTTGAGGTGCTGCGCGCCGCAATGGTGGGCAAGCAGCTTGCGGGGCGCAACATTACCGATGTGCGCGTGCTGGATGCGATGGGACGCTTGGAGCGTCAGCGCTTTGTGCCAGAGGGACATCAGGCATATGCCTATGCCGATTATCCGCTGCCGATTGGCGAAGGGCAGACCATTAGCCAGCCCTACATCGTCGCCTATATGCTACAGGCACTGGCGCTGAAGGGCGATGAGCGCGTCCTAGAGATTGGCACAGGCTCAGGCTACCAAACTGCGCTACTGTGCTTATTGGCGGCTGAGGTGATCAGCATTGAGCGCCACGCCGCGCTAAGCGCACAGGCAGCCGAACGCTTGGCAGGGCTTGGCTTCACCAACCTCAAGCTCATCGTGGGCGATGGCTGGCTTGGCGCGCCACAGTTCGCGCCCTATCAGGCGATTACGGTTGGTGCGGCAGCCTCGCGCATTCCACCGCCATTGGTCGCACAGCTTGCCGAAGGTGGACGGCTGATCTTGCCCGTGCGGGATGGTAAAACGCCTGATGACCAAGTTTTGGTCTGTGTGCGGCGGCTGCGCTGGCGGCTGCGTGTAGATAAACTGTGCGGCGTGCGCTTTGTGCCACTCATCAGCGACCATGCCGCGCCGAATCAATCAAGCTAACGCGCTTGGAGGTCTCTCACCTGTGCAACTCTCAGCCTCACAGATCAGCCTGATCGGCATTTTGCTGATTGCGGCAACGCTGCGTCTGCAAAATCTGGGCGCAATCGAACACAACGTTGATCATGCCTACCCGATTTGGCAAGCGCTCAGCACGCTGGAGCAAGGCAGCTTGCCATTGGTTGGGCAAGGCACCAGTGTGTTGTTTGCCAACCCTGCCCTCACCGGCTATCTGTATATTCCCACCCTGCTGGTTGCTCGTTCGCCTTACGCACCTTACCTGTTTGTGATCGCGTTGAACACACTGGCAGTCTGGTTCGCCTACCGCGCTATGCGCCGCCTGTGGGATGAACCTGCCGCACTGATCGGCGCGTTTTTGCTGGCAGTCAACCCTTGGGTGATTGAATATTCGCGCACCACATGGGTGCAGGCGCTGCTGCCCTTCTTTGCCTGCCTCACCTTTGCGCTGTTCACGCCCGTCTGGCTTGGGCAGGCGCGGCGTCCGCAGCGGCGCTTTTGGCTGGGCTGCGCCGCCTTAGCTGCCATGACTCAAACCTACCTATTGGCATTTGCCGCGCTGCTGCCAGTTGCTCTGCTCAGCCTGATCTTTCGGCGGCGCATTGGTTGGCGCGCCTTGTTGATCGGCGGGCTGATCATCTTGATACCGACTGCCATCTATGGCGCGGGCTTGCTCAACGATTCGGCGCAGACCTTCCGTCGCTTACAAGGCTTCACACAAGGCACGGCGGCGCTTTCGCCAGAGGCGTTTAGCCATGCCCTACGCTTGGTGACAGGGCGCGACTATGCAGCGGCACGCGGGCTGGATGCGCCGATCCAAGATGCGGTGCTGCGCTTTCAGCTTTCAGAGGCAGCACATGGGCTGCTGGCTATGGCACTGTTAGGCGGTGTTGTGATCATGCTGTGGCGCGGGCGCTCAGCGGCTGTGATCGTCTTGATCTGGGGCGCCTTGCCGCCGTTGATGATGTCTTACGTCTCGCAGGCGGTGCATCCCTTTTACCTGTTACTGACGCTGCCCGCGCTGCACCTATTGGCAGGTGTTGGCTTGGCAGCGGCGGCACGGCAAATTCGGCATCAATCCGTAAGGCGGGCTGCCTTAGCGCTGTGCCTAACGCCGTTTGGTGTGTTGTGCGCGCTGAACGTGCTGCGCTACGCTGAGGAAAGCCTCATCACGCCGAGCATAGATGGCTTAACGGCGCTGCCGCTGGCGGAAGGTGTGCCAATGGCGCAGCAACTGCTTAGCGCCGAGAAAATCGGTAAGGCGGTTGTGTTTGCTGATATTGACGGCTGGATTCTGAACAGCCTTGCTGGGCGCCTTTTTGCGGTGGATCGGGATGTGAACATCTCCGAAACGCGCTATTATCCACAAAATGGCGGCGTTTACCTGCTCTTTGGTGCGGCGGATCGGGCAGAACCTGTGCCGTCCGTCTCAGGCGAGCGCCAACACTACAGCTTTGCCGATGGTGGGATAGTTGAGGCGTTCTTTGTGCAAAGTGCTGCATCTGTGCAGCCGACCATGGCGCTGAGGAGCGATAAAGGCATCGCCCTGATCGGCGCGCAAATCAGCGGGGCGCTGAGCGCGGGTCAAACTGCCACCTTGCAACTCACCTTTCGGGTAGACACGCTTCTGCCAGAGCGCGCCGACTGGCTCTTTACGCCGTTCGCGCACGTCTATGATGCTGATAACAGGCGCGTTCTGATCGCGGATGGTGCCGTCACGCCGGGTTGGGCATGGCGCTTAGGTGATGTACAACAGAAGTGGGTGCGGCTGCCGCTGCCTGAGGATGCTGTAGGCGCGCTTCGGGTTGAAGTTGGTTTGTATGATGGTGTGCGAGGCGAGTCAGTGCTTTTTGAATTGCCTGATGGCAGGCGGCTGCCAAGTGTGCCGCTGCCTTTGGCAGAGTAGTTGGCAGATTAGGCTGAGGATGGCTGTGACGATTCTAGGACTTGACATGCCCTTAAAAAAGCACTACGCTAAGCATAGTGATCTATTTAGGTAAGCGCTAAGCCATAGTGGTTGCATTGATGGGCAGCACAAGCTCCATGAGCATTCCCTCTAAAATCCCATTGAACCCAATGTCAATTCCCATATAACGCTTATCGGCAGCCTGTGCCAGATGGTGCGGGCTTAGCGCGTGAGGGCTATTGTTCAGGCAAAGCACGAGTCCAGCGTTTCTAGAAACAACTTTTTAGAAACAGGTTATGTAGGAGGCAAAAGCAAGGTGATTCAGGAACTCTTGAACCGAGCTGATCGGCGGGGATATGTTACCTTCGATGATGTAATGGAACTGCTAGAGGACGATGGAGAGGACACCCACACTTTTGAGTCGGTCTTAGATGAACTGGATGAGCTTGGGATTGAACTGCGCCAAGATGAGCTGCACCGTGACGATGCGGACGAACTCGAAGATGAGTATGATGCGGAAAGCGAAGAAGTGCAGGAAATCGGGGATATAAACGCCGTCTCGGCTGATGATCCCGTTGGGCTGTACTTCCGCCAAATGGCACAAGAACCTCTCTTAACCGCCCACGAAGAAGTTGACCTCGCCAAGCGCATTGAACTTGGCAAAGAAATTGCCCTCAAAATGGAAAGTATGCGCCGCATTGACCCTGAACAGCGCTGCCAGTTCGAGGCAATTATCCGTGATGGGCAAGCTGCCCGCGAACATCTTGGACGCGCCAACACGCGCCTTGTCGTCAGCATTGCCAAGCGCTACATGGGACAAGGGTTGCCCTTCCCTGACCTGATCCAAGAGGGCAACGTTGGGCTAATGCGTGCCGTGGATAAATACGACTATCAGCGCGGCAACCGCTTCAGCACCTATGCCACTTGGTGGATTCGACAGGCGATCACCCGTGCTTTGGCGCAGAAAACACGCACCATTCGCATCCCGCTGCACATGACGGAGCGCATCCGCCAAATGTACCGCACCGCGCAATCACTAGAGCAATCGCTTGGCAGGCGCCCTACACCTGAAGAAATTGCCGCTGAGATGGATATTCCCGCCGAAAATGTGCGCGGCATGATGGACGCCAGCCAACACGCCATTGCGCTAGAGCGCCCGGTTGGCGATGATGGCGATAGCGAGTTTGGCGATTTTATTGAAGACCAAGACACGCCTAGCCCGGTTGAATCGGCAACGCAGCATTTGCTCCAGGAGACGATTGAGGAAGTGTTGAGCGAACTGACGCCGCGCCAAAGCCACATTCTGCGCTTGCGCTTTGGGTTGGGTGGTGGCGATCCGCACACGCTGGAAGAAATCGCCAATAAGTTCGGCTTAAGCCGTGAGCGCATCCGCCAATTAGAGAAAGAAGCCCTACGCCGCCTGCGGCATCCGCGCTTGGCACACACCCTTAAAGACTATTTGGCGTGAGCCAACCCACAACGGGACGGCAAGGTGCCGTCCCGTTGCCTTAGCCGCCCAACAGCAGCGCCACCACAAAGACTGCGCCAAAAACCACCAGCAAAACTGCCAAAGTCCGCCAGAAGCGCGGTGACGCCCACCATGCGCCACGCCGCAACTGTGCCGCAAACGCCGACTCGCGCCGCAGAGCTGCCCACGCCAAATCAGCGTAGGGCTGTTCACCGCTGCTGTGAACGCGCCGCAACAGCGCCTCACGTTCGTCCGCGTCTTCCACCGCACACGCCAGCAGCCACCATTCATAAGGCGTTTGGGCATGATCGCGCAGCAGGCGCACCACTTGCGATCTGTCACCCTCGAAAAGAAGGCGTGTTACCTGCTCTTGATCAGCGTGCATGAGGTGGCTGTTCCTTGCTAGGTGCGGCATCGGGCGGCGGTGCCTGCTCAGCAGGGCTGGGCAGCACTAAAGGCATGACGCTGGTACGACGGGCGCTGCTCATCGCCGTAATATTGCTGGCGAACAGACTCTCTGCCAAGTCCGCTAATGTTTCGGGTGTGTTGCCGACGGCGGGCGCCGTTTGGAGCGTCTCGGCGGGTGTGCTGGGCGTGCTGGCAAACAGCGGCGCATAGAAACGCAGCACAATGCCGCCACGCTGTGGGTCGCCTAAGGTGATCTCATCGCCGCTGTGCAGCATGGCGGGTAGGGCAGGTAGCAGGCGCCGTCCGTTGAGGTAGGTGCCGTTGGGCGCGGCATGATCGGTTAGCGTGTAGCCGTCGGCGGTGTGCTGAATGGTGCAGTGCTTTGGGCTGAGCATGGTTAGCGTGCCGCGTAGCCCAAGCCCAAAAGCACTGCCAAGCGGCGTGCTGTCCTCTGCGAGGGGCAGGCGTTTGCCAAGCAGACGTGGTGCGCCGTCCACGACAAGCAGGCGGGCAGCAGGTGCGTTAGGTTCAGCGGGCGTGATCAGGCGCGGCGGCAAGCGGCGCAGCAGCCAATAGGCAGCACTTGTGGCGCCTGCTGCATAAAGCGCCGCACGTGGCAGGCTAAGCTCTGGTATGGCGCGCAGCGCTAAGCCCACTGCCAAGCACAGGATGGCAATCAGCAGCGCGGTCATGGCGTTTCCAAGCGCACGAGAAGCTGAAAATCAGGGCGATTCGGGCTGACGCCAAACGAGATCACGTTGTCCTCAGCGAGGATCATCGGGCGGTCAGGTGCAAGACGGCGGCTATCCACAAACATTGGCACGCCGCTTTCAGGGTGCAGCATCACGCGCCACACGCCGTTCTGTTCGGTGAAAATTGCCTGCCTGCGCGAGATAGCACGCGCTTTGTTAGGCGGCAGCACGTCGGTCAGGTCAATATCGGGTGCTTTTTCGGCAAGCAGGCTGTCGTAGCGCCCTAAAATGGCGGGCGAATTTTCCACCACAAAAGGCGGATGCAGCGCACGTGGTGAGGCAAGCCTGAGCCGCACGCGGCGCGTGATCGGCGTGATCGGCATCACGCCGATCAGATCGCCGCTTTTAATGCCTAGCTCACGCGGGCGGCGTCCCAGATCAATCACGCTGCGCCCAACAGCAAGCATCACCTGTTTGGGCGTCAGCTTGGCAAGCGGCGCGTTCAACGCCAAAAGCGCGGGCAGCAGGTTAGCAAGTGGCACATTGTCGGAAATGATCAGGCTCTCGGTGTCGTCGGGCAGGGCGGTGAAGATGATGCCGGTTTTGCTGGCGAGCGTGGCGGCATTTTGCACAGGCGTGAAGCGGCGCGCCAACAGAACCAGCCAGTCGCCGCTGCGCGCACCCAGATCATGCAGCGTGGCGCTGCCAATTTCGGCGGCTTGGGCAACAATCACGGCGCTGTTTTGGAGGGAATCGGCGCGCAGGCGTTGATCGAGGCGCATCAGGCTTGGCAGCGCGCTGCCGATAGGCTCACTATCTACAATTTGAACAGCGAACGCCTCAGCCGCGGGCAATAGAAGGGATAGGCTAATCTCTGGCACGTGCGGCTAAAGCTGAATGGACTCGATCAAGTGGCGGATGGCGGCGTTGGCGTCAATGGGCTGCGCTGAAAGCTGATCAGGGTTCACGGCATCTTCTTCGAGCAGCCAATAGCCTTGCACGGCGCGGATAAGCATGGTGGTGCGCGTTTCTGCCTGAAAGTGTCCGTCTAGCTCTTCCAGGCGGATCGCCACCACAACAATCTGGCGCGTCTCATCCAGCACATTCATTGCGAAAGAGTCAGGGTAGCCAAGCTCACGCAGTGCATCTTGGGCAGCGCGGGCGCCGTTCAGCGCACGAGTTTGTTCGGTGCGGGCAAGGGTGGTTTTCGGAATGAAACAAGCAGCGCCATCTGGCGTGCCGAGTGTGGTTGCGTTGATGAGTGTGGTCAGTTTGGCGGACAGCGCAATTAGATTTTCGATCAGCTCGAAATGCTCTACGTTGGGCATGGCACGGTTGTGCAGCACAATCTGATCGGGCTGGTGATAACACCAGAAGCGCTCTATCACACCGTTAGGCTGCTGGCTAACGCCCAACGCGGCTGAATAACTGGCGCCAGCAGTCACAAGGCGCACCACATCCGCGGCGACGGCGGGCGTGTTCGCGTCAAAGGATGTGAGTCCGCGGGCGATTAACGAGTCCCCGGCGGCAACAGCGCGTGCGTCGTCAAAGGTGGCAGGCACAGCGAAGCCGCCTATCTCACTCAAACTAAAAAGGGTCATGATGAATGCCAGCTCATCTTGGCTCAAATCTACCGAGCTGATAAGTGTTTGCTCAGTCACGCTCAGATACTCCGATTGGCTTCGCTGCTGTGCTATAGTTACATCTTACATTATACAACTTGATACACTTCTAAGGTAACTTTTCGTTCTGGGCATTCGCCTAAAGCGCGAAAGGCTCAGCCTCTGCCTTCGGCATAGCCTACAGATTTATCGGCAGCCACGCGCACGGCAATCACCCGCGCCTCTGCCGTCTTGGTTGCCTGTGCGTATACACCGCAGACCACGATTGCCTTTCGCCCGGAGAGTTCCTCGACTTTGGCGCGCAGCACAATCGGTTGAAGCAGCGGAGTCGGCGCTAGAAAACTGACGTTCAGGTTGCCCGTCACGTAGCTAATGGCAGGCAGTGAGCCGTGCGGACGCCCTTCAACAATATAAGTGTGAGCAATCGCCGTCCAAACTGAGTGGCAATCACACAATGAGGCAAGCAAGCCGCCATACAGCACGTTTGGAAAGCCTGCGTTGTGGTAAGGTTGTGCAGTGAAGGTGCAATGCGCCTCGTTCGTGGCAGCATCCCAATAGCTTTTGATGTGCAGACCGCGTGTGTTGGCAGGTCCACAGCCGTAGCAGGTACTCTCTGCCCACACATCTTGCAGCGCGGCAACTGTTGGCGAATCAGACATTTACGATTACCTTTCCTTACACTACCATACCGCACAGTGGCGGAGTCTAGCAAGTGTGGGTAATTGCACTAAACGCGCTTGTGGTGGAAGATGGTATTTTTTGGCTGTGGGGAAAGTGCGATGATGGGTCGAATAAGTCCAACCCATCACGAGAAGCCGTGCTGAGGCGAGAATATCTCCCGCCCCAGCTATTAACTAAGCGAGCAACGGTGCCATGACCAGCGCCACAATTGCCAGCAGTTTTAACAGGATGTTGAGCGACGGACCCGACGTATCCTTGAAAGGATCGCCGACCGTATCGCCCACCACGGTTGCTTTGTGCGCCTCCGAGCCTTTACCGCCCAAATTGCCGCGCTCAATGTACTTCTTGGCGTTATCCCACGCACCGCCGGCATTTGCCATCAGCACAGCCAGCATGAAGGCAACCAACAGCGAACCGATCAACATGCCGATCACCGTCTCGGCGCTGATGAACCGTGCAAACTCTGTGCCACGTGCCAAGCGCGCACCCACAACCAAGATGACAGGCACTGCCACCGCCAACACACCGGGGAAAATCATCTGGCGGATAGCGCTGTCCGTGCTGATTGCCACACAGCGGGCATAGTCAGGATCGGCAGTGCCTTCCATCAAGCCCGGAATTTCTTTGAATTGGCGGCGCACTTCTACGACCACACCACGCGCTGCCTTACCGACAGCGGTCATGGTTTGCGCGCTGAAAAGTAGCGGCAGCATACCACCTAGAATCAAGCCCGTGATCAGGCGTGGATCGAGGATGTTGATACTGCTGATGCCCGTCACGCTCACAAAGGCTGCGATCAAGGCAAGCGCCGTCATCAGCGCACTGCCAATCGCAAAGCCCTTGCCGACGGCTGCCGTCGTGTTGCCCAGTGAATCGAGGGCGTCAGTGCGCTCACGGACTTCCTTGCCCAAGTGGGACATTTCGGCGATGCCGCCGGCGTTATCAGCAACAGGACCGTAGGCGTCGGTGGCAAGCGTAATGCTCAACGTGGAGAGCATACCGACCGCTGCGATTGCCACGCCATACAAGCCGTTGGCAGCCGTGTGCGCCACCAAAGTTGCCACAATCACGATCAGCGCCGGTGCAACCACGCTCAACATGCCGAGCGCCATACCCTGAATGATCACGATTGCCGGACCGCCTTCCGAACTTTCGGCAAGGTAGCGTGTTGGGCGGTAGTTATCGCTGGTGAAATATTCGGTTGAAAAGCCGATTGCCGCGCCTGCTACCAAGCCGGCGATAGCTGCAATCGCCACGCCAAGGCCTAGATCGAACAGCAGCGCTAGCACAATCATGATCACCGCGATGATGCCGCTGGCAGCGTACACCGCACGGCGCAGACCGCCCAAAAGCTGCCCTTGTGTGGCGCCTTCCTGAGCGCGCACCAGGAAGGTGCAGCCAATGCTGACTACCAAGCCCAGCGCCGCAATCAGCAGCGGATACGCCTGCGCCGCGCCTACCTTAGCTGCCTCAATGCCGGTGCCCGCCAACACTGCCAGCGAGATCGAAGCGATGATCGAGCTGGCATAGCTCTCGAACAAGTCCGAACCCATACCCGCCACATCACCCACATTATCACCGACGTTATCAGCGATCACGGCAGGGTTGCGCGGATCATCCTCCGGAATGCCCGCTTCTGTCTTGCCAACAAGGTCAGCGCCCACGTCTGCCGCTTTGGTGAAGATGCCACCGCCCACACGGGCAAAAATGGCGATTGCCGTGCCGCCGAAGCCGAAGCCCGTCAGCGCGCCGGCTGCCAGCTGCGGATTATCAATGACGTTGCCCAGAACGATGATCAGGGCGCCAATGCCCAAGAGTGCCAGCGAGACAACGGTCGTCCCCATGACGGAACCGCTGGCAAAGGCAACCCGCAAGCCGCTGTCAAGGCTCTCTGAGGCAGCCTGCGTGGTGCGGCTGTTGGCGCGCACTGCGATCTGCATCCCAAAGAAGCCCGCCAAGCCGGAGGCGAGCGCGCCGCTGATGAAGGCAACCACCGTCCATGGGCTGAGGTTGAAGTTCGGCACGCTGCTGAGCAAGAGCAGCAGGGCGCTGACCAAGATCACGAACATTGCCACGTAAAAATATTCACGGCGCAAGAATGCCGCTGCGCCTTGCTGGACAGCCGCCGCGATCTTCTGCATGGTGTCGTTGCCGGGATTTTGCTGCATAACCCACGCCCGTTGGCGGAAGGCAAAGGCAAGCCCGCCCACAGCCACGATGGCAACAATCCACCGTGCGTTTTCGATGAAGAACTCCATAGCTTAAATTTGCTCCTTAGTTGTGCGCGAAAATGTCGTTAGGCGTCGCTGAGCTGAGGGCGCTCAGCCAAACGCTATTCTAAGCGCACTATTATGCCAAAGAGAAGGCACAATTGGCAAAAGTGGGTGTGGGCTGCCGCAAACACTTGCCGCAAGCGGCTATCGCGGCAAAATTGACCATTCCCCACCCCACCTCTCACTTGACTTTCTGCACGATTCGCGCTATCCTCATAGAACGTTCGTTCCACAATTGCGATTGACTGCGAGAGAGCTAACCGTGCCGAGAGAACCTAAACAACCCAAAGAAAAACCTGCCGCGCCATCGGCTGATGCCCAAGATTCCAGCCCACGTGATCAGGCGATTGAAAAGACCCTGCAAGAGCTGACCAAACGCTTTGGCGAAGGCACCATCATGCGCTTGGGCGATGCCCAACATCTGCGCGTGAACATCGTGCCGACTGGCTCGCTCGCTGTTGATTTGGCACTCGGCATTGGCGGCTTACCACGCGGGCGCATCACCGAGATTTACGGGCCCGAAAGCAGCGGCAAAACGACGCTCTGCTTACACACCATCGCAGAGGCGCAGGCACGCGGCGGCATTTGTGCCTTTGTGGATATGGAACACGCCCTTGATCCAATCTATGCCGAGCGGCTGGGTGTGGATGTTGGCAATCTCTATATCGCGCAGCCGGATACGGCGGAGCAGGCGCTGGAGATCACAGAGGCGTTGGTGCGCTCTGGTGCGCTGGATGTGGTGGTGCTGGATAGTGTGGCAGCCTTGGTGCCAAAAAATGAGATCGAGGGCGAGATGGGCGACTCATTTGTTGGATTGCAGGCACGCTTGATGAGTCAGGCACTCCGTAAATTGGTGGGTGCCATCAAGAATACCGATACTGCCATGATTTTCACCAACCAGCTTCGTGAGAAAATCGGTATTATGTTCGGCTCCCCGGAAACAACAACCGGCGGGCGTGCTTTGAAGTTCTATGCCAGCGTGCGCCTTGATATCCGCAAAATTCAGGCGATCAAGCAGGGCGAAGAAGTGGTGGGCAACCGCACCCGTGTTAAGGTGACCAAGAACAAGGTAGCGCCGCCTTTCCGCCAAGCTGAGTTCGACATCATGTACAACGAGGGCATCAGCAAGTCCGGTGATATTCTCGATCTGGGCGTGAGCATGGGCATCATTGATAAGCGCGGCGCGTTCTTCCGCTTTAAGGACGGCATGTTAGGGCAAGGGCGCGAGAATGCCAAGCAGTATCTGCGCGAAAATCCCGCGGTTGCCTATGAGATTGAGATGCTCATCCGCGAGAACAGCGCGGCACTGCCCGCCAGCCTGATCAGCAGCGCCGCCGATGAGGCAGCACCCGCCGCCCTAGACGAATAGCCCTCACAAGGGCATCTCGGTGTCGTTCGTTTCTTTCCGCATTAGCAGGCTCGCCGCCAATAAGCTGAAAAAAGCGATGGCGGCGAGGATCAAACTCGCCCAAAGGGCAGCGTTCAGATCGCGCTCGAAAATGCCGTAGATTAACAGCGGCATGGTCTGCGTGCGCCCACTGAGGCTGCCCGCAAAGAGGATCGTCGCGCCGAACTCACCCAGTGCGCGTGTCCAGCATAGCGTGGCGCCCGCGCCCAACCCACGCATGGCAAGCGGCAAGGTGATCAGGCGAAACAGCGTCAGTCCATCTGCGCCATCCACACGCGCCGCCGCCTCCAACTCATGTGGCACCCCCTGAAAGCCGACCATTGCCGCACGGATATAAAAAGGCGCCGCCACAAAAGTTTGGGCAACGATCACAGCAGCGGTCGTAAAGGGCAAGTTGATGCCCAGCTCTGAGAGGATACCACCGAATGTACCGCGCCTGCCAAAGGTGATCAGCAATGCCAACCCTGCTACCGAAGGCGGCATGATGATCGGCATTTGGAGCAGGATCAGCAAGGCGCGGCGTAAGGCGAAGCGCCGCCGCGCCAACAGATAGGCAAGCGGCGTGCCAAAGAGCAACGCTAGCCCAAGCGTGATGGCTGTGGTGAACAGGCTGAGCAGCACAGCGTTCTGAACTGCCTCTGCCGAAGTGCCTTCCCAGCCGCGGCTGCCAATACCGCGCACCGCCAAAACCATCAGCGGTAAGGCGAACAAGCACAGTGCTGCCGCACTTGCCGACCACAACGCAATATTGCCTACAAGCAAGTAGCGACGCATCAGATGCCTAGCGGTTAGGGGTGACGGTTGGCTCAGCCGTTGCGGCAGGCACTGGATCAGGCGGTGGCAAGAAGTTCCACTTCGTCAGGATAGCTTGCCCTTCCTCACTCAGCACAAATGCTACGAATGCACGGGCGAGTTGTGGCTCGGCGGCGTTTTTAAGGGCAGCGATGGGAAAGGTGGCAAAAGTGTTCACTTCATCAGGAATCTCAATAGTGGTTACTGACTCTGCCACTTCGGGCGAAATATCCGATGGATAGAGGATGGTTGCATCACCTTCGCCCAGCGCAATTTTAGCGATCACTTGCCGCACGTTTTGTTCTTCCGAGACGAGGTTCGCCAAGACTGCCTGACGGTAACGCTCACCATAGTCGGGCAGTGCTGCTAATTTTTCAAGAGTTGTCTCGGTATACTCGCGGGCGGGCGAACTCGCAATGGGCAGGATCAGCTTGACGTTGGGCTTGGCAAGGTCGCGCAAGGTTTCAATCTGGGCGGGATTGTCTTTTGGCACAATGATTACAAGCCGATTGCTGGCAAACACTTCCACCTGATCGGCGGTGAGCGATTCTTCCACCAACAGGTTCATTTGGCGCAGGTTGGCGCTGGCGAATACATCAGCAGGCGCCCCTTCAGCGATTTGTGTGGCAAGGATGGCAGAGTTGTTAAAGTTCAGCACGACGCGCACGCCGTCGTTAGCTGCCTCAAACTGTGCCGCGATCTCGCTGAACGCTTCGCGCAGCGTGGCAGCTGCAAAAACAGTCACTTCACGCGATCTTTGCGCGGCTGCGCTGAAAGGCATCGCCAAAGCGACTATGCTTAACAACAGATATAGTCCGAAATGGCGCATGTGGAAATTTTGTACAAGCATGTCATATCCTTCAATTTGTTGGGCATTTGTACTTGATTTTTAGCCTATATTGCATAGAATTACAATTATAGACATGCAGCGCGCACCTCTCTCAATGCTGCGCCGTATATTTGATTTATGCTATCGCCATATCAGAGGCGATTTTATTTTCTTGGATGGCATGTTCGTAAAATGGATGGTGTGTATTTCCGCACCCACACTTTGCACACCCTTAGCTATATCCCCTTTTGAAGTGAAGGGCTAAGCGTTTAATACTCTTTTGAAGCAAACTAAAGGAGTCCATCATGTCCGATCAACCGCAATATCTAACAGCAGAAGGGTTACGCGAACTTGAAGAAAAGCTCGCCTATCTGCGGAATGTGCGGCGCCCTGCTGTGGCGGAACGTTTGCATCAGGCGCTTTCAGAAGGCGGTGAGCTAACCGAAAACGCCGAATATGACGATGCCAAGAACGAGCAGTCGTTTCTCGAGGGTGAGATTCTGCGCCTTGAGAACATCCTGAGTAACGCGCAAATTATCGAGGAAAACGAAGATGCGCCACAGGGCGTCATCAAGCTCGGTAATCGCGTCACCATTCAAGAGAAAGGCAAGCGCACGCAGGAAACGTTCCAGATCGTTGGTCAGGCAGAGGCAAATCCGCGTGAGGGCAAAATCTCCAACGAGAGTCCGCTTGGCAAAGCGCTCATCGGGCGCAAACTTGGCGATAAGGTGACCGTTAAAGCACCCGACGGCGATATTGTCTACACCATCAAGGCGATCAACAAATAGCCTAGCCCAACTGCGCTCCGAGAATTGCACCGTGCCCGTTCAGAAAGGCGCCTATCGGCTGCGCGGCTTTGCTTGCGAGCTGCACTTTTTGCGGCAGGTAAAGCCCGCTGCCCGTGCCAACCGCGATGCCTTCCGCCGAGGCGATCACCTTGCCCACCGCGGCACTGCCCACTTGCACCGTGACTGAATCGGGCGCGCCATTGGGCAGAATTTTGAGCAGTTGCCCATCCCAATAGCTATACGCAATCGGGTAGGGATAGTAAGCGCGTACCTGACGAGCAATCTCGGCGGCGGGCGCTGCCCAATTGATCTGCCCGTCTTCCTTTTTGAGCATCGGCGCGTAGGTGTGTAGGCTGTCGTCTTGTGGCTGCGGCGTCAGGCTGCCACTTAGATAATCGCGCAGCGTCTCGATCAACAGATCGCCGCCGAGTGCCGCCAACTTATCGTGCAGCGTTTGCCCCGTCTCGTTCGGCGCGATGGGAACAGACCGCGCACGCAGCAGCGCACCTGTATCCAGCCCGGCGTCCATCTGCATGATGGTAATGCCCGTCTCCGAATCGCCAGCGCGAATGGCAGCCTGAATCGGCGCCGCACCACGCCAACGCGGCAGTAGCGAGGCGTGGACGTTAATGCAGCCATAGCGCGGCAAATCCAGCACATTTTGGCGCAGAATCTGCCCGAAGGCTGCCACCACAATCAGATCAGGGTCGTATGCCTGAAGCTGCTCAAAAACGCCTACTTCCCGTAGTTTTTGTGGCTGCAAAAGTGGCACGCCATGCGCGGCTGCCACCTGTTTCACCGGCGGCGCTTGCAGTTTTTGCCCACGTCCCGAAGGGCGATCCGGCTGGGTGACGACGCACACCACCTGAAAATCGGGCGCCCTGAGCAAGGCTTGCAACGGCGGCACGGCGAAATCGGGTGTCCCCATGAAAATGACGCGCTGTGGCAAGGGTGCTTTAGCCTTTCTTTGGGTAGAGTCCGGCGATGATGAACAGCCCAACAATGATCATGATGCTGACCAGCAGGAACGCCTGCACGCCTGACCAATTTAGGCTGTTGGCGATGAAAATGCCGATCACGCCTAACACAATCACGACGATATTCAGGATACGGCGTGGCACATGCCCAAAGGGGCTTTGTGGGTTCATCTGTCACTTCCTCTTAGACGTCTCAAGCCTGCCGCACAGTATAGCTCAAGTGAAGCGTGTATGGAACGGCTTGTGGTTAGTGAGGGCAGCCATAGGTAGCGTTCACGGGCAGGCACGCTATAATTTCCGCGTGTGTTAAGCTATCTTGCGGAGTTTCTTGTGACTATACGCCGATCCTCACCGATGACGCGCCGTGCCTTCCTGAGCCTGTTAGGCATCTCTGCGCTGGGTGCCGCGCTGCCTAACCTGATCAGCAGCGCGGAAAAGATACCCTTTCGCGTGCCGCCTACACTGATGTTCCATACCAAAGACCGTTGGAAGATGCCGCGCATTTTGGCATGGCTGCGTGATGAAGGCTATGAAAGCGTTAGCTACGCGGACTTGCTGAGCGCGCTGGAAGGCAAAAGCGCCCTACCCGAAAAGCCCATTATCATCACCATTGATGACATCGCCTCCAACTACATTCAGCCATACTTTTTGGCGATGGCGGACGAGGTGGACAAGGTAGGCTATCGCGGTGTGTTCGGTGTAGTCACCCGCCATTCGCCAACGCGCAGCCCGAAGGCGTGGGCGCAACTGCGCGAGTTGGTTGAGCGCGGTTGGGAGTTGGACACGCACACCACACATCACAGCCTGCTACCGCCGCTCTCTATGGCAGATTTGCGCGAGGAAATCGTTGAATCTGCCCAATGGATTGCTGAGGGGACCGGGCGCGCACCACTGACCTTGATCGTGCCGTATGGCGCGGTTTACAGGCGTGGCAGAGAGTTTGATCCGCGCATTTTCGAGGTGGCGGCAGAAGCAAACCTTGCCTTTGTGGTTGGCATTGTGGGTGGGCGCTTCATCGGTGCAGAGTCAAGCGCACCGCATTACGTTGGGCGTGTGGGCATCGGCACGGATCACGTGCAAACGGCATGGTGGATTGAGCATTTTCATAAAGAATCGTAGGCAACTATGCAGCAGTTCATCATTGAAGGCGGCTACGCACTTAACGGCAGCCTTGAGGTTGGCGGCAACAAGAACTCCGTGATCAAGCTGATGGCAGCCTGCCTGCTGACCGATCAGCCCGTCACCCTCACCAATGTGCCGAGCATCTCTGATGTGCGCGTGATGGCAGATATTTTGCGTGGGCTTGGCGCAGCCGTTGCCTATGACGAGTCGGCGCGCAGAATGACCATTCACGCCGAAAATTTGCACACACACCGCGTTAATCCGCAGCTTTCGCAGAAGTTGCGTGCCAGCATTGTGCTGGCGGGCGCGCTGCTTGGCAGATTGGGCGCTGTTTCGCTGCCGCTGCCCGGCGGTGATGTGATCGGGCGGCGGCGGCTGGATACACACCTGATCGCGCTCCAAAAACTGGGCGTGACCGTGACGGTGGAACACGGCTTCCACATGAACGCGGATGGCTTGCAGGGCGCAAACATCCTGTTGGATGAGGCAAGCGTCACTGCCACTGAAAATGCAGTCATGGCAGCGGCACGCGCCAAGGGCACAACGATTATCCGTAACGCGGCAAGCGAACCACATGTGCAAGATTTGTGCAACCTGTTGGTGATGCTTGGCGTGCCAATGGAAGGCATTGGCTCTAACCAGATCACCATTCAAGGCGTGGATCGCTTGGGCGGTGGCACCTTTCGGGTTGGCGCCGATTACATTGAGGTGGCGAGCTACATCGGCGCCGCGGCAGTCACGGGCGGCGAGGTGTTGATCAAGAACGCCGATCCGCAGCACCTCACCATGATTGAGTTGGTGTATAACAAGCTAGGCGTGGTCTGGGAAGTGCGCGGCGAAGATGTTTTTGTGCCGCGTGGGCAGTCAATGCGCGTCCAGAATGACTTTGGCAACCGCATTCCTGTCATCAAGGCGCAGCCTTGGCCTGCGTTCCCTTCGGATTTGCTCAGCATCGCCCTGCTGGTTGCTACGCAGTCCTCCGGCGCCGTGATGTTCCACGAGTGGATGTACGACGGGCGCTTGTTCTTCACCGATAAGCTGGCAAGCATGGGCGCGCGCATTGTGCTGTGCGATCCGCACCGCGCATTGGTGCAAGGGCATACGCCGCTGCACGGCGATCTCACCATCAGCAGTCCGGATATTCGCGCCGGCATCACCTTACTGTTGGCGGCGCTGTGTGCGCGTGGCACGACTGTGATCGGCAACATCCACCACATTGATCGCGGCTATGAGCGTGTCGAACAAAAGCTCAGTGCGCTTGGCGCAAAGATTGAGCGCGTCGAGGTCAGCGCGGCAGGCTGAGCTGCTTGCTTGACAAGGCGATCAGTGCGATTTACAATGATCCTTAACTTAGACAAAAAGTGGACAAGCGTTATCTAAAAATGCGGCGGCAGCTCGAAGACTATTCCGACGAACCCATCTATAACATGAAGGCTGTGGAGCAGCAGACCGGTATTTCTGCCGCAACGCTGCGCGCCTGGGAACGCCGCTATATGCTGGTGGAGCCAAAACGGACCGCCAGCGGCTACCGCCTCTATTCCGACCGTGATATTGCCCTGCTGCGCTGGGTGCGCCAGCAAATGAACGACGGTATGACGATCAGCCGCGTGGTTGCCCTGCTGGATTCGGCGCGGCACAGCGGCGAACTCATCTACATTGATCCGCAAGACGCACTGCCACAGCCAACCCGTAATGCGCCGCTGCCGCCCTCCGATTTTGTGCAGCCACTGGTACAAGCACTCGTCAGCCTTGATAACAACCGTGCCGACGAGGTCATTGAACAGGCATTCGTGCTGTACACCATGTCCACTGTCTATGTTGAGCTAATCACGCCCGCGCTGATCGAAATCGGTGAGATGTGGCATCGCGGCGAAATCTCCATCTCCATTGAGCATTACGCGACGACCTACTTGCGCGGGCGGCTGCTTGGCTTACTGCAAGCCTACTTACACCGCCACGATATGCCCATGATTATGGTTGGCTGCGCGCCCGGCGAACGCCACGAGATCGGCGCGCTCATCTTCGCCGTGATGCTGCGCCAGCAAGGCTTTAACGCGGTCTATCTTGGGCAAGACGTGCCAGTTGAGGACATTGTGCAGACCGCCTTACAAGAGCGCGCCGCCATGATCTGCCTCTCCGCCAACACTGCCGCCTCAGCACTGGCACTGCGCCAAGTGCAAGGCTTGCTGGCAGAAGGCGGTAGACCCAATCCGCCGCTGTTTGGCTATGGCGGACGCGCTTTTGATACCGATCCAAGCCTGCGCGATCAGGTGCCGGGCTACTATCTCGGCAACGACCCACGCGACTCACTCAGCTTAATCGCCACCCTGCTGCGTGTAGGGCGCAACGCCACATAGCCTACCTCCGCTTAGCGGCAATTGCCTCAATCGCAGCGTGGAATTTTGCCAAACCTGCACCAACATCTGCGCCCAAATGCAGCCGAATAATCCGTCTGCCGCGCCCTTGCAGTGCCTCATAATCGCCTGCTGCCTGCGCTTGCTTCAATACGCTGAAGCTAAACGGCATGTTCGGGATCGGCAGCGGTTCAGGATCATCTACAGTGAACTGGATGAACACGCCCTTATCACAGCCTGCCTTGTGAAGCTGCCCTGTCGAATGCAGATAGCGCGGACCGAGACCAAGTGTGACGGCGCGCTGCAAAACGTGCCGAAGCTGCCGCCGAAAATCCTCCAGCGCTGCCAGATGTTCAGGGCGTGGCGGCAGGTATGCCAGCAAACCGACATAATCTCCAGAGCGCGCCAAGCGCAAGAACGCAGCGATCATACCACTGAGTTCGGTCGTATGAAAGGACTGTTGCAGCCGCAGTTGGTTGAGTAAGGCAGCCGTGCTTTCATCGGCAAAAAGGCGCACCCCGTCTTCAGTAAAAGCAGGCGGTGCTTCGGGCAGTTGCCCCTGCTCCACATAGGCATCTAGCAGGCGTTGTGTGTTCTGTTTGCTCTCCTCAACGGCTGGTTCATCAAACGGATTAATGCCCAAGACAATGCCTGCCGCCGCTGCTGCAAACTGCCAGCGGAAGAATTCTGCCCCAATGTCGTAGACATCCCGCAAATTAAGGATGACCAGCGGATGCCCCGCCTCTTGCAACATTTGCACAGCCTCATCAGGGTTATGTGAGCTGCCATCCACACGCAGATAAACCATTAGGCGATCATCATCGTAGTCGTGCGGCAAACCGATGGTGCCTCCGCTGATTGGGATGATCCCCTTATCCTCTTTGCCGCTGCTCTCAGCGATGAGCTGTTCTGCCCATGCGCCAAATGAGGCAATCTCAGGGCTACATAGCAGCGTCAGCTTATCTAAGCCGCGCCGTGCCAGCACGCCCATCACCGTGCCAAGCCACAAGCCGGGATGATTATTGCCCATGACGTTTGCGCCGCACGCCAAAGCCATTTCAGCGGCACGCTCTAACAGGTGTTCAAAGTCCAAGCCAAGCAGCGCGGCGGGCAGCGTGCCGAAATAGCTGAGTGTGGCGTAGCGCCCTGCCATATCGGTCGGATTATAGTAGATGGCGCGGAAAGCGAGCTTTTGCGCCTCATCTGCCAATGGCGTATCAGGATCGGTGATGGCGATGAAGTGGGCGCCGGGCTGTGTGGTCACCTCCGCACAGCCCGCATAGAAGTAGTGCAGCATGGCAAGCGTTTCCAGCGTGCTGCCAGATTTGCTGGCGACGACAAAGCACGTCCGCGAGAGATCGATCTGTGCTGCCACATCACGGATAGCCATCGGATCGGTGCTGTCCAGCGTCAGCAAAGCGGGAAAGCCTGCTTGTTGCCCAAAGATAGCATAGAGCGTCTCGGCAGTGATGTTAGCGCCGCCCATCCCCAACATCACAATATGCTGCCAGCCTTCGCGCTGTGATTCATCGCGGGCAGCGCGCAGCCGCGCCAAATCAATGCGTCCGTCTGTTGGTAAGGTCAGCCAGCCCAAGCGCCTTTCGATCAAGGCAGCCTCATCCGGCGCGTCTGTCCACAGGCTGGCATCGCCTGCCCAAGTGCGCGTAATGCTCTTTTGGGCGCGCAGGCGGCGCAGCTCTGTTTCCACAGGCGTTTGATACTGCCCTAAGATCAGGGTTTGGCGGCGAATGAAGCCGCTGGAGAGCAGCTTGCGCTTTCCATCCACCCGTGCGATCAGCTTGGTGAAGGCGTCTTCGTAGAGTTCCTCAGCATCGCCTTGCAACTGGCGCGCCACCAAATCCAGATCAATGCCGACGGCGGCAAGGCGCGTTAGCACTTCCGGCGCTTCGCGCAAGGCAGCCGTGCGCGGCATAGCGTCATTTTCGCCTTCGCCTAGGCTCTCAAGAAGTTCCGGTTCAAGCAGCAGCAGTGCCTCAGCGTGATTTAGGCATTCAATGTAATGTGTCGGCGCTTGGAGTGGGCTAATCGGCGCAATATCCGTCCACAGCAAGCGCTGTGGCAGCGCACCTTTGGCGCGCAAACGCGCAAAGCGCTCGCTGTTGAAAATATCGCGGCTGCGGCGGTAGACGTTGTTGGCATTCGCCACACCGATCTTACCGAGCAGGTCGGCATTGGCAGATACACGCGCCAACTCGCTGCGCGCTTGCGCTGCACGGATGTTGTTTTGCAGTTGGCGGTCTACTACCTCATCTACCGCACTGATATGAAAGCCGATCACCGAAAAAACGCCACCTAAGGGCAATTCTTCAAGGGCGCGGCGCTCTAAAGCGCGCAGATAGCACTCGGCGACCGCTTCATAAGTGGCAGCGTTGTAAACATGCGTACAATGGACGTTGATGCCTTCGTAGAGCATTTGCTCAAAGATTGTCAGTAGCTCAGGCTGCGCGGGCAATTTGATCAGCACATTCGGACGATCAATCAGGTGGAAAAGGCTGCGGGCAGCCTCTAGGCGTGCAGCAGGTTCTTCAGCTTCCAGCGGCGAAAGGTCTACACTGACCACACCAGACGACCACTCAGCGTTAAAGTGCGGGCGCAGCAGATCGGCAGCCCGTTGCACATCCTCAACCAGCAAGCTGCGGAGGCAGGAGTGCGGATCGCACTCTGTATCTTGGCTGAGCGCCGCGTCATAGGCTTCCCCTTCACCAACGGCACGCTCTAGGCGTGCTAGGTGCGTCGTAAAACTGCTGATGGGCAACGCTGCCAAAGGGTAGCTATCCAACAGGGCGCGCGTCAGGTTGTGATACCACAACCGCCGATCTTCAGGTAGGTGTGCTGCCGCAGGTGAATCTGTCATGGCAAAAAATGCTCTCCTCTAGTTTTCAAACGATTATTTTAGGCGCATTGCAGGCTAGGGCTGCCAATCAATGCGCGCATCGGGAATGTTATCAATCGTCTCACGTGTTACTTGGCGTGCCGTGCCGCCTTGCCGATCCACTATCCACAGGTTATAGCGCTGTGCCGCTGCGGATAGCCCAAAATTAGACAGATAGATGATATGCTGACCATCCACCGACCAGACAGGCTGAATATGATTGCCGAGATCGTTTGTGAGGCGCTGCATGGCATCTTTGGCGGTTGGCGCAGCAGGCATCACATAAAGTTGTGAACGGTTCTCGCCGCGATTCTGGCTGATGACGATCTGCGTGCCACTCGGCGACCACGCAAAATAACGGACTGTGGCAGGCGGCTGCGTCAGTTGGCGCGGATCGCTGCCATCGGCATTCATCAGCCACATTTGGCGCGTCCCACTTCGATCTGAAATAAAGGCGATTTGCGTGCCATCAGGCGAGAACAAAGGACGCTCATCGGTTGCCTGCACGTCGGTCAGGCGAATTGGATCCTCAAGGTTGCTACCATCAGCGTTGATTAGGTAAATGTTGCGGCGTCTATCACGGGTGGAAACATACACAATCTGCTTACCATCGGGCGACCACGCCGCATCATAGTTTTCGGCGCGTTCGCGGGTAAGCTGCTGCACATTGCCGCCGTCAGCGTCCATGAGGAACAGTTGGCGTCCGCCGCCGCGTGTAGAAACAAAGACAACGCGCGTTCCATCGGGTGAAAAGGCTGGGCTGTAGTCATCAAAGGGATTGCGGGTCAGGTTGCGCGCTTCTCTGCCGTTTGCCTCAACGCTGTAAATCTCTTGGTTGCCATCGCGGCTGGTAGTGAAAATGATGCGGCTGCTGCCACCACCAAAGGCAGTGGGCAAAGGCAGCGGTGTTACTGTCGGCGTCTCTGTGGGTGTGTTGGTAAGGGTGGGGCTGGCGGTGAGGGTTGCGGTAAGGGTCGGTGTTGCCGTCAGGCTTGCCGTCGCTGTGGCGGTGAGCGTCGCAGTGAGGGTAGCGGTCGCGCTGGCAGTCATACTTGGTGTGACAGTCGGGCTGGCGGTGGCACTCGGCGTTAGAGTGGCTGTGGCGGATGGCACATCGGTAAACGTCGGCGCGGCAGCGGTCTGGCTGGCTTGGGCTGCGATCAGCGCTTGTGCCGTGTTGGTTGCCTCAGCGGTAGCGTTGTTCTGCGAAAGCAGAAATGCACCAATGCCGATCAGAGCAAGCACAAGGACGGCTGCCAGCAACAGGACGGGTAGATTGGTGCGGCGCGCTGCGCTTGGCGGCTCGGGCGCGCTTTCCGCAACGGGCGCGGGTGATGTTGTGAGGCGGATTGTGCTGCGCGGCGCAGCGATAACTGCCTCTGGCGTGCGGTTCTCATCCCAGCCATCATCCGAGATGGCTTGCTGAAAAGCTGCCGCCAAAGCGCCCGCTGATTCAAAGCGCTGCTCTTTGTCTTTGGCAAGCGCTTTATTGATGACACGCTCAACGCTGAGCGGCAAGTCGGGCTTTATATCGCGGATGGGCGGAATAGGTTCATAAACATGCTTGTGCATCAAGCCAAAGGCTGTATCGCCTTCAAACGGCACGCGCCCAGTCAGCATCTCAAACACAATGATGCCTAGCGCATAAATATCAGCGCGTGCATCGACTGCCTCACCACGCCACTGCTCAGGCGACATATAAGCCGGCGTGCCAAGTGTGCCGCCACTCTGCGTTAGCGCCGTGCCACTAGTATTCCGCAGTTTGGCGATCCCAAAATCGGTCAGGAAGGCGTTGCCTTGTTGATCGAGCAGCACATTGTGTGGCTTCATATCGCGGTGAACAATGCTCTGCCCGTGTGCATAATCCAGCGCGGCTGCCATTTGGTTAAGCAACTGCGATGTCTGTGTTACCGATAGCCCACCACTGCGCATGATCAGATCGGCAAGGCTGCCACCGCTGAGCAACTGCATCACAAGGTAGACCATATCGCCTTGCTGACCGTAATCAAACACCTTGAGGATGTGAATATGATCAAGGGCGGCGACGGTCTCTGCCTCGCGTTCAAAACGGCGGGCAAATTCGCTCACATTGAGCAAGCCCGTTTTGATGACCTTGATCGCCACATCGCGTTTGACGGAAAGCTGCTGTGCGCGGAAAACCGCCGCCATGCCGCCTTCACCAAGCAGCGCGGTGATTATATACTGTCCATGTTGCCCGAATGGCTTACCGATCAAATCCAGCATGAAAGCCTACCTATAGCGTTGCTTTAATCCCACGTACCAACAGTTTCAACCAGCAAGCGCCCTTCTTCACAGCGCGGGCAGCGCACCCAAGCCCGCTGTATATCATAAAGGCGGCTGTCATCTGTGCCAACAAGCTGAATACGCCCGCTGCCGCAGTGGGTGCAGGCGCTGACGGCGGCTGGCACGTTGTCATCAAAGGCATCCAGCGCAGCCCGAAAGAGCGGCAGCAGATCGAGCGCCCGTTTGTCGCCAACGACGGCGTCCGCTTCCATTTGAATCAGATCGCTGCGTGCAGTGCGAAGGGCGCTTTGCGTCTCCTGATCGCTGTTTGGCACCAACACAGAAACCACGTGCTGGCAATCTACACAAATTGCCAACGCATAATGATTGCGGAGGAACATTGGGTCAATGCCGCTGTTACCCTCGTGCAGCGTTTCTTCGACATGATAATTACACACTGGGCAAGGATGTACCCGTAAAAGCCGTCCCATGAAAAGTCCCATTCTGTTCGTACATTGCGCTAAATTTATATCGGTTGTGCAGGGTGAGCGCTATAGCTCACCCTACGCGCAGTGTTATTGGCAGCCTTCCAAAGCGCTGCAAAATGCCTGACAAACCTGTGGGCTGGAGGCTGCATACATGATATAGAACTCGTTGTTATCTTTCCGCAGCGTATAGACATTCGCACAGAAGCCATATTCAGGTGGCTCTAGCATATCCGGTGCTTGTGGAATGGCACAGCCAAGCAGCGTTTGTGGATCGGTGAGCTTGTTGCGGTTGATGATCATGATCAAGCCCGATTTGAGCGGATTGCCCTGCTGAATGTAGGTGCGCCCCTCAATGGCGCCAGCCTGCTGTAAACAACCTACATAGTTCCCGATCACACCGACGGCAGCAGCAAACTGCACCTGCCCACCGGCAAGGGCGGCGCCGGCGCCCGCCTTAGTCAGCGCATCAGTGATATTGAGTGTGTTCTCGACAGTATAGCCGCTCAGGTTTGGCAGCAGATTGGCAGTGCTTTCATCACGCGGCACGCCCGTATTGCAGGCGGCGATCACTAGCACCGCAATCAAGAGCAGCGGCGTGCGTGCCATCCACGCGGATTGTCTCGTTGGCATAGCCTATATTTCCTTTCTTTCTCAAGCCTGTGCCGTGCAAGGCGTGCTTGTCATTGTAACACAGGCGCGGATGTTTAGTCATTTTGCACAAAAAATGCCGTTTTCGGCATCATTCCTACCAAACATTAGTTAAATTGCCGCCCGCAAATTTTGTAAATCGCTAAAGGGCAAGTTAGAATAGCCTTTAAGCAGCATCTTTCGATGTTGCCGTCAGGCAACTAGATATAAAAGGATTAGTGCCAAATGAAGAATCTCGTCAAATTGTTTCTCGTGGGTGCGGCATTCGCGCTCATCTTCTCTGCGCTGCCCGTAGCCAGCAATGCACAGGGCGGCGGCGGTGTGGTGATCGAAGCCACCTTCGGCAGCGGACCCAACACCTTCAGCCCACTGTTTTGCAACGATACTGCCTGCTCCCGCGTTGTGGGTCGCATGTTTGTTGGTTTGCTGGGCACCGATCCCGTTGCACAGAGCATCGCCAAGGGCGTGCCGGGCGCAATGGCTGAGGACTGGACGATCAGCGAAGATGGTCGTACCGTCACCTTCAAACTTGTGAAGGGCGCCAAGTGGACGGACGGTACCGAGATCACCGCAAAAGATTACCTGTTCTCGTGGGAAGTGGCACAGAACGAAGCCACCAATTCGTTCCTGACCTTCTACGCAGGTTTGATCGAGAGTGTGGAAGCGCCCGACGACTATACCCTCGTGGTCACCCACAAGGTGCCAAGCTGCCGCGTGCTTGCCAACAGCGCCCTGCCCTTCGTGCCGTCGCACATCTATGCTGAGACCGCACCAGAGGCACTGCGCGATCTGCCCTTCAACACTGCGCCAACCGTCACCTCCGGTCGCTTCAAGTTCAACGAGTTCCGCGTTGGCGATCAGACCAGCCTCGTAGCGAACCCTGACTACCAGTACGGCGCCGTCAAGCTGGATGGCTTTATCTACAAAGTCGTGCCCGATCAGACCGTCCTGGTTGAGCAATTCCTCGCCGGCGAGACCAATCTGATCGATGGCGCGCCTGTAAACCGCCGCTCAGACATCAAGGATGCCGAAGATCGTGGTGAAGTTAACGTTTTGGACTTCCCCGGCACCTCTTGGGACTACCTTGCACTGAACTTTGCCGACCCAACCAACCCGCAGAACGGCTTGGATGCCGACGGCAACCCAATTGATCAGGGCAGCCACCCACTCTTTGGTGATATCAAGGTGCGCCAGGCAATCGCCCGCGCCATTGACGTAGATAGCATCGTGAAGGGTGCCGTCTTTGGGGAAGGCACGCGCATGGCTGCCAACTTGATCCCAACCTCCTGGGGGACCGACCCCGACCTCCAGCCCATCCCTTACGATCCAGAAGCTGCTAAGGCACTGCTGGCTGAGGCAGGCTGGACGCCCGGCGCAGATGGTATCCTCGTCAAGGATGGCACCCGCTTCAGCTTCACCCTGTTCACCAACCAGGGCAACACCCGCCGTGAAGCAATCGGCACCATCGTGAAGGATCAGTTGGCGCAGGTCGGTATCGAAGTGGACTTCCAGACGATTGACTTCAACGTCTTGATTGAGCGCTTCCGCAGCCAGACCTACGACGCCTTCATCCTCGGTTGGTTGAACGGCTACCCGGCAGACCCCGACCAGACCCAGCTTTTCGCCCGTTCCTCAGACGTGGTGGGCAGCGGCAGCAACTTCACCAGCTGGAGCAACCCACGCGTGGATGAACTGCTGCAAGGCGGTCTCTCGGCAGAAGGCTGCACGGACGAAGCACGCAACGTCTACTACTACGAGTTGCAGAAGCTCTTCCAAGAAGAACTGCCCTACATCCCGATGTTCGTGATCAACGGTCAGTACGCTGCTCGCGCCAACGTGAACGGCTTCGACCCCTACCCGAACGAACTGTTCTGGAACATCGAGACCTGGACGGTTTCCCAGTAAACTAGGCTAGTGCCTTAACAAAAACCCCTCACCAAACGGCGAGGGGTTTTTTGCTGCCTGTCTTAGGTGCTTGCCAAATGCCCGTGTAACAGCGCATTGAATTCGGCGGGCTTTTCGATGTAGGGCGTGTGTCCCGTCTCCTCAAGCACCACTTCGCGGAAAGTGCCGCCTGCTGCGGCATACTGCTCCAACACATGGCGCGTCTGGCTGACCATCGGCTGTGGCGGGAAAACCTCCCCGCCCGGATAGCCCGGCACAGCGCCCAACGCGCCCAGCGTGCCGAGATCAAACAAGGAATTATCCGCCACAATCTGATCATGACTGCCGCGCACCCACAACACCGAGACTTTGTGCGACGCCCGATACAACCGCGAGACATCACCCACATACTTAGGCGAACTGGCATTGATCGGACCGTACACACCCGGCGCAGCCCCCGGCCAATTGGGCGAAGGCGTCATATCACCCGGATAGGCATCCATGCCGACATGCTCCGAGAGCAGCGAACTGAGCAAATCTTCCTCACGGGCAGGGCGGAAAGGCGGTTTCCAATAGAAGTTGTTCATCACCACACGCGGCGCAGAGACAGGATTCTCCTCACCGCGATCGCCTGCTGCCATCCGCTGCGGGAACTCTGGATTAACAATGCCGCCGCCCGACCCTGCGAAATCAGCGTAGCAGGGCGTGCCGTGAACATCTTTCGTGCCGCCAAAGCCATAGGGTGAGGCAGGATTGACCAAGGTTGCGCTCAACAAACGCTCAGAGGCATCCATCATCAGGGCAAAGACCAGCCCGCCGCCCAGCGAATGCCCAACGGCGTGCGCTTTGGCAATGCCTAAGTGATCAAGCAGGGCGCAGATGTCATCCACCCAGTCGCCCATGCCGCGTGTGGCATCAATTTTCTTGTCCCGATCCGCATCGCCATAGCCGCGTAGATCAGGCGCGATGCCGCGAAAGCTCGCGGGCAGCGCTAACATCGTCTCTTCCCAAAAGGTAGCAGATGAGGCGTTACCGTGCAGAAAAAGCACAGGCGTGCCATCAGCAGCACCGCTGAACAGCACCCGTGTGGTTAGGCGTGCCGTGCTGATCATCTGTGCGGTGATGCCCTGTAAGGTTGGAACAGGCATTTTTAGGTAAATCCTTTCACATATTAGCCACGTCTTGCCAAATCTTCTCACGTTGGATTATACCCACTGCCATTTATGACCGCCTACTCAGAAACAAGGCGCGGATTTAGCCAGGTTGCCCATGCAAAGTTTGGGTTGCCTTCGCGCAGCGATGTCTCGTAGACCAACACAACCGCCTTGCCGCGCCATGCGCTGAGGTCAACACGGATCGGGAGGGGTGCAGTCTCAAGGTTCACATCAAAGCTGCCTTCATAAAGGGTGTGGATGGTGCGCCCTTGGCGGATGCTTAGGCGAAAGTTTGCGCCCGTCTGCGGGATGTCGGGATGTGCGGTGCGGTTCGTCAAATCCACGTAAATAGCTGCCTCGAAAAAGACGCGCTCACGGTTGGGCAGTTGCAAATACTGCTCAGCAACGCTGGCGGGATGTTGCAAAAGGCTGAACGAATCAGGTGCTTCGGTTCGCCATACCGGCAGGCTGTCCATTTGCCCATATAAGGGTTGCAGGCTTGCCAACAAAGGCTGATCTGCGGGCGCATAATCAGTATACCAATCACCATAAACGGTTAGGCGCCGTTCAGCCAAGGCTTGCATCGTGCTAAAGTGTTTCTGCGGGACAGGGTATACACGGTAAAGGCACGGATGGCTTGGGAAACGCAAGTAGTTTAAGGCGCACCACCGTGATTGTGCTGTGGAGAAGGGCGCTTGATCATACAGGGTTAATACACCATAGTTCGCCGATGTGTAGAAGATAAGACCAACAATTAGCGCAACCGCATTCAGCCCAACGATGGCGAACTGCCGCTTGCCGAACGCTTGCCAAGCTGCCATCGCGCCAAAGATCAGCAGCGCTACCCAGAAATAATTGCTCGCCGAAACATAGCGTGATGAAAGCGGCTGCGCCAAGCCTTCTTCCAACATAAACTTTGCCCGCCCAATGGCTGTGATAACGCCTGCGGCAAGGCTCAGCAGCAACAGCGCGCTTGGTGCAGCCAGCGCCACTTTCGGCATATGCTGCCACGCATAGCGTATGTTCCAACTGACCAGCAGCAGCCCTAGAATTGTTAGAGCTAGCGCTAAGAAAGCACTATTTGCCGATTCTGACACGAGCGGCGCACCTAAATAGAGCAGTATATAGGTTAAATAGTCCAGCGGGCTGACTGCACCACGCAAGCCGCCGTCTATGAGGGTATAGTTGGTGAAATACAGCCCAATGCAGGCGGCTGCCGCTGCCATCCACGCTGCATAGTGCCGCCAATTGCGGTAGCCACGCAACCACAAGGCAGGCAGCAGCGCTACCCAGAGCGCCATCCCACTGAGATAGGCATAACTGGCGCCAACCGCGCATAGCATCATAAGCAGCAAGGCGCGCCAGCCAACCGAGAGGCTCACCAACACCCACAAGGCAGCCAGTGTGAATAAGGGCATGTAGAACCACACCGTCTGAAAGCCCATCAGCCAATTGTGCCGTTGGCGCAGCGAGAAGATGAGTAGTGCAAAAGGCAGCATCAACCAAAAGGCGCTCGGCGCGTGCGTGCGCTTGGCAATTGCGATCAATATGCCTAAGCTGATCAGCGCCAGCCCAAAGCTCACCCACATTTCAAAGCGCGAATCCCAGCCTGTGAGCAGTGTTGAGAGCGCGACGGTTAGCTTAGTGAAGAAAATGCGCGGTTGACCATGCGGCATAAGCAGCATTTCCAGTGAGAGCGTGCCATCGGCGGTGTGGATTGCAATGGGTGCGCTGGCATCCCACTCATCCCAATAGGGGACATTGAAGCCGTGCTGCATAATAAACCATGCGGTAAGCACAATAGGCAAGCAGCACACTGCCACATACGCCGCCCGAACGGAGTCCTTGCTCATTTGAGATTAGTCTTTCTAGGGTATCTTTTAACGCCCTTAAGTGTAACACAGGCGTATACGCTTATTTACAGATGTTATCTTGCTATCGTTGTCATTCGGCATTATGCTAAAGAGAGTTTCATTGTGTTGCCGCTCTGAAAGGATGGCTTCTATGCAGCGTTTCATCAAAATCACACTCGCGTTCACCTTCATGCTGGCATTAGCAATCAGCCTACCCGCCAAAAGCCTTCACGCGCAGCAGGGCAAACTTCTGGCTGATATTGGCTTTAGACCCGAAGAACATGGTTTCGCCTTCCAGAACTATGGGAATGAAGATAATCCCACCAACCTGACCGCTGTGGAGATGGTCCGCATTTTTGGCGCGGAGCGCGTCTGTGCGGGCGCGGTGAATGCCGAAGGTGGCTGCAAATTGACCGCGCCGGCGGCAGCCTTCATGAAGAAAGAAAACGCCGACATGGATGGTGGTCATTGTGAGGGCATGGCGGTCCTAAGCTTGGTCTTTTTCGAGCAGCAGCTTGATGCGACTGACTTCGGCGCTGCGCTGCCCAACAAACTGCGCTTGCGCGGCAACAAGGCACTCCAGCGCGAGATCGCCTATTGGTTCCAATTGCAAGTGATGGATGAGGTCTACGGATCGCGCATTACGCTGACGCCTGCTGAAGTAGTGGGCGGCTTGATTGGCGCTTTTGAGGAAAATTACCTTGTCACACTCGCCTTCTATCAGCCGGATGGCTCTGGCGGACACGCTGTAACACCCTACGCCATCCGCCAAATGAGCGACACGCGCTACGACATCCTGATCTACGATAACAACTTCCCGAACGAAGAACGTGCTATCGAGGTGGATATTGAGGCGAACACTTGGCGCTATAACACAGCCGCCAACCCGAATGATCCGCCCGAACTTTATGAAGGTGATGAAACAACGCAATCGCTGATTGTGGTGCCGCTCGAAGCGCGCTATCAAGAGAGCTTCACCTGCTCCTATTGTGGTGACTATATCCCTGCGGAGAAAGCAGGCACTGTGGATAAACTGACCTTTTCACTGAATGGCGAGGCGAATGTCATCATCACGGATGGGCAAGGGCGCACTTTGCGCTTTGTGGATGGCGCATTCAGCAATGCTATTCCCGATGTCGAGATCAGGCAGGTAACCAATCAACGCGGACGCACGCGCACCATCGGCTCGCGCCGCGCACCCACAATCATCATGCCCAACGGCAAATACACCGTGCAGGTCAGCAAGGCACGCGGCAACAATCCCGCGACCAGCTTCACCTTTGCCAAGCAGGGCAACGTGCTAACTGCCAGCAAGCTAGACCTCAGCCAAAGCCTTGATCTGAACATAGACCGTGACCGCGTGCAGATTAAATCGGCAGCGGCGCGCGACCTAAAGGTGCAGAACACCGTCTCGGCAAACGGACGCCACTATGCCTACACCCTTGCCGGCAAGGGTGATACCCTTACGCTGCGGCTGGGTGAGCGCGGCGAGCTGCGCGCTTCGGGCAGCAGTGGCAATTACAGCCTGTTGGTGGCGCGCACCAATCCCGATGGCAGCAGCAAACTCTACTACAACAGCGCGGTTGGGCTGCCTGATGCAGGCGAGGCGGAATTTGATCCCGAAGATTGGGGCGATGCGCTGGGCGTCAGTTACTACGCCGATGACGATACGCTCTTAGAAACCGAAACCTATGCCGATGAGCCACTCTCGGAAGACTTGCTCGACCGATTCGACCTTGACCGCGACTTTATGCAGAACTTTGACGATGAAGACGAATGGAATGATGACTGGGGCGCCGAAGAAGAAGGCGATTTCGGCGAAGATGATGCCGATGATAATGGTGATGCCGACAACGACAACGACGGCGATACCGGCGATGGGAACGATGATGGGAACGATGATGGGAACGATGATGGGAATGATGACGACAACAATGACAATTAAATCGCACACTACAAGCTAAGCATCACGGCGGACAGGAAGCCTTTTCCTGTCCGTTTTTGTTGCGTTTACGCCTTTCTGATGCAACCTTTGCTTGCTATACGGCGTACTACCTCACATAAATATAGGTTGGGCGCTCGGAAGCAGCTTGTGCTAAACTTCACGCAGCGCCCACATTTGCCACATCAATTTGGCAACAGGAGTCTACGCAGCCATGCGAATTATTGTACATACGGGTAAAGGTGGCGTTGGCAAAACCAGCATCTCGGCGGCGACGGCGCTGCGCTGCGCCGAGATGGGCTTGAAAACCATCGTGCTAAGCACGGATACCGCACACAGCTTGGGCGACTCGCTGGATATGGCGATCGGACCTGAGCCAATTGAATTGCGTCCGAATTTGTGGGCGCAAGAGGTGGATGCGCGTTACTCCATGGATAAGTATTGGGGCGCTTTCCAGAAGTACATGGTGGCATTGTTCACCAAGCGCGGCGTTGAGGACATTGTGGCAGAGGAAGTGACCATTTTGCCCGGCTTTGAGGAAGGCGCGCACCTGCTCTGGATTGATAAGTATGTGAATGATGCCTTCTTCGATGTCATCGTGGTGGACGCCGCGCCAACTGCCGAGACGCTGCGCTTGCTCAGCCTGCCGGACGTGACGCGCTGGTGGTTTGAGCGCGTGCTGACCTTGACTAAAGGCGCTGCCAAATTCCTGCGCCCGATTGCGCGTCCGCTGTTCCGCACCGAACTGCCCGACGATGCCGCCTTTAACACTGTGGAAACGCTTTTCCAAACTTTGGATAAGGTGCGCGCTTTGCTGGCAGACCCTGCTCTGAGCAGTATGCGCCTTGTGGTGAACCCTGAGCGCATGGTCATCAAAGAGACGCAGCGCACTTACACCTACCTGAACCTGTACGGCTATGTGGTGGATGCTGTGCTATGCAACCGCGTTATTCCAGACTCAGTCACCGATCCATACTTCCAGCAATGGAAGGATTTGCAGCGCGAGAACATGAAGCTAATCGCTGAAGCATTTGGCGAACTGCCCGTGCTGACCGCGCCGCTGCTGGATCGGGACGTGAACGGCATGGATACCTTGCGCCGTGTTGCCGATGCGCTCTATGGTGAGCGCAATCCGAGCGAGGTGCTTTTTAACGGACACACTCACCAGATCATCCCGTTGGAAAACGGCGGCTACCAAGTGCGCGTGCCACTGCCCTTTGCCAATAAGGATGACCTTGATTTGTATCGCTCTGCCGACGAACTCACGCTGCGCGTCGGACCTTACCGCCGTAATATCGTGCTGCCACATGCTTTGTGGAAGCTAGAGATCGGGGACGCCAAGTTTGAAGGATCAGCCCTTAACATTCACTTCGTCGCCAAACCTTGAGACGCGCCAGCGCCTTCAAAACCTGATCGCGCCGATGCCCGATGCGCGTGCGGAACAGGACTCCGCACGCAGTCGGCTGCACGCAGAGGCGGAAGTTGATCCGCGCCGTGAAGCAGGCTTCAAAGTGCGGCGCGGACGCTTCCGCCGCACGGTGGTCTTTTTTACGCTGCTCTTTGCGCGCATTATTCTCTGGGAAGTGATCATCCGCCGCTTCACCGGCGAGCGCTTTGTGGCACGCGGCAGATCGGCGCGTTGGCGGCGCTATGCGCGCCGCTTCCGCGCTATGGCAATTGATATGGGCGGTGTGATGATCAAGCTGGGGCAGTTTGTCTCTAGCCGCGTAGATGTGCTGCCACCTGAGATCACCAACGAGCTTGCCGGCTTGCAAGATCAAGTGCCAATTGTGGATTTCAGCTACATCCGCGCCACTGTGGAGCGCGAACTTGGCAAACTTGAAGAGCGCTTTTTGTGGTTTAGCACAGAGCCTGTTGCGGCGGCGTCTTTCGGGCAGGTTCACCGCGCCCAACTGCCGAACGGTGATCGTGTGGTGGTGAAGGTGCAGCGCCCAAAGATCGTCGAGACGGTCAAGACTGACCTTGCCGCCTTAGGTGTGGTGGCACAGCTTGCCATGCGCTACAAGCCGATCCGCAAACGTGCCAACGTACCAATGCTGCTCAAAGAATTTAGCGATGTGTTGTGGGAAGAACTCGACTACCTGAAAGAGGCTGACCACGCCCTGCAATTCCAGAGCATGTTCGCAGATGATATGGGCATCTATGTGCCATCTGTCTACCTTGAGCATACCACGCGCTATGTGCTGACTTTGGAAGATGTGACCAGCATTAAGCTGAACGACTACGCCGCCATTGATCGGGCAGGCATTGATCGGCGTGAGGTGGCAACGCGCCTGATTGATTGCTACATGGCGCAGATTTTTGACCACCGCTTCTTCCATGCCGATCCGCATCCGGGCAATATTTTCATCTATCCACTGCCTGAGGCGCACCAAAACGGCGCGGCACACGGCAAGCGCAAATTCTACCTCATCTTCATAGATTTCGGCATGACGGGCAAGCTCACTGAGCAGTTGGTGCGCGGCTTGCGCGCAACGCTGCTTTCCGTCGTTACGCAGGATGCCAAAGGCTTGGTAGAGAGCTACAAGAACTTAGGCGTGCTGATGCCCGATGCCGACGTGGAACGCCTTGAGCAAGCGACACGGGTCGTCTTCGATAAGGTGTGGGGCTTGGATATGAACGACCTGACCAACATTCCCTTTGAGGAGATGTCTGGCGTGGCGCTCGAATTTAGCGACCTGATCATGTCCATGCCGTTCCAAATGCCGCAGGATTTTATCTACCTGAGCCGCACAGTGAGCATCCTCAGCGGCATGTGCACCGGGCTTGATCCGCGCTTTGACCCATGGCGTGCCATGCAGCCCTATACGCAGCGCTTGCTCAACGACCAGCAGACAGAGAATGCCCGTAATCCGATCAGCGGCAATTTCTTCGTGCAGGCAGCCTTTAAGTCCGTGCGCGATTTGGCACAGCGCGCCTACCGTTTACCCGCCCTTGCTGATACCGTACTCTCCCGTGCCGAACGCGGCGATCTAATGGTGCAGGTGCGCCCGGATAGCGAACTGGGCAGGCAGGTGACGCGCATTGAATCCACGCTAGGGCAGTTGAGCAACGGCTTGATTTTCTCGACCGTGACGCTGGCAAGCACGCTGCTGCACATCAGCGGTGAGCGCGGTTTCAGCATTGTTGGCTTTGCCATCAGCGGCGTGATGCTGCTCGGTATGCTGCTCCGCAAACGCGCCGAGTGACGGTGTGGAACGGGCGAGAGGTCGCAATGCTCGCCCGTTTCGCCCGCTTATTGGTTACACGCCCATATCGGCGAACAGGCGCGCCCAGTTTAGATTCACATCCAGCGACTCGCGGAAGCGCGCCAGTTTTTCCGGATGCGCCAACCGCGTCTTGCCAAAGACCTTCTCCACGCGCTCAATTGCCTCCAGCGTGTTATACGGAACGAGCAGCACCGCCACCCCACGCGACTCGGCGTGCTTCAAGATCGTTGAACTCGGCTGCAAATTGCCCGTCAGCACCAGCGCTGTGGTGGAAGTTTCCAGCGCCGCTGCCTGAATATCGGCACGATCACCGCCCGTGATGACTGCTTTACGCTGCAAACGGCGGAAGTGCTGCGTGGCTGCCTCCACACTCATCGCGCCAACGCTCAGCGTCTCGATCAAGCCGTCGTCGCTGACTTCAGGCGTCAGTTTCTTCGCCTCTAGCACAGCGGTTAGCTCTGAAACGCTGATGGACATCAGGCGCGGGTCGCTTGGCAGCACACCATAAACGCGCACGCCTTTACCTTCCAAGAAGGTGCTGACCTTCCCACGCACTGCCTCAAGCTGATCATCTGGCACGCTATTCACCACAATGCCGAGCAGCCGATCACCCATGCGCGATTTAAGGGCTAACGCATCATCTACCAACATCAATGTGCTGCGGAAGCGCACCACACCTAAGGTCGGTGCATCGAGCGTCTCGGCAATCCGCATGGCATTCAAGCCGATCAGATAGCCTTCGCGCATACTGGCGCCGCCTTCCAACAGCAGCACGTCACACCTTTCGCCGGCTGTGGCGTAGGCGCTCCGCATGGCTGCCACGTAATCTTCGGCGGGTGCGCCGCCCAGCACTGCGTCAATCTTGGCATTATCCAAGATGATGGGCGAGAGCGCCTCAGTGGGCAGGTCTAGCCCTAGTGTGCGCCCAACGAATTCGGCATCTTCATCCACCAGTTTGCCACCTAGCAAGAAGGGCTGGGTGCTGATCGGCTTCATATAGCCCACTTTGCGCCCCATGCTCTGCAATTTCAGCCCAATGCCAAGTGCCAGAGCCGTTTTACCGGAATAGGTGACCACTGCCGTTACATAAAGTGCTTTCATGCTCTCTGTGTTCCTTTATAGATACATTTGCTTTTTGAAAAGGCGATCTTTTACGCCTGAGATTATACCAATGCCATGCGGCATAGGCGCTTGCCAAGTGCGTCTATGCCGCGCATTCAGCTACTTTGTGGATAGCACAAGGCGTGCATCCAGCGCGATTGCACCACGCCCTTGCTCGTAAACCATCAACGGGTTGATGTCCATTTCAACGATCTCTGGGAAATCCGTCACCAATTGGCTGATCTTGAGCAGGGTATCAATGATCGCCTCTTTATCGGCTGGCGGCTGCCCACGGATGCCATCCAGCAGCGCGTGTGCGCGGATTTCACCAAGCATTTCAGCGGCAGCAGTGCGGTCAAAGGGTGCGACGCGGAAGGTGACATCTTTCAATGCTTCCACGTAGATGCCGCCTAAGCCGAACGTGACCAACGCGCCAAACTGTGGATCGCGGTTCATGCCGACCAAAATTTCCGTGCCTTTCGGGATCATTTCCTGCACCAAGCAGCCCCAGATCACGGCGCCCGGCACATAGCGCTGAGCGCGGTAGATGATTAGATCGAAGGCGTCGCGCACATCCGCCGCAGAGGCTAAGCCAACCTTCACACCGCCAACATCTGTTTTGTGCAGGATGTCCGGGCTGGCAATCTTCAGCACCACAGGATAGCCCATCTCGCTGGCAATAGCGACTGCCTCATCCGCCGTTGCCGCGAGTTTCGCTTGCGGAATACGCAGTTGGTAGGCGCTCATGATGTCGCGGCTTTCCGAATCACCAATTGCCGCACGCCCTTCGGCGCGCACCTGCTGGATGATCTGGCGCACACGCGCATTGTCCGTCTCAAAGCGTTGTATGCGCAGTTCAGGCGCGTCGCGCAGTTCGCGGTAATCGCGCATGGCGGCAAAGGCGCGTGCGGCGCGCTCTGGAAAGACGTAGTTCGGCACCCTGTATTCCGCCGCCAACATCTCAACGGCAGGCTTCATCTTGAACTCGCCCATCAGGCACGAGACGAGCGGCTTGTTCAAGCCGCGCTCGCGGATCATCTCGGAACACCTGCCGATCACGCGCCCTGTCTCTTGCACGTCGGTCATCGCCTGCGGCGTCACAATGGCGATGATGCCGTCCACATTGGGATCAAGGGCAACTTTCTCCAGCGCATAAGCGTAGCGATCTGCCAAAGCATCGCCTAGCACATCCACCGGATTGTTAGCGCTGGCAGCATCGGGCAAGAAGTCTTGCAACACCTGTGTTGTCTCTGGCTCAAAGCGTGCCAGTTGCAAGCCGCTGCGCTCTAGCGCATCTGTGCAGAGGATGCCGGGTCCGCCGGCGTTGGTCACAATGGCGATGCGGTCACCTGCCAGCAGCGGTTGGTAGGCGAAGGCGAGCGCGTAATCGAACAGTTCTTGCAGTGTTTCGGCGCGCAGCACGCCCGCCTGACGGAAAGCAGCGCGGTATGCCTGCTCAGAGCCTGCCAGCGAGCCGGTATGGCTGGAAACTGCCCGTGAGCCGGCTTGCGTCACGCCGCTTTTCAGGATGATGATCGGCTTTTTGCGGCTGACTTCACGTGCGACGCGCATAAAATCCTGCCCGTTTGGCAAGCCTTCGCTGTAAGCAAGGATCACCCGTGAGGCAGGATCATCTGCCCATGCCTTCATCAGGTCAATCTCGCTCACATCTGCCTTGTTGCCCAAGCTAACAAACTTGCTAAAGCCGATTTGTGAACCTGCCATCGCCCAGTCTAGGATTGCCACGCCCAACGCGCCCGATTGCGACATGAAGTCAATCGGACCGCTTGGTGGCGTGCCAGCCGCAAAGGTGACGTTGAGTGGTGTGAAGCAGTCAATCACGCCAAGGCAGTTCGGACCAATGACGCGGATGTTGTACTGCTTGGCGATCTTCAGCACTTCCAATTCGCGGTTTATGCCCTCATAGCCCGCCTCACGGAAGCCAGCGCTGATGACCACGACAGATGGCACGCCTTTTTTTCCGCAATCTTCCATCGCGGCTGGCACGTGCGGATAAGGAATCACAATCACAGCCAGATCAGGCACTTCGGGCAACGCCTGCACATTCGGATATGCCTTGTAGCCGAGTATCTCGGTGGCTTTGGGATTGATCGGATAGAGGATGCCTCTGTAGCCGCCTTCGATGGCGTTCCGCAGCACGACGTTCCCTAGCTTGGTTGCGTCTTGGCTGGCGCCCACAATGGCAACTGACTTCGGGCTGAAAAAAGTATCTAGCATTGGCAGACTCCTTGTAAGTCTTGTGTCCTTAGGTTGATGCACGGCGTCCCGAGGCGGCAAGTGCGTTCAATGCCGCCTCAGAAAGGCGATCCGCGCCGTTGAGTGTGTAGGACGCTAAATCGGTAGCGAGACGTTCATTGGTAGCCGCGCTGAACACTTGTGTGCGCCACACCAACCGATTCGCAGCTGTGCCGAGCAGTTGGCAGACGATCCGCAATGGCTCATCGGGCTGTGCGCTGCGGAAATATTCCACCTCGCGCCCGAAGGGTGTGCAAGGCTGATCAATGCCGCGCATTGCCTCGTAGATTGCCTGCTCTGCCCACGCCACATAGACGCTGTTATTGACGTGCGCGGCGCTGTCAATCTCGTAGACTTGCACCGTTCGGGAATACTCACGCGGCGCTATCTCTAACGGTATAAACGATTCAACGCCTGTCTCAAGCGGATCGAGCGTGCCGCTGGGCAGGAAAGCCTCGTAAAATTCATCAGGCAGGCGCACAGGGCGCAGCGATTCCGTATCCACGTACACCCAATTGGTGCGCCCACGCACAATCGGCAGCCCATCGGCACGGCGTAGATCGTACTCACGGTGTGATTGTACGCGGCGATAATCGGACACCCACGTTTGCATGGTCAGTGTGTCGCCGTAGCGCGCATCGGCAAGGTAGCGCAGATAGGTTTTACGCGCAAACCAAGCCCGTTTATTCGCCTGATACCAGTGATAGCTATAGCCACACCAGGCGCTTGCCTGTGTGGCGGATTCCTCAAGATAGTTCAGATAGACAGGTAAGCGCACGGTATCTTGTGCGCCAATCTCATAGGTGCGGACGGCAAATTGCCATGCATAAACCTTCGGCACGCGCTTCCTACTTTATAAGGTGAGACCTTGACGCGCCTATTGTGCCGCAAAACTGGGCAAAATGGGTAGCCGCATAAAGCACTAGGATTGGGTGACGTTTGTCACAAGCACACTGCAAAAGGTGTGCCTTATGCGCTTTTACAGGCGGTTGAGCGCGCTAAATTTTCAAACAGCACGCCGTATTGGCACAGGATGTGTTATACTTTTTGCGGAAAACAGGACGAACAGAAAACCACAGCGCCCACGACAAGGGGAAATGCAATTATGAAACGAATCGCCGTGATGACCAGCGGCGGCGATGCGCCGGGCATGAACGCCGCTATCCGTGCTGTTGTGCGGACTGCCCTTTCAAAGGGCATTGAAGTCTATGGCATCCGCCAAGCCTATCGCGGCTTGCTGGCGGGCGATTTTGAACGCCTAACCAACCGCGAAGTGAGCGGCATTTTGCAGCGCGGCGGCACCATTCTGCAAACGGCACGCAACGATGAATTCAAGACGCCACAAGGGCAACGGCGCGGCTTGCGGCGGCTGAACGAACACGGTATTGAGGGCTTGGTTGTCATTGGCGGTGATGGCAGCTTGCGTGGCGCGCTGGCGCTCCACAATTTGGGCGTCCCTGTGGTCGGTGTTCCCGGCAGCATTGATAACGATATCTGGGGAACAAACATGAGCATTGGCGTGGATACAGCGCTCAACACCATCCTTGACGCGCTCGACCGCCTGCGCGACACTGCCTCCAGCCATGAGCGCGCCTTCCTGATCGAGGTGATGGGGCGCAACTGCGGCTATCTAGCGTTGATGTCCGGTATTTTGGGCGGCGCAGAACTGACCCTCATCCCTGAAAAGACAATGGAGCTTGAAGAAATTGCCGCACGTCTTGAGGATGCCTACCTGCGCGGCAAAAATCACGCGATTGCAGTCGTTGCCGAAGGCGCCAAGCACAAGATCACCGATATTGTAAAATACCTTGAAGGGCAGAACGTCGGCTTTGAGGTACGCATCACGATCTTGGGTCACATCCAGCGCGGCGGCAGCCCAACTGCCTTTGATCGCTTGCTGGCATCGCGCTTAGGCATCAGGGCGGTGGAGTGTTTGTGTAACGGCGAACATGGTATCATGGTTGGCTTGAACGGGCGCGAAATCTCGCCTGTGCCGTTGGAGGAAGTGACCACCAAACACCGCCCCGCCAACCTTGATTATTATGAGATGGGCGAGATGCTCTCGCGCTAACGGCTGACGCGCACTTGTGCATAAAGCGTGCCATATAAGGCGCCGCCACTAATGCCGCTTAGGTCGGCGCTGCTTTGGCGCTGAAAGCCAAGCCGCAGCGGCACGCGCAGCGTCAGCAGATCGGCGGCACGCATGGCCTCCCAAAAAATGGGATCGCTCAAAACAATGCCCTCAGGAAACTCCACACACGCCAGCCGCAAGGTGGTAGGTTGGGCAGCCTTTTCAGGCACAAAGCGCAGCTTAGCGATCACGCCGCCATCCTCTGTGGGTTGCAGATCGCCCGCCAGCGTCGCACGGATCGGCTCAGGGTCTAGGGCAGCCGTGACGCACGGCGGTTGCAGCACGGTTGGGTAAAACTCCACACTGCCGCTGAGCGTGCCATCAACCGCCACCTCCACCAGTGCCGTGCCAAAGAAGCGCACATCATCAAAAGTGATGCCCTCACGCAGTTGCAGGTTGATATCCACCAGCCAGGCGCCAAGCAACGGCGCAAGCGCATAGGGCAGTGTTGGCGTTGGCGTTGGCGCAAGAGTCGCGGTCGGCGCAAGGGTCACGATGCGCGTTGGAAGGCGCGTCGGCTGTGGCGGACGCAAGGTTGCCGTCGGTGCAGGTGGTGGCGCGCACGCCACCACACTGAACATCAAGCATAAACAGAGTACAACAAAGCGCTGATTAATTGTCGTCATCGTCATCGTCATCGTCATCATCACCACCGCCGCCACCAACACCGCCACCCGAACCGTCGGGGCGTGATGCAGTTGGGCGTGCCGTGCTGATTACGGCAGGGCGCGGTGTAGTGGGCTGTATGGTTGCTGTGGCAGGCACGGGTGTGCGTGTTGCTGTTGGCGTCGGTGTGAAAGTAGGGGTTAGTGTAGCGCTGTAGGCTGCCAAGAGCGATTCAAGATAGGCGCGCCATTCTTCGTTGTTTTGTGCATCAGGGAAGCTGAGCGCCGTGCGAATGTTCTCTTGTGCTTTGGCGAGATCGCCACGTGCATAGTAGAGTGCCGCTTGTTCTACGTAAGGTGATGCCCACTCATAGGTAGCTTCTTTGGCGCGCTCATAGGCAGCGATTGCCTCATCTGCCCTGCCCAGCAATGCCAAAACACGCCCTTCATCAGCATCTAGTTGGTGATCGAAGTATGGATTGAAGAACGGCGCTTCATATTTCCAGGCATCAGGTTCGGCGCGCACGATAGCCAGCTTTTCAAGCGCCTCCGCGTAGTTGCCAGCATCACGGGCGAGCAGTGCCTGTGTGTAGGCAGCCAGCGCGTTATTTGGCTCAACTTTTTGGGCGGCGGCGCTCCATTCAGCGGCGAGTGCAGGTTGGTTGGTGACCCAAGCTACGTAGGAGGCCTGACCAAGATAGTTGGCATCTGCTAAAGCGGGATTAGGCTCTTGCGTTGTAATGGTGGTCGCATTGGTGAACAGGGCAAGCGCCTCGCTCGGCTGCTTGTTCAGCAGATAGGCGGCAGCGGTTTGCGGATGTTTCCACAGCTCAGGGCGCAGGCGCAGCGACTCCTCATAATCACGCACGGCATCGCCATAGCGCGAGGTTCTGTAGTAGAAGTTACCGCGCTCCGTGTGCAGTGCGTCATTCTGGGGTGCCAGTTCAATGGCACGGCTGAAATCCGCTTCTTTTTGTGGGTTGTTTTCTTGCACATCTTCAAGGGCAAGGGCGCGCAGCAGATAAACCGCTGAATCCTGTGAGCCGCGCTCAATCGCTAGTGTATAGAACATCACGGCACGCGGGCGGTCATCAATGGGTGAATAATGATGATAAAAACCAAGCGGGATGTATGCCTCTGGACGCTTATTGTCTTGTACAACGGCTTGTTCGGCGTTTCTCTTGCCCGCCTCTAAGCGTTCGCGTTCGCTACGAAACTGCACCAACACCCAAGCATTCAGCGCCAGCAGTTCGTAGTTCTGTGGATCGCTGGCAAGGGCAGTCTGAGCAGTTTCAAGGGCAGCTTCGAGCAAGCCGTTACCAATGAAATCGCGCACTTTGGCTGTCACTTCAGCGTATTGTGGATCGCCGCCAGCGAGGACTACTGCCGTGGGTGGGTCAGTTGGTTGGCTCGTTGCGGTGGCAGGTAAATCAGTCGCAGGCGCTGCTGCCACGATCTCATCGCGGCGGGTAGGGGTAGCGGTCGCAGTGGCAGTGACGGTAGCGGTCGCAGTGGCAGTGGGCGTCAGCGTGGGCGCAGCCGCAACAAATATGCCTAGGGGGCTGCCGCTGATCAGTGTGCTGGCAAGCAACACAATGCCGATCAACCCACCAACACCTAGCACGAAGGGCAGCACTGAGCGGCGCTCTGGCAACAAGATTGTCTCAGGTGATTTGCCCACCGACGGCGCAAGATCAACGGTATCCTCCGCGACACCTATTTCGTGGGCAACCTTTTCAGCCTGAACGAGCGCATCACGCAGTTCAGCCGCACTCTGATAGCGCTGCGTTTTATCCTTTGCCAGCGCTTTGATCACAATCCGTTCAACACTCTCTGGTAGGTGTGGCACACGCGGACGCAGCGGCGGCAGCGGATCATTGATATGCTTCAGGATCACGGCGTAAGGCGTATCCGCATCGTAGGGCAGTTCGCCACTGAGCATCTCGTAGAGCATGACGCCCAAGCTGTAAACATCCGTGCGTTCGTCCACCTGTTCACCGCGTCCCGCCTCAGGACTCATATAGGCAGGCGTGCCAACTGCCGCGCCAGATGCCGTTAAGCCTGTGGCGCCTGCCAGTTTAGCGATGCCGAAATCAGTCAGGATCGGCTCGCCATTCTTGCTCCACAAGACGTTCGCCGGTTTTATATCGCGGTGCAACATGCCGTTGGCGTGCGCGTAGGCAAGTGCATCTGCCAGTTTACGCGCCACGCTCAGCGCTTGCGAGACGGGCATAGCGCCGTGCTTTTGCAGGTAATTTTTGAGCGTCTCTGTCTCGACGTACTCCATCACCATGTAGTATTCTTCGTCCTGCACGTCGAAATCGATCACCTGTACAATGTGTGGATGGCGCAAAGTGCCAACCACACGCGCCTCTCGGCGGAAACGCTCGATGAAGCTAGCATCGTCGGCGTATTGTGGATGCATCACCTTCACAGCGACAAAACGATCCATGCCCGGCTGATAGGCGCGGTAGACTGTCGCCATGCCGCCGCGCCCTAGCCGTTCGATGATCTGATATTTACCGAGCGTTTGCCCACTCAGGTCTGCCATACAGCTAAAATCCTTCCTATAACAACACGAAAGGCAGGCTGCTCGTACACCGCCTGCCTGCTTTACCGACCCGCTAGAGTGAAAGAGTCACGGCGCCTTCCGCTGCGGATTGAACCAAGCGTGCATACTTGGCGAACACGCCTTGCTTGTAGCGCGGCTCTGGCGCGTGCCATGCAGCGCGCCGTTCTGCCAAATCTGCTTCGCTTAGCTCAACGTTCACTTGGCGGGCGTTTACGTCAATGTTAATCGTATCGCCTTCGCGCAGCAGTCCAATCGGACCACCGAGTGCTGCCTCTGGCGAGACATGCCCAAGCATCAAGCCGCGTGTGGCACCGCTGAAGCGCCCATCGGTCAGCAGCGCCACCGAGCCGCCCAAATCCGCGCCGGCGATGGCGGCTGTCACTGCCAGCATCTCTTGCATCCCAGGACCCCCGACGGGACCTTCATAGCGGATGACGACCACATCGCCCGCCACAATCTGATTGTTGTAGACAGCCTGAAGTGCCTCTGCCTCGCTGTTAAACACACGCGCAGGACCGCGGTGCGTAAGGCGCTCATAGCCAAAGAGCTTGACCACAGCACCTTCCGGCGCAAGGTTGCCGCGCAAAATGACCAAGCCGCCGGTTGCCTTAATTGGATTGCTCAGCGGGCGGATCACCTCTTGGTTAGGCGTTTCTTGGGCGCTGGCGGCTTCCTCGGCGATGGTCTTACCAGTGACGGTGAGGCATTCGCCATGCAGATAGCCGCCTTCCAGCAGGCGCTTTGCCAGCAGCGGAATGCCACCGGCACGGGTCATGTCCGTGGCGACGAACCGTCCGCCCGGCTTCAGATCGCAGAGCAGGGGTGTGTTTTCGCTCAGATGATGAATTTCTTCCAGCGAGAGCGGGATGCCTGCTTCACGGGCAATTGCCAGCATATGCAGCACGCCGTTGGTCGAGCCACCGGTTGCCGCAATGGAGCGCACGGCATTCTCAATGGATTGGCGCGTCACGATATGCGAAGGACGCCGATCCGCGGCGATCAACTCCATGATTAACTGCCCAGCGCGGTATGCCACATCGTCCTTTTCGGCATCCATAGCTGGCACGCCTGAAAAGCGCATCGGACACATGCCCAAAATCTCGATGGCGGTTGCCATCGTGTTGGCAGTGAACTGCCCGCCACAGGCGCCGGGTCCAGGGCAGGCAACCGACTCGATAGCGTGTAGTTCCTCCAGCGAGATTTTGCCTTTGGTATAGGCGCCGATTGCCTCATAGACATCCTGAATGGTCACATCTTTGCCGTTGTAGCTGCCGGGCGCAATCGAGCCGCCATAGAGCGCCAACGCGGGAATATCGCAGCGGATTAAGCCCATCACCGTGCCGGGGATGGTCTTATCGCAAGCGTTGAGGGCGATCACACCGTCGAAGGCGTTGGCGCGCACGATCAACTCAATCGAGTCGGCGATCACCTCACGGCTGATCAGCGACGCCTTCATGCCTTCCGTCCCCATAGTGATGCCATCGGAGATGCTGACTGTGTTGAACTCTAAGGGCGTGCCGCCAGCCGCTTTAATGCCTTCCCGCACTTTTGCTGCCAAACGCCGCAAATGCCAATTGCACGGACCGATCTCGATCCATGTGTTGGCAATGGCAATGATCGGCTTATTCAGGTCATCATCAGTCAAGCCGATTGCCTTGAACATGCTGCGTGCGCCGGCGCGGTTGGCGCCTTCCAGCAAAACGCGGCTGCGCGCATTGAGTTTTGTGGTTGTGCCGTTGCCTGTCATGCGAAAACATCCTTTTGTGTGCCATCAATTCCTAAAGGCAATGCCTAAAGATTGTACGGCAAGGGCGCAGCCGTGCAAAGTTAACCTTGCTTCCCCAACACAAATCCGAAGGGGTCTAGGCGCTGTTTGGGCGAAAGTGGCTCGCCTGTGAAGGCATCCCGCCAGCCAACGTTGGGCAGATCGAAGGATTGCGGCACACCGAACAGGTTAAGCGCAACTAAGGCCGTCTCGCTGGAAGAACGCCGCAGATAGCCATAACGCCCATTCATCGGATCGACCAGCCATGCCGAGCGTGTGCCGTTCCGCAGTGCAGAGGATTCGCGGCGCAGCTTGATCAGGCGCTGATAAAACGCGAACAGTTCGTGCTGCTGCTGTTCAGGTTCCCAGAGCATAGGCAGGCGCGCTTCTTCCATAATGGCGAACTCGCCTTGCCGAATATCGCGGCGCTGGCTCAGCCCAACCTCTGTGCCATAGTAGATGATTGGCACGGCGCTCAGCGTGAACTGACAGACGGCTGCCAACATCAGGCGGCGCATATCACCACGCGCTGCCCATAGAAAGCGGTTCATGTCATGGTTATCCAAAAAGCTGAAGCGTGCCAGATTGCGCCCGCCAAAATATGCCTCATGCGCGTTCTGGAACTGCTCAAAGGTGGCGGCATCTATGCTGTCATAGGCAAACAGCTTGCGGGCATTTTGCAGCCAGTTAAAGTCTAAAACGCCGTCCATAATGCCTTCATAGGTGCGGAGCAGGCGCGGCGTCTCGACGATCTCGCCAAAGTGGACGCTGTGCGGGTTGGCGCGTTTGACCGCAGTGTAGTAATCCGTCCAGAAGTCATGGCTGGGACCGTAGGCATAATCAAGGCGAAAGCCATCTACGCCAAACTCGTACAGCCAATAGACGGCGCTCTCGATGACATAACGGCGTGCGGCGGAATTTTCGTTATTCAACTGTGGCAGGGAGCGCACACCAAAAAAGGTCTCATACTGATCAGGGTAGTTGGTGAAGGTGTAGTAATCGCGGTAGGGTGAGTCGGGTTTGGTGCTGGCAGATTCAAAGAAAGGATGTTTATCGGAAGTGTGGTTTGGCACAAAGTCTAAAACAACTTTCATGCCGCGCCGATGGGCTTCGTCAACCAGTGCTTTGAAGTCGGTACGGGTGCCAAGCCGCGGCTCGATGCTGCGGAAATTGGTGGCGTCATAGCCGTGATGGGATGGGCTGGGACACAACGGCGAGAGCCACAGCGCGTTCACGCCTAGCTCACTCAGATAATCCAGCTTGCTATGCACGCCGCGCAGCGTGCCGCCGAAAAAGTCGCTAAGGTGTTCGGTGGGCGCAAATTTGCGACCGGGTGTGGGTGCAAAGCGATCTAGGAAGATATGATAAAAGACAGATTCTTGCACCCAACTTGGCACAGTGTGCCGATCCACCACGTAGGAAAAGACGCTGCGCCCGCGTTCATCCTGCGCCCACAGCCGCACGCCGTCTTGGGTTAAGCCGCTCACCAAAAAGCGGACGGTTTTACCCTCTGGCTGGGCGGGCAGTTCGCCGCTGAAATGGCGCACATAGCCCCATAAAAGCGTGTTCCATTCCAGTGCGCCACGCATAGTGGGCAGCGTGCGTGTATTATCTGCGCCAAGCTGTGGCGGGCTGCCATCTAGGGTGTAGTGAATGAATACTTCTAGAACGGGCGCCGCGGGACCGGCGGTGATCTCAATCTGAACGGGATGATCAGGCTTCGGATCCCGCGGCGTCATCTGATATTCAAAAGTTAAGCCTTCCTGCCCACTGATGAGCGCTTGCAGCCGTTGGCTATCGCTGGCAAGCGTGCCGAAAATGAAATCCGAGAGGCTGACAGAAGCAGAAAGTGCTGCAAAAGTCTGCGTTTCCAGCTTGTTGGGCGTTCGGTCAGTCATTATCTTGAACAATCCTTGCCTAACGTTTAGGATAAAAAGTGTGGGTATTATGCTGTGGTAGTGTCCGCACGGTTTGATTATATGCCAGATCAGCGCCAAAACATCCTATAAAATCATTGTTGCGGCTCGCAAACAGTTTCTAGACAAAAAGCAGCCTTGCCGAGAGTGCGCTTGTGCCAGCGCTCCCTCAGCCTGCCACACAACCCTTGAAGGGTGCAGTCGGCTGTGTTATACTGCCCTATTGGGACTAAAACAGTCCTAATCCAACCTACCCTGACGTGGCGTGTGTGTTCCTGCGGGAATGAGCGCCGCGCATGACGGGTAAGGCGGTTCAACACAACACCTAGAGGAGTTTTACAAAGCGTATGTCAGTCGTTTCTATGAAAGCGCTTCTGGAGACGGGTGTTCACTTCGGGCATCGCGCCAAGAAGTGGGATCCGCGCATGAAGCCCTATATCTTCACCGAGCGTAACGGCATTCACATTCTCGACCTTCAGCAGACGCTCACCAACCTTGAGGAAGCCTACGAGCTGGTCAAACAGACGGTTGCCGCTGGCAACAAGGTGCTGTTCGTCGGCACCAAGCGTCAGGCGCAAGAGACTATCCAGCAAGAGGCAGAGCGCTGCCAAATGCCCTACGTCAACCAACGTTGGCTGGGCGGCACGCTCACCAACTGGCGCACGATCAAGGCGCGTATTGAGCAGCTGAAGCGCTTTGAAGAAGAGATGGAAGGCGGCGAAGTTGGCTTTTACACCAAGAAAGAAATCCTAACTCGCCAGCGTATGGTGGAAAAGCTGCGCGTGCGCTTAGGCGGTCTGCGCCACATGACGCGCCTGCCCAGCATGTTGTTTGTGATTGATGTGCGCCGTGAGCATACCGCCATCAAAGAGGCAAACATCCTAAAGATTCCGATCATCGCCTTGGTGGATACCAACTGCGATCCGAATCAGATTGATTATGTCATTCCCGCCAACGATGACGCCATCCGTGCCATTAAGCTGCTGACGGGCAAGATTGCTGATGCAGCCTTAGAAGGTCATGCCATTCGCGGCAAGACCGATGACGACTCATTCGTGGATACCTACGGCAGAGATAGAGCCGCCGCGGGTGCAGTGCTGGGTAGCGATGAGCCAGATGAGATGGAAGATACTGTCTATCTGGGCGAATCCACCCTGGCAAAACTTCGCAACAGCAGCTTTGATGAAGAAGATAACGACTAAGGAGTAAGAATACCTGTGGCTGAAGTAAGCGCACAATTGGTTAAGCAGCTCCGTGACCTGACGGGTGCTGGCTTTAACGAATGCCGCAATGCACTGGCTGAAAGTGGTGGCGATCTGGAGAAAGCCGCCGAGTTGCTGCGTAAGAAGGGTGTTGCCACTGCTGCCAAGAAATCTGGGCGAGTTGCCAACGATGGCATTGTGCAGACCTATATGCACCACAACGGGCGCATGGGCGTTATTGTGGAAGTGAACAGCGAAACGGACTTTGTGGCGCGCAACGAGCAGTTCCGTCAATTTGCTAAAGATTTGGCGCTGCACATTGCCAACGCTTCGCCGCGCTATTTGCGCCGTGAGGACGTGCCGCAAGAGGCAGCCGAAAAAGAGCGCCAGCTTCAGATTGAGCGCACGGTTGCCGAAGGCAAGAGCGAGGCAGTCGCCGCGAAGATCGTGGACGGGCGCATGAACAAGTGGTACGAGGATATTGTGCTGATGGAACAGCCTTGGTTCTTCGACGACTCGAAGAAAGTCTCGGAGGTGGTCACCAACCTCATCGCCGAGATCAAGGAAAATATCGTCGTGCGGCGCTTCGTTCGCTTTGAGCTTGGCGAAGGTGGCGGCTCGGATGACGCAGCCGAATAAGCACGGCACGGCAAACGCGCTTTGAGGAATGCTTGTAGGATCAGGTAAACGACCTGATCCTTTTTTTGCCTTTTGAAAATGTATAGAAAGTAGGAATAGTCATGGACACTTCTCCAACCAACACACCTCGCTACAAGCGCATTTTGCTCAAACTGAGCGGCGAAGCGCTCTCTGGCGAAGGCGGCGCCGGCATTGATCCGAATCAGGCTGCTTTTATGGCGCACCGCGTGAAAGCCATTCACGATCTAGGTGTGCAAGTTGGTATTGTAATCGGCGCCGGCAATTTATGGCGTGGCAAAATCGGCGTGGATCGCGGCATGGATCAATCCACTGCCGACTATATGGGCATGATTGCCACGGTCATGAACGCCCTTGCCCTGCGCGATGCCCTAGAGCGTGAAGGCATTACCACTCGCGTGCAGAGCGCTATTGAGATGAACAAAGTTGCCGAACCATACATCCGCCTGCGTGCAATGCGCCATTTGGAGAAAAAGCGCGTTGTGATCATCAGCGGCGGCACGGGCAATCCGTACTTCACAACCGACACGGCGGCAGCACTGCGCGCTATGGAGATCGGCGCGGAACTGCTCATCAAAGCGACGAAGGTAGATGGCATCTACGATAGCGACCCAAAGAAAAATCCGAATGCGCGCCGCTACGACACGCTGACCTATCAAGAGGCAATCGCCAAGCGCCTAGAGGTGATGGACATGACCGCCTTCACGCTCTGTATGGATAATAACCTGCCCATCCTAGTCGTGGATTTTTGGCAGGAAGGGATGTTAGAGGCTGCAGTGATGGGCGAGAAAGTCGGTACGCTGGTCGTCGGCTGATTTGAGGGCTGAGCAAAAGTGGGACGGTGAAACGCCGTCCCGTTGTTTTATTGGCACATTGCCCAGAAAAGACGGCTAGCCTTGGCGGGCAGAGATTAAGCCTCTTTCAGGCTGCGCTCACCGCTTTTGAGCGTTCCACTCGGCACGATTTCGATGTTATCAGCGCGCAAGCGTGCCAACTGCTTAAAGACCTCACCAAAGCGCACCTTGAAGGCGACACTATCCTCAACCTGCTGCCCTTCGGCAAGCATCACCTGCACAAAGAGATGATCGCCGTTATTGCGCTGGACGGTAGCGGCGATAGCATCCACTTGCGGAAAGGTGTTCCCGATCAGGCGTAGTTGGTTCGGGTGCAGGAACATGCCGCGCACCTTGAGCGCCTCGCCTGAACGCCCAACCAATGCCCGCAAAAAGCGCTCGCCGTTGGCATCCCGCTCTGCCACGCTCAGATCGCCTGTGCCGAACCGAATCAGTGGGTAGGCGCGGTTGAAAGTTGTCACCACCACCTCGCCCACTTCGCCATCAGGCAGCACCTTGCCCGTCTCAGGGTCGGCAATCTCCACGATCAGGGTGTCGGGCAGGTAAAAGCCTTGTTTGCCCTCACGCTCAAAGCCGACCATGCCCAGATCAGCCGTGCCATAGGCTTGGGAAGTCCGCAGCTTGTATTCGCCTTCAAATTTTTCGCGTTGGGCGGGCAAATACGGCTCAGCGCTGAAGAACGCCTTCGTGAAGGTTGGCGTAATGCCCATCTGTGCGGCGCGTGTATAGACAGTCTCTAAAAAGCTGGGCGTACCGACGTAGGCATTGGGCTTCAAGGTCATCATCACCATGATCAGCAGGTCGGTATTGCCCGGTCCCAGTGGCACAACCGTAATGCCCGATAACCTGAGCGCCTCATCCAACCACAAGCCGGCTGGCACCATGTGATATAGGAAGGTGTTCAGCGCCAGATCGCCCGCTTGGAAGCCGCCCGCCTGCAACGCCTGCACTGCACCTTGTGCGCCGTCCACATCGGCAAAGCCTTGCGGATCGTAGAGCGGACCGGGTGAGAAATAGATGCGCTGCAACTGGCTCATTGGCACTGCCAGCCAACCGCCAAACGGCGGATTTGCCTGCTGCAACTGCACTAGCTTATCCTTGCTGGTGATTGGGATTTTGGGCAGGTCGTCCACGCCTTGAATATCGGTCGGTGCGATGCCAGCACTATCCATAAGTTGTTTGAAGGCAGGTGCATTGGCATAAGCGTGCTGCACTGCCTCGCGGAGTTTGCTGTTTAGGTCGCTCATTTCGCTCTCGCTTGTTATGTCTCTTGCCCGAATCAGCCAAGCCAGCGCTTGCGCCGCTTGTAATGTTTCACATCGCGGTAGCTTTTGCGCTCGCCAAGCTGCGTCAGCCCTAAGTAGAACTCTTTGATGTCCTCATTGGCGGCAAGCTGGTCTACCGAGCCATCTAAGACAATTCTACCGTTTTCCATCACATAGCCATAGTGAACAATCGAGAGCGCAGCGCGTGCGTTTTGTTCCACCAGCAGGATTGAAACTGCCTCTTTGTGGTTGATCTCTTTGACAATCTCGAAAATTTCGGCAACCAGCAGCGGCGCCAGCCCAAGACTTGGCTCATCCAGCATCAATAAGCGCGGATGCGCCATCAGCGCACGCCCAATCACCAACATCTGCCCTTCACCGCCGCTCAGATAGCCGCTGGTGCGCTTACGCAGATCGCGCAGGCGCGGAAAGTAAGTATAGACGCGCTCTAGATCATCGCGGATGTGACGCCCATTTTCATAGACAATGCCGCCGAGGCTCAGGTTTTCCTCAACGCTGAGGTGGCGGAATAGCGGGCGACCTTCGATGACCTGCACAATGCCTTTCCGAACCACTTCGTCGGCATCGCGGTTGTGAATGGCGTGGTCTTCCCAAACAATTTGTCCGCGGGTCACCTCGCCATTTTCGCCGCGCAGCAAGCCGCTAATCGCCTTCAGCGTGGTGGATTTGCCCGCGCCGTTTGGACCCATCAGCGCCACAATCTGCCCTGGCTTGACCTCAAACGAGATGCCGCGCAGCACAAGGATCACGTTGCTGTAAACAACTTCAATGTTTTGGACTTGTAACATAAGGAAGTTTCTCTAATTGACAGCCGTAGCGGGAGTGGTCGGATTAATCCGACCACTCCGCGCATCTCTACAGTAGGTTAGTTAACGACATCCGCGCCGCCCGGCTTCAAATCGGGGACGGTTTCAAACTCGGTAGTGACGGGCAGCACAACTGGCACAAGCAGCTTGTTGCCGCCGACTTCAACCACGATTGGCATTCCATCCGCGCCGCGTGCGTAGGTCAAACGCCCAATCCGCGCCGAGTTCTGGGCGCGCACATTCTCGGCGAAGTTGTACTTAAAGACGCCGCCGAGCGCATCGTACTTGAAGGTCTCGAAGGTCTTCTTGACTTCAGCACCGCTCAGGTTGTCGTAGCCGACGCGATTCACGGTCTGCGTGATCAGCTCAATGTAGGTATCAATGGCGCCGAAGCCTGCCAAGTACGAGATGCCGCGTGCCGTCAGCGGGCGTTGGTTGGCGGTGAACTGCTCTTGCACCAGCTTGGTGCCATCGGTTGGCTCATCCCACCAGATGTAGGGCATGATGCCGTAGATGTTATCCGTGGAAGGCAGCCCGCTTGGCTTGAAGGTTGCCTGTCCCAGCAGACCAACCGAGCTATCCAATGCCCAATTGACGCCGCTCAGCAGCACGTCTTCTTCCAAGCCCAGCGTCACCAGGTCTCTGGCGATGAGCGCCGTGCCGCTGGCGAGCGAGGTCGTGAACAGCACATTGGCGCCTTTGCTCACCAAGTTGTTGATCTGTGCGGTCACGTCGGTAGCCGTGGGCAGGAAGTACTCGCCGCCGACCACTTCCACGCCTTGCGCGGCGCAGTAGGCAGTTGTCTCAGCCGTCTCGCTGGAACGCCCGAAGGCGCCTTCCCAGCTTAGGTGACCAACCTTCGGCGAGCCTTCGCGCCCTAGATCAGTTGTCCATGCCTTACCCAGCCAGCGGCAGAACGCGCCGAACTGATCGGTGTAGAGTGGAATGCCTGCAAAAATCCAGCCGGGCGTTGCTGCATCCTCACCATATAGACCAATGGTAGAGCCAGCGAACAAGAACACCGGGATTTCATCATCGGCAACCTGCTCACGCAGCAGTTCAGCATCAGCGGAGGAGTACAGCAGCAGCATGAGCGGCTTGGGATCAAAGGCGCGGTAGCGCTGATAGAGCGATTGGGTCTGCTCTTGGCGTCCCGCTGTGTCGTCCTGCTGGAGCGTAATTGCCGCACCACAAATGCCGCCATTGGCATTGTAGTACTTCAAGGCGTCGGCAAAGCCTGCTGCCAGCGGCTGCGTGATCGGTGCAAACGGTCCGCTCAGGTCACCAAAGGTGTGCAGTGTGATGGTCTTGCCAGTCAGGTCTTCTTTACATTCGGTACGCATCATGCCGCCTTGCGCGAAGGCAGTCGGCGCGGATTGTCCAACGCTGAAGCCAACGAGCGCCAGCGCAAAAACAAGGGCGAAAACGAGTAAACGGGTACGCATAGTCTGAAAATCTCCTTAAAACGATTGAAAAACGGTTTTACCACTGTGCGGCGGCAAATGTTCGGCTGCCTGCCGTCACCTAGACTGCTAGTACGAAAACGGACGCAACTTCCACGAGATTTTGAAAATTTCCCAACGGTATGCCAAGCCGCGTGGCTCGATGATTAGAAAAGCGATGATGACTACCCCGAAGATCAGCGGCGCGATGGCGGCGTTGATGTTGACTGAATCCACAAAGGGCAGCAGGCGCGGCAGCCACTCTTGCAGGGTCGGTGTGATGCCTGGGATGAGCGTCTCGCGTAGGATGGCAAGCACGCCCACGCCGAAGATCGGCGCTTGCGAGAAGCCTGCACCGCCGATGATCAACATCGCCAACAGTTCAATGGAGGTGCGGAGATCAAAACGGTCGGGCGAGATGCTGCGCGCTTCAATCGCCAACAAGCCGCCTGCCAAGCCTGCAAACACAGCGCAGACGAAAAAGGCGCGCAGTTTGTAGGCAAACACATTGATGCCGAGCAACTCGGCTGCTACGTCGTTATCACGGATCGAGACGAAGGCGCGCCCAGTGCGCGTGCGGATTAGGTTGCGGGCGACGATCATCGCCAGCAGGCAGACGATGATCAGCACATAATAAAGCGACAAGCCGCTAATCTCTTGCCCAAAGAGATCGGCACGCGGCACCGCCAACGGGCTTGATCCGTTCGTCAATGGCGCTAATGGATTGCGCAGCAGCCAAGGGATGATGAATTGCGCGGCAAGGGTCGCCATTGCCAGATAAAAGCCTTTCACACGCAGTGAAGGCAACCCAAAGATCAGCCCGACCACACCGCTAAACAGCGCGGCAATCGGCAGGGCGAACCAAAAACTGATGCCGCCGCGCATCAGGATGGCGGTGCTGTAAGCGCCAACTGCCATGAAGGCAGCCTGCCCAAGCGTAATCTGTCCGGTATAGCCGACCAACAGATTCAGCCCTTGCACCGCGATCATCAAGATGGCGATGCGCTCGACCGTGCCAATGAAGCCCGGCTGCACCAAATCTATGCCAAAAGGTCCGCTGCGCGAGAGCAGCGGCAGCAGCAGAACCACGCCCAAAAAGCCCGCCGAGAGGATTTGATCAAAGCGCGTGCGGTTGATCCGCATCTCTTGTGCATAAGTGGTATCAAAGACGCCGCTAGGGCGGATATTGGCAGACATGCTCACACTCTCTCTATGCGCTTCTCACCAAACAGACCGCTCGGACGCACCACCAGCACGATCATCAACACCACAAACGGGATCAGTTGTTCGCCCACATCGCTACCAAAGTAGACCGTGCCGAGTTTTTCCGCCAAGCCGATCACTAAGCCGCCCACAAAGGCGCCGCCAATGGATTCCAAACCGCCTAGCAGCACCGCCGGAAAAACACGCAGCGCCAAGCCCGGCATCGTGATGGCGAGCGCTGTGCTGCTGCCATGCAGCGTGGCGGCTAGGGCTGCCAGCACGCCGGCGATTGCCCACGCCACCGCTAACACCGCACGGACACGCAAGCCCACCGCTTGGGCAAGATCGGCGTTTTCGGCTGTGGCGCGCATGGAAAGCCCTAAGCGCGTGTAGCGGAAAAACAACACAAAGCCCGTGAAAGCAGCCACCGCGATGCCAAAGGCGATCAGCAGTTCTGTTTTAATGACCACCGTCCCGCCTAGCACTTCTCGTATGCGGATCGGTGGATATGCCTGCGGCAGCCCAAGCGCGTTGGTTGTGGCAAAAATCGGCAGCGAACGCTCCACACTGCCCCAGGTGAGCTGCGTAACGCCTAACAGCACCTCACCGACGACCAACGTCATCATAACTGTGGTGAAAAGCGGTTGGCTGATCAGCGGACGGATGGTGAGGCGCTCGATCAGCAAGCCAAGCAGCGCTGTGCCAAGCGCCGTTCCGACAATAGCGCGCAGGAATAGATTATCGGTTTGCAATAAGATAAAGCCGCTGGCTGCCCACGCCACGCTGATAAACGCCACACGTCCGCCGCGTGTCCACGTCGCGGGATAGCGCACCCCGGTTGAGAGGATCGCCAACAAGGCACCGCTCAGCGCAAATGCCACAATGGGCGCTAACTGCTGGTTCTGGAAAAACGTCCAGAACAGCAATCCGCCCAAAAGCATCATATAGCCATGTGCAAAGTTAAAGACGCCGGACGCCTTGTTAATGATGACAATGCCAAGCGCTATTAGCGCGTAAATGCCACCTGTCAACACACCAGTAATCAGCCCTTGCAGCACAGCAAAGCCGGGTTGCCCAAAAATTTCCATGAGCGTACCTTCATAGGATTTTTCAAAAGTATTGCTTAAACATCCATAACGCGCACGGCTGTTTCCACAACGCCTGTGCGCCCATCACGGTATTTCACCTCTGCGCGTACCTTCACGGCTTCTGCGCCGCCGTAGATCGCCTCGATGATCTCATGGTAGCGTTCGGCAAGGAAGCCGCGCCGCAGCTTGCGCGTGCGCGTCAGCTCTGCCTCGTCGGCATCGAACGCCTTGTGCAGGATGCTAAAACGTTTGATGCGCGCCGCCTCCGGTAAAACGGCGTTCACGCGCTGCACATCTTTGCGGATCAGGTCGTAGACTTCCTGCTTTTGCGAGAGGTCTACGAAGGTCGTGAAGCTGATTCGATTTTTCTCTGCCCAACGCGCCACATTATCAAATTGGATGATGATCAGCGCGCTCACGAAGTCACGTTCGGCGCTGCCAAGCGCCATGGCATCCTGAATGTAGGAGCTGAAGCGCAGCCGCACCTCAAGATACTGTGGACTGAAATACTCGCCGTTTGCCAATGGCACAAGGTCTTTCACGCGGTCAAGGTAGATCAGATGCCCTTCGGCATTCAGGTAGCCAGCATCGCCGCTGTGAAACCAACCCTCCGCATCAATTGCCTTTGCGGACTCCTCAGGCGCGTTGTAGTAGCCTTGAAACACGCTGCGGCTGCGGATGTGTATCTCGTTCTTCTCAGCGATCCGAATTTCGATGCCGGGCGGCGGCTTGCCGACAGTTTCAAAGCGCACTTCGCCGCCATAATGCAGGGTGTGCGTTTGGCACTCGGTGGAGCCGTAGAGATTCTTAAGGGTGACGCCAATCGCACGGAACCAACGCAGGGCGTCCGGGCTGAGCGATGCGCCGGAGGTATACGCCTCGCGCATTTTGACCATGCCGAGCTTATCGCGCAGCGGATTAAAGATCGCTATATCGCCAATGCGGTAGAGCGCACGCCACAGCAGTGGCACGCGCTTGCCCTGATCCTCAAAATCCACTACTTTGTAGCCAACGGGCATAAAAAGCGCGTATAAAGCGCGGTTGATCGGATTAGCGTCTGCCATCCGCACCTGCACCATACTCAGCAGGCTTTCCCACAAGCGGCTGGGGAACAGCAGCGCGGAAGGCGCCACTTCACGAATATCTGCCTGAATGGTCTCCGCGCGCTCAGGGAAGTTGACGGTTGTGCCGTTGCAAACGTGGCAGGTTAAGCCGAGCGTCTGTTCCGTGATCCATGCCAGCGGGCTGAAAGAAACGTAATTATCGTCGGCGTAAATTGGCGCAACTGCGATCACGTGGCGCATTCCATAGATCAGGTTGCGGTGTGAGATCATCGCACCTTTAGGCAAGCTGGTTGTGCCGCTGGTATAGCTGAAAATAGCTATCTCATCGCCCGTGCCTTGCGCTACCAATTCCTCAAAGGCGTCGGGATGCTGCGCGGCATAGGCACGCCCTTTTTCCTGTACCTGTTCAAAGCTGAGCAGCCAGTCATCGGCATAGTGCCACAGCCCTTGCTCATCCCAATAGACCACAGCGCGGATGTTCGGCACAGCAGCGCGCAGTTCAAGCATCTTATCGCACTGCTCTTGATCGTGCGCGATGATGAAGACCGAATCGGAGTCTTTTAGCACATAGGTCAGCTCTTGCGGATTGGCATCGGTGAAAATGCCGATGCTGGTTGCACCAGCCGCTTGTACTGCCAGCTCTGCCCAGTAATATTCAGGGTCGTTATCGCCAATAATGCTGACTTTTTCGCCGCGCTGCAAGCCCATGCTGACCAAGCCTAAGCAGAAATCACGCACGTGGGCAAGGCATTCTGCCCAGGTGTATTCTTGCCACAAGCCGTAGCGCTTCTTCCGCATAGCGATGCGGCTTGCACCGTGTTGCTTCGCCGTTGCGATGAAGTTTTTGGGCAGTGTATCCAGCTTCGGATCAAGGGGTGCAAGGTGTGGCTGTTCACTGCTTGGCTGTGTGCGTGCGGCAGCCGCCGCCGTCGCATTTTGTATGGCAACCATGCTTTATTACTCCGCCTGACCAAGATAAGCGTTAATGACGGCTTGGTTGTTACGGATTTCTTGTGGTGTGCCTTCAGCAATCTTGCGCCCAAAATCCAGCACCACAATCCGATGGGCAATATCCATCACCAAGCCCATATCATGTTCAATGAGGACAATCGTCACGCCGCGCCGCTCGTGAATATCGAGGATGAAGCGCGCCATATCTTCTTTTTCTTCAACGTTCATGCCTGCCATCGGCTCATCCAGCAGCAGCAGCGAAGGCTCTAGGGCAAGCGCACGCCCGAGTTCCACGCGCTTCCGCAAGCCATAGCCAAGCCTGCCGACGATGCTTTTGCGGATGGATTGCATTTCCAGAAAATCAATGATCTCTTCCACAATGCGCCGATGCTTGATTTCCTCACGCTGCGCCATGCCCCAAAAGATCGCTTCGCCAATCAGGTTCGAGCGCATGTGGATATGGCGTGCCGCCATCAGGTTATCGAGCGTGGTGGCATTCGTATAGAGGGCGATGTTTTGGAAAGTGCGCGAGAGTCCGAGTTTGGCGCGCTGGTAAGGGGCAAGGCGCGAGACATCCTTCTCGTCAAGGAAGATGCGCCCTTCTTGAGGGCGGTAGAAGCCGCCAATGCTGTTGATGCAGCTTGTTTTACCTGCGCCGTTAGGTCCGATCAAGGCGAGAATCTCGCCTTGGCGCACCTCAAACGAAACATCGTTCAGTGCGACGATGCCGCCAAAGCGCAGCGTAATATTCTGCACACGCAGTTTTGTAGATGGTTGTTTCATAAAATGCAAGAATACTAAGCTAAAAAGGCAATATAGGCTGATCAACAAAGATTATTTTCAGCCTGTGCAAAAGTATACCAGTAAATGCTCAGAAGCAGCAACGTCTGCCCCAATTGTTATGTCATCTGCATAGATCGCTTGTGTGCAAACGCGTTAAGATAAATATCCATAAAAGCATCAACAGGAACACTTTATGAAGCATCTCAAGCAACGGTTGATAGGCATCCTCATCGTTAGTAGCCTCTTTTGGTTAGTGCTGCTGCTCAACATCACTGCGCCGAATCCAACGGGCAGGCGCTACTCTAGCGAAATGCCACTTACCACAGGGCAAGGGAACGCTGCGGCAATCGGGCTTTCGGGCGAGCAAATCCTTGCCAAAGATTTAGGCTTGCCGCGCAACGAGGAGGCGGGTCAGCGCAAGTGCATCTGCAACAACGGCAATCCGTCGCCCGCAGAATGCACCGTCTGTGCCGCATCGGTGGAGATGGCAGCGCCCTACCGCCGCCCTGACTTTTTCGGGAAGGGCTTCATCGCCGAGGCGAAGAACACACAAGGGCTGTTCTATGAAGGGCGCGAATTTGAACAGATCAGCGATTATGCCCTTGCAGCGCGTGCGTTAGGTGTGCCTTTGTACGTCTACACGCGGGTGAACACGAACGTTGATCGAGAATTTGAAGGCATTGTCGCTTCGACGGGTGGTGCCGTGGTGCGCTATTTCAGCGTGCCGAATTGGTCAGACCCTGTGGATAACTTGGCGCGCAACGGCTTTCTGTTGTCGGTTGGCGGGCTGCTGCTGCTGATTGGTGGGAGCGCCCTGTTGAAGCGCTCTAAAGCAGATCAGCCTGCACCTGCGCCGAAAAAGGTTGCTCAGCCGTCACGCGGCACCCTGAGCAAGGCAATTGATCATGTGGAGGACGCGCAGGCATTTAGCAAGCGCCTTAACGAGACCATCCGCGATCAGTTAGACTAGGCAAAAGCCATGGGCTGCCTGTAAGATTACCCTAATCAAATCCGTCTAATCCACATATACGGAATACGGGAGTACAACCCAAACATGCAACGCGAAAAAGTCGTTATCATTGGCAGCGGTCCCGCAGGGCTGACTGCCGCGCTCTACACCGCCCGCGCCAACCTGAATCCCGTTGTGATCGCTGGTCCGCAGTTTGGCGGGCAGGTAGCGCTCACCCACGAGATCGAGAATTACCCCGGCTTTCCCGGCGGCAGCGGCACAGAGTTAATTGAGATCATGAAGACGCAAGCGGAACGCTTTGGCGCACGAGTCGAGATGGACGTGGTGCTGAGCGTGGATTTTGCCAGTGGGTCGCCCTTCACGGTGCGGACGGGCAACGTTGAATACCTTGCCGATACGGTCATTGTGACGGCGGGTGCTTCACCGCGCCTGCTGGAGGTGCCGGGTGAGGTTGAATACACAGGGCGTGGCGTTAGTTATTGCGGCACGTGCGATGGCTTCTTCTTCCGCGGCAAGAAAATCGTGGTGGTAGGCGGCGGCGATAGCGCCATCAAGGAATCGCTGTTCCTGACCAAATTCGCCTCGCGCATTGATGTTGTCCACCGCCGTGATACCTTGCGCGCAGAGGCAGAGCTGCAAAAGCGCGCCTTTGCCCATGAGAAGATCAACTTCATTTGGAATACTGTTGTCGAGCGCATTGAGGGCGAAAACGGCAAGGTGAACCGCGTCCAGTTGCGGAATGTGCAAACGGGCGAAGTCACCGAGTATCCGACCGAAGGGGTGTTCGTTTTTGTTGGGCATGAGCCGAACAACGCACTCTTTAAGGGCGTGCTGACCATGGATGAGCATGGCTACCTGATCACAGATCGGCACATGATGACGAACGTCGAAGGCATTTTCGCTGCCGGCGAAATTCAAGACCCGATCTGGAAGCAGGTAGCAACCTCAGTTGGGCAGGGGACGGCTGCCGCTATGGCAGCTGAAGAATGGCTTGCCAAGCATGAAGCTGCCATTGCTGCCGCTGAGGCGGAAAAGCAAGCCTAGCCCCAGACTACGCAAAAACGGGCGTGGGAAGATCACTGCTCACGCCCGTTTGCGATTAGACGAGCCGCGTGGCTAGAACAACTGACGCGCTGCGTTCGCTGCCCAATCAAAGATCGGTGTGGCGAAGAAGGTGCCAAGTAAGACCACACCGGCAGTTGTTAGCCCAAGCGCCCACACCATCGGCTGACCGACTGGCACGGGCTGATCTTCTGTCTCGCTGCGATCCACAAACATGACCTTGATCACGATCAGGTAGTAGTAGAGCGCCACCATTGAGTTAGCAATGCCGGCAAAGGCAAGCCACACCAAGCCGGCGTCCACCGCCGCACGGAACAAGAAGAACTTACCAAAAAAGCCCGCCGCTGGCGGCACACCTGCCAACGAGAGCAGCGCCAAAGTCATCACCAGCGCCAAGCCCAGGTTGCGCCGCGAGAGTCCCGCCATATCTGAAATTTTCTCGCTGCCTGTAGACGCCGCAAAGACGATCACCACGCCGAAGGCGGCAAGGTTCGTCAGAATGTACATCGCCATGTAGAAGGTCACTGCTGCGATGCCCAAGCCCGGCTGCACGCCCGGCTGTGCGGCAATCGCTGCAATGCCGATCAGTGCATAGCCCGCTTGCGAGATAGAGGAGTATGCCAGCAGGCGCTTGATGTTGTTCTGCACCAGCGCAAACAGATTGCCAACCGTCATGGTAACAACGGCGAGCATCGCGACGCTCTGCACCCAAAAGCGTGTTGGATCATCGCCCTGAAAGACCACAATCAGGAAGCGGGCAAACAGCGCAAAGCTGGCTGCCTTGCTCGCCACACTGATATAGGCAGTCACAGGCGTTGGCGCGCCTTCATAAACGTCCGGCGTCCAGAAGTGGAACGGCACGGCGCTCAACTTGAAGCCGAACCCAACCAAAATCATGACCAACGCGATCAAGATCGGCACGAGTGTTTCAGGCGCAGGCGTGCCGGCTGAAAGGGCGACCATCCGCTCCCCGATGGCGTAGAAGTTGGTTGCGCCCGTGAAGCCGTACAGCAAACTGAAGCCGTAGAGCATGATCGCCGATGTGAAGCCGCCAAACAAGAAGTACTTGATGCCTGCTTCAGCCGAACGCGGACTCTTGACCAAGAAGCCTGAGAGGATGTAGAGGCTGATCGAGAGCGTCTCTAGGGCAAGAAATGCCATGATCAGGTCAGCCGCGCCTGCCATCAGGATGCCGCCAAGCGTGGCAACCACCAGTACCGCGTAGAACTCGCCCATACGCCCAATTTGTGGAGCATCGAGCGTGATCAGGCACACTAAGCCGGCTGCCAGCAGCGTGATCACAGTGAAAATCTGCGTCATGGCGTCGAAGCGGAACATGCCGCCCAGCACAAGTTGCTCGGCAGGCAGGCTTGGCGGTGGCACCAAGAGTGCCACCAACGCAATCCCAAACAGGCTCAGCCCGACGATTAAACCGATCTCACGGCGGCGGCTGGCAGGAAAGAAAGCATCCATTAAGCCGCCAGCAACCGCCAAAACGGTCAGCAGGATAGCGGGCAGCGCCGCCAGCAGATTCGTGATCGGATCGCTGTTCAAAATGATAGATGTCGTGATGTTTTCCATAAAATCACCTCCCCGCCAGCGCCGTTAGGATCGGCTGCATACCGCCCTCAAGCATCCCCGTCATGAAGCGCGGGAAAACGCCGAGCAGGATCAGAAAAACGCCGAGCATCACCAACGCCGTTTTATCAATGATCGTCACATCCCGAATGTCTGGGAAGCGTTGTGCATTGAAATCGCCGAAGAAGACAAGCTGTGTCACTTTCAGCACATAGCCCGCCGTCAGGATGATGCCCAACACGGTGATGATCGCTAAGATCGGGTAGTAGTCAAAGCTGGGGAAGTAGGCGAGTTGCAGCGGTGAGGCTGCGCCATTCGCAAAGACGGGACCTGCCCACAACCCTTGCATAATTGGAAACTCTGCCACAAAGCCGCTTAGGCCGGGCATCCCCATTGAGACTAGACCACCCACGATGAAGGCGAATGCCACAAACGGCATTCGCTGCCCAAAGCCGCCCAACGACGGAATATCGCGTGTGTGCGCCTGATCATAGACCATGCCCACGCACGAGAAGAACAATGCCGTCATCACGCCATGGCTGAACATCTGCAAGCCCGCGCCGGTCATCCCTTGCACGCTCATCGTGCTGATGCCCATCATCACCAAGCCCATATGGCTGACCGATGAGAACCCGATGACGTACTTAAAGTCGCGCTGGCGGTAGGCGATGAACGCCCCATAGACCACATTCACCGCTGTCAGTAAAATGATCCACGGCAGGTGGACTTTCGCGCCTTCTGGCAGCAGTTGCACACCGACGCGCAGTGCGGCATAGGCACCCAGTTTCATCAGCACGCCAGCATGGATCATCGAGACGGCGGTTGGCGCCGCCACATGACCATCCGGCGACCAGTTGTGGAAGGGGAACATGCCCGCCAAGACACCAAAGCCGATGAAAATCATCGGGAACCACAGCTTGGCAACACTCACACCGCCCGATGGCGTCAGGTCAAACGGACCGAGCCGCCCTGCCAATGTACTCCACCGTGAGGCTGCCTCAAAGTGATAGAAATCGAAGCTGTAGGCAGGTGCTTCGGGATTATTCAGCACTTGGCGGAGCGTGGCAAGGTTCTGCGGATTTTCGGCAAAGAAGGAGCCCGCCGAGAAGTACATCACCAGCAAGCCGATCAGCGCCACGAACGAACCGATCAGGATGTAGAGCGTCAGCTTCATCGCGGCATATTCGCGGATCGGCTTCCAGCCCCAGCCAGCGATCAAAAAGTACATCGGGAAGATGGCGAATTCGTACCAGAAGAACAGCAGGAACATATCCAGCGAGACGAACACGCCATACACACCTGCCACCAAGAGCAGGAAGAATGCCATGAACTCCCGTGTGCGATCTTCAATCTTCCACGAGATCAACACGCCGCCGAAGGCTGCCAAGCCCGTCAGCAGCACCATGGGCGCTGTTGTGCCATCCGCACCCACATGATAGGAAATGCCAAGTGCCGGCACCCACGGCAGGTTAATTTCCTGCACAAAATATGAAAGCCCTTGCGCGCCTTTGGCAGCCGCAGCCGCCAGCACAGTTGGCGTGCTTGCCTCGATATAGACGAGCGCCGAAAGCACAAGGCAGACGCCCGTTGAAAAGGCAGCCAGCAGGCGCACCTCTGTTTTTTGTTCGTCTTTGAGTGCCAGCAGCATAAAGAACGCTGCTGCAATCGGGACGACTAGAACCGCTGTAAGTAACATGCTTTCCCTACCTGAATCAACTGCCTAGAAGCCGCGCTACTGCTTGGTTGATGATCTCGACGATCCAGTTCGGATACAAGCCGGTGATCAGGATCAGCACCACCAAGGGTGAGATTGCCAGCACCTCACGGAACTCAATCTCAAGGTGATGCCCATGCCAATGTGCGTTGGTCGGTCCATAAAGCACCGCCCGAATCCCTTTCAGGATGTAAGCACCCGTCAGGAACAAGCCGATCATGGCAAGTGCCACCCACACTGGGAAAATCCACCAACTGCCCGCCACCACTTGGAATTCGCTGACGAAACCCGCCAAGCCGGGCAAGCCCAAACTTGCCATGCTGGTGAAGATCAGCAAGCCGCCATAGACCGGCGCAAGGGCGAACAAACCGCCGAACTCGCGCAGATCGCGGGTGTGCGCCTTGTGATAGAGCGCGCCGACCAACAAGAACATACCAGCAGAACTAAGCCCATGTGTGAACATTTGCAGCACCGCGCCGTTGGTTGCCATCGTCACAGAGCGCTGCACAATCTCGCTGTTTTCAAGCGTCGCGCCGCTCAGCAGCGAATTATAGACCGCTGCGAAAGCTGCGATGCCAAGCACCACAAAGCCCATGTGGTTTACCGAGCTGTAAGCGACCAAGCGCTTAAAGTCGTTCATGCCCCAGGCTGCCAACGCGCCAAAGATCACACCGCCGACGGCAAGTGCCGCCAAGAACGGCGCAAACGCTTGCGCTTCAGCAGGGAACAACGGCACCACCAAGCGCAAGAAGCCATAAGCACCCAGCTTCAGCAGAATGCCTGCCAGCAGCATAGAGCCTGCGGTTGGCGCTTCGGTGTGGGCATCGGGCAGCCACGTATGAAAGGGAAAAATCGGCACTTTGATAGCGAATGCCACAAAGAACGCCGCAAAAACCAAGCCCTTCACCAAGCCGAGATCAGCGCTGAACGGGAAGTCGAGCGGCTGTCCGACGGCGTTCAAGCCGCGTGGGAAGGTTGCCAGCAAGGTTGGAATGTCCATTGTGCCGGCAAGGATGCCGATCAACTGGATGGAGAGCAGCAGCCCCAGCGAGCCTGCCATCGTATACAAGAAGAACTTGAACGAGGCATACTGCCGATCTTTGCCGCCCCAGTAGTTGATCAGGAAGTACATCGGCACCAAGCCGATCTCCCAGAAGATGAAGAACGTGATCAAGTCCAGCGAGACGAACAAGCCTAGCACGCCCATCTCTAGGAACAGGAACAGCGCCATATGCTCATGCACGCGATCCGTGACCTCAAAGCTGATCAGGATTGCCAGCGGCGTTAGGATTGCCGCCAACAAGATCATCGCTACGCTCAGTCCATCCACGCCAACATGCCACTTAGAGTTAAGCAGCGGGAAGAAATCCGCCACATGCTCACAGACGAAGGTGAAGGGTGCATTGGCTGCTGCGGCGCGCATCTCCTGTGGCAGGTTGCCTTCAGGGCAAGTGCCATTGGAATATGCCGCAAAGAGCGCGACTGCCATGCCCAGCACCACAATGCTAAAGGCAAGCGCCACCGCCCGCGCCAAATTCTTTTGGCGGCGCGGCAGCACAATCACCACACCTGCACCAATCATCGGCAGGAAGGTGAGCAGAGTCAGAAAGTCAAGCGTCATAGAATGAACTCCTAGTCACCGCTGCCAGTGGCTTGTTTGCCACCTGTGCCAAAGAACAAGACCAGTAGAACGGCAATGCCACCTTGCACAGCCAGCGCAGGTACGACGGCGCTCGGCGCAACTGCCAAGAGGATTAGGTTAGCGCCAACCACCAGTGCCGCAACCAACGTAAAGAGCAGGTACTGCTGCACACGCCCCGTCTGCACCGGGCGCAAGCCGCGTGCGGCGTCGCCGATTGCCTCTGGAATGCCATCACCCACACCGTCAATTACCACGCGGTTGAATTCCTTGACCACGTCGCCGATGTAGCCGGCAATGGTTGCAAAGAAGTGCAGGATGCTATCAATGATGCCGCGATCTACCACACGGCTGTAGCTTTCGGCGATGCGCTGCATCGGCTTGATGAAAGTGCGCTCGTAGAACTCGTCAATGTAGTACTTATTCACCAACAGGCGGTAAGCATCTGCACCGACGATTCCCTCAATCGGATCCGGCTGCCCAAGCGCGTATTCGCGCCGCGCATAGAGCGTATAGCCCGCATAAACACCCACACCGAAAATCGTGAACGAGAGCAGCACCGGCAAGATGTTGAAATCTGGCAACGGCGGTGCTTCCAAAAGCGCATTCTTGATGTAGAGGATTAACGGCTTCTCAATGCCTAGCCCGTTCAGCAACGGACCGATAATCGGGAAGGATGGATTGACGCCCACAAAGCCTGCAAAGATGGCAAAGAACGCCAACACGATCAGTGGGATGGTCATGGCGGCGGAATTGAACGCCTCATTGCGCCCTTCGCCACGTGACGGATTGTAGTGTTGCGCGTAAAGCGCCGCTTCCGTGCGCGGCTTGCCAAAGAAGGTTAGCCAGATTTGGCGGAAGGTATAGAGCGTCGTGAGAACAGCCGCCAACGAAAGCAGCACCAAGACCAGCAAGCCCACAGGATTCTTGCCCATAATGTGCCAGGCTTCCAGCAGGATTTCATCTTTTGACCAGAAGCCTGCCGTAAAGAGCGGTGCGCCTGCCAACGCCAAGCCACCAATGATGAATGTGACGCCGGTCACTGGCATGGTGCGGATCAAGCCGCCCATATTCCGCATATCTTGCGGATCGAACACCTCGCCATGCGCTTCGCCGTGTGGCTCATGCCCGTGTTCGGCATGATCATCATGTCCATGCGCTTCGTGCGCATGTGCGTCGTGCGCCTCGTGCGTTGCTTCGTGTCCGTGTTCGCCGTGATGACCGTGCGCCACGTGATGTCCGTGTTCCATACCGTGAATGACCGACCCACTGCCCAGGAACAACAACGCCTTAAAGAAAGCGTGGGTGATCAGGTGGAAAAAGGCAGGCGCAAAGCCACCAATGCCCAGCACTGCCACCATGAAACCAAGCTGGCTGATGGTGGAGTAGGCAAGCACCTTTTTGATGTCGTTCTGGGCAACGGCAATCGTCGCGGCAAAGATCGCCGTGATGGAGCCGATGACTGCCATAAACAACATCGGTGAGCTGAGCAAGCCTTCCTCAATATTCGCACCGGCGGAAAGCACCGGGAACATGCGGATAATCAGGTACACACCAGCGGAGACCATCGCTGCTGCATGGATCATCGCACTGACGGGCGTCGGACCTTTCATCGCGTCGGGCAGCCAGATGTGCAGCGGGAACTGCGCCGATTTGCCAACCGTGCCGATCACAATGCAAATGCCGATCAAGCCGGCGGCGCTCAAGCCCAAAAAGCCGCCCAGTGCGGGCGTTGTGGCAAGCCCTTCAAGGGTTGCTTCATTGAAGAAAATCTCGCGGAAGTTCAGCGTGCCAGTGCTTGCCCACAGATAGGCGATGCCGATCAGCATGATCACGTCGGCAACGCGTGTGGTCATGAACGCCTTCATAGCTGCCTGATAGGGCGCTACGCCATCAATTTCTTCGTTCGGCGCACGGTCGTACCAGAAGCCGATGAGCAGGTAGGAACACAAGCCCATCACTTCCCAGCCCACAAAGAGCAGCAGCAGGTTATCTGCCACCACAAGGGTGAGCATCGCGCCGGCGAACAGGCTAAGGTAAGCAAAAAAGCGCGCCTGGCGCTTGGCATTTGCCATATAGCCTAAAGTGTAGATGAAGATCATCATCATGACCAGCGGCACCATAAAGAGCATGACCGCCGTCAGCGGATCAACGGCAACGCCCATATTCAGCGCACCGCTACCCGATCCATTCGCAAGCCAGCTAGTGCCGCCGAATATGTCGGTCAGGCTGCTGCCGAAAATGCCGCGTGAGTATTTGCCCAAATCGCTAACGGCGAAGGCACGCAGCACTAGCGAAAAGCTGAGCAGCCACGTCAGTGCCATTGCGCCGAGCGCGATGATTTGTGTTGCCACACGGCTGCGCCCTGCCACCAAGATGATCAACGCGAAGGCGATGAACGGTGGAATCGGGATCAGCCATGGCAGAAAATTTGCATTTAGCCAGTCCATAAGCCCATGTATTCCTTAAAGTTAGGCTTGCGCCTTCAGCTCATACATATGACGTGCGACGCCACTTGCCAACAGGTGCTGAATCTTGCCAACTTGCGCCTGATAGAAGCCGCTGGCATCCCCGGCAACCATTGCCGCCTGGCTTTCCCACACCGTCAGAACCATCACCTGCTCGGCATTGGCATCTACCAGCAGATAGCTGCGTTGATGACCGGGCTGCTGCTGGTTGGTCGGGATAACCACCTCATGAAAGAGTTTCACCAACTCATCGAGTGCGCCGGGTTGATATTGAAAGGTTGAGACTCTGGCGAACATTTTTAGCCCCTTATCGTTGTAGATTTTAATAGCGCAGCGCGTCTACATCTTCCGCGATCACCGTGCGGCGGTTGCGGTAGACGGAAATGACCAACGCCAGACCGACGGCAACTTCAGCGGCTGCCACCACAAAAACGAACGCTGCAAAGCTCTGTCCTGCCATGCCGACCTGTAAGCCCTCGGCAGTGGCTGCCGTGCCGGGCGTTAGGTAGCGCCAAAAGGCAACAAGGTTAATGTTCACAGCGTTGAGCATCAGTTCGATGCCCATCAGGATGGCAACCGCGTTGCGGCGCGCCAAAACAGCATACATGCCGATGCAAAAAAGCAGCGCGGCAACGATTAGAAAGGCAGTCAACGGTAGCATAGTTTGCAGCGCTCCTTACTCATCTTCACGGGCAATCACAATTGCACCGACCATTGCCGCTTCCAATAGCACCGACGCCACAATGAACGGCAGCACATACTGGTTTAGGTCAACCAGCGCCACGCCTAAATCGCGCAGGCTGTCGCCCGTAATATCGCTAAGCGGTTGGCTTGCCAGCAGTGGCGTGCTACCAGAGCTTGCCAGCACCAAGCCAAGCGCGATCACGCCGAAGGTGATCAGCGCGCCGATCAGCCCGTAAAGCCACTGGCTGTTGACTGCCTCGCGCAGCCCCATCAGCCGCCGCGTAAGCATGATCGCAAAGATGATCAAGATCACGATGGCGCCAATGTAGACCAGCACTTGAATGGCGGCAAGAAACGGCGCTGCCAGCAACACAAAGAAGCCCGCCACGCCAAACAAGCTGATGATCAGCCACAAGGCGGAATGAAACAGGTTACGGCTGGAGACCGTGCCAATGCCGCCGCCGATAATGAACACCGTGAACAAACCGAAGATTGCCCACTGCCCGAACTCAGGTTGCATAAGTGTATTCTCCCAGTGTGGGTTGCTGTGCCATTAATCAGACGCCATCGCAGCAGCACGCGCGGGCTGCACATCTTTCACGCCCAGTTTGGCGCGCTGTGTTTCGCCGTAGCGGTGCAGCAACTGCGTGGCAGCAGCAAACATGATCACGTTGGCAACGAGCAGCACGACCGCACGCGGCAATTCCGCAATGAAGCCTGCCCCAAAGATGCTGCCGAAAATGCCCGCCAAACCACCGGCGGCAACCGCTGCTTCAGCGGCGGCGTAATCTGGCACGAATGGGCGCGCCAAGAACATCACCACCAATAGATTGACCAATGAAAGCGGCACAAGGAATTTCCAGTTGAATGCCATCATGTGGTCAATGCGAATACGCGGCAGCGTGTTGCGGATCAACATCACCAACGCATAGACCGCTACCGATTTCATCATAACCATCAGGAAGCCGAAAAGCTCGTAGCCCGGCTCGCCAGCACCCAAGCCGCGCCAACCGCCCAAGAACAAGATTGCGGTCAGGACGCAGATCACGAAGGCGTGAATGAACTCTGCGGCGTAGAACATGGCGAACTTCATGCCTGAATATTCGATGTTGAAGCCGGCGATGATCTCGGATTCCGCTTCGATCAGGTCGAAGGGCGAGCGCCCAACTTCTGCCAACTGCGAGATGAAGAAGATCAGCGCGCTGACCGGCACTACAAAAATGTAGGCGATGCTCTGCCCTTTGACGATATCCTGCATACTCATCGAGCCTGCCAGCAGCACCGGCACCGCCAATGAGAGCATCATCGGCACTTCATAGCTGACTAAGGCTGCAATGGCACGGAAGGCACCCAGCAGCGCATATTTGTTGTTACTGCTCCAACCTGCCAGCAGGATTGCCAATGTTGCCAACGAACCGACCGCCACAAAGTACAGCACGCCCACGTTCAAATCAGCGCCAACCCAAAGGTGGTTGAACGGGATGACGGCAAAAATGGCAATGATGCCTGCCACTGCCAGAATTGGCGCAAAGTTGTAGATGTGCTTATCCGCACCTTTCGGTGTGATGTCCTCTTTGATGAGCAGTTTGCCCACATCCGCAAAGGTTTGGAACAAGCCATAGGGACCCGTCCGATTCGGACCTAAGCGATCTTGCACACGCCCAGCAAACTTGCGCTCTAGCCAGATCGAGAAGATGATCCAGACCAAGCCGAAAGAGGCAAGCACCACCGCGCCCAAAACCGAAGCGACAATTTGGGCAAGGTTGGCATTCCACCCTGAACTTACCAAGAATTCTGCCATGTTTCGCTACCCTCTTAGAGCCACTCTAGCGCGCCTTTGCGCCACGCATAAATCAGCGCAATGCCCAAAATGCCCACAAAGCCCGCCATCATCACCAACGCAAACAGCCCAAGCTGGTTATAGGCAACTGCCCAGGGGAACAAAAAGAGCATTTCAATATCGAAGATGAGAAAGACGAGGGCATACAAGTAGTATTGCACCTTAAACTGCACCCATGCATCGCCGACGGTCTCTACACCGCATTCGTATGCCTCTTGCTTCATCTTGCTAGGGCGCTTGGGATTCAGCAGTTGCGCCAAGAAGATCGGCACAGCAGGCAGAATCAGCGCGACAATGAGAAATATCCCGATGAACAACCATTCATTCGGCTGCATAAACGACTCCTTGCTAAGGCGCATCAGGCGCTATCGGCGGCGTCCGTGCGCTTGCTTCTCGTAAATCTAACCCTCTGCTGCATGTATAACTTGTGACAAACTTCGCATATTGTAGCACTTCCTCAGCCAATGCGAAAATTTGGCGCACACTGCCGACAAGGCGCGCCACAATCGTTTCTCAACCGCAGACCAACGCCACTTACTATACCAATACAGAGGGTTCCCAAGCGAGGCACTTCACCATAATGCTTGGCATTTTAGCACAGTGCGCCGCATTCGGAAAATGGTAGGCGTCCCAGCCAAAGTTTCGTCGGCAAGGTCTGCCAAACGTTGCCACAACCTGCTGAATACGCTACAATCTGTGCATTGCATCACAAAGCAAGTTCCCGTGGCTTAACACGGCAAAAGGTGTGGAATGGTTCAACCCTTAAGTTGGGAAAAGGCGCAGGCAGCCGAACAACTGCGGCGCGGCACTTCGGTGCGCGCCAAGTTTGCCACCGTTGGCGCAGTGATCATTGGCGTGATGGCGGTCATGCTGCTTGGCGCAACCATGACCAGCGGGCGCTTTTTTATCAGCGTCAACGATGTGATCAGCCGCCCTGAACTGGTCGGGAAAAGCGTCCGTATGACGGGCGCCGTGATCGGCAGCACCATTCACTTTGATGCTGAAACGCAGACGATCAGCTTCACAGTGGCGCATGTAACGGATAAATTCAGTGAGTTGGAGCAGTTAGGCGGCTTAGCGCGTGCGCTCCATCTGGCGGTCCACGATCCGAACGCCAACCGTGTGCAGATTGTGGTACGCAATCAGGCAATGCCCGACTTGCTCCAAGATGAGGCGCAAGCAATCATGACGGGCAAACTGGGCAGCGATGGCATTTTCTACGCCGACGAACTGCAACTGAAATGCCCATCGAAGTATGAGAGCGCCGTGCCTGATCAAGCCGTTCAAGAGTAACCCATGCCGCGGCGTGCGCTGATTGCCTTTCTCATGGTGGTCGTGCTATGGCTGAGTTTGCCTAGCGCAGTTTTTCTGCCGCTGCACGCCGCACAGCCAACTGGCACGCCGCCCTTCAGCCGCATCAGCATTCGTGGGCGTATCATCGCCGCCACCGATGGCTTGCAACTGCCCATCGGCGCGCCGATTACGTTGCACGTGCTGCGCGCCACAACGCCCGATGCTTCACCAACCCTCATTCAACAAATTCAGGTGCCATTAGCAGCCGATGGCGCGTTCAGCTTTGAAACCCTCGCCTTTCAGCCTGGTGATCTGGTCTTTGCCAGCCTGCGCTACGAAGGCGCACAGCAGGCAAGCGTCATCGTCAAACTGGCTGAGCCGCTGCGCGATTTTGAACTGCCGATCACGCTCTATGGGCGCACGGCAGACTCGGCACAGGTGCAGCTTATGCGCGCACAGCATACCTTTGAATTCCCAACGGAAAACGTGGCGCAAGTGCTGTCAGTGTATGTGTTCCGCGTGGTGGGCGATAAATTCTTTGCCACAGATGCCCTTGCGCCCAACGGCAAGCCGATCTCGGTGCGTTTGCCACTGCCAATTGGTGCGGGTGCCATCGCCTTTGATATGACAATGGATGACGCGCTGCACATTGGCGGCACAGACATCGCGCCTGAGGTGCAAGATACACGCCCGATCTTTCCCGCCCAAACCTACGAGGTGATCTTCAGCTACCAACTGCCGTTCAGCAGTGGCGCAACCATTGATCAGGATTATCTCTATCAGACCCAGCAACTCGAAATTCGGGTAGCGCAAGGCAGCAATGCCACGCTTTCCAGCGAAACGCACGCTTTTCGCCAAAGCACAGAGACTGTCCAAGGGCGCGCCTACCTGAGCTACACGCTCCAAAAACCACTCAACGCTGCCGAGCGCCTGATCTTTACGCTGAGCCGTCCGCTGCCAACGCCCGCGCCTGTGCAGCGCGCCACACCACCAGAAGATACCAGTTGGTTTGCCGTCTTGGTGATGGCAATCACCATCATCGGCATCTTAGGTGGCGCGGTTTCGCTGCTGCGGAATGTTTTCAGGCAGCGCCGCTAAATCGCTTAGTCTTGCGGCAGCAGGTCTACTTGGATGTTATCCGCGCCAAAGCGTTCTACCAGCTCATTTTCCACTTCGCCAGCGTAGCAGGTCGTCTCTGGGAATTTGAGGCGCACACGCTTGCCATTTGGATAGATCAGACGTGCCTCAAAGTGATCATGCCCGTGATAGCTGCGGAGCGTCTCGCGCAGCCATGTTAAGCGGCGGCGCTCAAAGTCAGCGTCGTTGCTAAGCTGGATGGTGATGATAATGCGGAAAGGTGGCAGCTGCTGGCGCACCGCTTTACGCTCGGTGATAGGCGCGCTTGCCGTGCTGGTGGTCAGTAGCGGCGGCTCGGTCTGCCCTGCCTCATGCCCTAGCGTCTGCGTGGCATTTTGGAATGCTCGCGGCGGTGGCGGTTTGGGCAAATCGTCGTGCCAATCGCCATAGTCGGGCGCCTCATCCGGTGGCTCTAGCGAGTCCCAGTCCAGCGGCGGCAAGCCGTCCTCGCCGAAATCATCCACCGCATAGACGCGAGTTGGTGTGTGGGATGGTGCGGCGGCAGCCTCATCTGAGGGCAAGTCAGCGGCAGCCGTTGGCGCGTCCGCTGTGGCGACTTTTGTCCTAGCAGGTGGTGCGGGCGGCGGCGCACTTTTAGCAGGCGGCGTAGCAGGGCGGGCGGGCGGCGTGGAGGTGTCGAGGACAGGCACTGCGAATTCAAATGTCTGCGTCACACGCTCCACAATAATTTGTAGGTCGCCACGGGAAGTATCTGCTTTGCCCTGCACAATGATAACTTGCTCAGGCACGATCAGGGCGCTGAATTTCTTCCAGGTGCGCGGGAAAAGCACACATTCGATAGCGCCGGTCATGTCCTCAAGGCGCACAATTGCCATGCTTTCGCCGCCTTTGGTGGTCAGCGTGCGAATGCTATCAATCATGCCCGCCATCGTAACCGCCTGCCCGTTGAAATCTTCCGCCTCCTGTGCCATGTCCTTCACATAAATGAAGTTGCCAAGCTGTTCGACTTGTGCAGCAACGGCATTCAGCGGATGTGAGGAAATATACAGCCCAATCAGCTCTTTTTCCCAACGCAGATGATCGCGTGTGGTGGTGCGCTGTTCGGCGGGTATGTTGGGCAGTTCAAAGCCACTATCCGCCGCTTCGCCGCCGAACAAGCTGAACTGCCCGCGTTCTTTGGCGCGGTGATAGTCATCGCTATAGGCGTGCATTCGCTCTACAGCTGCCCGCGCCACATCTCGATCCCCGTCCGTCAGTGTGTCGAACGCACCAACCTTGGCAAGGCACTCCAACGGGCGCTTGCCGACAAGGCGCAAATCCACGCGGCGGCTGAAATCTACCAAGCTGGTGAAATTGCCGCCTGCGTTGCGTGCCGCCAAAATTTGCTCGACGGCTTTCTCACCGACGTTCTTCACGGCGCTTAAGCCAAAGCGGATGCCGCGCTCACCGCTTGGCGCACGCTCAATCACAAAGTCAATGGCGCTGGCGTTCACATCCGGGGGCAGAATTGGAATGCCATAGCGGCGGCAATCCGCCGTGAAAAGCGTTACATCGTCGCTGTTGTGGCGCTGCACGGTGAGCAGGGCTGTGTAGTACTCAACGGGATAGTGTGCTTTGAGGTAGGCAGTCTGGCAGGTCAGTACTGCGTAGTCGGCGGCATGAGCTTTATTGAAGCCATAAGCGGCAAAGTATTCAATATCTGCGAAAATTAACGCAGCAATTTCTGACGAAATTTCGTTATTTTGACCACGATTTATAAATATCTCTTTGTGCTGATCAAGGTCTTTTTTCTTCTTTTTGGAAACTGCACGGCGCATTAGGTCAGCTTCGCCAAGCGTGTAACCAAATAATTCAGAGGCGATTTGCTGGATTTGTTCTTGATATACGCAATTATGAACGATAATATTGTTAGCAACGAAGTTATGAAGCCCTTCTACTGTAATATCATAAACGCGTTCTTCACCGTCTGGCTCAATTGCAATAACTTCCTCCCATTGAATATTGATGGATTGCAGAGTCTTAGGCAAGGGGATGCTTTCTGCAACAGCACTTACGATAGAAGCAGGCAGACGCATACTATTTCGGCGTGCAGGGGAAAAATGTTGGCGATCAACACCATATTTTGCTTGGATACCGCGTGCCGAAAGCCCTGTGATTTGTTTAATTTCACTGATGAATCTAGCTCGATCTACAGCATGACTAACACCTTTGCATTTCACCAAGCGTTTGCCTGAGATCAAATATGGGCTGATTAATTCCAAAAATTGCTTGGAATCATAAAGGGTGACCTGATACGCTGTTCGTTCACCACGTGTGGAAGTATAGTTTGCCTTGTAGATTACCGACGCAAAACCAAGCCTCAACAAAAGACGTTGCACATCGTGGGCAAGCTGACGAGAGGTTGTTTTATAATGGCACCGCTTTTTGCCTACATACCCATCGCAATCCCATAGCGAAGCAATAAAATAGATTAGATCAGTATTGCTGAGCGAAAAAACGAACGATGGTATTGATTTTTCCCCACTACGAACACCGCCGGGATATTTTCTGTCTTTAAGGCTATATTTCATGCCCAAGGCACGCATCCACTGCAATAGGCTGGTCTCGGCTTGGCGTGTGCGATTACTCCTTATGCCAACACGCACCACGCCACGAACCTGTTTAGTATAAACAGGCTCTAAATCATCGAATACCTTCAAGCAGCGCACATATTCTTCAATAAGGGCAGGTTCCTTATTCACAAAATCAACACTTGCACCACTGCCCAGTGATCCATCAGCAATTAGATAGGCAAGAATGCGTAATTTCTCACGAGAGAAAGCTTGAGTGTTGGGTGGTTCTATTAGATATGGCGGTGTTGCTATATAGCTTCCGACGGGAATATCGCCTAAACACTGCCAACCCGCCTCAGTTAGAAATTGATGATCCCATGTCGCTTTGATGGAAGCACCGTTGCGGAGTGTGATACGGTATACAGGTTTTGTGCCGTTATCAAACCAATGTGTGACGCGCCCAATGGCAGGTTGTAGCGTTGCGTCCACACCTTGCACATAAAAATTCGGCACAAGGTCGCCAATAGCATCAATGCGTTGTGGTTGTCCGGAATAAGCATCCACAATGATGGAGTCACCGCTGATGCAAATTCCGTATGTTTCACTTAATATTGGCGCTAATTTTGGATGATGATAACTAACTGGCTCTTGTCCGTGCATCCGCCGTATGTAGGTCGGGATCAAGTCCATCGGACCTGGACGGTAGAGCGAGATCGCCGCCACAATATGCTCGAACGTCTTCGGCTTCATGCTGATCAGCATCTTTTTCATGCCGCCGCTTTCCAATTGAAAGACGCCGGTCGTATCGCCGCTGCCGATCAAGTCAAAGAGTTTTGCCACACGCCGCGCCTGCTCAGGGTCGTTCGGATCAGGGCGGTAGGGGATGTTATCCATTGTAAAGCGAATACCATGATGCTGTTCGATTAGCTCGCAGGCGCGCCGCATAATGGTGAGGGTGGACAGCCCCAAAAAATCTACCTTCAACAAGCCGATGGACTCGCAAATTTCCATGCCGAACTGCGTGATATGCTCGACTGGCGATTCACCTATTGGGCGGTGCAGCGGCAAATATTCGACCAGCGGCTCAGGCGTGATGATGATGCCTGCCGCGTGCGTTCCAGCATTCCGCGAAACGCCTTCAACGGTCATCGCTGTATCTAAAAGCGTGCGAATTTGCGGATCGGCGTTGTAGCGCTCTTTTAGCTCTGGCACCGCCTTTTCAGGATCATCACCCAAACAATCGGCAAGGCTGACGGGCTTGCTGGGAATGTTCGGCACAAGGGCGGTTAGCTGGCTGACAACGGGCAGTTCAACGCCAAGCACGCGCCCAACATCCTTGATGGCAGCCCGCGCCTTGAGCGTGCCAAAAGTAATGATTGCCGCCACCTTATCTGAGCCGTATTTGTTGCGCGCATAGGCGATCATCTCGGCGCGCCGATCATCAGGAAAATCCATATCAATATCGGGCATGGTGGTGCGTCCCGGATTTAAGAAGCGCTCAAAGATAAGCGCGTTGCTCAGCGGATCAATGTTGGTGATGCCCAGTGTATAGGCAACCACAGAGCCAGCCGCAGAGCCGCGCACATTCCACCAAATATCGGCATAGCGCGCAAATTGGCATAGATCCCACACGATCAGGAAGTAGGTGTCAAAGCCAAGCCTGTGAATAACGCTCAACTCGTAGGCAAGGCGCTCTTTGACCTCGGCGCGTTCAGCCTCTGCGCCATAGCGCCAGCGCAACCCCTTTTCGGCAAGGTAGCGCAGGTAGGCCTCGGCGTCATAGCCTTCTGGCACAGGGAAAATGGGCAGGTGATATTGGCTGCGCCCAAGTTTTGGGTCTTCGCACATCTCGGCAACCAAAAGTGTGTTCAAGAGTGCTGTTTTGAGGATGTCGTCCGTGCCAAAAAGCTGCCACATTTCCGCGCCAGAGCGCAGGTGATAGCTTGGATCGGTCATCTTCATCCGCTTAGCATCTCGCTTGAGCGCGCCTGTCTGGATGCACAGCAGGGTATCATGTGCGTCGGCGTCGCTCTCCAGCACATAATGCACATCGTTGGTGGCAAGCAACGGCACATTGGCATAGCCACGCTGCGCCACTAACCAACGGTTCAGGTCGTGCAGGTCGGCAATAGCATGGTGTTGAAGCTCTAGGAAAAAGTTTTCTTTTCCGAAAACATCCTGATACCAACCGATTGTTTGAAGCGCTTCTTGATCGCGTCCCTCGCTCACCATGCGTGGAATTTCCGCCGCCAAGCAGCCAGAAGTGCAGATCAGCCCTTCGGCGTGGGCGGCGAGGAAGTCTTTATCGATGCGCGGGCGGCTGTAAAAGCCTTCCAATTGAGCAGCAGAGGCAATTTTGAGTAGATTCTGATAGCCTGTGCGGTTGCGCGCCAGCAGCAGCAGGTGATAAGGCGATTTCTCGCTCGGATCGTGAACGTGCATACTTTGCTTGGCAAGGTATGCCTCAACACCGATGATCGGCTTGATGTCCGCCGCTTTGCAGGCGTTGTAAAAATTGATGACACCGAACATTGTGCCGTGATCGGTGATCGCCAACGACTGCATGTTGAGCGCCTTGGCACGTTTGACCAGCTTATCAATCTTGCTTAAGCCATCCAACAAGCTGTATTCGGTATGCACGTGCAAATGCACAAAATCTTGGCGTGTTTCAGGTGTTTCTTCGGGCGTCTCGGAAGTGACGGTCACCCCATCAATTGGCTGGCACATAGCGAAATTCCTGCACTAGCTGGCACGCAATCAGTGTGTGGGTAAGTCTACCAAATTTTAGCACGAACGTGCGTTCAGATAGGCTAAAGGTTTTCTCGATTGTTTGAATAATGGGATGAGCGGATGGTGAATTGTGTCTATGCAAGGCACGACACACCTTGCACAGAGACTTGTTTCAAGAGGGCTTCCCGCTCAAACTGACCCTTGATTGCCTGATCGTGCCTGTTGCACGCCATATCCAAGTGCGCCATACTCTGTGAAGATTTCCGTAAAACGACGACTCAAAATGCTTACAAACCACACATGACGCACCCGATATACGCTATAATGCAAAACAGGAGGTCTATTCGGCGCTACACCGATCAGCCGCTGCCCGCAGCGCTTGTAACGCGCTTGCTAGAGGCGGCAATCTGGGCGCCTTCCGCCCATAATCGGCAGCCGTGGCGCTTTGCCGCGCTCAGTACGCCTGAAGCACGCCAAAGGCTTGCCGCCGCGATGGGTGAAAGACTGCGCGCTGACCTAACCGCCGACGGTGCCGCGGCGGACGTGATTGAGCGCGATGTGAGCCGTTCGTACAGCCGCATCAGCAGCGCACCGCTGGTAGTTGTGGTCTGCCTAAGCATGGTAGATATGGATCGCTATTCGGATGAACGGCGTGGAGAGGCAGAATACATAATGGCAGTCCAAAGTGTGGCGATGGCAGTTCAGAACCTGCTCTTGGCAGCCCACGCCGAAGGTTTGGGCGCTTGTTGGATGTGTGCGCCGCTGTTCTGCCCTGAGGTGGTGTGTGCGGCACTTGATCTGCCCACGGATTGGCAGCCGCAAGCGCTCATCACGCTTGGCTACCCCGCCGTAGAACGCGAAGCGGCGCGCCAGCCGCTTGAAACGCGGGTGCTATGGCGCTAAACCATACCTTTAGGCGTGTGGTGGCATTGGCAGGCGGCGTTGGCGGCGCAAAGTTGGCAGCGGGCTTGGCGGCGCGCTTGCCACACGGCGCATTGACCATCATCGGCAACACGGGCGACGATTTCCGCCATTATGGGCTGCACGTCTCGCCTGATCTGGATACGGTCATGTACACCTTAGCCGGTCTCGCACATCCGATCAATGGCTGGGGCATCGCTGATGATACGCGCCAAATGCTGGGAATGCTGGCACGCTATGGCGAGGATACCTGGTTTGGGCTGGGCGATCTCGATCTCGCAACCAACTTGCTTCGCACACATTGGCTGGCGCAGGGTAAGCCGCTCAGCCAGATCACGGCGCACCTCTGTGAAAGATTAGGCGTCACGGCGCGCCTGATTCCCATGACGGATGATCCGTTGGCAACCGTCGTTTATACAGCAGAGCATGGCAAACTATCCTTCCAAGAGTACTTTGTGCGCTACCGCTGGCAGCCAACGGTCACGCGCTTGGCATATGAAGGCGCAGAAACAGCGCAGCCAGCAGCAGGCGTGTTAGAAGCACTCGCGCAAGCGGAGGCAATCATCCTTTGTCCTTCTAATCCGCTGCTGTCCATCGCGCCGATTCTGGCAGTGCGCGCCATCCGAGAAGCGCTTGCAGCGCGGCGCGTGCCGTGTGTTGCCATAAGCCCTATTATTGCGGGGGCTGCCTTGAAGGGACCTACGGTTAAAATCATGAATGAGCTGGGCTTGCGCGCCGATGTGGCAGGTGTGGCAAGCTACTACGATGGGCTGACAGATGGGTTCGTAGTGGATGAAGCAGATCGTGAGGTGGCAGTTAAACAGCGTACTTTGATAACAAATATCCGCATGATCACGCCAATAGATCGGGGACGGTTGGCAGAAGAAGTTTTACTTTGGATAGGAGACTTACGTCAATGACCACTTGGGCAATTGTGCCGGTAAAGCCTTTCGTGCGTGCTAAGAGCCGCCTTGCCAGCGTGCTGACGCCTGAACAACGCGAAGCGCTGGCAGAGCGTATGTTTCGGCATGGCTTGGCAACCTTAAGCAGCGTGCGCGACATAGCAGGAGTCATGGTCATTAGCCGCGATACGAAGGTGCTGGCAATTGCGCGTGAATATGGCGCGCACACCGTGCAGGAAAGCGGCACGCCGGAGCTGAACGCTGCCCTGCTGCGTGCGACCGAAGTAGCACGGCTGCGCGGCGCGACAGGCGTTTTGGTGCTGCCGGCGGACTTGCCGCTTTACACCGCGCAAGATGTGGAAGAAGTGCTGCATCTAGGGCGCTTTCGGCAGACTGTCGTGCTGGTGCCAGATCGGAATGAGGACGGCACGAATGCCATGCTGATTAATCCGCCCGGCTTCATTCCATACGCCTTTGGTGCAGGTAGCTTTCAGCGCCACTGTGAGCTGGCAGAACGGCACGGCGCAACGCTCAAAATTCACAATTCCGAGCGCCTGAGCATTGATATTGATACGCCGAACGATCTCGCCTTTTACGAAGAACAGCTTGGCGGCGTGCCACACGCCTCTTAGCGGCAGGCGATACAACCAAATCATTGCGATAGGGACGCCCAGTCTTGGGCGTCTCTTGTGTTTGTTAACGCCCGAAGGTGAAAGGCGTCACTGTGCCGATCAGGAAGAACAGGGCGATGGTGGCGTAGCCGATCAGCTTTCGGCGGTTATCCAACGGTGTGATGTCGTCGCCCGGCGGTGGATGCCGCAGCCCAGTCAGGAAGGCGAGGAGGGCGAAAAAGAGCAGGCTCGGAAAGATCGTCAGCCCTAAGAAAATCATGACGGCAAACGTGGCTAATGCGATTGTCCAAGCTGCCTCGCCAAAGAGCGTATACATGACATGCCCACCATCCAACTGACCAATCGGCAGCAAATTTAGCACCGTAAGCAGCATTCCGAACCACGCCGCAAAAGCAATTGGCTGGCGCGCCACAAAGACGGCAAGTGATGAAATATTGCGTCCGCCATAGGTCTGCAACAAATCAGGACGCAGCACGTCACCCAAGCCTTGCAGCAGAATCGGCATTCCGATCCGTTCGTTGCCAATACCAAGCAAGAGTAGGTTATTGGCGCCGGCAGGTGGCAGAAACAAGCCGATGATGTAGGCGATCAGCGCCACCACGAACCCGGCTAACGGTCCGCTGATGCCCACATCAAAGAGTGCTTTACGGTTGTTCAGCGGACTTTTGATGAAGATGACCGCGCCAAGCGTGCCAAGCAGAAAGAACGGAAAGGGGATGAAATAGGGCAGCGTTACATCTACCCTGTGGCGGCGCGCCGCAAAATAATGTCCCATCTCATGCACGCCCAAGATGAAAAGCAGTGTGAGGGCAAATGGCGCACCCGCCTGAACCACATCGCCCACGCTGGCAAGATTGCCGCGCTGGATGGCGCGCATATTCAGCACTGCGCCCTGAAATTGCGCGCCGCTGATGGTGGCAGTGATGATGGTCAGCAGCAGCAGCAACACATGCAGCCAACGCGGCGAATTGATGCGGCGCGGCTGCACGACGCCCTCCATCAGCACGACCATATCTATGCCGTTTTTACGGCGCATCAGCGGCGTATAGCCCAGTGCCTTGTAGCGCTTCAGCAACAGCGGGTAGGTCGGCTCGGAGTCAGTCAACAGCTTACCCTGAAAAACAATGGCATGGGCGGCTGTGCTGTTGCGGGTTGGTTGGTCAAGATATTCCACATTGTAGATGAGGAAAACATCCTCAAGGGCAGCCGCTAGGCGGTGCAGGGTGTCTTCTGCCGCTTGCAGGGCAGAACGGGCAGGCTGCGGCGCGTGCGAGAAATCTGCATCGCCCATCAATTCAGGTAACGCCATACAATTCACCATCACACTAAAATCCGCCGCGATCTGTGCAGCGGATTGTGAACATAGATCGGTTGTAACACGCCTTGCCCGAACCTGCAAACTGAGCCCTTTGGCAGCACCTTTAGAAAGGTGGCAATTCGCAACCGAGAGCATGTTGACTCTTACCATATCCAGTGAGACAATTCGGCAAGTTAAGGAAGTAGGAATCATGGTAAAAACAGCCAAAGCGCCCAAGACGGCGGGCGATTTTATTGTTATAGCAACCAACAGCAAGGCAAGCCATAACTATACGTTGGGTGAGCGTTTTGAAGCAGGCTTGGTATTGATCGGCTCGGAGATTAAATCCATCCGTGCGCGCAAGGTGAACTTGGGCGATGGCTACGTAGAAGAACGCGGCGGTGAGCTGTGGCTGCTTAGCGTGCATATTGCTGAATATGCCCAAGCCAACCGTTTTGGGCATGAGCCGCTGCGCGCCCGCAAGCTGCTGCTGCACCGCAAAGAGATCGCCTCCCTGATCGGCAAAATCCGTGAGCGCGGCTATACATTGGTGCCAACACGCCTTTACCTGAAGAAAGGGCGCGCCAAGGTCGAAATTGCCGTAGCGAAAGGTAAAAAGGATTACGACAAGCGCGATGCCATCGCCACGCGAGAGGCGAACCTTGATATTCGCCGCCGCCTTAAAGAACAGCGCTTTGACTAGTCAACATGCTGATCAGCTCTGTGTTATACCACACGCCACTGATGTAATCCTTCAGCCAGCCCTTGCCATGCAGCCACGTGAAGGTGCCAGCCAGCGCAATGCGCACATGTTCGGCAACCTGCTTGGCACGCGCAGGTTCGCCATTTTCGGCAAGCACGCGCACCGTAAAGAGTGCCGCCATAATCGGGCGATATAAGCCGCGTATCTGTTGGCGGCTTAGGCGCACTGCCATGCCGTTCACGCGCTCTAGCGCCGTCATATAGCGCCCCATACCCAGATCAACAACTGCCAACGCTGCATCAATTTCTAAGGGCAGAATGTGCGGCTTTTGGCGTGAATTTGACGCAAAGACCGCCCGCGCTGCCATCAGTTCAGCCTCGGCAGCCTGCCATGCCCCCTGCCGCAGATAGATGCAGCCAATGTGAAAGCGCGTTAATGCAACTTCCATCGGCAGGTTGATCGCCTCTTGAATGCTGCGTGCGCGCTGCATGTGGCTGAGTGCTTCATCGTAGACGCCCAAATATTCAGAGACAATGCCCGTCAGAAGTTGGGCATTTGCCGCGCCGCCGCGCTCACCGACTTGGCTGAGCATTTGGAAGGCATCTATCACCAGCTGATGCCCTTCACTGACCTGCCCAAGATTGATCATCAGCTCGCCAACGCGGTTTAAGGTCAGCCCTTCGCGGCGGCGATCGCCAATTTGGCGTAGGCGCTCCAATTGAAGCTGGGCAGCTTCTAAAGCGGCGGGCAAGTTGTATTCGCGCATGTATAAATCGACCAGTGCCGAGAGGCATTCCGCTTCCAGCACAGGGTCTTGCAGTTCGCGGGCGCCTTTGAGGGTGGTTTGCGCCGCTTGAATAGCGCTCTCAGGTGCTTCGGCGTACATTTCATCGAACCACGTCAGCAGCAGTTCAATGACATAGCGCTGATCGCCCAGTCGGTTAGCAAGCGTCTGCATTTTGCGGTCAAGGTCAGCCCGTTGTGCGCTGCTTGTCTGGCTCAGGCGCAGCAGCGCGCCGCGCAGCAACAAATAGCCGTGCCACGCCAGGCGATCCTCACCGAGTGCTTCTGCCAACAGCACGGCAAGCTGTGCCTCTTTGAGCGCCTCTGCCCATGTGCTGGTCTGCGTGAAATAGTCAGCGCGCAGCAAGTGTACAATTGCCTGCCAATCATCACGGGCGGCGCTTTCCGCCAAGCGTGAGCCGTGCGGCAGCTTTTCGGCAACAGCGCTTGTTTCGCCCAAGCGCAGCAACACACGCACCTGCCGCCGCCAAATCTCAAAGCGATCTGCTTGTGTTTGTGCCAGTGTTTCCGCCTGAGCAAAGTATTCCAACGCTGCGAAGTTCGCATATTCGGCGAAGGCTTTGCGCCCTGCTTCCAATGTATAGCGCAGCGCTTCTTCGCGGCTGTTGCTCTGAGCAAAGTGATATGCCAAAAGCGGGATCGCATCCGGCATTTGGCGCTGAAGGGTGAGCGCCACGCTGTGGTGAATCTCAGCGCGCTGCTCTGCCAACATGCCCTGATAAATCACTTCTTGCAGGATGGCATGTTTGAAGGTGTAGGCGCGGTCTGCTTTGCTTGGGTAAATGTAGGCGGCAATTCGCAGTGCGTTTAGGCGCTCGCGCAAGCGCTCCAGTGTATAGGTGCCGCTTGGCAGGCTCTCTGCGAGCAGGTTCACCGAAAACTCGCGCCCAATGACCGCCGCGTATTTCAACAACTGCCGATCTGTTTCACTGAGGCTATCGAGGCGCGCCTGCACCACACCTTGCACCGTCTGCGGCACGTTGAAGCCTTTCGCGCCGTCGGTGATTGCCAACCCTTGTGGCGTTGGTTGCAACTGTGCCGCCTCTTGCAGCGCCTCTGCCAACTCTAGGGCAAAAAAGGGATTGCCCTGCACACGCTCACAGATGAAATCGAGCAGCGCCGAGCTGATAGGCGCGTTCAGGTGCTTTTCGAGCAAATGAAGCACCTCAGCGCGGCTAAGTTCTTGCACCGCGATGTAGTGGTGCAGCCGCTTGGTGCGGAGTTCATTGACCAGATGTTCGGCGGTTGGTTCACCTTGCAAGGCACGCTGCACCACCAGCAAAAGGATCGGTGCAGGCGTCACCGAAAGCTGCTGCACAAGGTCTATGGCAAGGTTGGCAGAGCCTTCGTCAATCCACTGAATGTCTTCTAACACCAACAAGATCGGCTGGCGGCGTGCCAAGCGTCGGATCAATTCCGTGATGAGTGCAAAAGTCGCTTGCTGGCGCGTCTGCCCTTCAAGGCTGGCAGTCACGGGCGTCTCAGGGATGGGCAGCTTCAGCACATCACCCAGCAGCGGCAAGCGCGCCTCATCGTTCGGCAGCAGGTTATTCAGCATAATCCGCAGTTGTTGGATAGTTTCCCGATCCGTATCGCCGCCTAGACTGAGCAAAGTGTTGAGGATGTTCTGCCAAGGCAGATAGGCACTTAGCTGCCCCGTATTGAAACTTTCGCCTTGCCCAACGCGGAAGCCACGTGCCACCGCCCGCCGCACCAGCTCTGAGACAAGGCGGCTTTTGCCAATGCCCGCTTCCCCTTCAAGGCGCACTACCCGCGGATGCCCTGCACGCGCTGCCTTCAGATGGCGCTCCAGGCGCTCCAACTCAGCGGTGCGCCCGACCAAGTCGCTTAGTTTCAGTTGGCGCACACTGCTGGCGCGGAAACTGACCGGTTCGGCAACCGGGATCGGTTGGGCGCGCCCTTTGATCACCACTTCAGGCAGATATTCAAAGATGACGCGCTTATCGGCAGCCTTATAAACCGCCGACGAGGCAAGGATGCGCCCGCCGCTTGCCGCGCCCATCAAGCGGGCAGCCACATTAGTTTCATCGCCGATGGTGCTGTATTCGTGGCGCACTTCGCCGCCAACCGTGCCGGCATAGACCAAGCCACGGCTGATGCCAATGGCGTGCGTGGAGACTGTGCTGCCCTGCGGTGTGCTTTGCCGCAAGGCAAGCGCAGCACGCAAGGCGCGCTCTGCCTCATCGCCATAGGTGATCGGCGCACCGAAGACGGCAAAGACCACACAGCCCTTATCGCTCACCTCGACGGACATCAACTGACCGCCAAAATCGGCAAGGGTGCGCTGTGCGCTGCACACATAGGCATCTAGGGCATTGTGGAACATTTCCGCCTCGTAGCGGCGGTAATCGGGACGGCTAGTGCCGCCAAAATTGAGCTTCACAAACATGGGGATGGCATAGCGCAGATCGCCCACATAATCGCCCAGTCCTTGCTCAAGGCGCTCGCGGATGAAAGCGCTGACGTGCGGGCGCACTTCATCAAGCACTTCGGCGGCATCGCCCTGTGCTTGCCAGGCTGCCCAACGTGCCTTCCGCGCCTGATCCGCCACAGAAGGCGGCACGCTGATCACCGACGCGTTGCCCGTCTCGTTGAATTGCAACGCTACGCCCGCCTCGCGCAGTGGTGGCACACACTCGGCGTGAACAACAACCTGCTCAGGCTGCGTTTCAACGGCAAGGCTTAGCGCAGCGCGCACCGCTGCACCAGACAAGACATCTGCACAGCCATAGTGTGGCAAGCCCACTAACCAACGGTCTACGCTGCCCATACCAATGCAAATCCGCAAGCGCAACCCACGAAACAAGCGCATGATGCCCATAATTTCTTGCATCTGCATGGCAGCCGCCACAGCGCGCAGCACGCCGGGCAGTACTGCGTCGTTCGCGCCGATGGGCTGGTCGTCAAACCAGGCGCTGAAACCATCGCCCAAGAAGCGAATGACGCTGCCGCCATGATGAAAGACCGAGCCTGCCACTGCCTCAAACATTGGGTTGATGCGGCGCTTCAGCTCATCGCTGGCGCGTTGTGCGCCAAATTCTGCCACAAGCTGAGTGGTCAGCGTCGTATAGCCTGAAATATCGACCATGAGCGCGGCACCTTGCGAAGTAGACGGTAGATCGGTGCGCTGAAGCAGCGCACGAAAGCGATCCGTCGCTAGGTAGGGGGCTAAAAGATGCAAAAGTTCTTCAGGCTTCATTGATGCTCACACGGCTTCTCCCACTTATTCAATGATACTACAGATAGGCGTGAATGTCTGCTAAAGAGATGCAAGAACACCCTCCGAAGCGGATCACTCCCAGAAGGCTGTTCGCCACATGCGTGCACCAAGTCACCTCGCTACGACTCTCCAGTTAGGAGCGGCGGCGGCACGCGCAGGGCGGCTGAGGGATGGTGATCCGCTAGGGTCTTCCTACAACCCTTTCCCAAAACCGTTGCTAGTTCAGGTTTGACGCGCCATAATACGGCGTGCTACAATGAAGAACCAAATACCCCTGTTGCACGGAGAACGTTTACCAAATGGAGTCCAACATGCCTGTTGCCAGCGAGAGCGAGCCTATCGAGCCAATCGAGGCTGAGCTGCGCGTCGCTGCGCCCAATGGCGAGGCTGCGTCGGATGCAGCGTCGCACGCGCCTGCGGAGCGTGATATTCAACCCGAAAGCGCGGTTCTGCCCGAAGCCGTTGCCCATACCGCCGCTGAAGTTGCGGCAGAATTGCCCGCTGCCTTGGATGATGCACCCGCCGCTGCACCTGCGGACGAAAGCAGCGTGATGACCGCTGAAATGCTCGATTCCCACGCCGAGCCAAAACTGCGGAAGGGCGAAATTGTGGAAGGTGTGGTTGCTGACACCTCGCCCACCGAAATCTTGATTGACCTCGGTATGAAGACCGAAGGCATTATCGCGGGCAAAGAGCTAGAGCGCATGGACAAAGAGACGCTGGATCGCCTGAAGGCAGGCGAGCGCGTCAGCGTTTATGTGCTGAACCCAGAGCGCGATGGAAAAGTCATCCTCTCCCTTTCGCGGGCAGCAGAGGAACAAGACTGGCGCAAGGCAGAAGAACTGCGCCAAAGCGGTGAGGTCTTTAACGGCAAGGTCGATGGTTACAACAAAGGCGGCTTGATTGTGCGCTTGGGGCGCGTGCGCGGCTTTGTGCCAGAATCCCAAGTCAGCCGTGACCGCCGTACCCGCGCACAGGGCGCAGACCCACAGGAAAAATGGGACTCCATGCGTGGTGAGGACATTTCGGTGAAGGTGCTGGAAGTTGACCGCGCCCGCAATCGTTTGATCCTCTCTGAGCGCGATGCCACGCCAGCCCTGCGCGAGCACCGCAAAGAGCGCCTGCTGGATGAACTGCGAGTCGGTGACCGCCGCGAGGGGCGCGTGAAAAGCGTGGCAGATTTCGGCGTCTTTGTGGATGTAGGCGGCGCAGACGGTCTGGTTCACCTGACCGAACTCTCCTGGAAACACATCACGCATCCAAAAGATATTCTGCACATTGGGCAAGAGGTGCAGGTCGAGGTCATCAGCATTGACCGTGATCGCAAGCGCATCGGCTTGAGCATCAAGCGCTGCGAGGAAGATCCCTGGATGGCAATTGCGCGCACCTATGCTATTGGGCAGCTTGTGCAAGGCACCATCACTAAGCTGACCAAGTTTGGTGCTTTTGCCCGCCTTGTCGAAAATCCAGAGATTGAAGGGCTGATCCACATCAGCGAGCTGGCGCCGCACCGCGTCAGCCATCCGAAAGATGTGGTGCAAGAGGGTGATGTGCTGACCTTGCGCGTGGTCAAGATTGACCCTGAGCAGCGTCGGCTTGGGTTGAGCCTGAAAAAGGTCACCTCACCCGACTATGCGGAGTCGGACTACCGCCGCGCCATGGAGCCAGACTTTGCCGATTTTGAAGCTGCCTCCCTGAAAGAGGATGAGCGCCGCCGTGCTGAACGCAAGAAGGGCGGCAAAAAGGGCGGCAAAAAGGGCGGTAAGGGCGAGTTTGAAGAAGAAGAATACTAGGCGCGTGGCGCATTTCTCCGCGCAATAGCTAGAGGAGTCACCCGCAGGGACGGCAAGCGCTGTCCCTGTGGCGTGTACGGCAAAGGTGGCAGGCTGCCCACCCCGCTAATCTGCGTCTTCTGTCCGTTCGCCGCGAGCCCACGCCGCTGCCAACTGCCCTAAGGCGTAGCGTTCCGCCTCACTCAGCGTTGCATTCAACAACAGATCAGGACGGCGCAGCCACGTGCGGCGCAATGCGCTCTGCCGCCGCCAGCGCGCCACCGCACCATGATCACCTTCCAACAGCACGGCAGGCACGCGCAGTCCACGAAATTCGGGTGGGCGTGTGTAATGTGCGCCTTCCAGCAAGCCGCTGCTGTGCGAGTCGTTCGGCGCGGAGTCGGCGTTGCCCAAGACATCGGGAATGTGGCGCGCAATGGCATCCAGCATGACCATCGCCGCCAATTCGCCGCCGGTCAGCACATAGTCGCCAAGGCTCACCTCATGGGTCACCACAAGGCGGCGCACGCGCTCGTCCACGCCTTCATAGCGCCCACACAGGATGGCAAGGCGCGGATAGGTGGCAAATTCCGCCGCCATGCGCTGATCAAAGCGCGTTCCTTGTGGCGTGGTCAGGATGATGGGCGCGCTTTCACCGCCCAACACCGACTCTACAGCGCGCACAATCGGCTCGACCTTCATCAACATGCCGCCACCGCCGCCGTAAGGTGGCTCATCGGTCACCTGATGTTTATCGGTGGCATAGTCGCGGATGTTATGCAGTGCCACATGCAGCAAGCCACGTGCTTGTGCGCGCTTGAGGATGCTCTCCGTGAGGACGCCCTCGAACATAGCAGGGAACAATGTGAAAATCTCAAAACGCATGGCGATGCTAGATAACTCCTAGCTGTGCGGCGCAGCAATCGGTGGAGAGTATAGCGCAGAACGCCGCCCTACGATCCTCAACATTCCCTGTGGATGCCGCACATTGAATCTGCTTACCATTCAGCGATGCTGCCATCTGCACGCCGCCAGATCGGGTTGCGCCAACGGTGACCGCGTGCGGTTGCCTCACGCACGGCTGCCTCATTGATCTGAATGCCAAGTCCCGCCGCTGTAGGCAGCTTCACCACGCCGTCCGCATACTGAAAGACGGACGGATCAACCAAATAATCGAGCAAGTCGTTGCCCTGATTGTAGTGAATGCCCAAACTCTGCTCTTGGATGAAGGCATTCGCACAAACGGCATCCACCTGCAAACAGGCAGCCAGCGCAATCGGACCAAGCGGACAGTGCGGCGCGATTGCCACATCATAGCTTTCTGCCATCGCCGCGATCTTGTAGACCTCGCTGATGCCGCCCGCGTGTGAGAGATCGGGCTGAATAATATCCGCACCGCCACGCGCCAGCAGCGTTTTGAACTCCCACCGCGAGTACATGCGCTCGCCCGTTGCAATCGGGATGGCGGCGTGCGCGGCGATCTCAGGCAGTGCCTCGTTGTGTTCAGGCAGCACGGGTTCCTCGATAAACAGTGGATGATACGGCTCTAGCGCCTTTGCCAGCACCTTTGCCATTGGCTTATGCAGCCTGCCGTGAAAATCCACCGCAATGCCGAATGCGTCCCCCATCGCTTCGCGCAGTGCCGCCACACGCGCCACACACGCCTCAACCGTAGCATAGGACTCGACAAAGTGCATTTCCTCAGAGGCGTTCATCTTGATTGCCGTGAAGCCTTGCGCTGCCTTTTCTTTGGCGGCTGCCACCACATCAGCGGGACGATCACCGCCAATCCATGTATAGACGCGAATGTTTTCGCGCACCGCACCGCCCAGCAGCTGGTAGATCGGCAGGTTGTAGCGCTTGCCCTTAATATCCCACAATGCCTGATCAATGCCCGCCATCGCGCTGAGCATGACCGCACCGCCGCGATAAAAACGCGCCCGATAGAGCGTCTGCCAGATATCCGCAATGTGATCCGGATCGCGCCCGATCAGATAGTCGGCAGCCTCGCGCACGGCAGCCTCAACCGTGTGTGCGTGACCCTCAACCACAGGTTCGCCCCAGCCGTGAATGCCTTCGTCCGTAGAAATTTTCAGGAACAACCAACGCGGCGGCACGCTGAATAATTCTAGAGCAGTAATTTTCATGCGGAACTCGTTTCATGTTGATCGGATTATCCCTGCTAGGATACACACTAAAGCCAAGAAAATCACCTTTTGTGGGCAGCCCGCGTAACAAATATCTTTCAACTTGTCACACAAGCGCCGCATTTGTGCATTCAGCGCTGCTTTTTAGCGCTACAATGAGGCTAGGAAATTTGCAGCCTGCAAATGGTTAGGATAGGCAACAATGAACAGCACACTCGACTCAGCCTATCACATTTTAGCGATAGACGACTCGCCCCACACCCTCGCTCTGATTGAAGCAACGCTTGGCAGGCGCGGTTATCGCGTCCACAGCGAACGGCACAGCCTGAATGCCTTTGACCGAGTGCTTAGCCTGCATCCGGATTTGATCCTACTCGATATTGCCATGCCATACTTAGATGGCTATGCCGTTTGCCGCCAATTGAAGGCTGATCCGCGCACTGCCAGCATCCCCGTCATCTTTTTGAGTGCCTTTCACGAAAGCGAGAGCAAGGTACAGGCATTTGACGCTGGCGGTGCTGATTATGTAACCAAGCCCTTCCACATTGCCGAGCTGATCGCCCGCGCTGAGACGCATATCACGCTCTATCGGCAGCAGCGCGCCCTAGAGGCGAGCCGCCGCTTGGTAGAGAATGTCACTGCTGCGCTGCCCGATATGATTTTCATTTACGATTTGCCGAGCGACACCGAAATTTACCTGAACCATTCGTGGCACACCATGCTTGGCTACCCGAAAGATTCACCCTTCGTGGCGGATTGCCAGACCTTAGAGGCGTGTCTGCTGCACCCAGATGATGTCCATGTGCTGCGTGACTGCCGCGAGCGCGCTAAACGCGCTGCCGATGGCGAAGTGATTGCCGCAGAGTTCCGCCTGCGCGCTGCCGATGGTAGCTACCGACATTTTTTCCAGCGCGCACGGGTCTTTCAACGCGCTGCCGATGGCAGCGTTGAGCAGATCATCAGCATTGGGCAAGATGTAACCGAGCGCAAGGCAGCCGAACGGCAAGCGCTTGAATTGGAGATTGAGCGTGAGCGCATCCGCATGATGCGTGAACTCATCCGCGATGTTTCACATGATTTTCGTACGCCACTTTCGGTCATCAGCACCAGCGCCTACTTGCTGCAACACGCCGAGGATCCCGGAAAGCGCGCCCATTATCATAGCATGATCGGCGCACAGGTGAACCATTTGGTAGCAGTCTTAGAGCGTATGTTGACCGTCGCACGGCTCGACAGTGGCGAGGCATTCACGATGGAAATCATGCAGCCACACTGGCTGCTGCAACAAGCTGCCGCACACTTTGATCGGTTGGCGCGTGGCAAGCTCATCACGCTCAACAAAGTATGGGACGAAACGCTCCCGACCGTCTGCGCCGATGCACGCCAACTGCGCGTGGCGTTAGTGAACTTGATCGAAAACGCGCTGGAACACACGCCACAAGGCGGCAGCATCATGCTGCAAGGCTATATGGAAGACTCCACCATCATCCTCGCCGTGCATGATACGGGCTATGGCATTGATGATGATGATCTGCCACGTATTTTCGACAGCTTCTATCGCGGTGATGCGGCGCGTTCGGTGCGGACAGGCGGCGTTGGTTTGGGCTTATCCATCGTGAAGCGCATTGTGGAACGCCACAACGGGCGCATTGAGGTTGAAACACGCAAAAATCAGGGCAGCGTCTTTCGCATTCGGCTGCCGATTGTCTCGCGCTATTCAGGTGAGCAGATCGCGCCCCATCTACCGCATTAGAGAGTCACTATGACGAAAAGCGCCCTTCTTGTTGATAAGAAGGGCGCGCATGTTTCTAGGCGTCAGCGAGGCTTAACGCTGCTTGCTGGTCAGCACCAATGGCTCGTTTGCCACAGGGTCGCCAATTGCTAACACAGTGTAGATTGTGTTGGCTTCCAGCGTCACCTTAGGCAGCGAGACGAAATAGAAGCCCGGACGGGCGCTATCCGTCACATAGATGTCATAGGTGGCAGGATTGACGGTCAGGGCAGTTGCGTTGTAGTTGGGGAAGGTCACCTTCTCCAAAACACGCCCGCCATTCACCAGAACATCCACAGCACCGGTGGTTGGCGCAGCGTGAATAACGTACACACGCACCTTGCCATCTAGCGGATTGCGGTCAATGGGGAACACGCCAAGCTGGAAGTTTTCCGCGAGCTTGCCAAGTGCCACCACTTCCGCCGAAATGCCAGACGGCACGGTCACTTCTGTCTCAAAGACAGGTGCGCTATCCGCAGCGGCGCCTGCGGCACGGATGGCAACCTTACGCGCACCGGCTGGCACGCTCAGGAAGCCGCTCGCCTTGCCAAATGCCAAACCTGCCACAGCGCGGGCGCCATCCACATAGACATCCACGGCGGGTGCATCGGGCGAGGCATGAACCACGCGGACGTTACCGGGATGTGTGCGTGTAAAGACCGACAAAATACCGTTGACAGGATCACCATAGGCAACCACCGTGTAAACGGTATTAGCGGCATAGGTGGCTGGCTCACCGGTCAGGCGTGCTACAACAGGGCTGCGCGTACCAGCCGCAGTCAGGGCGATGTTGGTGATGCCGGGATCGACCACGAGGGCATCGCTGGTGAAGGCGCCGAAGCTAACGCCTTGCAGGGCAAGCTGACCGTTCACCAACACATCCACATCGCCAGCGTTGGGCGCAGCGTGCAGCGCATGGATTTTTGCCTTGCCATAGGGGAAAGCGTTATCCAGCTTGAAAACGTTCACGTCAAAGGCTGGCTCACCGCCAAAGACGCCCATCGCCACCGCTTCGATCCACTCACCGCTGCCCACGCTGATCGTCTTTTCAAAGACGGGCAGGTTCACCGAGAGCTGACCGGCAGGGCGCAACTGCACCTTGTATTCGCCGGTGGGCAGGTTGACGACATCGCTTGCCTTGCCTGCTTGCAGATTGGCGATGGCTGCCACGGGCGAGTCATTCAGGTAGACATCCACGGCGGGCGCCTTCGCAACATGAATGACGCGCACAGCCGCAGTCTTGCCTTCGTCAGCGTCTGAGACGGTGGACGACTTCAAGACCAACGGTTTATCGCGCAGTGGGTTGCCATAGGCGATCACGGTGTAGATTGTATCCGCCTCAAAGTTGCCATCCACTTCACCGGTCAGGCGCGTCACGACTGGGCTGGCGCGTCCAGCGGGCGTGGCGGCAATGTTGACGATGCCGGGCTCAACCTCCAGCGGCGTGCTGGTGAAAGCGCCATAGGCAACGCCTTGCAGCACCACTGCGCCGTTAGCGCGCACGTCCACAGCAGGCGCAGTGGGCGCGGCGTGCAGCAGGTAAATGCGTGCTTTGCCGTTGGTGGCGCTGCGTGCAATGCTATAGGTGCCCAGCATGAAATCAGGCGAGCCTGCCAACAAGCCCATCGCCACCACTTCAGTGGTGCGGTTGGCTGCCACGCTCAGCGTTGTTGTGAAGACGGGATCGCTGTTGGCAGCAGCACCCGCTGGGCGGATAGCCACTGCATATTCACCAGCGGGCAAGCTGATCAGATCAGTGGCTTTGCCAAACTCTAAGTTGGTGATGGCGGCATTACCGTTCAGGTAAATATCAACGGCGGGTGCATCGGCTGCGGCATGGGTGACGCGCACAGTGCCGGTTGGTGCGGCAGCCGCAGGCGCAGCGCGCAGCGGCAGCGCTTGCAGGATCAAGGGCGAGATCGACTCCAGCACATTGATCGCCATTATCGTATAGATGCGGTCGGCGGCGAGTTCAAGGGTAGCGTCAATCACGGCGGGATCGGTTGCGCCCGTCGGTACGACCTGCACTGGGACGCTGCCGGCTGGCACTTCCAGCGGATCGCGTGAATTGGACTGCCCAAAGGCAAGGCGGCGCACCAAAACCGTATCCCCGCTGCGAACATCAATCGCGGGCGCGTTCGGTGAAGCGTGGATGATATACACACGCGCCTGACCGCCTGTTTCGGAAAGGCTGATGCGGTAAACGCCTAGATCGAAAGCCTGTGCGCCGCTGCCACCGACGATGCCCTGTGCCACGATCTCAAGTGCCTCGTTGGGGCGTACGCCCACCACACCGCGAAAGACTGCCGTCTCTTTATCGCCAGCCGGACGCACAGTGATGGTATAGGTACCAACCGCAATAGGGAGGATGGCGGTTGCCGTGCCAAAGGCAAGGTTGGCAGCGATTGGGTTGGCATCATTGTTGACATAGATGTCTACATTGGGCGCGCCGGGTGAAGCGTGCGTGATTCGCACATAGCCGCCCTGCTGCGCCTGCGCCGTGTTCGGCGCGAACCCTACGCCAAGAAGACTGGCTGCCATTGCCAGCGCAACAAAAAGAAATAGGAAGGAGCGTATTCTCATAGGTATTTAACTCTCTGGTTGGGATACCACAACTAAGGTATCAGGCTAACCTGCCTACGAATCATATACATTTCGTGAACAATTGCCAAGTCAGTAAGACTTCACATCTAACGTTAAGGTATGTATAAAAGACGCGGGACACTGTGAAGTGTCCCGCAGGAGGCACCCTTATTTTTTCTGTTTCGGGCTTTCGAGGATTTTATCCACAATACCATATTCGCGGGCGCGCTCAGCACTGAGATAGATATCCCGATCCGTATCACGCTCCAGCACATCACGCGGCTGAGCAGTTGCCTCCACGAGGATGTCGAGCAGTTTTTCCTTCAGGCGGATAATTTCCTTCGCCTGAATGGCAATATCAGAGGCTTGCCCGCCGCCGCCATAGCTCAATGGCTGGTGCATGTGGACTGTGGCGTTGGGCAGCGCGTAGCGCATTCCCTTTGTGCCAGCCGCCAGCAGCACCGTGCCAAAGCTCGCCGTCATGCCGATGGCAGTGGTGGCAACCGGCGCTTTGATCTGACGCATGGCGTCGTAGATTGCCAAGCCCGCGTAAATCTCGCCGCCGGGCGATTGGATGTACATCTGAATTTCGCGGGTTGGGTCTTCATGCTCAAGGTAAAGCAGCTGTGCCACAATCGAGTTGGCAACAATGGCGTTGATCTCTGTGCCAACGAAGATAATGCGCTCTTTGAGCAGCAGCGAGTAGACATCCCAAGCGCGCTCGTAGCGCCCGGTGTCTTCAATTACAGTTGGAATGAAAGCCATGGGTCTAGCTCCAATCTTCAGGCTTTGCTTGGCGTGGGAACAGCGTATTCCGCACGGTACTCGGCACGCCTTATCACAAGCAGCACCGTGTATTGTTAAAGTATAGCCTTGATTGTGCCAGACGCGCATAAGAGCTTTATCAGCAGCGGCTGCCTCGCAGCGCCTTTGAAAAATCTGCCCGCCCTACGGCGTTTTGAACATGTTCCACCACGCCCAAAAGCCACCTACCATTGTGCAGAAGGCACGGCACGGGTATAGTTATAGGCGGTATCCCAACAGGCAGGATGTACCCATAAACCGCATGACTCTCACTGAACTGACCCTAACAGAGGCGCTCGCCCAGCTGCGTGCGCGCCAGATTAGCGCCGTAGAGCTGACGCAGGCGCACCTTGATCGAATCGCCGCCTTAGAGCCGCGCCTTGGCGCTTACCTCACCCTGACGCCCGAACGCGCCCTAGAGCAAGCCCGCCAAGCCGACGCACGCCGCGCCAACGGCGAAGATGCGCCGCTGCTTGGCATTCCACTGGGCGTGAAAGATGTGCTATGCACCGAAGGCGTACCCACCACTGCCGGTTCGCGTATTTTGGAAGGCTTTGTGCCGCCCTATACGGCAACCGTCGTCCAGCGTCTGTTTGCCAGCGGTGCGATCATGCTTGGCAAGACCAACACCGATGAATTTGCGATGGGCTCTTCCACCGAGAACAGCGCCTACCACGTCACCCACAACCCACACCGCTTGGATCGCATTCCGGGTGGCAGCAGCGGTGGCAGCGCAGCCGCCGTTGCCGCACGGTTGGCGATGGGCGCGCTCGGCACAGATACAGGCGGTTCGGTGCGCCAGCCGGCAGCCATGTGCGGTGTAGTGGGCATTAAGCCAAGTTATGGGCGCGTCTCGCGCTATGGTCTGATCGCCTTTGCCTCATCTTTGGATCAAGTTGGCACCTTTGGGCGCACTGTGCGTGATGCAACGGCGTTGTTGCAGATCATTTCAGGGCATGATCCGCTCGATTCAACCAGCCTCAATGCACCCGTGCCGGATTACAGCGCAGCGCTGACAGGTGAGGTGAAAGGCTTGCGAATTGGTGTGCCGAAGGAATATTTCATCAGAGGCATTCAGCCTGAGGTTGAGGCAGCCGTGCGTGCTGCAATTGACCAACTGGCAACGCTCGGTGCAGAAATCCGCGAGGTCAGCCTGCCGCACACCGATTACGGCTTGCCGATCTACTACCTGATCGCGCCGGCGGAAGCCAGTGCCAACCTTGCCCGCTTTGATGGCGTGCGCTACGGACTGCGCGCTACCGACGGGCGCGGCATGTGGGAGATGTATCGCAACACGCGCGGCACAGGCTTTGGCAAAGAGGTGAAGCGGCGCATTATGCTTGGCACCTATGCGCTTTCAGCCGGCTACTACGATGCCTACTACCTGAAAGCACAGAAAGGGCGCACGCTCATCAAGCAGGATTTTGACCGCGCCTTTGCCGAAGTGGATGTGATCGCCACACCGACTGCGCCGCGCACTGCCTTCCGCATTGGCGAAAAGGTGGATGATCCGCTGCAAATGTACCTCGAAGATGTGTTCACGCTGCCGATCAACCTTGCCGGCATTTGCGGAATCAGCTTGCCGTGCGGCTACGATGCCGAAAATCTGCCCATCGGCTTGCAGATTTTGGCGCCCGCCTTTGGCGAAGAAAAAGCACTGCGCGCCGCTTATGCCTATGAGCAAAGCACCGAATGGCACAAGCGCACGCCTGCCTTTGCCGAAAATTAACCCGTGCCGCACAGTCTAGTTGGCTGTGCGGCATTCTTGGAAAAAACGAAGGAGTTTTCATTCATCATGAAAGTTGTTATCCCATTGGCGGGCTTTGGCACGCGCCTGCGCCCGCACACCTTCACCAAGCCCAAGCCGCTGATCAACGTGGCAGGCAAAGCAGTGTTAGGGCATCTGCTGGATAAACTCGCCGCGCTGGATGTCGAGGAATATATTTTTATCGTCGGCTACTTGGGCGATCAGGTTGAGGCGTATGTGCGCGCCAACTATCCAATTAAGGCGCGCTTTGTAGAACAGACCGAATTGCTGGGTCAGGCACACGCGATTTACCTCGCTAAAGACTATCTACAAACGGATACACCTGTCTTTGTGATCTTTGTGGATACGCTTTTCGAGGCAGACCTAACCAACCTTCAGCAGCCGAACAGCGATGCGGTGATCTTCGTGAAAGAGGTGGAGGATCCGCGCCCGTTCGGCGTGGTGACGCTCAACGCGCAAGGTGAGATCACACGCTTTGTGGAAAAACCTGCCACGCTTGACAACAAATTGGTAGTGGTGGGCTTGTATTATTTTGCCCATAGCCTGCCGCTGCTCGGCGCTATTGATCAGCTTATGACGCGCAAGATTATGACCAAAAATGAGTTCTTCCTTGCGGATGCCATGCAGCTGATGGTGCAAGATGGCTTGAAGTTCCACACGCGGCAGGTCTCTGAATGGCTGGACTGCGGCAGACCGGATACCGTCTTAGGGACGAACCGCTATTTGTTGGAGCATGGGCATGATAACAGCGTGCATGTGGTGCATCATCCACAGACGATCATCATTCCGCCCGTGCGGATCGATCCATCAGCACGCATCAGCCGTTCGGTGATCGGACCTTACGTGACGATTGCCGCTAACGCTGTGATCGAGGACTGCCTCATCCACGATAGCATCATTGAAGAAGATGCCTTCTGCAAGGATACCCTGCTGGCACAGAGCCTTGTCGGGCGCAATGCGCGGGTAGAGGGGCGCTTCCGTGCCGTCAACGTCGGTGATTCGTCTGTGTTGGGCTTTGCATAAAGGGCAACGAGCATGAGAGATTTTATCGCGCAGCGTGTGCGCGCCATGCCGCCTTCGGGCATTCGGCGCTTCTTTGATATTGCCGCCACCATGGATGATGTGATCTCGCTCGGCATTGGCGAACCCGATTTCACCACGCCGCCCACGCTGCTTCAGGCAGGCATTCAGTCTTTACAGCAGGGCGGCACACACTACACCAGCAATTCGGGCATTTACGAACTGCGCGTTGCCTTATCGCGCTATATTGCGCGCTTGTATGGCATTGAATATCACCCTGAGAACGAACTGCTGATCACGGTCGGCGTCAGCGAGGCGCTCTACCTCGTGCTAACTGCCATCCTGGACGCAGGCGATGAGGTGATCGTGCCTGAGCCGTGCTTTGTCGCTTACATGCCAGAAGTGACGCTCGCTGGTGGCGTGCCTGTGCCTGTGCCAACCTTCGTTGCCGATGATTTTCAGGTGACGGCGGCGCGCCTTGCCGAGAAGATCACGCCGCGCACTAAAGCCATCCTGATCGGTTATCCCAACAATCCGACAGGCGCGGTGATGCAGCGCGCCCACCTGCTGGAGATCGGGCAGCTTGCCGAAGCGCACGATCTGCTAGTCATCTCCGACGAGATTTATGATCGGTTGGTGTATGGCGTGCCGCACACGCAGTTTGCCACGCTGCCCAATATGCGCGAGCGCACCGTTGTGCTGAGCGGCTTCAGCAAGAGCCACGCCATGACGGGCTGGCGCATCGGCTATGCGGCGGGCAACGCCGAGATCATCAGCATGATGCGGAAAATCCATCAGTATACGATCATGTCCGCGCCGACGACCGCGCAAGAGGCGCTGCTGATGGCGCTTGACGCCAGCGAGCCAGATGTAGAGGCAATGCGCGCCGAATATGATCGCCGCCGCAAGCTGATCGTGAGCGGCTTCAATGCGCTTGGGCTGCCCTGCTTTGAGCCACGCGGCGCGTTCTACGCCTTCCCGAACATCGCGGCAAGCGGCATGGATGAAACCACCTTTGCCGAGCGACTATTGCAAGAGGAGCGCGTAGCAATGGTGCCGGGCAGCGCCTTTGGGCAGAGCGGCGCAGGCTTTGTGCGCGCCAGCTACGCGGCTGCCTACGAAAAGATCGAGGAAGCATTAGAGCGCTTGGCGCGCTTTATGCAGCGGCATGGGTAAACACATGGACGCTCAGGATGTCTTGAAAGAATATCCCGTTGTCATCCCCATTTCGGTGGCGTGGGGCGAGATGGATGCCTTCGGGCATGTCAATAACAGTATCTATTTCCGCTACTTTGAGAGCGCACGGCTTGCCTACTTTGAGCGCATTCAGATGCTTGCCTATATGCAAGAAGTCGGTGTCGGTCCGATTGTGGCGTCGCTGCAATGCCGTTTTCGTGCGCCGCTCACCTACCCAGATACACTTTCGGTTGGCACACGCGCCTACAACCTAGAAGCTGACCGCTTCATGATGGATTATTGTGTGGTCAGCCACAAGCTAGGGAAAGTCGCGGCTGAAGGCAGCGGTCTGGTTGTGATGTATGACTACAAAGCGCTCACCAAAGCGCCCATGCCCGATCTGCTCCGTGAACGGATCAACGCGCTCCAAAACAACGGAGTCGGGTAGAAAACCTGAGCATCCACTGCACGCAATCCGCAAAAAATGGCTATAATACGCCATAAAAGTGTGCCTTGTGCAAGGGTGAGAGGTTAACAGTGGGAAGCAACCGACGGTTGGTTTGGGTGTGGTGTTGTTTAGGGGTTCTGGTGGCAAGTTGCAGTCAGAGTGGCACGGCGGGCAGTCCTACTGCACAGGTAGCCACCCGCGCTTTGCTGAAGTGGGCAGCTACGCCTAGCCCGTCTGCCAGCCCAACACCCACACCCCGTCTGCGCCGCACACTAACCCTGAACCCGGCGACTCTCATCGCGCTGACCCTTGCGCCAACGCCCTTACCCTTGCCCCTTGCGTTGCCCAACTGCTACGAGACTCCGGTGGGCAGCCTGTTGTGCTTGGGCAGCCTGCATAATCCGCTTGGTGTGCCGATCAGCCAATTAGTGGTGCGCGTCTATCTGATAGATGAGGAAGGCAACGCCCTAGACGTGCGCGAAGTGGCAACGGCGCGCAGCTACCTGCTGCCTGACGAAAGCACGCCTTATGGCGCACAGTTTGAGCGCTTGCCCTCTGAATATAGCGGCGCGGTGGCGGAAGTTGCCCGTGCGCTTCGCAATACACAGGCGCTGCCCTACCTGCATGTTGAGAATGTGCAAAACACCTTTGCCGAGGGCATTTACACACTGAACGGCACGCTTAGCAATCGCGGTGAGCAGGCTGTTCAGCACATCAGCCTCGTGGCAACGCTCTACGACGAAAGCGGTCAGGTGACGGGCTTCCGCCAAGTGCGTTTGCCACCTGATCAGCAATTGCTGCCGAACGAACAGCTACCGTTCAGCCTGTCCGTCATTCCCCAAGCCGATGGCACACTAAACATCATCACAAGTGCCGAAGGCGAACTGCCTTGAAACATAACTCTAACCCATTTTAATAGAATCTATGGGCACACCTTTGTGAAATCGGATTAAAATTGAGTAACTATCCGCTTCAAAAGCACTGGTAAGGTAAGGGTATGGCTATTCAACCTTTGGAACTGCTGCGGCAGACGTTTCCGGGCATTCAAAGCGCTACAGAATTAGCACAGCTTGCCCAACTTGCCCGCCAAGCAACCTACCCACCCAACACAGTCTTGTGCCGTGAAGGCGCTTACGAAAAAGTACTTTACCTTATCTGTGAAGGTGAGGTGATCATCACCAAGCGCTTTGATACGCTTGAAGAAGATCACTTGGTGCTGCGCCGCGCCGCCAGCGGCGATTACTTTGGCGAAATGGCGATTATCTCGGACGCGCCACGCTCCGCGACAGTCACCACCACCACTGAAACGACTGTCCTAGAGATTGATCAAGAGGTTTTCCGCACCATCCTAGAGAAAAACGCCGACCTTGCTATGCAGATGGTGCGCCAAACCTTTGAGCGCCTGCGCCAGAACGACCGCATGACGCTAGAAGAACTGCGGAAAGCCTTCGAGACGCTGGAGAAGCTAGACCGCGCCAAGCTGGATTTTATCGAGGTTACGGCGCACGAACTCCGCACACCGCTGACCATTATGCGCGGCTATGCCAGTATGATGCTCACTGATCCGATTGTGCGCGATAATCCCGTGCTGCGCGAGATGATCGAAGGCATCTCCAATGGCAGCCAACGCCTGCATGAGATCGTCAATAATATGCTGGATGTCCAGCGCATAGACCTTGAGCAAGTTTCGGCGGCGGCGGTGCCCGTCTCACTGCCGCTGGTGTTGCGCGGCGTCGAGATGCAGTTCAAGCAGGCAATCCAACAGCGCCGCCTAAACCTGCAAATGGGTTTGCAACACAATGAAGGCGAGGGCAGCAACTATATTGAGGCGGATCCCGGCTTGCTGAGCAAAGCCTTCTACCACATACTGATGAACGCCATCAAATACACACCCGATGGCGGCACGATCCGTGTGGCGCTCAGCTATGAAGATCATCCTGTGATGGAGCGCGTGGCGCACGTCCAAATTGCCGATAGCGGCATTGGTATTGATCCTGAATATCACAGCCTGATTTTTGAGAAGTTCTACCGACTGGGCGATGTGCAACTGCACTCCAGCGGCAAGACTGCCTTCAAAGCCGGCGGACCCGGCTTAGGGCTGGCAATTGCACGCGGTGCTGTATTGGCGCATGGTGGTGAGATTTGGGTGGAGAGCGCGGGTCACGATGAAGTAGCCTTTCACGGCAGCGTCTTTCATGTGCTGTTGCCTGTGCAAGCTGCCCTGCGCGAAAAAATGGCGCTGCTGCGCGTGCGCTACGGCGAATAGCCTTACAGCTCGCCCAGACCTTGCAAAACACGCACAAGGACGCGCACAGCGCGCTCATACTCCGCGAGTTCGATATGCTCGTTCGGTGTGTGGTCAAGCGCAGAATCGCCCGGTCCGTAGGCGACTATCGGACACTGCCAGATCGGCCCCACAATGTTCATATCCGACGTGCCAGTTTTATAGACGAAACCGGGCTTGCCGCCTTCATCACGAATGGCGTTGTTAAAGGCGCGCACCAAGGGTGTAGTCTTCTCGGCACGGTAGGTGAGTTCTTCGCCGCTATAGCTGAGCCGCGCGCCGTTGGCGTAAACACCGATACGCTCTTTAAGCTGATCAGGCGTCAGATCAGGTGGCAGGCGAAAGCTGAGCGTCATATAGGATGTTTCGTGGAAGCCGTCATCTTCGCTGTGAATGTGCCGCAGCGTCGTAAAAAGCTGATCGAACGCCTTCTCGCGCCCTTCGTTGAAGTGCGCCACATCGGCACGGATAGCGTTCCAAAAGGCGACGGCGTTCTCCAGCGCGTTCGGCTCAGGGCGCGCCGTGTGGCTGATCGGCTGCACATATTGATAGTCGAGCAGCATACGCCCTTTGTAGCCAAGCGTGATGCGATCCCAGCGGCTTGGCTCGCCAATGACCACCACCGACGGATTGTAGACGGTCAGGGCGTGCCGTGCGCCCTTTGAGGTGACCGCCTCTTCTTCTGTGGCGCCAATCACGATGATGCGCCAGCCCTTTTGCCTGCCTGCCAATGCGGCGGCGCTGGCAAAGGTTGCCAATGGTCCCTTAGCATCTACAGAGCCGCGCCCATAGAGCTTGCCATCTTCGATCTGCACCGGAATGTAGCCCGCCACTGTATCAATGTGACCCAGCAAGATGCACTCCCGCGGCCCGTCGCCTAGCACGCCCACCGCATTATCGGCAGCGTCTACGAAGGCGTTATCAAAGCCCACCGCCTGCATTTGCGCCGCAAGATACTCACTGGCGCGCCGCTCTTGGTGGGAAGGGCTGTAGATTTCGACGAGTCCGCGCAGCAGCGCAATCGGATCCATGGCTGATCCCTCTGCAACATGCAGCGGTCGGATCAACTCACCATCAATCCGACCGCTGCGCTGAAACCCCTAACCCAAGTCTGCCATTACCTTTGCCAGTGCCTCACGGCTGGGGCGCAAACGCTCCTCAGGCAGTTCGGCAAGCGGCGTATCCGCGATGCGCTCCAATTCACCAAGCGTTGGGCGCGGCTCTGAGATATAGATCAAACCCGTGATGAACTTCTGCTCTGCCTTGGACTGCTCCAAGAGGCGGATAGCAGCCTGCTTATCACGTGGATCGTGCGTGTTATCCGTCTTTTTAAGCAGGATTTGCGAACCATCGTGCATGGTCACCGCGATTGTCTCGCCTTCGGCATAGTCGGGAACGGTGATCTCTTGGCGCTGAATGACCAAGCCGGGCGGAATATGCTCAATTTGTTGTAGTTCGATGTTGTTCGCCTTGCCGTAGGCGTAGCTCTTGGTTGATTCAGGCGTGTCGTTAAAGGTGACGCAGGGGCTGATAATATCCACCAATGCCATGCCCTTGTGCGAGAGGGCTGCCTTCAGCAACTCGCGGCACTGCTGCGGATCGCCGCTGAACGAACGCGCCACAAAGGTACAATCAGCAATGATCGCCTCAAGGCATAGATCAAGCGGCGGGAAGTAGTTCACACCGTAGTACTTCTGGCGCTGATTCTCGTCGGCAGTAGCGCTGAACTGCCCTTTGGTCAAACCGTAGACGCCGTTGTTCTCCACGATGTAGACGGCTGGCACGTTGCGGCGCAGCATGTGCTTAAACTGACCAAAGCCAATGCTGCCGGTGTCGCCATCCCCGCTGACGCCAACACAGATCAGCGAGTGGTTTGCCAGTGTGGCACCCGTTGCCACGGAAGGCATACGCCCATGCACGGTGTTGAACGAATGCGAGAGTCCCAAGAAGTAGGCAGGCGTTTTGCTAGAGCAGCCAATGCCGCTCAGCTTGAAGATATAGCGCTGATCCAGTCCGAGTTCCCAGCAAGCATCAATGATCTTGGCTGAGATCGAATCGTGACCGCAGCCGTTGCATAAGGTGGACTCAGAGCCTTTGTAGGCGGTTTTCTCTAAACCGAGAGCGTTTGTCTTTACAGTACGGGCAGTCATGGCTACTTCTGTTCCTTCTCTAGGATCGAATCGGTAATCCAGCGGGCAGTGAGCGGCAAGCCGTCGCAGTGGCTTACCGAGATGATGCGGTCGGCAAAGGCAGGATATTCCATTTTGAGTAACTGCGCCATCTGCCCAAGATAGTTATTTTCCACCACGTAGATGCGCTCGTACAAGCCCATGAATTCATGGGTTGCCTCGCCCAAGGGCAGAGCGCGCAGGCGGTGATAGCTAGTAGCGACGCCGGCTGCCTTCAGCATGTCGCGTGCCTCGACAATGGCGGCGTCCGAGGAGCCGTAGGCGATGATGCCGCAAGCTGCTTCATCGGCAATCTGGCTGATAGGCTGCGGCACAAGGCGGCGGGCGGTGTCATGCTTGCGGGCAAGCCGATCAAGGTTCTTCGACCAGTCGTCCGGGCGTTCGCTATAGGTGGCATACTCGGTGTGCCCTGTGCCACGCGCAAAGTAGGCAGGACCTTGTCCGGGCAGCGAACGATAAGTAATACCATCGCCGTCCACGTCTTTATAGCGTCCCCAAGTGCCGAACTTCTCAAGGTCTTCAAAGCTGACGACCTTACCGCGGTTGATGGGCTGATCGGGATACTCAAACGGATCCGTCATCCACAAGTTCATGCCCAGATCGAGGTCACTCAGCACAAAGATCGGCGTTTGCAGGTGATCAGCCAGATCGTGAGCGCGCCAACCAAACTCGAAGCACTCGCGCATATCGGCGGGCAGCAGCACCACGTGGCGCGTATCGCCGTGGCTGAGGTAGTAGGTCTTTAGCACGTCGCCTTGCGAGGTGCGCGTTGGCAAGCCGGTGCTTGGTCCCATGCGCTGAATATCCCAGATCACGCATGGCACTTCGGCAAAGTATGCCAAACCGCTAAACTCAGACATCAGCGAGATGCCGGGACCGGCTGTTGCAGTCAGTGAGCGAGCGCCCATCCAGCCCGCACCGATGATCATGCCGGCGGCAGCCAGTTCATCTTCTGCCTGCACAATGGCGAGTGTGGTCTTGCCGTCTGGCTCTACGCGCAGTTCTTTAGCATAGTCCATCAGGGCGTCAATCATGCTGGTGGAAGGTGTGATCGGATACCAAGCTGCCACGCTGACGCCGCCAAAGATCGCGCCGAGCGCCGCTGCCGAGTTCCCTTCAATCATGACCTTGCCTTCGGTGGCAGTCATACGCTCGGCACGGAAGTTGCGCGGCGCATCGGCAAAGTGTTCGCGCACATGCGCGGCTGCCTTTTCGACGAGGAAGTAGTTGAGATCAACTGCCTTCGCCTTACCTTTTAGGAAGTACGTGAGGGCGTTCTTGATCTCGACCAGATCGATGCCGAGCAGTTCAGCCATCGCGCCGACGTAGACCATGTTCGCCACATAGTCTTTCAGGGCGGGCGAGGCGCCGCTTTCCTTCACCATCTCGCGGACGGGGACAGGGATATAGGTAATATCGGTGCGCGTCTGCTTCAGCTTCCATTCTTCAGGGTAGATGCACACGCCGCCGCTTGTCAGTTTTTCAATATCTTCCGCCTGCGTTTTGGCGTTCATGGCTGCCAGCACATGGTAATCTGGGCGGCGGGCAACGTAGCCATCTTTGCTCAGGCGGATGGTATACCATGTTGGTAAGCCGTAAATGTTTGAGGGGAACAAATTCTTGCCATTGACCGGGATGCCCATCTTAAACAGGGCGCGCACCAACGTATTGTTGGCGGTTTGGCTGCCTGAGCCATTGACAGTGGCGGCAATGATGACAAAGTCGTTCACCAACACACCGACTTCGGTGCGCTTATCGGTGGTTAATTCAACTGCACACATAGATAGCAGATACTCCTTGACTCTAAAACGTCACTCAGCTTGAGGGGGCTTGATAAAAACGGCATCGGCGGGTGCCGTTGCGCCGTTGCGGTGGCGCAGCAACTGTGTATGCTCAATAAAGGCTCGCAGCGCTGCATCAGGGTCATCTTCTAAGATATGCTTCAAAATCTTTTCGTGGTAGCTCCATGCCTCCTGCCAATAGGCTAAATCAGCGTAAGTATTTAACTCGACAGCCTCATAGGCTTCCCAATATGCCTCCAACAGCCCTTTGACAAATGGGTTATCGAGGTGGGCAAAAATGCCCATGTGAAACTTGCGGTGTTCTTGGTGTGGAATTTGGATGAAAGGTTGATTGTTGAGCTTTTGCCGTGCGCGCTCACACAGATCACCTAAGGCGGCTTTGTCGGCTTCGGTCAGGCGCACTACGGATTCATGCCAGAAGGCAACCTCAAGATGATTGCGGAGTTCGGAGAAGGCGACGAAATAGCGCTTATCTATCGCCAGCGCAAAGAGCAAACTGAGGCGCAAGGCGGGCAAAAAATCATACTCGCGCAGGCGAATGCCCGTGCGCGGACGCACATCCACCAAGCCAAGGGCGCGGGCAACCTCAAGCTGTTCACGGAGTTTGCCCACATTAATGTTAAGCTGGACACTTAATTCATTTAATGACGGCAAATGTGCGCCATTTTCAAGATTTTGTTCTACGATATAGTTTAGCAGCGCCGAGTCGAGTCGGTGAGTCATAACTATGCGCCAATCATATGATCAATCTAATTAATGAGGATAATTAAATTATACGCCCAATTTCACAAGTATGGCAAGTGGCAAACGCACCACTTTTCGCTAAAGCATGATCAAGCCCAGCCGTGCCGCACGCACCACAGCCTCTGTGCGGCTCTGCGCGCCAAGTTTGCTCATAATGGCATTTACATGAAACTTGACGGTGTTTTCACTGATGCCCAGCCGCAGCGCGATATTTTTGTTGGCAAGCCCTTCGCTCAGCAAGCTCAGCACGTCACGCTCACGGTCGGTGAGCGCTTCTTCGGGCAGCGGCGCACGGGCAGGCAGCAAAGCAGCCGCCAAACTCGGATCAAGGACGGTCAGGTGTTGCACAACTGCCGCCAACGCCGCCGCGATTCGGGCAGGCTCTGCGCTGCGCGGCAGCAAGCCAAGCGCGCCGCTTGCCCACGCCTCCGAGGCGAACGCCGCATCGCTGAGCAGCGCCAAGACCGGTGGCGACTCTACGCCAAGCGCCGCCAGCGCCGCTGAGTCCGCTTCCCAATCCAAGTCCCACAGCAGCGCGTTAGGCTGAGCGCGCTCAATCTGCGCGCTTAGGTCGGAGTCAGGCGCGCTTTCGCCCACCACTTGCACGCCAAGCTGCTGCGCCAAGAGTGTGCTAAGCCCAACGCGGGCGAACGGATTACGCGCCACGATCAGGGCGCGGATGCTTTCATGTGGTGGACTTGTGAACATCGGCGCAACTCGCTAGGATTATGGCAGATAAGATATGCTGATCCTATACGCAACAAAGGCTTTTGAAATGCGCCATCGCGTTAGAAATATGCTAAAAATGTTGGGCTTGTATGGCGTGGCACGCCAGATTATGGATGGGCATCGGCGGCGGCAGAAGGCAACCAAGATGCGCGCCTTTTACCGTCAATTCATCGCGCCAAACGATCTGGTCTTTGATATTGGCGCAAACGTTGGGAACTACACCGCCATCCTATTAAGTTTAGGCGCACGCACGCTTTCCGTTGAACCACAGGCAGACTGCATGGCGCAGATCAAGGCACGCTTTGGCAAGCAACCGCGTGCCGCCTTCTATCTGGGTGGTGTGGCTGCCCAAGCAGGCGAACTGGAACTGCACATCAGCAATATCAGCGAAACTTCTTCTTTTTCACCTGAGTGGATCGAACGCTTGCGAGATCGTCCGGGTTGGGAAAAGCACCGTTGGGATATCACGCAAAAAGTACCAGTCACCACGCTGGACACGCTGATCGCAGAACACGGCGTGCCAGCCTTCATCAAGATTGATGTGGAAGGCTATGAACTCTCGGTGTTGCAAGGGCTTTCGCAGCCAGTTCAGGCGCTCTCTTTTGAATACAGCCCCGAACTGCCTGAGAAGACGGCTGCGTGCATGGCGTACATGTTGACGCTTGGGGACTATGAATTCAACGCTGTCCACAAAGATTCGTTCGTCTTTCTGCTGCCAGAATGGACGGACGCCACAGGTGTGCAACGCCTTTTAGAGGGACGGGCAAGCATACGCCGTTCGGGCGATGTCTATGCGCGGTTGAAAGTTCAAGGAAAGTAGGCTGTTATGCGCTATCGGGCGAAAGCACTTCTGAGGTCTTTGGGATTATACAAGCCGCTTTTTTGGTTGCGTTGGCGCGTGCTTTCTATGAAAATGCAGGCTTTTTACCGCCAATTCATCGCGCTGAACGATCTTGTATTCGATGTTGGTGCAAACATAGGCAACTACACTGACGTGTTCTTAAAGTTAGGAGCAAGAACACTTGCTATTGAGCCACAAACTGATTGTGTGGCGCAGCTTAAAGCCCGCTTTGATAAGCATCCACGTGCTGCTTTGTATATCGGCGGTGTGGCAGCACAAGCAGGTACCTTAGAACTGCATACTGGTGAGGATAGCGGTGTTGCCTCTTTCTCACCAGAAGCAGCGGCTGGGCTTCGGGAATTGGCTGCTTACAATACGTACTCTGTGCCAGTCACCACACTAGACGCGCTGATCGCAGAACACGGCGTGCCAACCTTCATCAAGATTGATGTGGAAGGCTATGAACTCTCGGTGTTGCAAGGGCTTTCGCAGCCAGTTCAGGCGCTCTCTTTCGAGTATATGCCCAACAGCCTTGAAAAGGCAGCGGCTTGCCTAGATTACCTAGCCACGTTGGGCAATTATGAGTTCAACGCAGTGTATGGTGCAACTTTTACGTTCATGCAAACAGAATGGACAGATTCGGCAAACATTCAGCGTGTGATCGCAAACTTTCCGAAAAACACGCTGACGGGCGATGTCTATGCGCGGTTGAAAGGGCAGTGATGTTCAAAATAGATTGGATTGTTCCTGATGTGCTGGCAGCAGGGCAGATTCCCTCTAGTGTGGATGAGATTAAGGTTCTACGTGCGGAAGGCATCCGCGCCATCGTAACGCTTACGGAGCATCCCTTGAGCGAATGGCGCACGCTCTCAGCCGAACTGCTGCGTAGCTTTGAACTGGATATTTACCACGCGCCTATTCAAGATTTTGAGGCGCCAAGCATCGAACAAGGGCACACCATCATCAATCACATTGATGCCATGCAGGCGGCAGGTAAGCCTATTTACCTGCACTGTCATGCCGGCATTGGGCGCACCGGCACCCTGTTGCACGTTTATTTCATGCGGCATGGGCAATCGCTGCAAGAAGCGATCCGCAGCGTGCAGGCGCGCCGTCGGCAGTGTTATTTTCACATGCTTTCCGCCTCACAACAGGCTTTTTTACAGCGCTTTGCCGAGTCGCTGATCTCCTAGAGACGGCGGTGCGATGCTAAAGTGCTGAGGAACGTCCTGAGGGCGAATGCAGTTGCCTGCGGCTGCTCTAGCATGGGCATGTGTGCGGCATTTTCAATGGTGATGAGTGTTGCCTCAGGCAACAGACGTGCCATTTCTTCGGCACGCGCCAAAGGCACAATCGGATCAGAGTCGCCGCACAGGATCAGGGCAGGCACATTGATACGTGGCAGCAATGCGCTGCTATCAGGGCGGTACATCATGCCGCGAATGGCACTCATCAGGCTGGTTGGGCGTGCCGCTTGCATCATCAACCGCACTTGCTCTCGGATTGGCTCATCTTCAGGCAGGTTGGGTGCAAAAAGGCGCGGCAGCATTGCATCTACCACAGCCGCCGCACCACGCGCAGAGACTTGCTCAATCAACTGTTCGCGTCCCTGCCGTTGCGCCTCACTATCAGCCCATGCATGGGAAGCGATCAACCCGAAGGCGCTGAAGCGCTGCGGCGCAAGGTTCCAAAGTGCCAATGCCACATAGCCACCCATGCTGTGCCCCATAATGGCAGCTTGCTCAAGCTCCAGCTTGTCCATCAAGTTCAGCACATCTTGCGCCATTAACGCCATAGCGTAGGTGCCTTCGGCTGCTTCGCTCTGCCCAAACCCACGCAGATCGGGCATGATCAGGCGGCAAGCATCGCTCAGGCTGCGCGCCTGTTCGCGCCACAGAGTGCTGTTAAAAGGGAAGCCGTGCAGTAAAATAAGCGGCAAGCCTTGTCCCTGCTCGCTGTAACTCAAAGTGAAAGTGTTCATAAAGCGCTTAAAGTCCGTGTCGGATAGAATGCAAATCAGCCTATCTATTGTACCAAAGTGAGCGATCTTATGCTGATGCCAGAGGCGCCTATCCTCGAAATCCGTCCGCTAACGGCGGAAGATATTCCGCGCTTGCCAGAAATCCGCCCAACCTACCGCACCGATACAATCTTGGCAATTGAACATAGCGGCAGCGGCTATCAGGTTGGGTGGCGGCTGACCGAACGCCGTTTGGCGCAGCCTTTCGACAAAGGCAGCTTGTATGACTTCACGCCAGAGATGCAGCAGAACATTCGGGCGCGCTTGAATCGTGGCGAGGCAGCCTATCAGCGTGTGGCAGTTGCCGATGGGCAGCGGCTGGTTGGCGTATTGGATATGCTGTGGCAGGCATGGAACGAAACAGCCTTCATCTATAACCTGATGATTGATCTGGATTTTCGCGGGCAAGGCATTGGGCAGCGGCTTTGGCATTTGGCAGTGCGCGCTGCCAAAAGCTGGAATGCACGCGCCATCACATTGGAGACTCAGCAGACGAACATTGCTGCCTGCCGCTTCTATGCGCGGATGGGCTGCCGCTTGGTTGGGCTAGACGAATCACTCTACGGCAACTACACGGACGATCCTGAGTCGCCCATCGTGGAGATTGCCCTGTTTTGGGCATATACACTCGATTAATTGCCCGCGTCAGCTAAAGGTAAGCGCAGCGTGACAGTTGTTCCCTGCCCTGGCTGGCTGACGAGCGAGGCATCGCCGCCGTGCAAGCGCAGCGTTCGGCGCACCAACGGCAAGCCCATGCCTGCACCTTGCTGTTCGTGCCGCTGCCGATCTGACTGCGCCATCGGCTCCCAAATGGTAGCTTGGTCAGCCTCCGCGATGCCGCGCCCCTGATCGGTGACGGTGATGATTACCTCGCTGCCCTGTGGTTCGGCGTGCAGCCAGACCTTGCTATGCTCAGGACTGTAGGAAACAGCGTTGCGGATCACTTCGTAGATCGCCATGCTAAGCAGCTTAGCAATCCCGCGCACCTCGATCTTTTCGGCAAGCATATAATCCGTTTCAAGGTAAGTGTTGCGCGCCTTCATCTCAGGATAGGCAGCTGCGATTGCGTTCTCGATCAGCTCAAGCAAGGCAAGGCGTTCGCCATATTCTTCCAGTTGGCGGCGGGCAAAACCGCTGATTAGCTCAGTATAGCTGACCACTTGCTCAGCAAGGCGTGTCAGGCGTTGCGCGCCGCTGCGGATGAGGTTCATGCTGGTGTTGACATCTTGCGTCTCGCCGTCCTGTTCAACCAGATCGGCGAGCAGCTCAAAGCCGCCAGTGATGTAGGTGAGCGGTGTTCGCAATTCGTGGGAGAGCAATTGCACCAACATACGGCGTGCGTCATCCAGTTCGCCTTCCACCTGTTGGCGCATTTCCTGAGCGCGCCCTAAGCGGCTTCGCACAGAGGCGATCAGTTCAGCCGTCTCAAAGGGTTTGACTAGGTAATCATCTACGCCGAGTTCACGCCCTAAGTGAATGTGCCGCCGCGATCCGAAGGCAGTTAGGAAGATAAAGGGTACCGCACGCATGGTAGGGATTTGCCGTACTGCCTCAAAGAAGGCGTAGCCGTCCATCTGTGGCATGGCAATATCGCTGATGATGAGCTGTGGCGTGCATTTGCCTTCCGTGATGGCAGCCAAGCCTTCCCGCCCATCGCTGGCGGCAAAAACGCGGTAGCCTTCCAGCGAGAGGATTATGGTGGCGGTAATGCGGATTTCGTCGTCATCGTCCACCAACAAGATCGTCGCTTGGCTCGATGGTGACTGCATAGGGAAATTCCCAGTCTGCTCATGCACCGAATGGTTTTAGGGAATAACGATTGTATTGGTGAGGAATAGCAGCGCCACGCTCAACACACTGACGGCAAGGAAAAAGATGATGGAGAGGATCATCCGTTCGCCAGCCGTTAAGCCAAAAATGCGCTTTGGCTCAACACGCTGAGAGGCAGTGCTTGGCACGCCGAAATCCGTCTCGAACAGATCATCTTCAACCAGACCACCGCGAATCTCATCAAGGCTATCATTCGCGCTCTTGTTGGTCATGAGGATTATCCTTCCTATTGGCTTTTGTCAGGTAGGTATATGTTACATTGTAGGGCAAATCTGTATTCTGGCAAGCCTTGCCAGAAGAACGCCATTGCCCACGCCCATGCCCTGTGCTACAGTTGGCGGGTTGGTGGATACTTGAGCGTGTTTGTCTGAAACCCTATGAAGTTCCTGCTGGCACAAATCCTTCATTTGGTGAAGGATCGCCCTAACCGCGTCAACCTGATTGCTTTAGCGCGCTTCCTGCTCACCCTGTTGATTCTGGTCAGCATCTACAGCGTTATCTTTCACTACATTATGGAGTATGAGGGACGCTCGCAATCGTGGGTGACAGGCTTCTATTGGACGCTCACAGTGATGTCTACGCTTGGCTTTGGCGACATCACCTTCAATTCGGACTTGGGCAGGCTTTTTTCCATAGTAGTGCTGCTCAGCGGCATTATTTTTTTGCTGATCCTATTGCCGTTTACCTTCATCGAGTTCTTCTACGCGCCGTGGATGAAGGCACAGCAGGCTGCCAGAGCGCCTACACGCCTTTCGGAAAAGACGCGGCAGCACGTCATCCTGACGCACTTTGATAGCGTCACACGGACGCTGATCGAGAAGCTGCGCCAGTATCAGTATCCCTACGTGCTGTTGATAGCTGATCTGAACGAAGCGCTCAAGCTGCATGATCTCGGCTATAAAGTGATGTTAGGCGAGTTGGATAATCCCAAAACGTATCAGCTTGCCCGTGCCGACAAAGCGCTGCTGATTGCCGCCACTGGCAGCGATCAGCTTAACGCGAATATCGCTTCCACTGCCCGTGAAGTCTCTGAGCGTGTGCCAATTTTGGCAACTGCCAACTTGCCCGCCTCTGTGGATATTCTGGAATTGGCAGGCTGCAACCATGTGCTGCAATTAGGCGAGATGATGGGACAAGCCGTAGCACGCCGCGTCCCGGGCGATGAACGGCAAGTCTATCCGCTTGGACAGTTCGACGAACTGTTGATCGTCGAGAGCATGGTGCGCGATACGACGTTGGTTGGGCGGACTCTGAGCGAGATTCACCTGCGCGAACAGGTTGGCATCAACGTTTTAGGGCTGTGGCAGCGCGGTGCTTTTCATGCCGCCGAGCCGAGCGCGGTTATCACCGAGAACACTGTTTTGGTGATGGCAGGCACCCAAGCCCAAATTGATCAATACAATGCACTGTTCCACACGCCGCAGCCGATCACCGCGCCGATTGTGATCATCGGTGCAGGGCGCGTTGGACGCGCCACAGCACGCGCCCTTGCCGCACGCAACCTTGACTATCGCATTGTGGAAAAGGCGAAAGAGCGCATCCGTGACCCTGAGAAATACATCTTAGGCGACGCCGCAGAACTTGAGGTGCTGGAGCAAGCAGGCATCCGTGAGACGCCCGTCATCATCATCACCACGCACGATGACGACTTGAACATCTATCTCACCATCTATTGCCGCCGCTTGCGTCCCGAAGCGCAAATCATCAGCCGCGCCAACCTAGAGCGCAATGTGGCAACGCTGCACCGCGCCGGCGCTGATTTCGTCCTCTCCTATGCCTCAACGGGTGCCAATGCGATCATCAACCTGATAGGGCGCGACAACATCTTGATGGTGGCGGAAGGGCTTGATATTTTTGAGGTGGAGATACCTGAAAGTCTGGTAGGCAAGACGGTTATCGAGTGCGATGTGCGTAACCGCACCGGCTGTACCGTTGTGGCGCTGCATGTTGATGGGCAGGTGCAAATGCTCCACGATCCGCACCAGCCTTTGCCCGCGAAAGGGCGCATCATCCTGATCGGCGTGCCAGAGTCCGAAAAGCGCTTCTTGAAGCTCTACAAGAACAGCAGCAACGGCGCACACTGAGCCTTAGCCATTACCTTGCCGCCACGCCTCAAAATGCTCGCGTGACCAGGTGTTGATGATCTGCTCAGGGCTTGCCCAAGCGCGGCGCGCCGTTCGCACGCCGAAGGGCAGCACGTCAAAATCGGCGGCGGAATGGGCATCGGTGTTCACGGCAAGTTTAATGCCAAGTTTGAGCGCTTGGCGAGCGTGCGCGCTGTCCAGATCAAGGCGGTGCGGATTGGCGTTAATCTCCAAGACGGTATCCGTGGCAAGCGCGGCGGCAAACACGGCGTCCATATCCAGATCGGCAGGTTCGCGGTCAGGGATAAGCTGCCCACGTGGATGCCCGATAATATCCACGTGCGGATTGTTAATGGCATTCAGCAGGCGCGCCGTGATAGTTGCCCGATCTTGCCTGAGCGCCGTGTGCAGAGATGCAATCACGACATCCAGCGCCGCCAGCACTTCATCTTCATAATCAAGGCTGCCATCGGCACGGATTTCCATCTCCACACCCTGATAAAGACGCAGTGAATCGCCAAATTCAGCCTGCACGCTCTGGATTTCTTCACGCTGCGCCCAAAGGCGCTCCACGCTTAAGCCGTTGGCAACGCCTAAACTCTGTGAGTGATCGGTGATGACGATATATTGCAAGCCGCGCTCACGCGCTTGCCACGCCATCTCGCGCACGCTCAGGCGTCCGTCGCTCCACGTGGTGTGCATGTGCAGGTCGGCGCGGATGTCGCCCATCTCCAGCAGTGTGGGCAGATTGTTTGCCTGTGCCGCCTCAATCTCGCCGTGATCTTCGCGGAGTTCAGGCGGAATGTAGGGCAGTTCAAGCCGTGCGTAGACTTCTTCTTCCGTCGCACACAAAAATTCAGCGCCGCTACCATCCGTAGTCGAAAATGACCATTCGTTCAAGCTGAGTCCGCGTTGGAGCGCCAATTCACGCAGGCGGATGTTGTGCGCCTGACTGCCTGTGAAGTAGCTGAGCGCTGTGCCAAAACGTTCAGGCGGCACCACGCGCAGATCGCATTGTAAGCCGTTGTGCAGTTCGACGCTGCTCTTGGTCTCGCCATGCCCAAGCACGCGCACCACATCGGGATGGTTGACGAAGGCTTCCATGATTGGCGCGGCGTCATGGCTGGCGATGAGCAGGTCAATATCGCCAATGGTGGCACGTCCGCGCCGCAGGCTGCCGGCAATCTCGGCGCGCAACACACCTTGCATGGTTTGCAACGGGCGCAGCAAACGCTCAGCGGCATTCAGGGCAACATCGGCGCGGGCGCGTGTGGTGCGGCGTGCCAATGCCTCAATGCCTTCTAGGATTTTTTGCTCGCTCTTGGCGCCCATCGAGGGCAGATCGCGCAGTTTGCCTTCACGGGCAGCCGCTTCAAGGGCGGCAATCGAGGTAATGCCGCGCTGCTGATAGAATAACATCGCCTTTTTAGGACCGACGCCATTCACGCGCAGCACGTCCACCAAGCCTTGCGGAATTTCTGCCTTGAGGTCTTCCAGCAGGCGCATGGTGCCGCCTTCCAGCAGTTCGGTAATCTTGCTGGCAATTGCCTTGCCCACGCCGTCAATTTCTTGCAGGCGTCCTTCGGCAGCGATGGCGCGCACATCCCGCGGCAGCTCGCGCAGTGCTTCTGCCACGCGCTGATAAGCGATCACCTCAAAGCGGTAGCCTGCCGAATCTTTCAGGCGCAACAAGTCAGCCAGCAGGTCAAACGAGTCAGCAATTTGGCGGTTGGAGAGCATCTTATGGCACGCCTCACTTGGGAATAGTCAGGGTAAGTATACCGAATCAGCAGGGTAGGTGAACAGGGAGCAGCAGAAGGGAGTAGTGAAAGGGTTGCTGTGCCTTTTCAATGGATGCAACAGCAGCTCAATCAGCGTAAGATGTCCCTTTCCTGCCCACTCTAAAAGGCTGAGCTATGAAAACTTTGGAGACTCCGCACATGACTGCACCGCATGTATCCGCCACCGCACAAAGCCTGATGAACGCCCTTGATTTTCTGCCCGTCCCTGAAGGCATAGCCACACTGGGTATGGAGCAGAAAGTTGCCGAGCGCTTCATCAATGCCTATGGCGCGGTTTGGTCGGAATTTTTCTTGCGCGAAACACCGCAACATACCCTGAGCGTGCCTGCCTTCTCACTTGCCCGCCATGCTGTTACCAACGCTCTGTACGCGCAATTCATCGCAGAGCGCGGCTATGATAACCTGCATCTCTGGACGCCTGAAGGCTGGGCATGGCGGCTGCGTACTGAGCGCACACAGCCGCGCTACTGGGGCGATCCGCGCTTTAGGGGTGATGCGCTGCCCGTGAATGGCATTAGTTGGTTTGAGGCAATGGCGTTTGCCCGTTGGGCAAGCCTTGTCACCGGCGAAAATATACGGCTGCCCACAGAGGCAGAATGGGAATGGGCAGGGCGCGGCGATAATCCTAAGTCACTCTATCCGTGGGGCAGTCTTTGGGATGCCGCCAAGCTGAACAGCGGCTACAACGATGCCAAATTCACAGCACGCGGCAGCCTAGCGGCAGTTGGCAGCTACCCTGAAGGGAATGCACCCTTTGGGCATGGCGAAATGCTTGGGCAGGTTTTTGAATGGACAAACTCGATCTTCATGGCTTATCCCTATAACACTGACAATGGGCGTGAAGACCGCTATTCACCGGAACGGCGCGTGCTGCGTGGTGGCAATTGGAGCGATGGTAAGTATGTGAATCGCCTGACTGTGCGCTATCATTATCCCGCCTTTTATGCTGATACTACAACAGGCTTCCGCGTGGCGCTTGGCGGCGCACAGCCACCTATCGCAGGGCGCCCGCCCTATGATTTGGTTGTCTACGGGCGTTCCACCTTCTGCCCTGATCTGATCACTACTAAGGCGTGGCTACACGCTTGGAATGTGCCGTACCATCAGGTGAACCAAGACCTTGATGAGCAGGTAGCGTGGCGCTTGGATAGCTGGCTCGGTTCGCGCACCGTGCCGACGTTAGTCGTTGCCGAACATGGTGCGCTAGACCCAATCGCAGCGCCTGCCGATGCCAACCTGAAGGCACTTCGCAACACAGACCGCGGCACAATGCTGCATGAACCTGAGGAAGCAACCTTGCGCGCCTTCCTTGTGCGGCACGGCTTCTTAGCAGAATAGCGCGCCAGACACGCTGGGCGAGCTGATCAGTTCGCCCCAGTGCCATCTGCCCAAATCGCGCAATCATCCTATCGAAACCCTGATCAGGTATATAATAAAGGCAATACTCGCCGTGTGTGGCAGTCTGTGCGAAGATTAGCCATGCACACCGTTCTTTTAGGCTTGCGAAAGGGATTTTTTCCACCATGGACGCTGAGCAAACTTTAACGCATCGCCCTGATGAGGACATTGAAGAAGCTATCACCGATCTGATCCGCCGTTATCCACCCTTGCGCGCTTCTCGTGCATTTTTCACCTTTGCCGCCATGCACGGACAGGTGAAATTTATGGGCAATATCCGCACGCCGCAAGAGCGCCACGTTCTGGCAGAGCGCGTGCCGCATCTTGCAGGTGTGCAGGGCGTTGACCTGAGCGAACTTTACGATGATGAGCAGGTGCGCTTTGCAGTGGGCAAACTGCTGCCCTACGGCATCTATGCGACTGTCCATTACGGCGCGGTGGCGCTGACGGGCAGGCTGCCCGAAGGCATGAGCGCCGAGTCCCTGATTGAGCAGGTGCGCGCAGTGGCAGGCGTGCGGCGCGTTGGCGCAGAACTGCACAGCCCACAACTACAGCCTGCCGTTGGCTAGACTCTCATTGTATTGATCAATATAGTCACAGCCTGCTCTGAATGAGTAGGCTGTGTTGGCTGAATTGCCTAGTCATGCTTAAGATTGAAGTGGGTTAGGCATTCTAAAGGATGGGGCAACTGACGTGATCAACGCTGGCGGCGGGCTGCTGCTGTTCACCCTGTTAGCAGGGCTGCTGCTGTTGGTGCAGCGCACCGAACCCAAACGCCGCATCATCACCTTTGTGTTTGTGCTGTTCGGCATGTATATTGTGAGTGCCTACGGCATCTACCGCATGTCGGGCGATTGTCCGTTTGTGTTATCTGGGCGCTGTGCGCTGCCAAACTATGTCGAACGCGCCCGCCTCATCGCCTACAACACACTCAACCTTGCGATCATCGCCGCACTGATCTTTAACGGGCTGTTCTGGGCGCTGATCGGGCGCTACAATCCGCCCGCCTCAAGCGATGAAATCCGCGTGTTGGGCATAAACGACTGAAAGGCAACGGCATGACCACTGATCAAGCGCAGAATCCGCCGCGCACCCTGCGCGAGGCAATAAGGCGGTTGCGGCAGAACTTTAAGCCACGCGGGCGTTTGCCGATCTGGCGGCTGCGGTTGGTCTTTGGCTTAACGTTACTCACCTTTTCAGAGGTGGTCGTCTGGCAAAATCCAACAGCGCGGGAATGGTATGAATGGCTGGTCTTGGGCGTGCTGTATGTGGCGCTTGGCAGCTTTCTGCTGGATGTGATCGTGCGTTTTCAGGTGCATACACCGGCGGCTATCGGGTTGGCGTGCGGCGTCTATGGTGTGGTCAGCGGCTCACTGATCAATCACGGCGCTTACCACAATATGCCCATTGGCTTGATCGTGCGCGTGCTAGGCTTGCAGGTTGGTGCAGGGTTCCTCGCCCTGATGCTGTTCATCATCGTGATGCGCGGCGTAGCACCCCATCCGCTGGCATTGGTCGCCTCAGCCTTGGTGGGTGTGGCGTGGGGCATTTGGGCGGCGTGGTATCCAACCTTGCCAAACATCGCTTGGGAAGTGCCTATCCGTCAAACGGCGCAATTCTACCTGATTATCCCGCTGATCGGTTTGGGCGTGCTGTACACTTTCTTCATGCCGCGCTTTGAAGTGCTGCGCGAGCTGAACTTGACTCTGCTGTGGTGGGAGATGATCCTGTGCGGCGTGCCGCTGTTCCTCAGCCTGCTCATCGGTATTCTGAACAACACAATCCCAGCGTTAGGGCTGATTTTGCCCGCCGCGATCCTCGCTTTCTGCTTGTGGGCGCTGCGCTTTCAGCAGCCAGAGAGCGATCCTTCCATCCTCGCGCAGATCACTTTCAGCGCGCCGAGCCTGATCACTTATGCACTGTTGGCTGCACCGCTGATTATCTTCGGTATCGTTGCATTTGACGCCACACGCGGCGATCTGTTCGCGGTCGGCAACCTGCTCTATATCATTGTAGCAGGCTTTGGCAGCGCATGGCTGCCCTTCGCCTCAGGGCTGATCTTCTGGGTGGTGCTGCGGACGGAATATCCAGCACGGCGCAAAAAGCGGGTAAAATAAGCACACCTTCGGGTAAGATTGCTTAAAACATGCCGAAAATGCGGCATAGGCAGGACTTAGTATGGCTATGGAGCGTATCTCCATCCTCGAATATAAGCGGATTGTGCTGGGTGTTACGGGCAGCATCGCCGCCTACAAAGCAGCCGATCTCGCCAGCAAACTGACGCAAGCCGGCGCCGATGTGGATGTGATTATGACCGAGGCGGCAACGCGCTTTGTCACACCGCTCACCTTTGAGGCAGTGACGGGACGCGCCGTCTATACCGATATGTGGCAGACTGCCCACAGCGAGAGCCTACCCACGCATGTGGCGCATGTGGGCTTAGCAGAAGGCGCAGATTTGATCCTCATTGCGCCTGCCACGGCGCAGCACCTTGCCAAATTCGCCTACGGCTTTGCCGATGATTTGCTGTGCATTACGGTGCTAAGTGCCAAGTGCCCTATTGTGGTCGTGCCGGCGATGGATGGCGGCATGTATGAGAATGCCGCGGTCGCTGCCAATGTGGCGCGCCTGCGCGAACTGGGCATAGAGGTGATTGAGCCTGAGATTGGACGCATGGCTTCCGGCATGGTTGGGCGCGGCAGGCTGCCAGAAGTGGGGACACTGCTCGGTGCGGCGCGGCAAGCGCTTGGGCGTGAGTGGGGCGCCCTGCGGGATCGGTATGTGGTAGTGACCGCTGGCGGCACGCGTGAGGCGCTTGATCCGGTGCGCTTCATCACCAACCGCTCATCGGGCAAGCAGGGCTATGCCATCGCGCAGGCTGCCGTAGATAGCGGCGCGCACGTCACCCTGATTGCCGCGCCCAACGAACTGCCAGCGCCTTATGGGGTGGAACTTGTGCCAGTCGAGAGCGCACAAGAGATGCTAGACGCTGTGTTGGAGTATGCCGAAGATGCCGATGCGCTAATCATGGCGGCTGCCGTTGCCGATTATCGCCCTGAAGAAACGGCTGACCACAAGATCAAAAAGACGGGCAAAGCACTCCAACTTTCCCTCGTGCCAACGGCGGATGTGCTGGCGACCGTCGGTGCGCGCCGCGCCGAGACAGGCAGACCGCATGTGCTGGTTGGCTTTGCGGCGGAGACACGCGATCTGCTAAAGAATGCGCGCAGCAAGCTGGAGAAAAAGCACGTGGACTACATCGTTGCCAATGATGTGAGCCTTGCAGGGGCGGGCTTTGGCACGGATACCAACATCGTGACCATCCTAAGCGCCGACGGCAGCGTGATCTCGCTGCCGCAACAGACCAAGAGCGCCGTTGCAGAGGCGATTGTGCAGCGCGTGGCGGCGCGCTTGCAGACCGTGCCGCGCCGCACCGAACCTGACTCTAACGAGGCATAACACGCCTGTGTCGCTCAGCGGGTAGCCTTGTTGGGCGTGGACGGTGTATGCTTTGACGTACCGCAAGAGAGGTAGGAAAAGTCATGATTACCGCGCACGACAGCGAAATTCTTGAACGGCTAGCAGCCGAAATTCGCCAGCAGGTCGCCGATGGCTTAGAGTTCTTCGACGTAGCGCGTTTTATGGCAGGCGCGCCGTGGAGCCGCCGCCAAACTGAGCGACTGTTCCGTGCGCGCTACCTGACTAGCCCAGCACGTTACTTCCGCGATTGCCAGTGGGATCGGGCCCGTGAACTGCTGATGAATGGTACAGACGTGCTGACAGCCGCTAATCAGGCGGGCTTTGCCAGCATGGGCAGACTGCACGATGCCGTCGTGACGCGCATTGGCATGACGCCGGGCGAGCTGCGGCGGCGTGGCGGCGGTGTGCATATCAACTATGGCTTCTATGATACACAGATTGGCGTTGTGCTAATCGCCGCGACGGCGCGTGGTGTGTGCGCGGTGCGCTTGTGTGGGGCAGAAGCCGATAGTGAACGCTTCAGCCAAGAAGTGGCAGCCTTCCGCGCCGAATTTTCGGGCGCAACACTTGAGGAAAACATTCACGCCTTGCAGCCCTACGCCGATCAGCTTGTGGCATACCTTGAAGAACGTTCGCCCAGTTTCTGCCCGCCCTTAGATATTTTGCAGGGGACGACCTTCCAGCGCGAGGTGTGGAGCCAACTTCAACAGACTCAGCCGGGCGAGACGCTCACCTACACCGAACTTGCACGGCGCATAGGCAAGCCGGGGGCTGTACGGGCTGTTGCGAATGCCTGCGCCGCCAACCCGTTGGCAATCGCCATCCCTTGCCATCGCGCAGTACGCAGCGACGGCACACTGGCAGGCTATCGGTGGGGCGTGGAATGGAAGGAACGCTTGCTGGAGATCGAGGCGGAACGCCAAAGGATGGCAATGCAGGCGTAGACTCGGTATATTGTAAGCTGTCTTGAGGAAGCCTTGCCTGTGACGGTGAGGCTTTTTTGTGTTTGCTCAAACTTGTCCATGCTTCTCCACCTCTGCCAGAGTCTGCCTAAGGCATCTCAGTTCGGCGGCATATGGCGCTTATGCTGCCTTCCCGATTTATTTTGTGATCAACCAATTCTCACCTTGCGCTACAATGTAAGCTCAAGGTTTTTGCGCGCAAGGAGACATTATCCGATGCCTGTTCATGTTGAATGGTATGATGAGACCAATTTAATTGTGCTGTCTACCTTTCTGGGCGATGTAGGACGGACAGACGTTGAGGAAGTGCTGGCAGCCTATCTAAATTATTTGGATAATGCGGATCGGCTGGTTCACTTCATCGCGGATATGCGTTCGTTTGGTAAGGTTAACGGCTTTGCCCTCAGCGAGATAAAGCCGCTAAAGCAGATCATGCAGCATCCGCGCATGGGCTATTCCGTCGTGGTTGGCGCCAAGCCGCTGGTGCATTTTGTGTTGAAGGTGCTGGTACAGAACTTCCGCCTGCGCTATGCTCTCTTTGGCGATGTCGAAGAAGGGGCGCGCTATTTGCGCGAGGTGATCCGCATTCATGGTTATGATAAGATCAAGCCTGACCAACCTTAATCAGAACCATGTTGTGTTTAGTAGGTTAGGCAGCAGACGATTTTATAAATGAACAGGAAAGCGTAAGCAGTGATAGATGCAAACCCTGCCGAAACCTTAGAATCCGTACAGGCTGAGCGTGATAAACTAAGCGACCTGCTGGCAGAGTGCGAGCATCGCCTTGCTCGTTTAGAGGCAGCCCATCGACGTGCCGTCAATGAGAGCTATGCCATCTACATGACCGGCTTAGACATCATGAGCCAGCTTGATCTGCCCTCCACCCTGCTTTCAATCCTGCGCCGCATTAAGAGCATAGTCAATGTGGATGCTAGTTTACTCTATTTGGCTGAGCCGAGCAGCGGTCACCTGATTGTAAGTGCCGAGCTGGGTATTGTGCCGAGCCTGCTTGGGCAGCTGCTTGATGTAGATAACAGCCCACTCTATGAGGTGCAGCGCACAGGCATTCCATTAGTGCTGGATCACTATAGCGAACATATGGTACGGCTGCATGGTGAGCAATTTGCGCACTACCACACTGCGGCGCTGCTGCCGCTGCGCTGGCAAGGCAACGTCATCGGTGTCGTATCGCTCTATCACAGCGATGTCGAAGGCACCTTCAGCTTGGATGATTTAGATAGTCTTCAGCATATCACCGTCCAAGCGGCAATTGCCATTTACAACGCACAGCAGTATGCGGCTGAGCAAGAACGCAACCGTCAGCTTGCCATGCTCTACCAAGCCTCTGTGCAGGTCACTAGCAGCCTAGACCTAGACGCAGTGCTACATGCAGCGGCAGTTTCTTTTATGGATATGTTGCGTGTGCCAGCCTGTGCGATCTATGAATATCGCCCTGAAGACGGCTTGCACCTGATCAGCCAATACGGCACAGTAGCTGATCAGAACTTTGTTCATAACACGGCTGCCAAGCACTTGCCTTCCCACCTTAGTGAGATGATCATCAACAGTCACTGGCTCGTTCTACAGCGCAGCGATCCGATGCTCTCACCTGAATGTGCGAATTATCTTGAGGTGCGCCAAGCCCATTCAATCCTATTGATCCCAATGCGCTTTGAGAACGGTGTGCAGTGCATTGTGGAGGTGATGGAGCTAAGCGCGCCGCGCCAATTCCTGATCAACGAGATCAATACCGCGCAGGCATTAGCCGCCAACATCAGCATTGCAGTTAGCCACGCGCAATTGCACGCGCAGCTGCGCGCTCAGCGCATTAGTGAGCAGGCAGTGTTGCTTACGCTGGCGCGCCAATTGCTGGAACTGAAAAGCGAGCGTGAGATCGCCGAAGCGGTTGCCAGCGCCACCGCAGAGGCATTTACCGTTCGGCATGTTAACCTTGTGCTGCATAAGAACGGCGTTTTTACCACAAAGGCACTGCGCGGTTGGGAAAACACTGACCTCATCAACCGCACATGGCTCGGCGGTGATGGCACTGCCATTGGCTATGCCATCAAAACACGCGAACTGTGCGTGGTGGATGACTATCAAACTGAGGTGCGTTTTGCCCAGCCACGCCACTTTCGGCAGGCAAATATGCGCTCCAGCATGATTACGCCGATCATCTATGGTGGCGCAGTATTGGGTGTGTTGGCAATTGCCCGCCCACAACCCTTTGCCTTCAGCAGCGATGATATGCGCTTATTCTCGCTAATCGCCTATCAAACAGCCGTTGCCCTAGACCGCGCCCATCTGATTGAGTCGGTGCGCGCCCAGAACACCTCGCTTGAACGGCGCGTGCAGCAGCGCACCCAAGAGATCAGCGCCGCACAAGAGCGCACGGTTGCCATCCTGTTCGCAACAGGCGAAGCGCTCGTCGTATTTGATCAAAACGGCGCTGTTGAACTCGTCAACAGTGCCTTTGAGGAACAGCATGGCTATTCGCTGAGCGAGTCGCGCCAGCGCACCAGCACAGAGTTGCTCGGCTTTGATGTCTTTGATCTAATCAAAGAAGCACAGACCAGTGATAGCGTCCCGCAGCGTGTTTGGCGCGGTGATCGGATTGTGCCACGCCGCCATGGCGATCCCTACGATGCAGCGGTCACCCTTTCCCGTGTGCCAGATGCTAAGGGCGAAACCATCGGCATTGTTGCCAGCTTGCGCGATATTTCCTATCTCAAAGAGGTCTCGCGCATGAAGGCGAACTTCATCTCAAACGTCTCGCATGAACTTCGCACGCCGCTGGCAAACCTAAAACTCTACCTGCACCTGATGCAAAAAGGCGCCGCAGAGCGTCGCGATCACTATCTTGGCATCATGCAGCGCGAGTCGGATCGTCTGCAAGCACTCATTGAGGATTTGCTAACACTCTCCCGCCTCGACTCGGATCGCGTGCAAATCAACTTGCAGGCAACCGATCTGAACCACCTGATCGGCACGTTGGTTGTTGATCGGCAGATGTTGGCGGAGCAACGCGGCTTGACGCTTGCCTACACGCCCGATTCGATCTCGGTGACCGTCATGCTGGATACCAAACTCATCATGCAGGCGGTTGGCAATCTGATCAGCAACGCTATGAACTACACACCCTCTGGTGGCAACATTCATGTCTCAGTGCTGCACAGCGAAAAGCGCGCTATAATCTGCGTGGCAGATAGCGGTTTGGGCATTGCTCCTGAAGAACAATCGCGCCTGTTTGACCGCTTTTTTCGCGGCAGCGCAGCGCAGCGCACTGGTGCAGCTGGCACAGGGCTTGGCATGGCAATTGTGCAAGAAATTGTTGCCAAACATGGCGGCAGCATCACCTTTGAAAGCGAGCTTGGGCAAGGCAGCACCTTTTACCTGCATCTGCCACTGCACGCTACACCGAAGAACGGGAATTAGCCGATGGGAAATCCGCCGATTGTGTTTTTGGCGCTGGCAGGCGTTGGTGCGCTTGGCTTGCTGATCTTGACGGCGATCACGCCTTTCTTGTTGCGCGTCACCACCACATTTGAGGCATTCGGCATTGTGGCTGAAAGCCTTGGCGAATTTGTCGGCACGCCGCGCCTATTCCGCGTTGGCTGCCCATTGATCTTGATGGTGGCGCTTGCCGCCTGCCTGATTGGCGCCGTGCTGTTGGTAATCCGCTTTTTCACGCCGGCTGCATAGCGCTACTCAATTGCCTCGGCAAAGGCATCCAGGGCAGCCGCGCCGTATGGATGCAAGGCTTGCGCTGCAAAATCGCGCACGCCATCATACGAGATATAAGTGAGCAAATCGCGCAGGGGCAGCGGCTGCATCAGGCTGAAGGCAGGGCGCTGCACCTCTTGAAAAATGCGCTCACGGCGCGCATCCGGCGCCACAAGGTGAACGCGAGTCGCTGCCTGTGGCTGAAGGCTGAAAAAATCGGCGGCGCGCAGCACACCCAGATAGATTGAGTAGCTGTGTTTGATCTCAAAAGCGCGCACAATCTGATCGTCATGCAACCAGAGCATATCAAAGCGCTCGATTGTCTCTCGCGTCAGCGTATCCAAGTCAAATGCTTCAAACGAGTCAAGCATAGGACGCTGTTTCGGCTTCCACTCACGGAAGATTGCCGAGCGATCCTCATGCGGAATCCAGATTGTATAGCCCATCTTGGCGCCTGAGTCGGCAAGCAGTGCCTGCACGCGAACTGTTTCACGCGCCTCGATGTTGCTGTTGAAAAGTTCCTCAATCGCCATATCGTGCAGATCGGGCATGGCGGCGATCAGGCTGCGCCCATCGCTGCGCGTAAGGCGGCGCGCTAAAAGTGCGGCATAAGCTGTCTCGTCATAGCCAATTTGCTGCCCACTGTCAGCGTAGGCACGTAAAAAATCTGCAAGGAAGCTGCCATCTGCTTCGCTCAGGGCTGTGAGCGTTGTCCGCAAGGTTGGAATAGCACTCGCCATGCCCTTATCGCGCTGGCGCGTGAAAGAGAGCGCCGTCCACAGCCGATTATGCGTTAGCGGCACGCCTTGCTCTTTGGTAAGCCATACTAACGGCGCAACACGGACTTGCGCGCCTTGTGGCGCTGCCAGCACTTCCAACACACCCACCCAGCGCGCCAAAGCAGGCAGATAGGCGATCAGGTGATCACCCGACTGCAAGGCAGCCAGTGTCTGGGCGCGCCAAGCAGGAAAATGCAGCCTATCAGTGAAGGTTTCATAAGCGCTGGGCGAAAGCAGGGCAAGGTAATATGCCATAGGCGCGGGCAGTCCTTTTCATCTGAATGTGTCACAGGCAAATATAGCGGCTTTAGGGCTGCGCTGCCAAGCCTTACGGTAGATCGTCGGCGATCAGCACCAAGTCGTGCGGCTTGATGAGCGTAATCTGTTCGCGTCCAACCTCTAGCAAGCCTTCGCGCTGCCATGCCGTCAGCGTGCGGCTGACCGTCTCTAAGGTGGTGCCGTTCATCTGCGCCAAATCTTGGCGGCTCAGGCGCACGTCAAGGTAAATGCTGCCGTCAGCCTGCTTGACGCCAACTTTGCGCGCCAAACGCACTAGTGAGCGCGCTAGGCGCTGCTGCACACGCTCAGCGCTCAGCTCGCGGATGCGCTCATGCGCCTCGTGCAGGCGTTCGGCAAGCATCCGCACCACACGGACGGCAAGCGGCGCGTGCTGCTGCATCACATGCCACATGGGCGCGCCGGGTAAGGACAAGAGTTCGCAGTCTTCTAGCGCCTCAGCCGTTGCAGGATACGAATCATTGCTGATCGCCACCAATAAGCCGATCAGATCACCCTCGCTAAAGGTCGCCAATGTTACGTCTTTGCCTTCGGGCGTATGCTGCACAAGGCGCAGCCTGCCGCGCTGCAACAGGTAGAAGGTATGGGCAGGTTCACCCTGATGAAAGAGGTGTTCGCCATTGCGAATCTGGCAAGTGCGGGCAGTCCGCAAAAGCTGTTCATAGAGGTGCGGCGGCAGATCGGCAAAGAGTTCGGCGCGCTTGGGTGCAGGGTCGGGCGTCGTCACAACGATTGATCCATATCAAGGACTGTCATAAAAGGAGAGTGTATCCTACCCTCAGGGCATTTCACAAGGAACAGTGCGCTGTGTTTAGCCAAAGGATAATCTCGGAAGAGACGTATATTGAAGACTTGCTCACGCGCTATCCACAAGCGGCGCAGGTGTTTATGGTTTGGCGCTTGGCGTGTGTTGGCTGTTGGCTGGCGTGTTTCCACACCCTGCACGATCTCACCGAGATTTACGGCATAGATATACAGGCATTTATGGCAGATTTAAGGCGTGTTATTGCGCCAAACGCGCCGCAGGTACATGATCGCTCTTAAGGGCTGAGGTAAAGCTGATGGGAAGTATCGTGATGAGTAGTTCAACCACAAAGACGCGCAGCACATGGCGCAGCGTTGTGCTGCCGACTGAACACGGCGCGTGGGGCTTCCTGAGCGAGCCGATTCTGCTGGGCTTGTTGGTGGCGTTTTCGTGGGCGGGCGTTGCGCTTGGCGTTGCTGCTTTTGGCGTCTTCTTGGTGCAGCAACCCCTTAAGATTGCCCTTAAGGATCGGCTGCGCGGCAAGTTCTACCCACGCACCAAGCTGGCAGCACGTTTTGCTGCGTTGTTTGGCGCGCTCGCCGCCATTGGCGGTGGGTTGGCACTGTTGAGCGCACGCCAAAATTTTCTTGCGCCGCTGCTGATTGCCGTACCGTTGGCGCTCCTCCAAGTTGGCTATGCGGCGCGTAATCAAGGGCGCGCCCTGATCCCAGAGATCAGCGGCGCGTGGGCGTTAGGCGCCTCTGCGGCAATGATCGGGCTGGCAGGCGGCTTGCCAGCAGGGACGGCATTCTTGCTGTGGTTGATTATGGCAACTCGTGCGCTCATCTCGATTATGTATGTGCGTGTGCGCCTGCGCCGTGCGCGCCGTGAGTCAGCACAGATTACGGGCGCGCTGATCCTGCATATGGCAGCCCTGCTTGGTTTTGCCCTGTTGTGGTGGATGGGCGTGGTTGGGGCTGCCTTGCCAGCTGCCTTTGGCGTGCTGTTGGCGCGTGCTGCCAAAGGCTTGATGGCACCTGTGGACGTGCCAACCAAAGTGATCGGCTTTACGGAGATGGGCTATGGCGTGTTGGTTGCATTCTTGGCAGCTGCCGCAGTTGGTTGATCAGCGCGCTGCACTGTATAATGGCACCTATCAAGTAACCTTTAAGGGAAGCACCCTACAATGAGCGATCTGCCAACTCTGCAAGCGCTGGCGGGCATCAGCCTGCAAGATGACGCCGAACAAACCGTAACCTTAGCCCACTATCTCGGTAAGCGGCTGCTGATCTTCTTTTTCCCAAAGGCTGGCACCTCTGGTTGCACAGATCAGGCGTGCGGCTTCCGTGACGCCTTCCCACAGATTGAGGCAAAGGGCGCGCTGGTGATCGGCATTAGTCCTGATGCGCCAAAAGCGCTTGCTAAATGGCGTGCCAAAGAAAGCCTGCCCTATATCCTGCTCAGCGACCCTGATCATCGCTTGGCAGATGCCTTTGGCGTGTGGGGCGAAAAAAGCATGTACGGCAAGAAATATATGGGCATTATCCGCTCACATTTCGTGGTGAATGCGGAGGGGAAGATCGAGGCGGCGGAAATCAAGATCAGCCCGAAGGACAGCGTGAAAAAAGGTGTGGCTGCCTTGCTGAAGGATGCCTAAATGCGCCGCCTTGCCTTACTCTGCGCTGCGTTGATGTTACTCATCAGCTTTTCGCCTGTTCGGGCAGATGATCCACCCACGGCGACACCTGCCGCCGCCCTGCCCGATCCCAACGCGCTGACCAACAGCGTAACCTATTGGGATGTGGGCATTACGCTGAGCTATCCCGCTGCGTGGCGGGCGCCGCTGTTCATCAATGGGCAAATGCTCTTAGGCACTGATCCGAGCGCAGCGCTGAGCGGCACCCTTGAGCAGCCAATTGTGGCGCTGCGAATTATTGATCCCGTCGAGGAACTCGGCTTGCCCAAAGGCAGCGACCTAACCGAGATCGCTATCGCGCTCAACCTGACGATTGGCGATTCCCTGATTGTGGAGGAATCTGCCTTAGGCACATTGGCAGGCTTGGATGCAGGCTTTGCCGAAGTGGAGAATCCGGAGCGCGGCTTGTACGGGCAAAGTTTCGCCTTCTTGCTGCCAGATGGACGTTATGCCGCGCTTAGCGGAATCTCACGTGGCGATCAATGGGCAAACTTTGTGACCGTCTTTGCCGAGATACGCGCTTCAGCACGCTTGCTCAGCGCACGCGATGTTTCCGCACCGCCGTTGGGCGATGGTGTGGTGACCTTTGCAGCAGGCGCGCTCCAACTCAGGCTGCCGCAAGGCTGGCAACCTGAGCCATTGGCGAACACGCTTATCGCCTACCGCACGGCTGAAAGCGTGCGCTACGCGGACGACAGCGCCCTTGCCAACGGTGCGATGCTTGTGCTTGGCACACAAGACACATTGCCGCAAGGACAGACCTTTAATCAGGCTGTGCGGACGCTCTTCGGTTTAGATGACTCCGCGCCACTAAGCGCTGAGCAGATCGGCGGACGCCCTGCCCTGCGCCACGAGACGTTCGATCCGATCAGCGCGCAGCATCTCGTCTTTATTGCAGTGCAGCGCACACCTGATCAGCTCACCATCATCCGCTGGAGTGCGCCGCTGCTGTTCTACCGTGCCTACCAACCGACCTTCAAGGCAATCTTGGAGTCGGTGCGCTTTACCAACTGATCTATGCTCAAACGCCGTTTGTTATACAGCCTTGTGCCGCTGCTGCTGATGGCTGCCCTTGCCTTTCTGGTGTGGCGCGGCAGGCTTGGCGGCATTTCGCCAACCGCCGAAACATTGCGCGCTTGGTTTCAGTCGCCAGAGGCGCGTCCAGCCCTGATCAGCCGCTTTACAGCGCCCTGCCCAAACGCGCCTTTTCTGCTGCCCTCAACAGGCTTTGTCGGCTTTTTGTACGGCGACCCAACGGCGCCGTATACGCCGCTGTCGCCGCACACTGGCATTGATATTTTCGGCGATGGCGCCGTTGGCAGCATCCCTGTTTACGCCGCCTATGATGGCTATCTGACGCGCCTGCCGGAATGGCGCAGCAGCGTGATCATCCGCCACCCAAGCGATCCGCTCCAGCCTGACCGCCAAATCTGGACGTATTACACACACATGGCAAGCGAGAATGGCGCCCAATCCTACATTGTGGATGACTTCCCGCCCGCCACCAGCGAGAAATTCGTGCAGCGCGGCACGCTGCTCGGCTACCAAGGCTTGTACAGCGGTGCAGCCTATCGCATTGGGTTGCATGTGCATTTCAGCGTGGTGCTGAGCGAACCTGATGGCAGTTTCCGCAACGAGACGCAGATCGGCAACACGCTCGATCCATCGCCTTATCTCGGCTTTAATGTGGATGCGCGCCGTAATCCGACTATCCCGATCCGCTGCGGCTTATGAGCGCGGAATTTCGGCTAGGATGGTCAGGTCAAGTGCCTCTAACTCGCGGCGCGTGCGGAGCGTTGGATCGAGGTATTCGGCAAGGAAAGCAAGCCCAACGCCGCCTAAAACGCCAATCAAGACGCGCAACAAGGGCGCTAGGCGCTCTGTGATCGGCGTTGGCACTGGCAGCACTTCCACAGCATCCAGCGGCACGATGCGCGCTGGCTGCCCGCTGAGCTGTGGAAAATAAGCAGCGCTTTTCTGCGTCAATACCTGTATGGCTGCCTCTGCCACAGCGCGCAGCAGATCAGGATCAGCCGCCGTCAGGTAAAGCGTCATAATGCTCCGCACGCTATCAGAGGCGATCATCGCCCGCACGGTTTCGCTGTCCGTCGTTTGTTCGGCAGCATTCAGCAGCACCACAACCTCACGCGCAAAGGATTCCGTCCGCAGCCATGCCGCAAGGTTGATGATGGCATACTCCGAGCCAAGCCACGAGATATAGCTGCTTTCTTCAAAGGTCTGTGCGGAGTCGGGCTGCGGCGGCTGCCCTGCTGTAAAGCGCAGCGTAACGCGCTGAAGCGGCATTGGGCGCAACGCCTGCCCTAGCGTTGGCAAGCTGAGTGCCAGCGCGACTAAGGCAGGCACTGCGATCAGCCACCAACGGCGGATCAGCACAGCAAACAGGCTTCGGAGTTCCATTGGCATTCACCTCACAACCATTCAGCCAATTCGATCAAGTCGGAGAGCAGCGCATAGGCAGTTGCCTTGCCGCCGGCGCCGGCGCCGGTCAGCGTTACTGCGCCGATCAGGTCAGTTTGATAAGTGATGGCATTCACGCCACCACCAACGCCCGCCAGCGGATCGCTGAGTGGTAAGCGTGTAGGGCGCACGGAAGCGCTCAAGTGTCCCTCAGCGCTGAGGGCGGCACGTGCGATCAGCTTCCAACGCTCGCCGTTTGCCTGTGCAGCTTGAATATCCTCAGGCGTTAGCTTAGTAATGCCTTCACGGTCAATGTCTGCCATGCTGAGCGCCTTGCCAAAGATGATATGCGCCAGGATGATCAGCTTGCCGGCGGCATCGAAGCCTTCTACATCGTTGGTTGGGTCAGCCTCCGCGTAGCCGCGTGCTTGCGCCTCGCGCAGGGCGTCAGCGTAAGGTTTGCCGCCTTCCATCTCGGTGAGGATGAAGTTGGTCGTGCCGTTCACAATGCCGCGCAGCTCGCTAATTTGGCAGCCTGCCAAGCCCTTGCGCGCCAAACGCAGCACGGGCGTACCGCCCATCACCGTGCCTTCAAAGCCCAAGAAAACATCGCGGTGCGCTGCTTGTGCCATCAGATCGGGATAGGCGAGCGCAATTGGACCTTTGTTGGCGGTAATGACATGCTTACCGGCTGCCAATGCCGCACGAATATGCCCCATAGCAGGTTCGGCATTATTTTCGTAGGTGGTCGGCGTGATCTCAATGACGGCATCCACACCGGGGCGGGTGAGCATGGTCAGTGGCTCTAGCCCACGGATCAGGCGCGGCTGCGTTGGATAATTGTTAAGGTGACCACTCTCCGCTGCTTGTGAGAGGGCGTCAAGGGCTAAGCCATCGAGGCGGAACAGTGAGCCGCGCCGTGCTGTCGCCACGCCGATCAGGTTCAGGCGCAGGTTATGGTGCGTTTCAAGGTAAGTGTGCCGCGCTTGCAGCAAATCTACAAAGCCGCGCCCAACAGCGCCAAAGCCAATCAGGGCAAGGTTGAGTGTCTTCATAGGGAGTCTCCGAGTGTGCGTTAGGGAATAGGGTATGCGCGTGAAGACCAACCTTAGCGCGTTTGCACCCAAAAGACAATAGCCGTCCTTTCCGTGCGGACAACCGCCTTGCTCTGCCTACCAGCCACTGTATTCGCCGCTGCCTGTGGCGCGATGCTGCACCCAGAATTTCTGGGCAACCTCTGGACGCGCAAAACGCACTGCCGCACGCGGCTGATAGACCAGCTGCCCTTCCAAATGCCACTGGACGTGATCGCGCTGCGTGAAGGCGTGCGGAATGTGCCGCACAGTGCGTAACACCTGCCATGCCGCCGCCGAAAGGTATTGGGTGTGGATCATGCGGATAGCGCTCACGGCAAGGCACACAACCTGATTGGTGTGGGTTGCCTCAGCGTGTGGATCGAGTGCGATTAGATCGCCAACGGCATAGCGCACACACTGATACAAGCAGACTGCCTCGACTGCCGCGTAGTGCCGCCAGGCGGTATAGGCACCTACAAAATGCCACACCGCCGCCTGCTCATAAATATCACAGCGGCTGCTTGGCGCCAGCAGAGCGGCGTGCGCGCCCTGCGGCGGAAAGGTTGCGGGCGGTTCAAAACTGTGTGCGTTAAAGAGTTTCACGTCCAAAGTCATGCTGCCTCCAATACACCTGTAGCGTGGCAACCTTAGGCAATGGCGCTGTGAGGGCTGTCTGCTGGCAACAAAAAACCGCATCCTCTTGCACCAGAAGACGCGGAAAATCGCGTGGGACAGGTGTTTGCTCTTGTGTGAGCCACATCCCCTTGCAGGCAGGCACCTTAGGCTGTCCAACCCAGGTTGCCGAGCTTAGCACTCTGCTAAACTACTCCTGATGCTATGGTGAAGAGTATAACAGGCTTCACGGCGTTTAGCAAGTCTGCTAAGGCTTGCACTAGAAAGATTGTGATCCATGGGGTGCCTAGTAAGGTGCGTCCGTGCGGCACTAACCACTGTGCAGCGGCGGGTTGTAGTATGCCGCTAGGCGACTCAGGATTGTATCGTCCCGCGATTCGGCAAGCACGGCGATTAGGGCGCGGGCATTCACACCATGCGCTGTAACCAGCTCCCACAATTTGCGCGCCGACTCGATGGCGCTGATCGGCACATAGTCGAAATCGTCAGTCAGTGCCAGCAAGCCATATGGATTAAGCTGCCCTGCCATGACCAGCACCAAATATTCGCTGTGCAAACCCGTCCGAACGCGGTGCAAGTCCACCACTTCGGCTAAGGCGTAAATGCCTTCAAAAATGCCGCGATCATCATCGGCAGCCTCAAGGCGCTCCAACATGAAAACTAGCATCGGATCAGCATCTGCCTTCAGCCGTTTACGGACAGTATGCGCCACTGCATCGCGTGCGCGCAGAATGCGCCAATCATCAAACGGCTTCTGCACCGACTCAGGCAGCAAGCCTGAGTCGGCAAGGGCGAGGATGCGGAGATCAGGGCGCGTTGCGTCAGGCATAGCGGCTCAGGGTTGTGGCGTGCGGCTGATCAGCGCGGCAAATTCATCGAACAGATCGAGTGCATCGTGTGAGCCGGGCGCCGCCTCTGGGTGATACTGTACGCTGAAGGCACGTAGCCGATCACAGCGCAAGCCCTCGATGCATTCATCGTTTAGGTTGAGGCGTGTAACTTGCACATCGTTAGGTAGGCTGCCCGCGCTAACGGCAAAGCCATGATTATGGACTGTGATCGTCACCGCGCCTTGCGGATCAATGACGGGCTGGTTGCCGCCGCGATGTCCAAAGAGCATTTTGTGCGTTTTGCCGCCAAGCGCAAGCGCAAGGATTTGATGCCCTAAGCAAATGCCAAAGATCGGTACTTGCCCAAGCAGCGCCTGTGTGTTCTGAATGGCATACGTTACGGCGGCAGGGTCGCCGGGCCCATTGGAGAGAAAGACGCCATCAGGCTGCATGGCAAGCACTTCAGCGGCAGGCGTTTGGGCTGGCACGACAGTCACGCGGAAGCCACGCGCCGTGAACAGGCGCAGTTGGTTGTGCTTAATGCCGAAATCGTAGGCAACGATGTGACCACGCGGCGCGGCATAGCTTTCCGCACCGATGTACCACTGTGAATCGGCAGCTTCTTCCCAAACATAGGGCGCGCTGCACGTCACTTCGCGGGCAAGGTCAAGGTTATCCATGCCTTGCCAGGCGCGTGCCTGTTCGATCAGCGCGGTGCTATCTGCGGCGGCGGCACCCTGCGCGATCACGCCGCGCATCACGCCCTGAGTCCGCAAGCGGCGCACCAGAGCGCGAGTCTCAACGCCGCTGATGCCGATCACGCCTTGTTCGCGCAGGTAGGCGTCCAGCGTTTGTGTGGCGCGCCAATTGCTGACCGTTGGGCTGAGATCGCGCACGGCAAAGCCTGCTACCCACACCCGCGCCGACTCGCTATCTTCGGCGTTGATGCCAACATTGCCAACATGCGGCACAGTGCAAACCACAATCTGGCGGTGGTAAGAAGGATCGGTTAGCAGCTCTTGATAGCCCGTCATGGAGGTGTTAAAGACCACCTCGCCAACTTGCGCGCCTTCTGCACCGAAGCCTTCACCGTAATATAAGCTGCCATCCTCAAGGGCAATTAGGGCTTCCAAAGTTACTCCTGTGCTTGTTCAGATGCACTATCATCCGATAGCTGCGGCAGAATTGTTTCAAGGTGTGCGATTAGGTTGGGCAAATCAACCTGCACAATTTGCCAAATGGTTATGCCGTCCAGTGTATCGTAGTTGTGTATGATAACATTTCTCAACCCAATCATACCTGACCAAGCCACAGATGGATGCGACGCACGAAATTCATTTGAAAGCCGTCGGCTGGCTTCCCCGATAACGGCAAGTTGATATAGCACAGCGCTCCACGTTCGCACATCTGCTTGGAAAGTTGTTTGATCGAACCCTTGCACAAGCTCATTGATGAGGTGCGCCGCGTGCAAAATTTGCACTAGACTAGCAGCCTCACGCTGCATAAATCACCTTTGCCGAGTGCAAAATGCTTTTACGAAGAAACTCATTCGTGCTTTTGTTTAACGAATCGCGCTCAGTGATCTCTACAGCATGCCCTAACAATTGTTCTAACTCAGCTTGCATGATCATGAAATCGCTGAATGTACGGGGTGTCTGTGCCGCATAACGCACCAGCACATCTACATCGCTCTCAGGGCGAAAATCTTCGCGCAGCACCGAGCCAAACAAAGCAAATTCAACAATGTGCCACTTCTCACAAAAAGCGCGCAGTGCTGGCAATGGCAGTGGAATCCGCACACCTTCCACATATGTATCTAGCGCGGGTGCATTTTCGCCACGCGGCGTGCGTGCAAGCTGCACGCGCAAATTGGCAAGTTGTGGCAGCATCGCTTGAACAGCCTTTTGCGCCTCTGAGTCCAGCGAAGCGTAAGCGTCAGCGTGCGTCAAGCTCTCTAGAGCGCGTGCCAACTCTTTCATGGCATAGCGCACCTCATTCAGGCGAAATGTGATTGGTTCACTCATGCTGCCACCTCAAAATTACGAGTTAATCTTGATCTTTACCCGCTTCACACCGCGAGCATACTCGCCGCGCAAAATCGCTGCGTAGTCGTCGCTATGCGCCCACTCATCAAGCAGGCGCGCACGCTCCACCGTGAACGGATGGTTGCCTTGCCCAAAGTCTGCCAGCACGCGGTAGAACCCATCCAGACTATCGCCTTCGCCTGACTCGTGGAAGGCGCGTGCCTGTGCCACGAATGCCTCTACGTTGAGTTCGCTCATCAGGCGATGCCCACCGCCGGCGAGTTTGGTCAGCAGCGAAAGCACCACACGCGGCTCTTGCACCACCAAGAGTGCTGCACGATCCGCGCTGAGTTCGGAGCGCCGCCGCCATTCCATCAAGCCCGCCTCGATGCTGGCGCCGACAATGCGCCCAACGCCAAGCGTAAATTGGCTGACGATCATAATCACATCTCGAATGAGCGCCGCCATAGTATTGTACAGCACATGCCCACATTTGATATGTCCCAACTCATGCCCGATCACCGCGAAAACCTCATCATCGTCCAGCAGGTCGAGCAGCCCGCTAAAGAGCATCATATACGGCTTGTTGTGACCAAAGGTGAAGGCATTTGCCACAGGATTATGGCTCACATACAGTTCAGGCTGCGGCACGTCAAGGATGGCGCAGGCTTCCACCAGCATTTTGTGCAAGCGCGGATACTGATCCTCGCCCACGCGGACAGCACTCCCAATGTTGAACAGGTAGAGCAGCCGTTCGTAGCGTAGTTCGATGAACTTTGCCACGACGCGCTCAAAGCCAAAAATACGCCGCAGATTTTCGGTTGCCTCACGGTCTTGTGGGTGCTGAAAAGCACTGACATCTAGCTCTGGAAAAGTGACACGCGCTGCCATAGTTGGTTTGCTCCTTGCGGCACTGCCGCGCTCTGCTATACGTTTATTGGTATGCCTTCCCGCCGATCCGCACGCAGCAGCCACAGCCCGACAATCAGCAGCAAAACTGCCGCTGCCAAGACGACCACCATGCCGCCATCGCGCCCACCACCAACCTGTCCTTGCAGCAGTGGCAGCAGCGTACCGCCCAGCGTGCCAACCGCAATCAACACGCCAGAAGCAGTGCCACGCGCCGATGGATAGCGATCTGTGGCAAACCCTAACAGGGTTGGGAACAACGGACCGACGCCAAACCCAACGATCACTGCGCTGAGCAGCCCTACCCCTTGCACCGACGGTAGCATGAGGATCAGCAGCACGCCTGCGATCATGATCGCTACGGTTAATACGATCATCTGCCCGTTTGAGATGCGCCGCAAAAGCCAACTGGCATTTAGCCTGCCTGCTGTTAGCCCAACCCAAAAGAGTGAGGTTGCCAGAGCCGCGATGTTTTCAGGTGCGGCAGCCGCCAAATTGATCTGGGCAAAAATCCAACTGCTGTAGCCAACTTCCGCGCCCACTTGCAGAAAAAGCATCATAAAGAAGGGCAGCAGTGCCAGCCAACGGATATTGGCGCGCATGGCGGCGCCTGTGCCTTGCCCGTCGCTCACCCGCACCGAGACAAAGGCGAACGGCACCGCCAGCGCCAACACAAAAAGCGCCGTGCCGCTGAAGGCAAGCGTGAAGTTCTCTTGGCTCAGCGCCCAGCTCACCAACTGCGGTCCGATCACAGCGCCAATGCCATAAAAGACGTTCAACAGATTGAGCGCTGCGCTTGCCCGCTTTGGGTTGAGCGCTACAATCACCATGTTTGGCGCCACATCCAGCGCGCCGTAGCCTAGACCAAGCATTCCCGCGCCAATGAGCGCTGCTTCCAACGTCTCTGCCGCGCCGATCAGCAGCAAGCCGCTGCCCATCAACAGCGCGCCGCCAGAGAGCATCCAGCGTGCATTAATGCGATCCAATAGCCAGCCAAAAAGCAGCACGCCCACACTGACGCCGCCGAATTGCAGCGCCGTGAAAATGCCTGCATTTTCTAACGGCAGCCCAAATTTACCCGTCAGGCTTTGGAAGGTCGGTCCTAAAAGCGTACCAGAAATGCCTAACCCAATGAAGGCGAGATAGCAGGTCAGCGTTGCGAAGCGCGCTTTGCTCATGCGCCGCGCTCGTTCAGGAAAGCCTCGGCTTGCCTAATTTGTAGACGAACTGCCTCAGGCGCGGTGCCACCGAACGAACGGCGCTTGGCAATTGCCGTGGTAAAGTCAAAGACGCTGTACAGATCGGCGGCATAGATTGGGCTGATCGCCTGATAGGTGTCTAAGGGCAGCGCCGAAAGCGCCACGCCCTGCGTTTGAGCAGCACGCACCGCCGCGCCAACCAGAGCGTGCGCTTCTCGGAACGGCACGCCGCGCTGCACAAGGTAATCCGCCAGATCGGTTGCCAGCATGGATTCATCTAAGGCGGCGCGCATTCGGTCAGGCTTTAGCCGCAGGGTTGCCACCGTGCCGATCAGGGCAGGCAGCAGCGTTTCAAGTGTATCTGCCGCGTCAAAGAGCGGCTCTTTGTCTTCTTGCAGGTCTTTGTTATAGCCTGTTGGCAAGCCTTTCAGTGTGTTAAAGAAGCCCGTCAGGTGTCCGACGAGGCGTCCCGCCTTGCCGCGCACCAGCTCCAGCACATCAGGATTTTGCTTTTGCGGCATCAGGCTGCTGCCAGTGGTGTAGCGCTCATCCAGGTGCAGGTAGCCAAACTGCGGCGTGCTGAACAAGATGACATCTTCGGCAAAACGGCTGAGGTGCGTCATCAACAGAGCGGCAGCGTACAGAAAGCCGACCACAAAATCACGATCCGAGACGGCATCAAGGCTGTTGGCGGAAATATCCAAAAAGCCCATCGCATCAGCAAGGGCAAGCCGATCAATATCATAGGGCGTGCCAGCCAGCGCACCGGAGCCCAGCGGGCTGATCAGGGTTGCTTCGCGGGTCAGTTCAAGGCGGCGCACATCGCGGCTCAGCATCCAAAAATAGCTGAGCAGCCACTGTGCAGCACTGATCGGCTGCGCCGTGCGAAGGTGCGTATAGCCGGGCATCAGCGTCTCGGTGTGCGGCTTTGCCTGTTCCAGCAGCGCACGCTGCAAAGCGGTCAGCAGCTTCAGCACGCGGCTGATCATGGCGGCTTGCCAATGGCGCGTATCGGTTGCGATTTGGTCGTTGCGGCTGCGCCCGGTGTGCAGTTTGCCGCCCACCGCGCCGATTAGCTCGATCAGGCGGCGCTCCACGGCGGTGTGGATATCTTCATCGCCTAGGGCAGGCACAAAGCTGCCGTTCTCAAATTCGGCGCGCACTTGCAGCAAGCCATTGATGATGAGGTCGCGTTCGTCATCAGTCAGCACCTTGGCGGCGTATAAGGCTTGCGCGTAGGCGATGCTGCACGCGATGTCGCTGGCATACAGGCGTTGGTCAAAAGGCAGTGAATCGTTCAGCCGCCGCACCGATTCGGCGGCAGCCGCTTCATAACGCCCTGCCCATAAGGTGTGGGCGGATGGCTCTGGCTGAGGCATAGCTTGTTGATCTCACTTGGCATAAACGCTTCAAATGAGTGACCATTGTAACGCACTCGGTTAAAAAAATGGTGAGCCGTGCTTGCCGCCTTGCCCAAATGCCGCTACACTGAGTAAATCTACACCTGTATTGTGAGAAAAGATACCTTGCGCTCTACCACCCGCACGCCGCGCCACTTCGATCTAAGCCTGCTGCGGCGTCGTTTGCGAAACAGCCTGCGGCTGCTGTTTGCCCGCGGCGATTTTTCAACCCTGATCATCGCCTGTGTCATGATGGTGTTACCCGTCTTGGCGATGAGCCAAACGCTCAACTTTGCCGCTGAATTTGCCGTTCAAAGCGGCGCGTGGGCAGTCAGCCTCAGCCAAGTGGTACCTGTTGCGGCGCTCTCGGTCATCTTTGGCTTTCTGCTCTCGCGCAGCCAATATTCAGAGCTAACTGCGCTGATCCTCAGCGGCATTTACAGCATCGGTGCGGTGTTGGTTGTGCAGTTTTTCTCTGCCACGGGCGATGTGATCGAACGCATTTATGCAGTGGTGGCGCGCTTTGTTGGCACGTTACAAGGCGGCTTTTCGGCAGGCATCGGCTTTGATCCATTTCTGCTGGTGGTGCTGCTCTCGGTGCTGATCTGGTTCTTAGGACATAACACAGCCTGGCATATCTTCCGCCTAGACCGCGTGTGGCGCGCCATTTTGCCGCCGGGCATCGTGTTGGTGCTAAACAGCGTCTATAACACCGATCCCATCACCAACTATGATGGCTATGTGATCCTTTACGCCTTCCTATCGCTGCTGCTCTTGATCCGTTCACACATTGAGGCGCGTGAGTACGCTTGGTATGTGAATCGGCTTGCCTTCCGCGGCACTGTGCGGAAGTGGTTCTTTCGGCTGGGCAGCTTTGTGGCAGTCATCGCGCTGCTGCTGGCATGGGCGCTGCCAACGGGCAATGCACAAGAGAATGCGCGGCGCTTTCAAGACTTTCTGAATGAGGATTCGCTCTCACGCCTGATGGAGCTGATGAATCGGCTCTTTGGGTCGCTGGAAGGGCAAGGTCCCGTCACGGCAAACTATTTCGGTGGTGATGAGCTTCAGCTTGGCGGACCGATCAACTTGGGCAACCAAATCGTGATGGCGGTGGATGCGCCTGCCGGTCCACGCTACTATTGGAAATCCAGCACGTTCGATACATATCAGAACGGCAGATGGACGATGACGGCACGCTCTGAGCAGCAAACCAGTGCCGGCGGCATCACGCTGAGCTATTCGCCGGTGCAGGCTGGCACGCGCCGCGAAGTAACGCAGCGCTTTGTGATGACGATGGGCGCCTCACGCTTGGTGTATGCCGCGCCGCAACTGAAAACGATACGCCTACCCGTCCGCATTCAGCTTGATTTTATTGATCCCGGCAGCGGCATCTCAGACCCTTCTACCTTTTGGGCAGGCGAACCGTTGATGCGCGGCGCGCAGTATTCGGTCATCTCATCCATGAGCATTGCCGACGCCGATACATTGCGGCGCACCAGTCCGCAATATCCTGCTTGGGTGGCGGCGAAATACCTGCAAGTGCCGCCAGAGATCACGCCGCGCACCCGCGATCTTGCCCAACAGATCGTGCGTGCTGCCAACGCCCAAACGCCCTATGATAAGGCAAAGGCAATCGAGACGTGGCTGCGCCAAAACATCACCTACCAAGAGAGCATCGGCAATCCGCCAGTTGGGCGTGATCCTGTAGATTGGATGCTCTTTGAGCGGCGAGAGGCATACTGCACCTACTACGCCTCTGCCATGATCATGATGCTGCGTTCGCAAGGTGTGGCGGCGCGCATGGCGGCAGGTTTCTCGCAAGGCTTGTACGACGGCGAAAATCAATACTATGTGGTGCGCGAACGTGACGCGCATACATGGGTAGAAGTTTACTTTCCCGGCGCCGGCTGGGTGGAATTTGAGCCAACCGCTGCCCAAAGTGTGATCAACCGTTCCGACACAGAGCAAATTCAGCCCTCACCCACACCTGAGCCAACCGCTACGCCCACGCCTTCACCGACGCCTAGCCCAACGCCCACCGACCCGAGCGGCAACCTGACAGAGCCATTGCAAGCACCGCCGCCCTTGGCAAGCGTGACGCCTTCACCGACGCCTAGCCCCACGCCTTCGCCCATGCCCACACCGCCGCCGCCCTCGCTGCTGGATTTGCCGCCGCCAGTGACCGACTTCCTAAGCGGGCTGCTTGGTGTGGCGCTGATCCTTGCGGTGCTATCCTTTGGTGGTGTGGCATTCATTTGGTGGGTAGAGTACCGCGGCTTGGATCGGCTTAGCCCCATTGGGCGCGCCTACGCACGGCTGGAAAAATCGGCGCGTTGGTTGGGCGTGCCAGCCCGATCAGGCGACACTGCTCTAGAGCGCGGCAAACGGGCAGCACGCACCTTGCGTGAGGAAGGGCAGCCGATCATGACCATCACCGACGCCTACATCACAGAGCGCTACGCGCCACAGCCGCCCAACCCTGCCGAAGAAAAACAGGCAGAGTCGGCGTGGCGGCGAGTGCGGCGGGTGGTCTTAGGGCGGTGGCTGCGCGGCGGCGTTAAAACGGACGATGCCGCCAACACATAAAGGCAGCGCAAGTGGGCGTATTCTGACTGTTCGCTTGCCGAGCCATTTGCCGAATGCTATGCTTAGCGTGTTTATTTGCCAAAATCAGCCGCTTGAAAGACGCCTTGTCTAACGTAAGGACGTATTGATCATGATCACCGGACCGACCTTTGAAGAAATGCTGCATCCGCACAAGATCGCCCCTGAAATCCGCGGGCGGGCGCAGGCAGCGCGCCACAGCGCGCCGCTTGACCCGATCAACCTGTTCAACATCACCTGGCGCGACCCTGAAAACCGCGTCTATCACGTGGTGCTGCCTAAAAGCCTGACAGGCATCGAGGCGGACATTGTGGTGCTGTATGGGCGCGAGTTTCCATCGGGCAGTCACAAGGTCGGGGCGGCGTATTCGGTGCTGCTGGAAAAAGAACTGTTCGGTGAGGTGAATCCAAGCACCCATACGCTGGTGTGGCCTTCTACGGGCAACTACGGCATTGGCGGCGCATGGGTCGGTGGGCGGATGGGCTGCCAGAGCATCGTGGTGCTGCCCGAAGGCATGAGCCGTGAGCGCTTCGAGATGATTGAGCGCTACGGTGCGCGTATCATCCGCACTGTCGGTTCAGAGAGCAACGTTAAAGAGATTTACGATATGACGCACCAACTACGCGCCTCTGACCCAAACATCCGCATCCTGAACCAATTTGAGGTGATGGGCAACTACCGCTTTCACTACCACGTGACGGGCAATACGCTGGTGGAGCTGGCTGCCGAACTACAGGCACAGGGCATTGGCAGCGGACGCATTGACGCTTTTTGCTCAGCGATGGGCAGCGCCGGCACTATCGCCGCTGGCGACCGCTTGAAGCAGGTTTTCCCCGGTCATCTGATCGTCGGACTAGAGCCGATTCAGTGTCCAACGCTCTACAACAACGGCTACGGCGTGCATGATATTCAAGGCATCGGCGATAAGCACGTCACCTGGATTCACAATGTGAACAATATGGACGCGCTGATGTGCATTGATGATATGACCTGCAAGCGCGGCTTGCTGGCGCTCAGCGATCCAGCAGGGCAGGCGGTCTTGGTCAAGCGCTATGGCGTCTCTGAGGCTTTGGTAGCGCTGCTTAGCACGCTGTTTGGCATCAGCGGCATTTGCAACATTTTGGGCGCCATCAAGACAGCGAAGTATTTTGGGCTTGGGCGCGGCAGCCTGATCGCCACCGTTGCCACCGATTCGCTCAGCCGTTACCACAGCGTCATGGATAGTATGCGTGAGTGCTACGGCACACCGGATGAGGCGATGATGGTCGGCTTCCTTGAAAGCACCTTCCACGCGGCTGCCACGGATTGGGTGCAGCTTGGCACACGCGAATCGCGGGCGCGCTGGCACAACCTGAAGTACTACACTTGGGTCGAGCAGCAGGGCAAGACCGTTGAAGAACTCGACGCACAGCGCGACCCTGAGTGGTGGCTTGCCCATCAGGCGTTGGTGAGCGAGATTGACACCAAGCTCTTGGCTGCGCGTGCTGAATTGCCTGCGTAAGATCAGCAACGCACAACTTTTCTTGTACCATAGGTACAAGATGCACGCCGAAAGGACTAGGGAGATGGAAATTCAGCTCCAATCAGTGATCACCTGCCCAGAATGCGGCTTCTCCAAGACAGAGACCATGCCGACCGACTACTGCCAGTACTTCTACACTTGCTCAAGCTGCAATGCACGGCTGAGTCCAAAAACTGGCGATTGCTGCGTCTACTGCTCTTATGGCAGCGTCGAGTGCCCGTCTAGGCAGGCTGAAGCCGACGCCTAGAGCGTGATCACCTGATCAGGTGGATTGGCGCTGAGCGCTTTGTAGAGATCAGGAAAGCAGCCGACCTGCACATCAATGGCTAGGTCAACGTCGCAGGGCAGCCAATACGCTTTTCACCTGCAGATCGCTTTCTAGAAGCGCCAGCGTTTCGGCAAGGGCAGCTTTCCGTAAGGCATCGCGTTCAGTGTGTGCCGCCGCAATAAGTGCCGTAAGGTATTCGGCGCGGCGGTTTGCGATCAGCGCTGTGATCAAGTAGCGGTAGGCGGGCAAACTAATCGGTTTCTGCAAATAGTCCGCTAGCACGGGCAGATAGCGCTCCCATGCCTCATGTCCAATCAACAGATCGAACATGCCCGCCAGCACAATATCGCTGGCTGATTCGCCATGATGCTTAATCACGCCATCCATCAGTGCCGTTGGCAGTTCGCTGAGTTGGCGGAGCGCATCACCAAGTGGTTCAGGCTTGTTCAGAGTTGGCTGCATCACATACGCGTAAATCGGCACGTGCTGATTTTGACCTGCCAGCACGCGAACGGCGGTCAGGTGTGGTTCGCCTGCCAGCACTTCAATCGGCTCATTGAGCAAGCGCGCCGCGTGATAGGTTGCCAGCAAGGGATCGAGACGTGTTAGCACCACCAAAGCAGCCGCACGCAATAAGCCCGCTTCTTCGGCAAAGAAGGGCGGAATGCGCTCATAGGTAGTCAGGGCGCGCTCTAAAAGCGGAATGTCCTCTTGGCGAATGACTTCATGCAGCGCCTCAAGCACAGCACAGCGCGCCGCATCACTTGGATCGCGTTTCACACCGTCAGCATCATAGTAAGCGTAGGTTTCTAAAAGCAGTGGGCGCAGATCAGGCGTGATGAGTGACTCTTCAGTGAGGGCGCGCAGTGCCGACGCAACAGCCATTGTGTTCTGCCGCGCACGGATCAGCTTGAGAGCGTGCAGTTGTAACGCCTCTGGCTGATCACGCAGCGCTGTTAGCTTATCTAGATCGGCAAGGACAGACTTGGTGTTTTTCGGCACGGCTAGAGCGCCTTCGGGTCGCTGATGGCGCCTCTTACGGCGCTGGCTGCCACCACAGCAGGGTTGGCAAGGTAGATCGGCGCGCTGGCAGTTCCCATCCGCCCGCGAAAGTTGCGGTTGGCGCTGCTGATGGTTGCCTCGTTCGGCGCGGGAATGCCCATATGGTTGCCCATGCACGGTCCGCAGCCCGGCACGCCAATCATCGCGCCTGCCTCCACAAAGGTTTGAATGTAGCCGTGTTGGAGTGCCGCGTTCAGCACCTCGCTAGAGGCTGGAATCACGAGTAAGCGCGTGCCAGCCGCTACCTTGCGCCCTTTTAGGACGGCGGCGGCAGCAGCGAGGTCTTCAAGGCGACCGTTAGTGCAGGTGCCAAGAAATGCCTGCTGCACGGGCGTGCCTGCCACTGCCGAGAGCGGCTGGACGTTATCAGGGCTATCCGGGCAGGCGATCATTGGCTCGAGAGTGCTCACATCGTAGTGATGCACGGCGATATATTCCGCGTCAGGGTCGGGATAGACGGGCGTATACGGACGGCGCACACGCGGCGCGAGGTAATCAAAAATCGCCTGATCGGGCGGCAGATAGGCAGTTTTCGCGCCAAATTCTGCCATCATATTTGGGATCACGGCACGGCTATCCAGGCTGAGCGCGCTGATCGCCTCACCGTGAAACTCCACCGACATATAAATGCCGCCTTCCACACCTAAATCGCCGATCAGCTTCAGGCAGAAGTCCTTGGCTGTGACGCCTTGCCGCCACGTACCTGTGACGACCACCTTCATGCTCTCTGGCACGCGCAACCACAGCTCACCGGTTGCCCACAGCGCGGCAACCTCGCTGCGCCCAACGCCTGCACCAAACGCACCTAGCCAGCCAAAATGCGTGGTGTGGCTGTCCGCACCTAAGATCAGATCGCCGGGCAGCACCACGGCTTCTTCGCTCAGCACTTGGTGGCAAATGCCGCGCCCTGCCTCAAAAAAGTGCTGCACGCCTTGCTCACGGACGAACTGACGCACTTCGGCGTGATTTTGGGCGTGTTGTGTGGTTGGCGCTGGCACAGCGTGATCAAGGGTGATGGCGAGCCGTTCGGGATGCTTCACACGGCTGATGCCAAGTTTTTTGAAGGTTTGGTAGATGGCGGCGGTGTTATCGTGGCTCAGCACAATGTCTGGGCGTGCATCAACGATTTGCCCGGCGCGCACCGAATCGAGCGCGGCAGCACGCGCCAGCACTTTTTCAGCGAAGGTATAGCCCATATCTCTGTGATCCTCTCTAGCCCAAGACGGACTGAGCGCGCAGCATGTCGTCCACCTCTTCCGGCGTCACAATGCGCTCATCAGCAAGCGCCTTAATGCGCTGCGTGGCTGCCTTCACCTGATCATCACTCAGCGACAAGCCTAACTCGATGGCACGGCTGCGGACGGCGTTCCAGCCAGTCAGGCGGTGTGCAATCTGGACGTGGCGCGTCAAGCCAAAGTCGTTCGGATTAATGCTCTCATAGGTTTCAGGCGCGGCAAGCACAGCCTTCGTGTGAATGCCTGCCTTGTGCGTGAAGAAGGTTGAGCCTGTGATGTAATTATTAAACGGCACTTGCACACCGACCATCTCGGCAACCATGTGATCAATCTCATAGAGCAAGTGCAGGCGGTATTTTTGCAGCAGCAGATCGCGGTTATCAAAGTAGAGGCGCGCCATCAAGCCGCCTAGCGGCGTGATGCCGTTGCGCTCACCAATGCCGAGTACGGTTGTATCCACATGCGTAGCGCCCGCCTCTAGCGCGGCGTAGGCGTTAGCAATCGCGCAGCCGCTATCATTATGCCCGTGAAACTCGACATCCAGATGAGTTAGGCGGCGCAGCAAACTGACCAAATTATAGACTTGCTGCGGCGTCGCAATGCCAACTGTATCCGCCACGCCCAGCCGATTTAGCACGCCGAGTTCGGCAACGGCAAGGTAGACGCGCAGCAAATCTGCCTCGCTGCTGCGGAAGGAATCCTCAGTGCTGAAGCGCAAAATGACGTTAGGTGCTTGGCGGCGGACAAAGGTTAGCACTTCCCGCGCCAGATCAATGATCTCATCAATCGTTTTGCCGTGGCTATGCTTGCGAAGTGCTGCCGAAGTGCCGATCACGATATCCAAGCCATCCACACCGGTGTCCAGGGCGCGGAGGGCATCATCGCGGTTGCAGCGAATGTGCGTTAGGATGCGCGCCTTCAGCTTCATGCCAACGATCATCCGCACGTCTGCCTCAGATTGCGGTGAGGCAACCGGCGAGGAAAGTTCGAGCATTTCAACGCCGAACTCATCCAGCTTTTCGGCAATTTCCATCTTCTGAAGCGGCGTGAAGTTCGCGCCGGCGAATTGTTCACCTTCGCGCAGCGTTGATTCGATAATGGCGAACTGGGTAAGGGACACTGCTAGAGACCTCCATCGCAAGGTAACCGCATAATAGTACCATTAATTATGCGCGCCTGCCGCTTTGCAAAGCGCACACTAGGCACGGCGTGAGCGTGGCGGCGGCACACGGCGCGGACGCACAGCACCCGGATAGCTTGGCACAATGATCGCCTCCACCGTGCAGCGCGCACGGTTGCTCAGACGGCTGCGTAGGCGCGCATCCATTTCTTCAAGCGGCTGCAAGCTGGTGATGATGGTTGGCAGATTGTAATCGAAGCGGTAGAGCAAAATCTCGTAGAGTTTATCCCGCGCCCACACGGACATATTCCGATCCTCAATGCTCAGATCGTCAAGGATCAGCACGGGTGCGCCCTTCAGTTCCTGCAAGCGCCGATCATAGCTGACGGTTGCGCCCGGATAAAAGGTGGCGCGCAGATGATTGACCAGATCGGCGGCTGTGACGAACAGCGCGGTTGGCTGCTCAGCGTTCAGCAGATGGGCAATGGCGGCGGCAAGGTGCGTTTTGCCGCTGCCGGGGCGCCCTGTTAGCACCAGCCAGCCTTGCGGATTTTCGGCGTAGCTATAGGCGGTTTGTGCGGTGCCTTGCAAACGGCGCAGGCTTTCTTCAGGCAGCCCTTCGCCTTCGCGCAGATCGAATGTTTCAAAGGTCATCTCGCGGTAGCGGCTGAGATCGGTGAGGTCTGCCTCTGCCCACGTCAGCACGGGCGAACGGCGATCCGGCAGGATTAGGCGCACACTGCGCGTCAGGTCTTGGTCTAGCAGACGGCTGCGGATGCGCGGTTCAATTTGGGCGGGATCGCGGTTAGTGGTGATCACGGTTGGTAGGCGGTAGCGGTGCCGATCATTGAAAAGCTGATAGAGCTTCTCGATTGCCCAGGCGGTCGGACTCTCGGCGCCGAGATCGTCCACGACCAGCAGCGGCGCTTTGCGGATGCGCTCAAACAATTCGTCGTAGGCGGTTTCGCTGCTTGGACCGAAGGCGCCGCGCAAGTGATCGAGCAAATCGGGCGTGGTGATGAACAACACAGGCGCGCCGCGCTCGATGGCGTGGTTGGCAATGGCAGCCGCCAGGTGCGTTTTGCCTGTGCCATAGCTGCCCTCGAAAAGCAGCCAGCCCTCAGGTGTTTCGGCGTAGTGCAGCGCAATCTCGGCGGCTGCCTTGGCGGCGCGGCGTTGTGCCTCGTTCAGGCTGCTACGGCGTGCCGCTGAGAGATCGCGGAAAATGCCGCGCAAATAACCTTCTTCTGGCTCCAGCAGGCTGTAATCCACCTCAAAACTGGCAAACGTTTTGTGGGTATATGCCTCAAGGTTGCCCAACGTGCGAAGGCGCGAGACCTCACGCGCACGGTAGGTCGCCTGCTGGCACACACAGGGGAACAGCTTGCCAAAGTTCGGGTGACCAACTGGCACGTCCTCACGCACCAAACCTGTCCCTTTGCAGATCGGGCAAACTTCCGTCTCGGTGGTCAGTGTGGCGGCAGTTGTCATTGGCGCACCTAGTCCTCTTGCCCAAAATAAGCGCCGCGCAGATAGGGATCCACATCTGGTTCGACGGCTTTGGCGGCACGTCCGTTCGGCTTGCCCTCGATTGCCCAGCGTTTGAGGATCGCCTCGACATAGCGCCAACTGCGGCGGTTATTTTCCACCGCAGCGCGGATTGCCTCCACCAGCCATTCGTAGGGATAGCTGCGCTCCGCGTCGGCGAGTGTTTCGGCAAGCAGCGGCGTTAGCGCGCCGATGTTTTCCTCATAGAGCGTGAAAATATTAGGGCGATCTTGCACAAGGCTGATCGGATGATCGCTGCCGCCGGGCTGCCAATCGCCGCGCAGCAGCGCTTCCACAGCACGCCTGCCACGCTCTGTGTTGACGAAATAGAGCGTCTCGTTGCCATTAGTGGTTGGCACATCCGCCGCCAGCAGGGTTTCACGGGTAACAGCACGCGCTAACGCGGCACGGACGGCGCCTTCTGCCTCGGCTTGGGTGCTGCCCATGCTGGCGGCAAAGGTTGGATCGCCCAGAAAATCGCGTAGGCGCAGATAGCGGTAGACGCTCTCGCGCTGCTGGAGCGCCCAAAAGCAGTAGAGCGTTAGTTTAAGTTCCGCCAAGTCGTCAATGTGTGGCAGCAGATCGCTAAAGAAGCGCGACGGCACAAGGATTGTGGCATTTTCGCCTTTGGGAAAGCCATTAAAGCGGTGTCCGTTCATGTTCACCTCTTAAAGACCGGCCACACTGCTCTGATTGATCTCAATATCCACAAACTGCGTTAGGTCTTTGCGGAAGTAGAGTTTTATGGTACCAGTTGGTCCGTTGCGATGCTTAGAAACAATAACCTCTGCCTGATTCGGATATTCTGTATTCTGGTTGTACAGCTCATCTCTATATAAAAATATTACTATATCACTATCTTGTTCAATGGAATTATGAACCACAATGTCATTGGCGACAAAATTATGAAAATGTGGCACAGTTAGGTCGTATACGTCACTCTCGCCGTCAGGCGCAATAGACACAATGCGATCCCAATAAACATCGCTTTGAGCAAGGTTTGCAAGCCTTTGGGACTGCACAATTTCAGCTAGGCGAAGCGCACGCTCACGGCTGATGTTGTGTTTATACAAAGCAGTGCCGCAATAGGCACTGCCAAGTGCCGCTTGCAGTTGAAAAACACCCTGCGGTATAAATTTTTCATGTGATCGCAAGTCGAAACCGTTCAACGCTCGCACCCAAGCTGCAATTGGATGTTGGACATTATGTGTTAAATGAGCAGTTGGTGGGAAATAAACTTGAAACCAGTTTCGTTCCTTAACAATACGTGGTGCGATCTGATTTGGAAAACAGCGGTGGGCTAAGTCTGCTACGAACTGAGCAAGATCAGCTTCCCGCGAGGTATATTGAATGGCATGAGATGCCAATGTACAACCATCGCCGATAAAATGCCCTAACAGTCCTAATTCAGCAACATTTATAGTGTGTGCTGCATTAGTAGATTTATTCAGGCGAGGCAAAGCCAGATAATCTTGTTCCGTCAATTTGTCAAGGCGCTGCCAACCGTCAAAAGTTAAAAAGCGGTGATTGCCTGTGGCGCGAATAGTGCGCCCTAGTGCTGTTGTAAGACGGTAAACTGGTTTTACACCCGTGCAGAACGCACTGACAACCTGACCGTCCACCAAGCCTAGAGAATTTTCGTGGAGGCTTTGCACGGTCACATTTACGCTACCTACCAGATTACGAATTGGCACATAGCGTCCATCAGAAAGACTAACTAGCGTATCGCCCGCTAGGCAGCCCGATTCTCTCAAATCCGAGAGCTGCGGACGTTTGTCGGCGCGCTGTTCAACAGCACGCGAAAGCTGGGCGGCTGCCAGCACTGGCACTTTCAGCTCACGCGCCATTTCCTTCAAACTGCGCGAGATATAGCTGATCTCTTGCACGCGGTTGGCATCCATGCGTGCCACGCCGCTGGTCAGCAGTTGCAGATAGTCCACAATCACAAGGTCAAGCCCGCCTTCTTTTTTCAGGCGGCGGCAGCGAGCGCGCACTTGCTGCACACTGATACCGGGCGTGTCGTCAATGAAAATGGGCAATTTGTTCAGGCGGCTAGTTGCCTCTGTGAAGCGATCCCACTCGTGATCTTCCAATTTACCATCGCGCAGGCGTTGCGAGTTAATGCCTGTCTCGCTGCTGTAAAGGCGCTGGACAAGCTGTTCGTTGCCCATCTCTAAGCTGAAGAAGGCAGTGCGCGCATTGGCAAAGCGTGCCGCGTTGAGCGTCAGGCTGAGCAAGAAGCTGGTTTTGCCCACGCCCGGACGGGCTGCCACGATGATCAAGTCAGATTTTTGCAAGCCGCCCAGCATCTTATCCAAAGCGCCAAAGCGCGTTGGCACGCCCAAAATTTCTTGCTGGCTGAGGAAAAGTTCCTCAATGCGGCGATAATAGTCATTGACCGCCTGTTCGATGGGGATGATCTCTTGCCGCAAGCTCTGATCGGTGACGGCGAAGAGTGCCACTTCCGCTGCGCTGATCGCCTCTTGCAGTTCGCGCCCTTCATCACGGGCAAGATCGGCGATTTTGCCCGCCGCTTCCATCAGGCGGCGGCGCACAGCGGCGCGCTGCACCACTTGGGCATACGTCTCGGCATAGAGGTAGGTGGGTGTGTTGTTCGCTAACTGCGCCACATAAACCGCACCGCCGACATCCTCAAGTTTTTGGCGGTGGCGCAGTTCTTCAGTAACGGTGAGGAGGTCTATGGCGTCGTTACGCTCAGAAAGGGCGAGGATCGCCTCCCAAATCCAGCGGTGTTTCAGCTCATAGAAATCGTCAGGTTGCACAAGGCTGCTGAGTTCAAGGAGCGCCTCAGGGTAGATCAGCACTGCGCCGATCACAGCTTCTTCCGCCTCAATGGAGTGCGGACCGTAGCGTTTTTCTTCGCGTGCTTGGCGCTGCTGTGGCGGCGGTGGTGCTTGAGTATCGCTCATAGATGGAACGCCATTCTAACCATTTAGGCAAGATAAAACAGAGCAGCACGGCACATGCCGCCTGCCCTGCTGCGGGTCAGCGGTCTTGGCAGCCGCACCTGCGCTATTCCTTATCAGGATCGTCCTCATCAAACGAGAGGGTGTCTACAAAATCCTTGAAGATGCCGAGTTTATCCTCATCCTCTTCGTCTAGCTCGACCAAGGGCGCCGCGCTCGGATCGCTCTCAATCTCTTGGTCAGGCAGAATGGCAGCCCGATCCATAACCGAATCATTCACGTAGATTGGCACGCGCACGCGCACCGCTAACGCGATAGCGTCACTCGGACGTGCGTCTACATCGACCGTGCGACCGTTAAAATCCATCACCACCCGCGCATAATAAACATCTTCACGCAGATCGTTAATGAAGATATACTGCACACGCGCACCCAATGTACCGATCAAGGATTTGAGCAAGTCGTGCGTCAGTGGGCGCGGCGAGCCTTGCCCTTGCAGTTCGGCAGTGATAGCATCTGACTCGCATGGTCCGATCCAGATCGTCAGGTAGCGCTCTTGCGCGGTGTCCTTGAGAATGACCAGCCGATGCGGAGACATCAAGCTGACGCGGATGCTATCAATTGTAACCTCGATCATATTGTTATCCATGCGCCACCTCTAACCCACTTACGCTTTTGGAATAAGCTCTGATGGATAGTTTTGTTTTTTTGAGCGATGTTGAACAGTATACCAATAAACGGCAATCAAGTGCAATTTTGGGGAGTGGTGAAAATGGATCGAACGTGTTCATCGCGCAAGCCATCACCACAAAATTGACAACTTCTCTTCTTTTATTTTGTTGCAAGGCTTGTTCATCGGCTGTAAAATATACAAAATTCATCTAATCCTAACCTAGCGGGCGAGCAAAAACCGAATGGCAACCAAACGTTTTCCGGATGAGCCTTCAGACGCCGCACCAGAGCCAACATCGAATCCATCAAACCTAACTGGGCAGGGTGCAGCGCGGATCAGCCGCCCTGCAATGCCACCTCAACAGCCTGCCCCGCAAAGTGCGCCGCCGCCACACCCGGCGCGTGTTTCGCGGCGAGCAACCATACAGCGCCCATCGCAGCACATGCCACGCACCTTGGCGCAAGTGCTGAACGATGCGAACGACTCGGTGGTGCGTGGCGATCTTTCCGATTTTGTGCCGCAGCCAACTGGTTTCGATCCGTTGGATGGCTTCATCGGCGGCGGTCTGCGTAAGACGGAACTGGTGCTGATAGGCGGCGCGCAGGGCATTGGCAAGACGATTGCCGCGCTGCAAATGGCGCGCAATATTGCCATGCGCCCTGATCAGTTCGCCTTCTACATCTCTTATGAGCATACCGAAACACACCTGATGAATCGCCTGCTGTGCCTAGAGAGCGTCAATCCACCAGAGATTGATGCGCGCAATGGCTTGAAATTGAAAGACCTGTTCGACACAATCATCTCGCAGCGCGCCCGCGAACTATTGGCGCGTGATGGCAACAAAGCAGGCTCACTGCAAACCATCCTGCGCGAGAATCCGAAAACCTCGATGCCGTTGGCGCGCCTGAACAAATACGCCGACCGCTTGATCATGGTCAAGGCAAGCCCAGCCGTCACCACGCTGAATGCTATCCGTGAGATGACGGCACGCCTAGCAGAGGCAACTGGCGGCAACCTGACCATTTTCGTGGACTACCTGCAAAAAGTGGCGATCCATCCTGAGCGCGCCGCTAATGAGGAAGACAAAATCACGATTGTGGTGGAAGGGCTGAAAGATATTGCGCTCTCGCAAAATGTTTCGGTTGTCTCCATCGTCGCCTCGGACCGCGAAGGCTTGAAGGCAAAGCGCCTGCACTTATTCCATCTGCGCGGCAGCTCTGCGCTGGATTACGAATGCGACATCGCCATCATCATGAACAACAAATATCAGGTGCTGGCGAAAGATCATATCTCGTTCAATCCCTACGCAGCACAGCAGTACCGCAACTGGGTGGTGTTCACCATCGAGAAGAATCGGGCAGGGCGCGCCATGACCGATATGGAATTCCAACTACACGCGCCATTCTTCGCCTTCGATCCGCGTGGGCAGGAAGTCCGCCAGCAGTTGATTGACGACAAAATCATCGAGTCCTAACCTCGTTTGCCGCACTCAGGGCGCACGTTCGCGCCCTGAGCCTTTGCCGCACACGCTAAACCTGCTAGAATTCAACCATGTTGAAACCAAAACGGTGGCGCGTGCAGCCAACTCTCTCTCCCTTAGAACTGGCAGGCTTCGGCGATCTGCACCCGATCCTTGCTCAAGTCCTCTACCAACGCGGCTTCAGCGCCCCTGCTGAGGCTGCTGCCTTTCTGAACGGCGATCTAACTGCCCGCGATCCATTCAAGCTGCATGGCATGGCAAAGGCGGTTGCCCGCATTCGGTCTGCCATCAAGCGGCGTGAAAAAATCGTTGTCTACGGCGATTTTGACGCGGACGGCGTGACCAGCACGACCTTGCTTGTCAGTGTGCTGCGTGCGCTCGGTGCCGATGTGCAGCCCTACATTCCGCACCGTGTAGATGAAGGCTATGGCTTGAACGACGCTGCCCTGATCGGTTTGGTAAAGCGCGGCTTCAAACTGTGCATCACGGTGGATTGTGGCATCCGCTCTGTGCATGAGGTAGAGACTGCCAACGCCCACAAATTAGACATGATCATCACCGATCATCACTCAGTCGGTGCCGAAGTGCCGCCGGCGCTGGCAGTCATTAATCCCAAGCAGGCGGAATGCAAAAGTGGTGAGCCAATGTTAGCCGGTGTGGGCGTCACTTTCCGCTTGGCGCAGGCGCTTATGAAGGTTGCCCGCGATCAGGATAAGCGCGAGCTGCCGCTGCAAGACTCCGATCTGCTCGATCTGGTTGCGATTGGCACCGTTGCCGACCTTGTGCCGCTGAACCGCCCTGAAAACCGCGCCTTGGTCATGCGCGGCTTGGCAGAACTGCACCATGCCCGCCGACTGGGTGTGCGCGCCTTGATGAAAGCCGCCGGCATCGCCCCAGAGACCACAGACGCTATGAGCATCGGCTTTGGCATCGCGCCGCGCATTAACGCCGCCGGCAGGCTAGAGAGCGCCATGCAAGCCTATCACCTGCTGATGGCAGACGATGACGCTGAGGCTGCCGAACGTGCCGCCGAACTCAACCGTTTGAATACGCGCCGCCAAGACCTGACCCGCGAAATGCAAGATCACGCCCGCAAAGTTGCCGCGCTCGATGCCGATGTGCCGCTGATCTTCGCCGCCGACTCTGCATTTGTGCAGGGCATTGTTGGCTTGGTGGCAGGCAGGCTCACCGAAGAATTCTACCGCCCGTCTATCATCTTACATCGCGGCAGGGAAGAAAGCCACGGATCCTGCCGCAGCATTCCAGAGTTTAACATCACGGAAGCGCTTGATCAGTGCGCTGATTTGCTCTTGCGGCATGGCGGACACGCACAGGCAGCCGGCTTTGCCATTCATAACGATAACCTGCCCGCCTTCCACGAGCGCATTCTTGCCCTAGCCGCTGCGCACCTCAATGGGCGTGATTTGCAGCCAACGCTTGACATTGATGCTGAAGTGCGCCTGAGCCAAATCACCTTTGAGCTGTATGAAGCGCTGCAAACACTAGAGCCGTGCGGACACAGCTTTCCACAGCCGATTTTGTGTGCGCGTGGCTTGCGAGTCGTTCAGAGCCGTGCCGTCGGGACAGATTCAGCACACCTCCAACTGCGCCTCTCGGATGGCTCGCAAAGCATCAAAGCAATCGCTTTCGGTTTCGGCAAATATGCCGCCGATCTGCCGCCTGTGTTGGATGCCGCCTTCCAAGTCAGCCTGAACGCGTGGAACGGCGAGCAGTTGCTTCAATTAACTATTAAAGATTTGCGACCATCAGGCTGAGTGATGCCACATTTACGCGCCTTCTTCGGCAAGCTATTCACGCGCTTTGCCCTGCTGTGCTTTGCGGCAGCCTTCGCTCTGATCGTGCCTGCCGATACGCCGCCTGCCAACACGCGCTATGATCGCGTGCTGGGCTACGCCAAAGACTCGCTCTATAACTATGTGGCATGGGAACTCGGCGCGATCTTTGCCAAGCTCGGGCAAACGCACGGCGACCCGACTGCCTTCTTGCCTGAGTCGGAACGCGCCGCCTTCGTGGTGGGCTATTTGGCGCGTGTGGCAGACCTCCAAACGCTCAACAGCGATTTGGAGCGCGCCTTAAGCAGCGGCGCGGATAACGTCACTGCCTTGATCGAACGCCGCGACGCACTTAGCGCACAAATTGAGCGTGAAACGCCGCTGGCAGAGGCGATCATTGAATCACAGGTGGCTGCCGTGCTGCGTGATGAAGGCTTTGCCGTGCTTGGTGAGGTCTTTCCGCCTGTCTCGGCACGCTTTACAGCGTTGCCTGCACTGTTAGTCATCTCGCCACGCGATCAGATCGTCCGCGAGATGACGATCAACCTCACCTACCTACCGCCAGATGCTGTGCGCGATCTTGAGGCGCGCTTAGAGGCTGATCTGAACCTCTCGGCGCTCATCACGCCGATTGGTGGGTTGGCACTTTTCCCAAGCATGGTCATCCAAACGTGGCACGCGCCGTTCTTGATTGAGACTGTGGCGCATGAATGGGCGCACCACTACTTGCTGTTCTTCCCGCTTGGCTGGGATTATGCAGGCACTTCCGAGACGTGGATCATCAATGAGACGACTGCCTCGCTCTTTGGCAAAGAAGTTGGCAGAAAGGTGATCGAGCGCTACTACAGCGCCTTTCCCCAAGTGCTGCGCTTGCTGCCGCCGCCTGATCCCGCGTTGAGCGCCGAACCGACGCCCGCGCCAGCCACCACACCTGATCCAAGCACGCCCGCGCCGTTCAACGCCGCCGCTGTGTTGGATACCACGCGCCGCCGCGTAGACGCGCTGCTGGCAGAGGGCAAAATTGACGAGGCAGAGGCATACATGGAAGCGCAGCGCCGCCTGCTTGCCGAGAATGGCTATTTCTATCGGCGCATTAATCAGGCGTTTTTCGCCTTCTACGGCGGCTACCAATCACCGAGTGGTGGTGGCGCAGGCGGCGCCGATCCAATCGGACCTTCAGTTGCCGCCTTGCGCCGTAACGCGCTCGATCTGCGCACTTGGCTAGAGCAGATGCGCCATATCACCACGCGGGAAAGGCTGCTTGCCGCACGCGCTGCGCTGCCCTAGCCAACCTCAGAGCAGCGCCAGCACACGCGCCGGCCCGCCTGAGCCTTTTTCCCAACGCGGCAGACCAACCACAACCGTTGCTTCTTGATCTTTGATGGCTGCCAGATTCGCCACGCCTTCGATGCCAAATCTGCCTCTGCCCAGCACGGCGTAATGCGCCTCAAAGGTGCTGGATGCGCCGACATCCAGGCTGAGCGTATCCACACCGACGCCGTGAATGTTGCGATTTTCGATCAGGAAAGTTGCCGCCTCTGCGCTGAAGCCGGGATAATGCTGAACGCCTTCAGCGTCCGCATTGCGGAAAGCGGTTGGATCGCTCCAGCGCGCATCCCAGCCCGAATACATAAAGACGATGGCGCCTTCGGGAATTTCGCCGTTAGCACTTTCCCACGCTTGCACATCCTCAAGATCGAGCGTCGCATCGGCAACCTGCGCCGCCTTTGCCGAGATGTCGATCACAATTGCCGTGCCAACCAGCATCTCAATCGGATATTGATCAACCGTAGCGCCGTCGGCAACGAAATGCGCGGGAATATCCACATGCGTGCCGGCATGTTCGGTATACGTCCAACGTTGGATGTAGAAGCCGTCGTCCTCAACCGTCACAAAATCTTCGCGTGAGGGCTTCTCATCAGGCAGGTAGGTGGGAAGTGTTGTGCTGAACACATGCGAGAGATCAATCACCTGAGCCATGCTCTGTGCGCGGGCAACGCGGCTTGGCTTCAGCACAGCGGCTGCTATCGCGCCGAGTGCGCTTACGCCGCCCAATCGCAAGAAATTGCGCCGACTCAATTGCGGCAGCCCGTCACGCGCAACGCGCGCTCGAACCGTTTGCGCCACTTTGGGTGAACACATAGCAGAACTTCCTTTCTCAGACAATCAACCGATGCACTGCAGCAAGGTCAGGGCAATTCATTATGAGACTATGTTTCATTATTGGTTATAACCTTGCTTATGTGCCACTATAAGGCGTATTGCGGGTTGCGGTCTACTGTTAAGTTGCCAAAAGGCGGTAACGATACTTTACCAATCGCCTGCCTACACGCAGAGTTTGTTACAATAAAGCGCATGTTGTGAAAGGCAAAATAACGTATATGACCAAACGTACTCTCCTTGTCACAGGCTCTAGCGGTTTGATCGGCTCAGAAGTCGTCACTTACTTCGACTCACTCGGCTGGACAGTGCATGGCATGGATAACAACATGCGCGCCGATTTTTTCGGTGCCGGCGGCGATACACGCTGGAATCAGCAGCGGCTGATCAGCACTTGCCGCGCTTTTACGCACCACGAGGTAGATATTCGAGATCGGCGCGCTGTGCTGGAGGCAATCGCCGCGCTGCGCCCTGATTTGCTCGTACACGCCGCCGCGCAGCCATCGCACGATCTGGCTGCCAGCCGTCCCTTCGATGATTTCGACGTGAACGCTGTTGGCACGCTCAACTTGCTAGAGGCAGTTCGCCAGCATTCGCCCGAAACGGTCTTTATCTACCTGTCTACCAACAAGGTCTATGGTGACGCGCCCAACGAACTGCCTTTGGTCGAGCTGGAGACACGCTGGGACTACGCCCGTCCGGAAGATTACAACGGCATTCGTGAGGACATGCGGATTGATCAGTCAAAGCATTCCATCTTTGGCGCCTCGAAGGTGGCTGCTGATGTGATGGTGCAGGAATATGGGCGTTATTTCGGCATCCGCACCTGCTGCCTGCGTGGTGGCTGCCTCACCGGCCCCAATCATTCCGGTGTGGAGCTGCACGGCTTCCTCAGCTATCTGATCAAAGTCAACGTGACGGGCGGGCTGTATCGCATTTACGGCTATAAGGGCAAGCAAGTGCGCGATAACATCCACAGCTACGATGTGGCACGCTTTATCGAGGCGTTCTATGAGGCACCGCGTGTGGCAGAGGTCTATAACCTTGGCGGCGGGCGCGCTAACACGACCTCGATCCTAGAGGCGTTCAAGCACATTGAGGCGCTCAGCGGCAAGCCGATGCGCTATGAATATGTCGATCAGGCACGCGCCGGCGATCATATCTGCTATATCTCCGACCTTGCCAAGATGCGCGAACACTATCCAGGTTGGGATATTACCAAGACGCTGGACATAGTTTTCGAGGAAATCTACCAGGCATGGCAAAGCCGTGTGACGCAAGCCTAGCGCCGTTAGTCAGGTTGGGCTGCTATCTGCTGCGGCGCGGCAAGTGAGGCGAACGCCCGCTGATCGAGCAGCGCTGTGGCAGCCATGCACACAATTTCGGCAGCACATGCCCTTGATCCTCACTACGCCTAGTCCGCGCCGTTCGGTGAAGATTAAAAGATGGCTAGAATCTTTCAGGTTGGCAGTGTATTGCAGCAATTCTCATTCCTGACTTATAATCGTGGACAGATTAGCCTTACGACAGGAGAGTGGACAATGCGAGCCTTGCGCCGTGCCTATCTTTTTTTCGTGGTTATCCTGCTGTGTGCGGTTGCCCTTGCCGCTTTGCCCACGGCGCCTGCCCAAGCTCAAGGCGGCAGAACGTATGTGGTGCAGCCGGGCGATACGCTCTTTAGCATTGCGTCGCGCTTTGGCGTTGGCGTCAGCGAACTCGCCACCATTAACGGTTTTTATGATGTGAACCGTGTTTTCGTTGGGCAAGTCTTGGTGCTGCCGGCTGGCGCTGCACAGCCACAACAGCCCGTCGTGCCAGTCGTGCGCCCTGTGGTACAGCCTGTTTACCCACCCGGCACCACCGTCACCACCGTGACGACTTTCACCGCCTACACCGTGCGGCGCGGGGATACGCTGGCGGGCATCGCTGCCAATTTCAACACGACCATTGCTGCCATTATGGGTGCCAATGGCATTAGCAATCCTAACCTGATCTACGTCGGGCAGCGCTTGAACGTCCCGCGTACGCGCACCACGATTGTGCCAGCGCCGCGCACTAATGTGCCACGCGGACGTACCTATGTGGTGCAGCCAGGCGATAATTTATTCCTGATTGCAGCGCGTTTTCATCGGAATGTGTATGATATTGCCCGTGTGAATGGCATCCTGAACTTGAACCATATCTTTGTTGGGCAGGTTTTGGTCATTCCCTAGTCCACTGAGCGTCGAGAGGTAACAGGGCGTTGATGGCACGTGATTCTGTTGATCGACTCTATTCAGAACTGCCGTTGGTATTAGGGCATCGTGGGGCTAGCTTTGATGCGCCCGAAAATACATTAGCAGCTTTTCTGCAGGCGCGCCAACAAGGCGCCGACGGTGTTGAGCTAGATACGATGCTCACCCGTGATGGTGTGCCTGTTGTTATCCATGATTTCACCTTAGATAAAACGACCAACGGCAGCGGCTTGGTCAAAGATCACGACTTGCGCGCTATCAAGACCCTTGATGCCGGCAGCCACTATGATTTCCAGTTCCGCGATGAGCGTGTGCCAACCCTTGATGAAGCCTTTGAAGCGCTCGGCACAGAGATGATCATCAATGTGGAGCTAAAAACGGTGGCGTGGCGCTCGGATGGGCTTGAACTGGCTGTGCTGAACGTCATCCGCCGCCACAATGCCGCCAACCGCGTGATCATCTCGTCCTTCAATCCGTTTGCCCTGCGCCGTTTCCGTGCGCTGGCGCCACATATTCCGCTTGGCTACCTCTACGCGCCCAACGAGCCGATCTATCTACGGTTTGGCTGGTTCCTGATCGGCTTCCCACATGAAGCACGCCATCCCCATCACAGCCTGATTGATGCGCGCTTTATGGCGTGGGCAAAGGCGGGGCAGTTCCGCGTCCACACATGGACGGTGGATGATCCCTACCGTATTCGCCAACTACGCGATCTTGGTGTGGATGCTATCATCACCAACCGCCCAAATGTTGCCTTAGAGTCACTCGGTAGGCGTGTGCGCGCTCGCTAAGTTGCGTAAAGCCCCCGCCGTCGTTAAACTGGCACGCTATGCTTACCAAACGTGCTAGGATAATCTTAATCATGGGTGCGCTTGCCATATTCGCAGGGAGCGCTGCCCTTGCCGTTGATCTCGCTATGCGGGGCGCCGTATGGCACTATCTGTACAGCGTCACGGGCGAACAGACGCCCTTCTCACAGCTTTATGCTTTCCTCGATTATTTGGGCAACCTTTCGCGGCGGATGCCCAACACTGCCGATCATTTGCCCATTGCCTATATCGTCGAAAATCCGCTGGGTGTGAACAGCTTCTTAGAGCTGGAGCCAGAACTTGCCAAGCGTGAGCGCCAAATGCAGATGATCGCAGCGGCGGGCATGGGTTGGGTGCGCCAAAAATTCACCTGGCAGGATATTGAGATACGCGGGCGCGGCAACTTTATTGATGACCGTAATGATCTGGATGGCGACGGCATCCCCGATCCGATAGATGCTTGGGAAAAGTACGATACGATTGTAGACTTGGCAGACCAGTACGGCGTGCAGATTTTGGCGCGGCTTGGCACGCCGCCCGCTTGGAGCCAGCCTGAAGGTCTGCAAGGCACCTTCGCACCGCCCACCGATCTACAGGACTTTGTGAATTACGCCATTGCAGTGGCGGAGCGCTACAAAGGGCGCGTGACGCATTTCCAAATCTGGAATGAGCCGAATCTCGCCATCGAATGGGGCAATCAGCCTGTTGACCCTGAGCGCTACACCGAGCTGCTCTGCCGCACCTACCGCGCACTGAAGGCAGTTGATCCACAAATCATCGTGGTGAGCGGCGCCTTAGCACCAACTATTGACCTTAGCGGCTACAACCTGAGCAGTTTTGTCTTTTTAGAGCGCATGTATGCCGCCGGCGCCAAAGATTGCTTCGATGTGCTTGGCGCGCAAGGCTATGGCTTATTTTCAGGACCGACCGACCAGCGCTTGCGGATCACGACGATCAATTTTGCCCATGTGGTCTGGCTGCGCGATATGCTGGTGGCACATGATGACGCCGCCAAGCCAATCTGGGTGGGCGAGATGGCGTGGAATCCCGTCCCTGATGATCCCAACATCCAGGATCGGCTGACCTATGGGCAGGTTAGTGAGGCTCAGGCAGCACAGTACGCTGTAGATGCCTACGAACGGGCGCGCACGGAGTGGCGCTGGCTGGGCGTAATGGCATATTGGTTCTTCAAGCGCCCTGATGAGAGCGAGATCAACCAGAGTTGGTACTATTTCCGCATGGTTGATCCTGATTTTACGCCGCGCCCTGTCTATTTCGCCATTCAGGACTACGCCAAAGCGCGTTTTGGCAGCCCATCAGACTGATCCTCGCACGCGCATCCGCCACGCCTACCAGAAATCGTAGGATGGCACAAAGCACCTCGATGTGGCTTGCCGCGTTGTAAAGACGCGCTGTATACTTATCCCAAAAGGAGCGCTTGTCATGCCAACTCTAACCCCTGCTCTAATCGAAAAGCGGAACGCCCTCGCTGTCGGTCAGGGCATCAGCCTAGAGGCAGCGCTGTGGCAGTGGCTGGCAAGGCACTAAACGCGCCCATGCACACCCTCTATCTGATTCCCACACCGATCGGCAACCTCGAAGATATTACGCTGCGTGCGCTGCGCTTGCTGCGCGAAGTGCGCCTAATCGCCGCTGAGGATACGCGCCATTCGCGCATCTTGCTCGATCACTACCAGATCAGCACGCCGATGATCAGCTACCACGAACACAACAAACTGGCGCGCCTCGAAAGCATTCTAGAGGCATTGACACAAGGGGATGTCGCGCTTATCTCGGATGCTGGCACCCCCACCCTTTCCGATCCCGGTTACGAATTGGTGCGTGCGGCATTGGCAGCAGGCGTGACGGTCGTGCCGCTGCCGGGCGCCAACGCGGCAATCACAGCGCTCACTGCCTCAGGCTTGCCCACCGATGCCTTTCTGTACCTCGGCTTTCCGCCGCGCCGTCCCAGCAAACTGCGCGCCTTCCTGAAGCACTATGCAGCATTGCGCGCTACGCTGATCTTTTACGAAAGTCCGAATCGGTTGGTGGACACACTGCGCGCCATGCTGGAAGTCTTTGGAGATCGGCAGGCAGTAGTTGCCCTAGAGCTGACCAAATTCTTTGAGGGCTTTTCGCGGGCGCCGCTCAGTGCGCTGATCAGCACCTTCGCGGCGCAAGCGCCACGTGGCGAAGTGACGCTCTTGGTGGAAGGCGCGCCCGAAGTGCCTGATGCAAGCTGGGACGAAGAGCGTGTGCGCCAAGCCCTTCAGCACTTGCTGGCAGACGGCGTAAAGCGCAGCACTGCCGCAAAGCAAATCGCGGCACTGTCCGGCTGGGATCGTGCTGAGGTCTACGCGCTAGATGAAACAGCCGACGCTGAATCGGACGTTTGAGCGCAGCCTTGCTCAACGGGCAGCCCTTCGGCAGCGCTCTGAGCAGTATTTCACCGCATCCCAGACTTTTGCCCATTTTTTGCGCCATTCAAAGGGACGCCCACACACGACGCATACCTTGATCGGCTTGGGATCGTTCCCTTGCCGCTTGCCGCTATTTTTGTGAGGCATAGTCACTCCTGCTAGGCTTACCCTACGGATTCTATACGCAAGCCCTGTCGAATGCCTATTCATCGTCACTTTGGCGCACTTGGCACGGTAAAACTGCTTAGAGATGTATGGAGGTATAACAATGCGGTTGAAACAATGGTTAACCCTTGCCCTGATCGCTGCCTTTGTGCTGGCTGCTGTGCCACCCCAAGGGACGGCGCGTGCGCTTGGTGTTTCGGCGGTGCGCTTCGGGGCAACCTGTGGTGATTTCTCGCTGTTGGTGGCAGTCACTGGCTCGGAAGATGACGGCGGCGGCTTGGATAAGTTCCGTTACTTCATCTTCGATGGCAACGGCAAAAAGCTCTATCAGGAAGATGCTGTGCGGCGTGTTGGCGTCACGGGCGGCTCGCAAGTCATCAACATGAGCTACGATAACGACGGTGCGGATGGTCCACCTACTAAAAATCCAATCCGCTTGCAGATCATTGACCTAGACGCCAACAACAATCCAAAGGCGTTGCTGCGCGATGAGACGGTGAATGCCTCGTGCTTGCCATCTGCCAGCCCAGTCACCATCACGGAAAATTTCCGCCCCGTGCCGTTCCTCAAGGCATTCTTCGTCGGCGAGACGCCGCTCTACCGCTTCCCAGCGCGAGAGCCAATTGATCTGCGGATTGTGGCAGGTAAAGAGCATTTTGCCTACTACCGTTCACCCGATTCGCAGTGGATAGCAATTGATGTGAGCGGTGAGCAGCTCATGTGGGTGCCAACGGCTGTTGTCTCGGTGGAGCTAGGGCGTTTGGGCTTGCCGCCACGCCGCATTGACGGCAGCGATCCTGCGACTGCCGCCGCCATCACACAACCGACGCCCATTCCCGGCACCATCATCGTGCCGATTGGGCAGCCCGTCGGTTCGGCGCTGGTCACCACACGCCTACGCTTCCGTGCTACACCATCCCTCACGGGCAGGCAGATCGGCACGATTCCCTTTGATAGCGTTGTGCCAGTCTACGGGCGGAACAACGCGGGCAACTTCATCAAGGTGCAGTATAACGGCTTGCTCGGTTGGGTCTCGACGTGCTGCATCAACCTGATTGATGTGCCACTTAGCCAACTGCCGCGTGTGGAGTAGGCGCTAAGCACCCGCTTAGGCACTGTGGGCGAGGATGATCTCGCCCACAATCTTTTCCTGCCCTCACGAACTGTCACAAAATGAACGCCTCGCTCGTCTTATCTCCCAGAAGCAGATTATCAGCAGAGGGAAACATGATGAGCAACCCAACCCAACTCCTTATCCTTGGCGCAGGCTATGCTGGGCTAATAGCAGCCTTCCGACTCGGACGCGCCGTTCAGGGCAAACCAATCACCGTCACATTGATCAACGATAGCCCACGCTTTGTAGAGCGGGTGCGCCTGCATCAGGTGGCAGCCGCGCAGCCTGTGCGCGCCCGCCCGATTCAAGGCTTGCTGCGCGGTAGCGGTGTGCGCTTTGTGCAGGGCAGAGTAACGCGCATCATGGCACAATCACAGCAAGTTCACCTGACCACACCCGATGGCGAACAAGTGCTAAGCTACAATTACCTGCTCTATGCCTTAGGCAGCCAAACCGATTTTGGGCGTGTGCGCGGCGCACAGCAACATACACTTGCCGTTGGCAACGCTGCCGATGCGGCACGCTTGCGCGAACGCCTGCCACAGCTTGCCGCCGGCAGCACGCTCATTGTGGTGGGTGGTGGCTTGACGGGCATCGAAACTGCCACCGAATTGGCAGAGCGCTACCCTGCTTTGCGGGTGCGCTTGGTAACAAGTGGGCGACTAGGCGAAGGGCTTTCCGAACGCGGGCGTCAGCACGTGCGGCAAGTTTTGGCGCGCTTGGGCGTCACGCTGCACGAGAATACGCCCGTTCAGGCGGTGGAGGCAGACACGCTGCATACCGCCAATGGCGAGCGCCTGCCGTTTGCCTTGTGTGTGTGGGCGGCGGCGCTGCGCGCTGTGCCGTTGGCAGCCGACTCAGGCTTGGCGACCAACGAACACGGGCAGCTTTTGGTCTCGCCAATGCTAAGCAGCCTCAGCGCGCCGAACATCTTTGGGGCAGGTGATGGCGCCGCCTTTGCAGAGGCGCACGGCGTACCGATCCGCATGGCGTGCGCCACTGCGCTGCCAATGGGCGCACAGGCTGCCGATAACCTGTGGGCAGCCCTGCACGGCAAACCACAAAAGCCGTTTGGCTTTGGCTACGCAGTGCAGTGTGTGAGCTTAGGGCGGCAGGATGGGCTAGTCCAGTTTGTGCGCCGCGATGACCGCCCAACCGAGCGCGTCATCACTGGCAGGCTGGCAGCCTTCATCAAAGAGTGCATCTGCCGTTATGCAGCGTTTTCGGCAATTGCACCGTGGCTGGCAATCAATTACCGTTGGCTGGGGCAGAATGCCTTTGGCAGCGCCCATGAACCGACCGTGATGATACAATCCTAAGCTTAGTGTGAGGGAATGCCGTATGGTTGAGAGCGAACTTTTTGAGAGCTACCGTCCGCTGATGTTTGGGCTTGCCTACCGCATGTTGGGCAGCGCAATGGAAGCTGAAGACATTGTGCAAGAGGCGTATCTGCGCTACTTATCGGCTGAGCCGCACAGCATTCGGTCGCTGAAGGCATTCCTGACAACGGTCGTAACGCGTCTGAGCCTTGATCACCTCAAATCGGCACAGGCGCAGCGCGAAAGCTACTTCGGATCATGGCTGCCTGAGCCACTGCTGACAGGGCAAAGCGACTCGGAAGCGCTAAGCGCTGATCCTGATGCACTGACTGCTCTCAACGAGTCGCTCTCATTAGCGCTGCTGACCTTGCTCGAAAAATTGACTCCGGTTGAGCGCGCTGTCTTTTTGCTGCGCGAGGTGTTTGAGTACGACTTTGCGGAAATCGCCGCGATGGTTGGCAAAAGCGAGGCAGCTTGCCGCCAAGCACTCCACCGCGCCCGCCAATTCATCAACGCCGAAAGCGTGCGCTTTAGCAGCACAGCCGAAGAACATCAGATGATCTTTGGGCAGTTCATGCAAGCCTGCCTAGTCGGCGATCTCGATGGGCTGCTTGCCACCCTGTCCGCTGATGTCAGCGCGTGGTCGGATGGTGGTGGTAAGGCAAGTGCTGCCACACGCCCAGTCTTTGGGCGCGAGTCGGTGGCTGCTATGCTACTTGGCTTGCTCAGGCGGATGCCGCCCAATGCTCAGCTGGAACTTGCCGAGATTAATGGGCGCTGGGGCATTGTGGTGCGCCAAGCAGGTGCAGTGGTGGTTGTGATGAGCGCTGATGTCGCACAGGGTAAGATCACCACGCTGCGCTTCATCCGCAACCCGGATAAGCTGCGCCGCCTTGATGCCTGAGGGCTAGGTGTGCGGCGCAACTGCCACAGTCTGCGGCGCGCTCAGGGCGTAGGCGGCAAGGTTGCGCGTATACGCCTCTAAAATCCACGCGCCGTGATCTTGAAAATGCCCTTTGGCGCGCTCGGCATCTATCTGAGCGGCGCTGCTCTGCGCTTGCATGGCAGCAAATTTGCGCTGTTTGCGCGCCGCTTCCCAACGCTCCAGCCGAGCGCCCAATCTGCCGCCTAATAACCGTTCCGCCCAGCGTTGCAGGCGCAACCCAACGCCACGCGGCGCGCTATCCGCCACCGCATAAAAGGGTGCCTCCGCATTCGGCAGAAAAGCTGCCGCCCACAGATTGGCAGCGCGCATGGCAGCATAGAAGGCTTGCCCTGCTAAAGGGATCATCTGTGCCAGTTCGTGCGCCATATAGACATCTTGCCGATCTTGAGCAAGGGCAGTCTCCGCCAGCACGTAGTTTGGGCAAAGCTGCACGCCGCGCAGCCGCGCCAAGCGCACCACCACAACCGCCAGCAGGCGGGCTAACCACACCCTATCTGCGGCGGTGACGATCAAGAAATCAATATCGTCCTCTGCATCACGGGCGTTGTGCATAGAGAGCGCACCCGTCAGCGCGACCATCCGCACAAAGGGCAAATGTGCCAGCAGCTTGCCATACAAGCGGGCAGTCGGCATCAGTCTCTGAGAGGCGAAGGCACGGTTGCGACGCGTTGTGCAGTGGGCAGTACGTCCGTGCAGCGTCCAAAAGCCGTCCGACTGGGTAATATGCTGCGCCAAATAAGCCGAATCGCGCAGCACAGCGCGCACAGCCTCTCGGTCAGCCGCACAGCCGATCAGAAAGTGGTGCAGTTCTGCCTCAGTCAGTGGGAAATGAAAGACATCGGCATATAACACAGTCCGCAAGATGGCTTCTTCAAGGGGTGTGGCGGAAAACAGGAAAGTCATACAGCATAGCTGCCTTTCTGGCGCTGCGCTTGCTCAAGCGTGCGTGCTATGCGGCTCTAGCATACGCCAAAACGCGGAAAGCGCAAGCCTAGCACTGCCTGCCTACCTCAGGCTACCAGAATAAGCTACAATAGCTGCTCATTATCTGCTTCAACCTCGCGGAGTGAACCAAAACTGTGTCTGCACAAACACCTGACTCGAACGGCGCAGGTGCGCCAACGCCCACCGACTCTGATGCGCTGCCCAAGCGGTCGGGCATGAATACACTCTCCGTGCATGGCGGCGATGACCGCCCACGCGCTCATCAGGCAATCCCCATGCCCATCATCCAGACGGCAACCTACGCCTTTGCGGATACCGCCGATCTGATCAACTTCATGCAGCACAAAAGCTGGGGCGATGGCATCATCGGGCGGGAAGAATACGGGCGCTATGGCAACCCAACCGTGCAAGCCGTCGAGAGTAAGGTTGCTGCGCTGGAAGGCGCCGAAGATGCCGTCATGTTCTCCTCCGGCATGGCAGCTATCACCTCGTTGCTGCTGGCAAGCCTGCCAACGGGCGCGCACATCATCATGACCGGCGATTGCTACCGCCGCACGCGCCAATTCTGCCTGACCTTCCTCAAGCGGCTTGGCATTGAGACGACCATCGTCGAAACAGGTGACTACGCCGCGCTTGAGGCGGCAATTCAGCCCAAGCGCACGCGCTTCATCATGTCCGAGAGTCCGACCAATCCCTATCTGCGCTGTGTGGATTTGGCGCGCATTGCCGAGATCGCCAAGCGCCACCGCGTGCAAACCATCATTGACAGCACCTTCGGGACGCCCATCAACCAACTGCCCTTGCAGTATGGCATTGACTACGTGACGCACAGCGCCACCAAATATCTCGGTGGTCACCACGACTTGTTAGCAGGCGTCGTCGCAGCGCGTAAGGATCGCATTGCGGCGCTGCGCGATGCACGCGGCGTGCTAGGTGGTATTGTTGATCCACAGAACGCCTACCTGCTGGAGCGGGGCTTGAAAACACTCGGCTTGCGCGTGGCGCAGCAGAACAGCAGCGCGATGCAGATCGCGCAGTTCTTGGAAGGGCATCCGAAGATTGAGCGCGTGTGGTATCCCGGCTTGCCTTCCCATCCTGATCACGCCGTGGCAAAGAAGCAGATGAGCGGCTTTGGCGGTGTGGTTAGTTTCATGGTGCGCGGTACGCTCGAAGAGACCAGCCGCTTCATAGACGCAATGGAGATTCCCTACATCGCACCGAGTTTAGGCGGCGTGGACAGCCTGATTGAGCAGCCGGCGCTGATGTCCTTCTTTGAGCGCACGCCGGAAGAGCGCCTTGAGGTTGGCATCACGGGCAATTTGGTGCGCTTTGCGATTGGTGTGGAAGATACTGACGATCTGATCGCCGATCTTGATCAGGCGCTGCGCGTGCTGCCATGACTCCGCGTGTAGTCGAAGCGACTGCCAACGCTACAATGGCAAACCTAGGCGTTGGCTTTGATATTTTGGGCATGGCGCTGGCAGAGCCGTTCGATACGGTGCGCGCTGAACGCATTCCTGAACAGGGCGTGCAAATCGCTGCGATCAGGGGTGATGAGGGCAAACTGAGCCGCGATCCGACGCGCAACACAGCGGGCATTGCCGCCGCCTATGTGCTGCGGCAGATCGGCGCGGCGGAAGGTGTGTCGCTCAGCTTGCAGAAAGGCTTGCCGCTTGCCAGCGGGCTGGGCAGCAGCGCGGCAAGTGCCGTGGCGGCCGCGGTGGCGGTGAATGCGCTCTTTGGCGAACCACTTAGCCGCCCTGATCTGTTGGCAGCCAGCCTTGAAGGTGAGGCAGCCGTCAGTGGGCGCCATGCCGACAATGTGGCGCCGGCGCTCTTTGGCGGCATCACGTTGGTGATGGGCTTGACGGCGGATGCCATCCATAGGCTGCCCATTCCGCCCAGCCTGCACCTTGCACTGGCAACGCCTGCTATTGCTGTGCCAACCGCCGAAGCGCGTGCCGTGCTGCCTGCTACTGTCTCGCTCAAGGCGATGATCAGCCAGACGGCGCATGTGGCGCTTTTGGTGCGTGCGCTGCACACGGGCGATATTGCACTGCTTGGTGCGGCGATGGAGGGCGATGGGATCATCGAGCCTGCGCGGGCGCACCTGATGCGCGGCTTGCCCGAAGTGCGGGCGGCGGCGCGTGCTTGCGGCGCGGCTGGCACGGTCATCAGTGGTGCGGGACCGACGTTGTGTTCAGTCTGTGAGACGGCGGACGTTGCGGCGCGTGTGGCGGTTGCCATGCGCGCCATCTACGCCGAAATGGGCTTGGCGGCAAGCGTCCGCGTGACTGTGCCAGCGGCGCAGGGTGCCTCGTGGCGCGCTGTTTAGGCAGCCTAGCAGGGCGGACATGACTTGGTCTGTCCGCCGCACGATCAGCCTTATCGGTCGGGGGTGATGGCTAACGCACGCGGAAGGTCAGTTCGCGGCAGATATTCTCCAAGCGTCCGAGCTTTTCGATCTCCACGACAACCGACGCCTTATCCGTGAGCAAACGCGGCGGCTGCATCACGTTACCCACGCCCGAAGGCGTGCCAGTGAGGATTACATCGCCGGGATAGAGCGTAAAAACACGGGACACATAGCTAATGATCGCCTTTACACCAAAGATCATTTCGCTCGTATTGCTCGCTTGGCGTACTTCGCCGTTCACGGTGCAGCGGATCGCCAAATTTTGCGGATCGGGGATTTCGTCGGCGCTGACCAGCCATGGACCGAGCGGGCAGAAGGTATCCATGCCTTTTGCGCGTGTCCACTGACCGTCGCCTGCTTGTAAATCGCGTGCGCTGACATCGTTAGCCGCCATATAGCCGAAAACGTGCGAGAGGGCGTTTTCTTCAGAGACGAGGCGCGTTTCCTTACCGATCACCACAGCAAGTTCAGCCTCATAGTCCACGCGGTTTGTGATAGATGGATCCCACTCAATGACACCGCCATTGCCAATGACGCTGCTGTTCAATTTGGCGAAGATGAGCGGCTTTTCGGGTGGCTGCTGCCCTGTTTCACGGCAGTGATCGGCGTAGTTCAAGCCAATAGCGATGATCTTGCCGGGGCGCGGCAAGGGCGCTAACCAGCGCCAGCCTGTTTCGGGCAGCGGCTTGCCGTTTGCATAAGCAGCCTCAAGGGTTGGGCGCGGCGCGCTGAGGATGCCAAACATATCCGTAAAGCCTTCAATCAGGCGCGGTGACTGCTCATCGGGCGCGGCGACGAGGCGCGGCACGCCATTGTAGAGTACGGTTGCAAAACGCATAGGGCAGTGTCCTTAAAATTTAGCAAATGGGTGGTTTCAAGCTAGATCATACCCATTTGTGGCAAAATGCACAGCCTTAATCCAACTGTGCCAAAATGCTATCCTCCATGCTGAAACTCTGCGCTTCTGTTGGGAAGACGCCTGCTTGCACATCGGCGGCATACTGCCGCACTGCCGCACGGATTGCTGCGCCCAATTCGGCGTAATGGCGGGCATGTTTCGGCGTGAAATCCTCAATCAGCCCTAGCAAATCGTGAAAGACCTGCACCTGAGCATCACAGCCGACCCCGGCGCCAATGCCAATGGTTGGAATGCCGATCCGCGCCGTGATACGTGCCGCCAGCGCCGATGGTATACCTTCCAGCACGATCGCAAACGCACCGCTTGCCTCATGCGCTTTGGCAGCCGCCACCAAAGCCCGTGCCGCCTGAAGGGCGCGCCCTTGCACGCGCCAGCCGCCCAGCTGATGCACATGCTGCGGCGTTAAGCCGATGTGCGCCATCACTGGGATGCCTGCTTCAGTCAGACGTGCGACGGTTGGCGCAAGCGCCTCACCGCCTTCTAGCTTCACGGCACCAGCGCCGCCTTCTTGCAGCAAGCGCGCCGCGCTGATCAGCGCTTGTTCAGGACTGACCTGATAGGTGGCAAAGGGCAAATCCGCCACGATAAGCGCTTGGTGTGTGCCGCGCACCACCATCTGGGTATGGTAGATCATCTGCTCAAGCGTAACGGGAATGGTGGTAGCCTGCCCTTGCACCACCATACCAAGCGAGTCGCCCACCAGAATAACGGGTATATCGGCAGCTTCCACAAGGCGCGCTGCGGTAGCATCATAGGCGGTCAGCATGGCAAAACGCTGCCCTTCGGTTTTAAGGCGCTGAAGATCGCGGATGGTGGTTCGCATGAGTCCCTCACTTGGCAAGTTGCTTAGGATTGAATCATAACGCGGGCTGCTCGTATTGGCAGCCTATAGCCGCGCTTTTCATTACACCCGCCCTTTACAGCTTCTCTACAAAATTTCATTCGCGCCTGATCACGGCTTGCCCTTATACTTAAGCTGATTTATGTGGAGGGTGCAGAAACTTAGAATCTCGGTCTTTACAAGACGCGCTGATCCTGCTATACTGTATTACATAATGACGCGGGGTAGAGCAGTGGCAGCTCGTCGGGCTCATAACCCGGAGGTCGCAGGTTCGAATCCTGCCCCCGCTACACACAAAAGCGCCGAAAATACACTCGGCGCTTTTTGATTCCTACGTCCTGCCGAATTCTTTTGCCAACTGCGCTGCGCTAATGTGGATCAGGGTTGGGCGCCCGTGCGGGCAGCTCAGCGGATGTTCACAGCGTTCAAGCTGGCGCAACAAGTCGTTCATCTCGGTATAGCTGAGGATTTGCCCTGCTTTCACGGCTGCCACCTTGCAGATTCGCAACACAAGCTGCGCCTCAAAGGCAGATTCGCCCGCTTCCCTGCCGCCTTCAAGATCTGCCAACACTTCGGCAACCGCTTCCATCGGATCGTATTTGGTGAGGGCGGCTGGCACAGCGTGAATGCGTACCATATTGGCGCCGAACGGCTCAATCTCAAAGCCTGCGGACTGCATGGACTCCGTCTTTTCTTCGAGCAGGCGCAGCGTTGTAGGTGGCACGGTCAGCGTGAATGGCTGCAAGGTGCGCTGCGCGCTTGGCTTGTGGCGCGCCTGATCGCGCATATACTGCTCATAGAGAATGCGCTCATGGGCAGCGTGTTGATCAATTAAATACATGCCAGCCGGCGCTTCTGCGATGATGTAGGTGGCTGCCAACTGCCCAACAATCCGCATCGGCGGCAAACTGCGCGGACGCTGCTCCAAAGGTGGTTCATCCGACACGGAGTCAGGTTGACCAGCGGGCGGCATTTGTTGCGTATAGCGCCCAACATCCTCAGTGGGCAAGTGCAGGGTGCTTTGGGTGCTGCCTTGCGGCGCGCTCAAGGCACGCCATGGGTGGTTTGGATCGGCGCTTTGCGGCGCAAAGCCTGAGAGGTGCGGCGCGCCGCCGCCTGTACCAAGTACAGCGCGCCGCACCGCACGCTGCACCGCGCTAAAGACTGCCTCCGGAGCGCGGAAACGCACTTCCGCCTTCGTGGGATGCACGTTCACATCCACTTCGGAAGGCGGCAAGACGATCATCAGCACAGCCACAGGATGCCGATCATCAGGCATGAGCGTATGGTATGCCTGCGCGACGGCATAGCTCAGGCTAGAATCCTGCACATGGCGACCGTTAACAAACAGCGTGATGTAGGCGCGTGTGTTGCGGTGCAGGTTCGGCGTGCTGGTATAGCCATATACGGCAATCGGCGTGCTGGCACCTTCGGGCGGCTGCACGGGCAGCATCTCGCGCATAATGTCCAAACCGAGCGCTTCCACCAGCACATCGGCAAGGCTGCCGTTGCCCGTGGTGGCAAAGCTGGCGCGCCCGTCCTGCACAAGGCTGAAACGCACATCCGGATATGCCATCGCGTAGCGCGTCAGCACGCTGTCAATGTGGCGGCGTTCGGTTGCCTCTGCCTTCAAAAATTTCAGGCGCGCCGGCGTGTTGAAGAATAAATCCTCAACCGTGAAAACGGTGCCTTTCGGCGCACCTTCAGCGCGCTGCTCTAAAATTTGCCCGCCTTCAAGGCGCAGCAAAGTGGCGGCTTGCTCATCAGCGTGGCGCGTTAGGAGCGTCACACGCGCTACGCTGGCGATGCTTGCCAATGCCTCACCACGAAAGCCTAAGGTCTGAATGTGATCCAGATCGTCAATCTTTTGCAATTTGCTGGTGGCGTGCCGTGCGAAGGCAAGCGGCGCCTCAGCAGCAGGAATGCCGCAGCCATCATCGCTGATGCGGATCAGCTTGCGTCCGCCGCCTTGCACCTCAACGCGGATGCTGCGCGCTTCGGCATCAAGCGCGTTTTCGATCAGCTCTTTCACAACAGAAGCAGGGCGCTCAACCACTTCACCAGCGGCGATTTGGGCAGCGACCACTTCGGGTAAAATACGAATAGGCATAGGGTCTTCTCCACAGCCAAGGATTGTAGCCCATTTGTGCGCGTTGGGCATAGCAGGTGTGCTTGAAAAATCCCTCAGCGCTAGAGATTGTGGCGCTTTTCGGCTACAATATCGCTTATGAACATCCGTTTTAGTTTGACGGGAAATGTGTGCCATGTCTGAAGCCCGCCCGCGCTTGGTCATCATTGATGGTCATGCGGTTGCCTACCGTAATTTTCACAGCCAGCAGCGCGATTTGGTGACAGCCAGCGGCGAACCAACCACCGCCACGCTTGGCTTTGCGCGCACCCTGCTTGATATTCTGCGCGCCGAGTCGCCACCGCAATATCTGGCAGTTGCCTTTGATCAAGGGCTGAGCGGGCGCGAAATCACTTTTCCTGATTACAAAATTCAGCGCGAAGCGATGGATGCCTCGCTTGCCTTTCAGCTTGGGCGCATTCGCCAATTGGTCGAAGCGTTCAACATCCCGATCTTGGAGCGTGAAGGCTTTGAGGCGGACGACGTGATAGGCACAGTGGCGCATCAGGCAGCCGCACAGGGTGTGCATGTGCATATCGTGACGGGCGATCGAGACCTGTTCCAGTTGGTGAACGCACACATCAGCGTTGAACTGCCCGAACGCGGCGGCGGCAGCAAGGTCTACACGGCAGAAGATGTCTACGCCAAACTGGGTGTGAAGCCTGAGCAAGTGCCAGATTATAAGGGACTGGTTGGTGATAGCTCGGATAATATTCCCGGCGTGAAGGGCATTGGCGAGAAGACGACAGTGCCGCTGCTGCAAGTTTACGGCACGTTAGAGGGCATCTACGAAAACCTGCCCCTGATCCCTGAGAAAATCCGCGCCAAACTGATCGCAGGACGCGAAAGCGCCTTTTTAAGCCGCCAGCTTGCTACCATCTACACCAACCTTGAGATTCCCTTTGACCTAACCCGCTGTGTTGCCCACGATTTTGACCATGAAAAGGTCTTGGCGCTTTTCCGCGAACTGGAGTTCAACTCGCTCATCCGCCGCTTGCAACCGCCTGCACCGCCGCCGCCACCGCGTGAGGGCGAGCAAATGTCGTTGTTCAGCGAGTCTCAGGTGGCGCGCAAAGTTGAGGTTAATCCCGATGATGATCCGAGCCTGACGCCTGCCGAAGAAACCTTCACAACGCACATCGTGGATACACCTGAGGTGCTGAGCGACCTGACCGCACGCCTCGACGCTGCCTCATGGATTGCCTTTGACACCGAAACGACCGGCACCGATGCCAATTTTACCGATCTGGTCGGCATTTCGTTGGCGATCAACGCTGAGGACGGTTACTACATTCCTGTTGGACATCTGCCAGAGATGGCTGAGCGCCAACTGCCCTTATCCGATGTGATTGAAGCGCTCAAGCCCGCCCTGACCAATCCCAACATTCTGAAGGCTGCCCACAACGCGCCCTATGACCTGAATGTGCTGGCGCGTTACGGCATCCCAGTGCAGCCGCTGGGCTACGATACGCAGCTTGCCGAAGCGCTTTTGCAGCCTGAGCGCCGCCACAGCCTGAAAGATTTTGCCCGCCTCCGTTTTGGCATCCGCATGACGAAAATTGATGCGCTGATCGGCAAGGGCAAGGCGCAAATCACGATGGATCGCGTGCCTGTGGCAAAAGCCGCGCCCTACGCCGCCGCCGATGCCGTGATCACCTTCCGCCTGATTGATGCCACACGCACCGATCTACACACGGCGAACCTCTGGCAGCTTTACGAGACGGTTGAACTGCCGCTGGTGCCGATCATCGCTGAGATGAACGCACACGGCGCGCTGATCGATCTACCCTACCTTGCCACGCTGAGCGCTGAATTCACCGAACGCCTTGCCGAGATTGAGCGCCAAATCCAAGATTTAGCAGGCGAGCCACTGAACATTGGCAGCCTGAAACAGCTTAACGACGTGCTGTTCGGTAAGCTGAAACTGCCCACCAAAGGGCTGCGAAAAGCACAGCATGGCTACTCACTGGATGCCGACGCGCTTGAACTGCTGCGCGATCAGCATCCGATTATCCCGCTGCTTGCCGATTGGCGCGCTCTGGATAAGCTGCACAGCACCTATGTGCTTGCCCTACCGCGTCAGGCTGATCCTAAGGGGCGCGTCCACACCACCTATCGGCAGATGGGCGCGGTGACGGGCAGGCTCAGCAGCGAGAATCCGAACTTGCAGAACATCCCGATCCGCACGGAGGAAGGGCGGCGCGTGCGGCGTGCCTTCATCGCACCGGAAGGGCATCACTTGCTCAGCACGGATTACAGCCAGATCGAACTGCGGATTTTGGCGCACTACAGCGGCGATGCTGCCCTGCAACAGGCATTCCATGAAGAACGCGATATTCACCGCGCCACGGCGGCGTTGGTTAGCAACGTGCCATACGATGCGGTGAGCAAAGCGCAGCGCTACTTCGCCAAGCGCGTGAATTTCGGCTTGCTGTATGGCATGGGCGCGCAGCGCCTTGCCCGTGAAAGCGAACTGAACCGCGCCGAGGCAGAACAGTTCATCCAGAGCTATTTCGCACGGTTGCCCGGCGTGCGCCGCTACCTTGACGAATCGAAGGTGCAGGCGAAAGCACAGGGCTACCTTGAAACACTGCTAGGCAGGCGGCGCGATTTCAGCGCCCTGAGTGCCGATCCGCCGCTCCGACAGCAGGATATTGCCCGCATAGAACGTGAGGCGATTAACATGCCCATCCAAGGCACCGCCGCCGATATCATGAAGGTAGCGACCATTAACCTGCACCGTGCGCTGCGCGAAGGCGGCTTCCGCGCCCGCTTGATCCTACAGGTGCATGATGAATTGGTGCTGGAAGTGCCAACCGATGAACTGCCGCGCCTTGTGCCACTCGTCCGCGCCACGATGGAGAGCGCCTACACACTGAGCGTTCCGCTGCGGGCTGAGGTGAACATCGGCGCAAACTGGGCAGAAATGGAGGCAGCCGATGTCTGGCTGGCGCGGCAATAAGCGGCTGGCACTTGCCACAAGCGCACTGATCAGCCTGCTCTTTTTGGGCGCGTGCGACCCTGAGCTGATGTTCACACCTGTGCCACCAACCGAGACGCCCATCATCTTGCCCGCCAGCCCAACCGTTGATCCTGTGCTGCCAACGCTGCCCGAAGGCTTTGAGGCGGAGGATCCGTTGGCGACTCGTGTGGCAGGCTTTCAGCCGCGTGTGCTGACCCTTGCGCCCAACACCAGCTTCACAGCTACACCGCTGCCGCCGCCAACCGAGACGTTTATTCGCCTGCAATTCACCATGCTAGATGGCGTCTCGCTAGAGAGCCTGCTTTTTGGTGCGCCGCGCCGCCCTGCGCCAACCGTCCTCCTGCTGCACGATTCGGACGCCACCAAAGAAGCGTGGTTCAACACAGCACGTACCCTTCAAACGGCAGGACTGAATGTCGTGGTATTGGATCAGCGCGGCTTTGGCAGTTCCGGCGGCACGCGGGATTGGTCACGTGCGGCGCAGGATGTGGTCAGCGTATTGGAGCGCCTGCACAGCTTGCCCAACCTTGATCGAAATCGGCTGTATGTGCTTGGCGTTGGCGCGGGCGCCAACCTTGCCCTGACGGGCTGTGCCAACACCGATGTGTGTCAGGCGGCTGTCCTGATCAGCCCACTGCCTGCTCTGAATGGCACGGTGCTTGAGTCTGCCGTGCCTGCCTATGGAGCGCGTCCGCTGCTGCTTGCCTACGGCAGCGCGGATGCACAATCTGCCGCTGCGGCTGCCGCCCTTGAGGCAAATTTCAGAGGTGTGCGGCGCAGTTTGCCCTATGAAAGCGCGGCACGTGGTATGATTTTATTGGATAGCGAGCCGAACCTGAGCGAAATTATTGCGCGTTGGCTGCTGGAGTAGCCGCGCTGAGAGAGAGAAGAACACCGTGCCAAAACTGGTCACCGTTGCCGAGATGCAAGCCATAGAGGCAGCCGCCGATGCGGCAGGAGTCTCTTACGCGCAGATGATGGCGCGTGCCGGACGCGCCACCGCCGATTTAGCCTATCAGAGGCTGCCGCCAGAGGCACAACAGCCGCGTGTTTTGATCTTGGTTGGGCATGGCAACAACGGCGGCGATGGCTTGGTGGCGGCGCGTTGGCTGGCAGAGCAGGGCGTGAACACTGCCTGCTATCTGGCGCGTGGGCGTGAAGATAGCCTAGTGGAAGCAGCGCGGGCGGCAGGCGCAACCATCCTCAGCGAAAATCTGGATACGCTGCGCCAGCTGGCAGCCGGCGCGGATATCATCATTGATGCGCTGCTTGGCACTGGCGCTAAGCCGCCTGTGCGCGGCGTGGTGCGCGAGATTTTGCTGAATGTGCGCCGTGCCATTGAAGGGCGCGCCGCACAAGGCAACCTTGATCAGGCTGAGAGCAGCCATAGCCTGCATAAGCTGCCCAAGCCGCTGCCACCGCGCTTACCGTGCATCCTCGCCGTTGATGTGCCTTCGGGCATGGATGCTGACAGCGGCGCCGTTGACCCAGACTGCACCTTGCACGCTGATGCCACGCTCACCTTTGAGGCGGTGAAACACGGGCATTTAACGCTGCCTGCCGCCGACTATGTTGGCGAGCTGCACCTTGCACCGCTCCATTTGCCGCCCAGCCTGCCCGAATTGGCTGCGGTGCGCCATCAGGTGGTGGATGCCCCACAAATCGCTGCCCTTTTGCCGCAGCGCCCGCTGGATGCTAACAAAGGTACCTTTGGGAAAGCGCTTATCATTGGTGGCTCAGAGCGCTACATTGGCGCGGCGGGCTTAGCGGCAAGCGCCGCCTACCGTGTGGGCGCAGGGTTGGTGACGGTCGCCGCCATCAAACCTGTGGTGAACGCCTTGGCGTCCGCCTTGCCAGAGGTAACGTGGCTGCCCTTGCCGAATGGCGGTGAGGACAGCGAAAAGACGCTGACCGATGCGGCAATCAGCCTTGCAATGACCGAAGTGCCAGATTACGAGGCGCTCTTGATCGGCGTTGGTATGGGGCGCGCCCTGAATGCCTTCACACTGATGGAGACGATCCTAACGCAGGCAGAAGGGCAGCTGCCGCCATTGGTCATTGATGCGGACGGCTTAAACATGCTTGCCACAATGGATGAGTGGTGGGCAAAAATTCCGCCTAACACCATTCTCACGCCGCATCCGGGTGAAATGGCACGCCTTGCCAAGCTACGTGCCGAAGGCGGACGGACACCTGCTCAGTTGGTGCAGGCGGATCGGGTGCGCCTTGCCGCAGAGAAGGCGGCACACTGGCGCTGCGTTGTGGTGTTGAAGGGCGCTTTTACGGTCATCGCCGCACCCGATGGGCAGCTTGCAGTGCTGCCCTTTGCCGAACCTGCTTTAGCACGTGCCGGCACTGGCGATGTGCTGGCGGGCATGATCGCGGGCTTTTTGGCGCAAGGGCTGCCACCCTTTGAAGCGGCGATCAGCGCTGCCTATGTGCATGGTGCCAGCGGTAAGCTTGCCGCTGCACAGACTCCAAGCGGCGTGCTGGCGCATGATGTCATCGCACATCTGCCGCAAGTCATCGCGACCTTGGAAAACAGCCGCCTTTCGCGTTAGAATTCCTGTTCGCCTGCCCACTTAACCGAGAGAGCGACCCGTGAGCCAATCCAACTTGCTAAACGGTCTGAACGACCAGCAACAAGCTGCCATCACCGCGCCGCCTGCCGCCACACTGGTGATCGCCGGCCCTGGCAGCGGCAAAACCGCCGTCCTAACGCGCCGCGTTGCCTATTTAGTCAGCCAGTTGCGCGTGCCGCCGCACCAGATCATGGCAGTCACCTTCACCAATAAGGCTGCCCGCGAAATGCTGGAGCGCATTGAGCATTTGCTTGGCGAAAACCTGCACGGCTTAACCGTCGGCACCTTCCATGCCATTTGTGCGCGCATTTTGCGGCGTGAAGCGGCGTATGTTGGCATTTCGGCTGCCTTCACCATCTACGATACAGATGATCAGCTCAACGTGATTCGGCAGGCACTGGCAGAGCAAGGCTTAGATGAAGATCGCAGCCAACCGCGTAAATTCCTCAACGCGATCTCCAACGCCAAGAACGAACTGATCACCGCCGATGCCTACCCACAGGGCAATTATCAAGATCGGCAGATTGCACAGGTCTATGAGCGCTACCAAGCGCTGCTGCGTGCTGCCAATGCGCTGGATTTTGACGACCTGCTGATGTATTCTGTGCAGCTTTTCCGCGACCATGCCGATGTGAGGCGTGATTATCAGGCGCGCTATGCACACATTTTGGTAGATGAATTTCAGGATACGAACACGGCGCAGTATAAGCTGGTGCAGCTTTTAGCCGGCAGCGAAGGCAGCCTGTTTTGCGTGGGCGATCCTGATCAGAGCGTCTACCGCTTTCGCGGCGCAGATTACCGCAACCTTGCCTACTTCCAACGGGACTATCCGAACGCGAATGTGATTTTGCTGGAGCAGAATTACCGTTCGCACCAAATTATCCTCGATGCCGCGATGGCGATCATTGATAAGAATACAGATCGCATTCGCAAGCAACTGCGCGCCACGCGGCGTGATGGCGCGAAAATTGCCCTGAAGCAGCTTAGCGATGACGAGGATGAGGCGCAATACGTGGTCTGGACAATCCGCGAGGCAGTGCGAATCGGGCGCTATGCCTATAAAGAGTGCGCTGTGATGTTCCGCACCAACGCGCAATCCCGCGCCCTTGAAGAGACGTTCATCCGTGCCAATGTGCCATATAAGCTGATCGGTGGCGTGCGCTTCTACAGCCGCCGCGAGATTAAAGACTTGCTGGCGTATCTGCGCGCCATTCAAAATCCGAACGATGACGTGAGTATGCGGCGCATCATCAACACGCCGCCGCGTGGCATCGGCAAAACGACGCTTGGCAAGCTGGAAGCCTGGGCGCTCTCGCGCAATCAGAGCCTTTCGGATGCACTGAGTGCGCTGCGAAGTGGGCAGCCCTCACCGTTCACGGGCAAGGCGCTCAGCACCTTAGAAAGTTTCGCCGCCACGCTGGAGGTATGGCGCAACCTGCGCGACACAATGGCGGTTGGCACACTGCTGCGTGATGTGCTGGATCAGACTGCCTACCTGCAATACATCAACGATGGCACGCCCGAAGGCAAAGAGAAGGTCGAAAATGTGCAGGAATTGGTGCGTGTGGCAGAGGCGCAAGGCAACAAGCCGTTGCCGCTCTACCTTGAAGATATTGCCCTGATTGCCGACGTAGATACCTACGACGACTCGGCGGATAGTGTGGTGCTGCTCACGTTGCACGCTGCCAAAGGGTTGGAATTTCCCGTTGTGTTCATCGTCGGCTTGGAAGAAGGCTTGCTGCCGCACGCGCAGTCGCTGGAAGATGAAGAACAACTGGCTGAGGAACGTCGCCTGATGTACGTCGGCTTGACACGCGCCAAAGAGCAGGTCTACCTGACGTGGGCGATGCGGCGGGCAGGCTATGGCGGCGGCTTAGGCGAGCGGACACTTGTCTCGCGCTTTTTGGAGGATATTCCGCCCGAACTGACGACAGGCTCACCGGTGCCAAAGCGCGGTGCCAGCGCTGCCTTCGCCACGCGCTGGGAAGGCGACCGCGCCACACCGCCGCGCCCAGCATGGCGCATTCCGCAGCCACAGGCAGCCACCAGCACGCCGCGCCGCGAACGTGCAATCAGCAGCGCCAACATCAGCACCAATAGCCTGTACCGCAGTGGGCAGCGCGTCCATCACGATAAACTGGGCGAAGGCGTGATCATCGCCAGCCGCTTTACCGATGGTGATGAAGAACTGGACATCCGTTTTGAGAAGCACGGCTTAAAGCGCTTGTTTGCCAGCATTGCACCGCTGCGAATGCTGGATGAGGACTAGCCAGCATGGCAGAAGCCTATCTTTACCACATCACGACGGGTAGCGCGTGGCAAGCGGCACGGTCGGAAGGCGTCTACCGCGCCGAGTCGCTGGCAACACAAGGTTTTATTCACCTCTCAACAGCCGATCAGGTTTACCGCGTGGTAAATGCAATCTATCGTGGCGTCCCTGATCTGCTGTTGTTAACCATTCAGGCGGCAGGGCTTGGTGATGCCTTGCGCTATGAAGCGCCTGATCCTACCTTGCCAACCCAAACCGCCGATGCAGAGTTATTCCCGCACCTCTACAGCGCACTGCCACTTTCGGCAGTCGTTGCGGTGCAAGCGCTTATCCCAAAGGCGGATGGCAGTTTTAGCACAGATTGATTCTTCAGCGCGGGCTGACGAACGTCTCTGCCTGCTGCATCGCCTGCAAAAATGCCTGCGGTGGCTGCGCGCCGCTGAAGGCAAAGGTATTGTTAAAGACGAAGAACGGCACACCGCGAATGCCTAGCTGCTGCGCCTGCTGCACCGCCTCCAGCACCTCTGCGCGTCCCAGATCGCTTTGTAGCGCGGCGCGCAGATCAGGCGTGGGCAATGCCAGCGATTCCGCGATTTGCACCAGCACCTCTAAATCGCCAATATTTTTGCCCTCTGTGAAGTAGGCAGCGTAGAGCGCTTCGATCAGCGTCGCTTGCTGATCAGCAGGCGTCAGCGCGATCAGGCGGTGCGAGAGCAGCGTGTTGGGCGCGTGCGTGATCGCCTCAAAATTGAAGGGGATGCCAACCGCGGCACCTGCACGGCGCGGCGCGCTGAACCAATCTTCAAGCTGCATTTGCCCGCCACCTTTGGCAAGCATGTATTGCTGGAACGGGTAGCCTTCGGCGGGAATATCAGGGTTAAGGAAGAATGGATGGTAGCTAACGCTAACAGGCGTGCCGCGCCATTCGGCAAGTGCTAACTGCATGTGGCGCTTGCCAATATAGCACCACGGGCAGACAGTATCTTGAAAAACATCAATGTGCATGAGCAATCCTTAGGGCTGAGATGCATTAGGCAGACTCTAGCAGAGGTGGGCGAGAACGGGCAAGTTTGACCGTGAACAGGGCGCGGTTTGGCGGCACGCTCAAAATTTGTTACGATACACGCCAACCTTTTGCCATATCCCTTTTACGAACGGAGCGAACAATGGCGTTTTTGCAAAACCTTTCTAACCGCCTGACGCCACCTGAAGGCGGTTTATCAAGCGCTGTTGCCACCTTAAGCCAAGATGGTGAACTGACCGATCTTGAGCGCCGCATTATTTCGCTGTTCCGTGATCAATTCTCGCCCCTCAGCGATCTAGACGATGCCACCTTCAAGGCAGCCCTTGCCCGCGCCGAGCGCTTTGTCTTCGAGAACAATTTAACCACCGCTGCCAACATTCCCAATTACGTCAGCACCCACTTAGCGCCTGTCATCACCCAAGACAGCCACCGCGCCGAGTTGTATCGCTTCTGCTACGCACTGGCAATGTCAGACCTCAACATTGATGAAGGTGAGCAGGCTGTGCTAACTGCCCTGCTGCACACCTTCAATATCGTGCCTGCCACACAGCAAGCAGCCGAAGAAGACGTGCTGCGCGAGTTCTACACGCTGCACCGTGCCATCGCGGCGACGGTGGTCGGTCTGATTGTGGTTACCGCTGATGGGCGCGTGGAGCAAGACGAACTCAGTCATGTGCGTGATGCGCGCAGCTTGTTAGAGCCGATTGGTCGGTTGGACGATCTGCAATTTAGCCTTGTCTTCGATCTGGCGCTCAACATTCATGATCGCTTTCTGCTCGATCCCGACAATCGGCAGGCATTCTTGCAGAACATCGTCTCAACCATGCTGAACACACGTGAACTCGGTTTGCAGGCGTTTGAGTATGCCGCCGCAGTTGCCACAGCAGATGGTGATATTTCGCAAGCAGAACTAGACGTTCTGAAGGCGCTGCTGGATGCGCTCAGCATCAACGACTCAGATGGCGAGACGATCTTCAATCGCTATATGGCGCGTGTGCAGACCATTGACGGCAAGCCGCGCTAAACAGGGCACTCAGATGCCCTGATCAAATGTGCGGATCAGGGCGTTGACATACCTTAGGAGCAAACCACATGGCAAATCTAATCGGGCAAACGCTTGGGCAGTACGAAATCACAGCGTTTTTGGGCAGAGGCGGCATGGCGACGGTCTACCGTGCGCGGCAGGCAAGCATCAACCGTGATGTGGCGATCAAAGTCATCAAGCCTGATCTGATCGAATCGGAAGAGTTCAAGGTGCGCTTCACCCGTGAGGCACAGGTGATCGCCGCCATGAGTCATCCGCACATCCTCAAGGTGTTCGATTATGGGCAGCATGGCGATTTGGTCTACCTTGTGATGGAACTGCTCAGCGGCGGCAGCCTTGCCGATCTGCTGCGCGGCGGCGGCAAACTTTCGCTGAATGAGGCGACTCGCCTGCTCGATCAGATTGCTGGCGCGCTGGACTACGCACATCGGCGCGCTATTGTTCACCGCGATTTGAAGCCGCAAAATGTGCTGCTTGATGAAGATAAAAACGCTTTCCTCACCGATTTTGGCATTGCCAAGCTGCTGGGCGAAACGAGCGCGCTGACCCAAAGCGGCATGGCGATGGGGACGCCTGCCTATATGTCGCCGGAGCAGTGGCGCGGGCAAAACGTGGATGCGCGTGCGGATGTCTACGCGCTGGGCGTCATGCTCTATGAGATGTTGGCGGGCAAAGTGCCGTTCACCGGCGATACGCCCTACAGCATGATGCACATGCACGTTTTCGAGACGCCACCGAGCATTCGCAGTTTCCGCCCCGATCTGCCCGACGCGCTGCAAAATGTGCTGAACACGGCGATGGCAAAAGAGCGTGATCAGCGCTTTGGCACAGCCGGCGAAGTGGCAAATGCCTTCAAATCTGCCCTATCAGGCGCGCCAATTCCTGCCGTGGCTGCCAGCGATCAGGCTGATCTCACCGCCCCCGTACCAGTCGGTTTTGCCAATCCCAATGATGTGACCACTGGCGCTCCCGTGCCTGCTGCACCTACTCAGGCAAGCGCAGGGCGCAGGGCTACACCGCTTGGCTTAGCGATTGAGGAAGAGAAGAAGCCTGCCAACCGTACGCCGATCCTCATCGGCGTGGCAATTTTGGCGGTCATCGGCGTGCTTGCCGCCGTGTTGGCGCTAGGCGGCGGTCAGAGCGGTGTAGCGCAGACAACTGCCACATCAACGGAGCCGTCCATCAACGCACCCACTGACCAAATGACCGAGACGCCAACCCTCTTTTTTGCCGATGAAGCGACTGCCACAGCGCTTGCCCTGCTGCCAACCGCAGTAAGCACCGATCAGCCTACTGATCAGCCCACAGCGATACCAACGCTCGTCGTCGTGGCTGATGAAGCGACTGCCACAGCGCTTGCCCTGCTGCCGACGAATGAGCCAGCCACACCGCCGCCCACTAGCACACCGACACCAACCTTTACCAATACGCCGCCGCCCACCAACACACTCACCAATACACCAAGCGCTACCTTGACGCCCACCAACACACCCTCACCAACTGCCACGCCCAATTTCTCGGCAAGCGCTACACTGATCGCACAGCTAACGCGCCTGGCTCAGCTTGATGCCACCAACACCGCAGCCGTGAATGCCGCTGCCACTGCCCAAGCGCAGCAAACGCGCCTTGCCCAACTCCAGTTGACAGGCACAGCGCGTGCCGCCCACAGCACTGCAACGGCACTGGCGCTCCCGACGCGCACGCCAACACTAAACTTTGCTGCCAGCAGCACAGCCCGCGCACAGTTCGCTATCACAACAACCGTTCAAGCGCGGCTCACCCAACTGGCGGCAACAGTTGAAGCAGTTTTGACCATCCAGATGCAGCAGACGCGCCTTGCCGAACTCCAATTGACAGGCACAGCGCGTGCCGCCCACAGTACCGCAACAGCTGTCGCTGTGGCGCTTGCCGCACCCACAGGGCGTATCATCTTCCATACCGACCTGAACGGGCGCTGGGAGATCAACCAAATTGCACCCGATGGCGGCGATTTTTTCCGCCTGACCGATGGACGCGGCGTTTACTACTTGCCGTCTTTCTCACCCGATGGCAGGCTGATCGCGCTTTCTTCTAACCTGCCGGGCAATATCGAACTCTATGTGATGAATGCCGATGCCAGCAATCTGCGGCGCGTGACGCAGCAAGGCGCCGAAGACTGGGGTGTGGCAATCTCGCCTGACAGTACGCGCATTGTGTGGCACAGCAACCGCGGCGGCACCTTCCGCCTCTACATCGCGGATATTGACGGACAGAATGTGCGCCAACTGACGCCGCCTGACTCCACACGCGGATCACTGGATGCGGACGCCTCTTGGGCGCCGGATAGCAAGCGGATTGTCTTTGCCGCCTCGCGCACGCCTAAAGGGCTGTACTTTATGGATGTGGACAGGGGTGTGCTTGAACACTTTGCCGCCGCTGGCGAAGGCGCCGAAGACCCCGCTTGGTCACCGGATGGCACACGCATCGCCTTCCAGAGCAAGCGCGACGGCAACCAAGAAATTTACGTGATCAACGCGGATGGCACAGGGCTGCGCCGCCTAACTGATCATCCCGCTGTGGATGGGCGTCCGGCATGGTCGCCGGACAGCCAGTGGATCGCCTTTGAGTCAGAGCGCGATGGCAAGCTGGATATCTACATCATGCGCGCTGATGGTACGGACGTGCGCCGTGTGACGACCAATGACGGCAAGAATGGTTGGGCGTCTTGGGCGCGCTAGGCGTACTGCAAAACTAGGGCATAAGCACGGCATGGGCGAGAGGTGACTCTCGCCCGTGTTGTGTGAGGGCTAATCATCCGCCTTTTTGGTGGCGCGCTCCGCCTCTTTAGTAGCATCTTTTACGGCATCCTCAGCCGCTTTGGTTACCTTCTTGGCAGCGTCCGCGGCATCTTTGGTGGCACGCTCTGACGTTCGGGTGGCGGTATCATTCATTGAGACATCTTCGGTGGCAGCCGGCGTCGGCTCAGCCGTTGCTTCTTGGGTGGCGGCGGGTGCTGGTGTAGCGTTCGGGTCTTCGGTGGCGGCAGGCATAGGCGTGGCGTTCGGGTCTTCGGTGGCAGCGGGTGTGGGTGTCGTATTCGGGGCTAGGGTTGCCTCAGGGGTGCCTTCCGGCGGCACTTGCTCAGCGGGTGTCTCTGGGCGTGGTTGCAGCGGCACCCCATACCACGTGATGTAAATACCAATGCCCAAGGCCGCGGTGATCAGCCATAGGGCAAGCGTCAGGCGCATTTGCGGCTTGATCGGTTCATAGCGCAGCAGCGGCGGCAGTTGGTATTCAAACCACATACGGATGAGCGAGACGGTTGCTAAAATCTGTGCGATACCGCCCGTGATTAGGTGTATCAAAGGGATGATCAGTTTGCTCGGCTCACGGTCTTCATAGTATGGCACGGCACCACTGAATGAAACGCCCATCACATAGGCGATGAGTGCCCAGTTCAGCACGGTGACAAAGGTCATGGCGTATTTGTGCTGCGGCACGAATATATGACGGCGGGCTGCCACATAGCCGTAGATCATGCCCGGCACCAGTAGAAACACATAGGCGAGCAGCGAAATATCCGAGGCACGGCTGGCGCCTGTGCCAAGAAAGCCCGCCGCAAGGCGCAGGTCTTCGCCAGCCAACGGCGAGGCGCGCACAGCCTCGCGGTAGAGCAACACAATTGGGACGAGCAGCACCACTACCAAAGCGGTGAGCAAGAAAAACCCTGTGATCCGATTTTCAGAAGTTGCTTGCACGGTAAACCATCCTTGGGTACACCCTTGTTGATACACTGAATCGGGCGGGCGCGCAAACTTTTACTTTGAAGGGTGTGCTGAAGAATGTGGTTGTGCGCTGCCAAAGCCATATGTATCGCCCTTAAGCACCACACCAGTTGTCTTGAACAGCGCAAAACGCTAAGATCACCACCATCATAAGCAGTTGAATCATCACAGAAAGGGTTCGCACCAATGTCAGACTATATCACGGTGGCGAAGGCGGCTGATCTCAAATCCGGCGAGCGCACCGTTGTGGAGATCAAAGGGCGCTATATCGCTATTTTCAACGTGGGCGGCACCTATTATGCCATTGAGGATGTTTGCACCCATGATGACGGTCCGCTTGCCGAAGGTGAGCTAGACGGTGTGCAGATCGAGTGTCCACGGCACGGCGCACGCTTCGACATCACGACGGGCAAGGTGCTTTCCATGCCCGCCACACAAGACGTGCAGCGTTTTGAGGTGCGCCTTGAAGGCGATGACGTGCAGGTGTTGATCTAAGGCACGCACCACACGGGCGAGATAACAGCATCTCGCCCGCATACGCGCCTTGCTTAAGCAACCTTCTCGCGCGTGCCGCGCCGAAAGAGCGCAAAGAGTGGATTACGCCCTGATTGCAGGTGATCAATTGCGCTGACCAGCACAAAGCCCACCACAAACAAGCCGATGATCAGCGCGATCTCGCCCGCACCAACCTGCGGGAGTTTGCTCAAGCCCGCTTCGGCTTCCAACCAAATGCGCCGCAGCGATCCGATCATGAAGCCGACCAACGCCGCCACCGTCACATTGTAGTAGTGCTTCAAAAGCCAGCTTAACACCCGTGAGAACGCCAGAATGCCGACTACGGCGCCCAGCCCAACCGCCGCCACACTCACCACGTCCAGCGAACGGACTGCATCCAGCACAAATTTATACTGTCCCAAGATCAGCAGGATAAACGAGCCAGAAATGCCCGGCAGAATCATGGCGCAAATGGCAACCGCACCGCTGACGAACAGCACCGGCAGCGAATGATCGGCATCGCTTAGCTCTGGCAGCGCCACCAGCCAAAAGGCGAAGACTGCACCGACCGCCATCGCAATTAAGGTTGTGAGGTTCCAGCGCAGCATCAGCGAAACCGCGACGATTGAGGCAATCACCAAGCCGCCAAAAAAGGCATAGACCAATGTCGGCTGCTGCTCTAGGGCATTGCCCAGCACATTTGCCAAAGCAAGGATAGCGGTGGCGATGCCTGCGCCAAGCGCCAACAAGAAGAAAAACGAGATGTGCTGCAAAAGTGCGCCGATTTTGCGGCTGAGCAGCAAGCGAATCGCCGTTAGGTTAAAGGATTTAATGGCGTTTAGCAACGTGCCATAGATGCCCAAGATGAACGCCATCGTGCCGCCCGAAACACCTGGCACCACATCGGCAGCGCCCATCGCAAAGCCGCTTAGAAATAGGCGCAGAAATTGGCGCGCTGTGCGCGGTTGGCTGAGGTCTTGATTTTGCATAGGATTTCCACACTGAGTTGACTAGGATTGTTGAACACAACCGCACAACTATGCCCGATTCGGCGGCGGATGTCAACGGGGAAGGTGCTGGTCTGCCATCTTGCCGCCACATTGATAAATTCGCCGCGCTTGCGCTATAATGCCTCTTGATAATTCCTTAACCATTGGAGCGAAGTTCATGCACATTAGTGTTTCCGAGATGCGCCGCGTTACGCTTGTCGAAGTTTCCGGGCGCGTGGATAGCCCTAACGCAACCAAATTGGGCGAGTCGCTGAACGAACAGATTGACGCCGGACACACCCAATTGGTGATTGACCTGAGCAACGTTGAATATATCAGCAGCGCCGGGCTGCGCGAGATCGTTTCAGCCGCTAAGAAGGTGCGCGCCGGTGGCGGCGACTTGCGGATTGCCAGCCCTTCGCAGCGTGTGCAGGATGTGTTCCAGTTGGCGGGCTTGTTGGAACTTTTCCAGATTTTCCCGACCCAAGTTGAGGCAGTCGGCAGCTTTTAAGGCGCGGGGTTGCCATGATGCCGCAAGAACGGCGCTTTATTTTGCTCGGTGAACTGGCGCGCGTGCCAGAGGCTTGCCAATTTGTGCGCGAGACGGCGCGCCAAGCCGGGCTGAACGACAAACAAGCGGATAATTGTGAACTTGCCACTGAAGAATGGTGCACCAACATCATTGAGCATGGCTATGGCAGGCAAGGGCAGCCAGGCAGAATTGAGATTATCTGCCAAGCCCTGCCCGGTGCTTTTCGCATCACCCTGCATGACGATAGCCCACCCTTCGACCCAACCACGCTGCCCGCACCTGATCGCAGCATCCCCTTGAAAGATCGCCAGCCCGGTGGTTTAGGGTGGTTTTTTATTCAAGAGCTGATGGATACGGTGCAATACGAATACCGTGACGGACGCAACACGCTCATCATGACGCAGCACAACCCGAACGTGGGCGACTCCCACAGTGCAGAGCAACCCGATCCCTTCCCCGCCCGCACACTGGCGAATGGCGTGCGTGTCATCACGCCTAGTGGGCGCATTGACAGTGCCAATGGTAGGCAGCTTGAGGCAGCCCTGCTGGCGCAGCTTGAGGCAGGCTTCACGCGCCTTGTAGTGGAGATGCAAACTGTGAATTACATCTCCAGCACGGGCTTGAAAGTGCTGCTGACCGTGATGCGGCGCGCTCAGGAACGCGGCGGCAGCCTCGCGCTTTCGGCGCTGACGCGGCGGGTGCGCGAAGTCTTTGAGATGTCGGGCTTTGACACGATTTTTACGCTTGCCAACGCCACAGACGAAGCGGCACGTTCGCTAGAGGGATAAGGAGCGGGTGTGGATACACCGCTGCTGATAATTCTGGTTAGCCTGCTCAGCGCGGGCTTGTTGGCGGCAGGCTTGTTGGCAGGCTATGCACGCGGCTTTCGGCGCGGTCGCAGCGCCACGCCCGAACACCTTGCCGATCTGGACATTCTGGCGAATGTTGGGCGTGCCATTCTCGGCGCGCAGCTTAAGCTCGACGCGCTGTGCGAAATCGTCTATCAACAGGCGAACAAGATTGCCGATACCAGCGATTTTCAGATCGGCTTGTTTGAGGGCGACGATTATCTGATCAAGGTCTGGGTGCGGCACGGCGAACGGCTGCCTGAAATCCGTTTTGCGGGGCAGGCAAACAGCGGCTTGGTGGGGCATGTGCGGCGCACCGCGCAAGGCATACGCGTGGGCGATTTTCAGCGTGAGTGGGACACGCTGCCGGCGCGCCCTGCCTACGAGTCAGTCAATCCGCCGCGTTCGGCGCTCTTTGTGCCGATGATTGCCGGTGGCGAGAGCATCGGCGTGATCGCTGTGCAAAGTGATGAAGCCGACCGCTACACCGCCGAATCGCTGCGCTTGCTCACGCTGTTGGCAAATCAGGCAGCCGGCGCCATCCACAACGCACAGCTGTATGCTCAAGCCCGCGACCGTGCTAACCAACTGCGCGTCATCAGCGAACTGAGTCGGCGCATCACCACCACACAATCGCTTGCCAACCTGTTCCGCCAGATCGTGAATCTGGTGCATGAGCAGTTCGGCTACTACGCCGTGAACATCTTCACCTATGATGAACGCACCAACGAGGTGCGCTTACGTGCCAGCAGCCATGACGAATTTGATCGGCGCAGCCTGCATTTGAAGAACGGCGAAGGCTTAGTCGGTTGGGCAGCCTTGAACGCGCAGACAGTGAACGTCTCGGATGTCTTGGCGGATAGGCGCTATTTGCCCGTCACCGTGTTAGAACATACGCGCAGCGAATTTTGCGCCCCACTGGTGGTGGATCGGCGTGTGCTGGGCGTGCTGGATGTGCAGAGCAATCAGCCGAATGCCTTTAAGACCGAAGATGTGTTCATGCTGGAATCTTTGGCAGGGCAATTAGCGCTTGCCGTGCAAGAAGCACAGACCTACGATGCCGAACGGCGGCAGGCAGAGCGCATTAATGCTATGGCAGAAGCCTCACGCGCTGTCGTCTCCATCCTCGACATTAACGATCTGCTAGATGAGGTGGTTGATCTGGTTGCCGATTATTTCGGCTACGACCGTGTGCATCTGTTCTTGCGCGTGGGCGATAAAGTCGTCTTTCGCAGCGGCAGCGGCGTGCATAGTGCGCGTTGGTCAATCGAGCAGCTTGCGTACAACATCCACGATAACGGCTTTATCCCATGGGTGGCGCGCACCGGGCAGGCATTGGTCAGCGGCGATGTCCAGTCCGATCAACGCTATGTGGTCGGCATTGGCTTGGAAGACAGCCGCAGCGAGATGACCGTGCCGATCACAATAGGCAACCATGTGCTGGGTGTCTTTGATATTCAATCGCCACAGCCCGACGACTTTACGCCTGAAGATGTGACGCTGGTGCAGGCGCTGGCGGATACAGTCGCCATCGGAATGCGTAACGCCAGCCTGTTCGCCGTCGAGACGCGCCGCCGTGTGCTTGCCGAGACGCTGCGCGATGTCAGCGAGGCGCTTGTCTCGTCGCGGGATGTTAAAAGCGTGCTGGATGAACTCTTGAACAGCCTGCGCCAAGTGGTTGATCATGAGGCGGCGCTTATTGCACTGCTGCGCCCTGAGGAAAACGATTACATTGTGCGCGCTGCACGCGGTGAGCTGAACGAACAAGCGGTGTTGGAACAGACTTTCCCTGCCGATGATCGGGCAACAGAGCGCCTTTGGGCGCTGCTGCGCCTGATGCAGACGCCTGATGAGACGCTCGCCGAGAATGCAGGCGACCGCCTGTTTGCGCCAATGCAGATCGGTGGGCGCGAGATCGGCTTGCTGGCATTAGAGCGCGTCGCTGCCGACCAGTTTGATGATGAGGACATCAAGATCATTGATGCCTTTGCCAATCAGGCAGCCCTTGCCATTGAAGTGGCGCAGCTTTTTGCTGCCAAAGAGGAAGAGGCTTGGGTGACTTCAGCGCTGCTCTCAGTGGCAGAGGCGATGAGCAGCACCCTTGAACTCTCGCAGATGCTGGAGACGTTGGTCAGCCTGACCTTGATGTTGGTAGATGTGCGGCGCTGCGGCATTTTGGCGTGGGATGCTGAGCTGAAGACGCTGAGCAATGGCATGGCACGCGGGCTAGAGCCGAGCGCAATTGCGGCTTTCCGCACGCTGATCATAAGCGATCATCCCCTGCTGGATGTGCTATGCGATTGCGTTGAACCCATTATGGTTGGCAGCGGCACAGAGCATCCGCTGCCAGAGGATTTGGTGCGCTTGTTCGGCATGTCCACGCTGTGGGTGATGCCCTTAGTTGCCAGAGGTATGCTGGTCGGCGCGATGTTTGTTGATCCGCCCAGCAAAAGCGGCGACGCCAACCGCCGCCTAAACATCCTGAACGGGATTGCCCATCAGGCGGCTTTGGCGCTGCAAACGGCGCGCCTGCAAGCTGAGTCCAACGAACGGCAGCGCCTAGAGCGCGAGCTAGATGTAGCACAGCGCATTCAGCGCAGTTTCTTGCCGCAGCAGCTTCCGCACTTGCCCGGCTGGCAAATTGCAACCTTCTACCGTGCGGCACGCCAAATCGGCGGCGATTTCTATGATTTTATCCCGCTGAAAAACGGCAAATGGGGCATTGTGATTGCCGATGTCGCTGATAAGGGCGTGCCTGCCGCGCTCTTCATGGCGCTTTGCCGCACCAACATTCGCGCCGCCGCCTTCAGCCGTGACGACCCTGCCGAAACGCTGATGCGCGTGAACGAACTGCTGCTCTCGGATAGCCGTTCGGATATGTTTGTGACAGTTTGGTATGGCGTTTGGGATGCTGTGCATGGTGAAATTACCTACGCCAACTGTGGGCATAATCCGCCCCTGCTGATGGCTGCCGATGGGTCTTGCACAGAGCTTTCCTCCAAAGGCATTGCGCTAGGGGTGGTCGATAAGATCAAGCTGGAGAAGAAAAGCTGTACCATTGCGCCAGGTGATGTATTGGTTGCCTATACGGATGGCATTACCGATGCCCTTCGCAGTGATGGCACGGAATTTGGGCTGATCGGCTTGCACAGTACAATCACCCATTATCGTCAGCAAACTGCCACCGAAATTGAGAAGGGCATTGTGAGCGCGCTGGACAATTTCACGGGCAGCGAGCCGCAGTTTGACGATCTGACCCTGATTGTGATCAAGCGCACCGCGCAAGGCGAACTGGCACGCGCCACCGCCGAGCTGCAAATGGTGCGCCCTGAACGCAAATTCCCTGAGGTGAATGAGTAGGTAGACAGACTATGAACATCGCTTACGATCAAGCCCAACTGCTGACTATTCAGCAGGTTGCCTCGGCAACCGGTTTAAGCGTCCATACCCTGCGCTACTACGAGCGCATTGGGCTGATCCATCCCATTCATCGCGCCCAGAACACGCACCGCCGCTACTCGAATGAGGATGTCGGTTGGATTGATTTCCTAAACAAGCTGCGCGCAACCGGCATGTCCATCCAGCACATGCAACGCTACGCTGAATTGCAACGGCAAGGCGATGAAACGTTGCCAGAGCGCGTTGAGATGCTGCGAACGCTTCAGCAAGAGGCGGAACAGCGCGTTTGTGAGTTACAGGATCATCTTCGCCTGATTCGCTACAAGATCGAGATTTATTCAGGCAAGCGGTGAGTGCCGCGCGGGTCGGGAGAAATCCGACCCGCGCTT
>DAOUBW010000014.1:0-262125 GCA_034432555.1 Anaerolineae bacterium
TGGCAGAAGGCGACTCTAGATCGCAAGCGCTTGGTCGAGGCGGTTGAGGCACAGCTTACCCAAGCGAACGGCTAAAGGCTTTTGAAATGCCTGCGCGCCCTAGCTGAACGGGCGCGCAGTGCTTCAACGGCGGCTTTGAGTGCGCCCTTGCCAATAGGTGACGAACAAGCCAAACAAGGCGAGGATCGCGCCGATCATACCGTTCATGCTCAAACCGACGCCAACGCCAACACCGATGCATACACCGATCACCACGCCAGCAGAGCGATTGTTCTGGTTCAACGCACCGCCCAAGATGCCAAACAGCACGCCGCCCACTACACCGCCAGCCATACCACCAAAGCCGACCATCAAAGCGATGACGGCGGTGAAGGCAAGCACGGTAATAAAGCCAATCTGAATGCCCATATTTGTCTCGGCATCAGGTGCGCTGTGTGCAGAATAACCACCGCTGCCTTTGATCATCAAAAGACTGCCTTTTTATAACGCCGCACAAATCTAATTTAGGCGCTATTTCTGCGCTGAGTGCTTCTTAAAGCATTGGAATAGCATTGTGATGCAGCCACCTCAGAATCGATTCTATAACAGAAGGCAGAGAGCAAACACCGAGAGAGTGGTAAATCTTATGCTGCAACCAAAAGTGGATTCAAAACAAATTGCAGAGGCTTTGGAGAAACTCGTACAGGCGCACGGCAAAGAAGTTGTCCTAGAAGCAGTTCACGCCTTTATGGGCAACGCGGATGTTCCGCCTAGCACCGAAGCCGATCTGCGCGAGGCACTGCGCGAAGCCGAGCAATTTCGCGGCGCACTGAATGCGGCTGCCATCGTTGCCGTGACGGATGTCACAGGCAAAATTGAGTATGTGAACGATAAGTTCTGTGAGATTTCCAAATACAGCCGCGAGGAACTGCTAGGGCAGGATCATCGCATCATCAACAGCGGCTACCATCCTAAAGAGTTCATCCGCGATCTGTGGGTAACCATTGCCAATGGGAGGGTGTGGCGTGGCGAACTTCGCAACCGCGCTAAAGATGGCACTATCTACTGGGTAGACACGACTATTGTGCCGCTGCTGGATGAGAACGGCAAGCCGCGCAAGTATATTGCTATTCGCTATGAAGTTACGAACTTAAAAGTACAGCAAGAAAATGCACGCCGCCGTGCTGCCGAACTGGAAACAGTAGCGCAGGTGAGCGCCGCTGCGGCAACTATTCGTGATACCTACAAGCTGCTGCAAACCTTTTCAGACTTAACCAAGACGCGCTTCGGTCTCTATCACGCGCATGTCTACCTGTTGGATGCAGAAGGTAAAAATCTTGCGTTAGCGGCAGGTGCTGGGCAAGCAGGGCGCGCGATGCGCCAAGAAGGGCGTTCCATTCCATTGAACCATCCGCGCTCGTTGGTGGCAAGTGCGGCACGCTTGCGGCAAGCTATCATCGTGAACGATGTGGCAATCAACCCTGAATTTCTGCCAAACCCGCTGCTGCCAAACACCCGTGCTGAGATGGCGCTGCCCATGCTCGTCGGCGATCAGTTGGTTGGCGTGCTGGACGTGCAGAGCGATCAGGTCGGTTATTTCACGGATGAGGATATCCGCGTGCAGGGCGCACTTGCCGCACAGATTGCTGTTGCCGTGCAGAACACACAAGCATTCGAGAAAATTGAACGTACACAGGCAGCCCTTCGTGAAAGTGAAGAAATTTATCAGGCATTTGCACGCAACTTCCCGAACGGCGCTATCGTCCTCTATGACCATGAACTGCGTTACAAACTAGTTGATGGTTCCGGGCTTGCCGATGCCGGCTTGAGCAAGGATATGGAAGGCAAAACCATCTACGAGGCGTGGTCATCAGAGATCGCCCAAGCCCTTGAACCACAGTACATCAGTGCGCTAGTCGGTGAGTCTCGCGTTACCGAAGTGCCGTTTGGCGGCAAGCTTTGGCAGCAGTTCACCCTGCCTGTCCGTGACCGCGATGGACAGATCATCGCCGGCATGGTTATGAGCCAAGATGTGACCGCCGTTCGCCAAGCCCAAGAAGAAATCCGCCGCGCCCTTGAGGAAACCAATCGTATCTATGAAAACTCGGTTGACCTGATCGGCGTTTCCGGTTTGAGTGATATCACCTTCAAGCGCCTGAATCCGGCCTGGGAACGCACGCTCGGCTGGACAATCGAGGAACTTACCTCGCGCCCCTACATCGAGTTTGTCCATCCCGACGACGTTGAGCCAACCAACCGAGAGGCAGCCCGCCAAATTGCCGAAGGCAGCACCACCATCGCCTTCATCAACCGCTACCGCACCAAAGATGGCAGCTACCGCACGCTCTCTTGGAATGCACAACCAAACGTCCCTGATGACCGCGTTTACTTCGTGGTGCGCGACATTACTGAACAAATCAAGCAGCAAGCGTTGCTGGAGCGCCGCGCTAACGAGCTGGCAGTGGTGGCAGAAGTGAGCGCAACCGCAGCCACGGTGCTGGACATTGACCAACTGCTGCAAACTGTTGCAGACCTGACCAAAGAGCGCTTCAACCTTTACCATGCCCATGTCTACCTATTCGATGCCGAACACAACAACCTTGTGTTGGCAGCAGGCGCCGGCGAAATTGGGCAGATCATGAAGGCGGAGGGGCGCCGCATCAACGCAAGCAGCCCCCGCTCATTAGTGGCACAGGCGGCTCGCACGCGGCAGGCCGTGGTTGTGAACGACGTGTTTGATGATGATAACTTCCTGCCTAACCCGCTGCTGCCCGAAACGCGCTCTGAGATGGCAGTGCCAATGATCGTGGGCGATCAGCTGATTGGTGTGCTGGACGTGCAGAGCGACGAAGTTGGGCGCTTTGACGATGAAGAAGTGCGTATCAAGACCGCGCTTGCCAACCAGATCGCGGTGGCGGTGCAGAATGCACGGCTCTACCAACAGCAGGTGCAAACGGCAGAACAAGCGCGCAAGCTCGACCGCCTCAAGAACGAATTCCTCGCCTCAATGTCGCATGAGCTGCGGACGCCGCTCAACTCGATCATTGGCTATGCAGAGGTGATGATTGACGGCGTAGACGGTGAATTGCCCGAAGAGGCGATAGAGGACGTACAGGCAATTCATGAGAGCGGTAAACACCTGCTGAGTATGATCAACGACATCCTCGATCTTGCTAAGATCGAAGCTGAACGCCTAGAGTTAGATCGTGAGCCAACCGAATTGGCAGAGGCAGTAGATGAAGTGCAGCGGATCACGGCAATCCTCGTCAAAGATAAGCCGGTGCGCCTATCGTCTAGCTTGCCTGCGAACCTGCCCACGTTGGATGCCGATCGCATTCGCCTGCGCCAAATCCTGAACAACCTGATGAGTAACGCCGTCAAGTTCACCAACGAGGGCGAGGTGCGCGTCGTGGCGCAGCACGTGCCAGATGATAAGGTGGTCATGATCAGCGTTGAGGATACCGGCATCGGAATCGCCCCAGAGCATTTGGGCGAGGTCTTTGAGCAGTTCCGCCAAGTAGATGGCTCATCCTCACGGCGAGCGGGCGGCACCGGCTTAGGCTTGGCAATCACCAAGCGCCTTGTCGAAATGCACGGCGGGCGCATCTGGGTAGAGAGCGAACTGGGCAAAGGCTCTAAGTTCAAGTTCACCATTCCCGTCGCCTAGCGGCGGGACGACTGCACGGCGCGCAACAGCACCGCGCACGAGTCTCAGGTGTTTCTCTCAGCAGTGGCAAAGGCGGGCGGCAGCGTCCGCCTTTGCTATTGAGACGTGCTGCGTTAAGGGCGCACTTGGGCGCGGGCGGTAATTTCGGCGGTGATGATGCTCACCACTTCAGCGGCGCAATCCTCTAGGCGGTCGTTCACCACGCGATAATCGCATTCGGCAGCACGCGGCAGTTCCTCCTCCTCGGCGCGCTTTAGGCGTTCGGCGATCTCGGCAGCCTCCATCTTACCGCGCTGGATAATACGCATCCGCAGCACTTCAAGGCTGGGCGGCAGCACAAAAATCGAGATGAAGTTGTTGGGGAAAGCAGCGCGGATAGCCGTCGCGCCGCGAATGTCAATATCGGCGATCAAGTGGGCGCCATCGCGCAGCGCCTCGTAAAAAACACGGTAGACCGTGCCATAGAACTTGCCGCTATGCACTTCTTGATGCTCAATGAAGGCGCCTTCGGTGACCATTTCCTCAAAGCGCGCCATCGAGACGAAGAAATGTTCGCGCCCTTCTTGTTCATCGGGGCGCGGTGGGCGTGTGGTGGCAGTCGGCAGGCGACGCAGATAGGTTAGGCGCTGCATCACAGCGTCAATCACGGCGTTTTTGCCCACACCCGAAGGTCCGACAAGCACAAAGAGCAGTCCGGGCAGGGTTTCGGCGGAAGTGTTGGGTGAAGGTGAGTCATTCATGGGATTATTTTAGCATGGTCTGTGCCGAATCGGGTAGCTTACAGATATATAGATTTTCCGCAACGAATCTGACTACTGCCAGCCCTACCCGCCCGCGCCTGATTGTTTGGCTACAGCGCCGCCTTTCGGCATTTTTAAGGACGACCGATTGCCATCGCCTTCAGGGAATGCCCCAGATCGTGACGCGCTCAGCATCGTTGGTGGCAACTAACAGTGTGCCATCCGCGCTGAAGGTCAGGCTGTTCACCAGTTGTTGAGCAGGTGCGTTCGGCACGCTCAGGGAAACAAGGCGCGTCTGTGTGGCGATGTCCCATACTTCGGTGGTGGCATTGCCGCCGCCGACTGCCAGCAAGCCACCGTCCGGGCTGAAGGCAAGGCTTGCCAACTGCCCTTGAATGCCCTTCAGAGTGCCAAGGGCGGCGCCGCTGCGGGCATTCCACAGGTGAACGGCACTGCGCGGCGCGGCGCGCTCCCCAGCCGCCAGTATAATTCGATCTGGGCTGTAGGCAAGCGCCAGCAGTTGGTTGGCTGCGCCTTGCAGCACGCCTGCCTGAGCGCGACTTTCGACATCCCAAATGTAGATAACCTTATCCGTACCGGTGGAGGCAAAAGTGCGGCTATCCGGGCTGAAGGCAACGCTCAGCACCGCGCCGCGATGCCCTTTCAAGACCTTTTCGCGGTTGCCATCCGGCACCGTCCACAGGCTGACCAGCTCATCAATGGCGCCGCTGACCATCCAGCGCCCGTTCGGACTCAAGGCAAGGCTGGTGACAGGCGCACGGGCAGGTCCAAGCTGCTTATCCTCTTGCCCTGTCTCCACCCGCCAAAAGCGGATGGTGCGGTCATTGCTGGCGGAAATGACGTACTTGCCATCCATGCTGAAGCTGACGGCGTTTACAACGCTCTCGTGCGCCTTTAACACAAAAAGTTCCTGCGGTGGCTCAATTTGCCACAGCCGAACAGTGCTATCGCGCATGGCAAGCGCCAGCAAGCGGTTATCAGGGCTGAGGGCAATCCCGGAGATGCCGCGTGTGCCGTTGCCTTTCACCGTGATAACGGCAAGTTCGGTCAGTTGGTCGGCATTTTGTGGCGTGATCACGGTGCGCGCCGAAAGCTGCGCGCCGACGAAGGTTGGCATCAATAGGCACAGCACTAACACCACCACAGACAATAGACGAAAGAGATTTCTCATGGGATGATTCCGCTCCGAACGTACAGTTAAACAATGTGAGTGCGGTGTAGGGTGATTGAAACTGCCTAACGGCAGTCTTTTGGTTAGCAATTGGTTGCGTTGTATTGTAAAGTAAGCATATAGCCTTTTCAAGGCGAACGGCGTGCTAAATGGATAACAAATGCGGAAATTCAGTTATTTTTTAGGTTTCCTACTGATCGGCGCCCTGGGCGCACCACTGATCGGCAACCTCTATGAGGCAGAGGCAAATTACACGCTCTACCGCTTTGCTGTGAACCTTGCCGAAGGGCGCGGCTTGCTCTACGGCACCTTTGAAGGGCAAGTGACGACCTTCCCGTTAGCGCCAGCTGCGCTTGCCCTGCTGCATCGGTTTGGCGTCGAGCCTTCACTGGGCAGCTACCTGATCAACACGCTGGCAGTCGCTGTCGGTGCGCTGTGCCTATACCTGTGGCGCGGGCAGGTTTGGCTTGGCGCGCTGTATGCCCTGCTTATGCTCATTCAGCCTTCACCACTGATCACCTTGATGCTGGCGTTCGGCTTGCTTGGCGGGCTGGCACTCCGTGAAAAACGCCCCTTGTGGAGCGGCGTGAGTTTAGGTTTGGCAATGCTTGCTGCACCGTATGCCGCCCTCATCGCGCTCTGGCTCACCTTCGCCGCCGCCGCGCAGAGTTGGTCGGCACTGCGCCGTTTTGCCGCGCCTGCCCTTGTGATCCCGATCAGTGTTGCGTTGCTCATGCAGGCTGCCTACACGCCAACCCATGTGGCGCTGCCCTTGCCCAACTGGGCGCGCATTCGCTTTTACGCCGAACTGGACGAACTGCCTGATGGGCGGATCATTGGCGCGTGGTTGGCGGAAAACACAGCGCCCGATGCGCTAATCGCGGCGAACGACGCTGCCCTGATCGGCTACCATGCCTTACCGCGCCGTATCCTCGATCTGGATGGCGTGCTTGTGCCTGTTCAGCGCGACCGCTTCCTGATGTTTCGCTACGCGCCAGATGTCGTCGTGCTACGCGATGGCGAGTCGGTTGGTTGGGACAATTTCAGCACCACATACGCGCAAGTTTTTCAGAGCAGCACGCTGAGCGTCTATCAGCGCGTGGTGAATTGGGCAGCCCTCGATGATCACGGCGTGGCTGTGAACCTGAGTGCGCGTTTTGCACGCCAAGATTTACACCTGATCAATGTTGCGATTGGGCGTGCGCTGCGCGCTGGCGATTTGGTGCGCGTCCGCCTCGATTGGCAGGTGCAGTTCGTGCCGCGCCAAACGGTGGAGATCAAGCTCAACTTGCTTGGTGCAGATGGCATTCCTATCGCCGGCGTCATAGACCGCCTGCCGCCTGAAGTTTGGCAGCGCGGCAGCTTCAGCAGTTATCATGTGATGGCGCTGCCGCCGAATGCCGCCGAGGGTGACTTGCGTCTGTTTCTGGGTGTGGATGTCAATGCCGCCAGCCTTGCCGATTTGCAAGTGGCGACCGTGCGCCTGTTACCATAAGCAAGCAGGTCTATTCGCCTTTGCGCCGCGCACCGAGTAAAATTGCCCCATCGTTACACCCTGCATTTTTTAAAAAGGACGTTTAACCAATGCAGTTTTCCCTCACCATTGCTTCGCCGCACCTTGCCGAAGCAGATGCGCTCATCCTCAGCCTTTATGAGGGCGAAGATTTACATAAATCGCCCGCTATGGCGAACGAAGCGCTCGGCGGTGCGCTTGCCGATTTGATCAGCAGCGGCGATTTTACCGCCAAAGCCTCGCAGACCGCCGTGTTGTACCCACGCGGTGCGCTGCCCGCCCGCCGCCTGATCCTGCTTGGGTTGGGCAAGCGTGAGGCGCTTACCCTTGATGTGCTGCGGCGTGCGGCAGCTGTCGGCGTGCAAAAGGCACGCGATTTGAAAGCGAAAACGGTTGCCAGCACGCTGCACGGCAGAGGCAGCACGCTCAGCGCTGAGCTTTGCGCCCAAGCCTGTGTGGAAGCTGCGCTGCTGGCAACCTACCACTATCACGGGCAAAAAAGCAGCGAGCCACCGTCAGCTCTGCCTGAAACACTCACCGTTGTACTACCCGAAGGCGCCGCCGCCGACCGTGAGTCGGTTGAGCGCGGCATGAACGCCGGGCAAGCACTCGGCGAGGCAACGCGCCTTGCCCGAACACTGGTCAATTTGCCACCAAACATCTGCACACCGCAACACCTTGCCGAAACTGCCCGCCAAATTGCCACCCAGCACAACCTGACGGTTCAAGTATTGGGACGCGCCGAGATGGAAGCGCTCAAGATGGGCGCCCTGCTGGGTGTGGCACGCGGCAGCGCCATACCGCCGCAGTTCATCGTCTTGGAGCATAAGGCGGAGCGTGCGGCTGAGGGCAAAAGTATTGTGTTAGTTGGTAAGGGCATCACCTTTGATACTGGCGGCTATAGCATCAAGACCGCTGAGGGCATGGTGCCGATGAAAAACGACATGGCAGGCGGCGCGGCAGTGCTTGGTGCAATGCAGGCTATCGCCGCCTTAGAGGTGCCGCGCCATGTGGTCGGCTTAGTGCCAGCTACCTTCAATATGATCAGCGGCGATGCCTACCTGCCTAGCGAAGTGCTGACCGCCAGCAACGGCACGACCATTGAGATCATCAGCACAGATGCCGAAGGGCGCTTGGTGCTTGCCGATGCACTGGTTTACGCGGCGCGCTACAAGCCCGCGGCGGTGGTAGATATTGCCACGCTGACTGGCTCGATGGTGATCGCACTTGGCACGGCAGCGGCAGGCGTCTACGCTACCGATGAGGGGCTGTGTGAAACGCTCTTGGCAGCCGCCAACAGCAGCGGCGAGCGCTTGTGGGTGTTGCCGATGTTCAGCGACTATGAGAAGCTGATCGAGTCGAAGACGGCGGACATTAAGAACAGCGGCGGCAGATTCGGCGGCGCGAACATTGCCGCCGTCTTTTTGAAGTGCTTCACCAGTTATCCCGCTTGGGCGCACATTGACATCGCCGGTGTAGCCAACGATCTGCCTGATAATCCGCTCTATCCGAACGGTGCAACGGGCTACGGCGTGCGCCTGCTGACGGAATACGTGCGGCGTGCAGCACAGCAATAGACAAAAGTCCTGCTTGCTCTCGCGTTAAATTGGGCATATACTGGCTTAAACGACTTGCGACGTATTAACTTTAAGAAAGGTCGCCATGTCTAGCTTTGCAGCACTGTTCTCAGGGATGAACTTTCAAGGGACGATCAAGCGCTATTGCGATCAGATCGGCTGGAAAATCGCTGATATTAACGACAAACGCGCCGTGATCAAGTTTAGTATGCGCTCAGGGCGCACCCAATCATTGTGGATTGTGCGCTATGACACGACGCTCGAATTCTCCGTGCCAAGCATGGCGCAGTTCGATTCAGAGGATCGCATTCCGCACTACCTCTCAACCATTCTGCTCAAGCGCAGCGCGCAGAATAAGATCGGCTTTTGGTGCATCGAGCAGATCAGCGGCAAGTTTGTGTTCTCGTGTATGCACAATGCTGAGATGTCACTCATCAACACGGAATACTTCCAAAAAGTGGTTAATGCGCTGGTCACTGAGTGCGATACCTTTGAGGGCATCCTGATTGACATGACACGCTAAGCATGTTAGCGGCGGGCGCGCTCATAGAACCTACCGACTTTCTTAAGTGAGCGAACCTCTCCACTTAAGCATAGCGTCAATCTGCATTTGGCACAGCGGCGGCTTGCCCAATCTTTTGGCGGAGATAAGCGAGGGCTTCCGCCTCTGTGTTGAAGAACTTGGCGTTGTCAACACGCGCTAAGCGGAAAACAACTGTACCGAGCGTCTTGATAAAGGATGATGCGCCGTACACTGCGATCTCGCCTGCCATTGGGTGGTTGACGGCAGGCGCTTCACGGGCGCGCAGTGCATTAGGCGATCCGTTGCGGTTGCGCGTCATATCAATCAGCAGGTGAACAGGTTGGGTTGCAGCGTCGTAGATGCGTTTTGCCTCTGGAAAATGAGCGATCATTTCCTCAGCGCGCCACGGGTCAACGAACTGGACACGCAAAATGCGCCCATCTTCTTCAAGCGACTGATACACAGGCATTGGGTTCACTCCATCAGTATGCTATGCCATGATCAGTATGGCATACTCACTTTATTATGCTTGTGAATAATTTCTGAAGAATGGCGCTGAGCTTATTCGCCAATCTGGTCAGTTGCAATCAGCCCACGCAAATAGGCAAGTGCCTCTGCTTCCGAGTCAAAAAAGCGCGCCCGCCGAAAGCGTGTCAGGCGAAAGACAGTTTCAGCCAAGGTGCGCCCAACCGCATTCATCCCAAACACAGCGACTTGCCCACCCATTGGATGATGCAGCATAGGCGCCTCGCGGGCGCGCAGCGCGCCGGGCGTGGTGCGGTTAGCGCCCCTCATATCTGCCAAAAGATGGATAGGGCGAGTGGCTTTATCGAGGTAGTGCTTGGTGTCCTCGAATTCTTTGAGCATCTCCTCCGCTGACCACGGATCAACGAAGATAACGCGCAAAATCCGCCCGTTTTCTTCCAGCACTTGGGTGATTGGCATCGCCGCCCTCAATGTATGATATATAAACGATATTAAAACTATAGCGCAACCTAACGCACACGCTATAATGCTGTAATAACAAAAAACGGGACATGCTGAGGCATGTCCATCGCGCTAGAGATTTAGAAGCTGGAAGAAGCGGCTACAAGGCAAAGAAGGCGTTAAGGGCAAGCTGAAAGTTCGGCAGCAGATCGTTGGCAGTTAAAGTATCGGCAGCGCTAAGCAGGGTAGCTTGATTGCTGCCGTGTGTATAGACCGTCACCTGTTCCACCTGTGGATCAATGATCCAAATCAGGCGCACGCCAAGCGCAAGGTAGCGCTGCACTTTGCGTGCAACGACACTTTGCCGATCCGTTGGCGAGAGAACTTCGGCAACAAGGGCGGGAATGAGGGCAGCAGGGCGCGATGTGACAAGCGATTTATCTGCACGCAGCACTGCTAAAGCCGCCTTGTCAAACATCACAACATCTGGCACTAACGAGTCCTCCACCCAGTTACTGGCAGATTGCTCCGGCGCGATAAAAGTTGTCTCGCTAAAGACTTCCCACTGATCGCCCATTTGAGCAGCCGTATTCAAGGCAAATAACAGTTCTCTAATCAAAATGCTGTGTGCTAAAACACTCGGACTCATCTCGTAAACCTCGCCGTCAATCAGCTCAAAGCGCTTTTCGGCGCTGCGTTCCAGAAAGTCCGTAAGTGCCATACCACGCCGCACAACTGCCTGTTCGCTCATATGTGTTTTCTCCCACAACCGTTAGGCGGCAGGTTTTCACCCGCCGCCTGTCGTCCTTCATATTGGTTTAAGCAGGGCTGGCTGCGGCACCCATGCGCGGCGGCAAATCGTCGCGCTGTTCGCGCTGCGTCGCCGATTTCTCGGAAGGCTTGGGCAGCATCTCTGGGCGCTTGCGGCGTCCGGCTGGCGATTCGCCCATCAACTGCATGAAATCCTCATAGTCAATCGTCTCAACTTCCAGCAGGCGCTGTGCCACCACTTCTAGGGCGTCGCGGTGTTCATGGATGACGGTCAGGGCGCGCTGATACGCCTCATCCACAATCTTCTTGACTTCCTCATCAATGACTTCGGCAACTGCCTCACTGTAGTCGCGCTGCTCGGAGATTTCGCGCCCAAGAAAGACCATTTCTTCCTTCTGCCCGAAGATCATCGGACCCAACCGATCACTCATGCCAAAGCGCGTCACCATGGCACGGGCGTAGCGCGTCACGGTGGCGAGGTCGCTGCTGTTGCCGCCGCCTGCGCCGGTGGTCACTTCACCAAAGACGATTGCCTCAGCAGCGCGCCCGCCCAGCGCTTGTGCAATGGCATCTTTGATGCGTGCGCGTGTTTCCGGTCCCATGTCATCTTCTGGCACGCTCAGCACCGAGCCGCCGGACATGCCGCGCGGCACAATGGTGATCTTCCGCACGGGATCACAGTACGGCAGGAAATGCCCAACAATAGCATGACCTGCCTCGTGATAGGCAACCAGGCGCTTTTGCTCTTCACTGATGACGCGGCTCTTGCGCTCTGGACCTAGCACAACACGGTAGATGGCTTCCTCACAATCACGCATGGAGATGCTTTTCTTGTTCTTGCGCGCCGCAAGGATTGCCGCCTCGTTCATGAGGTTCTCAAGGTCAGCGCCCACGAAGCCGGGCGTCGTGCGCGAAAGCACGCCCAAATCCACATCGGAGGCAAGCGGTTTGCCGCGTGTATGCACGCGCAAAATCGCCTCACGCCCTTTCACATCAGGACGATCTAGCACGACGCGCCGATCAAAGCGACCGGGACGCATCAGGGCAGGGTCGAGAATATCGGGACGGTTGGTGGCGGCGATCACGATCACATTCGTATCGGTGTCGAAGCCGTCCATTTCCACCAAGATTTGGTTGAGCGTTTGCTCGCGTTCATCATGGCTGCCGCCTAAACCTGCACCGCGATGGCGTCCGACCGCATCAATTTCATCCACAAAGATGATGCAAGGGCTGTGGCGCTTTGCCTGCTCAAAGAGATCGCGCACCCGTGAGGCACCGACGCCAACGAACATCTCGACAAATTCGGAGCCGCTGATGCTGAAGAATGGCACGCCTGCCTCACCGGCGACCGCCTTAGAAAGCAGCGTCTTGCCTGTCCCTGGACTGCCGACCAGCAACACGCCCTTTGGAATACGTGCGCCAAGCTGAATGAACTTATCAGGCTCTTTGAGGAACTCGACAATCTCGCGCAGTTCCTCTTTGGCTTCGTCCGCGCCTGCCACATCGTCAAAGGTAACGGTCGGGCGATCACCGGTGAACATACGCGCACGGCTTTTCCCAAACGAGATCGCCTGATTGTTTGAGCCTTGCGCTTGGCGCAGCATCAGATAGAAGAAGCCCGCAATCAAAATGATCGGCAGCAGTGAAATCAACAAACTGAGGAAAGGTGTCCAATCGCTGGGCGGCACATACTCAATGGGCAATTGTGAAACCAACTCTGGCGGCACGCCCAAGCTGATTAACTGCTCTGGCAGCGGCATGGAAGCATCTTTGCGCGAAACTGCTGGCGGGCGGTTGCCGCCTGCATAGGTGACGCGCACCTCGTTTTGGGCAACCGCAATCGCACTAATGCGCGGTGTGCCACTGATGATTTGTTGGGCAAGTTCGCTGAGTTTCAGCTCACCGGAAGGTGCGCCGCCGCCGCGAACGCCGAGAAAAATTGCCATGAGGGCAATGCCAATAAGAATCCAGACAAACAGGTTACGAAAACGTGGGTTATTCACAGCCCTAGAAGCCTCCAACTTTGTGCGTGCTGCGCCAAGCAATTACCTTCTCAACCTTAGAAGGCAGCACACACGCGGTTCTAGTACGTATGCCTATGATTATACCAATAAGCGGCTATAAATGCAGCCGATTTCTTGGTTGGGCGTGGTGAAGGTCGGGAGTATGCAGGGTGCGCCATAGCGTGATAGCCTAGCCAACCCTCTCTCCACACGACAGTGTAGGGCTGGGCGCGGAGCAGCCCAGCCCCTTGATTTTCGACTCGCCCACTTAGGGCGTGGTTGGCTCAGGCGGTGCAAAGATGATCTCCACCTGTTGATCGGTCAGCAGCGTCAGGCGAAACTCTATAATGGGCGCATCCAACAAGAAGATGTCCGAAGGGGTGGGCGTAACGCTCACAATGCGGCTGCCAACCGGCAGCGTGATCTGTAGGTTGGCGCGTTCGGCGCGGCTGCCCGCCTGCTTCTGGAGTGTCAGTTGATAGCGCTGATAAAGCCCGAAGGGCTGCACACCGTTCGGGACGGTGTAGTTAAACTCAAAGCGCTTTTGCTCATCGAAGGGCACCACAAAGCCCGTCGCAAAAATGGTATGCTGCGGCTGATCATCAACCGTCACCGGCGATTGCAGGTTCACAGCGCGCCCTAGCTGGCTGCCCACTGGCACGTAGAGCTGAGTCAGGCTGAAGTAGTCTTTCTGGTTGCCGTAATGCTCAGGCGCAACCGCCGGATCGGAGTCTGCTAGGCGCGCCGAATAATCGTAGTCTAGCACGGCGCGGCTGCTCAGCGTGCCGTCGGGTCGGATGGTGGTGCTGTAGGTCAGCGTGCGGCTGACCGAACTGTTGGATTTGTTGCCCATGTTGGTATCAGCCACTAACAGGTAATCGGCGTTGCCTGCCTGCTGTTTGCCCGTCCAGCCCAGCAGTTCGATCACCTCGTTCAGCCTTGGGTCGGCAAAGTAGAGCATCAGGTGCTTTTGCTCAAAGGCGTTCACGGCAGCCGTTAGCAAGGCAACGCCGCGCTCTGCGGAAAGCGACTGCCACTCGCCCAAGATTTGGCGGTAAATCTCTGCCAGAAAATCCTTATGCTCAAGCTGGCTCTCGGCGCGCACAGCATAGACCACTCGGCGGAAATTGGCAGCGTTCACGCTACGCCCATCCGGCAAAGTCACCTCGCCAAGCGCTTCAAGCAGCATTTGGAAGCCTGTCAGGTCAAGGGCAAGGACGGCATCCACCGGCGAGCGCGGATTCTCGCCCTGCTCATAGTACCAGATCGCCATGCGCGCTGTGCTTGGGAAATCGGCATACCAACTGCCGCTCCACGCCGCCATGATCGGATGAGGCGATTTGAACCACCAGGCGGGTACGTCCAGCGTTTCGGCAAGGGCATTCGGCGGCGGATTCGGGCTGCGTGGGCTGGTGCCGGCGTAGTCATAGTCCACAATGCGGAATTGGCGCACACGCAACCAGCCATAGGTGCTGATGTAGCCGCCCGACGGGCGCAGTTCATCATTATTCTGAGAAAGCAGCAGGTAGTTCTTAGGCGTCTCGACGCCAAAGGCTTCCGTGATCAGGTTTGGCAAGCCGATCAAGATGCGGTTGGTGCGCGCCAGCAAACTGTGATAACGCACCACTTGGCGGTAATCTGCCAACAGGCTTTGTGAGAGGGCTGCCTGGTCAACACTGTTGATGACCTGTTCGGCTGCTCCCAACTGTTCCTGTGCGATCTCAAAGCGCCCTTGTGCGGCGCGCAGCAGTTCAATCAGGCGCTCTTCGGTGCGCGCTTGTGCCAATAGTGCATCGGGCTGCTGGCTGCGCGCTAAGAGCGTGATCGTCGGGCGGACGCCTTCCAAAAGGTTCTGGGCGGCGGTGGTCATGCTGTAGGTGGCGTCTAAGACCTTGAACAGCGTATCTAAATCGTCGGAGAAGGTGACCGCAAGGCGCAAGAAGGTGGTTTGTTCTTGTGCGCGCCGCAGTGTGTTGTTGAGGTTCTTCACGCTGGCTTGCAGCCGCTCAAAATCGCTCTCGCTCAGCGTGGCAAGCGAGCGCCCGTTCAGCGTGGTGAGGACGCGCTCTAGGCTTGCGAGCGACTCGCGGGCGCGGGCATAGGAATCCGCCGCAAAGACGGCAATCGCTGCGCTTGGCACAATGATAATCAGCACCAATGCCACAAGGATCACGCGCCACGGCAGCGCCTTGAATAGGCGGCGCAGGCGGCGCGGGATCAGCGAACGGCGCTTGCGGCGATGGTGACGGTGCGCCGCCGATGGTAAGCTTGGCGGCACGCTGATCGGTTCGGAAGGCGTTGTTTTTTCGTGAGTAGTCATGGTTAGCGCTGCTGCACGTCATTTGCTCTGGTAGTGATGGGCGGTGGTGGCGGGCTACTCTGCGGACTATCATAGCGCGTATAGCCATAATAATAGTAGTAGCCGTAGCCGGCATCCCGATCTTGTGCCTTCAGGCGGTTGATGACCACGCCGAGCAGCGGCAGATCGAGGTTGGTAAACTGTTGCGCGGCGCGCACGGCAGCACCGCGCCGCGTCCGCCCGGATTCAACGACCAGAATACTCTTGCTGCCACTCAAGCGCGCCACAATGGTTGTATCGGTCACCACCAAGATCGGCGGTGTGTCAATCAAGATCACGTCGTAGCTGCCGCCTTGCACCAACAACTGCATCAAGGCGCGGCTCTGTGGCGAGTCGATCAGCTCAGAGGAACTGGTTGGCACGCTGCCACTGGTGAGGACGCTCAGGTTGGGAATCTCGGTCTTCTGGATAATGCGCGGCAGTTGCTGCGCCACTTGCTGGCGGATGGCAGCTTCATCAAGGCGCTCACCAGCGTCGCGCTTGCGCCAAACATCCGCCACACCGACTGCGTTCGGCAGATTAAACAAGCTGTGCTGCACTGGGCGGCGCAGGTCGAAGTCAATGAGCAGCACACGCATCCCAGTCATGGCGAAGGCGATGGCGAGGTTTGCCGTCGTCACGCTCTTGCCTTCAGAAGGGTTTGGGCTGGTCACTGTGTAGACGTGGCAGGTATCCTCAGCGGTGTTCTCTCGAAAGAGGATGTTCACACGCAAGGCGCGGTATGCCTCCGCAATGGTGGAGCGCGGCTGCGTCCAGGTGATCAGCTTGTTCTTATAGGTGCGTTTGCTGCCGAAGGGCGCCACCGCGCCCAGCAACGGCACGTTCAGGAGAGGCATAATCTCGGCGGGCGAGCGCAGGCTGTCGCTCAGATATTCGAGCAGCAGTGCCGCGCCGAAGGCAAGCGTGATCGCCGCCACGGCTGCCGCAATCATGCTCGGCAGCGGATTATCGTTGGAGGCAGCGCTTGGGATTTGCGCCGGCTCGACTACACGGATGAAATTGACCGTGCCGCGCTGCTGAATCTCAGCGAGGGTGCGCGTCATGCTGGCAAGGTTGCTTTGGGCAGTGCTAATCTCGCCGATCAGTTCGGCGCGGCGCAGCGTTAGCACAACGCGCTCTTGCTCATCGGTGATAAGCCCTTCTAGGGCGCTGTCAATCATGCCGAGTTCTTCGCGGGCGCGCTGAAGCTGGGCTTGGGCAGCCTGCACCTCTGTCTGCAAAATGCGAACTTGCTCTTGCTGTTCGCGGGTGAGTTCGGTCGGGCTGTTGGCGATCAGTTGGACGGCAAGCTCATTGGCAAGCTCTGCTGCCAGCACGGGATCAGTATAGCTGACCGTCAGGGTCAGGAAGGAGGTGCCAGAGGTGAGTTGCCCTTCAAACAAGCGCTCTAATTCAGCCGTGCCAAAGGGCAGCCTGAGTTTTTCGACCACTGCCTGAAGGATGGGGCGCGTTTTCAGCAAGCGGATGTAGCTTTGCGAAAGCGAGGCAGACGCTTGGATCATGCTTGGGCTGGGGTCGGTTAGCCCAAGATAGTTGCCAAGCTGCAAGAGCGTTGTGGCTTGGTAGACGGCAGGCTGCGTGCGGACGGTGATGAAGGCTGCACTGCTGGCGATCACGGCAGCGGCAACCATCAGCCACAGCCAACGCCGAATAAGACGAAGATACCCACTGAGTTCCATAGTGATCCGCACTGCCGCGCTGATAAGCTGAGCGCCTAGCTATGCGTTTTCCCTCCCGTCGTCACAACGCTAAAGCAAGTCTCTGTTTAGGTCTATGGCGTTTCCAAGCGGTTATAGCACAAGAATAACGCCAAAGATGCACAAGAGCATAACACAGGTGAAATAAGGCTGTCAAAAGGACGCGGTGAAGCTGTATGGAGGGTGTGCAGCATCTATCCTGCTCCTTAATCTGTTCCCCGCCAGCACAGAAAAGGAATGTGGCGCATGTGTGAAATCCCATCCTGTGTGCGGGGCAGATTTCCCTTGCGCTTCACCGCATACTCAAGGCTTGACAGCGCGCCCGCTTTCGCCTACAATACCCTTCACACTTGCCGAAGTGGCGGAATTGGCAGACGCGCTACGTTCAGGGCGTAGTTCCTGTACAGGAGTGTGGGTTCGACTCCCACCTTCGGCACACACACAAGAAAAGCCTGCATAGCGCAGGCTTTTTGCGTGCTTAGTGGGCAAGGATGTTCGCCAAAAACTGCTTAGCGCGATCCGTCTTGGGTGCGTTGAAGAAGCCATTCGGCGTATTTTCTTCGACAATCTCGCCCTTATCGAAGAAGATGATCCGATCAGCCACTTCACGCGCAAAGCCCATTTCGTGCGTCACCACCAACATCGTCAGACCGCTGCGCGCTAGTTCACGCATCACGTCTAGCACTTCTTTGATCATCTCTGGATCAAGGGCGCTGGTCGGCTCGTCAAAGAGCATCACCTTAGGCTGCATGGCAAGCGCACGGGCAATCGCCACGCGCTGCTGCTGACCGCCGCTAAGCTGACCGGGGTATTTATGTGCCTGTTCCGGGATTTTGACGCGCTCCAGCAGCTCTTGCGCCACTTTTTCCGCCTCGCGGCGCGGACGTTTCCGCACCCACAGCGGCGCTAAGGTGATGTTTTGCAGCACCGTGAGGTGTGGGAACAAGTTGAAGCTCTGAAAGACCATGCCAATCTCGCTGCGAATGGTGGCAATGTTTCGCACATCGTTGGTCAGGTGGATGCCATCCACAATAATATCGCCGCGTTCGTGTTCTTCCAGCCGATTGATGGTGCGGATGAACGTAGATTTGCCTGAGCCTGAAGGTCCGCAGATCACAACCACTTCACCAGCTGCCACCTGCACGTTGATGCCGCGCAGCACGTGAAAATCACCATACCACTTGTGCAGATCGCGCACGGTGATGATCGGTTCGCCTTGTTTTGCCATAAGTCCCTCGCTGTTAGCCAAGTTTCCGCACTGCGCCGCTGCCGCTGCGCTCTAGCTGCCGCGCCGCGTAAGACATGCCGTAGGAAAAAACGAAATAAACGACTGCCACAAATACATAAATTTCACGGTGCCTGCCGATGAACTCACTCTGTGCCAGCACGGCGCGCGAAATGCCGAGCAGGTCGGTCAGGCTGATGATCGCCACCAAGGAGGTATCCTTAAACATGGTGATGAACTGCCCAACCAAGGTTGGGATGGCGATGCGGAGCGCCTGCGGCAAGGTAATAAAGAGCGTTGCCTGCACCGGGCTGAGTCCGAGCGCTTTTGCCGCCTCCAGCTGACCGGGCGGCAGTGCTTGTAAGCCGCCGCGCACAATCTCGGCGATGTAGGCAGCCTCAAAGAGCGTGAGCGCCACCATCGCACGCAGCACGGCGTCTATGCTGTTATCGCCGAGTGCCAGCGGCACGATCAGGTTTGCCGTGAAGAAGACCGTCACCAACGGCACGCCGCGCAAGAACTCAATATAGACGATGCACAGCAACTTGATGATCGGATAATTGCCCAAGTTGCGCCACCAAATGCTGAGCGCGTGCCACCACTGCAACGGATTCAACCACCAGCGCGGCGGCGCTTTGAAGTCCAGTTTGTGGCTGCCGCCGCTCATGCGCCCTAGCGCCAGCAAAATGCCCAACGGGAAGCACGCCACAATCGCCACGAACGCCAGCATAAAGGTGAGCAGCAAGCCGCCCCAGCGGTTGGTTTGCACAAAGGGCAGAATGCCATCGGCATCCGTAAAGCCGCGCACCAAGAAGAACACAATCGGGATCAGCACCAGCCAGCCGATCAGCGTGTAGCGCCCTGCCCGTTTGCGGTTCAGGCGCTTGCCAAGCCGCCCAACCGCGTAGCCAATCAGCAGGCAGCCCACAAGGAGCATCACAGGCTCGCGCAGCAGGCTGAACAGCGGCGCAAGCTGCCCACTTAGGTAGGCGCCGAGCGTGCCTTGCGGCGCATCGCTCAGCCCTTCGGCTGCCGCCGGCACCACGATGAAAATCAGCACGCCGCCCACAAAGGCAAAGACTGTCGTACGGAATAATTTGCCCCAGATGCCCCAGCTTATGCCGGCAACCAGTGTGATAAGCGCCACCGATAAGCCGAGCCTGTTGCCCTGATCAGCCGGATAGGTGCCTTGTAGCAAGATGCGAAAATTGGTGGTGATGACCGTCCACTGCGCCTGTGTAATTGCCCACTGGAAAAACTGCGCCAAGAGCAGGCTGCCAATGCCCAAGACGAGGATCGTCATCGCGGAGTCGAACGGCGAACGGAATAAGTTCTTTTTCAGCCACGACAGGGCGCCGCGTTCGATTGGCGGGCGCGTCACAGTGCTTGCCGTTGTGCTTGCCATATGCTGCTTGCCTTTCTAGCGCGTCTTGATCTGAAAGCGTGTGTTGAGGACGTTCATCACGGCAGCGGTGATCAAGCTGAGCGATAAATAAATCCCCATGACGATGATCATGATCGGCACCACAGAGACGCTTTGCGCCATCGTGCGCGCTACGCCAAACACTTCGGCAAAGCCGACCGCCGCGCCAAGGCTGCTGTTCTTAGCAAGGTTTAGGTATTGGTTGGTCAGCGGCGGAATCATGACGCGCAGCGCTTGCGGAATCACGATCAGGCGCAAAATCTGCCCATAGGTGAAGCCTTGCGAACGCGCTGCTTCCCACTGACCAACTGGCACGGATTGAATGCCCGACCGCACAATTTCAGCGATGAACGCGCCGGTATACAGCACCAAGCCGAGTATAATCGCCACAAAGTTTGCCGAGATGATGGCGCCCTTGCCGCGGATGTAGCCAAAGCGCCCTAGCTCAGGCACATCCGTGCTGAAAGGCTGCAAGACCAACCACGCCACCACGCCCACCCCTAACATCACGCCTAGCCCAATCTCGGCAGCGTAGGTCACTTGCCCTGTCTCAAGGCGCACGCGGCGCAGCCGCCGCCACAACGTAACACCGATAGCAATGCCTAGCGCAGCAATCAGCAGCCACACAGCGGCGTTCTCACCACCGATCAAGTTGGGCGTTGCCAAGCCGCCGGAACTCAAATAGCTGGGCCCCGGCAGTTCAATAGGCGTAGCTGGCGGCGGCAAGGTCAGCAGCACACTGGTGAAGATGAAGAACAATTGCAGCAACAGCGGCGTGTTTTGAAACAACTCAATGTAGCCGATTGCCAACGTTCGCACCAAATAGTTGGTGGAGAGGCGCGCCACACCGACGAACAGCCCAAGCAGCGTGGAGAGGATCAGGCTGATGACCACAGCACGCAGCGTATTGATTAGACCGATCACAAAGGCATTGGCATAGCTATCCGTGCGCTTGTGCGGCTGCTCGACAAAGCCTTCGTCAATCTGAAAGCCTGAGGGCTGCGAAAGGAAGCTGAAATCGGTGGGAATGCGCGCACGTGCCAAGCCTTCGCTGGCGTTGCCGATCAGCCAGATCGCCAATAGCACGACCACACTCAGCACAGCAAGCTGAACAGTCACGCGCAGAAAACGCACATCGCGTAAGAAGGCGAAGGGCTGTGAGTCAGGTGGTTGGGTAATTTCTGCCATAAACACTGTATCAAAGCTAAAAAAGTATACACTGCGCGCCGATTATAGCCGAAACGCAGCAAAATGCACGGTCTTTGTCATGTCTGCCAAAGGGCAGCCCCAACTGCCCACCCTGTGAATGCCGCTTGCCCCTGCTTCCCAAAATGCGGTAGCATAAACATGCCACTTTGAAAGCGTTGCACAGTAACAGCAAGGCATCCTGATGTTTACACATGAAATGTATCTAAGTCCGTTTGCGTGGCGCTATGGCTCGCCGCAGATGCGTCGGCTTTGGTCAGAAGTTTATAAGCGCCGCCTATGGCGCACCATCTGGGTAGCACTGGCAGAAGCACAGCACAGCATTGGGCTGGTGAGCGCCGCGCAGCTTGCCGATTTGCGCGCCCACAAGGACGCCGTAGACATCGCACGCGCCCACGCCATCGAGGCAGAAATTCACCACGATTTGATGGCAGAGCTCAAATGTTACGCCGAACAATGTGCCATCGGCGGTGGCATTATTCACCTCGGCGCCACCAGCGCTGATATTGAAGATAACGCCGATGTGCTGCGCGTGCGTGAGAGCCTCGCCCTGATCATCAGCCAACTGCGCGACCTGCTGCGCGTTTTTGCCGAGCAGATCGATCTGACCGCTGATCTAGCGACCATGGGTTTTACGCATCTTCAGCCTGCCGAACCAACCACCGTTGGCTACCGCCTCGCCTGCTACGCGCACGATCTATGTGCCGATTTTGAGTCGCTGCGAACGGTGCGCCTGCAACTGCGCGGCAAGGGCTTCAAAGGCGCTGTTGGCACATCGGCTGCTTATGCTCACCTGTTGGAAGGCACAGGCATCACGCCGCAGCAGTTTGAGGCGCGTGTGATGAGCAGTCTGGGCATTGAAGCGCTAACGGTTGCCACCCAAACCTACTCGCGCCGCCAAGATTGGTTAGTTCTCAGCACATTGGCAGGCATGGCACTCACGTTGCACAAGATCGCCTTTGATATGCGCCTGCTGCAATCCCCACCAGTGGGCGAATGGAGCGAACCGTTTGGCGCGTCCCAAGTGGGTTCTTCTGCCATGCCTTTTAAGCGCAACCCGATCAATGCCGAAAACATCGGTAGCATGGCGCGCTTTGTGGCAGCGCTGCCTGCTGTGGCATGGAACAACGCTGCCAACAGCCTATTGGAGCGCACCCTCGATGACTCTGCCAACCGCCGCAGCGTGCTGCCAGAGGCGTTCCTTGCCACGGATGAAATGCTGCGCCGCCTGACGCGCCTCCTGCAAGGCTTACGCATCGATCGGGATGCCATTCGGCAGAATCTGGAGAACTACGGCGCCTTTGCCGCCACAGAGCGTGTGCTGATGGAAGCGGTGCGCGGTGGTGGCGATCGCCAAGTGCTGCATGAAGTTATCCGTGAACACAGCCTTTACGCTTGGCAAGAAATGCGTGAACGCGGTGCGCATATGTTGGTCGAAAGCCTGTGTGCTGATATTCGCCTGACCGAATTTGTGCCACCGCGCCGCCTGCGCGAACTGATGCACGCTGATGATCACATTGGCGATGCACCACACCGCGCACGCGCCATCGCTACCGCCATCCGCACCTTAATTGACGAACGACAGGATGTATGACCTCACCAACCTTTAGCCGTCCACAAGGCTTTTACGACCGCACAGCAGCCGAAAGTGCCGCCGCCATGCAGATTGCCGCGCGCCTGCAAGATGCGCTGACGCGCTTTGGCTATCAGCGCGTGGAGACGCCTTTTGTGGAGTACGCCGACCTATTCCTGACCAAAAGCGGCGATGATGCCGTGAACCGCCTCTTTACCTTTGAACTCTACGGACGCCTGCTCTGCTTGCGCTCCGAGTTCACGCCTTCTGCGGCGCGCATGTATGTTGAGCGCTTTCAGCATGAGCCAAAGCCGCTGCGTTGGCAGTTCTTGGGCGAAGTCTTTCGCTATGAAGCGCCGCAGCGCAACCATTCGCGCCAGTTCACCATGCTTGGCACGGAGCTGATCGGTGCCAGCGGCGTTGGTGCGGATGCCGAGACGCTTGGCATGGCAATGCATGGCTTACAGACGCTTGGCTTGCAAGGGTTGCGCCTCGTCATTGGGCATGTAGGCTTGTTGGCGCTCTTGATCGCGCCCTTCAACCTTGATCGGCGCTTGCGGCGCTTTGTGCTAGGGCAAGTGGAAAATTTGCGGCGGGCAGGGCGCGGGCGCGCTTATGTGGAGACAGAGCTTGCCAAACTCTACGGCGGCTTGCCCAACGCCGCTGATCGCACCGCGCTTTCGGCGGAGGCACTCAGCGCGGACTCGGATAAACTGGGTAGCGCGCTGCAACTGCTCTTGGAATCGGCTGATCTTGGCACGACGGGCGTCGGGCGCACCAGCACCGATATTGCCAAGCGGCTGCTCACCAAACAGCGCCGCGCCAGCCAACGCGCTGATCTGATGCAAGCGCTGGACTTCCTGGAGCAGCTTTGCGCCTTAGATGGCGCACCTGAAGTGGTGCTGCCCGCTCTAGAGCGCTTGATCCCGCTTGAACAGACGGCAGCACGCGCCGCCTTTGACGAACTGCGCGCCGTGATCGGGCTGCTGCCTGCCTATGGCGTCTCGCCTGAGTCGGTGCGGCTGAACATGGGCTTTGCACGCGGCTTGAATTACTACAGCGGCATCGTCTTTGAGGTCTACAGCGCGGCGGGCGATCAACTGTGTGGCGGCGGGCGCTATGATGAGCTGATCCGCGTGTTGGGCGCAGCGGCGGATACGCCCGCCATAGGTTTCGCCTACGGCTTGGATCGCGTGTTGGCGGCGCTTGGCGCGCCAAACGCTGCCGAGAGTGCGCCTATCGCGCTGGTTGTACCAATTGAAGAGCCTGACGATGCAGAGGCAGCCCACACCGCGATGGCGCTACGCGCTCACGGCAATATTGCGCTCTATGCGCCGCCAACGCGCAATCTCTCCCAAGTTTTGGCGCACGCCGCCAAGCGGAACATTCCCTATGTCATCTTGATCGGCGCGGAAGAACGTGCCGCCAAGCGGCTGAGCCTGCGCGATATGCGCCGCGCAGAGCAAGTTAGCCTGAGCCTTGCCGAAGCTGCCGAATACATCCAGCGTGAGGTGCGCCATGCCTGAGCCGCGTGTCAGCCTTGCCCTGCCGAGCAAAGGCGCGCTTGCTGATCCAACCACCGAGTTCCTGAAGGCGTGCGATCTGAAAGTCTCTAAATCCAACCCACGTCAATATGTAGCGCGCATTTCGGCGCTGCCGCAGGCGGATGTCCTCTTTCAGCGGGTGACCGATATTGTCTATAAGGTTGCTGATGGCACGTTGGATATGGGCATCAGCGGGCTGGATGTCGTCTATGAGTTGGTGGGCGAAAGCGACGCCGTAACGCTTATTCATGAAGATTTGCGCTACGGCGAGTGTGAGTTGGTGATGGCTGTGCCGGAGGCGTGGATTGATGTGGAGACCATGACCGATCTGGCGGATGTGGCGCTCGATTTCCGAGAGAGCAAGCGCCGCAACTTGCGCGTCGCCACCAAATTCACCAACCTTGCGCGGCGCTTTCTGCACCAGCACGGCATTTTCCATTTCACGCTTGTGGAGGCAGAAGGCGCCATTGAGGTGGCACCAACGCTTGGCTACGCCGATGTGGTGGTTGATCTGAGCGCGACTGGCACCACACTGCGCGAGAATCACCTGAAACCGCTTGCCGATGGCGTGTTGCTGGAATCAACCGCCTGCCTGATCGCCAACACGCGCCGCCTGCACGATGCGCCGCACGTGCTGGAGACGGCGCGTACCCTGCTTGAAGTCTTTGACGCCACACTCAGCGGGCAGAACTACTACCAACTGACGGCGAACGTGCGCGGCGACGACGCTGAGTCGGTGGCGCACGCCGTTGCCGCTAATCCGATCACACGCGGCTTGCAAGGACCGACCGTCGCGCCGATCTACGCTTCGCACCTTGCCGAACGTTGGTTCAGCGCCACGATCATTGTGCATAAGAAGCATTTGTTGGCGGCAGTGGCGCATTTACGCAGCATCGGCGGCACGCAGACAACGGTCATTCCAGCGCGCTATGTGTTCCTACCGCAATCGCCAAGCTATCAGCGCTTGCTAGAGAAACTTGGCAGGGCGGCGAAGTGACTGGCACTGTACGCGCTGTCTAACTCAGGCAGTGCCGATTAGTGCAGTGATCTGTTCACCGTGCGCCATCGCGCTGAGCAGGGCTCCGTTCTCGCCGCGTGCTGCGCTGCCAAGCGTTTCCCAATCTGTGTGAATGAGCCTGCCTGCCGTGCTGAGCGCAAGAATCTCCCGCGCTGCCGTCACACCGCACAAGTGCTTGCCGCGCAGCAGCGTGCCGCCCAGTATGCCGTGCGTCCGTTTGGCAGGCAAATCGGTCGTGCTGCGGATGAAGGCACGCCCATCCTTGCTGATGAAACACAGCTCGACATCGGCGGGCAGCGATACCACGCCGATCAGGTGTTCAGCCTCACCAAGCGGCAGGGCAAGGCTGCCTGTGCCGCTCAGGCTGCGCTCAGGGAAGCGCGTCCAGCGCCCTTTATTGGTCAGCACGAACAGATCGGCGTTGCTGGAAGGCAGCCCACCAATGATCGGATCGTCAGTTGGCAGGTTGCGGATGAGCCGTTCGTGTTTGGCGGCTGCGCTGTTGATCATGCCTGCTAACAGGCTGTAGAGATAGCCGCGCTGCGTGTAGAGCGTTAGGAAGCGCTGTTGGGCAAAGGCAGCCCGATCTAGGATGGCTGCCACGTCACGCGGGTTGCCTAGCAGGGCATAGCTGCCCAGCGCGGGCGCGGGCAAATCGCTCAGGCTGAGCGCGAACAGGCGCCCTTCGGCAGTGATGATAAGCAGTTCGGCAGCAGGGCGCGCCGTGAGCAGGGCGACTTGTGGCGGATAAGGGCATACAGGCAGGTAGGCGGTTGCTTCATGCAAGGGCGCGTTCAACAAAATGCTATCGGCGCTGTAGAGGATCACATGCCGTTCGGCAGCGCCTTCACGGAGGGCTGCTTCCAATTCGCGGATGCGCGCTTGCAAGGCAGCCACTTCGGGTGAACTGCCCTGCATCTCACGCTGAAGGGCGATCAGCTCAGCGCGTAGTTGTTCATTCTGTTTATCCAGAAAAGCGAGACGGTCGGCAAGGGCGCGGATCAGGTCGGGTGCGGAGTCGGGGCGTTTTTGCACTTCGAGTAGCCACCACTGGGCGTCTTTTTTATCCAGCACGGTAAAAAATCCTCTCGTGGGCTGCGGACGAAACGTTTAAGTATAACAGGCGCCTCACCGCCTGAGAAGGGGCAAGTGTGACGAGTCGCCGTGAAGGCGGGGCTGAGATTCCGCGCAGCCGTAATCTTTCACCATCCCCACCAAACCCAAACTTGCCAAGTGCTGCACTTTTGTGTATGCTTTAATCAAATGCCTATTTGATTATTGCAAGTGAGGTTTTTCCCTATGGCTGACGTGACACACGCCACACTGAGCGCTGTTGATTTCTACCACCTGGACGATTTACTCTCGCCCGAAGAACGCGAGGCACGCCACCTGATCCGCACTTTTATGACCCGTGAAGTCGAGCCGATCATCAATGGTTATTGGGAGCGCGGCGAGTTTCCGCACGAGTTGGTGCCAAAGCTGGCGGCGCTGGGTCTAGCAGGCGTAACCATCAAGGGTTATGGCTGTCCGGGGCTTTCGCAGGTGGCGATGGGCGTGATGGCGATGGAGCTTGGGCGCGGAGATGCCAGCATCAGTACCTTTTTTGGCGTTCACAGCGGCTTGGCGATGGGCAGCATTGAGGCACTGGGCAGCGATGAGCAGAAAGAACGCTGGCTGCCCGCCATGGCGCGCATGGAGCTGCTCGGCTGCTTTGGGCTAACCGAACCACAAGGCGGATCGAACGCCAGCCAGCCGCTGACGACAGCCGTTCGTGATGGGGATACCTACATCCTGAACGGTGCGAAACGCTGGATCGGCAACGCAACCTTAGCTGATTTGGCGATCATCTTTGCGCGCAACACGGAGACAGGGCAAGTCAACGCCTTTGTGGTCGAGCCGAAGAAGATGGCAGGCTACACTGCCACGCCCATTGAGGGTAAAATTGCCAAGCGCGCCATCATCAACGCGGATATCAAGCTCGAGAATGTGGTTGTGCCTGCTGCCAACCGTCTGGAGCGCTGCAACAGCTTCCGCGATGTGGCGAAGGTGCTGATGGTAACGCGAGTGGGTGTGGCGTGGGAAGCTGTTGGCGCGGCGATGGCAGCCTATGAGTACGCGCTTGCCTATGCCAAGCAGCGCCAAGTGTTCGGCAAGCCAATCGCGGGCTTCCAAATGATCCAAGATAAGCTGGTGCGGATGTTGGGCGAGATCACGGCGATGCAGCTTTTCACGCTGCGCCTTAGCCAGCTCGCCGATGAAGGCAAACTGACCGATGGGCAGGCAAGCCTTGCCAAAGTGCATAACGCTGCCACAGCCCGCCAAGTGGTGGCGCTTGGGCGCGAGATTTTAGGCGGCAATGGCATTCTGCTGGAAAACCATGTGGCGCGCCACTTTGCCGATATGGAGGCAGTCTATACCTACGAAGGCACCAACGAGATCAACACGCTGGTTGTCGGGCGCGATATTACGGGCATTTCCGCAATCGTCTAGCGAACCGCACGCACTATGGATTGGGCAGCCCGATCCCTAGTCGCTTACATCTTCTTCTGGCACATTCGCCAACACTTCTAGCAAGGCGGCGCCATATTGTGCGCGCCGCCAGGCGCCCAAACTCGGCACATGCTCAAGGTCGGCAAGGCTGCGTGGCGGATTTTCCGCCATTGCCCACAGCGCCTCTTTTGGCACGATCACATCGCTCTCGACGCCGCGTGCAGTGGCGCGCTCTTTGCGCCATTCGCGCAGCGCATTGTAGCGCGCAAGGGTGTTGGCGTCTTGGCGTGTATGCTCTGGTCGGGAAGGCAGCGGCGCACGCAGCCCCGCCTCGATGGCGGCAAGTAGGGCGCTGCCGTTGCGGGCGATCAAGGCGCCACCCACACCCTGCACCGCATACAGATCATCGAGCGTCTGCGGCGCACGGCGCGCTAAATGCGCCAATGCCTCATCATTCAGCACCTTGAAGGGCGGCACGTCACGCGCCTGGGCCAGCTGATCGCGCAGTAGATAAAGCTCGCGCAGAATTGCCATTTGCCGCCGCGAGAGATCGCGGGCATGGTTGTTATACCAAAAGCCGTTGGGATCAAATTGGGCAAGGCTTTGCTGGACAGTGGTGAGCGTCTCGAAGGTTTCGAGCGCCTCTGCAAGGTGATCGCCGCGCACCAATTGCTCGTAGAGAATATCGCGCAGGGTAGGCAGGTAGTGCGTATCCATCCGTGCATAGTCAAGCTGTTCAGCGGGGATAGGGCGCGCTGCCCAATTGGCGCGCTGATAGCGCTTATCCAGCACCACACCGAAGAATTCTTCCAACATGCTGGCAAGCCCAACTGCTTTGCGCCCAATGATGCGTGCGGCGGCGGCTGTATCAAAGATAGTGACGAAGCGGAAGTCAAAATCGCGGCGCAGCACCATGATGTCGTTCTCGGCGGCGTGCAGCACTTTTTCAATGTGCGGCGCAGCAAACAGCGCGCCCAGTGGTGTAAGATCGTCAATTGCCAGCGGATCAACAATGTAATCGGCGCGGCGGGTGGAAAGCTGAATGAGGCAGACGCGCTCACGGTAGGCGAACAAGCTGTTCGACTCGGTATCCACCGCAATTAAAGGTTCTTGGGCAAGCCGTTCGGTTAGCGCGTGGAGGTCAGGCGCGCTGGCAATCATGCTGAGCGAAGGGCGTTTAGCGGCGGGCATGGATTCTCGCGTTTTCTGTATCACTGCGATGCTTGTATGGGCGAAGGGTAGGCTACGCCTGATCTTAGATAATGGGCGCGTTTGCTCACACTTCTAGCATCAGTCTAACCCTAAGCGCCCAACTTGACAAGCCATTTACGCCTGAAGGGGAGTCAAAGGTGGTTATGGGCTGCCCAAAGTGCGGGAAGCGCCCTCGTTAGCCCTGCCCGCAGCGGGTTTTACGCTACTCCCACACGCTCTTCACCGCGCCCATCGACCGTCTACGTTGACAAAGCAGGCGGGATCGTGTAAGATTGACTACACTGCGGCGTCGTAGCCAAGTGGCAAGGCAGAGGTCTGCAAAACCTTCACCGTGGGTTCGATTCCCACCGACGCCTCTCTCCAAAGCGCATCCAGTGTGGATGCGCTTTTCATTCCTCCAACACATAGTCAAACAGCAAGTAGGCAAGCGCCAAAAAGACGACATCCACCGATGCCAACAACAGCGGATAGGCAATCCACTGATCGAGCGGCTGGTTATCCAGCACGCCGTGCGCCGCATTGACCGCCGCCGTGATGATCGGCAAGGCTATCGGCAGCACCAAGATCGGCAGCGTCGTCTCCCGCGAGCGTGCATAGACCGCCATGCTGCCCAGGAGTGTACCGATTGCCGCAAAGCCAAGCGTGCCAAGCGCGGCGATCAACACCCAATCCAGCCGCAGCAGGTCGGTGTTAAAGACGATGCTGAGCGCCAAAGTCACCACCAACGCTACGATCAGCGTAAAGAGCCACGCCACAGCCAGCTTGCCAAAATAGAGCGCCGAGCGCGGCACCGGCGAGAGCATCAGCCCATCCAGCGTGCCGCGATCATACTCAGCCGCAAGGCTGCGCCCAATGCCCAGCGTGCCAGCAAAGGTGACCGTCACCCACAAGGCGGCTGGCAGCACGGCGCGGCGCGCCTCTGGGCGGCTCTCCAGCGTGTAGTAGAAGATCATTGTGGTCAGAAGGGCGAACAAGCCCATGGCACTGATCAGCAAACGGCTGCGGAATTCGGCGCGCAAATCTTTGCGGGCAACGGCGATCACGGCACGGAGAAACGGTGTACGGCGCATTCGATTAACTCGGTGTGAGTGCGTTAAAGGTCGCAATCAGGCTTTCAGGGTCGGGCATGGGCAGATCGGCTACCAGCCTGCCGCCACCTAAGATCAGGGCGCGCTTGCAGAGCGCCGCGGCGCGTGGCAGATCGTGCAGGGCGGCGATGATGGTGCGCCCTTGCGCCTGCCACTCCGCGATCAGTGCATCGAGCAGGGCGCTGCCGTGTGCATCCAAGCCCGTGTATGGCTCATCCAGCAGTAAGATAGCAGGATCATGCAACACAGCACGCGCCAACGCCAAGCGCTGCTGCATCCCGCGTGAGAAGGTGCGAACACGGTCGTTAGCGCGCTTTGCCAAACCGACGCGTGCCAGCGAGTCGCTGAGGCGTGCTTGCAACGCCGCCGTGCCGCGTTCATACGGTAGATTGTAAAGTTCGGCGTAGAGGCGCAGATTCTCCGCTGCGCTCAGATCGTCGTAGAGCAGCGGCAGGTGCGTCACCACGCCGAGCTGCCCGCGCACGGCGGCAGATTCTTTGGGAAGCTGCCAGCCGCCGATCAGGACTCTGCCGCTGCTTGGTTGGCTGAGCGTTGCCAAGATGCGGAGCAAGGTTGTTTTGCCGCTGCCATTGGCGCCGAGCAGGGCGATCAGTTCGCCGCGCCCAACCTTGAACGAGACTCCGCGTAGGACGACGCGCAAACCAAACGCCTTGCTCAGCCCTTCCACCTGAATAAGTGCTGAGTCAGGCACGCTTAGCGCACAACCTCTCGCAAGGCTGCCTCAGCCGCTTGTAGCACTTCATCAGCGGGCGAGCGCAGGCTTTCTAAGGTCAGCGGCACCAGCACATCAGGGATTACGCCCGTACCTTCCACGATGATCTGCCCTTCGTCATCAATCAGCGCACCGGTTGGCACTTGGATGAAGCCTCTGGCGGGCAAGTAATACTGTCCGCCGCTGACGGTGCCTGCCAAGCCGCCGCTAGGCGTGTGACCAATGATGAGCGCCCGCCCGTTCCGCTGCATGGTGTAGGCGAATAGATCGCCGGCGCTGCTGGTGCCGCCATCCACCAACACGGCAACGCTGCCTGTAAAAATCGGTTCGCGTGGTTCAACCGCCATCTGAAAGACCAAGCGTCCATCAGGCGCAAAGGTGCGCCCAACCAGAAAGCCTTCGCTGAAGAAGCGGCTCGCCATGGCGTCGGACATTTGCGAGAAGCCACCTGGATTGCCGCGCACGTCAAGGATCAGGGCAGGGACGCCTTCTGCGATCAAGGCGCTCACGGCGCGGTCAAAGTTGGGCAAACGCTCAGCGCCTACAAAGCTCTCAATGCGGATGTAGCCAACGCCTGAGGGCAGCTTGTTGGCGCGCACCTGCGGCTGTTCCTGCGTCAAATTGACCGGGCCCGGGCTATCACGGCGCAGCGTAACCGTTTGCTCAGCCTCACCGACATTCTGGAAGGTGACCTCAACCGTTGTACCAAGTGTGCCGCGCTGCAAACTGGTTAGTTGCAGCCGTTCACGGACGTGCGGTGTGCTGGCATTGCTGCTGAAGAAAACAACCCGCGCCATCGCTTCCCGAATTGGCACGCCCTCCCACGCCGTCAGGATGGCGCCGATCCGAATGCCGCTGCGCGCAGCGGGACCGCCCGTCCGCAAGGCTGCAACTGCCACCCGCCCGTCGCTCAGTACTTCCAGCAACATACCAAGCGAGCCGTTGGACTCTGACGCCAGCAAGGGCAGGAAGAAATTGACATGTCCATCAGGAACGGTGTTGCCAAACTCACGGATGAGCAGGCTGCACGTCCGCAGATCAGCGCCAACGGCACGCGGCAGCAAGCGGGCGCGCAACGCCTGCCAATCAATGCCATACAGCGCCGTGAACGGGTAAACGCTGCTTACACGGTCTAGGAAGGTGGTCAGCAGCACCGAACAATCGGTGAGTTGTGTGTAGTCGTTCACATCGCCTAGCGCGGTGGTGATCAGCGGGACGCTGGGCGCAGCTTCGCGGCTGATGTCGAAAGGCGTCCTGTCAAGGTCAATCAGCGACCACCCACGTTGAAGCGTTGTGCGCGGATCATCGGCATTGAACAGGATGCCGTCCGCGCCGTAGCTTGTTGGGAACGTCTGTTGATCATCAGCGGCAAATGCCAACAGCTTGCCGCCCGTCACCTTGAATTCGATGTTGATTCGCAGCGACGAGGCGATGTTATCTTCATTCATCACCATATAGCCGCGAGCGGCAACATCACTCATCAGGCGCACATCAAACAGGTAGAGTCCGCTAGGGTTTTCGCGCCCACCTGTCACGTCAAAAGGGCGGGCGATAGGTGCATCAGGCAGGCTTAGACGGTAGCTGCCGCGTGCGGCGTTGCCTGTGGTTTGGGCAAAGACTTGCTGTTCGGGTGGCGGCAGATAGATCGGATCGCTGCCGAAATAGCCGCTGGCATCAATCAGGGCAACCAAGAAGGGCAGCGGCGCGTAGCTTTCATAGGCAACGCCAAAATTGCCCGAAAGCTGACTCACACCGTCCTTTTGGGCGTGGATCGGTGTGGCGCTCAGGCTGAAGATGAGGCTGAAGACAAGGCAGAGTGCGGCAAGCCGCCCAGCACGGTTACAAGACATAGGGCTTCTCCAAAAAGTGACTTTAGAGGCGTTTCTTTTTCCGCAGGCGTTCTTCTTCGGCAGCCTGCTTGCGGGCAAGGCGCGCCGCACGGATTTTTTCACGTTCAGCCTGTTCGGCGGCAGCTTTGGCAGCGCGTGCTTGCTGCAAACGGTGCTCAAAAATGGGCAGCCAAAAGGCGATCTCTTGCGGTGTGACGTTTGGGTTCGGGTCTTTTTCGTAGATGATCTTGACGACGCGCGGTTTATCGGGCGCTTCGGGCGGCATTTCGACGGGACGGAAGCCGAGCAACAGCGCAAATTCTTCGCTGGGCATGGTCTCGATGCCGTAGGCGTATGCTAAGCGCACAATCTGCCGATCAGAGGTGACCAGCACAAAGTTGGGCAGGCGGTGCATCTCTTTGGCGCGCTGCATCAGGATGTGATCGGCTTTGGTGCGCGGCGGCGCAAAATAGACGCTGACGCTGCTGTTGGAAAGGTCTTTGGAAAAGCCGCCGGGCAAGCCGTTATCAAAGATGACGGTTGCCTTGCAGTTGGCGCGCATACAATAGCGCTTGATCGCCATGGTGATCTTCGCCTCATCGTGCGGATCGTCTAGCGAGAGGTCTTGCAGTTGCCCAACCAGATTATGCCCGTCAATTAACCACATGCTGCCTCAGCGTGTTTTGCCTATTTTCCACAAGGCAGATCATACCACAAAGCGCAGCCTGTGCCGATACTTACGTGCTGCTGATGTTTTGTTGACGCAGATCAAATGGTCAGTGTGCTAGGCTGTTGCTAGAGAGGTATTGTAACTATGGACTTGAATCGTTACACACACAAAGCACAAGAGGCACTGCTCAAAGCGCAGAGCCTCGCTACTGAATACAAAAATCCCGCCATCGAGCCGATCCACATCCTCGTTGGCTTGCTGACCCAAAAAGATGGTGTGGTGCCAGAGCTGATCGCCAAGATCAACGGGCAATCGTCAGCGCTTTTGGATGGCGCACAAGCGCTTTTGCGTGGGCAGCCGCGTTTGGGCAATCAGACTGGGCAGATCGGCTTAAGTCGCCCTGCGGTTGAGGTTCTGAATCGGGCGGAGCGCATTGCCCAACGGATGAAGGATGATTACATCAGCACCGAGCATTTGCTCTTAGCCTTGTTGGAAGGCGGACAGGTAGCCGACCTGCTGAACAAGCACGGCATCACGGAGCAGGCAACCCTGCAAGCGCTAACCAGCATTCGCGGCAGCCAGCGCGTCACCAGTGCTGATCCGGAAAGCACCTTTCAGGCGTTAGAGAAATACGGGCGCGATCTCACCGCGTTGGCGCGGCAGGGCAAACTCGATCCAGTCATTGGGCGCGATGAAGAAATTCGGCGCGTCATGCACATCCTCAGCCGCCGCACCAAAAATAACCCCGTGCTGATCGGCGAGGCAGGCGTTGGCAAAACTGCCATTGTGGAAGGCTTGGCGCAGCGCATCGCCAATAGTGATGTGCCAGAAGGCTTGAAAAATAAGCGCTTGGTGGCGCTTGATTTGGGTGGACTGGTGGCAGGCGCCAAATATCGCGGCGAATTTGAGGAGCGGCTGAAGGCAGTTTTGAAGGAAATTGCCGATAGCAACGGACAGATCATCCTCTTTGTGGACGAATTGCACACGATTGTGGGTGCAGGCGCCGCCGAAGGCGCCATGGACGCGGGCAACCTGCTCAAGCCGATGTTGGCGCGTGGCGAACTGCACATGGTCGGCGCAACCACACTTGATGAATATCGCAAGCACATTGAAAAGGACGCCGCCCTTGAACGGCGCTTTCAACCTGTTTTTGTGGAAGAGCCAAGCGTTGAGGACACAATTAGCATTCTGCGTGGCTTGAAAGAGCGCTACGAAGTGCATCATGGCGTTCGCATTCAGGATAGCGCCGTGATCGCCGCTGCGGCGCTCAGTCAGCGCTACATTCCTGATCGGCAACTGCCCGATAAGGCAATTGACTTGATTGATGAAGCGGCTGCCAATTTGAAGATGGAGATTGATAGCCGTCCTGTTGCGTTGGAGCGCGTTGAGCGGCAGATCATGCAGTTGGAGATCGAGCGTGAGGCGCTTAAAAAGGAGCGCGACAAAGCCTCGAAACAGCGCCTTGCCGATCTGGAGCAAGAACTTGCCAACCTGCGCGAAACGCTGAACGCCCTGACAGCACGCTGGCAGAAGGAACGAGCGGTCATCGAGCGCATTCGGTCGGTGAAGGCAGAGCTTGATAGCACACGCCTGCAACTGGAACGGGCTGAACGCCAAAGCAACCTTGAATTAGCAGCGCGCATTCGCTACGGCAGCCTGCCTGATCTGGAGCGCCAACTGCGCGAGACAGAAGCCGAGCTGGCGCACATGCATCAGGAAGGCGCTATGCTCAAAGAGGAAGTAGACGCCGACGAAATCGCCGCGGTGGTCAGCCGCTGGACGAGTGTGCCTGTCTCGCGCCTGTTGGAAGGCGAAGTGGAGAAGCTGCTGCACATGGAAACGCGCCTACACGAGCGCGTGGTCGGTCAGGATGAGGCAGTCCGCGCTGTGGCATCGGCAGTGCGCCGTAGCCGTGCTGGCTTACAAGACCCAAACCGTCCGATTGGCACTTTTCTGTTCTTAGGTCCAACCGGCGTCGGCAAGACGGAGATGGCACGCTCGTTGGCGGAATTCCTGTTTGATGATGAAAGCGCCATGGTGCGTATTGACATGAGCGAGTATGGCGAACGGCACAGCGTGGCACGCCTGATCGGTGCGCCGCCGGGCTATGTGGGCTACGAGGAAGGCGGTCAGCTGACTGAGGCAGTCCGTCGTCGCCCATACAGCGTGGTGCTGTTCGACGAGATTGAGAAGGCGCATCCTGAGGTCTTCAACATCTTCTTGCAAGTCTTCGATGAAGGACGGCTGACCGATGGGCAAGGGCGAACGGTCAACTTCACCAATACTGTCATCATCATGACCAGCAATATTGGCAGCGAGCTGATCAAGGCAGTCGGCAGTGAGGCAGCTGTGAAGGACGTGCATGAGGCAGTGCTGCAAGCGCTGGATCGGCACTTCCGTCCAGAGTTTTTGAATCGCTTGGATGAGATCATCATCTTCCACAGCCTTGATCGCAGCCACATTGAGCGGATTGTGACCATCCAGCTTCAGCGCTTGCAGGCTTTGTTGGCACGCCGCCAAATCACGCTGACCCTGACGCCTGAAGCACGCGCCTTCTTGGCTGAGCGCGGCTATGACCCCGTCTTTGGCGCACGTCCGCTCAAGCGCGCCATTCAGCGCTATGTGCAAGACCCATTGGCAGTCGCACTCTTGGAAGGCGACGTGCAAGAGAACGCAACAGTCCTTGCAGAGGTAGCAGAGGATGGCGAGCGTTTGATTTTCCGCACTGAACCGATCAGCGTCCGCTGAGAAACGCACACGGGCAGCCAATGCCTATCCCCAGCCCCTTTCCCCGCTCGTCGGGAAAGCGGTATCAGGTCCACTGCCCCGCGTGCAGGCAAGCGCGTAAGGCGCGCTGCTGTTAGGCTTGCCGACGCTTGCGGCGCAGCCATGCCCGTAAGCGCGGCATCGCCTGCGTATAGAGCCAGTAGAGCGGCGCGATCGGTGCATAGTCCCACGCACCGATGTACCACGTTAGCACGCCGCCATAATCGCGCTTAAAGAGCCACACACTCCACAGCGGGTCGGATTCTTCAAAGCGCGTTGGCGCACCCCACATATCATAGATGCTAAAGCCGTTTGCCTTTGCCCACAGCATGGCTTCCCACTGCAAGGCATCGGCAGGCATCAGCTTTCGAAGTTCGTTATCTGAAGTGGAAGCGCCGCTGAAATAGAGGCACTTTTGCCCAAAGGCAAGCAGCACCACATGCGCCACCATTTGCCCGTTCACCTCCGCGATGAGCGCGTGCGCCAAGCCCGCCTCAAGCAGCGTCTGCCATTCGTCAAGGTAATAGGCAGCAGGGCGCGTGGTGAAAGCATTGCGCTTGCCCGTCTCCACATAGAGCGCCACCATGGCGGGCAGATCAGCCAGCGTTGCAGCGCGGATCGTCACGCCGTGCCGTGCGCCATAGCGCACCTTGCGGCGCTTGCTCTGAGTCATGGCGGCAAGCAGCGCATCTTCGGAGCGCGTGAGATCAAGCAGCACCGTATTTTTGAACTGCACCTGCTCTGCCGAAAAGCGCCAGCCACGCTTGTGCAAGGTTGCGACCACTGCTGCGCCCAACGGGTCGCTCTGCCAAGTGGGCGTGTTTGGCTCACCAGTGTGCTGCACCACATCGGGATCAATCTTGAGCTGGATGGCAAACCGCCGCCGTGCCAAACGCTCCAGATCGTCTAACACTTGTGCCAACAACGCGGAGTCGGCGTAGTTGAGCAGCGGCGCTTTGGGCATATACAGCACGCGCAAGAAGCCGATGCGCCGCGTGAGTAGGAGTGCCGCCGCGCATACCGCACCTGAGGCATCCTGCCAGATGAACTTTTCAGGCTGCCAGCCCGTGCTGCGCTGCTTAAAGCTGCCCCACACTGAAGTTTGCAAGGGGTGCGCGCACGGCAAACCGCGGATCAGATCGTCCCACGCTGAAGGCGTGCCGTTGAAGGCTGTAAACGTGTAGCGGCTCATGCTGCACCGCCTTGCCGCCGCACGTACCACAGGTAAAGTGCGTACAGCGCACGGTTGTTCACCAAGTCCCAAGCGCCTACGCTGCGGCGCAGCGCACCGCCAAAGCCGCGCTTAAACTTATAAACGCCCCACAAGCCATCCTCACGCTCCTCGAAGTTTGCCTCCAGCGTCGCCTCGTCAGCATCTGGCACGCCCCACAGATCGTAGCGCAACGCGCCCGCCGCCTTTGCCCAACGGATCGCCTCCCACTGCACGATGTAGGTCGGCATTCGGTTGCGTTCGGCGTTGGAAGATGCACCATAGAGGTAGTAAGCAGTCTCACCACAGCGAAAGACCATCACCGCTGCCAAATCTTGCCCCGCGTGGGAGGCAATCAACAAGGCAACCTCGCCACTGGGCGTGAATGCCTCATAAACGCTCTGATAGTAGGCAGGTGGGCGGGCATAAAACGAGTCGCGCTGGGCAGTCACTTGCATCAGCACGCCGAAGTGAGCGGCATCCGCAGCCGTACCAAGCCGCACTGTTACTTCTTTCTTCTGCCCCAGGCGGCACTTATAGCGGGTAGATTGATTCATGCGCTTCAAGATGTCGTCCTCTGTGCCGCTGAGGTCTAGCACAATGGTGCGCGGCTGCTGGATTGTTTCGGGCGAGAGGCGCAGCCCTGCGCGGGTCAGCCGTTCGGGCAAATCAGGGCGCGGGCGGTACCAATCGCACGGCTCAACCTTGATGAACGCCGCGCCGCAGCGGCGCAGCGCACGCCACAGCAGATCGTTGGCAGCCTCATCGGCGCTGAATAGAGGCGCGGCGGGCAAATAGGCGCGTCTGCCCAGTCGCAGCGGCAAACGGCGCAGCAGGGCTTGCGCGCCTGCCACGATCTGCCCTTCCGCATTGGTAATGGCAAGGCGCTGTGCTTGCCAACCAAAACGGCTTTGGTGCGTTCCCCACGCTGAAAGCTGCAAAATATGGGCATCCGTGTGAGCGCGCACAAAAGCATCCCACGCAGCGGCAGTCGGTGTGTGTATATGGTAAGCCATAGGTTGCCATTATAGCACGCCCACAGGCTAGATCGGTGTGGGTGTGACTGTTGGCGCATCGGGCGTGGCACTTGGCGGCGGTGTTAAGCTCGGCACAGGCGTATTGCTGGGCAGTGGTGTAGCGCTCGGCGGCAGCGTCTGGCTGGGAGTTGGCGTTTCGGTAGGCGGGCGCGTAAAGGTGGGTGAGGGCGTGCGGGATGGCACACGGGTGATGGTTGGGCGCGGCGTTTGCGTTGGGCGCAGGGTGTTAGCAGGGCGCGGCGTCTCGGTTGGCGCAGCAGTCCAGGTGGGCGGCAGTGTGAAGGTGGCAATCGGCGTTGGGCTTGGCAGCGTTGGGCGCGGCGTGCGTGTGAAGGTGGCGGTTGGTGTGGCAGACGGCGGCGTGAGGGCTGGCACAATCACCGCGCCTGCCAAAAAGACGATCACAAAGGCGGCGGCGCCCATCAGCACAACGATGATAAGCGTTTGCAACACTTCCCAAAATCGGGCGGGAATACGGAGAGGCGGCAGCCTGACTTGCGAGAGATCAACCTGTGGCAGCTTCACCTGAGAGAGATCGAGCGCGGGGCGCGGCGGCAAGGGGACGCCCGTCAGCTTTTCCAGCGCCACACGCGCCTTTGTATTGCGCGGATTGATCGCCAACACACGGCGGAGCGCCTCAATCCGTTCGGTGTCCGTCTCGGCGGCGGTTGCCAGCCACAACCAGACCGTCTCTTGCTCAGGTTGGCTCTGGCTGAGTTCGCGCAGGATGGGGCGTGCTTCGGCGGGGTTGCCTTGCTGCACAAGGCGGATTGCTTCGTTGAGTGCTTGCAAAAAGTTGTTTGTTGCCAAACCACACCTCGTACTTGTGCCTGTCAGATATTGGGACTAGCTCAACACTTCGTCTTCGTAGCGCGTGATCTCGCCAAAGCGCTTCAGGGTCAGTTCGGGTAAGCCTTCATAGGCAGCCGCCAAGCGCTCGTCTACTTGCTTGTTCAGCTTCTCAAAGAGCGAGTTGCCCTCACGGTCACAATCCACAATCAGCGGACCGAAATTTTGAATATCCAGCACCCACATCGCCTGTGCCAAGCCGAGTTCTTCGCGCCACACCACCTGCCGCACGCGCTGAATTGCCTGCCCATACATCGCACCCAAGCCGTAGCCCATCAGCAGCAGATAGGTAGCGCCATTCGGCACGAAATGTGCCTTGTAAATCTCGGACGACAAGCCGCTTTTGCCAATGACGCACTTCACGCCAAACTCGCCTAGCAGGCGTGGCATCCACTTGGCAAAGCGGAAAGAGGCAGTGCCTGTTGTAGCGCTGATGCGATATTCGCCGTTATCGCTGCCATCGGCAGACGGCGGACGGATTTCCTCGACCGCGGGCGAGGAATGGAAATTGACGTTCACCTGTGAAATATCCACACCGTGCGGCAAGGGCTGCCCTTCATCCAGCAAGCGGCGGTAAAAGCCTTCGCGCCCGGTGAACAATGTGCCGCTCAGGTAGACCACATCCCCCATCGCCAGCTTTGCCGTATCTTCGGCACGGATGGGGGTGGTGAAATCGTGGCGGCGGAGTTTTTCAAGGGCGCTGCTCATTCGTCTTGCCCTCGCAGCGCATTAATGACGGTCAGGCTGACGGTGACGCCAGCGGCAACAACGACGATCACGCTGACGATCACAGCGATTAACCCAAAGTCCATGTGCGGAAACGCTCCTTTCCAGTAAGTCTCAGCGCGAAGGGCACGCCTCGCTTGTTTTGAGAATCGATAACCTTGTTTGCTAGTAAGTGTGACCTGAGCGCCGATCAATGTCAAGCGGCGAATTGGGCGGGGTGAATTTTGTGGCGACGAACTGAACACGCCCACGCCTACTTTGGCGTGGGCGTGTTTTCACAGAAGGCGCGCAGCCTTTAATCCGCCGAGACTTGCTCGCCTTTATGTGCCTCAATGACCTCTAGCATGTCTGGGATGCGGCTGAATTTCAGGCGCGGGCGTCCCACGGCTTGCCCGTTGGCAATTTCCGCCTGATCAAGGCGCTGCCAGTCGCTGAAGGTGATATATGCCACACGGCGGCTTGCCATCAGCGCCAAAATTGCCTCACGGGCGGCATTTTCGGACGGCAGTTCGGGCAGGTTGGGCAAATCTTCGATCAATTTGTTGACCGTCTCCACCGAATCAGGCTTGTTGGTGCCGATGATGCCCGTCGGACCGCGCTTGATCCAGCCTGTGCAGTAGACGCCGCGCACAGGCTGCCCATCTGCCAACACGCGCCCTTGATCATTGGGAATAACGCCGTTTTTCTCGTCAAAGGGCAGGTCGGGCAGCGCTACACCTTTGTAGCCGATGCTGCGGAAGACCAAGCCAACCGGGATTGTGTAGGTTTCCTCAGTTGCCTTCGGGCGCAGTGACCCATCGCTGGAAGGTTGCAGCACATTCCGCACCAGCTTGATCGCCTCAACGCGCTGCGTGCCGATTAGCTCAACAGGCGAAACGAGGAAATGCATATGAATTTGGCGTGCCTTGCCGCGCACGCCGCGCTGGGCGTAGCTTTGCAGCAGCGCAACGTTCTTGCGCGCCATGTTATCGCCCGAATCTGCCAGCCAAGCCTCACTGAGCGGATCAAGGCTGGCATCTTCCACGCTGACCACCACATCAGCATCCGCCAATTCACCGAGTTCTTTCAGCTCAGGGTTGGTGTAGGCAGCCTGTGCAGGTCCGCGCCGTCCCAGCATGTAGATGTGCTTCACGCGGCTGTTCCGCAGCGCTTCCAGCGCATAGTCGGCAATATCGGTCTGGTGCAGTTCTTCAGGCGTGCTGGCAAGGATGCGCGCCACATCCATTGCCACGTTGCCGTTGCCAATCACAGCGACGCGCTCTTGCGAGAGGTCGAAATGCAGGTCGCGGTAATCGGGATGTGCGTTATACCAACCGACAAATTCGGTGGCGGCGTGGCTGCCTACCAAATCCTCACCGTGAATGCCCATCCGCCGATCTGATTGCGCGCCAACGGCATAGATCACGGCGTGGTAGTGTGCGGTCAGATCGGCGTGCGTCAGGTCGCGCCCGATCTCCACATTGCCAAAGAAACGGAAGTTAGGGTGTGCTGCGATTTTCTCATAGACCTTCGTCACGCTCTTGATCTTCTGATGATCCGGCGCAACACCACCGCGCACCAAGCCATAAGGCGTGGGTAAACGGTCGTACATATCAAGCGCGATAACGAGTTGCATTTGCTTCAGAAGATGCTCGGCTGCATAGAAGCCCGACGGTCCCGATCCAATGATGGCGACGCGCAGCGGCTGTGCGACTGTTCCGATAGATGGCATGTTTGGCGATACCTCACACTATAGTTTCGGAAAATGCTTGTTAGAAAGTGCAGTGTTTCACAAGGACACTATACGGCAATCTATGCCAAATGGCAATGCAGGAAGGCATTAAAGTGGCATTACAAAAATCATGTTGATCTCAGGTTTGGGCAGCTCGTGCCGCCGCTTGGCTGCGCCGTTCACTTTGGAGCGCCAACAGCACGCCGATCACAATCAGCACCGCGCCGATCACCAATTCCCGCGTGATTGCTTGCCCAAGCAGCAGGTTGGAGAGCAGCGCGCCAACTAACGGTTGGGCAAAGAAGAAGAGTGAGGCAACGCTTGCCTCTACGAGGGCAAAGGCGCGATTCCACAAGTAGTTCGCGCCGCCCATCACGATCACGCTCAGGAAAAAGATGCCCGCTAGAATTTCCAGCGTAGGCGCGGGCAGGACTGTATCGCGCAGTTCGAGTGCTGCGATGGGCGCGCAGAACACAAAGCCGCCGATCAGGGCATAGGTGGTGATCACCATCGTGCCAAAGCGCATGGAGGCACGCCGAATCAGCACAGAATAGGCGCCCCAGCCCACCGCAGCGATAGCGAGTGCCACATCACCCATCAATCGGCGTTCATCGCCTATGCCAACAGCAAATTGCGATAAGTCTAGGATGATTAGCACGCCGAGCGTTGCCACTGCGCCTGAGATTAACTTAAGCGGCGTGAGTGGTTCGCGCAGCAGCAGCCACGCAAATAGCACAATGAAAGCCGGTGAGGCGCTGGTGATGACCGAGCCGTTGATGGCAGACGAAAGCGCCGTACCTACAAATTGCAAGCCGACGCTCATGCCAAAGCCTAGCACGCCCAGCAGCATTAGATACAGTGCGTCGCGGCGCGGCAGGCTCAGCTTGCCTTGTGCCGCCACAATGCCGATGAACAGCAAGGCAGCGATGCCCAGCCGAAGGCTCAGCAGCGTTAAGGGTGGGATAACTTTCATCATGGCGTCGCTTACGACGAACATCGCGCCCCAGAGCGCCGCTGCCGTGATGCCATACAGCGCACCACGCAGCGTTTGCGTTGATTGCATGGATGAAGTGTCCTATCTCAGGCTTGGGCAAGAAATCGCCTTAAGCATACACGCCTTGCCGCAGTCGGTCAAACCCGCTAGGCGGCATGATCTTGCTAGAGGCTCGCCTTGATCAGCTCTGCCAGTTGGCGCGTGATGCCTTTCACCTGCATGAGTTCCTCAACACTTGCCGCACGGATTTTATCAATGTCTTTATCGAAAGCGTTTAAGAGCGCCTTGCGCTTTGCCGCGCCGATGCCGTGAATGCTCTCCAAGCGGCTGACGACGCCCTTCTTGGCGCGCTGCTGCCGATTGGCTGTGATGGCAAAGCGGTGCGCCTCATCGCGGACGCGCTGCACTATAAAGAGCGCCTGCGAACGGCGCGGCAGCAGCACCGAATGCACCCGATCTGGCAGGAAGATTTCTTCTTCCTGTTTGGCAAGCCCACAGACCGGCACCTGCCCGAACAGGTGAAACTGTTTCAGCACCTCCACCGCCACACCAAGCTGCCCCTTGCCACCATCCACAATAAGCAGATCGGGCAGCAAGCGCCACGTCTCATCATCGCCTTTCTTGCCGGGCGCCGTTACGCCTAATTCCCCACTGATGGCATCCGCATAGCGCTGAAAGCGCCGCGTCAGCGCTTCGCGCATTGCCTGAAAGTCGTTCGGTTCGCCCGCTGTGGCAACCGTTTTGATGTTGAACTTGCGGTATTCTGCCTTGCGTGCCACGCCCTGCACAAACACAACGCGGCTGGCAACGGTGGCTGTGCCTTGCAGAGTCGAGATGTCGAAGCACTCAATGCGGCTAGGCGGCACGGGCAAGTGAAGCGCGGCTTGCAGCTCGGCAATCGCCTCAGTTTGCTTGTTCGTATCGCTTGCCCACTGAGCGCGCAGCATGGTGAGCATCTCTTGCGCGTTTTCAAGGGCAATCCGCACCAGTTCAGCCTTGCTACCGCGCTGTGGCACTGTTAGCGCCACCTTTTTGCCGCCGCGCTTATCGCGCAGCCACTGCTCCAAAAGCTGCGCCTCTGCCACTTCTTCGGGCAGCAGCACCTCGTTCGGCAGGTTGGCAGCGTTCTCATAGAATTGCAGCACAAATTGGCGCAAAATCTCAGCGGAGTCGGTTTCATCGGCGCCATCCAGCATAAAATGCTCACGCCCTATGAGGCGTCCGCCGCGAATGAACAACACCTGCACACAGGTATCGGTCTTTTCTTGGGCAAAAGCGATCACATCCTGATCGACATGGGCGGGGAACACAATTTTTTGCCGCTCTACGACGCGCTCCATCGCCTTCAGCCTATCTCGCAGGGCAGCGGCGCGCTCAAAGTGCAGCGACTCGGCAGCCTCGTTCATCTCAGCGCGCAGTTGGCGGATGATCGCGTCGCTCTGCCCACTGAGGAAATCCATTAGCCCTTGCAGGTTGGCGCGGTATTCCTCACGGTTCACCTTGCCAATGCAGGGCGCGTTGCACAGCTTAATATCATAGTAGAGGCAGGCGCGCTCATCCTTGCCCGTGATTTGGCGATCACAAGTCAGGTAGGGAAAGGCGCGGCGCAGCACGTCCAGCGTTTCGCGCACGCTCCAGGCGGAGGTGTAGGGACCGAAATAGCGCGAGCCATCCTGTTCCATGCGGCGGGTGATCTCGACTCGCGGAAAGTCTTCTGCCCAACGCACCGCAATGTATGGATACTTTTTATCATCTTTGAAGCGCACATTGTAGCGCGGCTGATGCTGGCGGATCAGGTGATATTCGGTGTGCAGGGCGGCAATTTCAGTGGGCAGCACAATAAAATCAATATGGGCGATTTCTTCGCGCAGGCGCAGCGTTTTGGGATCAAAAACGCCGCTGTCAAAGTAGCTGCGAACGCGATTGTGCAAGTCTATAGCCTTGCCAATGTAAATGATGCTGCCATCGGCGTTTTTCATCAGATAGCAGCCGGGCTTGTGCGGCAAGTTCTTCAAGATTGCCTGCAAATGCTCAGAGGGCGCGAAAGTCATAGGCGTAACTTTTGAATCAGGTTAGGGCTATAGGGTGCAAGTTTAACGCATCTTCGGGGCGTTGGGTAGCACGAACGTGCTGCAATACTTGCCCGCCACGCGGATTAGCAGAGAGCGCTTTCGGGTGAGCTACGAACCTGAATTTTTGCAAAGTGTTTTGTCTTTCTTAACAAGTGGTGTATGATAAGCTGTATATCGCAAACTGAAGGGTTCGGCGCAGAGGCGCCTATGGGCTTATGGTTGCTGCTGTGAATGAGAGTGTCCCGTCTGATCTTGATCCCATTTTCAAGAGCCAACCAAAACTCTCGCCGGAGGAACGTGCCCTTGTGGTGCGTGCCTACCACTTTGCGGCGAAAGCCCACGCCACAGCGGCGCGCAAAAGTGGTGAACCTTTCATCACGCACCCGGTGGCGGTGGCTCAAATCCTTGCCGATTTGCACCTTGATGCGCCGACCCTTGCGGCTGCCCTGCTGCATGATGTTGCCGAAGACGTAAAAGAAATCACAATAGAGGAGATTGAGCGCACCTTTGGAGCGGAGGTTGCTCAGTTGGTGGATGGCGTTACCAAGCTGGAAAAACTGCCCACCGATACAACTGCCATGAAGAACGGCAAAGCGGGCGACCGCGAGGCAGAGACGCTCCGCAAAATCTTCCTCTCCATGAACAACGATATTCGCGTGGTGCTGATTAAGCTGGCAGACCGCCTGCATAACATGCGGACGCTTGGCTACATGCAGCCCGAAAGACAGATGAAGAAGGCACGCGAAACGATGGATATTTTCGCGCCTTTGGCAAATCGGCTGGGCATTTGGCAGATGAAGTGGGAGTTGGAAGACCTCAGCTTTCGCTATCTGAACCCAGAGAAATACAAAGAGATCGCCACACAGCTTGCTGTGCGGCGCATTGAGCGCGAGAAATACCTAGAGGCGGTCAAAGCGCGTTTGGTCAAAGAGATCAGCGCGTTGGGCATTCCCAATGTGCATGTCAGCGCACGCCCTAAGCACATCTACAGCATCTACCGCAAGATGGAGCGCAAGCGCATCGCCTTTGACCAAGTCTATGATATTCACGCATTGCGCGTGGTTGTGCCGGAAAAAGTGCAGTGCTATCAGGTTTTGGGCGTTGTCCACAGCATTTGGCGCCCTGTGCCGGGCGAATTTGATGACTACATCGCCTCGCCCAAGAACAATTTCTACCAAAGCCTGCACACTGCCATTGTGGATGATCAAGGCAAGACGGTTGAGGTGCAAATCCGCACGCCGGAGATGCACGAACATGCCGAATATGGTATTGCGGCACACTGGCGCTATAAAGAAGGCACCGCGCACGATAAGCAGTTTGAGGAACGCCTGCGCTACCTACGCCGCCTGATTGAATCAGCCGCCGAAGATGTGAGCGCCAACTCTGACGCGCAAGAATTCGTCAGCGCCATGCGCTCAGACGTCTTTCAGAACCGTGTCTATGTCTTCACGCCTAAAGGCGACGTGATTGATCTGCCTAGCGGCGCCACGCCGATTGACTTTGCCTATCACATCCACACCGATGTTGGGCATCGCTGCCGTGGTGCGCGTGTGAATGGCGCGCAGGTCAGCCTTGATTATCGCCTCAAATCGGGTGATCGCGTCGAGATTCTGACCAGCAACAAGCGCGCCGGACCGAGCCTCGACTGGCTGAATCCGAGTTTGGGCTATGTGCAAACATCGCGGGCGCGCAGCAAGGTGCAAGCATGGTTCAAGCGCGTAGACCGTGAGAAGAACATCGCGCTTGGGCGAGATGTGGTAGACCGCGAACTGCGGCGTTTAGGCTTATCCGGCAAGCCGCGTGAAGAAGTGGCGGCGCTCTTTGGTTTTGCGAAGGTGGAAGATTTCTTCTCTCAGGTGGGCTATGGCGATATCAGCGCGCCGAACATTGCCACCAAAGTGCTGGAGGCAGACCGTAAGGCGCAGCGTGAGGCAGCCGCCAACGAACTTGTGCCGACCACTGAAGCACAAACGCGCCCTGTCAATGCCTCCGACGGCATAGATATCATGGGCGGATCGGGCATGTTGATCACGCTGGGGCGCTGTTGTAACCCGGTGCGCGGCGATCAGATTGTCGGCTATATCACACGCGGCAAGGGCGTTACCGTCCACCGTGCCGACTGTCCGAATGTCATCAACAGCCCTGAGACGGAACGCTTCATCAACGTGAACTGGGGTAGTGCTGTGGAGAAGGCATACCCTGTGCCGATTGTGATCACTGCCTACGACCGTGAAGGCTTGATGCGCGATGTAGGCGCCGTGACTGCCAACGAGAACATCAACATCGCCGATCTGCGCGTGCAGACGCGCAACAGCATCGCTACAATCTTCCTGACCATTGAGATGGAGAACCTCGAACAGCTTTCCCGCGTGCTGGCAAAGATCGAGATGCTGCCAAACGTCATTGAAGCGCGCCGCCGCACGAGCATGTAGCTGATGAGCAGCTTACCACGCGAACAAAGCAGCACCGCTGCCAGCCGCGCCAAGAGCAGCCCGCTAACGCCTGCTCAGCAGCGCGCCCTTGCCCGCAAACGCCTGCGCGCCGACCAAAACGGCGTGCTGATTGCCGCTGTCCTAATCGGCGGCGGCGGCTGGCTGCTGCTCTACCGCTTGGTGGAAAGCACACCGCCGCTTGCCTTTCCACGTTGGCTGTTCTTCATCCTGCTCTATCTGGCGGTCACTGGCAGCACGCTGCCCCTGATCGGCTACTTGCATCGGCGTTTCAGCCGTTACAATCCGCCGACCGGTGGCGTGATTTTGCGGCAGGGCATGTGGTTCGGCTTGTTGGCAGTCACGTTGGCATGGCTGCAAATGACGCGCGCGCTGACGTTGGCAAGCGCTGGTTTCCTGATCCTCGCCCTAGCCGTTATCGAGGCGTTCTTGCAGCTGCGCGAACGCTCAAGCTAATCGCAGGCGCGGCTGTGTTCTGCCAGCGATAGGCTGAAAATGTGCCGTCCGCCGCTATTTGGGCAGGCGCGGAAGTAGGCGAAATTGGTGCGCTCAGGGTAGATCGCTGCCATGATAGATGCCAAGCCGGGCGAACAGATTGGCGTTGGTGGCAAGCCTGTGTTCAGGTAAGTGTTGTAGGGCGATTGCACACTGCGATAATCGGCAGGCGTAAGGCGCGCCCACCACGTTTGGGGATCGCGGCTGTTGCCCAAGGCGTACTGAATGGTCGGATCGGCATCTAAGGTCATCGGAAAGTTCGGATTGGGCAGATCGCGTGTGCCGTTGAACAGCCGATTGAGGTAGACGCCGGCAATACGTGGACGCTCATCATCAAAGATTGCCTCGCGCTGCACAATGCTTGCCAACGTCACCGCCTGATAGAGCGACAAGCCACCTGCTTCGGCGGCGGCGCGCATTTGCGGAGTCACCCGCATCTCAAAGTTCGCCAACATGCGCGCCACAAGGTCGTTCAGTGTGCCACAGGATGGCAGCGTATAGGTATCGGGAAACAAGAAGCCTTCCAGCGAACGTCCGACAGGCACACCAACCTGCGCCGCAAAATTGCCCACCACGCCGGGCTGCGATCCAGCGCCCATGCCCACCAAGTCCATAAATTCGGCGCCTGTGAAGGTCAAGCCGTTGGTGCGGTCAATAGCGGCGGCGATCTCTTCCAAACGCCAACCTTCCAAGACGCGGAAGGTGATGGTATCGGCGCTGGCATCCGTCAGTTTTTGGGCAAGCTGCGGCAAGGTCAGCGTGCGTTGCAGCGAGAACGTGCCAGCTTGCAGGCGCGCATCAATGTTGAAATAGCGCACATAGGCGCGGAACAAATCTGCATCTAAGGCAAAGCCTTGCGCTGCCAACTGCTGCGCGATGTCCGTTGCGTCGGCGCCGCGTGGCACCGTGAAACAGACCGTGCCTGCTTCCGCGCCAAGCGGACGGTTAAGCTCACTGCTGCGGAAGGTAAGCCGCAGCCGCAGCACAATCGCCTCTAACGGATTCAGGTGCGGCGTGCTGCGTGCGGATACAAAGATCACGCCGACCAACGCTGCGCACACCAAGCCGCCGATCAGCAGCGCAGGAATAATAAGGGCGCGCCCTGAAATGCGAGTACCGTTTCCCATCTTAGGAGCCTTTCACAGGTGCTTCTTGATCGCGGCGCACCAAAAGCCGCCCTATGCCTTCTGCGGCAAGGATGATCGCCACCAAGAGCAGCGGCAGATAGTAGCGCTGCCAGTTCATCGGCACGATAGCCGCCGCCAAGACTGCCGAAACTGCCCACAACAAAATCGCCCAGGCGATCAAATTGCGCCGCAGCGCCTCGTAAATCAGCGTCACCAAGCCCAGCGCGGCAAGCGCTGTTAAGCCCAAGCCAATTGGCACGCCCCAATCCCAACCGTTGGTGGCAGCGTTCTGATAAGTGGTGATTTGCTCATCCAGAATGCCTGCCCAGGTTGGCGCCTCAAAATATTGGGGTGCGCTCAGAAAGGGCTGCGTCAGGATGGCGGCGATCCGCTCCCCAAAGCTCTGATAGGCAAGCGTGGTGTCCGTCGTTTGGAGTGCGATCAGCTCAGTGCGTGCGGCAAGCATAGCGCGCAGCGTCCCCAGTGGATCACCCCAAAAATGCGGTGAGAGCGCAAACCACGTCAGCACGCCGATCAAGCCCGCCAAGCTGACCCACATCAACGGACGCAGCGGGCGGATTGGTTTGTGGCGTACTATGCCCGTCACCAGCGCAGCCGTTAGCACCGCGCCCGCCACAATGACGCCGGTGTGTTTGCTGGCAACCGTCAAGCCGATCAGGATGCCTAGGACGGCATAGCGCACCAACGGCGGCAGTCTCACCATGAAGCCGCGCGCATTAGCGCTGTGTTCTGCCACAATGAGCGCTACCAACCAATACATGCTGAACAGCGAGAAAAAGATCAGGCTGCCTTCCATCATGGCGCGCCTGCCGTTCAGCAAAATTACGGGATGCAGTGCGTAGAGCAGCGCCGACGGATAAGCAAGCGCACGCAGCCGCAAATGCCAGCCCAACATGAAGATCGGGACGACTGCCAACGCCGTCAGCGCCGCTGATGTCCAACGGGCAAGGTGCAGGCTTGCCACATCTGGCACGTTGCCGGCGGCAGTGTTCCATTCAAGCGGCATCGCCCAAGCGTAGATGTTGGGCAGCCCTTCGGCAGTGCGCCCACTGGCAGCCCATAGCAGCCCGATCAGGTTCTTTTGCAAGGTGCCGTTCAAAAGCCGCAGATATTGGAGCGTATCAACCTCAAGCGGCGGTGTGAAGACAAGCGCGGCGCTGCCCTGATCGCGCAGCGTGAAATAATCACGTGCCATCGCTATCTGCATGTATTCATCGGCGTGCGGCGGCACTTGTGTTGTGCCGTAGAGGATGTAGAGCATCAGCGCCAGCAGAAAGGCACCATCGGCAAGGCGTTTGCGGCTATCGGGCATTTGGTGACCTCATCGGCAGAAACAGGGCGCTGAGCCTTGCGACGCCAAGAGCTGCCAACAGCGCTGAGGGAAAACTCAAAGGCAGGTAGTAGCGCTGCCAGAGCAGCGGATTGGTCAGAAAAAGCCCTGCTGCCATGCCAAACAGCGGAATGCTGATCAGGGCGGCGGCGCGCTGTTTGGGCAAGCTGAAGCTGCCGATCAGCAGTAGTGCATAGACCAACGGCGCCGCCGCATACCATGCCACGCCTTGCGCGCCATTTTCATAGCTGCGGATCGATTCTGCCAGCCAGTCTTGCCAAGCATGGTTGGTGTCTTCAAAATATTGTGGCGCGCCGAACGGAAAGGCGACGAGCGCCACCAGACGATCCGCAACGGTTGTGTCACGCCCAAAGGCGTTCGTTTGGATGGCAATCAGTTCGGCACGCAGGCGCAGCACCTCTCGCGGCACGCCGAGCGGATCAGACCACCAAGCAGGGTTAAGTGCCAAAAAGAGCACACCCATCAGCGCCGCCGCAAGGGCGAGCCTGCGCAGCGTGCGAGCAAAATTTGCTCTGCCCAGCCACAGCAGCGCGGCAAAAATTGGCGCAATCAGCAGCAGGTTGGTGTGTTTAGCGGCAAGCGCCACACCACACGCTGCGCCAAGCAGCAGCCAGCCGCCATAGCGCGTTTTGCCCGCCGCCAAGCGCGCCGCCGCCAACCAAATCAGCGCGGCGCCTAAGAGCGCCACACCCTCAAAGACGGCACGCCGACCGTTCAACAGCACCGCCGGCATGAATGCCAAGATGAGTAGGGCAACATAGGCAGGCTGCCTGCCCAGCAAGCGCCGCGCCGCCGCAAAAAAACAGGCAAGGGCAAGGCACAGCATCAGCGCAGATGCCCACCGCCCAACGAATAGCACGTCAGGGCGCGGAAAATGCCCATAGTATTGATTCACCCACCAATCGGCAGCCCAATCCCACATGCCGTGCAGCGCATCGGCGCCGATGCCCACCACCTGGAGCGCCACGCCGTACACAAAGGGCGCCAGCGTGCCATTCAGCACGCGCAGTTCTTGCGCGCCGCGCCCTAGCGATTCAGTGATTTTCGGTTGATAGTAAAGCGCGCTAACATCTTCGTTGGTCAGGCGAAACCAATCGTTCGTCATGCCTAAAATGGTAGATTCATCGCCATGAAAAGGGGCGGCTGCCACACCGAGCAAGGCGTAGAGCAGCAGGGCGCTCATCCACAGCGAATCGGCAAGGCGGCGGAGCGCCTGTGTATGTTTCATGGCGTTTGCTTTGGAGTCTTTCTGTTCATCACGGGCAGGGATTGTAGCCTATGCGGTGTGTGCTGCCAAACGACGCTTCCCCTACGCGCCGCCTAGAAATGCACGTGGGCGGTTCATAAGACCGCCCACGCGTGTTGTGGCTGAGCAGCAGGATGTGCCGCCGTTTAATCTTTCACGCGCAGGCGACGCGCCACAAAGATGATGGCGACCAAGCCAAACGCCAGCAGCGCAATGATGGGTAGGCTGTTTGGCGAGGCACTGCCCAAGCCGATATCGTCGAAGAAGCCGCCTTGTGGCAACGCCGTGACGGTTGGTGCGGGTGTGCCGCCGGGGCCTATCGTCACCAGCGAGATCGGCGTGGCAGGCGTGCCAAGTTCAATCAAGCCAAAGGTCGGCGAGGGCGAGATCGTCACCAACACACCCCCGCTATCGGGCGTGGGCGTGATGAAGATCGGCGTGCCAAGATCAGGCGGGAAGGGTGTTGGTGTGCCTGATCCGACGACCTGCGCTGTAAGGGTCAGCAGCAAGGCGGCATTTTGCGTCTGTTGGGCAAAGAGCGTGCCGAACGCCGCTGCCGTCTGCGTGATCTCCAGCTCTGAGACTTGGAAGGTTTGGGTCAGTACGGCGATGCGCGTACCTTCCACCGCGGTGGCGGCAAGGTCTACGGTTGGCGTGGGCGAGAGCGTCGGCGTCAACGTGCTGGTCGGCGTGTTAGAAGGCGTCGGCGTATTGGTGAAGGTGGGCGTCATGGTGGGCGTTTTCGTCCACGTTTGGGCGATGCTCGTGCGCGTTAGGGCATCAAAGACTGCTTCATTCGTCTTTTCGATGGCGGCAATCGTCTCTTGCCGTTCGCGGTTACGCACGCCGGTATCAATGGCGGTCAGGATGATGATGCCTAGTCCAAGGAAGATGAGCAGCACCAACAGCACTGCCGCAATCAGAAAGAGTTGGTTGCGCGGCGGCGGCGCACTGCTTTGAATAGGTGCATCTCCCAGATCGGAGAGATCGTCATCTGGAAAATCGAAGTTTGGGTCGTTAGCCATCATTCCCCCTAAGGTTGCAGCCTGCCCGGTGCATCAAGCGGGCGACCTAATAATTCCACATTCGCTAACGGCACGAAGATGACCTCTGAGTCAGAGAGCTGTACCTCTGCCGCTGCCACGCGCAGACCATTTTCTACCGTAATGGGCGATTCAGGCAAATTTAGCACTTTGCCCGTGCGTCCATAATGCGGTGGGCGCGTAATTCGGACGGCGGTCCCTGCCACCAAAGGCAGATCGCGTTCGGGTGCCTTCAAGCGCGAGTTCAACCCTGTTGGAATGACAATCTCAGGGCGTCCCGAACGCCACGCCGAAGGCTCAACCGCATCTACCGTCGTCAGGCGGTTACGGTTATTGTTGAGCAAATTGTACACGATCTCTGAATATGGCACATTGCCAAAGCCTTCCGTCAGCACTAAGGGAATGCCAAGCCGCAAGGCTTGCTCACGCAGTGTGGAAGACATTGAAGGCGCAATCATGCCGCGCCAACTGCGCTGAATAGCATCCTGAAAGACGTTGGCAGTTTGGATAGAGTCTTCTAACACAATGATCATGCCGCTGTCTTCTTCATCTTCCAGCGCCAAATCATACTGGGCAGCCTCTTCTTCGGCAAAGACCAACCTACCATAGCTGGCGGCGCCGTTGCCCCATGCCGCCTGAATCAAGGTGCCGGCGGTCTCCAACACCACGTGCCTGTTGCTGGTGCTGTTCACGCGCCCTGCCATCAGGGCATAGACGACCACAGGCTGCGGATCGGTTTGCAGCAGCACGCGCCCTGCTTCATCAAGCTGAGCAAAGCGCGCCCGCTTCGGCGTGATTACCTTTTTGGCGCCGCGCCCTTTGCCATTGACCAGCAGTGCCACGCCTGCATCGACCACTTCGCCCACCGGCACCTGCACCATCTCCTCGGTGATCTGGTCAGCTCGCCGCAAGCCGAGCAGCTTCAGCGCGTCTAGGAACAGCACTTCAGCGGGAATAGCCCCTTCCAACAGCACGGAAGCAGGGCGCACCATCGCGCCATTGTCCACTTGCACATCGCCAATGGCATTCGGCGGCAGGTTGTATTCACGGATGATTTTGGTCGAGCCGAGAATAACCGTCGTCTCAGGATGATAGGGCATTTTTCACACTCTCTTGCCTAGCCAATATCCTGCACAGCTTCATACCACTTGGGCAACAGTTCAGCACGCCGCGCCAAATCACGCGGGACAACCAACGGTCTGCCGCGTGTATCAAAAATCAGCCCTGCGGCACTCCCTTGCACTTGCAGTGCTAAACGGCGCTTGCCGTTCAGGCTTAAGCCGCGCCCCAGCTTTATGGAGACTTGCGCCTTCTGCCCAATTGGCACTGGCACCACACGCAGCGTGTTGCTTGGCACACGCACGTCGCGGCTGCGCCCATCCGCATAGGTGATGCGCGCCTCTAGCGCCACACCGCCGCTTGCCTTGCCCATTGGGCAGATCGCGGTACCCAGATTGAGCAAGCCGCCTGTCTCCAACACTTGCACCACCATCAGCGGTTCAAGGTGCATCAGGCTGCCTAAGGATGCCATCACGCCATACGGATCAAGGCGCAGGTCTGCCACGCCGATTGGTTGCAGCGCGTCCAGCAGCAGCAGCGCGCCAATACCGGGATTGATCGGCTGTGCCAAGACTGACCCAACACCGATGATCGGCTGCATGGGCGGCAAAGGCGCGTTGGCTGGCACGCCTTGCCAGCCTTGCCGCGAAGTTCCCACCGCCGCACGGATTAGCTCACGGGCAAGCGCATACTCCAGCTCTAATTCGCGGGTGGTCTGCGGCACGCTGGCGGGGCGCAGCGTCTTGTTCCATACATAGTCCATAATTTCGCCCGTAGCAGGCTCAAAGCTCAGCCAGCGCGCCACATTCCGCACGCCGACCGCCTCAACGCCGCTGACCGCATTATGCCCTAAGCCCAAGTCTGAGCGAATGGTGACGTTTAGCGCGCCGCGCACCATCGCGCAGACCGTCACCGTCGAACTGCCCACATCCACCACCAACACACCGTGCTTTTTGCTGCCTGTGGCAGCCAGATAGCGCACAATGTTGCTGTAGCTATCCACGCTGGGCAGCACGCCTAGCTCGCTGGCTGCCTGAATCGCCTCAAAGCCGGGCGTTGTCCGTTCACGGTATTTACCATAGAGCAGCGAGAGTTCAAGGCGGATCGGATCGAAGGACTCGTGGTCAAGCGTTGGGCGCACATTTTCGCTGACATAGAGCGTGACGTGATCATCAAGCTGCTCGCGCACAAAGCCACCAAGCGCTGCATTGCCGGCATACAGCACAACGGGTTTCGCGCCGGGCGCAAGCTGTACGGCAATGCGCACCATGTTGATCAGGGCGCGCATGGGTGCGTTGGCGCCGCTATCGGTGCCGCCCACAATCAGGATCAGGTCGGGCGTGGCGCGCAAAATATCGTTCACCTGCTGCTCTAGGCTACGCACATCCAGCAGATCGAGGACGTCCACCAACTCAACGTAGGTGCTTTCCAGAGCGCGCTTACCGCTCTCTAGGCTGATGTTTGGCATCAAGCCGACCAAGACCGTGCGGATCGGCTTGCCGCCGCTGGCAGTTGCCACGAAAGTATTGCCGTAGCCTTCGCCGAACATAAAATCGCGGCTGGGAGAGAGGAAGTTTAAGCCGCTCATCTCACCCAGATCAGCCAGTGCGCGGCGCAGCCCTTCCGCAGCATCATAACCACGCGGTGGCGCCGTCGTCAGGGCTTGCGAACGCCCAATCAGGCGGAACTGCCCTTCCACAAGGTCATAGAGCGCTACCCGTGTATGCACACTGCCAATATCCGCAGCGACTACGCGCCCGACTGCACTTTGAACAGGCTGCGCCTCAAGCGCCTTGCGCGAAAGGCGCGTGCTAGGCGTTTTCTGCGCGCCCGATTTTGGCTTGGGCGCCTTCTGACGTGTTACCATGCGCGGCTACCTCCCGATCAAGATGAACAGACGATCCGCCAAAACACCGCTCAGCACTGTGAGCGCCGAGAGGATCAACAAGCCATAGGTTGCGCCAAGCGTCAGGGCGATGAAGCCTTGCCCGATCAGCCCGACAAAGCGCACGGGCAAAAACTGCGTCACCTCGCCGGACGGGCGCCGCAAGCCGACATAGGTGAAGTAGACCAGCACCGAGATCGTCCCGATCAGCCCGATCAAGCCGTTGACGGCATTTTCTGGGCGAAATTCGCGGGCAGCCGCACCCACTAGTGGGATGAGCGTGCCATTGACCGCGCCCAAGAGCGCTAAGGCAGTCCCAACGCCCAGCACGATCACCAAGCCGAAATCGCCCAAGCGCGAAAGGCGCGGCGTGCTTTTATAGACCAGCAGCAAGCCAAAGAGGAATGGCAGCAAGCCAATGCCGAGGCGCGGCAATTCCAGTGGTGTGCTTAGCACGGTCACTCTCAGCCACGGAATCAATACGCTCTCTAAGGTTGCCAACAGCACAAAGCCTGCCGCTGCGCCGATGAAGATGTGAATGGCGATCCGATACAGGAAGTTATCGCCAAGCAGGTAGCTAAAGATGCACAGCGTTAGCACGGCACCGGCAAGCGTGCCGATCTGCTCTAAGGTTTGTGGCGTCACTGTGCGCGTCTCCTTTGCGCCAGAATGCGGATCATACCGAAGGCTGCGCCAAACAGGATGGCAAGGGCGGCGATGAGCGCCGTAAAGCCAACGCTCTGCCAGCGGCGTTCGGCGGTGCGCTGTGACTCGGCATCGGCGTATTGAGCGCGCCAATCGCGGTAGATGAGCGCGTCGCGCAAGCCGATCAGCGTGCCTAAAATGCGCTGTGGGTCAGCCGCAGCGTAGGTTTGCAGGGTGGCAGTGGCAGCAGAGGCAGCCGCGATCACCATCCGCAGCGGCGTATTGGCGGGCGTGCTGGCGGGCGACTGGAACTGCTCTGCCCAAATCTGAACATCATCTTGGCTCTGCGCCAGCACAAAAACAGGGTTAGCACGCAAAATCGGTATGTTCTGTGCGCTGATACCGCTCGGCAAGCCTTCGAGATCGCTCTCGAAAATCACCTGCTGCTGAAACGAGTCATCATAGAGCGCGTTGGCAAGGGCGCGCACACCACTCACGCCGCCGGGCAGATAACCAAGCACAACGTAATCGCGGCGCGGCACCAAGGGGCTGCTTCTGCCAAGCAGCTGCATTTCGGCGGGATCAAGGCTGAGCTGGTGCAGCACATGGTAAGCGTGCAGCGCGCCGGATGGGTTGGTGCTGAGGATGACAGGGCGTGCGCCGCGCTGGAGCAAATCGCGCAGCAGCACACGGGCAAGGTCATCCAGTTCGCCAGCGGCGGTCGGTGTATACTCAAAGGCAACCAGCACAAGCGATCCATCCAGAACGCTGGAGACCGCACGGCTGACAGCGGCAAAGCGCGCCTGCCCTGCCGCGTCAAGGTCAGCGTGGCGCGGCGGCGGCACCAGCGCGCCCAAATCGGTGAAGAAGGGCAGCACGACCGCCGCCACCAATAGCAAGGTCAGCAAGAGGCGATCTAGCTTGAAGCGGGCGCGCAGCCTGAGGCTAGGCGGTGCGCTTGCCTCAGTCTCCATGCGCCGTTTTAAGATAAACTCTTGGGCAGCAGCAATCTTCCGCAGCGTTTGCACGCCAGCAAGCTGGGCAGCGGTTGCCAGTGCGCCACTCGGTGCTAAGGGCGCGGGTGTGATGGACAAACTGGGCGGCTGCAATGCCTCTGCAATGTTACTGAGTTGGCTGTCTTTGCTCTCGGCGGGTGCGGGCGTACTGGGCAGTTGTTTCAGGCGTTCGCGCAGCGCCAGCATCGCTTCGGGCAGGGCAGACAGCGGGCGCTCCTCTAAGGTGACCTGTTGATCGCCAATTACAAGCGTGGGCGAGCTATCCGGGCGCATTTCTGCCACCCATTCCGGCAGCTCGCTGACGGCGGCTGCTTCAGTGGTTGCCTTGACGGGTGCGCTCGGCGCACTGGGAACGCTTGGCTTTACAGGTGAGGCGGCGGGTGCTGGCGGTGGAAAATCAGCAAGCACATCAGTGGTAAGCACATCATCGGCAAGCACGTCGGATTGTGGCGGCAAGTCGGGCAGTGTGTCGAAGTCGAACTCTTCGTCAAGGTTAACGGGTGCCGCAGGCAGCCGCTCAGGCGCAGAGCTTATCGCCATATCTGTCTCTGCCAGCAGTGCATCAATATCCAGTTCACCTTCAAGGGCAGCTTCCAGATCGGCACTGCGCGGTGCAGCACGGCTAGGCTTGGGAATATCTGCCAGTTCAGACGCCGTGCTGGCTGCCGTGTTTGCCTCAAAGTCGTACTGATCCAGCCAGTCCATGCCGCTTGTGGCAGTATTGCTGCTGCCAGTCAGGGCGGAAGGCGTTGGCGGCGCAGGCGCTAGGTCACGCATCCAAGCGGGAATCTCTGTCTCGGCGCTCAGATCAGGGGCAGGGGTAGGTGGCGGCGCGGAGTCGGTGCGCGGCTCAAGGTAGCCCGTCTGCAACCAGTCAGGCACTTCGTTTGCACTGGGCAATTCAGCGGCAAGGTCAGCCAGTTCCGCGCTCAAATCGGGTGCGGAGTCAGCGCTCAGCCAGTCAGACATATCGGCAGCGCTTAAATCAGGCACGCCTGAAGGGGATGGCGTCGGGCGCTCTAAGATAGGTTGTGAATCCAACCAGTCAGGCAGGTCAGAAGCAGGCTCAATCTCAGCCGCCATTTCTGTAAGGACATTCTCACCACTGGGCAGATCGATCTTGCTCAGCCAGTCGGCATCGGTTGGCGCGGCAGCTTCAAGGTCGCCTTCCACGCTGAAATCGCGGCGCAGCCAGTCAGCAGACTCGGCTGCGCTGAGCGGATCGGCAGCTTGCGGCATGGCGGCATCGCCCAACCAACTGAGATCGGGCGCGGTGGGCAGCGTCGGTGAGTTTTCGGCGGTCGGGTCGGGATCGGGATCGAGGGCATCTTCCACGCTGAAATCGCGCAGCCAGTCATCGGTTGTGGTGCTGTCAAGCGGCGTTTCGGCAGGCGCGGAGTCGGCGAACAGGTCAACATCCCAAGCGGACGAGTCCGCCTCAGGCGCAGCACTTGTGGCAGTTTCACTTAACCAACTGGTCTGAAAGGTTGGCGTGGCAGCCTGCTCAGAAGGTGTTGCGGGCGTGTCAGCCTCAGCCGCCTCGCCTAGCCAGCTCGTCTTAAAGGTTGGCGAAGCGGGCTGATCGGCGGCAGCGGGCGTCTGCGACATCCAGTCCAGATCACTAAAAGGATCATCGGGCGGCGTGCCGAACTCAGCGGGTGCGTCAGCGTCCCACGGCATAGGCGTATCGGGCAATTCAACCGCCGCGAACGGCGCCTCGGCGCCTTCAATCGCTGGCAGCAGCCAGTCGGGCTGCTCAGTCTGGAAGCCGGGCGGCACTTCTTCGAGTGGCACATCGACAGCCGCTGCGGCAGGCAAGGAATCGGCGGCTGCCCATGGCGGCGGCGGCGCATCTTCGGGCGCTGGCAGTGGTGGCGGCATATCCGCCATGCTACGCTGAGGGAGTTCCCACGGTGGCGCATCAGCACTAACGCCGCCGCGTGCGCGCCTGCCCGCAAAGGTAATGCCAGCTTCCACCAACCACGCGGGCAGGTCTTCGTCATCAAACATCGGACGTTCAGTCATGCGCTCTTACTTCCTCACTCCCGAAACGTGCGATCCCGCCCAATCAGGACGCGGACACCCACCACCACCACGCCAATCGCAATACCGATCAGCAAGCCGCGTGTGCCAGCATTGACAGGCACGCTCAACAACCATTCGCGCACGGATGGCAAAAAGGTTGCACCACCCAACGGGCTGAACCCAAGCAGCACAATAATCAACGCCCCAATAAAGAGCGCGTTCCAAAGGGTGACCCGATTTCGCATGAGGCGGAAGGCACTGTAGACCAAGGCAAAGAAGATCAAGCCCGCCAATGCTGACTCCACAGCAACTTGTGCGGCATCCAGCACCGTCAGCGAGACAGAAGGCGCGTCGCCCGTCCCAACGCGCAGCACGCCGCCGCGCTCTAGGGCGCGCAACAGCACCACGCCAAAGAGTGTGATCAGCAAAATCAGGCTGTAGATGCCGCGTGGGAACTTTCGCAACTGCGCCGCATGGACGCGAGTCAGGTTCAGCACACCCAACAAGAGCGCAACCGCACCAATAACCGCTACCAACTGGATGAGCAGTTGGCTGAGTGTGCCAAGGTTGGCATTCAGGGCAGCAGGCAGCGGTGCAGCAGGCTCTAAGCCAAGCAGCGTGATCAGCGCAATGCCAATGGTGAGTGCAGCCAACAGTGCCGCACCAAGCCGCAACCTTCGGCGTGGCGTCCGTGAGGTCGTCACAAGTTGACTCCTAGAAAGGTGAGGACGGCAAACACGATCAGGATAATCACCACGATGTAGCGCAGGGCATCTTGGGCAGCCGCGCCGCCAATGTGGATCGGGGTTGGTTCTAGGTATGCCGCGCCGACAAACAATTCTTCAGCCAGCAGCGGCGTCTCGCTAACGGCGTAGGCGACGGCTTGCCCTTCTAGATGGGTGCTGTGCGGCAGCAAATCGCGGTCGTAGCGGATGGTTGTCTCGGCAATCAGGGCAAGTTCCGCACCAAAGCGCCCAAAAAGCAGCGCTGCGCTGCCATCTTCATCCAGCAAGGAAGCGCCAACAGCAGCTGCCAACGCCAACGAGAACATCCCACCCGGGTACCAGCGGGCGGCAGTCGGCTTGAACGCTTCCAGCCGATTTCGCAGCAAATAGGCGCGCCGCAAGCGATCATGAGCAACGCCGAGCGTCACCGGGTCGCTAACGCTGGCGATCACGGGCAAATCGCCGACGGAAGCACGCGCCGCCGCCTGATAGAGCATTTCCGCGCCCGCCATGGCGGTTAGGGCGCTCTCATCCAGCAGCGCGCTGCTGCCTAGCGAGACATGCACGCTGCGTCCGCCTTCCACCGCCGCACTGACCATCCGCTGCAAGGCGCGGTAGCCAAGCACAGGGCGCAGTGAAATCGTCCGTGCGCGCACAGCCGCGATAACGGTGATGAGCAGGGCAATCAAGACAATCGCATAGGTCATTGCTGAACGTCTCTCTCCGCAATCTGGTTAAATGCCTCGCGCAACCAAGCCGTACCTTCCGCCGTGCTGAGCAACTGCGCCAAGCTATTGTAGACGGCAGCTCTGAACAAGGGCTGCCCTACCCATAGCAGTTGTGAAGTTAAAAAGCCCAAGGGTGTTTCCAAAAGCACGTTGAAAGCACCCACCAAGCCAACCTTACGCAGTTCAGGCACAACGGCAGCCAGCCATTGACGCACCTGCGCTAACTGTTCAGGCGAAAGTTCGTTTTCCATGCCTTGCCAGTATAACATTATCTCACTAAATCCGATAGCAAGCCGCTTTGCTCGAACGGTTTGAATCGCCTTACTGAAGGGTACCGCTTGTGGATGCTGAAGACGTGGTGCTGATCGGCGTCATCAACCGCCAGCGCGATCTGCGCGCAGCGCGTGAGTTGGGCTGGTATCGCCTGCCCGTCTTGCGGGCGCCGCGCTGGATCACAGTCGACTATGTAGCGTTCTACCTGAGCCGTGCCTTCGGCGCCCAGAACGGCGCCATTCACTACTATGCGCGCTGCACAGGGCATGAACTCTGCCGCCGCCGCGACCTGCTGCCTGATGAGCCAAACCATCCGCGTGCCGATGCCCTGTACTTTCGGCTGAGCCTTGCGCCGTTATGCGCCAAAGTGCCGCCGATCACCAACCCGACTCATCGCCCGCTCGCCTTTATTTATACGACGTGGGCGCGTTTTTGCGCTGCCGAGCGCTTGCCCGATCTATATGGGTAGCGCTTGCCGAAACGCCTCGATCCGTCTAGACTCTGCCTATGGTAAAGTGCTTTACAAAGGCAAGCTGTCTATGAGCCACCCTGATCACGCCACACGCGCCGATGTGCGCGGCAAGCGTGCCTCGTTCTTCGTCACTTGCATTGTGGATATGATCTATCCGCACAGCGGCATGGCAGCCGTCGAAGTGTTGGAGCGCGTCGGCGTCTCGGTAGCGTTTCCTGCCGCACAGACTTGTTGTGGGCAAATGGGCTTTAACGGCGGCTACCGCGATGAGGCACGCCAAGTGGCACGTCAATTTTTGCGCGCCTTTGCCGATGCCGAGCTGATCGTGACACCCAGTGGTTCGTGCGCTGCGATGGTGCGCCATCACTACCCTGAACTCTTCGCCGACGACCTTGAATGGCGCCAGCGCGCCGAACATGCCGCCAGCATCACTTGGGAATTGACCGAATTTTTGGTGGATGGCTTGGGCGTGACCGATTTAGGTGTAGCGCTGCGGCAGCCGCGCACCGTTGCCCTGCACGACGCCTGCCATGGGCTGCGTGGGCTTGGCATTCAGCGCCAGCCGCGCGCTTTGCTGGCAAAGGTGCAGAACCTGACCGTCGTCGAACTCAGCGGTGCTGATCAATGCTGTGGTTTTGGCGGGCTGTTTGCTGTCAAAATGCCTGAGATCAGCAGCGCCATGCTGGATGCGAAAGTAGGTCACATCATTGCCAGCGGCGCAGATGCCATCGTGACCTGTGATGCAAGCTGCCTAACCCAGATGAACGGCGGCTTAAGCAGGCAGGGCAGCGCCGTGCGCGTCTACCATGTGGCGGAAGTATTGGCGGGGCGCTTGTAGCGGATTGCCTATGCGGATCAATCTGAATTGGGTCAACCAACATCTCATTGAAGAACTCTACAGCGCGCCGATTGTGAACGGCGTGCTGCATGATGGCTTTGATATTGTGCTGATCGATCTGTTGGGCGGCGAACAAGTTGCTATTCATCTGATCGAGCGGGAGATAGATGTATCGGTTATTCAGGCGGTGTTGGATGAAAATGCCGCGCATGGGCGCTACACGCTGTTTTTCCTGTGGAGCGCCATGCTGCTGCCCGAACATGGTGAGCGCTACTTGCCCTATGATTGGATGAGCGCCCTGCTGGATATTTACGGCGATAAAATCTATGCCTTTGAGAATTATGGGCAGAATGCGTGGTTGTTTCCGGTTCATTTTGAGGCGGAGGCAGGCAGCTTGTGGCGCACTGTGCGCTATGGCGAGGTGGTGGATATGGCGGCGCTGCACTGCCAAACTATTCACACAGAAGGCGGCTTCTTAAACGGCGCGTGGCGCATCGCCACCTTTAGCGCAGAGCCTGCGCCGCACCGTGAACGCCGCCAACACACAGGCAAACATCACCGTGAGCCGCCGCGCAGCACACGCGCCGCCATTTTTGCCTACTATGACTTGTTGGGCGTCCCCTACGACGCTGATCTAGAGACGGTCAAGCGTGAGTATCGGCGCTTGGCGTTGCAATTTCACCCCGACTACAATAAAGCAGAGGATGCCACCGAGCGTATGCAGGCAATCAACACTGCCTATGCCAAGATTGTGCAGCATTTAGGCGCTAACGACGCTGAGGCGTGAAGGCGCGCCCGATCTGCACACGCTAGAGATCGGGCGCTATGAAAGGCATTACTGGGCGCGCAGCGTCAGCATGTATGCCACCAGATCGTTGATCTGGTCGGGCGTCAATTCGTCGGCATAGGTTTGGTGCATCAGGCTCATGCCGCCCACCGCATAGATTTTATCGCCCTCATTGGGGACAAGGTACTTGTTCGGCAAGATGATCGAGTTCCGCAGATAGGCAGCGGCGCTCAGTTCGTTCGGATCGCGGCGGGCAGCGCGATCTGCAATGCCGTGCATTACCGGACCAACTAAATCGTTGACCGCGACGACCTCTACGTGGTGGCAAGAGGCGCAGGTTGGCAATTCGGGCTTCTCTGGCACGCCGTTGGCAAACAGCAGCGCACCACGTTGGGGATCAGGTTGCGGTGTGGGGCTTGGCGTTGGCGTTTCAGTGGGCGGGACGGGTGTGCCAGTTGGCGGAATAAGCGTGATCGTCGGTGTGGCAGACGGGCGGGCGCGAGTGGGCGGGCGGGTCGGCTCAACCGCAACGATGGTGGGCGCAAGCGGTGCGGTTGCCTCAGCGCGGCTATCGGCAGTGGGCAAGACAGGCACGCGGCTAGGCAGCTCAAGGGTTGGTGGGAATTCGGGTGCAGGCGTGGCAGGCGTGCCGCAAGCGGCGAGGACTGCCATCAGCAGAGCAGCCAAAAGAGTTGGCGCGTGCTTGATGATCATGCGCTTCAAACCTTTCTGAACATTGGGCAGTTAGGCAGTTCGATTGTGCAATACACGCAGATTATGTCGCTTTGTGCGTATTTTCGCAAATGCCACAAACTGCCCAAGGTTGGGCGTAATCCCTTGCTTAGCTTTCGGTGCGCGCAAGGCGAAAGCCAACAAACTCCAGCCCATAGGCAGGATTAACTTCATCGCGCTTGGCAGCCCGCAAGTTACCTTGATCAATGTTCATCCACGAGCCGCCACGCCGCACACGCCCCTTGGAGCTGCTAAAGATATCCTCATTGCCCGTGTGATAATCGGTAAGGCACAGTTCCCAGACGTTACCGCACATATCCACCACGCCAAACGGACTCTTACCCACCTCTGCATAGCGCGTTACGGGTGTGGTGCGATCACTTTTGTAGTTACAGCGCGTTGCATCGAACGAGTCGCCCCAGGCATAGATGAAATTGGGCGTCCCTTGCGCGGCACGCTGCCACTGGCGTTCGGTGGGCAGCATGATTGCCTCACCCGTGCATTCCGTCAGCCACAGGCAGAAAGCAACCGCCTCGTACCACGAAACGCCGACGACAGGATGCTGCGGCTTGTTCCACCGCTCGGATTGCCAAAAGCGCGGCTGCACCCAGCCTTTTTCTTGGCACACGCGCCAGCCCTCAGGCGTCCACCATTCCTGCGTGGCATAGCCTTTGGCGCGGATGAACTTTTCAAACTGGGCGTTGGTGATAGGATATTTGGCGATCTTGAAGGTGAGCACCTCTTGTAAAGTATTGCGGGCGAGATAGCCGCCTTGCTCTAAGCGCACCTTGCCCGCCGTAATATCTACCCATTCAAAGGGGAGGTCTGTGGCAAGAATCTCGGCTGTGGTAGGGCGCGGCTTGGGCAACACAGTAATATGGGTCGAGCTATCCGATTTATCAGAGGGCAGGCGCTCAGCGTGTGTCGCGTTGGTGGCAGCCTTTTGGAGGAAGGGATTACGCGCTTCGGTTTTGTCGCGCTGCGCCTGCAAGGTTGCCAAATGTTCAAGCAGGGGCAGCGCCGCCTGATAGCTGCCGCTTTGGCAGAGCGCAATCAGCCGATCATGCAGCACGGTTTCTTCTTCCGTCAGCGGCAGCGCGTACAGCGGCGGTTGGTAAGGATCAGGTGGGTTTTGTACGGCAGTTGGGATGAACGCCACTAACTTATCAATGGCTTCCTCGTAAAAGCGTGGATAGAACTCGATGCCCTGCCTGCCACCAATAACGCGAATATCCGTGGGCAGTTGGTCGGGCGGCGGTGGGTAGCGCCCTTCGTGCGCCAGCAGCACAATCGGCTTGCCCAAGCGGAGTGCCTCGCCAATCTCGCGGCGCATCCAATCCTCAGGGTCGTGAATACGCTCGTTGAAAGTATGCTCGGAGACAACCAACAGCACACAATCACTGTCGCGCAGATTGCGTAAGATGCTCTCTTCAAAGCTGGACGAATCAATGCTGGAAAAATCAATGAAAATTTCGGCGCTAATCTTGTTACGCATATCCGCCACAAGGCGGTGCGTGAAATCCCAGCTTTTGCGGCGGTAGCTGATGAACAGCTTATATTTGGGTCTGGGCGGCGCAAGGTCTAGGCGCAGTTTTTCCACATAGGGCTGAAGCTGATCGGCAAGATCGCCGCTTTCGCGCTCTTGAATTGCCTGCAATAACGACATTAAATCGGCACGGCTGGTCTGATAGAAATGGTTGATCAGCGTTTCGGTATAGATTATGGCGGGCAGATCGAGCGACACATGGTAGGGCTTCTCATTATCGCCCCAAAACGTCCACGTCAAAATATTTCTGCGTCGTTCACGATCAGAAAAAAGCGGTGTGAGTAAGGCGATTAGGTCTTTCACTTCATGACGCGAATAGGGCATGATGGTTTGCCTTAGAAATGCGTTCTGTGCAGTTGGTCAGTGCTTGAAGATGTTGCTAACAAAAAGACACCCTTTTGAAAAGCGTACAGCGAAACACATCCGAAGGCAAGTCTCCACTTTGGCATGGGATTGCCTCAGATAGGCACTAAGGCTATAATCGCGCCTATTGTGTAAGCGTTTGAAATGACTTTACGCTTGTTCTGTGGGGAGCCCTATGCCCGAATCAACACCAGCGCGCCCACCGCGCATCCTGTCTGGCATTCAGCCGTCCGGTCAGTTGACCATTGGCAACTATCTGGGTGCGCTCAAACAGTGGGTGCAGCTTCAGACCGATTATGACTGCTACTACTGCATTGTGGATATGCACGCTATCACCGTGCCGCAAGACCCAACCGATCTGCGGGAAGGCACGCGCCGCAATGCTGCCCTGTACCTTGCCTGTGGCATTCAGCTTGACCATGCCACCGTCTTTGTGCAGTCGCACGTGGCGGCGCACGCCGAACTGGGCTGGATTTTGGGCTGCTACACACCCATGGGCTGGCTTAACCGCATGACGCAATTCAAAGATAAGGCAGCCAAGCAGCAGGCAGAGTCGGTCAGCGCCGGCTTGTTCACCTATCCCGCGCTGATGGCGGCTGATATTCTGCTCTATCAGGCTGACTTGGTGCCGGTGGGCGATGATCAACGCCAGCATCTGGAGCTGACCCGCGATTTGGCGCAGCGCTTCAACAGCCAGTATGGCGAGACGTTCACCATCCCCGACGCCTTCATTCCAAAGGCAGGGGCGCGCATTATGGGCTTGGATGATCCGCTGGCGAAGATGAGCAAGAGCGATCCAAGCGAATATCATGCTGTTTACATGCTGGATGAACCTGATCGCATCAAAAAGAAGATCATGCGCGCCGTCACTGATTCAGGCAGCGGCATTCACTTCAGCGATGATCCACACAAGGCGGGCGTGAATAACCTGCTCACCATTTATCAGGCGTTCACCGATGAAACAAGCGAGGCGATTGAGGCACGCTTTGCGGGCAAGGGCTATGGAGACCTGAAAAAGGCGGTGGTGGAGGCAACCGTCGAAGGGCTGCGCCCAATTCAGGCGCGCTACCGTGAGCTGACGGCTGAAGGCGGGCATATTGATGCGGTGCTGGCGCAAGGTGCGGCAAAGGCGCGCCTCGTTGCCAACGCCACGCTGCACGCCGTTCAGGATCGGGTTGGCTTCCTTGCGGCGGCGGATCGCACCTAACAATGTCTGATGCTGAGCGTGCGGCAGATGCCGCTCAAAGTGAGCCTTATACGCCGCCGCCGCTGCTGGGCTGCCTTTACTGCCACACTGAGGGCAGCACCAGCCTGAGTGCGCCGCGTAAATTCTTGGGTATTGGCGGCGATCTGCCCACACTGACGTGCAGCCACTGCCACACCGTCGCGCTGTTTGAGGTAGGCGCGCCCGAAACGCCGCACGAATGGCGCATCCGCTACAAAAAGCTGAGCCGTGCGCCGCGCTACTACTATATGACCGTCCAGTTTGGCACGCGCTGGCACACTGCCGAGCAAGCCATGCACATCAGTCGTAGTGGGTACGCCCAGCGCTGGCGCGTCCGCCAAGCACATAGCGGCGACCTAACCTTTTTGCAGCCAACGCGCTTTTCGCCGCCGCCGCCCTTGATGAGCTACGATGAATTAGTCTACCTGACGCTGAATGGCGTGACGCTTAAGCAGAGCAGCGGCGGATCGCTCTCCGCCACTGATGAGACAATCCTTGATGCCGGCACCTTCTACCTCACCGATCAAAAGGTGCATTTGCTAGGGCATCGGCGCGATTGGTCACACAAGCTGAGCGATATCCAGTCGGTGGACTACAACGAGCGCCATTGGCGTATCTACGTTGGCGCTAACCAACAGCACTATCAAGGGCAAAATTATCCCGATCAGCTTGACGCGCAGTTGTTTGCCGCCATTGTGCAAGCCCTGCTGCCCAAGCAAGAAAATGAGGAAGACTAAGGCTATGCGTCTCGCTATGCTCTCGGATATTCACGGCAACCTGCACGCCCTTGAGGCGGTGCTTGCCGACCTACGCGCTTATGCCGTGCCTGACCGCACATGGGTGCTTGGCGATCTGTGCTTGATTGGCGCACACCCTGCCGAGTGTGTGCAGCGCGTGCGCGAACTTCCCCATGTGCAGGTGATCAGTGGTAACACGGATCGGCGCTTGGTGACGGGGCAGCGCAGCCACTCCCGCCCGAAGGATGCCGAAGAATGGGCGAAATTTGCAGATTGGCTCACACAGCGCGATGCCTGCCATAACTGGACGATCAGCCAACTTAGCTATACAGATTACGAATACCTTGCTGCCTTGCCGCCTGAGGTTGACCTGCACGTGCCAAATTATGGCTGGTTGCTTGGTTATCATGGCGCGCCCGGCAACGATGAGGCGAATCTGCTGCCAGATACGCCCGCTGACGAAGTGCTGGATTACTTCCTAGACCGCGAAGGGCGCTTTGGCGTTGGCGGACACACTCACATCCCAATGGATCGGGAGCTGGGCGCGTGGCGGATAGTGAACCTTGGCAGCGTTGGCTTGCCCAAAGATGAACCACGCGCAGCCTATGCCATTGCCACCTTTGAAAACGGCACTGTGCAGGTCGAGATTCGGCGCGTTGCCTATGATGTGGAGGCTGCCCTCACCGCCTTAGCGCAGTCAGGGAATACGGCGTGGCAGTGGGCAGCCGAAAACTTCAAGCGCGCCTAAAGCAGGTTGCGTTTGCGCCCACTGCCCGAAGGCTGCCCTTCCAAACGGACAAGGTAGACAGCGCCTTTGCTATCGCCAACAGCAAAATCTATGCCGTTGGGTGCTGCCGCCGCGCAGGTGATCGGGCTGGCGGCGCGGAAGATCGCTAAGACCTGCTGTGTGCGCGCCGTGTAGATACGCAGCCAACGGTCGGCATCAGCGCTGAAGATTAGGTTGCCATCAGGCGTGTAGCCGCAGGCAGTGATCGGTGCGCTGCCGCTCCGCGCAAAGGTTGCCAATGCGCCGCTGCGCCGATCAAACAGGGTGAGCGATCCATCGGCAGTGCCAAGCAGCACAAGGCTGCCTGCGGGCTGAAAAGCAACCGCGCTATAAGTGATCAGCGGATCGGCAAAGGTGTGGATCGGCTCGCCCTTTGCCAGCGACCACAAGCACGCACTGCGATCTTTACAGAGCGTCAGCAACAACTCGTCCGTTGGGCTAAACAGGCAAGCGGTCACAGCGTCACGGTGACCTTTCAACGTCAGGACGAGCTGCCCGCTTTCCGCGTCGAACAGCCGCACCGTTCGGTCTGCGCCGCCAGAGGCAACCAGCCAGTTGGGGCGCGGCATACTGCCGATCTTCAACGGTTTGAGGCTGAAGGCACACGCCAGCACAGAGTCCAGATGACCGCCAAACTGCCGCAGCAGCACGCCACGCTCAACATCCCACGCACGCAAGGTGCGGTCGCTGCTGGCGGTGAGCGCCATACGCCCATCGGCGCGCACGGCAAGCGCATAAATACCGCCTACATGCCCACGTATAGTCTGGACTCGCTCACCCGTATCGGCGTGCCAAACGCGCACCTCACGATCTTGCGAAGCGCTGATTAAACGCGCCGAGTCGGGCGTGAAGGCGATGCCTTGCACTGCTGCGCCGTGCGCCTCCACAGGGGTGCGATCCGCCTCTGGCAGCGTCCAAAGGCGCAGCGCGCCCTCGCGCCCGCCGGAGAGCAATCTGCCGAGCGGATCAAAGGTGCAGGCGCTGACCGCTGCCCGATGTCCCGTGAAGTGCGCCAACAACCGCCCACTCTCGACTTCCCACAGCCGTACAGTGCGATCTTCGCTGGCGGCAGCAATCAACAGACGCCCTGCCAGAAAGGTGAGCGTCAGCGCCGTGATAGCGCCTGTGCCGCCTGCCAGCGTCCGCAGCAACGCACCATTGCGGGCGTCCCACAGGTAAACTTGCCCATCCGTGCCGCCGCTTGCCACCAACGGATGCCGATCCTCCAACCCTGCACACGCCGTCACCGCGCCACGATGCCCTTCTAAAGTGTGCAGCAGCGCGTTTTCCGCCACATCCCACAGCCGCACTTTGCCTTCGGCATCACCGGAGATCGCCACGCGCTTGCCGCTCGCACCGACTGTAAAGGCGCAGCACGTCACAGCGGCGGGATGTTCGTAGAAGGCGGCGCGCAACTGCCCAGTCTGCGTGTCCCACAGGCGCAGCAGCCGATCCTCACTGGCAGTAAGGGCAAGTGTGCTGTCCGCGCTTAGCGCGCAGCCCAAGACTGCCCGTCTATGATCCGCCCAGCGGTGCAGGCGCACATCCCGCCCTAAATCCCAAAGGTGCGCTGTGCCATCGGCAGCCGCGCTTAGCGCATAGCGCCCATCACTGCTCAACGCGCAATCGGTCAGGGCTGCCGTGCCAGAGCCACCGCTGTGTGCCAGCCATTCGCGGCGCAATACGCCATCGTGCCACAGGCGTAAGAAGCCATCGGCACAGGCAGCCAACCAACACACACCGGACGCCGCCTCAGACTCTAGGGCAAGCCGACTCAGGGCGCTGCCCTCAGCCTGGCTGGCGGCGAGGGCAAGCGGCGCTGAGCCTTGCCAGATCGCCAATGACTCACTAGGCGGCGTGCTAAAAGGTGACCACACAACACGCAGCCATGTGCCGCGCCAGGCTGCGGCGGCAGCGCGTAGCGACTTGGCGAGGGCAGGCACAGTCTGCAAACGGTTATAAAGCTGCCCAAACAACGCGCTGGAATCACCGCCGATGCTCGGAATAGCCACCCGCACCGCTTGCGCCACACTCTCTAAGGCGGCGGCACGCGCCAAATGCCCATCGTCAAGCAAGGCAAGGCGTACCTCAATCAAATCATCCAGAATATCTGCTACTGAAACGCGCTTTAGGCGTGCTGTTAAAAAGCTGAGGTCGGTCAGCAGGTCAAAGGCGGCTAGGCTGCCTTCAGCGCGCAGCACATGCGCGGGCAAATGCTGCCAGGCATAGCGTTCCATTGCCTCAGGGTCATCGCGCCGCAACGCCTGATCAAGGCGTGCATGGGCAGCACGAATACCTTCAGCAGCATTCTCTAACAACCAATAGCGTAAGGCGCTGTGCGTTAGCTGCCACTCAGCCTTGTTGTTTGTTTCTTCCAGCAGTGGGCGCAAGCGCGCTAGGTGCTTGGACAAAGCGGCAGGCTCAAGGTTCAGCGCGCCTGCCAGCAAACAGTTAGAGAGCGGCGCACGGGCAGCCGCCAAAATATGCAATACATCGAGATCGGCGGGGCTAAGGCGCGCCACCAAATAGGCAAAGAGTGCTTCAAGGCTTTCGGGCAGGCTGTCCAGCTCGGCAAGGCTAAGGTGCTGGTGCGCCAAGCAGGCGACGACCACATTCAGATAAAGCGGGTTGCCCTGTGCCTTCTTGATCAGCGCGGCAAGGTCAACCTCACCGCCGCTCAGGTTCGGCATCAGCACGGCGAAATGCGTGCTGAGCGTGGCATACAGCGCATTGCGATCTTCGTCATTATCGGCGTGCAGGGCAAGGCGCTGTGCATTGCGGAAAAGCGGCTCTAGCGCAGGATGTGGCGCGGTTGCCACCACAAGGCGCAGCACATCGGGAAAGTTCTGGAGTGTGGCGCGCACCAGATCGGCGATGGTGCTGCCGGAGTGTTCAAAGGCGGCGTCTAGGGCATCCACAAAGAGAAAGAGCGGCGGATGAGGTGGCAGTTGGCTGAGGGGTGCCAGCACGCGGGTCTCGAACGCCTCACGCGGGTCAACTAACACTTCGCGCAAGGCGTCGCCCGTAGGCGCGTCCTGATCGACGGGCAGGAAGCCTGCTAACTGCCACGCAACCGAGTCAACGAAAGTGCGCGGATCGAGCGTGCGCGCCTGCCCACTGATCAAATCATAGCGGGCAACGCGCTCACCAACCAGATCGGCAAAGCGGCGCATGAGTGTGCTTTTGCCGATGCCGTGCGCGCCAGTCACACACAGCACAGGGCTGGCGGCGTGATCAGCCCGCCATGCACGGAAGGCATCCAACGCCCATTGGCGCTCAGCGAGTGCCTGCGTTGCGCTGAACTGCGGCAACTGCGGCAGTCTTTCCGTGCTGAGGGCAGCCGAATCGGTGTGCGGTGTGTGCGGTGCGGCACGGCGTTCACCGCTGGGGCGCAAGGCGTTGGTGAAGGCACGCGCCAACTCACCGGCTGACGGATAGCGATCCGCGGGCAGTTTGGCAAGGGCGCGCTGAATGACGCTATCCACAGCAGTAGGTAGATCGGTGCGGTGCGCGCCAAGCAGCGGCGGCAAGTCGTTCAGGTGCTTGTACATCAACGAGAAAATGCTTTCGGCATGAAAAGGTGGTTCGCCGCACAGCATCTCGTAGAGCATCGCGCCTAAGGCGTAAACATCGGTCTGCGGCATCACAGTGAGCGCTTGCCACTGCTCCGGCGACATATAGGATGGCGTGCCGACCGCCTCACCTGTCCGTGTCAGTCCATAGGTGCCTGTCAGTTTGGCGATGCCGAAATCGCACAAAAAGGCATTGCCTTCCCGATCCAACAAGACATTGTGCGGCTTCATATCGCGGTGAATGACATTCCGCGCATGGGCGTAATCTAGGGCGGCGGCAATCTGGCTGAGCAGGCGCTCCACTTCTGGGATGCTCAAATTCTTGGCGCGTACACGGCTGTTCAGGCTGCCGCCATCCAGATAGCGCATCACAATGTAGGGGAAGCCGTCTACCTGTCCATAGTCATAGATGGGCAAAATGTGGATATGCTCTAGATTGGCAATGATTTGCACCTCGCGCACAAAACGCTCAAGTTCGGGTGAGCCTTCCGCAGCGCGTTCGCTCATGACCTTGATCGCCACTTCGCGGTTTACGGTCTGTTGGCGTGCTTTGTACACAGTGGACATGCCGCCGCGCCCAATGAAGGCGGTCAGTTCGTAGTTGCCAAGCGTTTTGCCAACCAAATTAAACACAATGTGCCTCACTTCTCGCTGCCGATGTGCGCCTAGTATAGCGTGATTTGGCGCACCTGTGCTAAAGGGGCAGATAAGATAGCCTGCCCTACGAAAAGCGATCAGCCGCCTGCACACGGCTAATTTTTGATGACGCGCCGTTTGGGCAAGCCCCATAGATGCATAGTGTGGCTGAGGATGGTAAGATCGCAGAGACACACCGTTTTTCGAGCGAGACCCGACATGCTGAACCTTGCCAAACGCGCACCGCTTGTCATCAAACTTGGCACTAGCGTGCTAACCGACGGCACGCGCAAAATTGCCCGCCGCAGCATCCTAGAGATTGTGCGGCAAGTTGCCCACCTGCATGATCAAGGGCTGCCCGTCGTGGTCGTCTCCTCAGGCGCCATTGCCGCTGGACGCGAGGCGCTTGCCTATCCCGCCCTTGATCGTTCCCTGCCCGGCAAGCAGATGCTCTCTGCGGTTGGGCAAGGGCGCTTATTCCAAATCTACACCGAGCTATTCGGCATTTTCGGCATCACGGTTGGGCAAGTGCTGCTCACGCGCGGCGACCTGAATAACCGCGTTGGCTACCTCAACGCACGCGATACGCTGCAAACGCTGCTCGCTTACCGCGTGGTGCCGATCATCAATGAAAACGACACCATCGCTACGGAAGAAATCCGCGTTGGCGATAACGACAACCTTTCGGCGTTGGTTGCCAACCTGATTGACGCCGAACTGCTCATCCTGCTCACCGATCAGCTCGGCTTGTTCGATGCCGACCCGCGCACCCATCCCGACGCAGCGCTGATTCCTTACGTCGAACGCATTGATGAGCGCATTTGGGCATTAGCAGGCGGCACGACCAGTGGACTCGGCACCGGCGGCATGATCACGAAACTGCAAGCAGCACAGCTTGCCACCCGCAGTGGCACGACGACGGTCATCGCCGCGGGCAGGCTGCCCAACGTCCTGATCGAGATCGCGGCGGGCAAGCGTATCGGCACGACTTTTGCCGCACAGACCTCACGCCGTGAAAGCCGCAAGCGTTGGGTGCTTGCCGAAAAGCCGATAGGCGAGCTGATTGTAGATGATGGCGCGGCGCAGCGGCTACGTGAACACGGCGCAAGCCTGCTGGCGGTTGGTGTGCGGGCGGTGCGCGGTACGTTTGAGCGCGGCGCGCCTGTGCAGGTGGCAGATTTAACCAATCGGTTGCTTGCAGTCGGCATCGTCAGCTATGGCAGTGCTGAGATCAGCCAACTGCTTGGCGTGCATTCGACGAAGATCGCAAATGTGCTAGGCTACAGCTATGGCGAAGAAATCATCCACCGCAACGATCTTGTGCTGGTGCCTTAGGGCTGATCATTAGGCGAATCAGGCATGGGTGGTGGCACCGTTGGCGCCGAGTCGGGCGTATCATCGTTAGCGGGCAGCGGTGGTGGGACGAATTGCTCGGTCTGTTCGGGCGGAAACAGGCTTTCATAAGACAGCAGCGAAGGCATGGCAGGCACTCGGGTATGCTCAACGTTGGCGGGCGGTATGGGGCGTTGCGAGCGCGTCTCGCTCTGGCTGAAGGCAGACGCTGGGCGCGTAACACTTAGGTATGCCTGCTCTGGCGGCGGGATGGGCGGTGTGAAGTGTGGGATGGTTGGTACGCCGCTGTACCAAGGCGGCGCGGCGGACTCATGCACGAGTGGCATGCGGGCAGGGCGGCGCGGCGTTTTGCGGCGCAGGGCGCGCAAGCCGATCAAGACAGCGCCGATCAGCCAAACGAGACTGCCGACCAAGCCGCCCAGCACCAACGCGCCGCGCAGATCGTTTGGAATGTCCTCAGGCGTCAGGCGTAGACCGACCGCGCTGATCTCAATGCCCAGCAGCGCGATGACACCCGCAGTGATGGCAAGCCCTGCACTGCCCAGCACGACGCCCAACAATCCACCCAAGAGAATTTGGCGTGTGTTCATCGGCGGTTACCACGCAGAATGCTCCGCAGCCAAATGATCGTCAGCAGCACCACCAACACGATCCCGATGACGCCCGCCATCACGACGCCGCCTTTGGTGGCTGTATCGGCGCTGCCCAACGGCTCAATATTGCCCAACACAAGGGCGCTTGCACCAATGGCAAGCCCTGAGGCGATATAGACGGCACCGACGACCGTGCGGCGAATGGTGCGAATCATGGGCGGTATCCTTTCACTTGGCAAAGCGGTTCAGCAGCGGCAATTGTAGCGCGCCCGTGCGCCTCTGCCAAAAGGCGCTATAGCGAAAGCGTGCCAACCTATGTTAGACTTGCCCTATTCAGACTTTTAGCGGAGGCTGCCTTGAGGCACTTGAAGTTTTTACCCGTACTGCTGGCAGTGATCACCTTCACTGTTGTTGGGCTTGGCACGGCGCGTGCTGAGGGCGGTACGTCGGCGTGCAGCCGCATCACGCTTGCCACGCCACACTCGGAGGCGTGCAACGCTGAAATTGCTGCCTTTCCCGCGCCCGATCTGGAGCGCCCCGTCGTCTTTGACTCTAAACTGGACGGCGTTTCGACGCCGCGCAGCGTGCTGCTGCCCGAAAATGGCACGCCCTACCCTATCGGCTGGCTACTGAAGGCATGGTACTACAGCGATGCGCCCGGCGTTGAACCACCCGCCTACACCCCTGATCGGATTGTAGAGAAAGCGACACTGGTCTACCTGTACGCCACTGTCAACGTGAACGGCAGAGATTGGCACATGATCGCGCCCGACCGCTGGATCGAAGGGGAGCATATTGCCGCGCTGTACTTCCCTGAAAAGCCGCAAAATGTCAGCGGGCAGTGGATTGCGCTTGACCTGACGGAGCAAACGCTGATCGCTTACGAGGATTCGCAGCCGATCTTTGTGACGCTCATCTCGGCGGCATGGGAAGGCTACGGCGTGACGCAAGAAGGCTTGTTCAACATCTACGCACGCGCCAAACACACCACTTTTCGCGGTCCGCCGTGGAAGCTGGACAATCCCGATTATGTCTACAAGTTCGTGCCGCATGTGCAGTTCTTTGATGGCAACATCGCGCTGCACGGCGCCTACTGGCACGATTGGTTCGGCTTCCCGCGTTCGCATGGCTGCGTCAACATCCCTGTAGGTGATGCGCGCTGGCTGTGGGAGTGGGTAGCACAATCGGCGGATAAGTGGGGTGGGGATACGGGCTATTGGCTGCCCAAGCCGGAGGCGGCGCCGTTCGTCTACGTCTATTCCAGCCCACGCACGGGCGATACACGCCTGCGCTGAGCAATGCTCTGTGTTGCCTCTGCCGCTGCGTAATCGCGTTGCCCTAGTCAGCGGGGTCAGTCGCCGCAAGGGGATCGGTTTTGCCATTGCCAGGCGCTTGGCAGCTTTGGGTGCGTCGCTCTTTGTGCAAGGGTGGCGCACTTTTGATGCCGCGCAAGCGTGGGGCGCTGATCCAGAAGGCATGGTGGCACTGCTGGCAGAGTTGCGCCAAAGTGGGCAAGCTGTTCAGGCACTTGAGGCAGACCTGAGCGATCCTGATGCGCCGCACGCCATTGTTGCGGCAGCACAACGTGCCTTTGGGCATATAGATATTCTGGTGGCAAACCACGCCTACAGCACGCTTGGCAGCCTAGAAGCGCTGACCGCCGAGCAAATTGATCTACATATGGCGGTGAATGTGCGCGGCACGCTGCTGCTGACCAAACACTTTGCCGCACAGCATGATGGGCGCAGCGGCGGACGCTTGATCATGTTGACCTCAGGGCAGCATTTGAATCCTATGCCAAGCGAACTTGCCTATATCGCCTCTAAGGGTGCGCTGCATCAGCTTACGCTCAGTTTGTCCGCACACCTCATTCGGCGCGGAATTACCGTTAACACGGTTAATCCGGGTGCGACAGACACGGGCTATGCTGATCCTGAAAGCTACGCCGCTGTGCAGCGGGCAAATCCACAAGGACGCTGGGGAATGCCTGAAGATGCAGCGCGCCTGATCGGTTGGCTCTGCACTGATGAGGCAGCTTGGATCACGGGGCAGATCATCAATTCAACCGGCGGCGGCTGGTAGGCTAAGGCACGCTGCGAGCGTTCGTCTCGCCCGACGACTCGATGATCGCACGTGCCACCAATTCCGCCAATTGGCGCGATCCTTGCGGCGTCAGGTGGACGGCGCTATCCGTGAACTGGCTGGCAGGAATGGCGTTCCAAAAATCGCGGTATGCCCACACCGCGCCCGCACTTGCCTCACGCAGGCGCGCTCGCGCTTCATCCAGCGCCCAGCGCGGATAGAAGAAGTTGTAGCGCTGATCGCTGTTCTCGCCCACGCTGATAAAAACAGGCTCATTGATGATCAACAGCGGTATGGCTGCCGCCATGGCAAGCTGCGCGCCTGCTTCCAGCACATCGAGGGCAAGCTGATCAGGGCTGAGTGCTGGTGGTGTGTTGCCACGCCATATTTGCGGCAGATCAGCGGGAAAATCTTCCATGCGCGGCTCGTAAAAGCGCGGATATTGCTGATCCACGCCGCTGATCTGCCATTGAATGCCATATGCCTGCAAGCGCAGCCAATCGGCAAGCTGACGCCGTCTGCCGATGATGGTGCGCCCGAAAAAGTCAGGCTCAATGAAGCGCGAATCGTCAACGCGCAGGCTGCTCAGGGCATGGCGCTCGATCAGGGCGCGGACGCGCTCAGGATTCTCGCGCACAAGCTGAGTCGCCATTTGCACATCTAGCGCTAAGGATTCAGGCGTGATCAGCCACACGATCAGATCGGGTTGGTAGCGCATGGCGTAATCCAGCAGCAGCAGGTCTTTGGCAGCAGATTGCACGGGATAGCCGATGTTGAAGGCGCGCAAACGCCGTCCATCAGGCATTTGCACGCGCAAGCCGTTCAGGTAGCCGCTGAGTGTTTCGTGCGGCGCTAACAGCACGCCCCACACCGCCGAATCACCCACCACCAGCACACGAAACTCGTCAGGTGCTTTGGAGGTGCCGTGAATTTCGTGGGCGGCAAAGAGCGCTGCTAGGTTTTGCAGGCTCAGGTTGTAGGACTGGGCGGGATTTTCGCCGTAGGGCAGCCGCGGACGCCCGCGCAGCACGCCGTTATAGAGGCTGACTTGCCCGATCAACGGCAGCGGATCGAGCAGGGCAAAGATCAGGTTGGCAAGCGCGAACAGCAGCCCGCCCTTCAGCAGAATCCTCAGCGTGCTGCCCCACGTTGCCCTCTCGGTTGCCGCCTTCAGCCAGCCCCACATAAGCCCTACTCGCCGCCGCCAATCCAACCCAGCAAACGCACCTGACCGCCTAAGCGGCTGGTGAGGTTGCGTGAACCAACGCCGCCAGCATTCGCTACATAGACATCCAGACGCCCATCGCCGGTGACGTTGCCGCCCAGCACGCCCTCATAGGCGATGAAGCGCCCATCGGCTGACCAACTCGGATTACAGACGCCCGGATTAGGACGTTCGGCGCGGGTGATGAAGCTGAAATTGGCGTTGGTGACCAGCATCCCGAACGGACACTGCCCATTGCTGCCGCCCAATACCACGCGATCACCATTGGGTGACCATGCCGCACTGAAGGCAAAGCGTGGGAAGCTGAGGCGCTCATCCAGCCGCGTTAGCTCTGCGCCGTTCGCATCACGCATGATGATCGCGTTATCCGTCCCCACTGCTTGGTAGATGACCCGTGCGCCATCGGGCGACCATGCCTCGCGCAGCACGCGATCATCGCCGCCTAAGGGCGTGATTGCCTGTGGCACGCCACCGTTGATGTTCACGCTGTAGAGCGTGCTGCCGCTGAGCAGATCGCTGCGCTCGCCTGCCACAAAGCCGATCTGTGTAGCGCTGATCCACTTGGGCGGCGCAATCACCCACTGTTCAGCGATCAAGCGCACCTCGCCACTTGCCCGTTCCCATAGGTAAAGCTGACCGCCATCAGGCGTTGGCGTTTCGGGCGTGTAGCAGGAATTGGGCGCGTTTGGCTCCCACGTTGGGCAGATGGCACGATCTGAGACGAAGGCAAGGTAGCTGCCATCGGGCGACCACTGCGGGAAAAAGTCGTAGCCGCCGCTTTGCGAGATGTTGGTGAAGTTGGTGGCATCGCCGCCCACGCTAAAAATATCCACATCGTAGGGCGTCGTTAGGGCGATGGTGAACTGCGTTCCATCGGGCGACCAGACAGGCTCGGTCAGCACGCCACGCGGACTCAAGCTGGGGATGGCGAACAAACGCACGCTAATGCCAAGCCGCACATCCAGCATATGTAAGCCGCTGCCTTCCAAAAAGTAGGCGATGTAGTTGCCAGTGGGTGACCAGTAAATGCGCGTGCCGGTGGAGGCAGGTAGTTCGATGACAGGCAGGCTTTGGCGTCCGTCTGGTGAGGCAAGGTAGAGCGTTTGGGTGTTGCTGACGGCAACGGGCGTGCCGGGCTGAACGGTCACGGTTGGCGCAGCACTGTTGATGAAAGCGATCCAGCCCTGATCAAGGTTAGCGATCACCTGTGGGTCAATCTCAAAACGGGTGAAGCTGTCCGCCGCAATTCGCACCGGCGGCGCTGGCGGCACCGTTGGGAAAGGGGTCAGGGTGAGCGTTGGCGTCAGGCTTGGCGTAAAAGTTAGGCTCGGCGTGAGCGTCATGGTCGGCGTGGGCGTGATGCTCGGCGTTAGGGTACGGGTTGCGGTCCGGCTTGGCGTGAGCGTGGGCGTGATGCTTGGTGTGAGGGTTGCGGTGGCTGTGTGGGTGGGCGTCTCGGTAGGGGTGGCGGTTGGCTGCGGCGTATTGTTCAGCCCCAGCAGGTTACAGCCACTCAGGGCAATCAGCAGCGCGGCGCTAGAGAGCAAGCGGCGCGTCGAAAGTTGACAAAAAAGGTGCGTGATCATGAGTAGTTACTCGCGCAATTCTGGCAAGGACGGCGGTATGGGTGCCGCCCTTGCCTACGGTTTAGCGCGTCTCATTATACCCGACGGCGGGCGCAGAAGTGATAGGTGGTTGGTCAGGCGTAGGTTTGGTAGGTGTGCGGCGCGTGCTAGTTGGCTTCTTGGCGGCAGTCGGCTTTTTGGTGCGCGGCGTGCGCGGCTTGTCCGATTTTGGAGCAGCCTCAGCGGGCAAGAGCGCCAGCTCTAAGACCTGATCCATGAGTGTTACATAATGAATGGTGACTTCGGTTTGCACCTTCTTCGGCACTTCGGTTACATCTTTGCGGTTGCGCTCAGGCAGAATCACAGTGCGGATGCCAGCACGGTAGGCAGCCAGCACCTTCTCTTTGATGCCGCCAACAGGCAGCACGCGCCCGCGCAGCGTGATCTCGCCCGTCATGGCGAGTTTGCTCCGCACCTTGCGCCCGCTAAAGGCAGAGATCAGCGCGGTTGCCAGCGTAATGCCGGCGGAAGGTCCGTCTTTCGGCACGGCTGTTTCGGGCAAGTGGATGTGAATATCGGTCTTCTCAAAGACATCTTCCTTCACGCCCAATGATTTGGCGCGGTTGCGCGTATAGCTGAGCGCCGCCTGCACCGATTCTTCCATCACGTCGCCGATCTGCCCTGTCAGCGTCAGGCTGCCCTTGCCCGGCATCAGGGTGACTTCAATAGTCATGATGTCGCCGCCATTTTCTGTCCATGCGACGCCAGTTGCCAAGCCGATCTGATCTTCTTCTTCCAGCTTGTCATCGGTGAAGGAAGGCGGACCGAGATACTCGACCAAACTTTCAACCGTGATGCGCTTCTTGAAGGTCTGTTTGCTTGCCACACGGCGTGCAATCTTGCGGCAGATGTTGGCAATCTCGCGGTCAAGGTTACGCACGCCCGCCTCATAGGTATATTCGCGGATGATGGCTTGCAGCGCAGCCTCGTCAAAGCGCAGCCCTTTGCGATCTAAGCCGTGCTGCTCCAATTGGCGCGGAATGAGGAAGCGCTGTGCGATTGTCAGCTTTTCTTGATCGGTGTAACCGCTAAACTCGATCACCTCAAGGCGATCCAGCAGCGCCGAAGGCAGTGGATGCAGCGAGTTCGCCGTTGTGATGAACAACACCTTAGACAGATCGTACGGCACGTCGAGGTAGTGATCGCTGAAGGCGTGGTTCTGCTCCGGGTCTAGCACTTCCAGCAGCGCCGCCGACGGATCGCCGCGAAAATCCTGCCCTAGCTTGTCAATCTCATCCAACATAAAGACGGGGTTGACCGTGCCAGCCCGCCGCATGGTTTGCAGAATGCGCCCCGGCAGCGCGCCGATATAGGTGCGCCGATGCCCGCGAATTTCCGCCTCATCACGCACGCCGCCCAAGCTGACCCGCACGAATTCACGCCCAAGCGCCTTGGCGATGCTGCGCCCAAGCGAGGTCTTGCCGGTGCCGGGCGGACCCACAAAGCAGATAATCGGGCTTTTCATCTTATCAGGCGCCAGTTTACGCACCGCAATATGCTCAAGGATGCGATCCTTTGCCTTCGGTAAGCCGAAATGGTCTTCTTCCAGCACCAGCGTAGCGTGATCGAGATCGAGATTATCCTGAGTGGCTTGCGCCCAAGGTAGGTCAAGCAGCCAATCAATGTAGGTGCGAATAATGCCGACTTCGGGCGCCATCGGCGGCATGGCAGCCAGCCGATCCAGTTCTTTGTTCGCCTTCGCCAAAACTTCTTCAGGCATTTCAGCAAGGGCAATCCGTTCGCGCAGTTCTTCCAATTCCTGCTGGAAGGGATCGCCTTCGCCAAGCTCGCTCTGAATAACGCGCATTTGCTCACGCAGGTATGCCTCGCGCTGCCCGCGATCCACTTCTTGCTGCACTTGCGCGTTGATGTGTTCTTCAATCTCCAGCACGTCTAACTCGCGCCCTAGCAGCATACTCACATGGTGCAAGCGCTCAATCGGATCGCTGTTTTCCAACATTGCTTGGCGTTCTTCAAGCGTCAGATCGAGCGCCGAGACGATCAAATCCGCCAGCCAGCCCGGCTCCTCAATGTTCATGGCGTAAATGTATGCCTCATCGGGCAGATTGCGGTTCAGCTGCACGCACTTCTCAAAGAGCGTTAACACAGCGCGCATCAGTGCCTCTGTCTCACGGGTGCGCTGTGTCGGTTCGACGATTGGGCGCGCCTTTACGCGGTAGTACGGCTCGCTCTGAATATACTCGACAATTTGGACGCGGCGGCGCCCTTGCGCCAAGACACTGGTCGTGCCGTCAGGCATCCGCAGCAGGCGCCCAAGCGCCATTTCCGTGCCATACTCAAATAAATCCTCAGGGCGCGGATCGGGCTGGTTTGGGTCGCGCTGCCCAACGCCGATGATGGTCTGCACCTTGCCTTGCGCAGCTGAGATAGCTGCCAAAGAGCGATCTCGCCCAACAAAGAGCGGGGAAACCATATTCGGGTAGAGAATCAGGTCGCGCAAGGGGATGAGCGCCGCTTCAATTAAGCCGTCGGCGTTGGTCTCTGCATCTTGCACATGGTAAAAGTCGTTCATGCCGGGTCGTTGCATCGGAATCAATGGATTACACCTCAATACAGCCCTGCTCAGGACAGGCGGTTTTGGAGCAGTTGCACAGTTTGTTCATCAAGATAAGCAGCCCGCGCTGGCGGCAAGCCAAGCACGCTGCGAAATTCGCCCACCACCGAGAGCGATCCTGTGGCGCAGATCACATCGGTTGGCGCGGCAAGCCCTTCGGCATACGCCAACGCCTCGCTTGCCGAAGGGCAGCTGTGCAGCGCGCCTGCATAGCCTGCTTCACGCGCCAGCGCTGCCAATTGATCAGTGTTAAGTGCGCGTGGGCTAATCGGCTGCATCAGGATTAGATGGTCGGTGCGTGGTAGCAAAGCGCGGAACATGCCCGTCACGTCCTTATCAGCAAAGGCGCCAAAAATCAGCAGCAGGCGGTGGTCGGGCGCGCTCAGAAAGGTGCTGTGCAGCGAATCGCGCAGGCGTTCGGCGCTGGCGGCGTTATGCGCGGCATCCAAGAGCAGGTACGGCGCACGGCGCACCACTTCCAAGCGCCCTGCCCAATTGACCTGTGCCAGCCCTGCCCGCAGCGCACGCTCATCAAGCGGCAGCCCTGCCCGCTGTGCCTGATCGAGCGTGGCAAGCGCCACTACACCGTTCAGCGCCTGATGCGCGCCAATTAAAGGTGTCCAATACGCGCCGCGCAGTGATCCCTCACTCAGGCTGAAGTGCTGCCCGAATTCATCGCCCGCGCCAACGGCAAACGGCACGTCCCGCCCGACGACGGTTAGCGGCGCGCCGCGCTCGGCGGCAATGCGCTCCAGCACAGCGAGCGCCTCCGGTGGCTGTGGCGCGCTGATGGCAGGCACGCCGCTTTTGAAAATGCCCGCCTTCTCAGCCGCGATTTCGGCAAGCGTGTTGCCCAACAGATTCATGTGGTCATAGCTTAGGCTGGTGACGGTGGTAACCAAGGGCGCCCGTAAAATATTGGTGGCGTCTAACCTGCCGCCCAAGCCAACCTCAATGACTGCCACATCAACAGCGTGTTCAGCAAACGCCATGAAGGCAAGCGCCGTCACCACCTCAAACCATGTTAAGCCTTCCATCTGTGCCACAACGGGCTGCACGCGCTCGACAAGGCTCGCCAACAGGTCAGGTTCGATGAGTGTGTCGTTCAGGCGAATGCGCTCGCGGAAATCTTGCAGATGCGGCGAAGAATACAAGCCGACGCGCAAGCCCGCCGCACTCAGGGCGCTGGCGCACATGGCGCTCACTGATCCTTTGCCTTTGGTGCCGGTCAGGTGCAGGCATGGATAGCGCTCTTGTGGGTTGCCCAGCGCCGCCAACAGCGCCCGCGGGCGCTCAAGGCTGACCACATCCGGCGCATAGCGTTCCGGGCGCTGCACTTCATAGTTAATCAGGCTGTACAGGTAATCGAGGGCATCCGCATAGCTGAGCGTCATGAGCGTTGTGCAACCTTTGAGAAAGTTGTTTGGCGGCACACCGCCAAGTTTATGCTGCGATCTTAGCGCTTTTGGCGCTGATCTACAAGATAGAGTCGTATCAGAAATTCGTCTAGCCGCCAGCCGTCCCTTTACGCTATACTACGCGCCTAGCACCCTGAGCCTGCGAGTGAATGAGCATGTTCCAGCCATCCCCCATCCCTAAAAAAGCCTCTGTGCCGCACTACCGAGCTGTGATGGGCAAGGCAAGCGCATGAGCCTGCTCCTCATCGCGGCGATGGCGTTCTGTGCGCTCGGTGTGCCGTTTGTGGCGGCATGGCGCATCCGTTTGCTGCTGCTTGCGAGTGCGCTATTTCTCGTCTTGCTCCAATGGGAAAGCACACCGTCGCTTGCGGCACTCTGGCTACCACTTGCCGCCGCCGCCCTGACGGTTGGTGTGTGGCTGCTCACGCGCACAGACTCCGCGCCGCGCCGCCGCATGGCACTTATGGCGATCGTGGGCGTGATTGGCATTTTTGCCGCGCTCAAAGTGCCAGCCCTCACTGCGGCAAGCGGTGTTGCCCTGAATATCGGGCAAACCTTCGCATGGGTCGGTTTTTCCTACCTTGCTTTTCGGTTGCTGCATGTGCTGATTGATTTTCGCAGCGGACGCCTAAAGCCGCTGCCGCTCGGCGACTTTGCTCTGTACGCACTCTTTTTCCCCGCTTTGGCTGCCGGTCCGATAGCGCGGGTAGAGCAATTCTCTAAAGCGCTTGCCGCACCGCTTGAGGCGGGACGCTTCAGGCAAGGTGCTTGGCGCCTGATGCGCGGCTTGTTCAAAAAATTCGTGCTGGCAGATTCGCTGGCGTTGGTGGCACTTTCGCCGCAGTTGGCAGCCGACGCACAGACTGGCGCACTCAGTGGCGCGCTGGCGCTCTGGCTGATGGTGTATGCCTATGCCTTTCGCCTGTTCTGGGATTTCAGCGGCTACACCGATATTGCGATTGGCATTGGCATTTGGGCAGGCATTAAGCTGCCTGAAAACTTCGATGCGCCTTACCTCAAGCGCAACCTTCAGGCGTTTTGGAACAGTTGGCACATGACGCTCTCGGCATGGTTTCGCGCCTATTTTTTCATGCCCGCCAGCCGTGAATTGCTGCGGACACCACTCAAGGTGTGGCGGGAAGGCGTTGTGCTGAGCGCACAGCTTGGCACGATGATCTTGATCGGCTTGTGGCACGGCGCGGCGCTCAACTTTGTGCTGTGGGGTGCTTGGCATGGCGTTGGCTTGTGGCTGTTGAGGCAATGGGCGGCGCGGGCGCAAGGCTGGGATGCTTTTGTGAAGACACGTCCGCTGCTGGCAGGGCTGATCGGCGCGCTGAGCGTCCTTACAACTTTCCATTATGTGGCGCTTGGCTGGGTCTTTTTTGCCTTGCCCGAACTTGATCTCATCGGCAAGGTGTTCGCAGGGTTGGTTGGTAGGTGAAGGTGGAGAATACCGATGAGCGATCCTGAACGGTTGCGCCGTTGGCGGCTGGTGCTGGGCGCAGATGCCGCTAATGAAGGCATGGCGCTTGGCGCACAGGCTGACCGCGAGATGGACGCCGCCCTAGAAGCGCTCTATGGCAGGCGCAGTAACAGCGGCGGCAGCAGCGGCACACGGCAGGGCAACTTAGGCGCCTCTGCGCCGAATGTGGCGCGTTGGCTGGGCGATATTCGCCGCTATTTCCCGTCCTCAGTGGTGCGCGTGCTGCAAAAAGACGCCATCGAGCGCTTGAAGCTGACCCAAATGCTGCTGGAGCCAGAACTGCTAGAGGCAATCGTGCCAGATGTGCATCTGGCGACGACGCTGATCAGCCTGAAAGATGCCATGCCCACCGAAACACGCGCCACAGCGCGCATGGTGGTGGCGCAAGTGGTGCGCGAACTGCAGCAGCGGCTCGCCCATGCGCTGCGCCAAGCCATCAGCGGCAGCCTAAACCGCGCTTCGCGCACCCGCCGCCCGCGCCTTGCCGAGATGGACTGGACGCGCACCATTCGCGCCAATCTGCGCCACTATCAGCCCGCCTATCGCACCATTGTGCCAGAGACGCGCATTGGCTACGGCAAGCACCGCCAAGCCCTGCACGATGTGATCCTGTGTGTGGATCAAAGCGGCTCAATGGCATCCAGCGTGGTTTATGCGGGCGTTTTTGGCGCGGTGATGGCGTCTTTGCCGTCGCTCAGCACGCGCTTCATCGCCTTTGATACGGCAGTGGTGGACTTGACCGAATCGCTCACCGATCCAATTGACCTGCTCTTTGGCGTGCAGCTTGGCGGCGGCACGGATATTCACCGTGCGCTGCGCTACTGCCAACGCCTGATCCAACGCCCCACCCAAACGACCTTGGTCCTGATCAGCGACCTCTACGAAGGCGGCAACTTTAACGAGATGATCCGTTGCGCGGCGGAATTGGTTGAGCTGGGCGTGCAGATGGTGGCGCTCTTGGCGCTTAGCGATGAGGGCGCGCCGTCCTATAACAGCGCTGTAGCTACCCACTTGGCGGGTTTGGGCGTGCCGAGTTTTGCCTGCACGCCTGATCAGTTTCCCGCCCTGATGGCAGCCGCGCTCAGCCGCCGCGACTTGGGCGAGTGGGCAGCCGCTGAGGGCATTGTGACTTCCCGTGCCAGTGGCTAGTTATCTTTAGCGCGGCGCAAGGTCATAGAGTGTGTAGGTGCTGCCTTGGCGCGGCTTTTGGAAGCGCAGCACAACCTCGCCGTCAAGCTGTTCGGGCAAGTAGGGAATAGCTTCCAGCACGCCGAAGGTGCCTGTTTGCCGCAAAGCGCGGACTTCTTCCGCCACAGCCTCTCGGTTGGCGCCGCTGTGCTGCAAGCGCGGGCAGATCACGGTCAGGCTGCCGCGTGCGCGCATTCGCAAGCCCTCACAATTGGCAATCACACCGACCACGCGCTGCGCGCCGCGCTCATGGAGTGCTGATAGCACATCCTCAAGGCGAAAGCCGCTGGCATCCGAGCTGACGTATTCACGGTATTCGGCGTCGGGCAGGGTCGACGGCGCCTCGCCCGCCAAAAGCGCCGCCCGAAACGGCACAAAAAAGAGTGCCGCCCACACCATGATCAGCAGTGTGCCACCTGCCGCACCGCGCCACGCCGTCCGCCGCAGCGCCTCTGCCAGCCCTAGCGCCGCACCCAACAGCAGCAGCGCGAACGCCGCGCCGAAAAAGCGCCCATACTGCGTCTGATTCAGCCACAGCACGCCCAGAATGCCCACGCTGCACAGCGGCACAAAAAACTGCCGCCGCACCACCAACCAACAGAGCGCCGCAACTAGCAGCGCGCTGAACGGCACGCCGAAAAAGCCGCCCAACAGGACGCCGGTGTGTGGGATGTTTTCGGCAAGGCGCGCAAGGCTGAAGCCGCCTGCGTTATGGGCTGTGATGGGTCCGAACCAATTGTAGCCGCGCCATGCCTGCAACGCGGCGAAGGTGGCGGTTAGGGCGGCGGCACTGCCCAGCGCCGCAGCCAACCAACGCAGCCGCACGCGCAGCGCATAGCCTCTATTGAGCGTGAGGAAGGCAGCCACTGGCACACCGAAGAAAGGAAGCACAGTCAGCTTGAAGCCAACCGCCGCAAAGAGCGCCACACCGCACAGCAGGGCATCGCTGAGGGCTGCTCGCTTGCTCAGGCGCGCCGCAAAATAGACGGCGCACAGCGCCGCCGCCGCTGCCAATGGATCAGCCAGCGCTAGGCGCTCATAGAAGAAGTGATACGGGCTGAACAAGCCGATCAGGGCGGCAAACAAGGCAGCCGGATTGCCACCAAGCAGGCGCGCCGTACTGATGAACGCCGCAAAGCCGATCAGGGTTACAAGCGCAGACACAGCGCGGATCAGCCACAGCACGTCTGTCGCGCTGGGTGCTTGAAAGAGCGCTAACAGCCAAATGGTGAAGGTGCGCGCTTCTGTGGCAAAGGGCGTCAGGCGTCCCGCCAGAATATCGCGGGCAACTTCCACCGAAAAGCCCTCATCAATGAAAGGTGGAAAAACGCTGAGCGCAGGCAGGCGCAGCGCAGCAAAGAGCAGCAGCCCGCCAACGCTCAAGATCAGGACGTGCGCCCGTTTCATGGGAAGCTCTGCTTTGTCCACTGAAGCGGATCAACTTGCACGCCCTGCACAAAAAGTTCCCAGTGCAGGTGCGGTCCCGTTGAGCGCCCACTGCTGCCCACTGTGCCGATCACATCGCCCACCTGCACCAACGAGCCCGCCCGCACGCCGAGCGTCTCCAAGTGCCAGTAGCCCGTGAAAATGCCCCAGCCGTGGTCAATGATCACGGCGTTGCCACGCACGTTAAGCGCCTCGGAAAGCACTACCACGCCCGCCGCTGGCGCAAAGACTGCCGCGCCGGGCATGGCGGCGAAATCGGTGCCAGCGTGGATGTTATTCAGCGCGCCGCCGTTATAGGTGCGCCGTGTGCCAAAGTGCGAGGTGACCGGCGCCGCGCATGGCAAGCCCATCAAGCCGCCAAAGTAGCGCTGCGGCGTGATGCGGCTGACCACCTGAGTAACGCGCAGTGCCTCAGGCTCGGTGATTGACGGATTGAGCAAATCAAGCTGGTTGGCAGAGAGCGTGATTGCCTCGTTCCGATAGCCGCCATCCGCCACCAAGACGCGCCGTTCAAAAAGCCGCTGATCGCCTGCCTCGCCCGTGGCAGTCACGCGCAGCGTATAGATATTTGGTTGTGCCAAGGCATCCACGCCGAACAAGACCGTGTGCATCACCCGCGAGTCGTCGCTGAAAACGGTGAGCGCCTTGCCCATAAAGGTGCCGTCAAGGCGTGTTGGCGTCAAGGTGATGATCCGTAGGGCGATGGTGCGCCCTTGCTCGGCGGTGTTCATCTCAAAACGGGCGAAGGGATAGGGTAAATCGGTGAGTGGGACGCCGCTGGCATCCGTGGGAATAACCAAGCGCTGCCCAACGTAGAGCGAATCGGGGCGGCGCAAGCGGTTCGCCAGCAGGATCAGGTCGGCGGAAATGCTATAGCGCGCTGCAACGTGATAGAGCGTCTCGCCCGCCGCAACGTGGTGAATCCAGCCCGTCTTGATGCCTTCGGCGCTCTCCGAGCCTTCTTGCAAGGCGAGTTGTTGCCCAATGTACATCAGGCGTGGGTTGGTAATACGGTTGCGCTGCGCGATGGCAGCCTCTGTTGTGCCAAATTCGGCAGCCAGCTTAAAGAGCGTATCGCCGGGCTGTAGGGCGTAACTGGTTGGAATGCCAATTGCCGCATCGGAGGTGTTGGGCGGGCTTGGCACCAGCAAGCGCTGCCCAACGGCAAGGGCGGACGGGTTGCTGATGCCGTTGGTCTGCACCAAATCCTCAACGGTGGTGCCATAGCGCTGCGCGATGCGGAATAAAGTCTCGCCGCGCTGCACCACATGAATAGTCATGCCGTTGGGTGGTTTTTCGCCGCCATCTTGGGCATGGGCAAGCGGTGCGCCGCCCAGTGAGGCACAGAACACAAGCAGGCTGAACAAGCGCAAGAATTGAATACGCATAGCTGATCCATAAGACCAAATTTGTGCGCCGATTATACGCCGTGCAGCGGCAAAGGGCTAGAAACTGCCTAAGACTGCACGTATCATCCGCTCGGCATAGGCGCAGTTTGCGGCTGCCGTCAGGTGAAAATCCGTATCGGTGAATTGATCAGGTGGCGCGGCGTCCCACAGATCAAAGTAGCGCCAGCTTTCCTGCTCTGCCACGCTTGCGAAGGCGGCACGGTAGCCATCGTATGCCCAACGCGGATAGTAAGTGTTGTAGCGCAGTGGGTGTGTCTCGTTCCGATAGATCGGCTCGTTAATCAGCACACTTGGCACGCCGCGCCCTGCTGCCAGTTCGATGCCTGCTTTCAACACGTCAAAGTTCAAATCCTCAGGCGTGATGCTGCCTGCCTGCTCCAAGCGCAGCACATTCACCGAAAGCACGTTGTCGTCAGGCAGCAGGTTGGTTGGGTGCGGCGCCACAAAGCGCGCCAAAACGTGATCAAGGCGCGTGCTTGCCCATGCAGGCGCATAAAGCTGGTGGCGCAGCCAATCGGCAATGGCGCGGCGCTGCCCAAAGAAGGTCCGCTCTGACCAGTGGCGCGGCGGCAGCGGATATTGATCGAGCTTGAAGGCGTACTCAGCCTGTAGTGCTGAAACTTCCTCGCGGTGCGCTAAGATCAGCGGGAAATCAAGCTGATCGGAAGGGTAGAGCGAGGCGAGCGAGGTTGCCCACACAACCAGATCGGGCGCCTGATCGAGCGCACGCCGCAAGATGAGCAAATCCTTGATGACAGTCAGCGTTGGGTAGCCCAAGTTGTAGGCGCGCACACGGCGTCCATCCTCGGTGCGAAGATCAAGGGCGTTGATGCAAGCAGCCTGCGTCTGATCGGTGCGCAGCAGGTAGCCCCACACCGCCGAATCGCCCAGCAGGGCAACGCGAAACTCATCAGCAGCTTTGGGCAGCGCAATGCGGTGCGCGGCAAAGAGCTGATCGAGGCTGTCTATCGTCAGCGCATAGGATTCGGCGGGAAATTCGGCAAAGGGAAAGCGCTCCCGCGGCGGAAAGAGCATGCCATAGACGCTCAGGCGGTTGAGGCTGCTCAGCGGCTGGGCAACATACCACAGCAGGTTGAAGGCGATAAACAGTAAGAGCGCCTTGAGTAGGACGCGCCACAGGCGGATTTCTGTGATTGTCTTTTGTGAGTCCACCATCCCTAAACCTTTCCCGTGTGTGCGATGCGCCATAATCTTAGCGCGCCTTAGGGTCGCTAGGCGAATACGACCACAGCCACAACCCACACTGGACGCACAAGGCGTCCAGTGTGTGGAGAGGATAAGGAAAGGCAGGCTGCGCCGCTAGGAGAGCGCTTCTTGCAGCTTGGCGTGCAGCATAGACTCTGGCGCTGCGCCTTCGATATGCACATGCTCATTGATTACGGTGCGCGGCACGCCCATCACCTGATAGCGCTCCGAGAGTTCGGGAAACTCCATGGCTTCCACCATGTCAGCGCGGATCAGATCGCTCTCCATAGCGAAACGGTGCGCCAACAGCACGGCTTGCGGGCAGTATGGGCAGCTTGGCGTTACAAAGACTTGGATATGCACAGGCTGCGTCAGCGCTGCTGCCCACGCCTTTGCCGTCTCGGATAAGCCTGATTCGCCCTTGCTGATCATCAGAATGCTATGAATGAGCGAGCTGAACTCGTAGCCTGAGGGAATGCCGTAGTAGCGAATGCCAAAATCTTTGGGCGAGTCGCCGCCGCGCATGACGACGAGCGCTGGCGTCTTGTCAATCTTGTATTCGGCGGCAAGGGCAGCCTGCTGATCGGCGTCGTGTTCTTCAAGGCGGATGTTGGGCGAGAGATCAGCGATCTCTGCAGCAATTTGGCGCGTCTCGCTGCAATATTGGCAGCCTTGCGCGCTAGTGAACAACACCAGCTTCACGGGCTGGCTGAGCTGTTGAAACTCGTTGATCAGATACTCACGGTCTTTTGCCTGAAGCAGCGGCATGGGTCTTAATCCTTTGTGTAGAACGCGGCAGGGCGCGCCATTTTCCATATGCAGACAAGACGCGCTGCACAAAGTCCACCTTACATCCCGAGCCATCGGCGTTGGTTGGTGCAGGTGATAAGTTCGGCTAATGCCTGTCGGGTGCCGCGCCTTTCACCCTGCCGCACCCTTTCCGAAAGAGGGCATTGAATGGCGCGCCATCCGCTGCTATAATGCGCGCAGAACGGCGTGTGCAGCGCCGATGCTTATTGATGTCTATTCAGCGGCAGCACCCAAGCGAGCCTAAGGAAGTTTTTCGCCATGAAGACGGAACTTATCAAATCGGTTGAAGCACCTGATCGCGGCTTTCCGCCCATCGCAGTTGGCGATACGGTCAAAGTGCATGTACGCATCGTGGAAGGCAACAAGGAACGTATTCAGGTCTTTCAAGGTGTGATTATTCGCCACCACGGCGGCGGTCAGAACGAGATGTTCACCGTGCGGCGCGTGGCAAGCCATGGCATCGGTGTGGAACGTGCTTTCCTCTACCGCAGCCCGCGCATCGAAAAAATTGAAGTGCTGCGCCATGCCAAAGTGCGCCGCGCACAGCTCTACTACATGCGTAACCTCAGCGGCAAAGCTGCCCGCCTGAAGGAACGCCGCATCCTAGCAAACGTCAGCGCACCCGCGCAGGATGATGGGCAGGAAGGCTGAGCAACGCTGTGAAACGCCCGCTGATCGGCATTATTTGCGGTCCGCATTACGATAACGGCACGCTTTTTTATGGCTTGCTGCCTGCCTATTCGCGTTCAGTGGCGGCAGCAGGCGGCTTACCGGTCATGATCACACCTAATGTGGACACCGAAACGCTTCACCAGACCTATGCCCGCATGGATGCCGTCCTGATGGCAGGCGGCGCTGATGTTGACCCGACACACTACGGCATGGAGATGATGCCCGCCGTTTACGGTGTGGATCCGCTGCGCGACAGCGCCGAACTGACCATGATCCGCTGGGCAGCCCAAGATGATAAGCCGCTGCTTGGCATTTGCCGCGGCTGCCAAATGATGAATGTGGCGCTTGGCGGCACCCTCTACCGCGATATTCCCGCCGAATACCCTGATTTCACGGGCGTTAATCACAGCCTGCGCGGCGCCGTTGCCCGCAAACAAGCTGCCCATCAGGTGGATGTTTTCGCGCAGTCGCACCTTGCAGCAGCAATGGCGGTTGACCAAGGGCGCATTGAGGTGAACAGTATGCACCATCAGGCGGTGCGCGATGTGGCGCCGAATTTGAAGGTCGCCGCGCTCTCCGAAGATGGCATTGTCGAGGCAATTGAGCTGCCCGAAGCGCGCTTCTTCATCGGTGTGCAGTGGCACCCTGAGGAACTGCTGGAGAGCGAGATCAGCAGCCGTGCCGCCATGGAGCATCTGTTCAAGGCATTTGTCGAGGCAGCACGCAGCGCACAGGCATGAGCGACCTACGCCCAATCGGGCTGCTGGACTCTGGTGTGGGTGGGCTTTCTGTGCTGCGTGAAGTGCGCGTCCTGCTGCCTGCTGAAAATCTGCTGTATGTGGCAGATCAGGCGCACTTGCCCTACGGCACACGCGATCAGAGCGAAATTCGGGTGTATGTGGAGACCATCGCCCGTTTTTTGATTGGGCAAGGCTGCAAGCTGATCGTGATCGCCTGCAACGCTGCCAACGCCGCCGCCTTGCATCACACCCGCGCCCTGTTCCCCGATCTACCTATAGTCGGCATGGAGCCAGCTATCAAGCCGGCAGCGGCGCGCACGCGCAGCGGCGTGATCGGCGTCATCACAACGCAGACCACCTATCAGGGCGCGCTCTACGCCAGCGTAGTAGATCGTTTTGCACAAGGGCTGCGCGTCGTCACCCAAGTTTGCCCTGACCTCGTCTGGCTGGCAGAGCAAGGCGCGCCCGATACGGAAGCGGCACATGCCATCGTGGCAAGCTACCTTGCGCCGCTGCAAGCTGCTGGTGTGGATCAGGTGGTGCTGGGCTGCACGCATTTTCCCTTTTTGATGGCACACTTGCGCGCTGTGCTGGGTGAAGGCGTCGAGATTGTAGACCCAGCGCCGGCGGTGGCGCGCCAAGTGCGCCGCGTGCTGGAAGGGCGTGCTTGGCTCAACGGCTCTGCTGCACAAGGCACAGCCGCCTATTTCACCAGCGGCGATCCGCAGCGCTTTGCCCAGATTGCCTACCAACTAACGGGCGAACCGATCAGCGCTGAGCAGCTCTGCTGGCAAGCCGATCAGCTCGCTTGAGCGCCGATACCACAGCAGAACAGGAAACGAAAGACGCTATGCGCTGGATTGAAGTTACCCTAGAAGCAGACGGTGAAGCGGCTGAGGCAGTTGCCGAAGTGCTGCGCCGCTTTGGGCATCAGGGCGTTGCTATTGAGCAAGTTGGCTTTTACATCGAGACGTGGGAAGATGAAATCCCAGCGGCGGAACGCCTTGCCGTGCGCGCCTATCTGCCCGAAGATGAGCGCGCTGAGTCTGCCAAAGCGCAGCTTGAGGACGCCCTGCACCAACTGCACCGCCTGTATGCAGCAGTGCCGACCACGCCACAGTACCGCGTCATTGATGAGCAGGATTGGGCAGAGGCTTGGAAGGTGAACTATCATCCGCTGCGCTTAGGACGTAAGATTGTGGTGCGTCCGCTGTGGGTGGAGGTGGAAAGCGCGCCCGATGACGTGATCATCGCCCTTGATCCGGGCATGGCGTTTGGCACAGGCACACACCCAAGCACGCAGCTTGTGCTAGAGGCAACCGAAGACCTGCTGCCTGAGATGCGCGGCGCGCACGTCCTTGATCTGGGCTGTGGATCGGGCATTTTGGCGATTGGCGCAGCAAAGATGGGCGCAGGCAGCATCCGCGCCCTAGATACCGATCCGATGGCAGTCCAGATCACGCTGGAAAATGCCGCAGTGAACGGCGTGCAAGGGCTGATCAGCGCCGAGACGGGTAGCCTAGAGCAACTGCTCGCCAACGGCGAAACGTTTGACCTTGCCCTTGTGAACATCCTTGCCAAAGTGATCATCGCCATGTGCCATCAGCGGCTTGGCGAGGTGGTGCGCCCGAACGGGATCGCCGTCTTTGGCGGCATCATTGAAGAACAGGCTGCCGAGGTGGAAGCAGCGCTGCGCACGACAGGACTCATGCCCTATAAGCGCCGCACGGCTGGCGATTGGGTGGTGATTGAGGCACGGCGCCAAACAAGCAGTTAGGCGGTTGGGCGCTCGATCAGCAGCGGCACATCAATTGTTAGCCAATCATCCATTGGCGCAGCCTGCAAACGGAATACCGAGCGCATGACCGACGGGCTGGCGATGGCGCTTAGGGCGCGCTGCAAGCCAATTTTTTGTGTGGCGCGCACCGTCTCGGCACCCTGCGTGAGTAGCGTCGCGTCGAAATCGCCTGTGCAGACCAGCACTTTGAACAAATCCTGTGTGCGCGTGATGCCTGCCTGCCACAGGGCATCTGGCACGCCCGCGCCAAGCTGCACGCTGACCGCTTGACTGGGCATCAGGCGCACGCTGCCGCCGCTCAGCAGGCTCTCAATGCTGTAATCCTCACCCAACACCAGCAGCGCCACATAAAGCACCAGCTCGTCATAGCGTGCGTTGGCAATCTCCACCTCAAAACGCGGCGGCTCTAGCTTGTTCAAGGTCTTGGTATAGCTAAGCTGCGGATAGGTGGGCGATTCGCTATCCGCGCTTGACCAGATCGGCTGCTGCGCTTGCGGCGCGTAGCCTTCTGCCGTCAGGCGCAGCAAGCTGATCGTGATATCCGTTGGTGAAAGGCGCTGCGGCTGCGGATTATGCAGCGCAGAAACTTGCAGCCAACGGGCGGCGCGGGTCAGAAATTCTCGCAGTGGATGGTAGTACCGATCATGCGGGAAGGTTGCCATCAGGCGATCATCTGTGCCACGCAGCACGCGCACCTCATTAGAGCTTGCGATGACGCGCAGATCAGCCTCATCCGCCGCTTCAACAGTCCGCCATGCCACATCACGGCTGCCCAAGAGGATATTCCGCACCACAGTGGCGTAGCTGGATGTGCCATTCAAGTATAGCCGCAAGCGTTGCACAGCCATATTGACCAGCACAGCGCGAAAGGTGATCGCACGGTCAGGCTCAGGGCTGGTTGGCTCGCAAGGGCGCACCTTGCACAGGTTGGGCAGCCGCGCATAAACTTCCGCACAGCCCACCGCACGGGACATATCATTGAGCAGGTGGTCGGGCGCATCAATCGGGAACAGCGCAAAGCTGATTGGCGCATCGGGCGTGGGCTGCGGAATGCCATGCAGCGCGCCGCCATCCACCACCCAGCCATGCTCAGGATGGAAAGACATTGTAAACGCAGGTTGCCGCGCTGCGGCGGATAGTTGCAAAAAGGGCGTGTTCAGGTCTTCGTTATGGGTTGCCTCTAGCTGCGGCGTTTGGCGCGTGAAGCGTCCGCGCACGGCTGCCTCAGCGCGCTTGAACAGATCACGGTAGCTGGGGAAGCTGTTGGCATTGCTGAGGGCGTTCAGCAGATAGTAGGAAAAAGCGCCGCGTGGTTCGCCTTCGGCGGTCAGCTCATGCGCTTCCTCGCGCTCGTGGCAGGCGGAGAGCAGCACATGCCGCCCACGTTTAATCGTCACCTCAACCTGCCGCAAGCTGCGCGTGCGCTGACCAGACGGCACATCAGACGCGGGTGCGGTATTTTTGGCAAAGAGCAGGCTGCTCAGGGCGCGTGGGCGCATATCCGGCGGCGCGCTGCGGACGGCGTAGGTGTTGGCGGCGTTGCGCGTGCCAGAGCCGGAATGGCAGCAATCCAGCACGACAAGGATATGCGGCGTATGTTCTGTCACTTCGCCGATCAGGTGCGCCAGTTCTTTATCGGTTAGGTCGCGGCTGTGGGCGGTGCGGCTGTCATAGCAGACCAGCGTCTCGCTTCTGCCGTCAGGTTCGGTGCGCTGCATCTCGATAGGGACTGCCTCTTGTGCGCCATGCCCCGCGAAATAGAACAGCACAACATCGTTGGCGCGGGCGCGCCCTAAATGCTCCCGAAAGCCGTCAATCACCGCTTGGCGTGTAGCTTGTTGGTTGGTCAGTTTCAGTAATTTGAGCGTGTGCGTTTTGGGATCGAGGCGCGTTACTAGAAAAGTTTCGACACGCGCTATATCGTTGACACAGCCGCGCAGTTTTGGCACGGGCGCTGGATAGTCGTTAATACCGACCAAGAGGGCATAGACCGAGCGAGCCATTGAAAAGCCTCATTGAAATGAATTTTTGCTTTACTTTATTAAACACAAGCGTAACATATTTTGATCGACGGGTTAGTGTAAAGTACGTTGAAAAGTCGTTAAAATGCTGTTTCGCCAAATCATGCGGCACAAAGGGAATGATCTGATCGATCAGCGTGGTGGAGTAGCTTGCCCGCTAGGTAGGGAAACAACAGCGTTTAACACTTAATCGCAACTTATAAGAAATAACAAAAATAGTCTGAATGTACTAGCCAACAGGTGTGTCACCCCTTGAAGATTGGTTAAAATTGCGCTTGTGCTTGAGGGATTGCCAAAAGAGAGTATGTAATAATGGACTATCCAGATAAAGAGTCTTCACCAACTGCACGCCAGAGCAGTGGCATTCTTGGCTTAGGCAGATCGGGTGGGCAGCGCAGTGCAGAGATGCTGGCGGGCATCCGCGCTGAACTGATGCCCAAGCCGGAATACCTGGCGATGACACGCACTGCTGGGCGGGTGATTGGCAGCTTTTTGCTGCGCCTTGCGCGTGGCGATCACGCTAAGATCAATGTGGTGGCGGCGCGCCCTGAAGGCTTCCGCCATCTTATCTCGCAATTACTGCGCGAGAAGCCAGCGGCGCACCTTGTGGAGCTGGCAGCGGGCTTCTTGCCGCGTGGCTGGCAATTGGCGCAAGAATTTCCGCAACTGCAAGTGACTGAAATCGATCTGCCTGAAGTGATCACTGAGAAACAGAACCGCTTCCAGCGGGCAAAATTACCGCTGCCGCCCAATCTGAAAATGCTCAAAGCGGATTTGGGGACTACACCCCTTTTGAGTGTGTTAGGGGCGAACAAAGCTGACATAATTGCGGCGGAAGGGCTTCTGATCTACTTCTCGCTCGATAAAATCCAACAGATTGCAGAGGGTGTGCGCCAAGCCTTGAAAGCGGGTGGCGTTTTCATTGCTGATATGGGGACGAAAGAGACTCTCCAAGAGCTTGGGAAAGGGCAAGCACGCCAAGCTATCAGCATTTTTAGGCGCAATGCCGGCAATTGGGTTGGCGTGGCAGATGATCCTGCACACGCACAGGCGCTTTTCAAAGCAGTCGGCTATACACAGGTTGAGACATATACGATGTCTGAGCTGGCAGAACGCCTTCCCCATGTGCCAAAACCAGTGGCAAATGCCACGCTCTTCGTCGTTGCACGAAATGGGTAGGGTCTTCTAATGACAGATCAACCAGAAGATCGGGCTTCGCCAACCGCGCAGCAAACCTCAAGTGTTTTAGGCTTGGGCAACACACAAGGGCAGCGCAGTGCAGAGATGCTGGCGGGCATTCGCGCTGAACTAATGCCCTCGCCAGAGACGCTCGCCCTCACGCGCACTGCCGGGCGTATCATTGCCAGTCTGCTGCTGCGCCTTGCGCGTGGCGATCATGCCAAGCTCAACGTGGTGGTGGCACGCCCTGCCGCCTTTCACCACCTGATCGCGCTGGAATTGCGCGAGAAGCCTGCGGCGCACTTTGTGGAGCTGGCAGCAGGCTTTTTGCCGCGTGGTTTGCAGTTAGCGCGCCAGTTCCCTTCCCTAACAGTGACCGAGATTGACCTACCCAACGTGATAAGCGACAAGCAGCAGCGCTTACAAAAGGCACGCCTTGCCGTGCCGTCCAATATTCGGTGGCTGAGCGCTGATCTGGGTGTGACGCCGCTCAACGAAGTTTTGGAAGGGCAGCAGGCAGATGTGATCGCAGCAGAAGGCTTGCTCGGTTATTTCCCGCTTGATCAGGTGCAGCTTATTGCGGCGCGGGTGCGCGAGTCGCTCAAGCCGAACGGCGTATTCATCGCGGATATTGGTACGGAAGAGGGCGTTAAACTGCTCTCACAAGGCAAAACGCGGCAGGCGATCAACATCTTCAGGCGCAACGTTGGGCAGTGGCCCGGCTTGGTGCGTGATGGTCAGCACGCGCAAAGCATTTTCACGGCAGCCGGCTACCGCAGCGTTGAAACATACGCGCTCTCGGCATTGGTGGCGAAGCTGCCGCATGTGCCAAAGCCTGTGGCAGATGTCACTCTTTTCGTGACTGCCCGTGTCTAGCCCAAAGAACGTCATAAATGGATGAGCAGCCCAAAGAGTCCCTTTCGCCAACCGCACGCGAGACGCAAGGCACCCTGCCTGTCGGCAAATCGCAAGGGCAGCGCAGTGCCGAGATTGTGGCAGGCATCCGTGCTGAACTGATGCCAACACCGGACTACATCGCCATGTCTCGCGTGGCAGGGCGTATGGCAGCCAACTTGATCTTGCGGCTTGGGTGCGGCGATAATCAAGCAAAGATCAACGTGGTGGCGGCACTGCCCACAGTGTTCGGAACTATCATTGAGCAAGCGCTGCACGATCAGCCGAACGCGCACTTTGTGGAGCTGGCAGCCGGCTTTTTACCGCGTGGCTTGCAGTTGGCGCGCCAATTTCCCACTGTGCGCGTCACAGAAATAGACTTGCCCGAAGTGATTGCAGAAAAGCGCAAGCGCATTCAACGGGCGGGCTTGGCGGTGCCTGAAAATATCACATGGCTGAGCGCCGATTTAGCCATACAGACGCTCGGCAGCCTGTTGGGCGAGGAAAAGGTGGCTGTCATCGCTGCACAAGGCTTGCTCAGCTATTTGGCACTGCCGCACGTCTCGCACGTGATCGCTTCTGTGCGCGCCGCGCTACAGCCTGGCGGACTCTTTGTGGCAGACATCACCCATGAGGCAGGTGTGCGCGTAACGTCTGAAGGCAAGGCAAAAACGGCGATCAGCCTCTTTCAGCGCAACGCAGGCAAGTGGCTGGGCACCGTGCGCGATGAACAGCACGCCCGTGATTTGTTTATGGCGGAAGGCTTTAGCAGCGTGGAAGTTCACCCGATCAAGGCGTTAGCAGAGGCACTGCCCAATGTGCGAAACCCTGTCTATAACATTGTTTTGGTGGTGGTTGCCCGTACCTAGCTAGATAACTTCATAGCGGCGCAAGAGTGCCTGATGCAGTTGACGGACTACCGCCACGACTGCCTCAGGGTTCTTGGCGCCGAGTGTGCCGCCAGCATCAAGGTAGGCATCGCGCAGCAGGCGTCCCCAGTTGCCGGTGGCGCGCCGCGTTGGATGGTTGATGAAATCATCAATGGTGGTGGCGCCGCCGTTAGGCGCAACTAAAAAGTGATAGATACGGTCATAGAGGCTATCTACATCGCGTGTATCAATCACGTTGAGCGGCGAGAGCAGCCGTTTGAGCAAACGGCGCTTCTTCTCGTAGAAATCAACCAAAGACATGTGTGCGCCGCTGGCGGTCTCGATGACCATATCCGTGCAGCGCAGATCGGATTCGTGCATGTTGCGCTGGAATGCCTCTCGGCTGAGCGCGCCGAATACGTCTAGCAAGTCCTTATCGGCATAGAGCGCATCAAGGTTGGTGCCATAGCGCCTGAAGTAATGCTCAATGACGACTTGGCTCAACTGATAATCGTTCGCCACGGCTGCTAAGCGCTCTGCGCAAGGATTGCTGGGCATTCCCGTGTTTTCGAGGGTGCAAACGCGCTTGGAGGATTCCAAATCAGGGCGGACGCGCCCAAGCATGTTGTGCATTCCGCTGAACGGCTCGCCATCCTCTTCACCATAGAGCAGGGCGCGTGCCGTGCCGTTGGCAAGGTTGGCGCGCAGCAGGTGTGCATGGCGTTCAAGCGCCTCTGGCTGTAGGTGCGGGCTGAGTGGCAAGCCAACATAATGCCCGGTGATGCTGATAGCGCGCACCGCTTCACGCACGCACAAGCGCTCTGGGTCGCAGGCGCCGTCCATGAAAGGACCGCCCTTCAGCAGGGCAGCGCTTGCCGCCGCCGAAGCACTGCCCAAGTTCAGCATGTAGCTGAGCATTCCCAACCCCTCCGAGCGCCCTGCAATATCCACATGCATATGAAAACCTTGAAAGCGCAGCAAATTTGCCGGGCGCGCTTCGCCGCGTGTGACGAAATAGCGCTTTCGCAAGGCGTCTACATAAGCGCGCTGGCTCGGACGGCGCTCATTAATCTCGTTCAGGAAGATAGCGATTGTCTCCACCTTATCCGAGTGGCTGGTCGCAAAATCTGTCTCGGTTGGGTAGACCGAGAGCGCTTGCAACAGCAAGCCCGCCTCGTGCGCGGCGTGCGCGAGGGTGGCAAAATTCAGCTCGGCAGCGCGCAGCAGCCGCGCATAGCCAAACATGGGCGCCGAGACAACCTCCGCCTGATAGATGCACAGTTCAGGCGAAATATCTAGCGTGGCACCGATGCGCTGTGCGTGGGTGATGTATGCCTCGCTGAAGCGATCCAGTGCCTCGGCGTTTGGTTCGCTGCCGTCAGGTGCTGTAGTCCCAACTTCCAGCTCCACGCCAACAGGGCGCAGCGCCAACTGACCGCCTGCCTCGTGAATGTTTTGGTGAATGACGGACGGATTGAGGTGGTAAGGCTTCACATAATCCAGCCAGGGCCCTTGCTGAAAGCGCCTGCCCAAAATGGTTGCCAGCACAAAAGGGCGCTCAGTGTGGCGCGAGAGCAGCACGTTGCCATCTGGCGCTTCATTGTCATCGTCTTCATAGAACGCCTGCGAGAGGTGGCGGATCATATGGTGGGAGACGGGATGCGATCCGCGCTTGTTGCGAATGCTGCTGAGGTATTCAAGGAACTGCTCACGGGTTTCATCAATGTGCTGCCAATTTTGCTCACGCGCAAAAGCAAGCATCGCAGCGTTATCAGGCAGGGTAAAAGACATAGTAAACCCTCGGCACGAAAGTATTTTCAAGGCGTTTTGGCGTGCATCGGCAACTATAATCGGCTTTGGGCAAGCCTGCAAGGTGGCTTGTAAAGGTTCACAAGCCACCCCAAAGGGCAAGACAGATTGCAAGCGCCAGCGCAGAGAGTGCCTCAGACGATGGCGTTAAGTGTCGTTAATTTGCGGCGGCAAGCGCCTGCTCGATGGCGCGCTCAAAGGTGCTGTAGGGGTGCGCGCCGACCAGCGGTAAGCCGTTGATGAAAAAGGTTGGTGTGCCAGTGACGCCATAGCGTTCGCCCTGCTGAGCATCGGCAAGCACCGTTGAGAGGTACTTCTCAGTGGTTAAGCACGCCGTGAACTCGTCAATGTTCGGCACTTCCACCTGCCGCGCATAGGCGATCAAGGCGCTCTGGGTCAGGTTCGATTGATTCTCAAAGAGGATATCGTGATATTCCCAAAATTTGCCCTGCTCGTTGGCGCACTCGGCAGCCACGGCGGCACGTTCCGCGTTCGGATGGATGAAACTGATCGGGTAGTGCTTGAAGACAAAGCGCACCTGATCGCCATAGCGCGCCTTGAGTGTATGGTAGGTATCACGGTAGAAGCGCGCACAGAAGCTGCATTCAAAGTCGGAGTACTCCACAATGGTCACTTTGGCATCCACTGGACCCCAGGCAGGGCTGTTGCCTAGCTCCACATCCACAGCGGTGAGCGGCACGGCGGTTGGTTGTGCGGCGGCGCCAAGGTTTAGGTTGCCCAGATCATTTCGCAAGGCGGCAAGCTCAGCCTGCACCGCAGCGCGTGCGCCTTCGCTGGCAGCGTTGCGAATATCGGCAGCGTTAACGTTGCCACCGCTGCTGCTGAAGACGACCCACGCCACCGCAAAGCCGGCGATGAAAAAGATCACCGCGATTCCAAAGTAGTAGAGCGTGTTCTGGTTGATGACAATGGCATCATCGCGGTTTGGTTCTGCCAGGTTTTGGCTGCTCATAAAATCTCCGCTGATTTTCCTTAAGGTTGCAGACATTGTAGCAGAGATTAGCCACTGCACAGCATGAGCAGACGCTATATATTGTTAGAGAAGTGGTGGAAAGCGTAGGGATTTGTTTGGGAAAGGCTGCGGCTTGTAGCCCCTTAGACGGTGGGTATAATTCAGCCCACAATATTAACTTTTAGCGAGAGGCTTTTGAAAATGAACGCTGTTTCCCCTGTGGTGAGCCGCAAGCGCCTCACCCGCCGCATTGTGATTGTTGCCCTCAGCCTGATCGCGGCGGTCATCCTGATTGTCTATCCGATTGGCGCGTACCTGTCTTACAACACGCTCTCCACCTTTAACACTAGGGCTGCCGTTGCCACCCCTGAGGGCAGCTACGAGACAGTGTCTTTCCCCGCCCGTGGGCAAGCCCGCACCATTTATGCCTACTATCTAGACGGCGCGCCAAACATGCCCGCCCTCATTCAGGTGCATGGCTGGCGCAGTTCGCGCTTTGATCCCGCTGTGCTGGCGCGCACAGCGCAGTACCGCACGCTTGGGTACACGGTGCTTTCTGTTGACCTAAGCGACGGGCGTGGCGAATCGATTGACAATGGGCGCATTGCAATGGGTTATGAAGAACGCCACGATGTGTTAGGCGCCTTCGACTACCTGCTCTCCCGCGGCTTTGCGCCTGACCAGATCGGGTTGGCGGGTGAATCAATGGGCGCTGTCTCAGCGCTGCTCGCGGCTGCCCTAGAGCCGCGCATCCGTGCCGTGTGGGCAGATAGCCCTTTTGGGCGTGTGGATACCGTTGCCAGCGAACAGGCGGAAAACTTCGGCTTTCCGCGCATTATCGTGCCAGGCGGCTTGCTGTGGGGCATGATCATCACCGGACAGCGCATCTGGGAAGATTCCACGCTGGAGCAGGCAGCACGCATCGCAGAGAACAAAACGGCTGTTCAGCTCGTCCACTGCAACGCCGATGACTTTGTGTTCTACCATCACAGCGAGGATATTCTGAGCGCCTACCAAGCAGCAGGCGCCAGCATTGCGCTGTGGACAGTGGCGTGCGTGAAACATGCTTCGGCGCTAGACGTGGAAAATGAAAGCTACCTTGCCCGTATGGATGCCTTCTTCCGCCAACATTTACGGATTGGCTGAGCGGGACTTGAGTCACCCTCTGATGCCCTTTCCTCGCGTGTGAGGAAAGGGCTAGGGGATTGAGGCGGCGCTGGATGCTGGACTATCCCACACGCTTGACAAGCTACCGCACACCTCTAGAATAGGCTACAATATAGCCAATAATGCAATCGACAAGCCTGTTGAGGATGTTGAACAATGCCTTCTACTCAGGAGCAAATCACCGCACAGCGTGATGCAAAGGTGCGCGAAACGCTTGGCGAACTCGCGCCGATCTGGTTGGTTTACGAGGAATTTCGCCCACGTGAGGATGCGATCATCTTCAACCTTGTCTATAACGATCCATCCTACGGCTGGATGAACCGCCGTTTTAAGTATGATGGCTTCAACAATGTGTTGTATCACATGGGATGGCGGCTGCTAAGTGAGGCAGAACAGCTTGAAATTTTAGAACAAACGCCGTATCTTGATGGCGAACTTGCCGTGCATGTCAAGAATGCGCCGCAGCACCGCGCCAGCGGCACAACGCTTGTGCAGCGCTAGAGCAGCACTTGCAGCACGCGGTCTAGGGCGGCGTGATCTTGATGCAGGCTAATTTGTGCGCCATGCGGAAATGCCTCATGCGAGGCGGCAAGGACTGCCGCACCCTGATCAGCGCCAATCTCCAGCAGCAGGATGCCAGGCTGTGCCAAACGGCTTGGTGCCTGTTTCAGTAAGCGCCGCACCAGCGCTAAGCCATCTTTCCCGCCATCCAGGGCGATGGCTGGCTCAAACTTGGCAACCTCCAGTACGTCTAGCTCAGCCGTGGCGATATAGGGCAGGTTAGCGCATATCACATCGAACTGACCGCCAATGCCCGCCAGCAAATCGCCCTGCATAAAGCGCACGTTTCGCAGATCGCGCCCGTTGTGCTGCGCCACCTGCAACGCCGCCGCCGAGAAGTCGGTTGCCAACACCCGTGCCGCAGGTAAACGCGCCGCCAAGCTGAGCGCGATCACGCCGCTGCCCGTGCCGATATCTACCACACGCAGCAGCGGATCGGATTGCCGACCGTGTGCCTGCACCCAGGCGAGCGCCTTCTCGACGATCAGCTCTGTTTCAGGGCGCGGAATCAAGACATGCGATGTGACTGTGAACTCACGGTCAAAGAAGCTGCGCTTGCCCAAAATATAGGCGATGGGCATTCCATGCGCCCGCAAGCCAACCAGTTTGGCGTAAGCGGCAGCCTGCTCAGGGCTTAGCGCTGCCTCATCATGCGCGATCAGCTGTTCGCGGGTCATGCTGAGCAGATGGGCAAGGATTAACTGCGCGTCTAGGCGTGGTGCGCCGCTATGACCCATCAGAAGGCTCGTTGCGGCGGTTAGTGCTGCCGCGATGGTGCGTGCCGCCGCTAGATCATTCATCATCAGTGGCGCCGATCGGCTGGGCGCCCATGCCGAGTTTCTCAGCCTGTTCGCGCATGGCAAGTTCATCTATAAAATTGTCAATATCGCCATCCATGAAGGCTGTCAGGTTGTACATTGTCTTGCCGATGCGATGATCCGTAACGCGATTCTGCGGATAGTTATAGGTGCGAATTTTCTCGCTGCGCTCACCGCTGCCAACCTGACTGCGCCGTGTGGACTCCTGCTCTAGGCGCTGGCGCTCAACTTCTATCTCGTACAGGCGCGCCCGCAGAATATTCATCGCCTTGATGCGATTTTGAAGCTGTTTGCGCTCATCCTGAACGTCCACCACAATACCGGTTGGCACATGGGTCAGGCGCACCGCCGAGTCGGTCGTGTTGACGGATTGTCCGCCCGCGCCCTGCGAACGGCGCACCTCAAGAATCACGTCTTTGGGATCAATATGGACATCCACTTCATCCATTTCAGCAAGGACAGCCACCGTCGCGGTGGAAGTGTGAATGCGTCCCTGACTTTCGGTAGCAGGCACGCGCTGCACGCGATGGACACCGGACTCGTATTTCAGGCGTGAGAAGGCGCCGCGCCCTTTCACAAAGACCGTCACCGTGCTGTAGCCGCCAATCCCTGATTCGTTGGCGCTCATGATCTCAGTCTCCCAACGCTTGCTTTCAGCATAGCGCATATACATACGGAGCAGGTCGGCGGCGAACAAGCCCGCCTCATCGCCACCCGTGCCAGAGCGAATTTCTAGGATCACATTCTTGTCGTCGCGTGGGTCTTTAGGCAGCAGCAGGCGCGTTAATTCCGCTTCCAGCCCTTCGATTTGTGCCTCAAGGCTCTCTAGTTCTTCACGCGCCATGGCACGCAATTCGGGATCGCGCTCGGCTTCCCACATGCTTTGTGCATCAACGCGCTGTTGCTTGGCGCGCTGGTAGAGCCGATAAGCCTCTACAATGGGCACAAGTTCAGCGCGCTCTTGGGCAAGGGCGGTTACTTTGCTGTAGTCGCTTAGCGTTGCACTATCCGCCAACAAGCGTTCGATCTCTTGGTAGCGGGCTTCAATACCATTTAGCTTATCAAACATGGATATCCCATCGGAAAAGGGTCTGTCTTGTGTGCTTAGATTGTAGCGGTGAATGGTTGTTTTGTACACTTCAAGCGCTGTAGAAAGTCGCGCACGGCTGGCAGGTGTGCGCCTAACCGTCCTGCCCAAGCACTTGCCAATACACCACAGCGCATCCCTTGCCCTTGCGCCTAAAGTGTTCTACCATATCTAGTCAACACTGCTGCACGTGGCTGCGCAGGGTCATTTCGAGGGAGGGCAAGGGCTTTACACATGGCAAAACCCGCAAAATTCCTAGCACTTCATTCTTTTCGGGCTGGTACCGGACGCTCTAGCCTGATCGCTAATTTCGCTGCGCTGCTGGCGGCAGAGGGCAAGCGCGTCGCCATCGTGGACACCTGTTTGCGCGCGGGCAACGTCGGCGCACGCTTTGGGTTCGATGCAGACGATGTGCCGTGTTCATTTCACAGCTACTATGCCAATCAGTGCGAATTGTGGCAAGCTGCCCATGCCGTGAGTGCCGAAAGCGCTGCGCCGCTCAGCGGGCGGATTTACCTTGTGCCTGCCCAACCGACTGCCGAGCAGATCGAGCAAATTCGGCAGGATGGCTATGATCCAGATCGGCTGGCGCGGGGGCTGAACGATCTGGTCGATCATCTTGAACTAGACGCCGTGCTGTTTGATCTGGATTCAGGCATAGACGTTAGCACCATGAGCCTTATCGCACTGGCAGATGCCTTGCTGGTGCTGATGCGCCACGACAAGCGCGAATATCAAGGCACAGGCATTATCATCGAGCTTGCCCGTCAACTTGAAGTGTCTGAAGTCTTTTTATTGATGAACGAAGTGCCGCCCACTTTTGATAATGCCGCGTTTGAAGCGAAGGTTGCCGACCTCTACCGCTGCCCGGTAGTTGGCATTTTGCCCTATGCGGATGAGATGGCAACCTTAGGGCATGGCACTATTTTCGCTTTGCGTTATCCTGAGCATCCTAACACGCACATCCTGCGTGCTGCCCTGCGCGATATTTTTGCCAACGCACCTTCTGAATAGAGGCACTGCCATGCTTGGAATGCTCAGCCGCCTGTTTAACGTGCGCCCAAATGAATGGGCGCGTTTGCTTTTCCTCTACGGCATGGGCGTGGTCTTTCTGATCGGCTTGACGTGGGGCGAAACCATTGCCGACGCACTCTTTTTGAGCCGTTTAGGTGTCGAAAACCTGCCGATCCTGTTCGTCCTAGAGGCAGTCATCACCATTTTCGCGCTTGCCATCTTCAGCGCCTTTGCCGACCGCGTGCGCGACGACGTGCTGCTGATAGCTATCCTGATCTTAGGTGGGATAAGTGTGCTGCTCAGCCGTGTGCTGGCAGGTGTTGGGCAAGAGAGTTTGGCATTCCCCATGCTCTACCTTGCCTCTCGCGTCATCCGCGATACGTTCAACGTCCAGTTCTGGACGTATGTCAACGGCTTCTACGATACACGCTCTGCCAAGCGCGTCATCCCAATTATTGCGACGGCGGCGCGTGTGGCAGGCGCTATCGCCGGCTTGACGATGCCCGTCATCACCAGCTTGTTCAGCCAAGCCATTGATGTTTCTTTCGCATGGATCAGCACCTTGCTCTTGATGGCGATCATGGTGTGGATGATGCCGCGTCTGATCCGCGACCGCGAACAGACGCGCAGCGGCGGCATTGTGACGCCCGTTGCGCCGCCAACTGCCCAAAAGCGCGGCGGCATTAGCGCCTATATCAACAACATCCGTGAGGGCTATGGCTTTGTGGCGAAATCGCCCTTTCTGCGCTGGATGGCAGCCTCCACCATTCTGCTGATCATCCTCACCACACTGATCACCTTTCAGGGCAGCGCGATCTTTGTGGCAGAGCTGAAGGATGAGAAGGTCATCGCTGACTATCTCGGCACGCTGACGGGCGTCACCAATTTAATCATGCTGCCCATTCAGCTCTTGTTCTTGGGGCGCATTGTGCAGCGGCTTGGGCTTGGCACTGCCAACCTGATTTACCCGCTGAGCCTGTTAGGCATTTGCGGCGGCTTGATCCTGTTCCCACGTGCGCTGATCAGCGCGGCGGCGCAGCACTTTGCACGAACCACTTTCCGCACCGCCTTCCGCAACACGCTGGATAACCTGATGTATAACGCCGTGCCGCTGCGCGTGAAAGGGCGTGCGCGTGCCTTCATCGGTGGCTTGGTGATGCCCATCGGCACGATCATCGGTGGTGGCTTGCTGCTGTTGCGCCCACTGCTGCCACAAATCCCTTGGCTGCTGCCAACCCTGATCGGCGTTTTTGCGCTTGCTTATGCCATCAGCGCTTTTGTGCTACGGCGGCAGTATTCGCGTGCGTTGGTCAGCATGTTGGCGCAAGAGGACTACTCATTCCTACTCGCCACTGCCTCTGATCTGGCTGTCACGGATAGCGCTACGCTCAATTTCTTGAAGCACAAACTACAAGAGCGCGACGACGCCGAACATAAAATCTTCATGGCGCAGTTGATCCTCGAGATCGGTGGTAAGAACGCCGTGCCGCTGCTGGCAGAGATTGTCCGTGAAAATGATCCCGCTGTGCGCGCCACCATTGCAGATTTGCTTGGCGCGGCTGATTTGGGCGGCGATGAAGTGCGCCGCTTGCTGACCGAACTGCTCAGCGACCCTGACGGCGGCGTGCGGCGTGCGGCGGTGCGCGGCTTGATGCAGTATGCCCATCAAAATCGTGAGCAGTTCAACAACACTGCACTGAGGCTGCTCAGCGATCCCGATCTGCGCGTGCGCCTTGAAGTTGCGCCAACACTGCTCAAGGCAGACCCTGCCGCGAGCAACGCAGCACTGCAAATGCTGGCGCCAACCCTTGCGGAGCCTGATCCGTCACTGCGCGCCAGTGCTGTGCAAGTGCTTGGCAAGGCAAATCAGGTGCGTTTCATTGCCAATTTGCTGCCCTACCTGGACGATCCGAGTGATGAGGTGCGCCTTGCTGCTGTGCTGAGCATTGAAGAACTCTGTGCGCTTGGCAAGCTGCCTGATGATCTGGCGGCGCGCTTGCGTGAACGGCTGGATCAACTGCTCACCGATCCGATTGAGCGCGTGCGCCGTGCTGCGCTAACCATCCTTGCCTATTTGAAGGTGCGTGATGCTGAAAGCGTGCTGGTGCGCTTCCTTGCCGATCCAAGCGCGGATATTCGCGCTGCGGCGGTCGAGTCGTTGGTGCGGCTCGGCAGATCGGCTGTTGCGGCACTGACGCCGCTCTTGGAACGTGCCACGCCGACGGTACGCCTAGAGGCGACTGTTGCGCTCAGCCGTATCATGCCCGATCGTGCAGCAGATCGCCTGCGCGCTGCTGTGCAAGAAAACCTGATCGCCGTCCATGCCAATTATGTGCGGCTGAACGTTTTGCAGCCGTGCGCGGACTACCGCAGCCTGAACTTGCTGTGCAGCCTGCTGCGCGAACGCAGTGCCGAACGCCTTGATGCCGTCTTTTACCTGCTGAGCGCAGTGCATGATCGGCAGACGGTGCAGGTCATCCGCGAGTCGCTTAACAATCCACAAGCGCGTGTGCGTGCCAATGCCCTTGAAGCGCTGGAGGCGCTGCTCTCACCACAGATTGTCAAGGTGATTGCGCCGCTTTACGACCTTGAGCTAACCGACGAAAAGCACTTGCGCGTGAGCCAAGAGATCAGTGGTGTGCGCCAAACGGCGGCTGAACTGCTGCAAGCTGCCATCACCGAACCGAATGACGACGGCTTGCGCGCCATCGTCAGCTATGCGCTGGGTGAGATCGCGCCACCTGAAACCGATCCGCACAAAATGAAGACGCAAGAAATTCGGCTGGGCGATCTGCCCAAACTGCTGGACGCCGCTCCGCGTGACGCTGCCGCACCGCCTGCCGAAAAGCCTGCCGCACGGCGCGGGCAGCGCGGCATGGGCGATTTGCTTGGCGCGCTTGGTGAGGACGCCAAGCCAGCGGAACAGCCCGCCAAACCCGCCGCTGAGCAGCCTGCCGATCCGCCCAGCCCGCCACAACCCGCCGCGCTGACGCCCTGCCAGCAGCTCTTCAGCCGCGAGCAGATCAGCGCGCTGCTGCTGATTGTGCTAAACACAGAGACCTCGCCCGAAGTGCGCGCCGCCGCGCAAGCCGCCCAACGCCTGTTGGATGGCATCGCCTTGCAAGAAATGTTGAGCAAACGTGAGGGTGTGATGCTTTCAACCATCGAGAAGATCATCTTTTTGAAGGAAGTTTCGTTCTTTGAAGGCATGACCGTTGACCAGCTAAAGGTGCTGGCAAGCGTGGCAGAAGAACGCCTTTTCAGTGAGGAAGCGGAAATTTTCGCGCAGGGTGCGTCTAGCGGCGTGCTGTATGTGATTGTGCGCGGTAAAGTTGCCCTAGAGCGCGAAGGGCAGCGCAAAGGCTCATCACTGCGGATTGCCACGCTGGATGCCTACGGCTATTTCGGCGAGATGGGACTTTTTGACGAAAGCCCAACCACCGAACGCGCCTTCGCCGTGCAAGATACGCTGTGCCTTGCCCTGCGCCGCGAACCGCTGATCGAGCTGACGCGCCGCTACCCCGATCTCTCGCTGCGCTTGATCAATGTGCTAAGCCGCCGCCTGCGTGAGGCAAACGACCGCATCGCGCAGCTTACCACAACGCGCCCGCGTGAGCTGCACAAGGTCTTTGATAAGCTGGAATAGCCTATAAGCGCAGCGCCAGCACGCGATCTTCGCGCAGCAGCAGCAGTTCGTTGCCGCTGAACGCCAGCGCATCGCCGTGCCGCGTGAAGCGCTCCAACTGCTGAAAGACTTTGCGCGCACCCGTCGTCACTTCTTCGCGCAACACGCCGCCATCTGTGGCGAACATGGCGTAGCCATTAGCATAGGTGAACGCCTCAAGCGGATCGTAGGCATCGGCAGGCGTAGTTTTGCTATGCAGCAGCCTGCCGTTTTGGTCAACCTGATCCACATAGCAGCGCTCTGCGCCACCGCTTGCCACCAAACGCACAATCAGGGCGCGCTCTGCCTCAAAAACGGCACGGGTGGCGATCAGCCGTTCGCTATCTGCCAGCGGCGGCAAGTTCACCTCATGCTGGCTGCCGCGATACCACATCCAATGCTGGTAGGTGTTCAAGGTGCGGTAGTACCCGAACAGCCATTCCGCGTTCGGCGCGGCACAGAACCACGTCTGGTCTTCAGCAATGAGCATGATCGGACGTTCAGCCAGGTCATCTAAGGCAGCCTCACCCATGATCAGCGGCTCCGCCCGCAGCAGGTAGCCGCCTGCTATGCGGTAAAGTGCGCTTGCGTTCGCGGCAAACATGGGCTGTGTGCCGCCGAATTTGCCGGTGGTGGTGCGTGCCATGCCCTTCGGCGCCCCAGAGGCAACGTCTACGATCAACAACGTGTCGCGTTCGGGCGTTGGTGCGACCGCTATCTTATCAAGCTGTGCGCCGAAAATGGCATACCGCGCGCCGAGCGGCGCATCAAAGAGGATGATTGGCGCTTGGGCAACGCGGTTCAGGCTGCGGTGCAGCACTGCCTTGCCATTCTCATAGGCAATGGCGGCAAGATGGCGCCCGCTGACTTGCCAATACACAATCTTGCCGCCAACGTGCAGCAGCGTTTCTGCCCGTGCAATATCCTGATCAGCAAGGGCTGGTACAGGCGAGATCACAGCGCACACAGGGCAATGAGCGCGGTTGCTTGGGTAAGCTGCACCGCAGGATGGGCAAGTGATCAGGCTATCTAAATAGGCGTATAGCACTGCCAGCGGGAAAACGCCACGCTGACCTTGACTGAACCAACGGTGGAACACTTGCAGCAGATCGTCCGAGAGCAGTTCGGGCTTGTGTGCAATGCGCGGATACTGCACGGCTGAATCCAACACGCTGACCTGTGCAGCGGCACGGGCGGTCAGCGTGTGTAGCGTTGGATGCACGCCGCCGTAAGGGTGTGCCATCAGCAGCGCTTTGAAAAGCTGGACGGCATAGGCATACCAATCATGATCTGTTGTGAAGATCGGCTGTGCGGCGAGGTCTACGCCGTAGAGTTCTGGCGCAAGGAATTGCTCGGTGGCGACCGGACACGGAAAATTGCCAAATTGAAAGCTATCTACGTCCACAAAGAGCATCTCGTCCATGTGGAACATCAGGTTGAGGTCGTTCAAATCACCCACGATCAGCCCTGCGCTGTGCATGTGCGCCAAGATCGGGTGAGTCTTGGCAAAAAGCGCTGCCACAAAGCGCGCCGTGATGCCATTGGCGGCGCGGTAGCTGCGGTTGCTCAGGCTGCGAACCTCGGTGTATTTCGGCTCTAGCAGGCGCATGGCAAAGCCAAGGATGCTGCCCGTCTTGGCATCTTTCACCAATGCCTGCGGTGCAATTGCCTGTGTGGGCAGGTTGGGCGCAATGGCAGCCAGCGCTTGCAGCTTTTGGGCGCGCTGTGGCGTGGGTGCTAGGTAGAGCTTGACGGCAAGGGCAGAGTCCTTAGGGGTAGGGGGCGGCACTTGGAAAACCGTTGCCTCGCCGCCTTGCCCGATCACCTGGCGTTCGGTCAGTTTGGCGCGCTGTGTGCCGATCAGAACATCGCGTGTTTTAGGGCTCACTTGAGGGCTTCCATGGTGCGTGTTTCGTTGCCCGCTGCGGCGACGCGCTCTAGGGTGACTAAGGTAGCATCATCGCGGAAGCGCATTTCTTGCGACCACCAGACATTCATGCGCCGCTGCAAGCCGCGTGGATGTGAGATGTTCCACACTTGCGGGAATAAATCCACCTCAAAGCCATCCGTGGCGATGGCAAGGCGTTCCCAAGTTGGCTCAGGCTCATAGACGGCGAAGGTCTCAGGCATGATCAGGTTGCCGCGTGTGCTGGCATCCAGCAAGTGATAACCAATGTAGCGCGGCGTATTATTTTCATCGCGCTGGAAGATTTGCCCATCCATCACCAACGTGCCATCCCCTGCCGCAAAGAGGATCGCTTCATCGCCGCGCACAGCGACGCCTAGCACGGTAAAAAGTAGCGCATCTAGCACGAACTGCGCGGCATTGGCAGGCTTCACGGCAAGCACAAACTCGCGCAGGAAGTTGATAAGGGCAGGATAAAGCAAGCGCGGCACGTCTTGCACGGCGGTGCCGTTTGCCAGCAGCCGACCGACATGCGCGGCGGCAAATTCCGCAGCGGCGTGTGCGCCAACCTCAGAGCGTTCGCCTTCGCTGCACCCATCGCATAGCACGGCGGCAAAGTAGCCACGTGCTTCTACCAGTGCCTTGCCATCCTGACAGTTTGCGCCACGCAGCAAGTGATCGCGCCCCATCACTTGCCCCAGACGCACACGGAGTGTAAGTGCCATGAAGCCTATATATCCTTCCTATTAGCAGGCTGGAATGATGCCCTAAATGGGCGAGGTTTGCAATGATCAGCACAGCGTGCGCTTACCAACTTAGGAGCGCACGCTGTTGCCTATGCCTTACTTGGCAAACTCGGTGATGCGTGTCTCGCGCAGCACTTGCACCTTGATCTGACCCGGATATTGCATTGATTCCTCAATGCGCTTGGCGATCTCGCGGGCAAGGCGCGCCGCGCCAACATCATCCACATCCTCAGGGCGCACGATCACGCGCACCTCACGCCCTGCCTGCAAGGCGTAGCTCTGCTCCACGCCTTTGAACGAGCTGGCAATTTCTTCAAGCGTCCGCACGCGCTTGATGTATGTCTCCATGCTTTCGCGGCGTGCGCCGGGACGTGCGCCGCTGATGGCGTCGGCTGCCTCGACGATGATCGATTCGACGTAGAGCTGTTCGACTTCATGGTGATGGCTGGCGATGCAGTTCAGCACCTTCTCGTTCACGCCGTAGCGCTGGCAGAACTCTGCGCCGATGATGGCGTGCGAGCCTTCGATCTCGTGGTCAATCGCCTTGCCAATATCGTGCAGCAAGCCGCCCATCTTAGCGAGTGCGACATCCGCGCCCAGCTCCGCCGCGATCATGCCAGCAAGGTGCGCTGTCTCGATGGAGTGTGCGTGCTGATTCTGCCCATAGCTGGTGCGGAACTTAAGGCGCCCGAGCAGCTTGAGGATTTCAGGGTGCAAGCCCGGCACACCCGCCTGATAGGCAGCCGTTTCGCCTTCTTCGCGCACCACGCGGTCAACTTCTTTGCGGGCGTCATCCACCAGCTTTTCAATGCGCGCCGGATGAATGCGTCCATCCAGCACCAGCTTGCCCAAAGCACGGCGTGCTACTTCGCGCCGCACAGGATCAAAGCTGGAGAGCGTGACCGCCTCTGGCGTATCGTCCACCACCACATCAACGCCGGTCGCCTGCTCGAAGGCGCGGATGTTGCGCCCGTTGCGCCCGATGATGCGCCCTTTCATCTCATCCGAAGGCAGCGAGACGACGCTGACCGCCAACTCGCTGACCTGATCTGAGGCGATGCGCTGAATGGCAAGTGCCACCACGTCCCGCGCACGGCGATCCGCCTCTGTTTTGAGTTCCTCATCCAACTCGCGCAGTTTGCGCGCCATATCGCCGCGCACCTCTGTTTCAAGGGCTGCCAGCAGATGTTGGCGTGCTTCTTCGCGGCTCATTTGCGCCACGCGCTCTAGCTCAACGCGGCGCTCATCATACATCTTGTCGAGGTCTTGGCGGCGCTTATCAAGGGCGCTTTGGCGCTTGTTCAGCTCACGCTCGCGTGTCTCAAGGCGCTCAAGGCGCTTATCGAGTTCTTCGCGGCGGCGATCCAGCCGTTCGGTTTCGCGGTCATTTTCCGCACGGCGGCGCTTGATGGTTTCTTCAGCCTCACTCAGCAAGCTTTGTGCCTCGTCCCGTGCACGGATTTCTAGCTCCTTTGCGCGTGAATCGGCTTCTGAAACAAGGCGCGTGGCTTCCTCATCGGCAAGTTTGCGGCGCGTGGAGACGTAGTCTTCCAACTCGCGCTGCACGGTGCGGCGTGTGCGGTTGCCAAAGATGATCACCACCGCAATGATCACCACCCCTACAATGATGAAATCGAGTATTCCTAGCACGAGCAGCGAACTACTGTCCATGCCTCACCACTCCTTATCAGCAGCCAAGCTGCCGTCTGCAAAACTGGAATATATTAACGAAACAAGCCGTAGCTAAACGTTTAGCAACGGCTGAGAGTGGTGCTTTTGTAGAACAGTTTTTCAGAACTTAAAGGCGCGCTGCCCTCAGGTGAGCCGATCTGCTGCACCGCCGCAGTATATCATCCCTTGACCCATGAAAAAGCGACACTGCAAGGCATCATGATGAGTCAAGCCTGCCACAGCGCTGCCGATGCGTTGATTTGATATACCGAACGTTGTTCACGACCACCACACCTTACGACACAACCAAGACCGCGTAAGACATTCCACTGCGGTGCGCTTCCATCCCGTCCGCGCCCATCCCTTTGATCGGGACTCGTGCGAGCGCGGTAAACTGTATTCAAAAGCTGCCATTCCACCGTCAATCAGGTATATCCGCCTAGACAAGAGGCGTAAACCTGTATTATGCTACCGACTCTATCATACGGCAACTTTCGATTTAACGCTATATGGGAATCGAGAAACGATACATGGCTGAGGCTCTCCCGAACGTTACTACGCTGCAAACACGCTGGTGGCGCTTTGCCGAAATTACAGCATTCCTCATTATTTTGAGCGTGGCGGCAGGGCTGCGCTTTGGCTTGCCCGAAGTGATAGAGTTCAAACGTGATGAGGCGAATCTAGCGCGCCTTGCCCTTGACTTTGCGCGTGGGCGTGACTTTCCGCTGCTAGGGATTGGCTCATCGGTTGGGCTGCGCAATGCGCCCTTCAGCGTTTATGTGGTAACTCCGCCGTTCTTGCTCAGCAGCGATCCCGCGCTTGCCACCTACTACATTGGTGCGCTGAATGTGTTGGCGGTCGCCCTGCTCTACAGCCTAGCGCGGCGTCACTATGGCGTGTTGGCAGCACTCGTTGCGGCGTTGTGTTTAGCAGCCAATCCGTGGGCGGTCCTGTTTTCGCGCAAGCTGTGGGCGCAAAACGCGCTAATGCCCTTCCTCATCCTGACGGTTGGCAGCGGCTTGGCAGCCTTTCTGCCTGATCAGCGCAGAGCGCGCCTTGCCCAGCTCTTGCACTTGCCGCTGCTCAGCATCACCGTGCAGATACACTTTGCGGCGCTCTCGCTTGTGCCGCTCTCGCTCTACCTGATTTGGCAAGGGCGGCAGCGCCTAACGCGCTATTTCTTCGCCAGCCTGTTATTGGCAGCCCTGAGCGTTGTTCCCTATGCCATTGGCACATTAGACGCGCTGCAAGGCGGCGTCTGGGCAAGCGCGCAGCTTGGCAGCCAAGCGAGCGCAGCAGACGGCGGATTGTTCAGCACACAAACGCTTGAGTACGCCCTAATCGTTCTGAGTGGCACGGATTTGCACAGTTTGGCAGGCGCCGAGATGTTCGAGCGCTGGCTAGAGACCGTCCCGAGATGGGCATACGGCACGCTAACCGTTTTCGGCGCGCTGAGCCTTGCCTGTGGCGTGTGGCGATTGGCAATCGGTGTGCGCGCCAAACAACCGCTTGATATCGCGCTTGGCAGCTGGCTGCTGGTGCCGTTAGCCATTTTTTCGGTGCGGTGGGTTACGCCGCAGCTTCACTACCTCATTCCGATTTTGCCTGCTGCTTTTCTCGCGTTGGGCGCTACCCTGCGCGATGTAATGCGCCATATGCTGTTTATGCGTATATTGCTAGTGGTTGTATTCAGTGTGGCTGCCTTGCAAGCGCTGTTAGTCTTACATCTGCTGAGCTTTCTTGGGCAAACGGCTACGCCGGGCGGCTTTGGGACGCCACTCGGCAGGTATGCACCAATTCGGGCTGAATTGCTGGCACAACAGCCTGCTGATGTGCTAATCCGCGCTGACGGGCAGTTTGTTGGCATTGATGATGAGGCAACCGTTTGGGATACCCTGCTCTACGATCTGCCCAACCGCCGTTTTCTGCCGCCTGATCTAGAAGTCTACCCTGCACAGGATGCCGCCCTATTGGTCTTAGGCTGCCCACAAGACGATGCAACCGTGCATGGGACTCTCTACGGCATGCGTCCGTTGGCAGATGGCACGCCTGAGCGCTGCTTCACGCTTTCTGAACGGCGTGCAGCGGACTTTGACGCCAGCCGCTACACAGCCTTGCCGCAAGTGGCGACTCTGAACATTGGTGGCAGCTTAACAGCATTTGCTTGGGATGGACAAGGGCGCTGCCTGCATTTGGTGTGGCGCTTGCCTGCGCCTGCCACAACGCCCTTCGGCGATCAGTTCCATGTGGCGCTCTCGCTCTACGCCCAAGATGGCACGCGCCTTGCTCAGGCAGACGGGCAGTTTTGGTTAGGGCGCTTTTGGCGTGACGGCGATCGCGCTGTGAGCCGCCACTGCCTGCCTGATCTGCCTGCACAGCCTGATCATGCCCAAATCGGCTTGTACACCTACCAACAAAGCGCGGAAGGCTTTCAATTCTTCAACGTGCTGTGGCAGGAGTCCGAGTCGCCGTTTTTGAGGCTGCCTTTAACCGCTGTGGAGTAACCGCTATGGCTATCATACGCTCGCTCGCCCTTGAAGATATTCCCGTTATTGCGGCGTGGCTGCCCGCTGTGCCACTGATGCAGCGCTACGGCATGACGGCTGAGCGAACCCACAGCCGCCTGAGGGAAGCTCGCGCTGCGAACGATCTGCTCCTGACCGCCGATCTGCCCAATGAACCAACCTGCGGCTTGGCGTGGTGCTTGCCGCATGGCATGTTTGGCAGAAGCCCTTACTTGCGCTTGCTGGTGGTCAAGAATGGGATCACAGGCAGTGGCGTGGGTGCGGCGCTGCTCAGCGCACTGGAAGATCGGCTTGCGGTGGGGCATAGCTGGCTATTTTTGCTCGTCACCGACTCCAACACGGCGGCGCAGCGCTTTTACAGGCGGCACGGCTATGCACAAGTTGGGGCAGTGAGTGGTTATGTCTTGCCAGAGGTGGTAGAATACCTGTTTGCCAAACAGCTTTCTCAATGAGGTTTTACGTGATGCGAAAAGTAGCAAAAGTTTTTATGCTCAGCCTGATCGTTGTGGCGTTGGCAAGCCTGCCCGCCCTCACACAGGCGCAATCGGGCGGGAAAGTTTTAATTATGGCACGCGCTGCTGATACGACAGGGCTTGATCCGCACAAGCAGACTGCCTTCGCCTCGCTGCGCCTTCTGGAACTGATCTACGAGCCGTTGGTGACGCTTGATCAAGACCTGAACATTGTGCCAATGCTGGCAGAATCGTGGGAATTCAACGCCGACTCGACGCAGCTCACGATGAAGCTGCGCGAGGGTGTCACTTTCCACGACGGCAGCACGTTCGACTCGGCGGATGTGAAGGCAACCTTCACGCGCCTGCTGGATGAGGCAACGGGCTCCGCAGCACGCAGCAACTATACCAGCATCACCAGCATTGATACACCGGATGCCTACACGGTCGTCTTCAACCTCAACACGCCTGACGTGCCGATCCTAGCGGCGATGGCGAGCGTGAACGCTTCCATTGTCTCTGAGGAAGCGGTTGCCGCCAACGAATTTGAACAAAAGGCAATTGGCACCGGTCCGTTTGTGCTGGATCAGTGGATTCCTGAGGAAAAAACCACACTCAGGCGCAACGACAACTGGTGGATCGAAGGACCCTATCCCGATGGCGTCGAAATGCGCGTCATCCCGAACGAAGCGACCATCGTTGCCGCCCTGCGCGCCGGCGAGATTGATTTCGCCCTGCTCAACGATCCATTGGCTGCGGTGCTGCTCAAAGACGATCCGAACATCGTGCTGAACCGTGTGCCAGCCCTTGCTTACCATGTCTTCCAATTGAACGCTGCCCGCGCACCGATGGATAAGCTGGAAGTTCGTCAGGCGATCTCATGCGCCATTGACCGCCAAGAAGTGCTGGAGACAGCCTCACTAGGCGAAGGCACAGTCACCGGTCCGCTGACTATTCCCGCCTATCAGGTGCCAACCAGCGAATTCTTCTGCTACAGCCGCGATGTGGCAAAAGCACGCGACTTGATGGCAGCCGCCGGCATGGCAGAGGGCTTCACCCTCAAGACCATCGTTGCCAACGCTGAACCGCCTACCGCCCTTGCCGAAGCACAAGTGATTCAGGCACAGTTGGCAGAGATCGGCATCACGCTGGAGATCGAGGCGCTCGAACTAAGCGTGTACGTTGACCGCTGGCTGAAGGGTGATTTTGATACAGCCGTTGCGCTCAACGGTGGACGCCCGGATCCCTACACCATGTATGCGCGCTACTGGACGAAAGCAGGCAACCTGCAAGGTGTTGCCAACTGGATTGACGATCTGACCGATAGCCTGATGGCACAAGGGCGCGCCGAGAGCGATCCTGCCAAGCGGCTGGCGATCTTCACCCAGTTCCAGAAGCACATCGTGGAGCAAGCGCCTTGGATTTGGCTCTACAATGGCTATGAATACACCGCGCATCAGCCTTATGTGGAGGGCTTCATCCCCAACCCAACCGACTCGCTGATGTCCTTTGCTGCCGTCCGCCTGAACCGCTAAGCTAGATTGCCGCCGATCTTACACAGATCGGCGGCAGGCTTTGAAAGGCGCGCACTATGCTCCGTTACATCGCGCAACGCCTGATCGCCTTCCTGCCAACGCTGCTTGGCGTTTCGGTGCTTGTTTTCTTCGCCATGCGCCTGATTCCCGGTGATGCCATCACGGCGCAGCTTGGCACAGAGGCAGGAATGCTGACGCCTGCTCAACGTGCCGCCCTTGAACGCTATTACGGACTCGATAAGCCGCCTGTCGAGCAGTATTTCATCTGGCTGGGTGAGGTAGCACAGGGCAATCTCGGCTTTTCGATACGGCACGGCAAGCCTGTGTTAGAAGTCATTCTTGATCGTTTTCCACTGACGCTGCAATTGGCGCTCATGGCTGTCCTGATCGCCCTTTTGATCGGTATTCCAATCGGTGTGCTGAGCGCAGTCTACCACAACACGCTGATTGATTTGATCGGCAGGCTTTTCGCGCTGATCGGCTTGGCGCTGCCCAATTTCTTGGTCGGCACGCTCATCATCTACATTTTGTCGGTCTATTTCAAGATTCTGCCCAACAGTGGCAACTACGTCAGCTTTGGTGACGATCCGCGCCGCAACCTAGAGCAAATGATCTTTCCCGCCTTGACGCTTGGCTTTGCGTTAGCAGCCTCGCTGATGCGGATGACGCGCTCTGCGCTGTTAGAAGTGCTGCGCGAAGATTACATCCGCACGGCGCGCAGCAAAGGCTTACCCGAGCGGCGCGTCACGTATTCGCACGCCTTACGCAACGCCCTAATTCCTGTGGTAACGCTGCTTGGTGTGCAGGCGGGCTATTTGCTCGGCGGTGCAGTCATTGTGGAGCAGATTTTTGCCCTGCCCGGACTCGGGCGCTTGGCAGTCAATGCCATTTCGCAGCGTGAATATGCGCTTGTGCAAGGCGTAACGCTCTTTATCGCCTTTAATTTTGTGATCATTAACCTTGCCGTGGATGTGATCTATGCCAGCATTGACCCTCGCATCAGCTACGGCAAGCGCTGAGCCGAGCGGACGCCGCGTCAAGCCGTTCCTCGTGCGGTTGCTGACCAACCTCAGCGGTGCGTTAGGCGCAAGCGTTGTCACCCTCTTTGTGGTGATAGCAATTCTCGGCGGTGCAGGTGCAACGCCTTTTCCGCCCGCCCAGCAGTTCGGGCGCGATAGGCTGACCGCGCCGAACGAACGCTATGTGCTTGGCACCGATTTATTCGGGCGTGATGTGGCAAGCCGCCTGATGCAAGGCGCTTGGAACTCGCTGCGTGTGGCTGCCCTTGCGGTGGCAATTGCCGGCACGCTCGGCACGCTGATCGGTGTGACGGCGGGCTTCGTCGGCGGCAGCCTTGATACGCTCATCATGCGCGTGATGGATGTCTTCTTCGCCTTTCCCGCCTTGCTGCTGGCGCTGCTGATCATCGCGGTGCTGGGGCGCGGCTTGAACAGCGCCATCATTGCCATTGCCGTCGTTTACACGCCGATTTTTGCGCGTGTGGCGCGTGGTCCTGTCCTCTCGCTAAAGGCAATGGAATACGTCACAGCGGCACGTTGCATCGGCACACGCGAACCTGTCATCTTGGCGCGGCACATTCTGCCCAACATGCTGGCGCCGCTGATCGTGCAGTTCAGTTTGGCGCTCTCTTGGGCGCTGCTGACTGAGGCAAGCCTGAGCTTTCTAGGGCTTGGCACGCAGCCACCGGATGCCTCTTGGGGCGTCATGTTGGCGGAAAGCGCTAGCATCGCCGAACGTGCGCCGTGGCTGATGATTTATCCCGGTGCCGTGATTGTACTCGGTGTGCTAGGCTTCAACTTGCTTGGGGACGGCTTGCGCGACGTGCTTGATCCGCGCCTGCGGAAGCGCTAAAAACAGCGTACTGTGCGGTATAGTTAACCGCAACGCTCGTTTATGACCGTGCCGCGCTTTGTGTGTGGCTGCGGTAAGTTTTGTGATTGTGATAGACCCAATGCGAAAACTCAGCCTTTCTCTTTTGGTATGTTTGCTCTGCCTCACAGGGCTGCCTAGCACTTACGCCCAAGACCCACGCGACCCTTATACCTTCCGCTTTGAGCAGATCGGCGGCAAGTTTGATAATCCGCTCTACCTCACGCACGCCAACGATAATTCAGGTCGGCTCTTTGTCGTTGAGCAGGCAGGGCAGGTCTGGATTATGGATGAAGATGGCAGGACGCTGGAACAGCCCTTTTTCGATATCAACGCGCTCGTCACCGATGATACCTTTCGGGCGGGCTACACCGAACGCGGCTTGCTCAGCCTAGCTTTTCATCCGCAGTATGCCGAGAATGGCACCTTTTTCGTCTACTACTTTGATCGTGACGGACACACTGCCCTAGCGCGCTACCGCGTCAGCAGCGCTGATCCGAACCGTGCCGATCCAACCAGTGGTGTGATTCTGCTGCGGATTGCACAGCCTTTCAGCGATCATAACGGCGGCGGCTTGAAATTCGGCGCGGACGGCTACTTATACCTGAGTGTGGGCGATGGCGGCGGCACACAGGGCGATCCGGATGGCAACGCCCAAAACCTAAGCATGCTGCTCGGTAAGATTTTGCGGCTTGATGTGAGCGATCTGAGCGCAGATCGTTACGCCATACCGCCTGATAACCCATTCCTGAACACGCCTGAGGCTGCGCCCGAAGTGTGGGCGTATGGCGTCCGCAATCCGTGGCGCATCAGCTTTGACCGCGAGACGGGCGATCTGTACATCGCTGACGTAGGCTGGGCAGGCGCCGAAGAAGTCAGCTTTGTGCCAAGCGGCAGCCAAGGCGGGCTGAATTTCGGCTGGAACATCATCGAGGGCAATAACCGCCTCAGTGATCGGCAATTGGATGCGGCGAACTATGTGCCGCCCTTCGTCACCTATGACCACACGCAAGGTTGCTCCGTGACAGGCGGCTACGTCTATCGCGGCGCGCTTTTGCAGGCACTGCGCGGCTTGTATTTCTACGGCGATTATTGCAACGGCAACGTTTGGGTGGCAGAACGCAGGCGTGACGGCATCTGGGAAAACCGCTTGTTCAAAAATACAGGCAGGCAGATTAGCTCATTCGGGGAAGATCAGCGCGGCGAACTCTATCTAATAGATTACAAAGGCTATGTGCTGCGCCTCAGGCGTTCGTAGAGGCGGCATTTGGCGCGCATATTGCTATAATCTGGCAGGAAGATGCCTAGCAAGAGGATTATCAGTCTATGTTTGATAGCTTTCTGAACCGCCGCCGCAAGGAAGAAGAAGTCCGTGAGGGCGGGCGCCTGCCACCGGGACAATCGGTGACGCAGAAGTTCCCCGTGCTGCACTACGGCTCTGTGCCGATCTATAAAGACCTCACTACCTGGACGTTCACGCTGCGCGGCTTGGTGGAGGTGGAGCGCCGTTGGTCGTGGCAAGAATTTAATGAGCTGCCGCGCACTGAGGCTGTTTACGACCTGCACTGTGTGACGGGCTGGAGCAAGTTTGATACCCGCTGGAGCGGAGTTCACCTGCAAACGCTGATTGATGCAGGCTTGCTGAAGATCAGAGCGGAGGCACGCTATGCTGTGCAGTTCTGCGAGTTTGGCTACACCACCAACACGCCGATTGACGTAATCCTCGCCAGCAATTTTTTGCTGGCAACACACTACGAAGGTGAGCCGCTGACGCCTGAACATGGCTATCCGCTGCGCGGCGTGATGGGCGCTATTCCCGGCGAGCGCCAAGAATCCGACCGCTACTTGTGGAAGGGCGGCAAATGGCTGCGCGGCATCGAATTCACTGCCGAAGATCGCCCCGGCTTCTGGGAACAAGCGGGCTACAGCAACACTGCCAACGTCTGGCGCGAAGAACGCTATTGGCGCGGCTTGAGGTAATCGTGTAGAGTAGGCAGAGCGCAGCCACAACCGCGCTCTGCCTATTCTTGGCGCGGCGTGTCTCAACACTTAGGAGTTTTTACATGAATGCTTTGAAGCGAGTGGTGATCAGTGTTGCCCTTGTGATCTGCCTTGCCTTCAGCAGCCCTTTGACGGCATCCGCAGCCAGCGGCAACACCTTATTGGCGCGCATCATGGAACCCAATCAGGTGACGCGCATCACAGCCATCACAGGCGGCGCGCCTGCCCAAATTCTCTACGAACTGCCTGAATCGCTCAGCTATCTGGATGTGCGCTACTCACCCGATCTGGGTTGGGTGGCTGCCTATGGCATAGACCCTGCCACGCAGCGCGCCGTCTTTGCCTATCGGCGTGCCAACGGCGCACCGATTGCCATTCCCTTAGCGCCTGAGGCTGCCGTGCTGCCCTTCAGCTTTGATGAGGCTTCCCGCCATTTGCTGTATGGCAGCGCAACGCCAGATGGACAGTTCACCATTGGCATTCTCCGCCTTGCTGATGGTGTGCGCCGCGAACTGACGGGCAGTTACCGATCAGCTTCGCCTTTTGGGCAGGGCTTGGCAGCTTATCCGATGGCACTCTTTGGCGAGACGCTCTACCTACAGGCATATACACCTTTCTCGGACGGCTTCAGTGCGGGCATTTTCAGCCTAGACCTAACGCCGTATACCTTCGCTGCGACAGGGCGTTACCCAATCCTAGAGGTGCGGCGCTTGCTTGGCGCAGGCGAATATTACACGCCGATCTTCTCGCCCAACGGACGCTACGCCGCCATGCTCTACAACGAGCCAGCTAATCCGCCTGCTAATTACATCGCACAAGGCCCCGGCTTCAGCGTAAATGCCGTTGCCGTTCTGGATTTGCGGACAGGCGTAGCACGGCGTGTGGCAGCGGCAGGCGCAGGGCAGGGCTTGGAGCATTTATCGTGGCTGCCGGACGGCACTACGCTGCTCTTTACGGGCGGTAACTATAACGGCGCAGATCGCCTAGCAGCACCTGATTTCTATGTGGTGAGCGCAAGCACAGGGCAGGTAAGCGCGCTCGGCGCAACGTTTGCCGACGAGGATATCAACGATTTACAGGTGTGCGGTGGGCGCGTCTATGTGCTGGATGGTGCTGCACTCCGCAGCGCGGCAACCAACAACTTAGCAGATGTTCAGACGCATTACGCGGATGCCTCTGTGATGCTGCTCGGCTGCACGGCACGTTGATCGAAACAATGAGCGGACGATCTGAGCCTCAGATCGTCCGCTAACCTATTGCCGAATCTTCTGTTTGTTGTCGCCCTGAGTCGTTCACACGCCTACATCCCGACGGCGAAAGCCGATCACCGCCAACGCAACCAACAGCGCAGCAATGCCAAGCATCAGCAGCACATTGCCCATCAGCAGCCCGTCTTTCATCACCGTGCTGCTATCGTAGTAGCGCAGGAAGGAAACAGCGCGCAGCCCGTCCACATCTGGCACGTTCCGCCCAAAGGCATCCACAAAGAAGCTCCCCGCCAGCACCGCGCCCGCGATGGTTGCCGCAGTGTTGCGGCGGCGCACTAAGGTAGCCAGTGCCGCCGTAAAGGTGAGCATAAACCACGCTGAAGGCAGCATATTGAGTGAGCCTTGCAGCAAGCGCCCTTGATCAACCTGAGCGCGGAACGACTCGAACAGCGAGACCGTGCCCGCCAAACCCACATGCCCTATGGCAACCGCCAACACAATCAAGAGTGCAAAGGCGAGCAGTTTTTCGATGACCACTTGCGCCCGTGTGACAGGTGCGCTGAGCAGCACATCCAGAATGCCGCGATCTTCTTCACCTATCGTCACGCTGACTCCCAGATAGACTGCATAGCCGCACACTGCGATGATCAGCCAGCTAAAGTAGCCGTAGTTGATCAGACCGGCAGGCGTGGCAAGGAAGGCTGCATCGCCACCGCCCAGCGTGTTAATCAGGAAGGGCAGATTCGCCGCCATTTGCGAGAAAGTCTCCACAATGCGCGAATCGCTCAGGATTGCCACAATGTAGATAGACATCGTCGCCATGATCAGCCCTAATAGGGCTGCACTGCGCCAACTGCGGCGCAATGTCTCCCGAAAGATTACGCCATTCATCGGACTGCCTCCAGTTTGTGCGCCATATGTGGCGCTGCGTTGCCGTTGCCATCGTAGAAGGTGAGGAACACTTCCTCTAGGCTTGGTTCTTGTACGCGCACATCCACCACATACTGACTGGCGATGGCGCGTAGGATCGGATCGAAATCACCCATCAGGCGGAACTTAAGCACATTCCCTTCGTTGCTCAGCTCCGAAACGCCTGCCACACCTGCTAACAGGCTCGGATTGACTGGCTGGTGGAAGGTGAGCATTACCCAGGTGAAGTTCACACGCATCAGGTCTGCCACACGCTCCACAGCGCGCAGTTTGCCCTCGCGCAAGATCGCCACACGCTCACAGATCGCCTGCACCTCGCTCAAAATGTGCGAGGAAAGGAAGATCGTTGCGCCACGTGCTTGCGCCTCGCGCATCAACTGGTGAAAGGTCTGCTGCATCAGGGGATCGAGTCCGTTGGTCGGTTCATCCAAGATGAGCAGTTCTGGTTGGTGCATCAGGGCAAGGATCAAGCCCAACTTGCGCTTGTTGCCGCTTGAATAGCTCCGCATGACCTTGCTAGGGTCAAAGGCAAGCCGATCAATCAATTGGCGGATGTAGGGCTTTTGCACATTGCCGCGCAGTGCCGCCATATAGTTGATGATCTGCTGCCCGGTCTGGTTTTCCCAGAGGTTAAGCTCGCTCGGCAGAAAGCCCACGCGCCGCCGAATCGCTAGCGAGTGTGCCTGTACATCCATGCCAAGCATTTGCGCGCTGCCCGTTGTCGGGCGGATGAAATCCAGCAGCAGGCGGATGGTGGTCGTTTTGCCCGCACCATTTGGACCGAGATAGCCGAAAATTTCCCCCTTGTTGACGGTTAGGTTTAGGTCGGTAAGGGCAGATTGCCCTGTGCGCCCATAGCGCCTGCCCAAGCCCGAAGTTTGAATAGCGGCTACAGCACTCATGGCGTTGAACTCCTCCCATACGACAGCCGAAGGAAGGCGACAAAATTTACCCCACCCTAAATCCCGCCCCGCACGCAGGGCGGGACTTTATGCCGCTTCTGATTCCCTTTCCTTGCTTTGCGGGCTTAGGGGTAGGTGGGCATCCTTTTAATGAGTCACAGCTTCCCGCAAAAGTTAGTATCGCTCCCTCAGCAGTTACTACAGCTGAAGGTCATCATACGCCCGATTCGCGCCGCTATAAGACCCCTAAAAGTTAGGGGACTGATACGAAATTATGCGCGCAAAAGCAGCGTATAACCGCTGCCAGAGAGAGTTTCAAAACTTGTGTAAGACAAAACGTTCTGCCTGTGCGCTACGCGCTCCACAGGCAGTGATTTCGAGGGGACTTTCCTCGCATGTGAGGTTTTAATAGGGCTGGGGAGGCGATAAGGCGTATCCGACGAAGAGTGCAATTTCACACAGCGGGTCGGATATATCCAACCCGCTAGACGCAAGTCAAATTAATCAAGCTGCGGCGGCACCAACAAATAGCTGATGGCTACCTCTGGCGCGCCTTCAGCCGCCACACGCAGCGGCAGTTCAAAGCGCACGAAAGCAGGGAAGCACAGCGTTTCGTTGACCGCCTCACAGTAGAAGATGGCGGCATCTAGGGTGATGAGCGCCTCACCTTCGCTGAGCGCAATTGGCATTTGCACGGGCATCGGCGGTGTGACGATGCTCAGGTTGTTATCGGCGGCTGCCACACGCGCTATCGGCGTGTTGTTATAGAAGCGTAGCGTGAACGGCGCCTGATCGTTCTGCTTGTAGCCTTCGGGAAGCTGGATGTTCAGCCTGATGCGGCTGATGCCTGCCGCAACGGTGAGCGGTTCAAGGCGCACCACTGTGCCGAAAAAGTCAGCGGGTGGCGTCTCGGAGTCGGTAGCGGTGGCAGCTTCAGGCATGGCAAGGCGCTCTGGGTTCGGGAAAATCAGGGTGCTAACGCTACCTGCTGCCAAATCCACCACACGGATCGCGTCGTTGTTGGTATCCGCCACATAGAGTTTGCCATCGGCATAGCTAATGCCGCCCGGCTCCCAAAACTGCGGCGCCTGCCCATCGCGCAAGCCCGCGCCACTGCCAAACAAGGTGCGGCTCTCGCGTGTGAGCGGATCGATCACCTTGATCTTGTGGTTATAGGTATCTGCCACGTAGAGCTTGCCGTCCGCGCCAATGGTCAAGCCGAGCGCGTGCTGCAAGCGCACCGCATCGCCTAGCCCGTCTACGTCGCCAAAGTCGAACAGTCCTGTACCAACAATCGTCTCGACGCGCCCAGCGGCGAGGTCAACTTTGCGAATGGCGCTGGATTCAGCATCGGCAAAGTATAACACATCGTCCGTGCCAACAATGCCGCTGGGCTGTGCCAGTTCGCTCTCCAGCAGCGCGCCATCCACAATGCCTTCGCGCCCGCTGCCCACGAAGGGCGCCACCTGTCCGCTGGCAAGGTCAAGCGCCCAAAGCTGGTGCGGACCTGCCATCGCAATATACAGCACGCCCTCACGGTAGAAGACATCCCACGGCGAGTTGAGCGCCGTCTCGCGCCCTGCACCGCCGCGCAGCCGATTGCCCCAGTCACGGTTTTGCGCGCCCGTGCCAGCAAGCGTCCGCACGCTGCCAGCGCGCAGATCAACGGCACGGATGGCATGGTTGCCCGTATCTGCCACATAGAGCGTCTCGCCATCGGCGCTCAGCGCCATGCCATGCACCCAGTTGAAGGCTGCCTCTGTGAAACTGCCATCACGCAGGGCTGCCGCGCCACTGCCAATGACCGCCTGAATGGTGTAGGTTGCCAAGTCCGCCACGATCACGCGGTTGTGGCTGGTATCTGCGATGAATAGCCGTCCGCCGCGTGAGTCTGCCAGCACTTTGCTCGGAAACGAGAGCAGCGACGGCGCACGCCGATCAAGTTCGGGCGTCAGGCGCAGCGGCGTGCGGTCAATCATGCCCTTTGCCTCAAATTCGGCGATCATGCCTGCAATGGCGGGCTGCATCGCCTCATAAACGCCTTCGCCACTGTAGTAGCCTAATACTTTACCCTGCGGATCAATCAGCATGAAGGTCGGCCACGCCCGCACGCCATAAACTTGCCAAATGGCAAAGTTGCGGTCATTGACGACGGGATGCTCCACACCGTAGCGCTTCACAATGTAGCGGATGTTCTCAGTCTCGCCTTCGTTGGCAAACTTGGCGCTATGCACACCAATCACCACCAATTCATCGGGAAACTCTGCCTCTAGCCGCTTGAGATCAGGGATGACATGAATGCAGTTGATGCAGCCATACGTCCAGAAATCCAGCAGCACAACCTTGCCACGCAGTTCGGTCATGCTCAAGGGTTGTGGCACATTCAACCAATCCAAGCCGACGGGAAAATCCGGCGCACGCACCTTGCCGGCGTAGCTTTGCAGCGGGGTGGCGGTCACCGTAACATCTCCTTGTGCTAAGCCGACCTGCAGCGGCGTGATTGGGTCTGCCAAGAGCAGCAGCCCGAAAAGCGCCAACAGGGCGGCGAAAATCATACCAATACGGCGCATAGTTGCCTCAAAAATACTTCACAAACTCGCTCTGGCTAAGTATAGTGGAAGCGGGCAAGGCTTGGCAAGCAATGCTCACCTGTGGCTTAGCTTGTTCGGCGGGCGAAATTCGCGGCTGTGCTAAGTGCGCCTTTCTAGAGCATTCCGTGTAGATTAGGCTATACTAGTAGCCGTAGACTGCACACCAAACAGGACGCACGCATGACTGATCAGCCTGAATACACCGATCTGCACGCTGAGGCTGCCGAATCGCCACCGCCTGAAGCTACCGATGATCTGCCAAAGACGATCCCAGAGGACTCCTTCAGCGCGCCGCCTTATGCAGGTGATCCCAACTTGGCGGAACTGCTTGGGCGCTTTGTGCGTGCGCCGCGCCAAACCTTTGAACTGCTGCGCGGCACCCTCTATGAACTGCCCGAAGATCGGTCTACACCTACCACACACAGCGCAGACTCAGTGGCAGGGCAGGCATTAACAGCAAGCACTGCGCGCACAGGTGGCACAGCGGCAGGGCGGGCGCTGCTAGGCGGGTTGTTTCAAACGCCGCCGCTGCCCGTGACCTCGCGCCAGGCGCTTTTGGCAGTTGGCATAGCGGCACTGGTCTTGGTGGCGTTTGTTGGATCGGCGGGCTTGCAGTCACCAGAGGCGCGCCGCAGCCTTGATCTGCCCTTTGGCGGCTTCCTGTTGATCCTCACACTTGGCATTGCGGCGGTTGTCGCAGCCGTCAACGGCTTTGGCTTGCCGTTGCGCCGCCTACCACGCCTAGCGTTACCACAAACACCGCCTGTCTCGGCAGCCTTCAGCGCACCGCTGGATCGGTTTCTGGCGGCGCACGGCTTGCGTTTGGTCTTAGTGGTGATCGGCATCCTCAGCAGCCTTGCCGCATGGCTTTTCAATGCCAACAATCAGTTCACCACCTTTGGCACGCTGGCATGGTTCGCCAGCATCGCGGTGTGGGTGGGCGTCTTCCTGCCGCGTGGTCAGGGCAATTGGCTGGTCAATGCCCTCAACAGCCTACGCAAACGCCTTAACACCACCTTCCGCGTGCGGTGGTCATGGACGGTGGCGGCATTGGTAGCGATTCTGACGCTTGGCGCGTGGCTGCGCGTGGGCGATCTCGCCCTCTACTTGCCAGACATGACTAGCGATCATGTGGAGAAAGCGCTTGACGCACAAAAAGTGCTGAACGGTGATCGCTCGGTCTTTTTCCCGAACAACGGCGGGCGCGAAGTCTTTCAGATGTACTTCATCGCCTTCTTGCATCAGGTGACGGGCATTCCAATCAGCTTTGAGCTGATCAAACTTGCCAGCGCGCTAGAAGGCTTGCTAACCATTCTGCTTGCCTATTGGCTTGGGCGCGCCATGTTCGGCGAGGAGAATCGGCAGCTTGGCAATTTGGTGGGCGTGTTGATGGCGGCGATGATCGCGGTGAGCTATTGGCACGTGCTGCTCTCGCGCTTGGGCTTGCGGATCATTTTAACGCCGCTGCTGGTCACCTTTATTTTGATCTTTTTGGCGCGTGGTATTCGCTATAATCGGCGCGGCGATTGGATTATCAGTGGCTTGGCGCTCGGCATCGGCTTATATTTCTATCAAGCGGTGCGGATGGTGCCGCTGTTGGTGATTGCCGCGCTGTTGATTGCGTTGGTGCTGCGCGCACGCAGTTGGCAGGCAGTGCGCGCCTATCTCTTTAACGCAACGGCGCTGGTCGTGATCTCGGTGGCGGTCTTTATTCCACTGGCGCGCTACTTCTACGATTTTCCTGAGTTCTTTCTGGAGCGCACAACAGGGCGCATTTTCGGCGAGGACATCATCGAGATTCGTAACAGTGAGGGTGAGGTGATCGGGCAGCGGGCTGCCCTTGTGGAAGATCGTATTGAGGCGTTCCAGAAGAACATCAGCGTGTTTGGTGAAACACTGCGCCGTTCGCTGTTGATGTTCAACTTTCGGGGCGATACAGCCTGGATCACCGGCGATCCTGACGGCACGCCGCAGCTTGATCCCTACAGCGGCGCCTTTTTCGTGCTGGGCTTGGGAATGCTATTTGGGCGTGCGGTGCGGCGGCGTGATCCGGCTGAGTGGCTGCTGCCCATCGGCATCCTGATCATGATCTTGCCTTCGGCGTTAGCGCTCGCCTTTCTGATTGAGGTGCCTAGCGCAACACGTGCCAGTGGCGCGCTGCCGTTGGTCTATCTGGTAGCAGCCTTTGGCATGGCGGTTGCCCTGATCGGCATTACGCAAGGGCTGCCGCGCTTGTGGCTGCGCCGCCTTGTGTACGCTGTTGCGGTGATCGTGCTGCTGGTCAGCGCCTCGATCAACTATGAGCGCTACTTTGTGGATGCCATGCGCGATTACCGCAATTCCACGCTGCCACACCGTCAGGTAGGGCTGATCATGCGCGGCTTTGCCGAAAGCACCGGCGCGCTTGGCAACGCCTTTATGATCGCCTTTCCCAATTGGTTGGATCATCGTGCGCTAGCAATCGAGGCGGGCGATCCGCAGTGGGGCAACGGCGTGCTGCGCGAAGATGTGATCAGGCGCATCCTCGATTTCATGCGCTTCAATCTGGGGACGCGCTTTGAGCTGCGCCCAGATCGGCAGATGCTCTTTTTCTTTAACCCTGCCGATGAAACACTGGTTGAGGAACTCGCCGCGGTCTTTCCGAATGGCACCGTCATCCGCATTCCTGCCTTCAAAGCAGACCGCGATTTCAACCTGTATGTAACACCGCCGTTGGGCTGCGCATGGGTGCAGGAATACCTTGGGCAGGTCAGTTCTTACTGTGTTGATGGCGTTGAGTGAAGATAGTGAAGATGTGGGTCGGGCTTATCCGACCCATGAATGTGCCTCAGGCGGCGGCGATGTGCGCGAGGGCTGCCCGTAGGCGTGCTTGTGCCTCGCCCACGCTGATCAGCGCCAGAACATCGGTCAGGTGCGCGCCGCCTGTGGTGCCTGTCAGCGCGGCGCGGATCGGCGGCAGAATCTGCTTGCCACCCAAGTTATGCGCCTGCTTCAAGTGATCACGTAAACCTTTCAGCACAGTTTCCGCCTCAGCATGGGTGAGCTGGTCTGCCTGTGGCAGCGCCTCCAACAGCGCCTTGATGGCTAAAGCTGCCGCCTCACTGTGCAAGGCTGCCGCTGCTTCAGGTGTGAAGGCATCAGGCGTGGCTAGGGCAAAGCGCGCCGATTCAGCCACCTCACCAACGGCGGTCAGCTCATCGCGCACGGCATTCATAAGCGCCTCTAGCCATGCCGCATCGTCAAGCTGCGGCGCGTTCGGATAGGCTTCCCGCAGATAAGGCAGCGCCAGCGACGCAAGTTCGGCGGCGGAAAGGCGCTTCATGTGCTGCTGGTTGAACCAATTCAGGCGATCCACATCAAAGACGCCGGGACTGGTGCTGAGCCGATCCAGCGAGAAGCGCGCCGCGATTTCTTCCCGCGTCATGATCTCATCGGTGCTGCCCGGATGCCAGCCCAAGAAGGCGAGGAAGTTAAAGACAGCCTGCGGCAAATAGCCGCGTTGCCGCAGGGTTGCCACGCGCAGCATTTCGGCATACTCAGCATACTCGGCAGATTGATCAGCGTCGCTGCGTTTCTTGATCTTGCGGCGTTCATAGTCAGTCACTAAGGGCAAATGCACAAAGATCGGTGCTTGCCAGTTCAAGGCAGCGTACAAATTGGTGTGGATGGGCGTCGAAGGCAGCCACTCATCAGCGCGGATGATATGCGTAATGCCCATATCATGATCGTCAATGACCGACGCCAAATGGTAGGTCGGGAAGCCATCCGATTTGACGATGATCGGATCGCCCTGATCGGCATTCTCAAAGCGGATGGCGCCGCGCAGCAGATCATGTACAACGGTATCGCCGCTTTCGGGCATGGCAAAGCGGATTACACGGTTTTCGCCCGCACTGAGGGCGCGGCGGCGGCAGTGGTTATCGTAGCGCGGCTTCTGACCGCGTGCCTGCTGGGTGCGCCGCACAATCTCTAGGCGTTCGGGCGTGCAGTCGCAGTAGTAGGCGCGTCCGCTGCTGATGAGTGTCTGCGCGATCTCGGTGTAGCGCGCCAAGTTGTTGGATTGCACATAGCGCGTGCCGTTGACCTTATCAGGTCCTTCATCCCAATCCAGACCGAGCCAGCGCAGCGCGTCCATCAGCTCATTTTGGGCGCCTTCCACAAGGCGTTCGCGGTCGGTATCTTCAATGCGTAGGATGAATTGTCCGCCGGTGTGGCGCGCCCACAGCCACGCAAAGAGGGCAGTTCGCAAGTTGCCCAGATGGGTGCGTCCGGTTGGGCTGGGCGCGTAGCGGGTGCGGGCGGGTGTTGGTTCGCTCACGGGTCTCACTTCCTCGAAGTATCGTCAAGGCGCGCAAAATACATCTTGCCCGCCGAAGTCTGGATCATGCGGACGATGACCACATCAATTTTGCGGTCAAGGTGGCGGCGTCCGTCCTCCACCACCACCATAGTGCCATCGTCAAGGTAGCCCACGCCCTGTCCCGGCTCACGCCCTTCGGCAATCACCTGAATGGTGATCACCTCGTTGGGCAGAATAACCGCTTTGACCGCATTGGCAAGGTCGTTGATGTTCAGCACCTGCACGCCTTGCAAATTGGCGGTGCGCTTCAGGGTATAGTCGGTGGTGAGCAGCAGGGCGTTCATCTGTTTGGCAAGCGCCACCAGCTTATGATCCACCTCGCGGACGTTCTCCACATCCAAATCGCGCATACGGACGGGAACTTTACTCTCGCGCTGCATCTCTTCCAAAATTTCCAAGCCGCGCCTGCCGCGGTTGCGCCGCAAAGTATTGCTTTCGTCGGCGATGTGCTGAATTTCGCGCAGCACAAAACTCGGCACGATCAGCTCACCTTGCAGGAAGCCGGTCTTGCTAATATCGAGGATGCGCCCATCAATGATGGCGCTACTATCCACCAAAATGCTGACGTTGCCCGTGTAAACGCTGGACGGCTCTAGCTCCGAGCGTGCCTCAGCAGGGCGCAGCAGGCGTGGCGCAATCTGGAGCAGGTCTTGGGCGCGCAAGGCAAAGACGGTCACGCTCAGGTAGCCTAAAATCACCATCATCACCACGGGCAGCCACTGGCTAAGCGGCGCAGGCAACAAGCCTAACGGGACAGAGGCAAGGGCAGCTATCGCCAAGCCAAGCAGCAAGCCGATGATAGCAGTCACCAACGTTTCGGCGGGCGTTTCCATGATGGCGTTACGGGCAATGCGCGCCGGACGCGTGGTGAAATAGGGCGTCAGGATTAAACCTGACAAAGCGCCGACCAGCCCAAAGAGCAGGGTTGTGGCTTCCCGCGTTAAGGGCGGCACCGCCAATTCAACCCCAAAGCGCGCACCGAGCACTGCCAGACTGACCATGCCGATTAGCCGCCAGATTAACTCGGATGTCATCTCGGTGCGTTTCTCCTCAGCTGCACTAGACTAAAGCCTGATTGTAGCACACTGCGGGGTGTTCTATCCAGAAGTTATTTGAAAGGGATGGGTGAAAGTGGGGGAAACCACCAAAATGGTAGGCTTTTGTGAGAGGCTTTGGCAGGCTGCTGTGTGCCAAAGGTTGGCTTGTCCTGTATAATGTTCACAGAATGCTATGACTCAGGCTGTGGTGCGATATGAAAATCCTGATTGTTGATGACGAACAGAACATCCGAGAGCAGCTCGGCAAGCGCCTGCGGCGAGACGGCTTCACCGTCTTCACCGGCGCCAACGGGCTGGAAGGGTTGCGCCAATTCCACACCGAGCGCCCCGATTTGGTGGTGTTGGATATTGTGATGCCAGAGATGGACGGGTTGACGGTCTGCCAGCGCATTCGTGAGGTTGCCGAGACGCCGATCATGATGCTTTCCGCTAACGCTGTTACTGAGGAGGACGTTGTGCGTGGGCTGACGGCGGGCGCTGATGAGTACCTTGAGAAGCCCGTCGGCATGGATGCCTTTGTGGCACGGGTGCGGGCGCTGATGCGCCGTGCCACGATGGTGAGCGCCGAGGACGAAAAGAGTTACAGCGACGGGCACCTGATGGTTGACCTGAAGCGCCGCCAGGTCTATGTGCGTGGTGTGAAGGAACACCTAACGCCCACCGAATTTAAGCTGCTGGCGGTGCTGTTGGAGAATGCAGGACGCGTTGTTTCGCAGCGCGAATTGCTCGAACAGGTCTGGGGACAAGAATACGCCGAGGATTTGTACTACCCCCGTGTGTACATCAGCCAACTGCGCCGCAAAATCGAGCCAGACGCTGCCAACCCAACTTACATCCTGACCGAACACCGCGTCGGCTACCGTTTTGAAAAGCAGCCAAACGGCTGAGAACCGATAAGGGATCACCTTGGCACTCAGTGGCATCGCGCTGATTGTGAGCATCGCTGCGTTGCTGCTCTCGCTGCTGATGCTCATCCTCATCCTGTGGCAAGATGCGCGCAGCACCAACAGCCGCACCTATGCGCTCTTTGTCGGGATGGTGATCGTGTGGTCAAGCGGTGTGCTGATCAGCCGTTTGGGCGCCTCGGTCGGTGCTGCGCCAAGCCTGATCAGTTTAGGAGTGCGCCTGATCGAGATCGGCTTTACCGGCGCCTGTGTGGTTAGCTATTTGCTGGTCTTTGTGCTGAGCAGCGGGCAGGGCGAGCGCCTCACACGCCTGATTCATGCGGCGGTGTGGAGTGTGCTGATCCTACAAAGCGTGCTTGTCTTAAGCACCGAGCTGCCACGCTACCAAATCCGTGCTGACGGTGCGCTGATTTACCGCCTGAGCGAGTGGGGCGTGCTGACCTATACACTGGTCACAGCGGCAACGCTCGTTTTATTATGGCAGCGCCGCCGCAAACTGAAAAGCCGCTGGTCGCTGCTTGGCATCAGCTTGTTTTGTCTGGGCGTGCTGATTGAACTGATCAGCCCTGAGCTGCGCTATCGCGGCGTTGGCAGCAGCCTAAGCGCCGTTGCGACGTTGGCGATCAGCTATGCGATGTTGCAAACGCAGATCATCGCGCCGCTGATCGGGCGGGCGCAGCAGCTTGAGAGCGTGCGCGCCGTCGGCTTGACGATCACACAAAGTCTGAACCTCTCGCGTGTGCTGGCGACCATTGCCGAGCGCGCCGCTCTAATCCTTCAGGCAGATTGCGCCCTGATCTTCCTCAATCACGGTGATTATCTAGAGCTTGCCGCCGAATATAACCTTTCCCCAAAATTCATTGGCACGCGCTTGGCGCATGGCGAGGGCTTGGTTGGCAGCGCTGCGCGCACGCGCCAAACGCAGCAGGTGGAGAGCTATCGGCGCGATTGGCACGGCGCGCCCGATATTCCCTATGCCAAAGAAGGCTTTGGCGCAGCCGTTGCGGTGCCGCTGCTGCTGGATCAGGCTGTGCAAGGGGTGCTGCTGGTGGTGGCAGGGATGGACAGCAAACGCTTTGACCGCGACGACCTGCATTTGCTTGGCTTGCTCAGCCCACAGGCGGCAGTTGCCATCGCTAACAGCCGCAACTACGAGGCGCAGCGCCAATTGGCAGAGGAGCTGACCGAAGCAACCAACCAATTGCGCGATATGGATAAGGTCAAGACGCAAATGCTGCAAATGACCAGCCACCAATTGAAAAATCCGCTTTTTTCGGCGCTCTCCACCTTAGAGAACCTTCAGCATGAAGTGCGCGACCTGCCCAACGGTGAAGTGCAGGAGAGCCTAAGCGTGATCCATGCCGAATTGCAGCGTATGGAGCGCATCGTAGCAAACATCTTGAACCTAGAGCGTGTGCAAAACGGCAAACTTGCTTACACTGAACTGAATATTGAGGAAATTGTTGAGGCAGCCGTGCGCGATTTGAGCAGGCAGGCACAGCAAAAGGGCTTGACTTTACAGGTTGAATGCCAAGCGCCACTGCCTACCTTGCGCGGTGATCGGCATTTCCTGACGCAAGCGCTTGCCAACTTGCTGGAAAATGCCCTCAAATTCACGCCAGTTGGCGGCACGGTGCAAGTTCATGCCGCCGAAATTCAAGATTGCATCGTGATCAGGGTCAGCGATAGCGGTGTTGGCATTCCACACGCCGATCTCTCGCGTGTGTTTGAGCGCTTTTTCCGCGTCGAACAGCCGAACATCGAACATGCCCGCGGCTCAGGCTTGGGTTTAAGCCTCGTGAAGGCGGTGGTGGATGCTCACAGTGGGCGCGTCTGGCTGGAGAGCGCCGTCGGGCAAGGCACAACGGTCTATATGGCGCTGCCCATCAAACCTGTAACCGAAAGCGCCGCCGAGATCACCTTACGCTAAAATTTGCCCTACAGCGTTCTCCATAGCCACAAATACAGCACACAGGGAAAGCGCGCCGCGGCAGAGGTCAAGTCTCTCCCTGTGTGCAGCGCCCTAGCTTGCTAAGGCTAAGCGTTTTTGTTGGCGCTCAAAGATCAGCACCAAGATCAAGATCATGGCGCCGATCAGGGCAAGCAACACCGCTAACTCGCCGCCGATGTCCCCCAAACTTGCATTCCGCTGGCTGACCGCCAAGACCGGATTCAGGATGTAGTAAGTTGGGAACACCTGGGCGATCCATTGCGGAATATCTGGCACAAGCTGGACGAGCGCTGGCGCAAACAGCACCAAACCGCCCGCCTTGATGACTGCCAACAGCACATTGATATCCTTCACAAACGAGCCGAGCAGCACGCCAAACACTGAGGCTGCCGCCGCCCCTAACGCCAACACCATCACCAAGAGCGCTGGCTGCCCACCAAAAGCGTTGTTGATGATTAGCACCATCAAGCCCATCAGTGTGCTGATGCCCACCCCAAGCAGCGCTTTGGCGGCGTACACATCCAACAGCGAGGCAGGCGTTATGGTGAGCGCGCTCAGCGTGCGCTTTTGCTTCTCATCAACCAGTGAGGCGGCTGGCACCAGCACACCGCCAAGAATGATCGCCATCAGCACAATCATCGGCAGCAGGCGCTCAGTCCAACTGATGTTGCTTGTCTCGCCCAGCTGTACCACATTCAAGCTGATCAGCGACGGCGCGTTGGTGGCAGATAGGATGAGCTGATCAAGCGTACTGTTGATGATGGCAATGTCCTTGGCAAGGCTTTGGCTCCAATAGAGCGTAGTCAACGTCGGTTGCTGACCAACAGCCAATGCCGCATCAAAGCCTGTTGGAAAGATCACGCCCGCCATAACGCCGCCGCGCTGAACTGCCTCGCGCAAGGCTGCTGCATTGGTATAGGCGATGACCTCAAGATGGTCGGTTGCCAGCAGGCGTGCTGTGATGGCAGATTGCCCTGCATCGTAAACGCCCAAGCGCGGCGTCTCTGAGAAGAGATCGCCAAAGACCAACGCCACCAACAGCGAAAGGATAATCGGCATGAGCAGCGCATAGGTGAAGAAAAAGTTGGTTTTGCCCTGCCGAATCTCCTTGCCGAGCAGGATCAGAATATGTCTCGGATTCATGCGAAACGCCTCCGCAGCGTGACGCTGCCAATAACCAATGTGCCACCGCCAATGATCAACAAAGCCAGCAGGTTAGGCGCAACATCGCCTAAAGACGCGCTGAAATTGATGGTGCGGTGTAGGGTATCTACCAGATAGTAAGATGGGATGTACGTCATCCAGCCCGAACCTATGCTTGGGAAGATCAGGGTGAACGAGGGCAGCGCCAAGACGATCAACGCCAGCATTCCCCAGCCAATCACAGACATCATATCGCGGGAGAGGGCGGCGATCAGAAAGCCGATGCCCGTGATCAACAGGCAGCCGATAAGCAAGGTTAGGGTGATGAGCAGCGGATCGGCTGCCAATTTGCCCGCAATCGCCACGATGACAAAGACCTGCACAAATGCCAGACCAATGCCCATGACTGCCTTGCTGGCGAAGAACTGCGGCGTGCCAAGCGGCGTGATTAGGACTGCCTGTGCCGTTCTGTGTTCCACTTCCTCAACAATCAGCGTTGCCAAGCCCATAATTTCCACCGCCAAGATGGTCAAGACCAAGGTTGGCAGCATACGATCACGCAGTGGGATAGGCGTATCCACTGGTTGTCCCAGCACTTCTGTAACACGAGTCACGCCTGACACACCGGCGAGGCTGTTAAAGCCTGCGGTCAGGACGCTGTTCAGGGCATCGCGCACTTCAGAGGGCGTCGTCGGCGCATAGTACAGCGAAAGGCTGATCGGCTCAGCGCGGCGCACTGCGGCAAGTGCATCCGCAGGCAGCACCAAGCCCGCCAGATAGTCGCCTTTTTCGACCGCTGCGATGAGCGCCTCTTTTGAGTCAAAGGTGACGATGGTCAAGCCGTCGCTCAGCTCGCCCTCGCCTAAGGGCAGCGCGCCAGTCAGCCCGCCCGCCACACCCTCAACGTGGACGGCAAAGGGCAGCCGTTCCTCAACGGTTGACGGCAGCATGAAGTAGACCAGCAGGTAGAACGCCAAGCCCAGCAGCGTGATCAGCGCGAAAAACTGGTTGCGGAAGAACAGCTTAACATCCTTTTGGACGAGTGCAACAATCATGCGGATCATCCGTGCAGCCCCCTTCCCGTCACGCTCACGAAAATATCCTCTAGCGTTGCTTCCTCGCTGTGAACGGTGATCACCCGCTCATTCTGGAAAAGGTCGTACAGCTTTTGTGGCGTATCCTCGGCGTCAAGCACCACTTCGCGGATTTCAGCCGCGCCTTTGGCAGCTTGCACCTCCACGCGCAAGGCACGCTTGCCATAGGCTTGTTTGAGCGCTGCCGGTGTATCCAGCGCAACGATTTTGCCCTTATTGATAAACGCCACACGGTTGGAGAGTTTGTCTGCCTCCACCATATCATGCGTCGTTAGCAAGACGGTGGTACCGTTCTGGGCAGCCTCACGGATCAGGGCGTGAACGGTTTGGGAAGAAACCGGGTCGAGTCCGTCGGTCGGTTCATCCAGAAACAAGACGCGCGGGTTGTTGATCAAGGCACGTGCCAGCATCAGGCGCTGCTTCATACCTTTGGAGTAGTTGGCAACACGCTCTTTCTCGCGTCCACCTAGCCCAACTTTCTCCAGCAGCGTGATGGCGTTAAAGTTCTTCACGCCAAACAACTGCGCGAAGAGGGTCAGGTTTTCGACGGCGTTCATCTGCTCGTAGAGGTTGGTTGTCTCGAACAGCACACCGATATGTGCCTGCACAGCGTTGGTGTTCTGCGCGATATCTTTGCCGAGCAGCACTGCCTTGCCAGAGGCAGGGCGAAGCTGCCCCGTCAACATTTTAACTGTGGTAGATTTACCGGCACCATTAGGACCTAAAAAACCCAGCACCTCGCCTTCGGGAATATCGAAACTGATGTGATCAACTGCCAAGAGGTCACCATACCGATAGGTTAAGTCCTGTGCAGAGATGGCATACTGCGTCATGATACACTTCTTTCTGTAGGGTCAAGCAGGGCGCTTAAGAGCATCTGGTCACGATCACCGCGCCCTAAAAGGTGTTTCGTGCGGTTGTGTCATCAGGATGGATAGGTCTGTAGGGCGTCAAGCCACACCTGAACGGTCTCGATCTCTACGCGGAACACTGTGCCATACTGTGCGCCTAAAGTGCGTTCCAGTGCATCAAAGTAGACGTCATAGCAAGCGACGATCTGGGCGCTTTTTTGTTGCGGCGTAAGGTGCGTTCCGTCCTCAAAGAGCAATGCGCCGATAGCATTTTGCAAGCCAACCAAAAGGGACAAAATGACGCTGCCAACCCGATCGGGATAGGCTGTTGTAAAGGTGCCTTCGGCGATTCCTTGCCGCACAATCTGGCTGAACAGGGGCGCAATGCGCTGATCGATCAGTGCGTTCACCCGCTGGCGGACAAGAGCATTATCATCGGCAAACCATGCCCGCAGAATGCCGATTACCAAGCCTTTCTGGTTGAGCTTCCAACTGCTCATCGAGTCCAAAAACTGCCGAAACTTGAGCAAGGCGCTGAGAGTCGGATCATTCACAATCGGAATGATGATCTGCTCCGCCGCGTCTATCATGCGTTCGGTCAGCCCTTCCAAGAGCGCCTGCTTGGAGTCGAAGTAGTGGTAAAAGGCACCCTTTGAAATCTTCAACTCGTCCAGAACGTCTTGTATCGTCATCTGTGCAAAGCCTTTGCTATAGACCAGGCGCTGCACAACGTTCAGAATTTCGCTGCGTTTCTCGGCATATTCTTGCGGTTTGAGCGTGCGTGCCATACTGCTCCTTTCTTAAACCGACCGTCGGTTTGCTAATTTATAGTATAGATCATTTGGGCAGCCTGTCAATAGGCACACGGTGCGGGAGTGGTGAATTGTGTGGTGATCGCCTAGCCAACCCCTGTCCCTAGCCCTTTCCCCGCAAGCAAGGAAAGGGAATCAGAGCGTGTGTCAAGTCCTGCCTTGCCGGCGGGGCGGAATGTAGGGTGGGGTAAATTCTTCTAAGCGGATGAGGCTTGTTACGGGCGATTGGCAGAGTTTGGGCAACATAGCCACGCTTTTCCCCAAGTGTTGGCTTTACGCAGGTGCAAACATTGTTGCAGATCAGCGCCCCAGACTCTACGTGAAGCGCACAAAGGGAGTGAGATTATTCATGCGCTAGGGCAGGAACGCTATATCCATTATCCCGATGGGATGGGACGTGCTACGCTGGATAACAGCTTTATTGAGCGCAAACTTAGGCTAACCGCCAGCGGTAGACATTGGAACCCAGTGGGCAAATTGCTCGATCTGGCGGCGGCTGTGGCAAGGGAATGAATTGAGCATACGACCTCAGCGCTTTGTTAGCCAAATTCGCGTGCTGCGCTATAATGACCCCATACTCGGCGCGAAAAGCATTCGATGAGGCGCGAATTTCACCATGAGCAAACGCTCGTCTGCCCAAATGCCCGTCCCTTTGAATTATCCCGATGTGTTGGGCTGGTACAGCCCTGCCCGCCAAACGGTAGACTCGCTTCAGGTTGCCCTTGCCGTGCGCCCAACGCCTGTGCCTGCTGGCAAATCGGTTGAGGTAGTGGTGCTGCTGCAAAACCTGCTCGGTGGTGAAACGGACGCGGTGCTGCGCCTTGTGGTGCCTGAAAAAGACCTTGCCAACAAGGCGGGGCGCTTCTCCACGCCGCTGCAAAAGGTGGTGCGCGTTGGGCTGCGTGCGGGCGAAGTTGGCTATGCGACTCTCCCGATGTTGGTTGGGCATCAGGCACAGGCAGGCGAATACAAAGTGCAGGTCGAGGTTGTTTGTGAGGTGAAAAAGCACGGCGCTGGGCGCGTGCGCGATCTTGATCATCCCGCGAAATTCGCTATTCATGATGTGCCGCTTGAGCGCCACCCGATTTATGAAGCAATTCACGGCTTGCCCTTTGCCGCAGAAGCAGGAGCCAAAACACGCACAGGCGTATTCGTCAGCGCGCCGTTCACTGTGCTGCCGCCGACCATTGCTGGCTTGCCTGGCGAAATGCGCCCCAACTACGTCACGCTGTGGACGGATGCTGATTACCGTGATCCGCGCTTTCTGACGGCGCAAGCGGGCGAGATTGTGAAGAAGATGCTGCCACTGCTGCGCCGTGAACGCGCCTTTTTCCCACTCTTGAAAGCTGTGCAAGCGCGCTTTGATACGGCGGGCTATCGCTTATGGGCAGGCGAAGCGGTCATGATCGCCAAGATGCTGACGCTCACGCTGGAGATGGGCGCGCCGATCACCATCGCCGGGCAAGATGCACCCATTTACCCACGCTGGCACGCCACGCTCAGCCAAACGCTGCTTAACGATCCTGATTTGGTGAACCCAAACGCCGTTGAAATGTTGGTGACACGGGTGCTGTTCGCCGATCTGATCTACGATGCAGGCTTGATTGCCTTCTCAATGCTCGGCACGCTCACCAGCGAGAGTTTCGGCACCGATGAAGAACTGCAAGGCTATCTTGATGAGTTGGTGGGCGCCTTAATTGGTCTCGACTCAGGCTTAAACCTCAACCGCGCTTGGCTGCCTTTGGCGCTGGGCGGCTTATTCGCCAATTCGCAGGTGACTATGCCGCGTGAGGACATGGTGGAGACGGCGCACCTATTCCTGAATGCGCGCGATAAGCGCCTTGATGAGGCGGACGACTCACAGGTCGTCCTCTTTAACATTGCAGATGACCTGATTGATCGTGCCACCACAGGCGAAGGGTGATCGCCGTTAGCGCGCAAACATATGGTTCAGAAAATGCGTGCGGTTGTGCGTGTCCATCGGGCGCGGACGCCCTAGTGAATCAATGATGCCGACGAACAGATCAACCGAGACGATCCGCCCAGCATAGAGGTAGACCGTCGGCATGAAGAAGCGCATTTGGAAATAGGTCTGGTCAAAGTACAGATTGCCCAAGCCGAAATGGATAAATGCTTCACGTCCATCGGGCGTGCTGTGGAAGGCGAACGTTTGCGGCACATGCGCTTGGGTGCCAAGCACCACATCCGCGCCCAGATCGGCAAGCCGCTGAAAATCGGCGCGCTGCTGTGCCGTTGGTGTGAAGGTATCGAACTCGCGGTACTGCACACTCACGATCACGGCATCATGCGTTGCTTTTAGCTGTGGCAAAGCCGCTTGCAGCCAGTCCAAATCGCAGAAGGCAGCGCCGGGCGTGCTTTCGGTGGCAAGCGCCATCTGCGGACCCGCCCAATTACACGCCAACAGTGCAAGCGTGTTGCCGTTGTGTGCCAACGAGAGCGCCTGCCGTGCCTGTGCCAACCTCTCGCCGCCGCCGTAGGTCAGCATTCCCGCCGCCTGATAACGCGCCAAGGTGCTGAGGTAGGCAGCCTGACCGTAATCGTTGTTGTGATTGCCCGAAAGCTCCACCACATCCACGCCAAGCGCTTCAAAGAGCGCGAAATGGGCTTCTTTGGCACAAAAGGCACCCGGCGGACGCCCGCCCTCAAAGCGCGGGCAGGTTGGGTGAAAGGATACCTCGTTGCTGATGTGGAAAAAATCGGCGCGGCGCGTGAAGCCGCGCAAGCCTTCGGCTGCCCAGTCCACACCATATGTATCAAGGGCAACTTGTGTGCCGCGCACTAACGCCGTCACGCCGGAGAAGGTGGCGCGTGTCAGCTTATGGGCAGCGAAAGTTGGCGTTGGGCTTGGCAACGCTAAGGGATAGGACGCCGCATCGCCATCCAGCAGCCAGTCAATCGGGTGTGCCTCGTCCACACGCAGCACGCGCCAGCGCGGCGTTAAATCTTCCCATGCCCGCAGCGTATAGCGTCCGCGTTCACGTTCTAGCAGCGGCAGCAATTCGTCAGGCGGCAGACTGAGCGTCTCACTATGCAGGCGGACGCCCTGCGCGCTCAATTTCTCCCGCGTGATTGAATCCACCACCAACTGCGGATCGTACATGCCTTCGCGCACAGCGCGCAAATGGGCAGCTTCAAGGCTGACGTGCGTGCTTTTGTAGGCGGCGGCTGGCACAAACAGCGCGTAGGATTCAGCGGCGCGGCGTATCGGCACATCCAGTGCGCTAGGCGTTGGGCTAGGCACAGCAGACGGCGCGTGCTGAAAGTTCAGCCACGCCGCGCCATAAAAGGCGAGGTAATCGGTGACGTGCGAGCGCCAATACGCAGCGGTGTGCCGCCCTTCAGGGTAAACCGTGTACTGATGGGGAATTGCGCGGGCTGCCAAGCGCCTGCTGAGCAGGGCAATATTGGGCGCGGCATAGTCGTTCCGCCCATGGTCAAGCCAGATACGCAGCGTCTCCAGATCGGGTGCGCTCTGTGCTAGAAAAAGCGGATTTGCCGTCCGTAGATGCTCTAGGCTAAAGAAGGCGCTGTGACCACCCACTGCACCGAAAACGCCGGGATAGCGAAAGGCAAGGTGAAACGCCCAAAAGCCGCCGCGTGAGATGCCACCGATGGCGCGTGTCTCGCGCTGACCATCGGCACGGAAGGTTGGCTCCACAGTTGGGATTAACTCGGTGAGCAGCAGGTTGCCAAAGCTGACCGCACCGAACTGATTCAAGTTGGCGATCTCACCACCATAAGGCAGCACCACCACCATAGGCGGCAGCCAGCCATCACGAATGCCCGCATCCAGCGCGGCGGCAAGGTTCAGCTTCAGCCAATAGTCTGTGCCAGTGGCATCCGAGCCATGCAGCAAGTAGAGGATCGGGTAGCGCCACGCGGCGCGCTCGGGGGCTTCGAAACACGGCGGCGTGTAGATGGCGTAGCGCACATTTTGCCCGATCAACGCGCTGCGGAAGCTGTATTCGGTCACGCTGCCGTTGATCTCAGCGCAAGTTTCGGTTTGGGCAAAGGTGGGCAGGGCAGTGATCAACAGACAGGCAGAGAGCAAGGCGATCAGGGTGCGGCGCATGGGAAAGAGTCCTCATCAGGGTGTGCAGTCACCTTGTTTTTACCGCGTCTGTGTGGATGGCACAAAAAATCAGGGCAGCGCCTTTGCCCTACCCTGATTAGTGTGTGATTGTTGAGATGCAGTGTGCGGTTAGGCACACTGCACCCAAACGAGCTTACTGACGCGGCACGAAGGTGGGCGCCACCTCAGGTGCATTCGGTGCGTCGGGCTGTGGTGGGAACCAACGCCCTGCCAGACCGAAGTCACCGGGCATACCGTAGGCGATTGGCAGCACATAGTGACCGCCGCCCGTCGCGGTGGTGTCTGGCATCCGCAGGAAGAACATGCCCATCGAAGGACGGTAGACGCCCAAGTCGGTAATGCCGTTGCCATCCCAGTCACCGGCAACAGGCGCATCGCTTGCGCTGCCGAAAGCCACGCTTTCATCAGCAAAGACAATGCCATTCGTCACCGAGTTGAGCAGGTACATGATCGAGGTGGACGGACGGAAGACGCCGGGCGAATCCGCACCGTTGCCGTCCCAGTCACCCGCGAACGGAATATCACCCGGATCGCCGAAGATCATGTCGAAGTCGGCAAAGCCGGTGCTGTTCGTATTCCGCAGCAGCAGCTGACCCGTGGACTGACGGTAAACGCCCATCGTATCAATACCATCACTGTTCCAGTCGCCCACGATTGGATAGTCGCCGCCGAGACCGAAGGCGAACTCAATGTAGGGCGGTGCGCCGTTGATGCTGTTGCTGAGCCTCACGAAGCCGTTGCTAGGATCGTAGATGCCGGGCGTATCAGTGCCGTCACCATCCCAGTCACCGGCAATCGGAACGATGCCCGACGGACCCATCACGCCGATGTAGTTGGCGGGACCGCTGCTCAGGCTGCTGCGTAGGTAGAAGGTGAGGTTGCTATCGCGGCGGACGCCGATAGTATCGCCTGTGAGTGGGTTCGGCAAGCCGGGACCGCTCACATCAACGACCTGTGTCCGCCCAAAGCCGCTGGCGTTGTGGTAGTACAGCAGCAGGATGCGTGCAATACCGCTGCCCGGCACGTAGTTGGCGAGGTTGTAATCCACTGGGATTGCGTCTACGGGACGAGCGAAGTACCACGGCACACCCGTGAACGGACCACCCACGCTGGCGCCGGTGAAGTCGAAGATGTCGGCGGTTGGGTTATAGGTCATGTAGGGCGTGGAGTCGATCACTTCGAAGTACTCGTAGCTGAACGCCTCGACGCGGAAGTTGAAGGGCTGACCGGCGGTCAGTTTCAAGCCACCGCCACCGAAGGGGCTTGCGCCGGCGCCGCCAGCAGCCACACCCATCACGTAGGTGTTGTTCAAGAACTTGTAGGTCTGGACGGGACCGAGTGGGTCGGCAAACTCAATTGGATTGACGAAATCCTGAATGCCAACAGGCGTTGTGCCGATGCCACCAGCCACAGCGAGATTTGAGCCGTGGAAATCCACCTGAACGTTGGAGACGCTGAAGCGTGCATTCCACAGAATGTAGTCATCAACGCCGTTCTGATCCACGTCAATGTAGACAGCGTACTCAACTTCCTTCGGCGTGGTCACATTGCTCCACGGCACAATGGCAAAGTAGATTTGCGTTGCGCCAAGGTTACCGCTGCGTGCGCCGTAGTCGCTGGTTACACCCACATAGCGGATATCGGCATGGTTTTCAGGCGCGCCCAAAACATTGGGTTCGTTCGGGCTTTGGTACATCAGGCGGAAGGGCGAAACCATTGCCTCGGCGTTGAATTCCAAGCCCGTACCGCTCAGCGAGCCGGTTGCAAAAGTCGTGCCGCTTTGGGCAAGGTTTGCGGTGCCGCTGGTGCCTGGCAGCACGAGATGGCTGCTATCTGCCTTCATAGCCGAGACAGGGCGCACCACTGCATGGTAAGGCACGCGCAGCACCGGACCGACTGCCGGCGTGAGCAGCACATTGCCGTTCACCTCAGGCAGCCACTCACGGCGCACGCCCCCTTGAACGGTTGGCGTTGCCGGATCGCGGTTAAGCGCGCCATCTGTTACAGGGTTGGCGGTGATCGTCACGGTCACCGTTGCCGTGCCTGCCACTGGCACCACAATGTTGCTTGGTGAAGCGCTAACCGTCGTGCCGTTCTGGTTCACGATGTTCTGCACCGAAACCGCGTAAGCCTGCGGCGCGGCGCTCATGTTCTTGACCGTGATCGTGCGCGAGAAGACACCGCTGCCAAGCACTTCCAACAAGCCGAACGAGACGCTCACACGCTCTGGCGCTGCCGAGTCGTAGGCGATAGCAGGTGCTGCCTCCGCGCTGGAGATATTGGCGCGCCCTGTCCCCATGCGCCCAACACCGTAGACGAGCGTTGATAGACCGGGCTGCACAAACACGTCGTTATTCGCCGTGTTCATGATCAATGCCTTGATCTGAGCAGGCGTCCAGGTTGGATATTTCTGGCGCAGCAAGGATGCCATGCCAGCGACCATCGGTGCAGCCATCGAAGTGCCGCTGTAGCGTGCGCTCTGGTTATAGACTGGACCAGGCACGGCGGGCCCGACCGACGAGAGGATATTGGTGCCGGGCGCTGCTACGTCAGGCTTCAGCACGAGCGGTGAAATGTTGGTGGCACGGCGCGGTCCGCGTGACGAACTGCTGTTCAAGCCGTCAATCATGCCAACGCTGAGTGTGCCATTGAGTCCAGACAGCGTGCGGAACTCAGCACAGGCAGAGCCTTCAAGCTGGATGGAAGGGATAGTGATCGTCGGATCGGAGCCGCCCATCGTCAAGGCGGGGCCCGTCACCGAGCAGACCAGTGCTGCAATCGCACCGGAGTCCTGTGCGCGCTTCACTTTTTCCACAAATGGGCACCCACCACGATCCACCAGGGCGATGTTGCCTGCAATGGCTGCGGCGTTTGTCAGTGGTCCGGTGCCGCAAGCAGTCAGCGGATCAGCGATGACGATGTTACCTGTCACAGAGAAGGTTTGAGGACCGAAGGCTGCACCAAAGGCAGCGTACACTTTCGAGAAAGGTGCATTCAGCGTGAACAACGGCGCAAAAATGCTGGTGTTTGCTACGCTGATCGCCGACGATGCAGCAGCGGGGCTGCCCGTCACAAAGAAGCTATCGCCACCATTGCCAGCAGAGGCAACCACCACCACACCGGCGGTCGTCGCGTTGTTGATAGCCGTCTCGTAGAGTCCCAAGCCGCTGCCGTAGTTCGAGCCAAGCGACATATTGATCACATCGAGGCGGTCGGCGGGCGAAAAGTCACCGTTGGGATCAATGGAACGATCAATAGCTGCCACAACATTGGTGGTTGCCGTCGAGCCATAGCAACCAAAGACACGATAGACGTACAGTTGTGCCAGCGGCGCAATGCCGGGTCCGATCCGCATGGTGGCGAGGGGCGTGGTGGTGTCATAAGGGCCGGTGTAGGTCGAGCCATCGAAGGCAACGCCATAGCCGATCAACGAGCCTGCCACGTGCGTGCCGTGGTGAACGGGCGAAGTCTCGCCGGCGAAGCCGACGGGATAGGTTGGGCTGGGCCAGCAAGTCAGCGGGTCGGGATCAGGGGCTGGCACGGAAAACGGGTCACGTGCATCGTAGGTATCGCCCACGAAGTCATAGCCACCCACGACCTTAGCTGCCAAAGCGCCGGTGAAGCTGCCCCATGTGTCACTAGGCGTGCCGCCGAAGTGTGCATGGCGGTAGTCGAGACCGTCATCAATCACACCCACGCGGACACCAGCACCCGTGTAGCCACTCTGCCAGACCGGCGGCGCTTGAACATTGACAGCCGCGTCAGCGTTGGCGCGCTCGACGATGCTATCAGGGTACAGATTCTTGACGCCGGGAATCTGGCGCAGCGCATTGACATTTGCCGCGTCCACTTCCACCACGATGGCGTTCACCGCGGCGCGCAGCGTGTTCAGCACGCGCACATTGCCGGGCAGGGTCGCCATAAAGTTCGTGGCAAGCGTCTGTTCTGCTTCAACAGCGCTGCTCATGTTGGCGGCGACGGCATCCACCGAGGCGCCATCAGCCACAATGCCGAAGGCAAGTGCCGTCGGTGGTTGGCTCATCTCTACGATAATGCGCGTGCGCCCGTTTGCCTGCACCCACAGATCATCAGCCGCCAGCTCTGGGAGCAGGTTACTATAGTCTGGGGAGACACCCGGACGCTTTACATTACCACCATCTTGTGCCAGCGCTGGCACGCTGACGTTCATCGCCAGCAAGCCCGCAACTAGGGCTACAATCAGTCCGAATACTACGGACTTCCGCGAAACACCATTCATCATTACTACATCCCTCAATTTGGACTAATTAGGGTCTATTCCGTTCAACAGGCAGATCAGGATGCACTGCTTTCACGTTGGGTAGGGCGATAATCAGCGGCAGTTTATCGGCACTCACCGTTAACGAGACGCTGTTGACTGACATCTGCGCCCGCCCTGTCACCACTGCACCAATGCTTTGATCCGTCACACGCGCAATAAACAACGCCTGCTCTAGGGCAATCCGCACCTGCGCCACGCGCAGGGCAAGATCGCGCTGCAAAGCAGGCGCGTCTGCCACACCACCAAACACAATCGAGATCGGCGGCGCCCGCAGCTCGACGATCACGCGGCGCTGGTTGGTTGTTCCTTGCGGCGCATTTGGCGTTTCAAGACCTTGAGCAACGGCGGCAGTGGACGATAACGCACTAACGGCGCTGAACAGCACCGCTACACCGACGCCGCACACAACCAACTGAACAAAGGTTTTGTGCATCGCTTCCAATATCTGTTAAACGATTGTGATAGACTTTAACTAGAATCTGCTCAAATTTCTACCAAACGTTCATTTTCTAGGCGCGATTTGGTCAACTGCACAAACCGTTAGCTCTTTGTTGTGGCTGTACCTTCCAAACAATGGTTTGCCTGTAGCGTTTGGGAACTTCTTTGCCTTCGCCCGCGTCTCTGCGTTTAGCAACCGCAAAATCCAGAGAGGTGCTTTATGTGGTTACGTAGACTTTTCTTTTTCAGCGTGGCATTGGTGCTGGCGAGCCTTGCCGCTTTGCCGCTGATGACGCCTGCCCGCGCTCAGCTCAATGCGGGCGTTTTTTTGCAAGCGCACCGTGTCTCGGTGAATATCCGTGATCAACTGGCTGTGACGACTGTCCAGCAAGTTTTCGTGAACAGCACCAACGCGCCTGCCGAAGGTGAGTATCTGTTTCCGCTGCCCGATGAGGCAGCCGTCAGCGATCTGGTGCTGTACCTTGACGGTCAGCCGATCAAAGGGCAGCTTTTGGATGCCGGTCAGGCGCGCCAAATCTACGAGAACATCGTGCGCCAACGGCGCGATCCCGTGCTGCTGCAATATGTGGGCAGGCGCGCCGTTAAACTAAATATCTTCCCCATTCCACCCAATAGTGAACGCAAGGTCGAGATTACCTACAGCCACGTGCTGCGCGCCGAAAATGGCGTGCTGCGCTACGACTATCCGCTCAAGACCGATTATGTAAGCGCCCTACCAGTGCGGGAGGTCTCGGTTTCGCTCACGGCGGAAGCCAGCTCACCGATTGCTAACCTGTATAGCCCCAACGCACAGGTAGCCATCACGCGCCTTGACGAGAAGCGCTTCCGTGCCGGCATGGAGCTGAATAACTTCCGCGCCCGTGAAGATTTCAGCGTCTTCTACAGCTACCGTTCTGAGGAAATCAACACGGCGCTGCTCACCTACCGCGCCAGTGCGTCAGAAGATGGCTTCTTCATGCTGGCGCTGACGCCGCCGCTAACTGTGGATAGCACCCGCGCCATCCCCAAAGATGTGTTGATTGTGTTGGATCAATCCGGCAGCATGGCAGGTGCCAAGTGGACTCAGGCACAAGCAGCGGCGCGCTTTGTGTTGGGCGCGCTGCAACCACAAGATCGCTTTAATGTGGTTGCCTTCAGCAGCGGCTTCCGCGTCTATGGGCGCGGCTTGCAACCGATCAGTGAAGTGGAAAGCGCTAAGGCATGGATTAATTCGCTGGAGGCAGTCGGCGGCACAGATATCAACGCTGCCTTGCTGGAGGCACTCCGCCAAGCTGACCCTGAGCGCAAGAGCGTAGTGCTGTTCCTGACTGATGGCTTGGCAACCGAAGGTGTGACCAACTCGGATCAGATCATTGCCAACTTTGGTGCGGCAGCAAACCGCAACACGCGCCTATTCGCCTTCGGTGTTGGCGATGATGTAGATACCGTGCTGCTGGATACGCTCTCCAGCACTTATGGCGGCACAAGCACTTATGTCCGCCCACAAGAGAATATCGAGGCATCGGTGAGCGCCTTGTACAGCAAGATCAGCGTACCGATCCTTGCCTCACCGCGCCTAGAGACAGATGGTAACGTCATCCTTGAAGATACCTACCCAACGCTGCCCTTGCCCGATTTATTCGCTGGCACGCAGCTCATCGTGACCGGGCGCTATCGCGGTGCAGGCACGGTCACCGTCACCTTGAGAGGCGACGTGGACGGCACGCCGCGCAGCTTCACCTACACGGCGCTGCGTTTCCCTGAAAATGCTGGCGGCGAGGCATTCGTGGCGCGCCTGTGGGCAACTCGCAAAATCGGCGCACTGCTGAACACCATTCGGCTGCGCGGTGAAACCCGTGAATTGGTGGAGAGTGTGCGCTTGCTCAGTGTGCGCTACGGCATCATCACGCCCTACACCTCGTACCTGATTCAGGAAGATGACTTTGCCCGCAGCGAGCCGGGTATGCGCCCAACCGCACCTGTTGGCGGCACGGCTGTACCGCCGGTTATTATACCCGTAGCGCCGCCTGCCGATGCGGATGGTGGCGGCATTAACCGCGATCAGCGCAGCGGTGCGCCGGCGGTGGCAACTGCCTCAGCGCTCTCACAGATGGGCGCTGCGGAGTCGGCGGCTGCCGCGCCAACGGCAACGGCAGCCGCCAATGCAGGGCGTGGCGTACCCGTCCGCGATCCGCTGGTGCAGGTACGTGATCGCAGCTTTGTCTCGCGCAACGGTGTGTGGGTTGATACGCGCTATAACGCGACAGATATACCCTTAGTGCGCGTGACGTTCCTGAGTGCCGACTACTTCACCTTGCTCGAAAAATATCCCGAATTGAAGGATTTCTTCGCGCTGGGTGTGCGTGTGTTGGTGGTGATGGACGGCATCGCCTACGAGGTGATTGAGTAGCCCTATAGCGACCACTTGCCGCTGATGGCGTTCTGTCCATTGGCGGCAAGCGGCATGTATGCGTGCGCCACCTATCCCAAATAGGCTTGGCGCACGCGGTCGTTATCCAGCAATTCGCTTGACTTGCCAGTGATGGTGAGAATGCCCGCTTCCAGCACATAGCCGCGATCCGCGTTTTGCAGCGCAAGGCTGGCGTTTTGCTCTACCAACAGGATCGTGACACCAGCGGCGTGCAGTTCACGGATAATGCTGAAAATTTCGCGCACGATCAGCGGCGCAAGTCCGAGACTTGGCTCGTCCAGCAGCAGCAGGCGCGGACGGCTCATCAGCGCACGGGCAATGGCAAGCATTTGCTGCTCACCACCGCTGAGTGTGCCTGCCAACTGATTGCGGCGCTCTTGCAGGCGCGGAAAGCGCTTAAACTGTAGGTCAATATCCGCTTTAATGTTCGCCGTATCATTACGAATGTAGGCGCCCAGCATCAGGTTATCATAGACCGATTGGCGCGTCAGCACGCGGCGCCCTTCCGGCGAGTGTGCCACACCCAGCCGCACCACCTCATGCGGACCGAGGCGGCTGATGTCTTTCCCTTCAAACAGGATGCGCCCTTGCCGTGCGTTCACAATGCGCGAGACGGCGCGCAGCGTGGTGCTTTTGCCGGCGCCATTGGCGCCAATCAGCGTGACCACCTCACCTTGTGCAATGCTCAGGCTGAGCGCTTGCAAAGCCTGAATACCGCCGTAATTCACGCTCAGATTTTCAATCTCTAGCAGTGCCATGCGTGCTAATCTCCTAAGTATGCCTCTATGACCGCTGGATCGTTTTGCACTTTTTCTGGCACGCCTAAGGCGATCAACTGCCCAAAGTTCAGGACGGCAATTCGGTCGCACAAGCCCATCACCAACGGCACATAATGTTCGATTAGCACGATGGTGAGGCTAAACTGCTCACGGATGCGCCGTATAAATTCGCTCAGGCTGCCTTTCTCGCTGTGATTCATGCCCGCCGCAGGCTCATCCAGCAGTAGCAGTTCAGGCTCCAGCGAGAGCGCACGGGCAATTTCTAAGCGGCGCTGATCGCCATAGGCAAAATTGCGCGCTTTGGTCTCGGCGGAATCTGCCAAGCCAACCAGATCGAGCAGTTCCAGCGCACGCTGCCGCGTGGCGCGTTCTTCCTGTGGTGCTGGGCGCAAGCCAAGCACGCCTTCAATCACGCCGCTTTTGGTGTGGATATGGCGTGCGATCATGACGTTTTCAAGGGCGCTGAGCGTGCCGAACAGGCGGATGTTTTGGAAGGTGCGCGCAATGCCGCGCATAGCGATCTCGTGTGGGCGTTTGGCGGTGATGTCCTCGCCCTTGTAGACCAGCTCACCGTGCGTAGGTGGCGTCATGCCGGTGATCAGGTTGAAGAGTGTCGTTTTTCCCGCACCGTTCGGTCCGATCAAGCCGAAAATCTCGCCACGCTGCACATCAAACGAAACGTTATCTACGGCGTATAAGCCGCCGAAGCGCCGCGTCATATTCCGTGCTTCAAGCATTGTTTCAGCGCTCATGGTCACAGATTGCCTCCACGCACATTCGGCGTCGGCTTGGCTGCCTCAACCGTGACTTTTTCGGGCTTTTTGCGTCGCCGCCTGAACAGTTCGGGTGTGATCAAGCCATAGGGGAAGAAAAAGACGCTAACGGCGATCAGCGTGCCGAAAAGGATCAAGCGCCCATCGCGCAGAAAGGTCGCAATGACAGGATTCAAGCCCGGTGCGCCTGCTGCCTCACGCAAGATGATCTCTGGCAGCGCCACCAAAAACGCACCGCCGATAACGGGTCCCAAAAAGGTGCGCGATCCGCCGACCAGCACATAAGCAAGGATCAGGATTGAGAGATCAAACGTCCCTTGCCGTGCATTCCATGTGTTCAAAATGTGTGCATTCAGGGCGCCTGCCATGCCTGCCAGCACAGCGCCTAGCGTGAAGGCAAGCACTTTGTAGTAGGTTGGGCGCACACCCATGGCGCTGGCAGCCAGTTCATCTTCACGCAGGGCGATGAAGGCACGCCCCACCCGCGAGCGCTCTAGGCGTGCCACGAAGAACATCGCGCCGAACAACAGCGGCAGCGCCAAAAATAGATATTCGATGCGCGTTGCGCTGAAGAACGGCTGCGGAATGTTATAAATGCCGACTGCACCGCCCAACCACGGCTGATTCAAGGCAAACACGCGCAAAATCTCGATGAAGGCAATGGTGGCAAGCGCAAGGTAAATGCCGCGCAGCCGCAAAGAGGGAATGCCAATGATCAGCGCGAACAGCGCCGAAACGCCACCGGCAATCACCATCTCCACCACGATCAGCGGAATTGGGTAGCTGCCGTTGGCGTAGCCTGTGAAGACCGTTGTGGAGAGCAGCGCAGCCGTATAGCCACCCACCGCATAAAAGCCCGGACTCGCCAGCGAAAGCTGCCCCGCCATCAAGGGCAGATAGAGCGAGAGCGCCAATACGCCCGCCAGCGCCATTTGAACAATGGCGGCGCCATAGCTGCTGAGAAACGCTTCCATGCTACGCCTCCGCTACACCTTTTGAACCACAACGCGCCCAAGCAAACCTTGCGGACGTAGCAACAAGACTACAAACAGCACCGCAAAAGCAATCGCCTCTTTATAGGCAACATATTCGGAAGGCACGAACGACTCGGCGACGCCAATGACCAAGCCACCAACCACTGCGCCGGGAATATCGCCCAGTCCGCCCAGCACAATAACTGCCAGCCCTTTCAGTCCGAAATTGATGCCGAAATACGGTCCGCTCACGTTCACGCTTAAGCCGACCAGCGTGCCAGCAATGCCGCCCACCAAGCCGCTGAGGAAGAACGTGATCAGGATCAGGCGGTTGGTGTTAATGCCAAGCAGGCTAGAAGTCGTGGCATCTTCAGCAACAGCGCGCAGTGCCTTGCCCGTCTTGGTGCCGTTAATGAAGTAGGTGAGCAGCACTACAGTCACCATCGAGACGCCGAAAATGATCACCTGAATGGTGCGAATGATGATCGGGCGCGTTGTTAAGCCGCCAAAGGTGCCAAGGTTGAGCGCCGCTGGAATTTCGCCAAAGGGATTGCGCGGATAGGAATAAATTTCCGCGCCAACCAGCAGTTGAATGATGTTCACAATGGCAACTGCCACGCCTAAACTGGAAACCAGCGTCAGCAGCGGATCAGCGCCTTTGTTTCGCAGCGGGCGAAAGGCAATACGCTCGATGAAAATGCCGCACAAGCCTGCCAGAATGCCGCCACCGATCATGGCAAGCGGAAAGGGCAAGCCAAAGGGCAGCTTTTGGTTTGCCAACAAGCCGTTAAAGCCAACAGCGGAACCGGTCAGGAAATAGGTGAAATAAGCGCCTAAGGTGAAGATTGCGCCGTGTGCAAAGTTGATGATGCGAAGGATGGAGAAGATCAGCGTATAGCCCAGTGCAAAGATCGCATACACGCCGCCGATTGCCAGCCCGTTGAACAAATTCTGCAAGCCGCTTGGCGCGCCGATCACGGCGGCAATGAGCAGCACGGCAGCCACTGCCGCCAGCCCACGTGAAGCAAACCACCACAAGCGGCGATACTGCTGCGACGATTGGTCGGTAAGTTTCATAAAAAAATCTCGCCGTCAAATAAAAGGTTTAGAAAAAGGGCTAAGGCAAAGAGACGGGCAATCTAAACCCGTCTCTCGCAAGAACTCAAGCCGCTACAGCAAGGCGGGCATTAGTCCACAAAAACGAAGCGACCCGTTGCGCCACCCGGATCCATGCGAATCTGGGCAACGTAGAATTGCTCTTGCACCAGTTCGCCGCCGGCAGGGCTGCCGTCATCTTTCTTGGTCTCCTCAAAAGAGATTGGACCGAGCGGCGTATCGAACTTGCCCTTCATGATCTCCTCACGCAGTTCGGCGCGCAGCGTGGCAAGGTCAAGGTCTTTGAGCGGCATACGGTTATCAAGGTTGGTCAGCGCTTCCACGAACACCTGAATACCTGCAAAAGCCTGACCGCTGAACTGCGGCGGTTCTTTCTCTTGCTTCGCCTTGTATGCTTCACGGAAGGCATTGTTCACTTCGCTATCATATTGGTAGCTGTAGGCTTGCGCGATCAGGATGCCATCGCACAGCTCTTGGCAAACGGGGAAGATGTTAGCGGTGTTCAAGCCGTTGCCACCCACGATTGCGCCTTCGTAGCCCAGCTCGCGCAGTTGCTTGACAAGGTTGCCGCCATCAGCCGCCAAGCCGCTGATGATGACCAACTGCGGATCAAGGGGCAGCACATTCGTGATCTGTGTGGTGAAGTCGGTGTCGGTGGTTTGGAAAGTCTGTACGTCCAGCAGTTCCAGTTCCAAATCTTTGACTGTCTGTTGGAAGGTGCCAGTTTCAGAGACGCTGAAGGCGTCGTTCTGGGCATAGAAAACAGCCACACGCTTGATGTCTGGATTCTGCTTGAGCGCCTGCTTCACAGCGTTGGGCGCCACAATTGCCACTGGTGCGGAAACGCGGAAGATGAAGCGCCCAATCTGTGGGATGCCACGCGCCGTGTTGGACGGTGCGATGATCGGCACGCCTGCTTGATCGGCGATCGGGTCAGCGGCAAAGGCTTGCTGCGAGAGCGTCGGACCGAGGATGCCAACCACGTTTTCGCGGTTGATCAAGGTCTGGAAGGCATTGATCGCGCCTGCTTCGTCACCACCGGTATCCGCAAAGGCGAGTCGAATCGGGCGTCCGTTCACGCCGCCACGTTCGTTAAAGAATTCCTCGGCGATCTGCGCGCCGATCACTTGCTCCTGACCGAGCAGCGCAACGTTGCTGGTTTGCGCCACAGCCACGCCGATCACAATGGGCTCTACCTCTTGTGCTTGCGCCAGTAAAGCGCTTGGCAGCACGGCTAACAAAGCAGCGATAGCAAAAACGATCAAGCGTTTGGAGAGACTACCTTTGTTCATGTAACCATCCTTCAAAAAAGAAAACCTTTCAGCTTCACTCACAAATTATAGTATGACCTGATATTTGTGCAAAAGGAGTTTTTCGTGCGATTTACACAAATAGCAAGAAGACGCCGTTGAGGGAAGGGATGCCGTTGTGGGCTTAATCGGTGGCAACGGCGCGGAATTCACCAGTGCCGGGGCGCACTTCGACGCAGCTGACAGGGCGATTTGCCTCAATGTCTTCGTAGAGACGCTGTGTGGAAGGGCTAATTTCTTCGGCAAATAGCTCGGAAAAGAGCTTTACCAGTGTTCGGTAAACGCCTATGGCTGATTTGCGATCACCTTTGCAGGCATAATAGCGCATCAGGCGTCGGTAGGTAGTCTCTGCGTAGGCATCCACGCCAAGTGCTGTGTTAGCAGCGCTGATCGCCATATCCAGCCGCCCCTCGTGCGCGTAGAGATCGGCAAGGCGGTTTAAGGCGGTTGTATACAGGCTTTGCAGCGCGGTGCGTTCGTTTGCCGTCCAGAGGATGTGCCGATCAGCAGGCAGATAATCGCCGATGTACAGCGCGGTAGATTGCTCGTACAGGCGGATGGCTGCGCTAATTTCACCGCTGCCTTCCAGTTGGCGGGCGCTGTTCAGGCGCTGTTCCAGCAGGTCGGCATCCACCTCAACCTGATCAGAGCGGGCAAAGCGGTAAGTGGCGCCTTCCCGCACGATCAAGCGCGAATCGGCAGGGCGCGGCAGATCAGGCTCTAATGCCAAGCGCAGCGCGTTGATCACCTCCGTAAGGCGTGCAAAGTTACGGGCAGTGCTGCTGCTGGAAGGCAGGCAGTTAAGCAGTTCCTCCACCGAAACAGCCGCGCCGCGCCGCGTGATGAGCAGCTTCAAAATCAGATCGGTCTCTGGCGCACCCAAATGCGTGATCTGCCGCCCATCGCGCCACAGGCGAAAGTCGCCCAGGGTTTGCACGCGCAAGAAGAAGCGGCTGATCTGCTGCTCAATCAGGCTGAGCAGCGATCCTTTATCAAAGGCATTTTTATCCACATAGCCGCGGATCGGATAGCCCATGAATAACTTGGCGACCTCAGCCGTGCTGAGTTTGCCGCTGATGGCGATCAGCTTGGTGCGTGGGCAGTAGTGTGTCAGGTAATCCAGCAATTGCCAGCCCTGCTGATCGGAGTGGACGTCGTTGACGGATGGATTCAGCAGCACGACGTGGAAGCTCTCCAAGCGCAGCCTGCCGAGCGCTTGGGCGTAGGTGGTGGCAGCCCGCCAGAAATAGTGTGCTTCTTCCAACATACGGGCAAGCACATTCAGCCAAAACGGTTGATCTTCCACCAAAAGCACTCGCGGCATTCCATTGCGCGTCCCAATGCGCGGTGGCGTCGCTTCCAGCGTGAGCAAGGTACCGGTTTGCCCTAAGCTAAACGCGCCACTCGAATATTCGCCGCGTTGCAGCACAGCGGCTTGGAGTGACTCTGGCGAGAAGGACTGGCGGGCAAGAAAGGCAATCTGATCAGGCATTCCGGGCGTCTCCAAGAGTGAATCGCGCCCATCTGCATCGCCGATCACCAAGAGATCAGTTTGCAAGGCATGTTCGGTCAGGTACAGCAGCGCCTCTAGCGAATCGTGTGTGCCGTTGCTGTCTGAATCACTGCTGTCAAGCGAGTCATCCGTCCACAGGTCAATGATGGCGAGGTCAAAAGGCATTTCCTGCAAGGTTGCCAACAGTTCCTCATAGGTTGCCGCAATGACGAGTTGGCTATACAAGCCATTTAATGCCTCACGCAGCGTATCACGCCATGCAAGGTGCGGCTCTAGGACAATGATCTTTGGCTGAGGCTGCTGCTTAGCTGGCATTGCGTCTCTTGACCTGCTGTTTAAGATTGTTTGAGTATACCCTAAAGTTCGACGGTGCGCCCTTCTTGGGCAAGAATCACTTCGGTTTCAAGGCTTTGCCCGCTGCCACGGCTGCGGAAGGCGAGGTAGTTATAGGCTTCGGCAACGGCATTCCAAAGGCGCTCATCGGTTGCCAGCGGATCGTGATGGGTGAGCGCAAGACGTTTGCAGCGCGCACGGAAGGCAAGTTCTGCGCCCATTTTGGGCGTGCTGTGTCCCCAATCGCGCTTTTCGTCAATGGCTTGCTCAAAGCTGTATTGTGCATCAAAGATGAGCAGGTCAGCATCGCGGAAGAATTCGACATAGCGGGCAGTGTGTTCAGCATCCATGCGCTGATATTCGCCATCTGTGGCATAGACCAACACCTTACCCTGATGGGTAAGGCGGTAGGCATAGGCGCCGCCGGGATGCGAGAGCAGCATCAGTTCGATCTGCACATCGTTGACCTGAAAGGGCTCGTTCGGGTCAAGCACTGTCCAGGTGCGGGCTGCGCTCATGTAATCCATCGAGACGGGGAAATACACCTCGCGCTGCTGATCCTCAAAGCGTGTCGTCAGATCGGGAAAAGGGCTGTAGAAGTGAAATTTGTTGCCGGGAATATAGGCAGGTGTGAAAAAGACAAAGCCTTGCACATGATCCCAGTGGGTGTGCGAGATGAGGATATGTCCTTCGCCTTGCCCCCTACCAAAGGCTTCGCGCATCAAGGCGTTGCCTAAAGGGCGCATCCCCGAACCACAATCTAGGATAAAGACCGTTTCACCGGCGCGCACTTCCATGCAGGTAGTGTTGCCGCCAGCCGTTGAAGCAATCCATTGCGGCAGGCGCGCAATATACTGCTCCACAGCGGATCGATCCGTCAGATCGACGCCCACCGCACTTAAGAGGGCTGCCTTGATTTTCTCACGCAGTTCTTCTTCACCCATCGGCGTCGGAATACCACCACGTGCGCCCCAGAATGTTACTTTCATGCTTACGCCTCTATCTCTCAGTGCATTGTGTCTTTAAGTACCTGCTCAACGCCGCTGTGCAAATCAGCATTCGTTTATTATAGCGATATTTTCGTGCTGTTGTGCAATAAATGACTTTTCGGAGCGCCAACTATCCAGTTTTACTTGTTGGACGGCGCGCCTTATGACCACATTCGGTTAGGGTATTCAAACAATTGGCAGAATGCCTTAAAGCATCAAGGCTTAGCCTACACAAAAGTAACGTTGGTTTGCCATAGCCTGACTGGGCACTTCACCACAAAGCGTTAACCTGAACTTAAATGCCTGTTAACCGCAATTTCTGCCGAAGTCTGCCATACTTTAGGATAGTGAAACATATAGGCTGCCTTTGGGCAGCATTTGCGCTATGCGGCGCGAAAGTAGGGCATGTGGGAACACGCACAGGCTTGTTAGGACGTTTGGGCGCGCTCTTTGGCAGGCAAACGCTTTCTGCCGCTGATCTGGCGCGCATGACTGGGCAGTATCACTCACCCATTAGCGAATTGCCGATCTCGGTCACCGATTTGGCGCTGCGCCTCGCCGGACAAGCTGATCCGCAGCAGTTGCTTGGGCAGGCGGGCGAATGGCTGCTTGAGCGCGCCGCCGTTGAGTGTGTGGTGATCTATCTGCACGAGCCCGCCGCTAACCGCCTTGCCAAACCGCTGTGCTTCGGCGCGCAACTGCCCGATCTGCCTGCAACCGTCAAGCTCGGCTACAGCCTTTACGGTGAGGTTGGGATGGGACGCAAAGCCTATTATGTGGAGGTCGTCTCGCGGGAAAAGCGCCTAACCCCCTTGCCGCCCAACACCGAGAGCGCCTATCTGCTGCCACTGCTCTATGAGAACAACCTGCTGGGTGTGCTTGGGCTGTATGCGGCGCGCCCTTCAGCGCTTTCTGAGCCAGCACGCGCCGCTATAGACCGCGTGGCAGCGCTAATCAGCGCCACCCTCTCGACAGCCTACCGCCTGAACCAGAGCCAACAGGCAATCGGGCGTTTTAGCCGCTTTCAAAGGCTTGCCCAAGACCTTACAGCGCGCCTTTCCAGCGATGAACTGCTGCGGAACATTGTGGAGGCTGCCCGTGAGACGCTTGAAGCACAAATGAGCATCTTGTTGGATGTGAACTTCGAGTCGGGCGAACTGCGCCCGATTGCCTGGGCGGGCATAGATCACGAGACAGCGCAGCTTATCCGTTCGCGCCTGAAGGAAGACTTGAAAGGCTTGGTGGCGTGGGCGCGTTTGCCCGCCCGCACGCCTGATATGCGCGCTGATCAGCGCACCTCACTCGCTACACAGGCAATTGCCGCCGGCATGGTCTCCGAACTGGCGGTACCCATCCTCTATTATGACGAACTCTATGGCATTTTGGCGGTGGAGACCAACACCTACCGCAACTTTGCCGATGAAGAGGTAGCCCTGCTGCAAGCGCTGGCGGCACATGCTGGCATCGCCCTGCGAAATGCGCACCTGTTCGAGGAACTAGAAGAACGCAACAGTGAACTGCAAAAGGCGAACGCCGCCCTTGAGATTTCCCGCCAGCAGGCTGAAAATGCCCGCGCCGCTGCCGTGCAAGCGGATCGTCTTAAGACTGAGTTCATCAATAACATGAGCCACGAACTCCGCACGCCTCTAAACGCGGTCATCAATTTCACACGCCTTGTCGCGGATGGTCATGCCGGTGCAGTCACCGATCAGCAGCGCAATTATCTAGCCTATGTGCATGATGGCGGTCAGCATTTGCTCGGCTTGATCAACGACATCCTCGATCTTGCCAAGATCGAGGCGGGTAAGATGGAGCTGCGCCGTGAGCCAACGCCCCTAGAACCGCTGCTGAAAGGTGTGCTGTCCACGCTGATCGGCTTGACGAAAGATAAGGGCATTGCACTGCACCGCGAATTTGACGAGAGCCTGCCCATACTCAACATAGATGGGCGGCGCATTCGGCAAGTGCTGCTCAACCTGATCAGCAATGCCGCCAAGTTCACTGCCGAAGGCAGCATCACGCTGCGCGCTGTGCAGCAAGGCGATCAGGTCATCTTCTCCGTGCGCGATACCGGCGTTGGCATCAAGCCGGAAGACTTGCCCAAAGTCTTTGAAGAATTCAAGCAGATTGACAACGCCTTGCAGCAAACTGCCAGCGGTAGCGGCTTGGGAATGCCCATCAGCCGCCGCTTTGTGCAGTTGCACGGCGGCGATATGTGGATTGAGAGTCAGCTAGGCGTCGGTACAACCGTCTCATTTAATCTGCCCATTCGATAGCCGTGTTGCTCTGCGCGGAGGCGCACCGCCGAACCATGACTGACGCCCACGCTGCTGTGAACGTGCTGCTGGTGGAAGATGAGCCGCTGAACACAACGCTTGCCGTTGCCATGCTGAACCTGCTTGGCATCAGGCATGTTCATGCCTTTGCCACTTGGACGCAGCTTGAAGCCTGCCTTGCCACACTGCCGCCCATTCAGCTCGTCCTGCTGGATTTGCGCCTGCCCGATGCGCATGATGGTTACTACATCCTTGCCAAACTGCGTGCTGATGCGCGCTTTGCCAATGTGCCAATTGCCGCTATGACTGCCCAAGTAATGCCTGATGACGTGCATCGCGCTGAGCAAGCAGGCTTTACGGGCTTTTTGGCAAAGCCGCTGAACTTTGATCGCTTCCCGCAGAGCATTCAGCGCTTGTTAGCGGGCGAATCCGTTTGGGAACTGCACTAGGCGCGCCATAGCGCGCGAGGAGAACCGCTGATGAGTGATTTGATCGTAAAACACCTGCAAGCCGCACAGAAAGCACCGACCATGAGCAACCTATCCACTGAACCACGCCCTTATGAACACCACGCCCTGCTGCTTGACGATGACGACGCTAACCGTATGCTACTGAGCGTTGCCTTTGATATGGTACAACTGCCCTTCACAGAGGCACACACAGGTGAACAAGCACTCCGCCTTTATGAAACACAGCGCTTTGCCTTTGCCTTTTTGGATATAGACCTGCCGGACATTAGCGGCATTGAAGTGGCACGCCGCATTCGCGCTCAGGATCAGGGCATTGTGCTGATCATGTGTAGCGCCAATGACGATCCGCTGACTATTGCAGAGGCGGTTGCCGTAGATTGCGATCTGTTCTTTGTGAAACCTTTCCAGCTTGACGCGCTCTTGAACACCGTCAAAATGCTGGATCGCGCTTCGCTGCGCGCCAATCCACGCATTCTGATTGTGGATAACACGCAGCGCCTGCGCTGGGAAGATCGCCTCAACAGCACGCCCAACGCCTAAGCGTAGCCTAAGCGCCTAGTAAGCGTCCCTTCAGCCTGCCAGCAAGCGCGGTATACTTTCCCTTAACGTGGCGGCGTGATCGCACGTCGCCTTTCCATTCGGCTAGGGAGAGGATGTGACACGGTGTTTAAGCAGTGGTATGTTCGGCTGGCACTGCTGGCTGTGCTTGTTGCAATTTTAATGATTCCGCTGGGACTGATCGTCTTTCAGCGTTTAGCGGTGAGCGATCAGGATCGCGTCATTCGCTATTTGCCGTTTCTTTCGCCCTTACGCGCCACAGAAGCGCCTTTCCGCATCCCAACGCCGCTGGCAACAGCCTCGCGGGATTTTTCGGTGCTGCTAACGCCCGACGCACCCTTACAGACGCCAACACCAACCGCCAGCCCAACGCCGCTCAGTCAGGCAGTGCGCGTTGCTTTTCAGGGCGACCCAACCGCCACCCTGATGCCGCCACCGCCGCTGCCCAGCGCCACACCCGCGCCGATCTGGTCGGCGATTCCGACCAGTTTCCGCATACGCGGCTTGCAGTGGGAGCCGCAGAAGTTCAATAACTGCGGACCAGCTAACCTTGTGCAGGCGATGCGCTATTACAACTGGCGCGATCCGCAAGATATGGTGGCAAGCGCGCTAAAGCCCAACCAACAGGATAAAAACGTCAGTCCGAGTGAATTGGCGGGCTACGTGAATACGCGCACCAATGGTATCTTGCGCGCCATCACGCGCACCGGCGGCGATATGGCATTGGTGCGCCAACTGGTGGCTAACAACTTCATCGTCATCCTAGAGACGGGCTTCTACGACCCTGACACACCGCAGCAAGGCTGGATCGGTCACTACCTGACCATCATCGCCTACGATGATGCCGTTGGCAGGCTCTACAAGCTGGATACCTATAAAGGCGAGACGAATGAGCGCTACGATGTTCTTGATGAGCTGTGGAGTCACTTCAACCGTGAGTACATCGTCGTTTACCAGCCAACCCGTGAAGCGGAACTGATGGCGATTCTGGGCGATAACTGGGATGTAGACTATAATCGCCGCTATACGCTAGACCGCGCCCGCGAGATGGCAGCCGCCCGCCCTGAAAATCCGTTTGCGTGGTTTAACATGGGCAGCAGCTTTACCGCCTTAGGGCGCTACACTGAGGCAGCACTCGCCTTCGACCGCGCCTTCAGCCTTGCCGAACCGATTCCCTACCGCATGTTGTGGTATCAATTCACGCCCTATGAGGCATACTACCGCAGCGGCAGCTATCAGCAATTGATCGGCTTGGCAGAATCCGTCATCGAGACTTCCAAAGGGCATGTGGAGGAAGCATTCTACTATCGCGGCATCGCCCGTGCGGCGCTTGGCTTTTGGGCAGAGGCACAAGAAGATTTGACCGCCGCCGTGAAGTTCAACCCGAACTACACAGCGGCGGTGCAGGCGCTCAGCCTCGTGCGCGTTGGACAATTGCCCTAGAGCGCGACCAACAGCAAGCGCTAAGGCAGCCACGCACCCTTCCAACGTGCCACACTTCACAAGGATTCTGCGGCAAGGGATATGCCCTGCTGCGCGCTGCTATTGTTAACGTGCTACTGGCTTATCTTAAAAGAATTGCCCTTTGCGAATGGCAAAGGGCAACCTATAGAATGATTATTCAGCGAGTGCGGCGTCTAGCTCGAACTCATCTACGCCTGCCAACGCACGCGAGATAATGCAGTTCTTCTTGGCATCTTCCGCCACTTCGGTAAAGGTGGCAAGGTCGAGTCCATCTGCCTTGCCGCGTGTCACCAACTTGATTTTGGTGATCTTGCGCCCGCCATCCACCTGCCCTAGCACGCAAACAGCAGTGGACGTAACATGTACATTGGTAAATTCCTTGCGCCCAAGCACAGCCGCCACATTCATGGTGAAACAGCCTGCTTCTGCTGCTGCGATCAGTTCTTCAGGGTTGGTGCCTTGCGCCTGCTCAAAACGCGTTACGAAAGTGTAGGGTGAATTATGCAAGGCGCCGCTTTGGGTGCTGAGTTTTCCTTCGCCTTCGCGGAGCGTGCCGCTCCAAGCGGCGGTAGCGCTACGTTCAATCTCACTCATTGCATCTCTCCATGTGGGAAAGCTAATCCGCCTCTAATTATCGCCTTGAAAGGCTGCGCTTGCCAAGTTCGGCGCGCATACCGCAAGGGCGATACACTGTGTACAAGGGCGCTGCACTGCGGTACAATGCCTTTAGGAAGGAGTTTATTTATGCTTTCCACGAAATGCACCTCCTGCGGACAATTGATCTCTTTGAAAAATGAGGAGATCAAAGCGGCAATCACGCAGGTTGAGGAAGCGAAGCAATCACACTACCAAATGCCTTGTCCAAAGTGCCGCCGTCCCGTCAAGATCACGTTGAAAATGCTTCGGTTGCGCTTGCCACGCGAAATCCCTGCGCCGCCAACGGAATGATAGTTTTGTAGCGTTGCCCGCCACTGCACACAGGGCGGGCAATTTTGTGCCACACGGAGAAGTTTTCTGCATGAGTGAACCGCGCCTTCGCTACGCCAGCTACCATCTGCACGTTGTGAACCTGTTCACCGAACCACACCGCATCAATCCAACCTTTTGGGAACAAGCAGCGTTGGTGCAGGCACTTGATCAAGCGCTTGACTTACTGGAAACCGATCCCGTTTTTCGCCACCTAACCGTTGTTGGCGGCAGCGCCGTGCTGGAAGATTACTTACGCTTACGCCCTGAACACTTTGAGTGCCTTGAAGCAGCCGTGCGGCGCGGCGCGCTGCTGATTAACCCGTTTTACACCCTGCCGCAGCCTTCCGCGCACACGGCGGAAGGCTGGATCCGCAATTTGCTGCGCGGCACGGCAACAGCGCAAGTCTTTGGCGGCGCCATGCCCATCGCCCTGTGCTTGAATGCAGATTTCTTGGATACTTACCTGCCGCAAGTGCTGCGCGGCTTCAATATTCAGGCAGTCCTCACCAACGCCGCCTTTCACGCGGTGCAGGAGCAGCTTTGGCAAGGCGCTGACGGCACGCAAATTCTGTGGGCAGGCATTCCGCAGCCACGCTCGTTTGAGGAGTCTGCTGCGGATGCGCGCCATGCGCTGGCGCCGCACAGCCTCAGTGGTCACCTGATGCTGCCTTATCAGTGGTCTGCCCAAGCCGCAGACGCAGCACACACATGGCAGGCAAGCACGCTGCAAATACTCCCACAGGATATTGTGCTGCACAGCACGCCCATGGCTTACGCAAAAGCAGCACAAGCGACGATTAATCGTGAAAATCTTCCGCCATACACAGGTGGCTATCTGTTCGCGGAATTTTTTCACGACACGCAAGCCTTTGACGGATTCTGGCGGCTTGAGCGCTGCCTGACCGAATGTGTTGAACCGCTAATCGCTGCCGCTGCTCTTCGTGGCGATTCAAGGCTTCCCAAACAACCGCAGCGCCTTGTTGCACAGCTTTGGCAGCCCCTTTTCGACCAACACGCCCATTATCAGCACCATCATCACCACAGGATGGCTCACCTTCAGTCTGAACAGGCAGCCTACCTTGAAACGTTGAAAGCCCTTATCGGCACGCTAGCAGAGTCATCGCCAATCAGGCAATCGTATCTTGAGGATTTGGTGTGGGCAGACCATAACCTTTTTTCGCTGACGGCTGCCAAGCTGCCCGACGATCCAACACGAGAAGGCTTGATCGTGCGCGGAAGCCTTGATAGCGCGGAGTCCGCGTGGGTAACCTTAACGCCTTGCCGTCGGTTTGCTGTGTGTGAGGTGGTCTCGCTGGCGGAAGTGCCAAGCGGCGGCAAACTTGCCACAGAAAGTGATGGGGCGTTCCGTTTCCGTGCCGAGCCACACCACTCCTACACTTTTTGGCTGCACGATTAACCACAAAACTTGTATAAAACTACTAAAACTTGCATAATACATATATCACGATGGTTTAGCATAAAATTAATGCAGGTTAATCCATGAAGTATATCGGCTCACCTGACTATCAGCACGGCACGCCTGAGTGCAGCGGTGTGCTAATCGCCAACCTTGGCACGCCGGACGCGCCAACCGCGCCTGCCCTACGCCGCTATCTGCGCCAATTCTTTGATGATCGGCGCGTTTTTGAGTTTCCGCGCCTTGTATGGTGGCTGCTGACACGCGGCATCATCCTGAACAGACGCCCGCCGCGCTCGGCTGCGCTGTATGCTTCCATTTGGACGGAGCAAGGCTCGCCGCTGCTGGTCAACTCGCAGGCGATTGCCGATGGCGTGCAAGAGCGCCTCAGTGCGCGCAGCAGCCTGCCGATCAAGGTGGCGCTCGGAATGCGTTACGGCAATCCGTCTATTCCGCACGCCCTCGCCGAACTTCGGGCGGCAAATGCGCGCCGTTTGGTAGTATTGCCGCTTTTTCCGCAGTATTCCGCAACGACGGTCGCTTCAATCTTTGATGCAGTCACCAGTGAATTGCAACGTTGGCGCTGGCTGCCCGAACTGCGCTTCATCACGCACTATCACGATCAGGCGGGCTATATTGCGGCGCTGGTCGAGAGCGTTCAGCAAGCATGGCAACGCAATGGGCAGAGCGAAAAATTGGTCTTTTCTTTTCACGGCATTCCTAAGCGCTACTTCACAGCAGGCGATCCCTATTACTGCGAATGCCAAAAGACAGCGCGCCTTGTGGCAGAAGGGCTAGGCTTGCCCAAAGATCGCTATGTGGTTGCCTTTCAATCGCTGTTTGGGCGCGAGGAATGGCTGAAACCCTACACCAGCGCTACCCTAGAAGGGCTGGGCAACAGCGGCGTGCAGAGTGTGGATGTGATCTGCCCCGGCTTTGCGGCGGATTGCCTTGAAACGCTTGAGGAAATTGCGGGCGAAAACCGTCAGGTGTTCATGGAAGCAGGCGGCAAGGCATACCATTATATTCCTGCCCTGAATGCAGCGCCTTCTCATCTAGACGCCTTGAGCGATCTGCTGATGGGAACCTTACAGGGTTGGCAGGCTGCGTTGCCCACGAATACCGCCCCTGAAGTGATAGGCAGCGTGGATAGGTAAACGGCTCTGCGATACAATACGCCCTCATGGAGCTATCAATCATCATTGTTTCGTGGAATGTGCGCGACTACCTTGCCAAATGCCTAGATTCGCTTGCCGAGTCCTTGCGTGCTGCGCCGCTGAACGCCGAGATCATTGTGGTTGATTCTGCCAGCAGCGACGGCACCCCTGACCTGCTGCGCCAGAGGTATCCACAAGTGCGCTTGCTGCCGCAATCGGAAAATGTTGGCTACACACGCGGCAACAACATTGGTTTGGCAGCCGCACAGGGCGAGTACCTGCTGCTGCTCAACCCGGATACCGAAGTGCAGGGCAGCGCACTGGCAGGCATGGTCACCTATCTGCGGGAGCATCCGCAAGTTGGCGTGCTTGGCGCACATACGCTCAACACCGATGGCAGCCACCAATCCTCACGGCGACGGTTTCCCACATTGATGACTGCCCTTTTTGAGAGTACATGGCTTCAACCGTATGCGCCCAAACGCCTGTTGGATCGCTTTTATGCCCGCGATGTACCGGATGCGGCAATTGCCGAAGTAGACTGGGTACAAGGCTCAGTTCTGCTCTTGCGGCGTGCCGTCTACGCTCAAATTGGCGGTTTGGATGAAGGCTACATCATGTTCAGCGAGGAAGTGGATTTCTGCAAGCGCGCCAAACGGGCGGGTTGGCAGGTGGTCTATCACGGCGGCGTCTATGTTGTGCATCATGGCGGCAAAAGCACTGAACAGGTGAGCGCCGCTAAGCACATCTACTTTCAGCAGAGCAAAGTGCGCTACTTTCGGAAGTTTCACGGCGTGGTGGCTGCCTTTGTTCTGCGCGCCTTCCTGATCGTCAGCTATCTGCACCAGCTGCTTTTAGAAGGCTTAAAAGGGGTGCTTGGCTTAGAGCGTCCGCTGCGGCGCGAACGGGTGCGCCTCTATTGGCAAGTCATCCGTGCGTTGCTGAGGGGAAGCACAGCACATATATAATATAAAAGAGGGCGGAATAGTTTCCTGCCCTCAGTGCGGTTATTATTAACGAAAGTGGATTGCTTAGAGCGAGTCGAGCGATTCGGCAGCTTCGCCTGCACTGCCGACTGAGCCGCTCATGGCAGAGCCGATAGCACTACCAACCGCGCCGCCAACCGCCATACCGGGCTTGCCGGCTAACACGCCGCCGATGCTTGCGCCGAGTTCAGCCGCGCTCATGCCGCTGATCTTGGCAACTGCATCGCGCAGTGCAGCGCGCATCTGATCCATTTTCTCCATGCGTCCGAGCGCTTCGCTCAGCGCGCCAGTGGTGCCACCCGTGCCACCACCACCGCCCGCTGGGTTGCCGCCGCCGCCACCACCGCCGCCACCGCCGCCCGATGAGCCGCCGGCAGGGTCACCACCGCCGCCACCACCACCACCAGACGAGCCACCGGCAGGGTCGCCGCCGCCGCCACCACCACCGCTGCCCATACCGCCGCCACTGCCGCCGCCCATTGCCGCGATCATCGAGTCGGCAAGTTGGTTGAAGGGTCCAGAACCAGCGCCTGTGCTGCCACGCAAATTGCCGATGATACTGTTGGCAATATCATTGAACGAGCCGCCGCCGCCTGTGCTGCCGCGCAGATTATCAATAATGGTGTTGGCGAGGTCGTTAAAGGTTGGCTGTTTGCCGCTGCCAAACAGACCGTTGATGCCGTTGATCATGTTATCCACAACGCTGCTGAAGTTGGTGCCAAGCCCGCCCGTGCCACGCAGGATGGAATCAAGCAGACTGCCTGCGCCGCCGCGACCGCCGCCGCCGCCACTGCTGAAGCTGCCTGCACCTGCGCCGCCGCCGTTGATGCCGTTGATGATGCCGTTCGCAATTGAGCCAAAGCTCGGGTTGCGCTCTGCGAGGTTCCCAATGATGTTATCCGCGATGCTGCCAAAGCTCTCGCCACCTTTGAACAGACCACCACCTTCTTGCTCTGCCTGCTCTAACACTTGGGCAACTTTCTGCGTTGCGCTAGCAGCATCTGCCAAAGCGCGCAAAAGGCGCTCCATCGCAGGGAAGATGAGTGTTTCCATCTCGCGGATGAAGTTATCCGCGCCCTTGCCAACCCAGCCCTTGCCGCGAATTTCGTTGCCAACCATTGTAACCAAGCGCTGGTTCATAGCGCCTAGCCTATCCGAATTTTGCGAAAACGCCTGAGCGATCTCGCGCAAGCCATTGTAATCTGCTTGAATTTTTGGTGCTGCCATCGCCTAATCCTTCCAGCTTCTCTACCACACTGTGTAAAAAATGCCTTAGCTCACTACTGGTTATCATAGCATAGCTTTAGAGGGCGTATGAAAATCCATACGTCCCCTAAAGCGCGCCTACGGCAAATTTTTACAGGATTTTTGTAAGCCTTTTACGATCTACTACGAGTCGCTAAGGATCGCATCGGTATCAATCTGAGCGCGTTGCAACCTGCCGCTGTAATCCACATAAACTGATTTCCACTCGGTGAATGAGTCGAGCGCGGTCTGCCCTGCTTCACGCATTCCGTTGCCTGTGCCGCGTGTGCCGCCAAAGGGGAACTGGATTTCTGCCCCAGTGGTGCCATGATTAATATAGACAATGCCTGTCGTCAGATCGCGAATGGCGCGGAAGGCGGCGTTCACGTTCTCCGTAAAGATGCTGCTGGAAAGCCCATAAGCAACGTTGTTGTTCACGGTGATCGCTTCCTCAAGGCTGCCGACTTCAAGGATGGATAGGACAGGTCCGAAGATTTCCTCTTGCCCGATGCACATTTGCGGCGTCACATTATCAAAGATGGTTGGCAGGTAGAAGAAGCCTTTACCTTCGGCGTAAGCGCCGCCGCATAGCAAGCGTGCGCCTTCCCCTTTGCCGATCTCGACATAGTGGTGAACTGTCTCACGGGCTTTGGCGCTCACCACAGGACCCACCTGCACGGATTCATCCAGACCATCGCCCAGTTTGAGCGCCTTCGCACGCGCTACCAGTGCCTCTGTCAGCTTGGCGCGGATGCCACGCTGGACGATCAGACGGCTGGTGGCGGTGCAACGCTGCCCCGTCGTGCCAAAGGCGCTCCACAAAATCGCCTCAACAGCCAGATCAAAGTTGGCATCATCCATGACGATGATCGCATTCTTGCCGCCCAGCTCAAGGCTCACTTTTTTGCCGCGTTTTGCCGCACGCGCATACAGATCGTAGCCGACTTCGGTGCTGCCGGTGAACGAGATGACGCGCACATCAGGATGATCGGCGATGGCGTTGCCGATCACGCCGCCCGGTCCCAACACAAGGTTAAAAACGCCTTCGGGCAAGCCGGCATCTTGAAAGACTTTTGCCCATGCCGCGCCAAGTGCCGGTGTATCGCTGGCGGGCTTGAAAACAACCGTGTTGCCTGCCACCAACGCCGGCAGCGATTTCCAGCTTGGGATGGCGATGGGGAAGTTCCACGGCGTGATGAGCGCCACCACACCGACCGAATCGCGCAGCGCCATGCCAAACTTGTTCGGCATTTCCACAGGCGCGGTGTAGCCCAGCAAACGCCGCCCTTCACCGCCCATGTAGAACGCCATGTCAATTGCTTCTTGCACGTCGCCGCGTGCTTCAGCGATGACCTTGCCCATCTCTTGCGTCATCAGGCGTGCGATCTGCTCTTTGCGCTCGATGAGCAACTGCCCAACGCGGTAGAGAATCTCGCCGCGGCGTGGTGCAGGCAGCAATCGCCAGCCTTCGTAGGCGCGCTTGGCAGCCGCAATAGCCGCCTCCACATCTTCCACGCCGCCCTTTGCCGCCTCTGCCACCACATCCTCAGTGGCGGGATTGATCGTTGGGAAGGTTGCGCCGCTATGCGCGGCACGCCATTCCCCACCGATGAAGTTTTTCACCAATTCAGCCATTTTTTCAATCCTTTCTTAAAAAGCATAAGCCCTGCCATTATAACGAGTCCTGGTGAAGAGTCGCCGCCCTGTGCAAAACGCGGCATAATGGCGGCATACAACAACGCTTTGATGAGGGAAACCAGATGACTCTTTGGCGTGTGGAACTGCACAGTCACACCCTCTACTCGAAAGACAGCTTAACCAGCCTTGAAACATTCTTGCGGACGTGCGAGGCACGCGGGCTGGACAAAGTGGCAGTCACCGACCACAACACGGCAAGCGGCGCGCTCAAGCTGGCGCAGCTTGCGCCAGAGCGGATCATTGTGGGTGAGGAGATCATGACGACGGAAGGCGAATTGCTGGCGTTTTTCGTCCAAGAGACGGTGCCGCCCTTCCTTTCGCCAGAGGAGACCATTCAGCGCTTGCGCGATCAGGGCGCCTTCATCAGCGTTTCGCACCCTTTTGATCGGCTGCGCAAGGGCGCTTGGCAAGAGCAAAATCTGCGCCGCATTCTGCCCTTAGTAGATGCCATCGAAGGCTTTAATGCGCGCTGCCTTTTCCCGCAGGATAACGCTCAAGCGCTTGCCTTTGCCAAAGCGCACGGCAAGGTGTACACTGTAGGCTCAGATGCCCACATGCCCTATGAATTAGGGCGCGCTGTGCTGGAGATGCCGCCCTTTGAAGATGGGCGCGATTTTGGGCGTGCGCTGTTGGCTGCCACACCACAGACGCGCTTGAGCGCCTTTTGGGTGCATTTCTACAGCAAATATGCGAAGTGGGCGCGCCAATTGGGCGTGGCAAAGCTGCCCGACGCCGTCCTCTATTCGTAGGGCGCGCACCGTGCAACGATCTATCAAAAAAGGCGATTGATCTTTTTGACACGAATAGGAGTTTGTGATAAATTTTACTCATACGATCCATCCAAGCACAACGCTTACGGACAAAACATCTATCTCGGCAAGCACGAAGGCTGATCAGCCTACCAATTCGGGCTGAACAACTAGGGGAGACGCATGACTACACCGACCGTTACTAAAGGGAAAGCCGCCGCTGCACAGACTAAGGATGCGTCCGCACCTGTGGTAGCAGCGGGCAGCGAAGTGGCAGTTAAGCCGATTAACCGCCGCGAGTTTTTATTTTATATCTGGGGCGCCAGCATGGCTGTCTTCCTCGCGCAGACTGCCGGTGCGATTGTTTGGTTTGCCCTGCCACGCTTCCGTGAAGGCGAATTTGGCGGTGTGTTTAGTATTGATCCCGCCACTGTGCCAGCCGTTGGCGCAACGCCCGTTGCCAACCCAACCGGCAAATACTGGCTGAGCAACACGCCGGATGGTGTTTTGGCGCTGAGCATGGTCTGCACACATTTGGGCTGCCTCTTTAAGTGGGTGGATGCGACCGGGCGCTTTGAATGCCCTTGCCACGGCTCAAAATTCGAGTCGGATGGCACCTTTATCGAAGGACCAGCACCACGCAGCCTAGATCGCTTTGCCGTGCGCGCCGTGACGCCAACAGGGACGGTTGAATCCGATGCGGGCAGTCCCGTCAAGATTGATGGCGCGACCCGCGTTGAAGTGAACACCGGCCGAAAAATTAAAGGCGCCGGCGTCGGGTCTTAGACTGTTCGCTACACTTTGAGATCATCGCAAGTGCGCGGCACGGGGAAACTGGTGCGCCTTGCGTGTGGTGTATCGTAATCGAACGCAAAAGTGAGTTTTGAGGAGCGTAATATGTCGGTATTGCCTTTCCCTTCCTTCCTTGATGACATCAAGGAGAAGGGCGTGCGGAAAGCCGTCATGGAGTTAGTTGACGAGACGGTTGAACGCATTACTGCGGGCATGAACATTCAAGACATCCGCGAAGCACTGCGTGGTGATCCGCCCTCGCGGCGTCCTAACCCGCGCCTAACGCCGCACGCGGATGCCTTCTGGATGCACATGCGTCCAAGCTATTATCATCAGGCGGTGACGGGTATCTACCCAACCTTCCGCTTGGGGTTCCTCTCCACCTTCACCTTCGTGATCGAGATCATCACCGGCATGTTCCTGATGGTCTTTTACACGCCTTCACCGACAGTCGCCTATCAAGACATGATCAACATCATGACCAACGTCCCGCTGGGGCAGTTCATGCGCGATATGCACCGCTTGGGCGCAGAGGCAATGGTGATTGTGGTGGCTTTACATACGATACGAACGTTCGCCACAGGCTCTTATAAAAAGCCGCGCCAATTCACGTGGTTCACGGGCATGGTGCTGCTGGTGCTAACGCTGTTCCTCAGCTTTACGGGCTACCTGCTGCCGTGGGATCAGTTGGCATTCTGGGCAGTGACGATTGGCACCTCGATGGCAGAGGCTGCGCCGCCAGAGATCATCGGCACGAATGTGAACCTGCTGCTGCGCGGCGCGCCGGACATTGGCGCGGGCGGTCTGCTGCGCTTCTATCTGCTGCATGTGTTCTTGTTGCCAATGCTCACTGTGATCTTCTTGGGCGTGCATTACTACAAAGTCGTGCTGCATGGTCACAGCTTGCCGCCACGCCTTGAAGAAGTTGGGCAGGATACTGCCAAGCGCGTGCCGATGGATAAGCGCGTTTACTTCATTCCCGATGTGGCAACTACCGAAGTGTTGTGGTTCGGCTTGACGGTGTTGGTGATGGTCGTCATGGTGATTTGGTTCTTCCATGCGCCGCTGGAAACACACGCCAACCCGAACGTGACGCCGCTGCACACCACCGCGCCGTGGTACTTCTTCTGGTTGCAGGGCTTGCTCAAGCTGGGTGATAAAATCCTGTTCGGGTTGGTGCTGCCAATAGTGCTGCTCATCGCCTTCTTCGTCTATCCTTACTTGGATGTGGCAAAGAGCCGCCGCTACGCACACCGCCGCTTCCAACTGAGCCTGATGCTTGGCTTCTGCTTTGTCATGTTCATCCTCTCCTACATGGGGACTGCCAAGTGGGGTGTGGATACAGCCGGTGACCAAGAGATTGTGCAGGCGTTGGCGCCGATGGAAGGCATCGGATCAGTGCGTGGGATGCCCTACGACGCATGGGTAAACGGCACATACTGCACCAGCAACCTGGATGCCGATCACAAACTCTCGCTTGTGCAGTGGGGCGCAAGCCTGCCACAGCCCATGCTCTATCCCGATACGTCCCGCGAAGTGCTGTGCCAAGCTGTGCCAGAAGGCAAGATGCGCGAGCTGATGGAGAAGTACGTCCACCTGAAGCACCGCTGGGGCAAGGATTTGCCCAATGTGGTTGGCATTCTGACCGTCATGGATTGGGAGCCTAACCTAAAGCGTATTGACCTGAAAGTGATCTGGAACACTGCTGAGCTAGACGCTGATGGCAAGCCGCTGCGTAACGAGGACGGCAGCCTGAAGGTCAAGCTGGTCGAGTCGCTCTACAATGTGGACGGCACCCAAGAGCTGGACGCCAACGGCTTGCCTAAGACTTTCATGGTGCCTGCGGTGCAAGCCTCCGGTAAGCAGGTTTTCGTTGACCGCCGCTCTGAATATCAGAATGTCGGTCACTAAGCACTACGCATAGCAAGGCGGCGCGAGGTGCGTAGCATGTACGCGCCTCTGCCGCCTGAAGCACTGCACATCAGCCCTGTGAATGCTGAGGACAAAAACGTCAAATGAACATTCAAAATAAAGTTGTGCTGGGCATTGCATCCTTTGTTGGCATCATGCTGCTCGTCGGCTGGATTGTCATCAATGAGCCAGCACGCATGGAAGTCTTTACCCAGCAGTGGGAAGGGCGTTCTATAGAGCGCGGCGCGGAACTCTACCTGAACAACTGCTATAGCTGCCATGCGGAGGATGGTTTGGGCTTATCGGGCTATGCGCCTGCCCTTAAGAATCCGATGCTCTTTCTAGACGAAAATCCGGGCAAGGTGGCAAACGATGAACTGCGCGCCTTACGTGCTGAGCGTGACCGCCTTGTGCGCGCCATAGACACCTATCAGGCAGATATTGCTGAGCGTGTTGAGCTGATGGCTCGCCGCGATGCTGCCGCTGAAGGCTCTGAGGAACGCCAGCGCCTGCAATTGCAGCTGGATGATCTGGATACGCGCATTCGCCTGTTCGACCCTGCCACGCCGCAGAAGATTGATGAACTCTTGCCGCGTATCGCCGAACAAGAGGCAAAAGTGGAGGAACTGCGCGCCCAAGGCTGGGAACTGAACCGCGATACGCGCCTCAAAGAACTCTCTTGGACGGGTGGCTTAGAGGCATATTTGCGCTCCACGCTGATCGCCGGGCGCCCAACCAGCGGGCAGCTTTGGAATGGCAACATCATGCAGGCGTGGGGGCAAGAAGCCGGCGGTCCGCTCCGCCCAGACGAGATTGAGAACCTGGTTGCTTACCTGATCAACTACCGCGAAGAGGCAATCAAGCTGACGCCAAACGATGTGCGCCAGCAGTTCAAGATTGCCGGTGAAGGCACCGTAGATGCCGATAAGGAAGTGTTGGGCGCCGGTGTGGATGTCATGGTGCTTGACCTGAGCGGCGGCGATGCGGCAGCCGGTCAGCAGAAGTACACGGCATTTGGCTGTGCAGCGTGCCACAGTGCCGCCGGCGGCGCTGCCTACAACTTTGCGCCAACGGCAGGCACCTACACCCGTGTGGAGAATATCCGCCTCAGGCTGGATCAGTTCGCTGACTACACTGCCGAGCAATACCTCGCCGAGTCGATCTTGTATCCCAGCCGCTACATCGTGCCGGGTGGCGAGGCAGTGCAGATGCCCGCCAACTACGCCGATCAGATGGACTTGCAAGACCTGAAGGACGTAATCGCCTACCTTAGCACTTACCGCTAAGCGCGTCCGTCCGCCCAAAGTGCAGCGTCCGCCGGAGTGTTTTCTAGGCGGACGTTTTTGTTTTACAAAAGCGTTCGGTTTTAAGCCGACCTACTCGCTATTTATATAGAAGTGATCTACAATCAAGCTATAGACGTTGTAATGCATCTTGCAACAAGGAGTGACTCATGAGCAGCCCACGTTTTGCCTTCTTTCAGGGGAAAATCGTGCCGATTGAGCAGGCAAAAGTCAGTGTGATGACACACGCGCTCAACTATGGCACGGCTGTTTTCGGTGGAATGCGCGCCTATTGGAATGCCGATAAAGCCGAACTCTACCTGTTCCGTCCGATTGATCACTTCGTGCGCTTGAAGCAATCCGCTGAGCTGCTGCTGATGGATGTTCCTTACACACCAGAGCAACTACGCGCCATTCTGGTGGACTTGCTGCGCCACGAAAACTATCACCAAGATACCTACATTCGCCCGCTGGCGTACAAGTCGCACGAGGGCATTGGGGTGCGTTTGCACGATCTGGAGAGCGATCTGACCATTTTCGCCATTCCCTTTGGCAGCTATCTTGAGCATGAGGAGGGCTTGAAACTTGGCACGTCCACCTGGCGGCGCGTGGATGACACCGCTATTCCTGTGCGCGGCAAGATCAGCGGCGCTTATGCCAACTCTGCCCTGATCAAGACTGAAGTCGTCATGAATGGGCATGACGAGGCGCTGGTGCTAAACCATGACGGGCATGTCTCCGAGGCAAGTGCTGCCAACTTATTCATGGTGCGCGGTGGTAAGGTCATCACACCGCCGGTCTACGCCAATATCCTAGAGGGCATTGTGCGCCGCAGCTTGTTCACGCTCATCACCGAGCAGTTGGGCATGGACATTGTGGAGCGCGAGATTGACCGCAGCGAACTCTACGTGGCAGATGAGGTGTTCCTGTGCGGCACAGGCGTGCAGATCGCCGCAGTTTCCTACGTGGATCACCGTCCTGTTGGCACGGGCAAGATGGGCGAGTTTGTGCGCTCGCTACGGCAGCTCTTCTTTGATGTGGTGCGCGGCAACGTGCCGCAGTATGCCGATTGGCTCTACCCGGTCTACGCCCGCGAGGCAATCAGCGCCGACTAACAACAACAGCCAGGTGCCATCTCACAGCCGCTTGGGCGCATTTCGGTGCGCCCTTTTACGTGGGATTAGAAGAATTTACCCCACCCTAAATCCCGCCCCGCACGCAGGGCGGGACTTCGCACACCCTCTGATCTCCTTTCTTCGCTTGCGGCGAAAGGGCTGGAGAGATGGGTTGGCTGCGCCGCCGCACCTAGACTATCACTACACAATTCACCGCGCCCTTTTACGTTCTGCCCTTGCTTGCGCACGCGGCATTGGGTAAAACAGCAGCCAACCGACCGGCTAGGATGGAATGCTGCTATGCCTGTGCGTTTTGCGGTCTGCCGCGCCTTGATTGTTTTTCTCATAATTGCCCTCGCCCTGCCTGCCCTGCCTGCTGCTGCCCAAGCCGATGTGGATTGCGGCATTGTAGATGGCTTTGATTATCCGATTGATGGCATCAGCCTTGATCATGACGATTTCGGCATGTATCGTGCGGGCTTCAACGGCTATCACAGCGGTGTAGATATGGCGTTTGAGCGGACGGGTGAGCCTGTCCGTGCTGCTGCGCGTGGCAGGATCACGTTTAGCGATCCTGAGGGCTGGGATACCGAAAAAGGCGTGGTCATCATTGAACACACCCTGCCCGATCGCAGCATTGTTTTCTCGCTATACGGGCATATGGAGCCGCGTGAGCCGTATATTTTCCCGCGTGTGGGGCAATGCGTGCTGCGTGGCGACATCATCGGCACAATTGGCAATCCGCGCAACAGTGCGCCACACCTGCACTATGAAATCCGCCGAATGCGCGCCAGCACGGGCGGTCCCGGCTACTGGAACACTGATCCGCTGGAAGGCGGTTGGCTGCACCCCATTGAGTTCACCGAGCAGTGGCGGCTGCGGCTAAGCCCTGCCTTCCGTGCCATCGTGACCGCGGGCAGCCTACCAGCGGCGCCGCCGCTTTGGTTGGCAGATGGCAGCGCTGTGTATGCTACGCGCTTTCAGTTGGAAGGGCGCAGGCTTGCCACCAACGGCGGCGCGCTGACCACGCCGCTCTGGGCGCTGCGTGTGGATGGCTTAAGTGGCATTGCGCCGCTGCCTGATGGTCGCATTTTGGGCGCAACAGGCGCGGGTCAGGTCTTTGTTTTTGAGGGAGCGCGTTTCGTTGCCTCATGGCGCGCAGACCGCCCGCTGCGAACGCCGCCGCTGCGCGTAGGCGAGACCATCCTCTTTTTGGATGACCAAAACCGTGCCGTTGCCTATGAGGTGGATGGGCGCGTGCGCTGGCAGAGCGAACCGCTCGGGCGGCGTATAGAGCGCTACGCGGTCAGCGGCGCGCTGCTGGCAGCCGCTGTCGAGAATGACGGCGCCTATGAAATCGTGGTGCTGGACAGCGATGGGCGCTTGCTCTATGCAGCGCGGGCGCCTTCGCCTGTTGCGCCTTTGCCTGTGCAGGGCGGCGGCTTCCTGATCACGGTTGGTTCACAGGTGAACCTGCTCAGCCCGGATGCCGTTCTAACGCCACTCTTGGATGCAGGCATCGCGCTTGGGCGTGCAGCGCAGGCAGCGGCGGATAGTTTTGGCAATCTCTATATCTACCCCGGCTATGGACAGATGCTCTACGCTTATGCGGCGGGCGGCGGCTTGCGCTGGACAGTGCGGCTGCCTTCGCTGCCAACACAGCCGCCGCTGCTGGCAGTTGGTGAGGGCTGCCTGCTCTACACGCTGACCGCGGATGGCGCGCTGCTTGCCTACCGTGCCACCGACGGCACACTGCGTGGCATCGCCTCGCTTTATGCAGGCGGCAGGCAACATCAGCCTTCGGCACGCCTGCTGACTGTGCTGCCTAACGAATTGGTGCAGTTCTCCGCCGGCTATCTCTCGACGGCTATTGTAGACGGCTTGCAATTAGCGGAGCTATCCACCTGTGCGCCGTAGGGCAATCCAGAAATGATCGGCGAGGTAGGCGCTGATGGGCAAGCGCGCAAAGCGGCGCTCTAAGGCGCACAGCAGGCGCATGAGGCGCGGGCGGCGCTCAATGGCGCGGTAGACATCGCTCGGTGGCAGGAAAACACTCCATCCGTGCAGCCTGTGCAGCTGCCATGCCACACCGAACGCCCTACGGAATTGGCGCGCTGTCGGATAGTAGATCGGGAACGCTACACCGCCGATCTGTGCAGTCCCTCTGCCGCGCCAACGGCGCGCCGCTGTGCGGAAATCGGCGTGTGCGGCGTGCCAGAGCGTTTCCCACGCGCTGAAGCGCCCAATTACGCTGAAGGCTGCATAGCCACCTTGCCGCACCGTGCGCGCCAGCACTGCACTTAAGGCTGCCCAATGGTCGGTGCAATTCAGCGCGCCGTAGTTGCTATAAACGCCATCAAAGGCAGAGTCGGGCAGCGTCCATGTTTCGGCGTGGGCAAAATCCAGCGGGCGCGTCTCGATCAGGTGTGCCACACCGTGCTGCGACGCCTTCTGCGCCGTGATCGCCAACATCTGTGGGCTAACATCGGTGGCAAGCACGCGGGCGCCGCGCTGCGCCAGCCAAACTGCATCCTCACCCGTGCCACAGCCCAGCTCCAATAGGTAAGAGTCTGGTGGGAAAAGCGCGGCAAGGCGCTCCCACAGTTCGGCGCGCAGCCAGCGGCTCAGCGGTGCGTTGGTGGAGTCAGCGTCGTAGGTGGCAGCGACGCGCTCAAAGGCAGCCCCACTGTCAGGCAAGTTCATAGCAGGTCGCGCAGCAACGCTTTTGCACCGCGGTGCAGCGGACACACACAGCGCAAACATTCAGCGCGTTCGCCCGTGCGGTAGGCGCGCCGCAGATCGCGCAATTCAGCGCTGTTCAGGGCATTTGACAAGGGCTGATCGGCAACACTGCCGCCCGTCGGCAAAAAGTAGCACGGGCGCAGCCTGCCGTCTACTTCCACCACGACAGAGAGGTGCGGTGCGTTGCAAGGCGGCGCTTGGAAAGCTGCCAAGCTGTGGGCGGCGGCAAAGAAGGTGTGCAGTCGGCGCAGCTTCTGCGGTGATTCGGCGATCAGCCCGCTGGCGAAATCGGCGGCGTGATCGCGCTCCAGCGCGTCCAGCACGGCGGCAAATTCGGGCAGATCATCAACGCTGAGCGCAGGATTCTGGATTGACTCGGACGGACGGACGCCAAATGCCTCTGGATTCGCCGTATCCACCGCCAAAAAGCTGACTTTGCGTGCGCCGTGTGCCTTTGCCACCCGAACAATTGCCGAGAGGTGGCGAAAGTTGGCGCGCTGCACCGTTGTGCGCGTTGTGATCGGCAGGTGTGGTGCAAGCGCCAGCATACCTTCGAGGATCAGCGGCAGTGCATCCACACCGCGAATGTGCGCGTAAAGCTCAGGCGTGGCGGCATCCAAGCTGAGCGTGAGCTGATCAACCGTCTCGATCACTTGCGCCGCCTGCTTCTTGAGCAAAATACCGTTGGTCAGCAAACCGACCTTAATAGCGTTTGCCCGAAAGGCAGCGGCAATCTCTGCCCAGTGCGGATGCTGCATTGCTTCGCCGCCGCTGAACAGGACATGCCGCATACCCAGCCCGGCGGCTTCCTCTGCCAAGCGCAGCGCCAGCGCCAGCGGCATGGTGCGGCGCGGCGCACGCCAAATATTGCAGGTTAGGCAGCGGCTGTTGCAGCCATCGGTCAGGTAAAGCACCAACAGCGGCAGCCCATAGAGCCGATCCGAGCGCAAATTGAGCAGCGGGCGCACATCAACCATAAAGGCGCTCAGTTATCCTCAGGCGAGCCCAGTGGAATGCGATCCGTGCCGCGATCCACTTCCCACGGATAGATGACGTGCGCGTCGGCAACGGCGGCATAGAAATCAGGTTCGGCGCGGCTGAACAGCGAACGGTAGGGATTAAAATGCAACACGCACGAAAACGGCGTTGCGCCGGCGGCAAGGCAGCGGTTCTTCACGGCTGTGCTGGTGCGCCCACTGCCCCATACGTCATCTACAATTAGAGTGCGCCGTCCAGAGAGCAACTCATCCTCAGGGAACTGCAAAAAGGTTGGCATGGCGGCAAGCTGTGCGCGTGGCTCTAGGTTGCCTTGAAAGCTGACCGCCGCAATTAGGGTATAGCTGATGTCCAACGCCTCGCTGAGCAAGCCGCCGGGAATAATGCCGCCGCGCGTGATGATCAGCATGGCGTCGAAATAACCGACGTTGCGAATCTGCGGCACGAGAACATCGATCAACCGATCAACATCTGCCCAAGAGAGCAGCGCGTGGCGGGGCATGTGAGGCGGTGTGGACATAAGCAAATATCCTTTTGCGTTGGACGACCAATCAGGCAAGGTGAGGCTGAATCGTAGCGCAGTCAGGGCGGGCGCGCAACTGCGATAGGCTCACCCGCGCCGAACACACCACAATCAGGTATAATGAACAGCCTAACACACAACACGCGGCAGTTCTGTAGGTGAGACAATGATTTTGGTGACGGGCGGCACAGGCTTTGTGGGACAAGCGTTGATCGCACGGCTTGCCCAAGAAGGCAAGCCTGTACGCGTGCTTTCGGCACACAGCCCAAAAGTACCCTCTGCACTAGGCGAAACGGTGGAAGTGGTCGAGGGCAGCATCTACAATGCCGAGAGCCTCTACCGCGCCATGATCGGTGTCCATACGGTCTTTCACCTTGCCAGCGCGCAGTGGTGGGGCAGAAAGCGCGATCTAGAGCGGATAGACCTACAAGGCACGCAGAACATCATCACGGCGGGGCGTTCGGCGCGCATCGGGCGGTTGGTGGTGCTGAGCCATTTGGGCGCGGCGCCGTCGTCTGCCTTCACGCTGCTACGGGTCAAGGGACAAGTTGAGGAACTGGTGCGTGCCAGTGGTTTGGCGTACACCATCTTCCGCAGCGGCTTGGTCTTTGGGCGCGGCGATACCTTTATCAATGGTATCGCGCAGCTTTTACGGGCAAATCCGTTCGTCTTTTTCCAGCCAGGGCGCGGTGAAGGGCTGCTGCATCCACTCTACATCGACGACCTGATCGAGGCGTTGGTAGGCAGCATGGAACATCTGGATACAGTCGATCAAACGCTGAGCATTGGCGGACCAGAATTGATGACCTTTAACGAGATTGTCCGCACAGTGATGCGCGTGACCAAAGCACCGCGCCTGATCGTGCCGATGCCACCGTGGATGCTGCGTGTGGCAGCCGGTCTTCTCGGCAGAATTTTTCCCTACTTTCCGCTGACGCTGCAATGGCTTGATCTGCTCGCCAGCAACCGCACAGCCTCCATGAGTACGCTCTACGATTTGTTCGAAATGCGGCCGCGCCGCTTTGAAGATACGATCCTCACCTACATGCGCGGCAGGCGTTACGGCGTGGAACTGCTCCGCGCGATGCTGCGCCGCCGCCCACGCCGCATCGCTTAGAAACACCTATCCTGAGAGGCACTATGTCCGACTATGTTATCCGTCCGCTGAAAACTCTGGAAGAATTGAAGGCTGTAGAGACACTTCAGCGCTTGGTTTGGGACGATCCAACCACAGTTATCTACCAGCATATGCTGATCTCGCTGGCACGCAACGGCGGCTCGATCTTGGGCGCGCTGCGCGGTGAGCAGTTGATCGGCTTCATCATCAGCTATCTTGGCACCGAAGCGCCTGAGTCAGACCGCCCGGCGATGGCAAACCTGAAACTGGTCTCGCAGCGCATGGCAGTGCAGCCTGAATATCGTGGCACGGGCGTCGGCTACGATCTGAAGCTGGCGCAGCGCCGTTTTGCCATTGAGCAAGGCATTCGCCTGATCACCTGGACATTTGATCCGTTGGTCAGCCGCAACGCGCATTTGAACATCCGCAAGTTGGGCGCCATTGGGCAAGTCTACTACCGTGATTATTATGGCAGTGGCGATTCAGCGTTGGTGAAGCTGCATTCGTCCGACCGCCTGCTGGCAGAATGGTGGGTGACCAGCAATCGCGTTGAGCAGCGCCTCAGCGGCAAGCGCACTCACCTAACCTTACAGCAGTACATTGACGGCACCGCCAACATCCTGAATCCGACGGGCGTGAGTGCGCAAAACCTGCCCACGCCCGCCGAGCAAGTTGAGCAGCCACAAAGCACGCTCGCTTTGTTTGAAATTCCATCCGATTATGATGCAATTTTGAACAGCGATGTAGGCTTGGCAGAGGCGTGGCGCGCTCACAGCCGCGGCGTGCTGGAGCGCCTGATCAACAACGAAGGCTATGCCGTTACGGATTTTATCCACGGTGAATATGAAGGGCGCAGCCGCAGCTTTTACGTGCTAAGCTACGCTGAATATAGCGAGATTCGCCTTAACCGTTTCAGCACTAACTAGAGAGGAATATCTCATGGCAGACAGCTACCCACTCCGCGCCGAGTCGCCCATTTCGCATATTCGCCTACACCCGATTGCCATGCCGCTGGTTGAAAACCTCGTGACCAGTTTCGGTAGCGATGGCGGGCAGGACTCGCTGCGCGCTGCTGTGCTGGTGGAACTTGAACTTGCCAACGGCATCATCGGCTGGGGCGAATGTGTGGCGTCCTGGGCGCCCGGCTACAGCTACGAGACCACCGAAACTGCGTTGCATGTGCTGCGCGATTTTTTCATCCCCGGCGTGCTGGGGCAGCACGACTTAGGCAAACTGCGCGCCTTCCGTGGGCATCCAATGGCGCGTATGGCGTTGGAGACTGCTTTTTGGTCGGCAGTGGCAACCGAACGTAATCTTTCGCTCGGCGCGCTGCTTAGCGACGGCGCGCCACGCAAAGCGCGCGCCACGGTTGGCGTCAGCATCGGCATTCAGCCCAGCATTGATGCCACGCTTGCCATTATCGAAAAGCGCTTGAACGAAGGCTATCAGCGAATCAAGCTGAAGATCAAGCGCGGCTGGGATGTTGACCTGATGCGCGCCGTTCGCAGCGCCTACCCTGACATTATGCTCATGGCAGATGCCAACAGCGCCTACACGCTGGATGACGTGCCACTGCTCAAACAGCTTGACGATCTGAACTTGCTGATGATCGAGCAGCCGCTTGGTTACCTTGATATTTACCAGCACGGCAAGTTGCAGCCGCAGTTCCAAACGCCTATCTGCCTCGATGAGAGCATTCACACGGCGGATGATGTGCGCTTGATGCTGCAAATCGGCGCGGGACGGATCATCAATCTGAAGCCGGCGCGTGTGGGTGGCTTGATCGAGTCGCTCAAGATTCACGAGGTCTGCCGCACTGAAGGCGTGCCACTCTGGATTGGCGGCATGTTGGAGACGGGCGTTGGCAGGGCGGCAAATCTGGCGTTGGCGTCCCTAAGCGGCGTCACGCTGCCTAGCGATATCAGCGCCACCAACCGCTACTATGATCCTGACCTGACCGAAGAAGTGTTCACCCTAAATGCCCAAGACTCAACCATTGACGTGCCACAGGGCATCGGGCTTGGCGTAAGCGTGGATCGGGAACGTTTGGCAGCCGCAGAGGTGGCATACTACAAGGCGGCTGCCGCTGTGAGCTAGTGCCGTAAGGCAGTTTGGAGGGGTGTGGATGACTATCCAAGAACGGCTCAAGATGACGGCGAATGCCTTTGAGTCATGGCTGGCACAACCTGAAAATGCTGAGAAGCGTTGCGAGTTGATTGCAGGGGAAGTTTTTGAAAGGGCGCCTTCTAGCCAACTACCAACTTTGATCAGCACTGCCTTGATCATCGCACTGGGTAGTTTTGTGAAGGCGCACAATTTGGGTGTGGTCACAAACCCTGAAGGCGGCATTCGCTTTGCCGAAGATACTGTGCTGGCGCCCGACATCGCCTTCATTCCGAAGGCGCACATCACCGGCATTCAGGCAACGCGCTCTGCCACCGATTTGCCCGCGCTGGTGGTGGAAGTTGTCTCGCCCAGCGATAGCCATACGCAAGTGCGCGAGAAAGCCGCACGTTATCTGCGCTTTGGCGTGGCGATGGTCTGGGTCGTCTTTCCGAAGGCGCGAGTGCTTGAACAGCATACACGCATTGGCGATCAGGTGCAGATCGTGACGCTAGGTGAGGCAGATAGGCTTGAGGGCGGCAGCATCTTGCCTGATTTTTCGTTGCCGCTGCGCGAAGTGTTCGATGTTGGATATCCAATTGCAGAGGAAACAGGGGAAAAATCATGAGCAATCAAAATGGCGCCGATGTGAACGGTCTTGATAGTCTGATAACGTCATTTATCGGAAGTGGCGTGATGGCAGAGGCGATGATCAGCGGTCTGCTGCGGAATAACATCTTGCGCCCAGACCAGATCATTGCGGCGGATCCGCTGCCAGAGCGCTGTGAGTCGCTTCAGGCGCGCTTTGGTATCCAGACCACCACGCACAACCGTGAGGCTGTCCGCGCCGCTGATATTCTCATCCTCAGCATTAAGCCGCAGGTGCTGGATCGCGTCTTTGCCGATTTGGGTGAGTTAGGCAGCCTGCCCAAGTTGGTGATCAGCATTATTGCCGGCGCCAGCATCGCGCAGATCAGCGATGGGCTAGGCAATCCGAACGTGGTGCGCTCCATGCCGAACACACCGGCACGTATTGGGCAGGGCATCACGGTTTGGGCAGCCGCCGAGAGCGTGCCAGACTTGCAGCGCCAGCAAGCGCGGGCGATTCTTGCCTCGTTCGGGCAAGAGGTCTTTGTGGAAGATGAACACTACCTTGATATGGCAACGGCGCTCAGCGGCACGGGACCTGCCTATGTCTTTATGTTCATGGAGGCGATGATTGATGCCGGCGTGCATTTAGGCTTTTCGCGGCGCATCGCAGAGCAGTTGGTGATCCAGACCATGCGCGGTTCGGTCGAGTATGCCGCGCAGAGCCATGAGCATCCCGCTGCGCTGCGCAATCAGGTGACCAGCCCGGGCGGCACTTCCGCTGAGGCAATCTATCACCTTGAGAAGGGCGGCTTGCGGACGGTGCTTTCGCGGGCAGTTTGGGCAGCCTATCAGCGCAGCGTGGCGTTGGGTGCGGGCAAAAAAGTGGCGCACGAGCCGCGTGTGGCGCGCAATCCTGATGCGTTAGAGGGAGATCGCTAAACTATCCATACTTGGCTTTCCCCGAACTGTTCTGCGCTGAAGATTTTAGGGCGTAGCATTCGGCACAGGCGGCAGGCGCGTAAAAGCGCCCGTATACGGGCAGATTGCACCATAGAGCGGATGGGCTAACCACACCCGCCAGTAGTAAATGCCTTCTGAGGGCAGCCGCAGCAGCGAGAAGGTAAAGATGCCATCGCCTTCCGCTGGGACAGCAAGCCGAATGCCCGCGCCGCTGCCCTCAATGCCCACACTGATGCCCACCGCGCCGCCGCGTGGCACGCCGCGCCAGCCAAAACGCGCTTCATCGGCGTAGGCAAGGGCGCTGCCCTCACGCGGTGCGGCAACCAGTTGGAAAACCTCACACTGCACCTCTGCGCTAAGTGTTGGGCGTACCGTTGCCGTTGGAAAAGCGGTGAAGGTTGGTAACCCAGTCAGCGTTGGTGGTGCCGTCCAGGTTGGCGGCAGTGTGGGCGCTGTAACCTGTGACGGCGGCACGATCACGCGTGTCGGCGTGGCTGTGGGCAAGGGCGCGGTGCTGCACGCGCTCAGCACAAGCAGCACCGCCACGAAGCGCGTTAGCCTCACGCAGGGTCACCAATGCGGCGCTCACGCCCTTCGCGCAAGCGCTGAATGTTCTCCCGATGGCGGTAGTACACCAGCACAACAATTGCCAGCGCATAGATGAAATACAGCGGTGAGGCATTGGTAGTATTCTGCGTGACGAAATGCAGGGCGACCAGCAGACCAGTCGCTGCGGTTGCCAGCACTGCCAGCGAAACGTAGCGCGTGGCGATGATAACGGCAAACATCACGCTCAGCGGCACAATAATCAGGTGCGCCCACGGGAAGAAGATGATCAGCCAAGTGCCGCCAGCCGTTGCCGCACCTTTGCCGCCGCGCAACTGACCCGTGATCAGGCGCACCGGCAGCGACCAGCTATGCCCAATCACCGCAGCAATGCCTGCCAAGATGCTGTGCAGTGTCGGATCGCCGACCAGCACGGCACGCACCACCAACACCGCCAAAATACCTTTACCCGTATCCATCAACCAGACCAGCAGCGCCCACTTGAAGCCAAGCGCCCGTAAAATGTTGGTTGCGCCCATATTGCCGCTGCCGATCTTGAAAATATCTATGCCGTTCAGCTTGCCAATCACATAGGCGGATGGAAAACCGCCAAGCGCATAGCCAATCAAAGCAGCCAGAATCGCATTCAAGAGCATTTGTAGAACATCCACGCCTGCCACACTCCAATCACCAAATTTTTGGCATAATGCACAACACCGTTGCTTGGTATTGGTTGCGCGTTGCGCGCCGCGATCAACGTTCAAGGGCTTGCTTGTGCAGCAAACCCTTGAACTGGAGGCAAGAGGATTAGCGATGTGGAAACTTAGGGGAGCTTAGTCGTCTTTGGCGCTGCGCCCGGCTTCCTTCAGGGCGGCGTGTGCCGCTGCCAAACGTGCCACAGGTACGCGGAAGGGCGAGCAGCTAACGTAATCCAAGCCCGCTTTGTGGCAGAAGCCGATGCTGGCAGGGTCGCCGCCGTGTTCGCCGCAGATGCCCACTTCGAGATCAGGGCGCGCCTTGCGTCCGCGCTCGACTGCCACCTCGATCAGGAAGCCGACGCCTTCTTCATCCAACTGCTGGAAGGGATTGGTTGGCAGCAAGCCGCGCTCCACGTAATCCAGCAGGAATTTGCCCTCAGCATCATCACGGCTGATGCCAAAGGTCGTCTGGGTCAGGTCGTTGGTGCCAAAGCTGAAGAACTCTGAGTATTCCGCCATCTTGTGGGCAGTGATCGCGGCGCGTGGTAGCTCGATCATCGTGCCGATCTTGTAGTTGACGGCGCAGCCCATCGCCTTCATCACCTCTGCACCAATGCGCTCTGCCAGTTCGCGCAGCACGCGCACTTCATCAGCGGTGCTAGTCACGGCGATCATGATCTCAGGGTGTACATCATAGCCTTCTTTGGTCAGTTGGCAGGCGGCGCGGAATAGGGCGCGCACTTGCATCTCGCTGAAGGCAGGGCGTGTAATCCCGAGACGGCAGCCGCGCAAGCCGATCATCGGATTGAACTCGCGGAGTGCCTCAACGGCGCTCATCAGCGCCTCGACGCGCTCTAGCTCTTTCGGGCGGTCACCCATCAAGCGCAGACCCGCCGCCCGCAGCGCCAACTGCTCGTGATCGGGCAAGAACTCGTGCAGCGGCGGATCAAGCAAGCGGATGATGACGGGTAAGCCGTCCATCGCCTTCAGAATGCCGTAGAAATCGTCGTATTGGAAGACTTCCAGCTTGTCCAGCTCGGCGCGTTCCTCAGGGCTGTTCGGCTTGGCAAGGATAGCCGCCTGCATAATAGGCAGCCGTTCCTCTTGGAAGAACATATGCTCCGTGCGGCACAGCCCAACGCCCAGTGCGCCGTAATCGCGGGCGCGCCGCGCATCTTGTGGATAGTCCGCATTGGCGTAGATGTTCAGGCGGCGGAATTTATCTGACCAACCGAGCAGCGTTTGCAGGTAGGTTTCGCGCATGAAATCTGGCACTTCGCGCTTAAGTTCACCAACGAACACCTCGCCGCTGGTGCCATCAATCGAAATGGTGTCGCCTTCATGCACTTCGATATCGCCAACCTTCATGACGCGGGCGCGCAGGTCAATTTCGAGCATTTCCGCGCCGCACACACATGGCACGCCAAACTGGCGGGCAACGACTGCCGCATGGCTGGTTGCGCCACCGCGAGACGTGAGGATGCCCTTGCTTGCCAACATGCCGTGAACGTCATCCGGCTTGGTCTCTGGGCGCACCATGATGACGGACTTCTTCGCCTTGCCCCACTTCTCGGCAAGGTCGGCATCAAAGGCAACCACGCCAACGGCTGCGCCGGGCGAGGCATTCACGCCCGTGGCGATGCGTTTGCCGCTGCGCTTGGCATCGCGCTTAGCATCAGGATCAAATTGTGGGTGCAGCAGTTGGGAAACTTGTTCGGGCGAGACGCGCAGCACGGCTTCTTCGCGCTTGATCAAGCCTTCCTCTGCCATTTCCACCGCAATACGGACGGCAGCGCGTGCCGTGCGTTTGCCATCGCGTGTTTGCAGCATGTAGAGCGTGCCGCGCTCAATGGTAAATTCCACGTCCTGCATATCGCGGTAGTGTTGCTCCAGCTTTTCGGCAACTGCCACAAATTGCTTGTAAACGGCAGGGCTATCGCTTTCCAACTCGCTGATCGGCTTGGGCGTGCGGATGCCCGCGACCACGTCTTCGCCTTGCGCGTTCATCAGGTAATCGCCAAAGAGTTTGCGCTCACCGGTGCTTGGATTGCGTGTGAAGGCGACGCCAGTGCCGCTGCCTTCGCCCATGTTGCCAAAGACCATCGTCTGCACGTTGACTGCCGTGCCGAGATTGTGCGGAATGTTGGCGGCGTTGCGGTAATCAATGGCGCGCTTGCCGTTCCAGCTCTTGAAGACGGCTTCAATCGCCTTACCCAGCTGCTCATAGGGATCCGTTGGGAATTCCTCACCGACGTGCTTACGGTAAATCAGCTTGAATTCAGCCGTGATCTGCTGCCAGTCCTCGGCGGTGAGTTCGGTATCGCTGCTGACGCCGCGCTTCTTTTTGGTCTCGGTCAGGTAGTCCTCAAACGCCTCGTCCTCAATGTTCATTACCACACAGCCAAACATCTGCACAAAGCGGCGGTAAGCATCGTAGACAAAGCGCGTATCGTTGGTGAGTGCTACCATACCCCGTGCGACATCATCGTTCATACCCAAATTCAGGACAGTATCCATCATGCCGGGCATGGAGAATTTGGCACCAGAACGCACGGAGAACAACAGTGGATTGTTGGGATCGCCGAACTGTTTGCCTGTTTTTGCCTCCACAGCGCGCACCGCCTCAGTCACCTGATCCCACATGCTGGCAGGGAAGGTTTGATCAGAGTCCAAATAAGCATTACAGGCGCGCGTGGTGATGGTGAAGCCGGGTGGCACCGGCAGCCCGATGCGCGTCATCTCGGCAAGGTTAGCGCCCTTGCCGCCCAAAAAAGCGCGTACATCATCCCACTTGCCGCCTGCGGCAGTCTGTGCGATATCCAGTTCGCTGAACAAATAAACCCACTGTGTGCCGCCTTGCCCTTTGCCATTCTGTTCGGGCTTATCTTTGGCGGGGACGGCGGAAATTGCCTTTGCCATAATCACTTACTCCTCGTTGGGAATGGGCAACCCTCATAACGTGTTTGCTTTTTTAGATGGGTGCTATATGCCGAATTGTCCCACGCGAAGGCAGCGCTGCCTATTGACATAAGGCGTGATTCTGTCATATGCGGGTCACAAATTTTGTGTGAAGAATGTCACACATCGGCTGTGAAGGCAGCCGTCAGGCTTCGTCAACCGTCACGTATTTGAGGTCGCTGTCGTCTTTGTTCTCGATCACCTCACCCTCGATCACATCATCTTCTTTGGGTTTAGGCTTTGGGGCAGGCGTGATCGGGCGGCTGGTGAAGGTGCCGAGGGCACCGCTCGGTGGACGGGCAGTTTGGGTGGGCTGTGCGCCTGTTTGCCGTGCAGGAGAGGCAAGCGGCGGCGGCTTGGCAGGGAGGGGCGCGGGCGGTTCGGCGCGCTGAGGTGGCGGCGGCAACGGTTTAGCGGCGGCTTGTGTGCCAGTCTGGCGCGGCGCAGCGCTTAAGGGTGGCGGTGAGGCAGCAGGCTGCTGGCGGGCGGGCGGCAGCGGCACGGGTCGGGCGGGTGCAGGGTCGGGCGGTGTTGCCTTCGGCGGCACAGCGGGCAGATCAGTGCCAGTGGCACGCGCCGGCAGTTCGCCTTCAGGGGTCACTTTACCCATGCCTAATTTCAGCGCTGCACCGGCTGCCAGTGCTTTGCCGGGTGCTGGTGGTGTGGGCAGCCGCACATCGTAAATGCTGCGCGGCGCATCAAGGGCAGAGCGTTTCGGCTCAGGCGGCTTGGGCTGATATTCAACCTTTTTGTTGGTCATGCGGCTGACGATGCTCTCCACCACACCGATCACCAGCAACATGACCAGATTCACGATTAGCACGCTGCCGTAGATCGCCGAAAGGGTGTACATTGCGGTGGCGACCGGACCGGCAAGGATCATCAAAATGGCGTTAAACATGCCCAAGACTGCCAAAAAGAGGATGAAAGCGCCAAAAATCACCCAAATGAACCATGTGCTTCGCAGTTCAGAGGTGGTGGGCAGCATGGTGTTGGTGACAGCGAATAGTAGGTACACCCACAACGGCAAATCGGGACGTGCCAACAGTGCGCCGACTGCCTCACGGAGTGCGACTGAATCAGCACTGCCAAGCAGCAGCAACACTTGCGGCAAATTCAGCACGCCATGGCTGATCACAAACATGATGGTGAAACCGACGACTAAGGGCGTGATGGCGATGATGCCGATATAGATTGGGTTGAGGGAAGCGAAATGAAAGACTCGCGTGCCGACAATGCCATCATCATCGATTTGCGGTTTGGGCGTGATGAAAGCAGGTGCAATGCCTAACATGCCTGCCACTACCCAACGGCTGATCTCGCGCAACAGGATGCCCGGCAGCAAAACGAGGATGTAGACCCACGCGGCGGTGTCTTTGCTGTTGAGCCAGATCAAGCCGATGCCGAACAAATGCTGCCTGATCCAGAACTGTGAGCGCACCAACAAAAAGACCACCACGCCAAACACCACCCATGGCGTGAACAAATTGAGGATGTCGGACGTGGTGAAGTCGCTCTCGAACATAGACAGATCGCCGTGTCAAGCGCCTTTTGCTTCTTGGGCGAGGCGCACCAATGCCGTAAAGTCGTCCACCTTTAAGGATGCGCCGCCAACCAATGCGCCGTCAATTTCAGGCATGGACATATAAGCAAGCATATTCTCAGGCTTCACACTGCCGCCATACTGAACCCGCACCGTCTGGGCAGCGGCGGCGCCATAAAGTTCTGCCAACACATCCCGCACCGCTTCTTTGATGGTCTGGTTGGCGTCCTCAGGCGAAGCATTTCTGCCGGTGCCAATCGCCCAGATCGGCTCGTAGGCGATCACGACGTTCGCCAGCGCCTCAGCCGTGATGCCCTCTAAGGCAGCCCGCACTTGCCCACCAACATGGGCGACAGTTTGCCCTGCCTCACGCTGCGCCAGCGATTCACCAACCGCAATAATCGGCTTCAGCCCGCCTGCCAGCAGTGCCTTCGCCTTCGCATTGATCAGGGCATCTGTCTCACCCTGATAGTGGCGGACTTCCGAATGCCCGATGATCACGTATTCCACCAAGCCTTGCAGCATTGGGACAGAAACGCTGCCCGTATAAGCGCCGTGTGGCTCTTGATGCACATTCTGCGCGCCAACCTTGATCGGCGTGCCGCGCAGAACGGCTGCCACCGCAGGAATTGCCACAAAGGGCGGGCAAACCACACGCTCCACGCCCTCGAAAGGAAGCAGTGGCGCGATAATTGCTTGAGCGAACTCAGCCGCCTCAGCGGGAGTCTTGTACATCTTCCAGTTGCCGGCAACAATCGGCAAGCGCATTGTGTGAACGTCCTTTCGTTAGATGCAGGCTGCACAAGGCAGAGTGTACCGCAAAGTGCGCCGCCCTGCCCTAGAGTTCGCGCAGCAGCTCGGCTGCCTTGCGCCCGATCCAATCGGTGCGGGTTGCCACGCCCTGCAAAGTGGTACGGGCAAGATCAAGCTGACCTGCGTCTTTTGCCAAAATGCCTTTTACCAGTGTGTATTCAGGCGTATCGCTCTTAAGTACTCCTGCCTGTTTCAAGGTTGCCTCTGCCGCACGCGCTTCGCCCTGTGTGTGCAGGAAAAGCGCTGCTAGGGCGGTCAGTTCGGCGCTCTTGGTCTCAGTCACAGCCACTTGGAACGCCTCACCAATGGCAAGGGTGTTGGTCTTGCTGGCGGCATAATCGTAGAGTGCTTGTCCTGCCCTATTGTGGTGATTGGAGGTGCTGCGCGGCTCGCTATACAGATAGGCATTCAGCAGCACATCGGCAAAGATGAGTGCGCTGCCTGAACCGCGTGCAAGGAACGTCTCAAGGCGCTCAATCAGTCCTGCCAAGAGGATCGGATCGTTCTTGGCAAGTTTTGCACCAAGTTCAAAGCTCGCCTTTGCCTCACTGATCTTATGAATGCGATTCTGCACAAGCGCTAAGACAAAGTAGGCGATAGGGCTTTCAGGGCTGCTTTCCACAAGGCGTTTTGCCTGCGCTTCGCTCAGGATGGCAAGCGCGTTGGGGGCGAGGCTCTCCAGCGGATCGGCATTGGCAGCCGCCAACAAGGGTGCGCGCTGAATAAGACGGGTTGGTTGTGCAGTTTCAGGGAGTGCTGTGAAGGTGGGCAGCGGTGTAACGGTCGGTGGGCGCGTGCCAGTGGGTGCGGGCGTCCACGTAGGCGGCAGGGTACGCATGACGGGCGAACTGGGCGGCGCTTGAGTCGGCTGGGCAGTTGGGCTACCAACCATCGCGGCAACGGTAGGGATCAACGCTTGTGGGTTTTGTTGGATCACGGCAATCAGCGCCACACCAACCACAAGCACGGCAAGCGCCGCCAACCCGAAGAGCCAACCGCGGCTGCTGCGCTTAGCAGGCTTTTTGCTGGGCGGGGCTGTCTTAAGGAGGATGGTCGGCTTGGGTACGGCAGTTGAAGCGCGCACGGGTGGCGTAAAGGGCGCAGCGGCAGCCTGCGCGAAGGCGTTAGCAAGGGCAGAAGCGCTCGGATAGCGATCATTGCGGTCTTTTGCCAGCGCCTTCAGCAGCACGCGCTCCACGGCGCCCGAAACGTTCGGATTAACCGTGCTTGGCAGCGGCAGCGGCGCGTAAATATGGTTATGGATGATTGCGATAGGTGTATCCGCCGTGTATGGCACACGCCCAACAACCATCTCATAGAGCATGACGCCAAAGGAATAGACATCCGTGCGCGGATCAAGATCGCGTGCGCCTTGCGCCTGTTCGGGCGAGATGTATTGCGGCGTGCCGAGCAGTGTATCTTGGCTGAGGGTTGATTCGCCACTGCTGGCGATGCGCGCCAAGCCAAAATCGGCAATATACACCTGCCCCTGTTTATCAATCAGCACGTTAGACGGCTTAATATCACGGTGCAGCACATCGCGGCTGTGAGCAAAATCAAGGGCAGCTGCCGCGTCGCGCACAATGCGGACGATCTCCGCCATGGTCAGTGTGCCTTGATCCATACGCGCCTTGAGCGTTTGCCCTTCCACAAACTTCATGACAAGGTATGCCACGCCGTCGTGATCGCTAAAATCATAGATTGGCACGATATTGGGATGTTCAAGGCGCGCCACAATCTGCGCCTCGCGTTTGAAACGCTCTAGGAAACCTGCTTCGCTCTTGAAGAAGGTATGCAGCACCTTCAGTGCCACGTCCCGATCAAGGTTCGCGTGATAGGCGCGGTAAACCGTCGCCATGCCGCCCTGCCCAAGCTGTTCCGTAATGCGATATGCACCGACTGTCTCGCCAATGCTGAAGCCTGCCATTGCTTCACCCTCTTACCCATGCTGAGCATTCTGCCTCATGGATAGCATACCCGAAAATTGGCGTGCAGGTGTTAAGGTGTTGTGAATGTTTAGTGCAGATCAAATGAGGCAACTTTTGTGTTCTGTGTGCGTAGTCCGTACAATAAGATAGTGTTCTTAGCGTCACTGATGGAGCATTGATCAATGTCCTTTTTCCTATCCCTTGCCAAAGGTGATCTGGCTGCCCGCAATATGCTTAAAGAGGCAGTCATTGCACGCTATGCTACGCGCCCATTGCCCTTTGAAGCGTTGGTGCTGACTCTGACACGGCAAGGACGCGCTTTCTTGGGCTTGCCAGTTGCCATCACTACCGAAGTTGCCTACGCGGAGCCTGACCGCTGGCAGCGGCGCGAAACACGCCGTCTCTTTGGGCTGTCGCTTGGCGCGCAAACCGAGACGCTCGACGGGCAGAGCGATCCGCTGCTGCAAGAGAGCTTGCGCCGCCAGCAGTGGGCATTTCGTGCGCTGATGCTCACACCGCTAACGCGGGAAGGCGTCACGCTGACTTCGGTTGCCGAACGCGCTTTTCAGGCTGTGCATGATGATCAACCAGAACACACTGCCACCCTGTACTTGAATCCTGACTACAGCCTTGCCGCCGTCGAAATTGAGCGCTATCGCCTTGCCGATAAGCGCCGCCTGCCTTACATGCTGCGCCCTGAAGGCGGCTTTCAAAATATAGAAAGCATGAACCTACCAACACAGATCGCCGAACAGTGGGGCAGTGAACCCAGCACGGTTCACACTGTGCGCGCCGCGCAAATGATCGACAAATGGCAGTCCAACCCCTGAGCAGGCGTGGCGGATTGTAGCCTAATCGCTCGCCACCACTTCCAAGCTCTGATCAGTGGCGAGCGCTTGCTGTCCGCCTATCGTCACCGAGAGCGTGCCAGCAAAGATCAGCGCACAGCCTGCCAAGCCTAGCAGCGTCAGCACCTCGTTAAGGAACAGCACGCCGAACAGCACCGCAAAAGGCGACTCTAGGGCGAAGATCAGCGCGGCGTCGCTGGGCGGCAAAATGCGCTGCGCCCACACTTGCACCATCAGACCGAAGGCGGTTGCCAAAAGCCCTGTGAAGATCGCCACCAACAGCACGTTGATCGGCAAGGCAGACGGCAGCGGATCGGCAAAGGGCGCCAGTGCCGTGCAAAGCTCGGCAAAGCAGCCGCGCACCGCCGCCATGATCGGCAGCAAAATGCCGCACAACACCGCAACGGTCAGCGCTTGGGCAAGTGCCAAAAAACGCCAATCGGCACTATGTGGCATCTTTCCAATGGCAAGGATGTGTGCAGCATAGGCGAAGGCGCAAATAATCGCCAGCACATCGCCTAACAGCGTGCCGCCCGGCGCGTAGCCAAGCAGCACCATGCCCAAGAGCGCTAAAGTGCCGCCCAGCAGCACGCGGCGCGCTATGGGCTGCCGCAGCACCACCAAGCCCAAGAACGGCACAAAGATGACATACAAGCCTGTGATGAAACCAGCTCGTCCGGCGTCCACAGTGCGAAGGGCAAAGGTCTGGAAGATGTAGCCCGCTGTGAACAGCACGCCGGCACCGATGCCCCATGCCCACTCGCGGCGCGTAGGCAACACACCGCGCCGCCGCATCGCTATGAGCGCGAACGGCAGTAGGAATAGGGCGGCAATCGTGAAGCGCAGCGTCAGAAATGCCAGCACGGGGAAAGTCTGGGTCGCCTCCTTGATCATGAAGAAGGTTGATCCCCAAATGGCGGCAACGCTCAGCAGTGCGCCATCCGCCAGCCAGCGTTCGCGCTTGCGTTGGCGCAGGCGCAGCAGCAACGTGGTGCGAAAGGTTTTTGTGGTCATCTTGCTCTTTATCTGTTTGGGAAGGGCGATGTCTGAGCGCCCATTGTAGCATAAGTGCGTGCGTTTTGGGGTGCGGGCGGCTTGGCTTGTGCCTGACTTGTCCCTAAATCCCGAAAGCGCTATGCTTATTCAATAGCAATGCCATGCCGCTTGGGGGAACGTTAATGCCGAACGAACGTATTCTTGTCGTTGATGACTCTGCACCGATTCGTGATTTTATTGCCCATACCGTATTGGCAAACGAAGGTTACGACGTGCTGACGGCTGCCGACGGCAAAGAAGGCTTGGTGCTTGCCCAAGATTTGCAGCCCGATCTGATCCTGACCGACTACATGATGCCAAACTTGAACGGCTTGGAGATGATCGAGGCGCTGCACGCGGCAAACCTCAGCGCGCCGATCATCCTGATGACGGCGGAAGGCTCTGAGGCGTTGGCGGTGCGTGCCTTACGTAGCGGCGTCTACGACTATTTGATCAAGCCGATCACGGCAGACGCCCTGATCAACGCCGTGCGCGAGGCACTGCGCCGCCACTGGAAGGATCAGATCAAAGAGCGTGTGCCGGCCCATCTGCTCGAATCTAACCGCCGCCTTGAAAAGCGCCTGCGCGAACTCAGCACCTTGATGAACATCGGCACCAGCGTCACTGCCATGCTGGATTTGCAGCAGGTGCTGAACAGCGTGGTTGAGGCAGCCGTGACCCTCAGCGGTGCGGAAGAAGGCAGCCTGATGCTGGTGGATGAGCAGAGCGGCGAACTCTATGTGCGCGCTGCCAAAAACTTTGACCAGCAAACGGTGCATACCCTGCGCTTGCCTGTGGAGGATAGCCTTGCTGGTCAGGTCGTCCGCATTGGCGAGCCGTTGGTCGTTGGCGGCAATGAGGATAAGGTCAAGATCAAAACCAAATTCTTGGTTAAGGGCATTGTCTATGTGCCACTGCGTGCGCCCAACAAAGTGATCGGCGTGTTGAGCGTGGATAATCGCCTTGAAGCGCGCTCCTTTGAGCCGCACGACGTACAAATTCTCTTGCTATTGGCAGATTTTGCCGCCGTTGCCGTGCAAAATGCGCGCCTGTACGCCGAGATGATCCGCGAGCGCGATACGCTAGATGCCATCCTGCACGATACCGATGATTACGTGATCGTGGTTGACTCGAACGACTGCATTTTGTTCTGCAACGCCACAGCGCGCAACGCCTTCAACATCACGCGCACCGATTTTGTCGGGCAGCCACTGCATACCGTCATCAGCCATCCGGAAGTGTTGGCGCTCTTTGCTAAGGAAGCGCTTAGCGGACGTGGCAGGCGCAGCGAGATCACGCTTGGCGGCGAGAAGTTCCTCAACGCGCAGCTCACCATCATCGAGAGCGTTGGGCGTGCTGCCGTGATGCAAGATATTACGCACCTGAAGCAGCTCGACCGCGCCAAGAGCGACTTCGTGGCAGCCGTTGCCCACGATCTGCGCTCACCGTTGACCGCTGTGCTTGGCTATTCTGAATTGCTGGTGCGCGCTGGCACGCTCAACGAGCAGCAGACGCGCTTTGTCGAGCAGATCACGGCGAGTGTTCACTCCATCACTGCGCTCATCACCGAACTATTGGAGCTGAGCCGCATTGAGGCAGGCTTCAATGTTGACCTTGAGCCTGTCGCTATGGAGCGCGTTGTTCGGAAGGCAGTTGATGGCTTGCAGCATCAAAAAACGCAGCGTGGGCATACCCTTACCCTAGATGTCGCACCGAGCCTGCCAACCTTAGTCGGCAATCCGCTGCGCCTTCAGCAAATGGTGGCAAACTTGGTGGGTAACGCCATCAAATACACGCCCAACAACGGCAATATCAAGGTCAGCCTGTGGCGCGACTCCGATAACATCGTCTTTCAAGTCTCGGATAGCGGCATTGGCATTCCCGCCGAAGATCAGCCCTTTGTCTTCGATAAATTCTTCCGCTCCGAGCGCGCCGCCAGCGAATTTGACGGCACAGGCTTAGGGCTTTCCATCGTGAAGGGCGTTGTCGATCAACATCAAGGGCGCATCTGGCTGGAGAGCCGCGAAGGAATCGGCACAACCTTCACGGTGGTGCTGCCGCTTTCGCCCACCAACCCTGATCCTGACCCGACGCGCCCACGCCGTACCGGCAGCTTGTTGGCATCCTAAACATGAATCATCCCATCCGCCCTGAGGACGACGATGATCCGCACGCCAAACCTGATCGCGCCGTGTGGATGGTGGTGGCAACTGCCAGCTATCTAGAGGCAACCATCATCAGCGGACGGCTGGCAAGTTTTGGCATCCCTAGTTATATCCACCGCGAGTCGGTCGGTATCATACTGGGCTTATCCATCGGCTTGGGCGAGGCTCAGGTGGTGGTGCCAGAGGCATATTATGAAGCAGCGCTCTTAGTGCTTGATCCCGATGATGTGGCAGCACGCTTAAATGACGGGCTGCCAGATGAGGATTTTTACGAAGATGACGACGATACCCACGGCGACGACCAATGAAACGCTGACTGCCATTGAAGGCATCCGCGTAGGACACGCCACCGATACACAGGCAGTCACCGGCTGCACCGTGATTTTATGCCCGCCACAGACCGTTGGCGGCGTGGATCAGCGCGGCAGTGCGCCCGGCACCCGCGAAACGGACTTGCTGCGCCCTTCCAAACTTGTGCAGCACGTCCATGCTGTCGTGTTGGCGGGCGGCAGCGCTTACGGTTTGGCAGCCGCCGATGGCGTTATGCGCTACCTTGAGGAAAGCGGCATTGGCTACCCAACAGCGGGCGGCGTCGTGCCGATTGTGCCAGCCGCCATCCTGTTCGATCTGGACATTGGGCGCTCGGATCGGCGTCCCGACGCGGCGATGGGCTATGCCGCCTGCCAAGCGGCAAGCGCCGCGCCCGTGCCACAAGGCAGCTTAGGTGCAGGCACGGGTGCGGTCATCAGCCGCTTGATGGGCTTACCGAACGCCACCAAAGGCGGCATTGGCAGTGCAGCCATCCATTTGGGCAACGGCTTGATTGTGGCGGCGCTAATCGCCGTGAATGCTGTGGGCGATGTGCTGGATGAGCAGAGCAACATCATCGCCGGCGCACATCAGAATGGGCAGTTTTTCGGCGCGCTGAACATGCTGCGAATGCAAAAGAGCACGCCGCCGCCCACCAACACCGTGATTGGCGTGGTGGCGACCAATGCACGCCTGAGCAAAGAAGATGCCAACTACGTTGCCTCTGCCGCACAGGACGGCTTGGCGCAGGCAATCCGTCCTGCCCACACGCCCTTCGATGGTGATACGATCTTTGCCTTGGCAACCGGTCAGGTGGAAGCTGCCGCCATGACGGTGAGCGCCTTTGCCGCCGAAGTGACCGCTGCCGCCATTCGGAATGCGGTGCGCCATGCTGAATCCTTAGGTGGTGTGCCTGCGCTGCGCGATCTGCCCTAAGCAGGAAATGCCATGCACCAGAATGAATTTGAGCAAATTCTCTCAGATACAACGAAATATATTGACGGTGATGTTGATATGGAAACCTAACCCTGATCATCCTGCCTTTGAGTTCAGAGTTGAGATTCTTTCGGAACAGGGTTACCCTCTGTTTCTAAAAGGGAGTTATAATCCCCTAATACCAATGTGTTCTTATGTCATTATTCATCGGCAAGGTGGGCGCATCTATGCATTAGATGTTGGCAAAGCACACCGTAACCCATCTGGTCAACATATTGGCGAAACGCATAAACACCGTTGGACAGAGCGCTTTGGTGACCGAGAAGCCTATGAGCCAACAGATATTACAGTTGGTGCGGAAGCACCCCTTTTACTCTGGCAACAGTTTTGCCAAGAGGCAAATCTTAGCCACAATGGTATGCTCAGTGAGCCGCCGCCGTGGCAAGAGGAACTTTTCTAATGAGTCTTTGCGAAACGCTTCAAAGTCAGATGGCTGGGTTGTTCACATGCGAACAGCATGGTGCATACACGCGCATTCGCACACCCTACCTCTACCCTGATGGAGATATTCTCGATTTATTCCTTGCCGAAAAAACGCACAGTTCGTCTTGCCCTAGGCGAAACGCTACGTTGGCTGCATTTGCAAACACCAAGCAAACGCCTCACCAAAGGCAGAAGAAGATTTCAACTTGCTTGAACCGCACTCCGAATTAATTTTCTGGTCTAAGCCGCATGAACTCTTGGCAAAACTGACAGCTTAGCCAAGCTGCGCTATACTCTACCCACCCAATAGACTTTTGCCGCCTTCTAACACGGGAGAGAAATCACCATGCCCGACCGAGTCGCTTTATATTTGCAGGATGCCCACGAACTGCCTGAGGCAATCGGCTATGTGCAGTATGCTGAAGCAAATGGCTTTGAGGCAGTTTGGCAGGCAGAAAGCCGCCTTGTGCGCGATGCCGTTGTGCCGATGGCTGCCTTTGCCGCCACCACGCGCAAGATCAAGGTTGGCTCTGGCGTCATCAACAACTGGACGCGCAATGCCGCTTTGATCGCCTCCACCTTCCTGACGCTGGACGATCTCGCGCCGAATCGGATCATCTTGGGCATTGGCGCCTGGTGGAATCCTTTGGCGGCAAACGTCGGCATCAAGCGCGAGAAGCCGCTGCTTGCCATGCGCGAAGTGGTCACGGTGGTGCGCGATCTGCTGGCGATGAAGCGCGTCACCTTTCAGGGCGAGTATGTGCAGGTGAACGGCATTGAGCTAGATATCGTTCACGGACGGCGCGAGCCGCGCAATGTGCCGATCTACATCGGCGCCACCGGCATGAAGATGATGGCGCTGACGGGCGAAATCGCCGACGGCGCGCTGCTGAACTACCTTGTCTCGCCCGCCTATAACACAGAGGCGATGGCGGCACTGGAGCAGGGCGCCAAAGTGGCAGGGCGCAGCGTGGACAGCATTGATCGTCCGCAATTGGTGGTTGCCAGCGTAGATCGTGACCGCAAAAAGGCGCTCGACGGCGCTCGCAAGCTGGTGACGCAGTACCTTGGGCAGCAGCCGCACATTATGAAGGCAAGCGGCGTCAGCCAAGAGCTGCTTGACGAAATTGCCCAAGTGCTGACGTGGCCCGCCACCGAAGAACAGATCGAACAGGCGATGGCGCTTGTGCCAGATGACGTGGTGCAGCTCATCACTGCCAGCGGCACGCCCGAAGAAGTGCGCGCCAAAGTGCGCGAATACGTCGCATCGGGCTGCACTTGTCCGGTGTTATATCCGCTTGGCGATGATGTCAAACTGATGATAGACACTTTTGCCAACGGCTATTCACACTAAAATCAACCCATTCAGGAGTCTCTATGAAGTCTGCTTTTACCTCTGGTGCGCTGGAGCGCGTCGGTGCGCCGGATGCCCTACAGCCCAACTCGCGCCATTGTTTCGCCTGCGGTGTTGAAAACGCCGATGGCTTGCGTCTGCGCTTCTTTAACGATGGCAGCACCGCTTGCCGCGCCGAAGTCGTGCTACACGATCCACATCAGGGCTATCCGGGCATCGCCCATGGTGGCGTGGTAACTGCCATTTTGGATGAGGCGCTTACCCGCGCCGCACTGGCGGGCGATTTTACGCGGCTGATGTACACAGCGCGCATTGAGGTGCGCTTTCGCCAGCCGGTGCCGCTGCACACCAAGCTCACTGTGCGCGGGCGCGTGGAGAAGGACCGCGGGCGGATTGTGACCTCTACCGCCGAGATCATCCTTCCCAACGGCACAGTGGCGGCTGAGGCAAACGGCACGCTGGTCGCCGTGCCAGAGCAGGCATTGAAGGAAATGGATACGCCTGAAGCAGGCTGGCAAGTCTACCCATTAGAAGATGACTCGCCCGCGCCGCACGTTACACAAGGCGCATGAACATCCTAGCGCGCGGCAAGGCAGCCATCAGCCGCGTTGCACCGCACATTGGTGCTGAACTCCTGATTATCGCGCTGCTGCTGGTGATTCAGGCGTTCATCGGTGCATCGCTGCGGGCAACCGAAAGCGACACGCTCATCTTGCCGCTGGATGATGCCTATATCCACTTTCAGTATGCGCGGGCGTTGGCAGAAGGGCATCCCTTCCGCTACAACGCCGACCAGCCGCCAACCAGCGGCGCTACCAGCCTGCTGTATCCGCCGCTGTTGGCAGTCGGCTATCGGCTGGGCTTCACCGGTGAAGCGCTGAGTTGGTGGGCGCTCATGCTTGGCGTGTTGGCGTGGTATGGTTCGGCACGGTTGATCTTACGCTTGGTAGCGGCAACCAACGCGCCCTATGCCAAATGGTTCGGCTTGGCGACGGCGCTGCTGTTCATCCTGCATGGCTCACTGGCTTGGGCGTTCCTCTCCGGCATGGAGACGGGGCTGTTCATCTACGCCATGCTGCTGACGCTGTGGCACGCCCGCGCTGAGCATGTCCGTGCGGCGCTGTTGGCAGGGGCGTTCACCGCATTGATCCGCCCTGAGGGCGCCGTGATCGGCGTTGGCGCAGCGCTCTATGTGTTAGCAGGGCAGCGCCGCACCGAATTTTGGCGCACCTTGCCCTACTATGCGCTGCTTGCAGCAGGCATTGTGGCGCAGCCGCTGCTCAACCTTGCCCTGACAGGCTCGCCAAGCGGCAGCGGAATGCAGGCGAAAAGCTACCTATACAATGTGCCAGCCGATTTCGGCAGCCTGCTGAGCGACGTGCTGAACACGGCGGCGCGCCTTTGGGCAGAGCTGTTCACCGACATAAATTTGTACGTCACGCTGCCGTTTGCCCTGCTTGCGCTGCCCTTCATGGTCTATGCCCTGCGAACTGCCTTCCAACGCCACCGTCACATCAGCCAGTTGATCGGCGTGTGGCTGCTAGGGCTAACGGCGATCACAGCATTGGTGGAAACTGCCTTTTGGCAGTTCAAGCGCTACCAGCAGCCGCTGATCGTCTTGTTGATTGTGCTGTTCGGCTATGCGTGCGCTGGCATAACGCGCCTCTTCCAGCGGCGCGCTGCGTGGTTTGCTATGGGTAGCCTTACCTGTTTCATCGCGGCAGTGCTGCTGTTGAACAGCAGCACTTGGGTGCGCCTTTACGCCGAAAATGCGCGGGAAGTTGCCTTTAGCCAAATGGCGTTGGCGCGGGCAGTTGCCACACTGCCGACGGAGGCAATCGTTGGCGTGCATGATATTGGCGTGCTGCGCTATGTGGGCAACCGAACCACCTATGATGTGGTCGGCTTGACAACGCCCAAAGCGGCGGCAGCCTGGCGGCATGGCGCGGGCGCAGTCTTTGAGGCGATGTATGGCAGCGCGTGGCGTCCCGATTATTTCGCCATTTATCCCGATGCACGCGGACTCACCTATTTTGAGCAGAGCGGCGTTTTTGGCGAAATCTTGGCTAGTTTCCCATCCACCTATCCGCTGATCAACGCCGCCTCTGCCACCGAAAGCGGGCAATTCCTCTACCGCGCCGATTGGACATATGCCGCCTACGCCGCGCTGCCGCACCAGCCGAGTACGCTGGCTGCCCTCGCCGATTTCACGCTCATAGACAGCCTCAATGTGGCAGATTTGGCGAGCGAGGCAGCGCACAACTATGCGTGGTGGCAGGCGGTGCGGCGGTTCGGCTTCCCAACGGAGCTTTACACGCTGAACTATGTGGCGTGCGCGCCGCCCGATGCTGCTAATGCAAGCTGCCGCGTCTCGGACGGCGGACGCCTGTTGACGGGCGGTGAGCGCTTTACGATTCAGGTGGCAGCAGCGCGCGATCTGTTGTGGGTAATGCGTGTCCATGCCCAACATGCAGTTAGCTTGCGCTTATATGCCGATGATCAGCCGTTGGGCGTGCGCGTTGTGCCAGAAATTCAGGGCAGGTGGCTGGAGATCAGCACCTTAGTGCCGCGTGCGCTGATCACGGGTGCGGCGCTGACGCTGCGCGTCGAGGTGGAAGGCGTGCAAGACTCAGGCTTCTATATGCCCTACTACCATTGGTTCTATCAGGGCGATTATCAGGCAGAGGCTGAAGGTGATTCGTTGGCAACCTTTGCCGAGTCGGTGGCGCTGCGCGAGGCACGCACAACCCATGATGCGGCAGCGCGGACGCTCACGCTTGATCTGGCGTGGTCGCTGCTGGCTGAGTCGCCGTTCGATGCGGTGGTCTTCATGCACCTTTACGATGAGGCAGGTGTGTTGATCGAGGCAGCGCAGCGCGATCAGCGGGTGGGCGATGGCACGCTGCCGCCTGCTAATTGGCTGCCACGCCGACTCTACCGCGAGCGCCACACACTCCAACTGCCGCCCGATCTGCCATCAGGCAATTACCGCGTGGCAGTCGGCTTGTACGATCCGCGCAGCCTGACGCGCTACGCTGCACAAAGCGAAAGTGCGGACGCTGAGCAGCGCGTGTTCATTGGCACGTTCAGCGTCCGCTGAGCAAAGGTATTTGCCTACGGCAATTCCCAACCGCCCGCCACAGGCATCACATGCCCTGTCACGAACGATGCACCGTCCGAGAGCAGCCATAAGATCGCGCTGGCTGCCTCTGGCGGCTCACCAATGCGCCCAATTGGATGGAAGGTTGCCATATACGCTTCGGCTTCAGGCGTGCCGCCGGAGAAATCCATGAACATCGGCGTGCGGATTGAGCCGGGTGCGATAACGTTGACGCGGATATTCTGTTTGGCATATTCCAGCGCGGCAACTTTGGTCAGCATGATCATGCCCGCTTTGCTGCTGGCATAGGCGGGCAAGCCGGGGAAGGCGATCACACCGATCACAGAGGCAACGTTCACGATGGCGCCGCCGCCAACCTTGAGCATCTCTGGGATGACATATTTCATGCAGTGCCACGCACCGTTAATGTTGGTAGTCACTACAGTGCTGAAATCTTCTTCAGTTGCCTCCACCGTGTTGGCGACCGGTCCGACAGCGCCAGCGCTGTTCACAAGGTAGTTCACCTGCCCGTAGGCATCCACCGCTTGGCGCACCAACGCCGCGACGGAAGCGCTTTGGGTGATATCCACCTGCACAAAGATCGCCTCGCCGCCTTTCGCTTTGATCTGAGCAACCGTCGCCTGCCCTTTGGCGGGATCACGCCCAGCGACGACCACCTTAGCGCCATCGGCGGCGAGTTGATAGGCGGTCTCTTGCCCAATGCCGGAATTGCCGCCCGTGACGATGGCAACTTTGCCTGAGAATTGTCCCATATCCTTAATCCTTTGGTGTTGCGCTTGAACAGGCACAATCCTATACCAAATTCATACATTTTCACAGTTTTGCCTAGCCCTTTCCCTGCTTGTGGAAAAGCGGATCGGCGGTGATCGTCAAAGCCCTGCGGCGTGCGCTTGATCATGCCCTTAGAATCTGTTTCACGGGCAGATTGTGGGTTATGATAATGATAGCTAAGAGCATAAACAGAGTGTGCAATGCGTTTATTGGTGATCAGTTTGCTGTGTGGTGTGCTGCTGGCGGCAGGGGTGTTCACGGCGCGGCAGCTTGGGTCACGAACGCCTGACTCAGCCGCACTCGCCTTTATCAAAGGGCTGTTTGCGCCAGAGTGCGCCCTGCCTGATTGCTGGCATGGCATCCACTTTAGCCTTACAACGCTGCGCAAGGCTGTGGCGCTGCTAGAGGCTGACTCTGCCCTGCGTGTTGAGGTATTACGCAGCCGCAGCTATGGCACATGGGTAGTGCGTAGCTACCGTCAGGCGCCGCCCTACGGTCTGGAGATCGGCTTCAGCGGCTATCCTGATGCGCCCTTGCCCGTCACCGCTTTGTGGATGCATTTACCGAGCGATGCCTTGCAAGTTGGTGAGTTGATCGCTGCCTTTGGTGCGCCTGAATGGGCATGGCTGTGTGCGCCCGATGTGCCGATGAATGCGCTTTATCGGCTGGGCGGGCTGCGTTTTGCCGCACCAACCAGCCGCGACGGACGCCTGACGCCCTATGCACCACTGCGCGAGCTAGAGATCAGCCTTTATGCGCGCCGTGATGAGCCAGCCTGGCAAGGCTTCACCTATCGCGCCCGCCACACTGCCTTCGCCCAACGCCTCTGCCGCTGAAGGCAGCACCTCTAATTTGTGCGTTTTGTCACACAAAAATACTGACAGCTATCACCTGATAAAAAAGCCTGTGCGATCTACGCTTTCTCCATAACCCGATTTTATACAGATTCGGTCATATTGGAGGTTAGGCGTGGACGCTCTCTCCCTAGCGCGGCTGCAATTCGCCGTCACAACCGTTTACCACTTCTTCTTTGTGCCGCTCACCATTGGGCTTTCGATTTTGGTTGCCGTCATGCAGACGATTTACTATCGCACGGGCAACGAACTCTACAAGCGCATGACGAAATTTTGGGGCAAGCTGTTCATCATTAATTTTGCGCTGGGCGTCGTCACGGGCATTGTGCAAGAATTCCAATTCGGCATGAATTGGTCAGAGTATGCACGTTTCACGGGCGATATTTTCGGCGCGCCGCTGGCAATCGAAGCGCTCCTGGCGTTCTTCATTGAGTCCACCTTCTTAGGAGTCTGGATTTTTGGCTGGGATCGGCTCAAAAAAGGCGTGCATCTCGCCTCAATTTGGCTAGTCGCGCTTGCCTCGAATATCTCTGCCTTGTGGATTTTGATCGCCAACTCGTTCATGCAGGAGCCTGTCGGCTACGCGCTCAAGATGGTCACTCTACCCGATGGCAGCCAGACGCAGCGCGTAGTGATGACTGACTTTTTCGCCCTGCTGACCAACCCGAACGTCTGGGTGCAATTTCCGCACGTCTTTTTTGCGGGCTTGCTCACAGCAGCCTTTTTCATGATGGGCATTAGCGGCTGGCATTTGTGGCGGCGCACCAAGAATCATGAGTTCTTCATGCGCTCGTTCCATATTGGCGTGGTGGTGGCAGCCGTTGCGAGCATTATGGTTGCCTTGAATGGGCATTCCCAAGCCCAGCACATGATCAAGAGCCAGCCCATGAAGATGGCAGCCGCAGAGGCGCTGTGGGATAGTGAAGACCCTGCCTCGTTCTCGATCCTCACCATTGGCGATGAACCCGGTCGCCGTGATGTGTTCGCCATTCGCATCCCTGCCCTGCTCAGTATCCTTGCCTATAACGTGCCAAATGGCGAAGTGAAGGGCATCAACCAGCTTCAGAAAGAGTACGAAGAAAAGTACGGCGCTGGCGACTATGTGCCGCCGGTCGCCTTCACCTATTGGACGTTCCGTGCGATGGTTGGAGGCGGCATGTTGATGATCCTGATCGCGTGGTTTGCGTTGTTCCGCGTGATGCAGCAGCGCTTGGAGCATACCCGCTGGCTGCTGCGGATTCTGCCGTATGCCATTGTGCTGCCCTATGCTTCGAACACTGCCGGCTGGCTGATGACCGAAGTTGGACGGCAGCCGTGGATCGTCTTTGGTTTGCAGCGCACAGCCGATGCCGTTTCGCCCAACGTAACGGCAGAGATGGTGCTGCTCTCGCTCGTGCTGTTTACTGCAATCTACGGCGTGCTGATGGCAGTCGATATTTTCCTGCTTAACAAGTTCGCCAAAGACGAAACGCAGTTGGAAGGCGGCATTTTGCCGGAGCCGCGCAGCGAACCTGAAGTAGCCGTTAGTTTCTAGGCATCCTGAAAGGCTTAAGGTGGTATATCATGAACTTCGACTTGAACAGCCTCTGGTTTGTGCTTATAGCAATCTTATTCGTCGGCTTCTTCGTGCTGGAAGGCTTTGATTATGGCGTTGGCATTCTGCTGCCCTTCTTAGGGCGCGATGACCGCGAACGGCGCGTGATCATCAACACCATCGGACCACACTGGGACGGCAATGAGGTATGGATGATCACGGCGGGCGGCGCGATCTTCGCAGCCTTTCCGCAGTGGTATGCCACCATGTTCAGCGGCTTCTACCTTGCCCTTGTGGTGATGTTGGTGGCGCTCATCGTGCGCGGCGTAGCCTTCGAGTTCCGCAGCAAGCACGATAATCCGCGTTGGCGTGCGGTGTGGGATGGCGCAATTTTCTTCGGCAGCCTGATCCCGGCGATTTTATGGGGTGTGGCGCTCAGCAATATCGCTCGCGGCGTGCCAATTGGTGGCAGCATGATGTTTGAAGGCACTTTCTTCGATCTCGTCAGCCCGTATTCGCTGCTGGCGGGCGTGGCAAGCCTGCTGATTTTCACCTTGCACGGCGCGATCTTCCTCAACCTGAAGGCGAGTGGTGTGGTTGCCGAGCGCGCCCTAGCGACTGCCAAACGGTTGTGGCTGCCTGCTATCGTCATCATTGGCGGCTTTGTGGTGTGGAGCTACGCCAGCACTGATATTTTCACGCGCTTGGGCGTTAATCCGGGTGTTCCGCCAATTGTTGCCGTCCTCGCCATGCTCTCGATTGGCTTCTTCATCCGCGAAAAGCAAATGGGCTGGGCGTTCATCGCCTCAATGGTCGCTATTGCGCTCTCAGTGGTGACAGTCTTCAGCGGCTTGTATCCGCGTGTGCTGCCTTCCAGCCTCAGCGCTGATTTCAGCCTGACAATCTACAACGCTGCCGCCAGCGACTACACGCTGACCATCATGAGCATCGTCGCAATTTTGCTGGTGCCGATAGTCTTGGGCTACCAAGCCTGGAGCTACTGGGTCTTCCGCAAGCGCCTTGAGCGCACCGATCATCTTGAATACTGATCACACGCACGCTCCCTAAATGTGTTTCAGCAAGCTGCACCGCAGTGCTTCGGTGCAGTTTGCGTTTGGCGCAAAATTCACTTGCCCCTTTTGTTTCAAACCAACCCTTGAAGGACAATTGCCCCACAGCCGACCAACAGGCAAGATTCGCGTCAAAACAAGCGTTCTATGCCGATAAAAACGGCGTAAATATGTTAGAATACCGCTTGCTTTCGCCTAAAATTCATGCTAGAGTACATACAGCAATCATTCTGAATCATCCCGCACACTGTATAAATAGGTGTACCCATGCCCGAAAAGATACTTGTTGTTGACGATGACGAAACAACTGTACAACTGATCAGTATTCTGCTGGAACGCCGCGGCTACGAGGTGATCAAAGCCTATCGCGCTGAGGATGGTTTGCGAAAAGCCTACCGCGCACACCCCGACTTAGTGCTGCTGGATGTGATGATGCCTGATATGGATGGCTGGGAAGTCTGCCGCCGCCTCCGCGAACTTTCCGATGTGCCGATTGTATTCATCACGGCGCGCAGCGAAATCCGCGATGTGGTGAAGGGCTTGGAGATGGGCGCGGATGATTACGTCATCAAGCCGTATGACAATGATGAGTTGGTGGCGCGGGTGCGCGCTCATTTGCGGCGTTCGCCGGGACCTGCCATCTCAGAGGAATTGGTCTTTGACGGTGGGCAGTTCCGCGTTAACTTCCTCAACCGTGAGGTAAAGGTGAAAAGCCGCGTCATCCACCTGACGCCCAAAGAGTTTAACCTGCTGGGCGTGCTGGTGCGGAATGCGGGGCGCGTCATCACGCGCACCGATTTGGTGAAAGAGGCGTGGGGACCTGAATACGCGGATGCCATTGACAGTCTGAAGCTCTATATTCACTATTTGCGTCAGAAGATCGAGGCGGATCCGCAGCGCCCTGAGTACATCCTGACCTCACGCGGGGTAGGTTACCGTTTCGCCAGCCATTAGGGCAGGGACGACACTAACTGTTGGGCAGATCAGATTTACCCCTATCCCTAGCCCTTTCCCCGCACGCGACGAAAGGGAATCGGAAGTGGACTTAGGGTGGGGTAAAGACCGCTCGCTTTGCACAGTTACAGCGCAGCACATGGCAATTTCTAAGAAAGCACTGGTTAAGCGCAGCACATGAGCCTCTCTCAGCAGCCCCTCGTCAGCGTGATTATGCCCGTTCGCAACGAGGCAGACTTCATCGCCCGCAGCTTGGGCGCCGTGCTGAGCCAAGATTACCCGCCTGAGCGCATGGAGATCATCATCGCCGATGGCATGTCCACCGATGGCACACGCGCCGAGATTGCGCGCCTTGCCGCGCAGCATCCGCATATCCCGATCAGCGTCATAGATAATCCGCGCCAAATTGTGCCAACCGGCATGAACCTCGCCTATAAGCAGGCAAAGGGCGAGATTATCGTGCGGGTGGATGGTCACTGCGAGATTGCGCCGAACTACCTTTCAGAGTGTGTGGCACAGTTGCTCAGCGGTGCGGCGGATGGCGTTGGCGGTCCGATTGAGACAATCGGGCAGACGCCCTACAGCCAAAGCATCGCACTGGCAATGAGCAGCACATTTGGCGTAGGTGGCTCTGCCTTCCGCACCGTGAAGGACAAGGCGCTCTACACAGATACGATTGCCTTTCCCGCCTACCGCCGCGATGTGATTGAGCGCGGTGGCGGCTACGACGAACAGCTCACCCGCAATCAGGATGACGAATATAACTATCGGCTGCGCGGGCTTGGCTTTCGCCTGCTGCTGACGCCTAAAATCCGTTCGCGCTATTTCAGCCGTGCCACGCTGCGCCGCGTATGGCGGCAGTACTATCAGTATGGCTTTTATAAGGTGCGCGTGCTGCAAAAGCACCCACGCCAAATGAGCCTACGTCAATTTGTGCCGCCGTTCTTTGTGGCAGCCCTGATCCTCGGCAGCGCCCTTGCCCTGCTCAGCCCGTTCTTTCTGGCGCTGTGGCTGCTGTTGATTATCGCTTATGCGGCGGCAAACATCGGTGCGTCGGTATTGCTGGCGGCGCAGCACGGCTGGCAGCATCTGCCGCGCCTGCCGCTGATCTTCGCGGCACTGCACCTTAGCTATGGGCTTGGCTTCTGGCACGGCATGATTCATTTTGCCCGTCGCTGGCAAGATCGCGGCACACAGCCCACCTAACCGATTTCCAGCCTCACCATTGCGCCCATTTTCGAGTATGATAAGGTGAGCAAGGTGAGGCACGCTATGAATCAATGGCAGCGCACAGCAGGATTTTTCGCCTTCGCGGCGTGTTTTGGCGCACTCTGGCTGATGGCAGCCTTTGCCGCGCCGAGTATGCTCCACGCCCAACCTGACTTGACCGCTGCACGCCAAACGCTTGACTCAATCATCAACCCGCGCCTAACGCTCACCGCACGCGAACGCAGCCTTGCCAGCCTGACCGCCGCCTACCTGCTCAGCCCGACCTTTGGTGCGCGCACCGAACAGGCGCGCCAAACGGCTGCTGCGCTCTTTACACAAACTGCCCTTGCGCCAACCTCCACGCCAAGCGCTTCCCCTAACCCGTCACAGCAGTACGAGACCGTCGTTGCCAACGTTGCAGAACGCCTGACCCAAACCGCCGACACACAGTTTAGGCTGACAGGCACAGCTGCTTTCCAAAGCACGGTGGACGCACTTTTCTACAGCACGCTGGGCATAACGCTGACGCCCAGCGGCACGCCGCCGCCCACCTCTGCCCTGCTGCTGGATGCCACCGCCCAATATGCGACGCTGCTGGCGAACGTTGAACTGCGCCTGACCGAGATCGGCGCTGCGACTGCCACCCTGAACGCGCAAGCCACCTTTGATGCAATCTTGATGCAGACGCTTGGCTTCACACCGACACCAAACCCAATCCAGCTTCAAGCCACCCTCGATGCGCGCATTAGCGATCTGTTGACCCAAACCGCGCAGGCGGTGGTTGCCCAGACCGTCACGCTCGCTTTTGAAGGTACCCTGAACGCCCTGACCGACCGCGGACAAACTGCCACAGCTTCCGCCATTCGGGAACAGTTGGCAGTCGGCTTTTTGCCCATCAACAGGCGCACCGTCAGCGCCTTGCAAGAGATAGGCTCGCTCTTTGCCCACAGCGCGCCTGCCCTCAGCCTTACCTTTAACGGCTATGGTGATCAGTTTGCCTCCAGCGGGCTGGATAACACCGTGCGCCTGTTCGACCTGCAAGAGCGCGAGCAGCTTTACCTGTGGCAAGGCATGACCGACCGCCTGAGCGTGGCAATTAGCACGGATGGCACGCGCATCGCTGCCAGCAGTTCGGATGGCGCCATCCGCCTGTGGGACGCCCGCACGCGCAATGAGATCGCCACTTTGCAAGGGCATAGCCGCCCTGTGCGGAAGGTGCTGTTTAGCCCGAACAGCCGCCTGCTCGCCTCTGGCGGTGATGACGGCGTAGTGCGCTTGTGGAATGCTCAAAATGGCGCGCTGATCGCCAGCTTTGGCGAAGATATTTTCCGTGCGCCGATCACCGCGCTCGCCTTTACCTCTAACAATGCGCTGCTGGGCGTTGGCAGTGCGGATACGCAGTTGGTGCTGTGGGAGGTCAGCAGCCGCGTGCTGATTGCCCAAGTCCGAGACCGTCACCCCATCCTTGATATTGCCTTCAGCCCTGAGGGCTTGCTCTTGGCGACGGTTGGGCGCTCTAACGCACTCTCGCTCTGGAATGTGATCGGGCTGAGTTTGCGCGCACAGTTGCCTGCCAGCACCGCGAGCCTGACCAGCGTCGCGCTGAGTGCTGATGGCGGCTTGGTGGCAGCTGGCACACAGGAAGGCTACCTTGTGGTTTGGGACGTGAACACAGGACAGCCGCTTGCTGTGCAATTGGCGCACACTAGCAGCCTAAACGATCTGGTGTTTGCGCCGGATGGCACGCGCCTGCTGACTTGCGGCAGCGACGGCTTGATCAAGTTTTGGGGCATTCCCAACGATTTAGGGCAGTGATGATGAGCCGTTTCCTTCGGCGTTGGGCAATCTTGATCGGTGTGGTGAGCGCCTTGGCAGGTGCGGCAGCCTACGCCTTTGTACAGAGCCAGCCACCGCGCTACCGTGCAGCAGCCGTGCTGCAAATTGGCGGCTATATGGCGCTCACCAACCCTGATCCACAGATGATCCGTTCAGCGGCAACCTTCGCCCAAACTTACATCGCCCGCTTGCAAACCGAAGACGTGCTAAGCGCTATTCAGGCGCAGCACGCGCCCGACCTTTCCCTTGAAGCACTTCGCAGTGCCTTCAGCGCCACCTTTGCCGAAGGCACTTCGCTGCTGAGCCTAAGCGTGCTTGACGGCGACCCTGAACGCGCCGCCGCACTTGCCAACGCATTCGCCGATCAGATCACGGCGATCAGCCCTTCGGAGCGCTTGGCGTTCCAAGAAGAACAGCTTGGCTACCTGCAAGCCGAACTGCGCCGCCTGCAAACACGCCTGAGCCGCGCCAGCCAAGAGTTGGAAGTGATCGATCTGAACATGACTCAGCCCAATCTTTCGGCAGAGGATCGAAGCGTTCTGTTTGCGCGCCGCGCCGAACTGACTCAAGAGGTGCAGGCGCTCCAAAGCAGCCTTGCTACACTGCTTGGCACGTTAGAGGCATTCCAAAAGCGCGGTGAGGTGAACACCGTGCAGCTTGTGGGGCGCGCCCGTCCGCCAAGCGAGCCGATCAGCACGGCGGCAAGCCTGATTGCCCTGTTCGCCGCCCTTATCAGCGGTGGTTTGGTGTTCGGGTTTGCTCTGATCTTTGAAGGCTTGAACGACGGCGTGCGCGGACTCGATGAGTTGATGCCGATCTTCAACGCGCCGATCCTTGGGCTAATTCCGCCCTTTGGTCAGAAAGCGGTGTATGCCGATAAGCTGGTGACGTGGCATCAGCCGCGCCTTGCCGCTGCGGAAGCCTATCACGCGCTGCGCTTGAACATCACCTACCGCTTGATGGCGCTTAATGTGCCTAGCCGTTTATGGGTCATCACCAGCCCAAGCGTTGGGACGGGCAAGAGCGTTACAGCGGCAAACCTTGCGGTGGCGCTTGCCATGCACGGCGCACGGGTCATCCTGATTGACGCCAATCTGCGGGCGGGCAGCCTACACCACATCTTGGGCGTTGAGAATCACAACGGCTTATCGAACATTTGGCAGAGTGCTGATCTGGCGCGTGTGTGGCTGCCCATCGGGGATCGGGCGTTGATCTCGAACGATGCCGCCGAAAACGCCTTCCGACAGCGTGTGCGGCTGTTCCTTTCAGCGCTCATTCAGCCAACCTATGTGCCAAACCTAGAGGTAATCACAGTTGGCGCGCCGCATAGCACGCCTTCAGAGTTGTTGGCATCGCCACAGATGCACGAATTGGTGCGGCAGCTCATTGTGGAGTATGCTTATGATCTGATCGTGTTCGATACGCCCGCGCTCAGCCAGAGCCGCGACGCGCTGCTGCTGAGCAAGACCTTTCACGCCAAGCCGCTCTTGGTGCTGGAAGCGGGACGTGCGCGCCGCCGCGCCTTAGCACACGCCGCCCGCCAATTAGCTGCCTATGGCGCGCCTGCCTTCGGAATCGTCATCAATCGCCACCCAACAGCGCCACCCATTGCACGGCTGCCTTTTAGCACCGCCGCACCTGCTCGGCAGATTAGCACATCGAAAGACTAGCGGATTAGCGCAGCTGAGAGCGCCACCGCTGCCCATTCCACTTGTTAAGATGCTGACAAGGCTTGTTGAAATTATTTAATAGTTTTATAATACATTATCACCATAAAATTTGCGCTTTGAACAAAGTGCAGTACACTTAGGAAAAGCGAACCGTTAGCCTACGCAGGCTTTCCCTAGCAGGTGTCAACACGTACACTATATTTGTGAGGAATGCACTGAGCATTTAAGCCCTTAACGCATTCTAAGCCAACAACGCGAAAAATTCTGCGCTGCCAATAAGATTTTCTGATTATCCTCTCAATGTTCTAGCAGTCATTGCAGTCTATTGCAATGTGGATAGACAGCAACAAGGATAGGCGCTTATGAAGCTACTCTTTCGAAACCGACACTTTCTGGCACTCGATATTCTTGCGATTCTCATCACAACCATAGCAAGCTACGTTGTTCGCTTCGAAACATTTCAGCTCGATAATGATCTATGGCAGGGCATCGTCCTTTATCTCAGCATCGCCATTCCCATTCGTTTAGGCGTTTTCTACCTGCACGGCATGTATGCGCGCTATTGGGCAGCCGCAGGGCAAACCGAACTGCTTTCAGTGGCATCTGCTTGTGCATTCTCCAGCTTCATCATCCTTTCGGTCGTGCTTCTTTTCACCAGCTTTTATGCGACGGGTGGGCAGTTTATCCCACGTTCGATCCCCTTCATCGAGGCAGCCCTCAACGCGATTGTGGTGGTGGCAATGCGTTTCAGCCTTCGCCTTTATTACTCTTATCACAAACGCCGCGCTAATGGCAATGCCCAGCAGCACAGCACCTTGATCGTTGGCGCCGGGCAGACGGGCATTCAAGTGCTGGACGCCTTGCAGCAAAAGGGCGATTTCCTCGTGGCGGGCTTCCTAGACGATGATCCAAACAAAATCGGCACGCTGGTGCGCGGTGTGCGGGTGTTGGGCAGCACAAAAGAATTGGGGCAGCACGTGCTGGCATGGCACGTCAAGCGCGTCATCATTGCCATTCCTTCCGCTTCGGGCAAAATCATTCGCCACCTTGCCGATCAGTGCCGACACATCGGCATTGAGCCGCAGATCATGCCCGGCATGTATGAGTTGGCGCTCGGCAAATTCAGTGCCAACAACCTGCGTCCCATCCAGATTGATGACCTGCTGCGCCGTGTGCCAATTCACCTAGAGGTGACCGATATTCAGCAGCAATTGGCAGGCAAGTGTGTGCTGATCACGGGTGCAGGTGGTTCTATTGGTATGGAGCTTGTGCGCCAAGTTGCTCGTTGGCAGCCCGCCGCCTTGATCTTGGTTGGGCATGGCGAGAACAGCCTGTTCGCCATTTCGCAGCGCCTGCGGAATGAGTTTCCGCAAGTGGTGCATCATGTGGTGCTGGCGGATGTGCGCGATAAAGTGACGCTGCAAAAGGTCTTTGCGGCACACCGCCCGCACATTCTCTTTCACGCGGCGGCACACAAGCACGTGCCAATGCTGGAGACGAACGTTTTAGAGGCGCTCTCGAACAATGTGCTTGGCACCAAAACACTGATTGAGTTGTGCAACGAATTCAGCGTGCAGCGTATGGTTATGCTCTCGACCGATAAGGCAGTTAACCCGACGAGTGTTATGGGCATGAGCAAGCGTGCCGCTGAACTGCTCATGCTGCACGCCGCGCAGCAGCATCCGCAGCGCTTTGCCGTGGTGCGTTTTGGGAATGTGCTGGGCAGCCGCGGCAGCGTCGTGCCGATCTTCCAGCAGCAGATTGCCAAAGGCGGACCCATCACCCTGACCAGCTTTGCCATGCAGCGCTTTTTCATGAGCATTCCAGAGGCAGCACTCTTGGTGCTGAAGGCAAGCGTCCTGATTGAGTCAGGTCCGCTCTTTGTGCTGAACATGGGCGAGCCAGTGCGCGTGCTTGATCTTGCCTGCGATCTGATTCGGCTGAGCGGCTTAACGCCTGATCAGGATATTGAGATCGTTGAAATCGGGGTGCGGGCGGGCGAGAAGCTGAACGAGGAACTGTTCTGGGCATATGAGCAGCAGACCTTGATCGAAGCGGCTGCCGTTTTCAGCGTGAACTTTGAGGATCAGTACGGGTGGCGTTTCGTGGCGGACTCTGCTGAAAACGTTTTGCAATTGCTGCAAAGCGCACAAACGCTGCCCGAATCGGAAGCGCGGCAGTGGCTTGTAAACATTGTGAACATGCCCTACCCAACCAGCCAACAACCACACGCACAGCCACAGAACGAGGCTGAACGCCTTGTGCAGCGCGCATTGCCTATGCCGCGCACTATCTAAACCTGTTATAATCAATAAACGTGCTTCTATCGAAAAGGATGATGTGTTGTTCAGCCCCTCACAGCCTTTCCAAAAGCGAGATGCCTTCTTGCCATTTTCACCGCCGACTATCTCAGAGGCGGAAATTGTAGCCGTCGTAGAGACTTTACGTTCGGATTGGATCACCACCGGACCGCAAACGCGGCAATTTGAGCAAGCCTTCACCGAATACATCGGCGCTGAGGCTGCCTTAGCGCTGAACTCTTGCACAGGTGCTTTGCACATTGCGCTGGCGGCGCTTGGTATTGGCGCAGGCGATGAAGTGATCACCACACCGATCACCTTTGTTTGCTCTGCCAACGTGATTGAGCATGTCGGTGCCACGCCTATCCTTGCCGATGTTGATCCCGAAACGCTCACGGTTGATCCACAGCAGGTTGCCGCCAAAATCACGCCGCGCACCAAAGCGATCATGCCCGTGCATTTTGCTGGGCATCCCGCCGAGATGCGCCCACTCTTAGACTTGGCAAAGCAGCATCAGCTTGCCGTGATCGAGGACGCCGCCCATGCCCTGCCCGCTAAATATGAAGGGCAGCTTATCGGCACGCTTGGCGATTTCACCGCCTTCAGCTTCTATGCCACCAAAAACCTGACGACCGCCGAAGGTGGGATGCTGACAGGCTCGCCCGAACGCATCGCAGAGGCGCGCTTGTGGAGCTTGCACGGCATGAACCGCGATGCGTGGAAGCGCTACAGCAGCGAAGGCTCGTGGTATTATGAAGTGGTGCTGCCCGGCTTCAAATACAACATGACCGATATTCAAGCGGCGCTGGGCATGGTGCAGCTTGCGCGCCTTGCCGACTTTCAGGCGCGGCGGCGCGAGGTGGTGGCGCACTATCAGGCAGCTTTTGGCAGCTTGGACGCCCTGCAAGTGCCTGCTGAGCGCGCCAATGTTGACCATGCCTGGCACCTCTACACACTGCGCCTGAACTTGGATCAACTTCGCATTACGCGGGCGCAGTTCATCGAGGAATTGAAGGCGCGCAACATCGCAACCAGCGTTCACTTCATCCCGATTCACCTGCATCCTTACTACCGTGATCGCTATGGCTGGCAGCCTGAGGATTTTCCTATTGCCTACGCGGAATATCAGCGCTTGGTTTCGCTGCCGCTGCATCCGCGCCTGAGCAATGACGACGTGGCAGATGTCATCAACGCTGTGTACGATGTTGTGGCAGCTTTTCGGCGCTGATGGCTTATGTTTAAGCGTGCTTTTGATGTTGTGGTGAGCCTTGCCGCGCTGATCTTGCTCTCGCCACTGCTGATTGGTGCGGCGCTCGCCATCAAACTTGGCTCGCCGGGTCCGATTTTTTATCGCGCCGTGCGTGTGGGCAGGCATGGCGTGCCGTTCAAGCTCTATAAGTTTCGCTCAATGGTCGTCAATGCAGATCGGCTCGGTGCGGGCATTACCACGGCGAACGATACGCGCATTACGGGCATCGGGCGTTTTTTGCGGCGCACCAAGCTGGACGAACTGCCGCAGTTGATCAATGTGCTGCGCGGCGAGATGAGCCTTGTCGGTCCACGCCCGGAAGACCCGCGCTATGTGGCACTTTACACGCCTGAGCAGCAGCGCGTGCTGCGTGTGCGTCCGGGCATTACCAGCTTGGCATCGGTGCGCTATCGGCACGAAGAAGCACTTTTGAGCGGCGCAGACTGGGAACAAGTGTATATTCAGCAAATCATGCCCGATAAACTGACAATTGATCTAGCCTATGTGGAGCGCGCCACACTGCTCAGCGATCTCGGTGTGTTGTGGCAAACCTTGCGTGCGGTGTTCCGCTAACGTAGCGCCCTATGACAACACCCTCTGAAGAACTAGCCCGCATTCGCCAAACCTATACAGAACGCATACAGGCTGCGCCACACGATACGCGCTATTCTGTCTTTAACCCGTCCTACCTCTACACATGGCAGCAACGCCAGCGCGATACGCTAAACCTGCTGACCCGCTTTGGCATTCAAACACTGCACGATAAGCATGTCTTGGAAGTTGGCTGTGGTTCAGGCGGCGTTTTGTTGGAGTATTTAGGCTATGGCATTCAGCCTAAGCAAACTTTTGGCGTGGATTTGATGCCGCAGCTCGTCAGCCGCGCCAAACAACGCTTACCACATCTCCACTTTGCCTGTGTGGATGGTCAGCATCTGCCGTTCGCGGCGCAAACGTTCAACATCGTGCTTCAATACACCATGTTTTCTTCCATTTTGGAGGCAAGCGTTAAAGAAAATATTGCCCGCGAGATGCTGCGCGTTCTTAAGCCCGATGGCGTCGTACTCTGGTATGATTTCTGGTGGAATCCTCTCAATAGGCAGACACGCGGCATTCGGCTGTCGGAAGTGCGTTCGCTGTTCCCGAACTGCCACCTCACAGCGCGTAAAATTACGCTTGCGCCGCCCATCACACGCCGCCTAGTTAGTTTTTCGTGGCTGTTGTGCGCGCTCTTGGAAAAAACGCGCCTCTTGAACACGCACTATCTGATTGCCCTACGCCCTATCGTATAGGGCGCACGCCCCACATGCGGATGATGCCGTTGGCACCGCCAGAGATCAGGTGTGTGCCTTCTGGGCTGAAGGTCAGCGCGCTAACTGCCTGATTGGTGTAGGCAGGCACACTTAAGAGAAGCGCCTCACCTTCAAGCTGCCACACAGTCAGCGTGCCGCTTTGGTTGCCTGCCGCGATCAGCTTCCCGCTTGGGTCAAAGGCGAGGCTGGTGATGAAGCCGAAGCCTTCACGCAGCAGCACGCGTGTTGGCTGCGCGGAGATCGTCCAGACCACCACACTGTTGGAGTTGCCAACCGTCGCTACCAACTTGGCATCTGGGCTAAGTGCGATCCGTGTGGTGCGGTGCAGATCGCGGATGCGGTTGATCAAAACGCCGCTGCTCACCTCCCACAGGTGAATTTGAGCATCCTCACTGCCCACTGCCAGCAACAAGCCATCCGCGCTGAAATCGAGTGAAGTTGCCGCTGCCGAATAGTTGCTGTTGCTGCCCAACAGGCGCACCAACGCGCCCGACCGTGCATCCCACAGCCGCACGCTGCGGTCAGCGCTGGCAGAGGCGATGAAGCGGCTATCAGGGCTGAACGCCACATCAAGCACTGCACCGCTATGCCCACTTAAAACACCACGCTCAAGGCGTGAGGGCAATTCCCACAGGCGCACCGTACCATCCGAACTGCCGGCAGCAAGGTAGTTGCCATCAGGGCTGAGCGCAACGCTCGTCCGATCTGTCAAGCCGTCCCACGTGAACAGATTCCAACCACTGAGCGTATCCCATAAGCGGACGCGGTTATCGCTGCTGGCAGAGGCAAATTGGTTGCCGACACTGTTGAAGGCAAGGGCTGTGATAGCCGTGTTGTGGGCAGCAATCTGCGTCAGTTCGGCAAGTTGGGCGGCATTCTCTGGTGAAAGCACTTGGCGATTCACCCGCAGTACAGCGCGTATCGCGTCCGCAGTTGCCGTCCTGCCCTGATTCACAACCGCGTTGACGGTTTCCTGAAAGGCAGCCGTGCCAGTTTGCGCTTGAATGGCAGCAGCGGTGCCAGTCAGGCTCAGGTTAACGCGCCCTTCGGCAGTCTCTTGAAGATCGCGTGCGCTGAGCGTTGGCGTGGCACTGGGCAGCGGCGTGACGGTCGGCGTCGGCGTGATTTGCAGGGTGCCAGCGATGATAGCGTCAATGGTGCGCTGGAAGGAAAGCGTTGCTTGGGCGGCGGCAGTGGCGGTCAGGCGGCGGTCAATATCGGCGATCAGCGTCTTATACTGGTCGGTTGGGTTAAGCGGCGTTGGGCTAAGCAGGGGCGTCAGGCTTGGCGTTTCGGTCGGTGCTTGGGTGGGTGTGGCTGTGATGCCAAGCGTTGCCCACAAAATGGCGTTAAACGTCTCGCGGTAACCTGCCGTTGCCGTCAGCCCTGCTGCCACAACAGCAGTTTGGGTCAGGCTTTGCCCAACCTCAAAGACAATCGTCTCAAAAATCTGCGTTTCACTCAAGGTCGGTGTGACGCTGGGTGTGATTGTGGCGGTGAAGGTTAGGGTTGGCAGCAGCGTGTTGGTTGGCAGTTGGCTGGGCGTGATAGTCGGTGTATGGCTAGGCGTTGGGGTAGAGGTGAGGGCTGCTTGCGTTTCGGTCAGGAAGAAAGCCTGCGTCTGCAACTGCTGGCTGAGCAGTGTTGCTGTCCGCGCAAGGTTGATGCGGGCGGTGGCGGTTAGGCGCGGGTTGATGATAGCATTCAAAGTTTGGCGCTGTTGGGTTGGGTTGAGTTGCGCGATGGATCGGTAGGCGGCGGGGAACAACAGCATCAGTGTGAGCAGCACTAGGCTACCAGCACTAAGCACCAAACGCATGGATTTCTTCATTAGTTGCAGCACCTGTCCTCAATTTTCCACAGTGCCTCTATTATAGAGCGGCTGAGCGACTCTTACCACCCTAAAAACTATTAGTGAAGCGGAGAACTTTGTGGCGATAAACAAGTCTGAGTAGGCAACACAAATGGTTAGGATGATCAGACAAGCAGATGCGCGCTATTGCCTAGCCCGATGAGGAAGCAGAGAGGAACGCGCCGTGGCGCGTCCCTACATGGCTCTGTTTTATTACTGCCGCGGCACGAAGGTCGGTGCGAGTTCAGGCACTTCCGTATCGGCAGGTGCAGGTGGCAGATCGGCAGCGACGCCCCAGCGTCCGGCAAGAGGCAAATCGTCTTCAATGCCATAGATGATGTTGATGTCGGCAAAGCCAGTGGTCAGTTCGTTCTTAAAATAGGTGATACCATTGGAGCGGCGGTAGACACCGACGCCCGTGCGCCCGTCGCCGTTCCAGTCGCCATAGAAGGGATAGTCGCCCGGATCACCGAACACCAGAGAGAAATCGGCAAAGACGATGCAGAAGTTGCAGATGGCGTTGGTCAGGAGGAACACAGAGGTATCCGGACGGTAGACGCCGGGACTATCTCTGCCATCCAAATCCCAGTCGCCCGCCACGGGCAGATCGCCTGGCAGCCCTAGCACCATCTGGAAATCAGCGAAGCCTGTGTTGAGGTTGTTTTTCAGGTAGATCAAGCCGTTGCTTGGACGGAAGACCGCCACACCATCACGTCCGTTGCCGTTCCAATCGCCCACAAAGGGAATATCGCCCGGATTGCCCAGCACAAAGCTATAGACGACCGGCGCGCCCGGTGTGTTGGACTCGGTGAGGTAGAAGATGCCCGTGCTTTGGCGGTAGACGCCGATGGTCGTGATGCCATCGCCGTTCCAGTCACCAGCGACGGGATAATCGCCCGCTGCGCCAAACATCAGCGTGAGGTCAGCAAAACCTGTAGTATTGCTGTTGCGAAGGTAGAAAGTTGCCTCAGCTTGCCGCAAAATACCGATGGTATCTATGGGCAGCTTGGTGAACATGGCGTAGCTGGCGAATGGTTCGCTGTTCACCGTAGTGAACTTGCCACCGGCGGCAAGCCGTGCGCCGTTCAGGGCAAGCGCATAGATGCTATCGTTCGTGGTTGCCGTCCATGAGCGCGGCAAGCCAGTATCTGCCTCAAGCGCGGCGATGCGTGTGCGCGGCTGACCACCGATTTGGGTGAATTCGCCACCTACATACAAGATGTTATTGTTGAGCGCCAGCGCGTAAACATTGCCGTTGGCGTTCGGATTCCAGTCGGTTAGTGTGGCATCCAAGCGCCGAATTTGCGCCAAGTAGTTGCGCGGCACGCCGCCAACCTCTAGAAAGAAGCCACCCACATAAATCGTGGTGGCAGTCACCACGATTGAGTAGACCGTGTTGCTTGGGTCAGGGTTCCACGCGGTGGCGTTGCCGGTATCAAGGTTGATCTCGGCAAGGAAGCGCCGCAATTGACCGCCGCCAATAAAGCTAAAGGTGCCGCCCACATAAATGCTATCTGTGCCAAGCGCAAGTGCCGTCACACCCGAATCCGCGCCGGGATTCCAGATGGTGGCGGCGCCTGTGCTGGCGCTCAGGGCTGCCAGCCGATTCCGCACCTGCCCGCCGATGGTCGTGAACTGCCCGCCCACATAAACAGTCGTATCGTTGGCGGCAAGCGCCTGCACATTGTTGTTGGCACCAGGATTCCAGTCTGTGGCAACGCCGTTGCTGAGTTGCAGCGCTGCGATATTCTCGCGCAGTTGCCCACCGATGAAGTTAAAGCGCCCGCCCACATAGAGGAGGCTGCCGCGGATTGCCAATGCTTGCACGCTGGCAGCCTGCACACCGTTAGAGACTAACGTATTCCAGCTTGTTGGGCGCCCTGTGGCGGTATCAATGGCTGCTAAGTTGGTGCGCCGCACGCCGGCTGCATGTTGATAATCACCGCCGATGAAGGCTGTGCTGCCATCAATACGAATGCTGTAGGTTGCGCCGCCTGTGCCGGGATTCCAGCTTAGGGCAGAGCCAGTCGTTGTGTTCAGCGCGGCAACGTTGCTGCGCGTTTGCCCGCCGATGGTGGTGAATGCGCCGCCAACGTACATGGTGCTACCGCTCAGCGTAAGCGTATAGACGACTCCATCAGCGTTCGGATTCCACGAAGTGGCGTTGCCGGTGGTAGTATTCAGTGCCGCCACCCGCGAACGGAAGATGCCGCCGGCGTCGTCAAAGGCGCCGCCCACATAGAGCAGGCTGCCGCTTAGCACCATCGCGTAAACGCTGCCGCTGGCAGTCGGGTTCCAAGCAGTGGGCGTGTCGCTGGCTAAGGGCAAAGCGGCGATGCGCTCACGGAAATTGGAGACGCCAAAGCGCCCAAAATCACCGCCCACATAGAGCAAGCTGTTGGCTGCATCCAGCGCCATGGCGTGGATGGTGTTATCGGCGTTCGGATTCCATGGCGTGGTCGTGCCATCGCTGGTGTTCAGGGCAGCGATGTTGTTGCGTCCGATGCTGCCGATGCGGTTAAAGGTGCCGCCAATATACAGCACGCTACCGTTGAGCGCCATGGCGTTCACCGCCGCCAAGTCGGGATCGTCATCAAAGACGACGTTCGGCGCAAAGCCGCCGATCAACGAGCCGTCGGTGCCGTTCAGCGCTGCAACGCGGTTGCGCGTTGTGCTGTTGATCTGGGTAAATTTGCCACCGACATACAGGCGGTTGCTGCCAACATCAAAGTGCATCACTTGCACCAAGCCGTTGGCGCTTGGCGCAAAGTCGGTATCGACCGCCTTGCTGGAGAGGATGCGCGCCAAGCCATTGCGCGGCAAACCGCCCACGCTGGTAAAGCTGCCACCGATGTACCAGCCGCCGGCGCCATCTGGTGCGGCTGCGCGCACAGTGCCTTCCACACGCGGGAAGGTGTTATCCCATGCCGCAGTGCTGGTGCTGATGGCTGCCCAACTGCCGGTGTAAGGTCCGATGAAGTTGAAGCTGCCGCCAATGTAAAAGATGTTGCCCGTCTGTACCACAGCGCGCACTTCGCCGTTGGCACCCCAAGCATTCGTGTCAAGGCTCGGTCCTACAGATGCCTGCGCCGAGCGCGGTACCCCCAAACTCACAACGCAGAGTGCGAAGAGCAAAAAGACTGTCAAGAATCGGCGCATAGCTTTGCTTATGCCTCGCTTTAAACTGAAAGACTTACTCATCTTATAGTGTACTCGATCTACTCTATCCTTGCGCCGTTTCAAGGGCATAACGAAACAGTTTGAAACGTGGTAGAATAGAATATAGAATAACGACTGACCATCCGTTGATCTTCACCTGAATTACCGATACAGCGTTCAAAAAGAGACGCCTTTCACCACTGAGACTTTGATGACCTTACCCGATCACACAGCTAAACAGCGCCGCCAACGTGCTTTTGCCCGCCAAAATGAACGCCTTGCGCGCCGCCTTGCCGCCCTGCGCGGACGCAGCGATCAGCTTGCTACACTGCGCCTCATTGTCGTATTGGGCGGTGCAGCGCTCAGCTTTGCAGCGCTCACTCTCAGCGGCATTGCGGCTGCCCTGCTTATATCGGCGCTCAGCCTGCTTGCCTTCAGCGCAGCAGTGCGCGCTCACAGCCGCCTGAAACGTGCCGTCCTGCGCCTCTATTATTGGCGAGCGCTGCGCGAGGCGCATCTGGCGCGCATGGCGCTTGATTGGGCGCATATTCCACCGCCAGAGCCGCACACGCCCGATCCGAACCATCCCTTTGAGATCGATCTCGATCTGAGCGGTGCGCACTCGCTGCACGCCCTGCTGGATACCGCCGTGACTGTTCAAGGCAGTGCGCGCCTGCGCGACTGGCTGCTAAACACCACACCCAGCGCGGCAGATATTGCAGCGCGGCAGGCGTTGGTGCGCGAACTGCTGCCTTTGCAAACCTTCCGCGATAAGCTGGCGCTGAATTACCGCTTGGCAGCACGTGGCGATAGTGAGCGCTGGGACGCCGCCCGCCTCACCGATTGGTTGAACCGTCACAGCAGTGCAACACAAGCAGAACTGGGCGGCAGGCTGCGCCTCTTGATCGGCTTGGCGGCGCTCAACGCGGCAGCGTTCGTGCTTGCCAACTTGGGCGTGATCCCCGCTGCTGTGTGGGCTGCCACGCAAGTGATCTATCTAGGGCTGTTTTTCGGGTCGGTGCGGGCGGGCATCTTTGATGAAGCACTTGCCCTAGATGATCTTTTGGCGCGCCTTGCCGCCATTCTGAGCGGCTTAGAGGCGCACCGTTACCGTGCTGGATCAGCGTTAGCGGCATTATGCGCGCCCTTCCGCCGCCGCGAGCCATCCGCTGCGCTGCGTCGCATGAATACAATCCTTGCCGCCGCCAGCCTCCAGCGCAATCCGTTTTTATGGCTGTTTGTGAATGGCATCCTGCCTTGGGATGTCTTTTGGGCAGCGCGCCTTGCAGAGCAGCGCGCCGCACTGGCAGCACATTTGCCGCAGTGGTTAGAAGCGCTCTTTACGCTGGAGGCAAGCGCCTCACTCGCCAACCATGCCTACTTGAATCCGCACTATACCTTTCCCGAAATCGAGCCAGCGGGCGCGCTGTTTGAGGGCAAGGCGCTAGGGCATCCGCTGATTGCCGATACAAGCAAGGTCTATAACAGCTTCCACTTTGATCAGATCGGGCAGATCGCCTTGATCACCGGCAGCAACATGGCAGGTAAAAGTTCCTTCTTGCGTGCGCTTGGGCTGAACCTCTGCCTTGCCTACAGCGGCGGTGCGGTAGAGGCTGCGGGCTTGCGGCTTGGCTTGCTGCGCCTGTATAGCTGCATCCGCGTCAGCGACTCGGTGACGGACGGTTTCTCTTATTTCTATGCAGAGGTGCGCCGTTTGCGCGCCCTGCTGGATGCCCTGCACAGCGCGGATCCGCGCCCGTTGTTCTTCTTGATTGATGAGATTTTCAGAGGCACTAACAACCGTGAGCGTTTGATCGGCAGCCGCGCTTACATTCAGGCGTTGGCGCACGGGCGCGGCATTGGCGCCATCAGCACGCACGATCTGGAGTTGGTGCATTTGGCGGAAAGCGTGCCGCTGTTGGCAAATTGGCATTTCCGTGAGGATGTGCGCGATGGGCAGATGATCTTCGATTACCAACTGCGCCCGGGCCCTTGCCCAACCACCAACGCGCTGCGGATCATGGCATTGGCGGGCTTGCCCGTCCCTGAGGCTGTGAAGTAAGTGGGCGGCTGCAAGGCAAACACCATGCAGCCGCCAAAGTGCCGTTAGGAAGACATTAACTGGTTAAAGAGCTGTTCGGTCTCTGGCTCAAGATCAATAGCGTGCTTGTTCAGCAGATCGCGCATGGTGTTGTAGTGGCTGGCTGTCTCGCTGCGCCGACCGAGATCCGCGTAGAGGTTCATAATGCGGCGGTGCAGGTCTTGCCGCAGCGGATCTTCTTGCGCGGCGCGCTGTAAGAGCGTAAGGGCATGTTCAGGGCGATCTTCGCTCAGGCGCACTTCTGACACACCACACAGCGCCTCGATATAACCTGCCTGATAGTCTTGGCGGCGGCGTGTGATCCACAGTTCGTTATGCCCTTGCAAGAAGGGGCGCTGGTACATCTCGATCACGCGCTGATATGCCTGTAGTTTCGCCTGAGTAGTCTCGGCGAGTCGCCCTTGCATCAGCAGCGCCACAAAATCCACCATGTCGTAGTGAACGCGCAGCATAGGGTTAACGCGGTAGTAACCGCCCTCATGCACCAACACATCCAATCCCAACACCTCTAGCGCCTTGTGGAGACGGCGTTTGGTTACATGGAAAACGTTGACTGCCTGCTCACTTTGCAGATCGGGCCAAAAAGCCTGACAAATCTCCGAGCGCGTGACGAATGGGCGTTCCAACGCAAAAAAGAACAGCAGGCGCGGCAAATGCCCTTCCCAACCGCCTATCTCATCTTCGTTGGTCAGCACGCTGCCGGGACCAAGCGCATTGGCGTGCAGCATGGCATCTTCGTAGGCTTGCATCTCGTAGAAGTCGTTGATGACCAAATCGTCATCGCGCAGCATGACCGCCTTCTGGCGTGAGATGAGCGCCAGCCACGCAAAACGCGGCAAATTGCGCCCACTGATGACCAGCTTGCAGCGCGCTGGCATGTAATCAATCAGGCGTTCGAGCAGGCTTTGCAGATCATCGTTGATGTCGGCACGGTCAAACTCGTCCAGAAAGACTAAGAACGGTTCGGTGGTCAGCGTATCAAGGTCGGCTGCCAGTGCCTCCAGCAGGCTATCTAAATTGGGCAGGTTATCAAAACCAACATGATTGACCTGTGCGCCAAAGCTCGGCACCTGCTCGGCGATCTCGTGAATGAAGCCGTTCAAGAACGAGCGCACGTCGGTATCTTCACTGCCCAGCGCATAATAAAAAACAACGCGGTCATCATCTGCCAACAAGCGGCTGAGCAGCGCGGCACGGTAACGGCTTTTGGCGTGCAGCAGCACAAGGCGCGCATTTGCAGAGTGCGCGTCGAAAGCGTGTGTGATGTTTGCAACAATTTGAGCAAGACTCATGGTCAAACCTTCCTATTTGTTTAAGCATAGCAATAGTATAGCACTTTTCTCCAATAAAGAGCAGGGTAATAATCTGGCAGAAAAGCCAACAAAACGGCAAAGTATTTCTTTAACCACACGTGGATCGCAAGCAAGACAGGGCTTTGTGGAATGCCTTACGCTTTAGCTTTTTGGGGGCGGGTGGGGTGTCTGTAGGGACGCGCTAAGGCGTGTCCCTACGGAAAACGCAGGCTTAGCCTGCTGGCGTTGGGGTGGGGGGTGGCAGCACCGTGAGCGCCGCTAGGCGGATCGGCGTGAAGGTCTCGCGGATGCGGAACAGTTCGGGCGAGATGCTGTTGTCGTTCGGCGCCAGCAGATCGCGCCCTTCGGCAAAGGTCTGCAACACTGCCACATAGAGCGCCCCTTCGCCATTGATGAGTGTGGCGGTCAGGCTGCGTTGATTGCCGTCAGGATCAGGCGCAAGAAACGACAGGGTGTAGCCTGTGAAGGCGCCGCGCACCTCACTTTGCACGGTCTGTATGGCGGCGCGTGGGTAAGTTTCGGCAACCCATGCACGGGCGGCAGCCTCATCAGTGGCTTGCCTATTCGGAATGGCGCGTGTGAGCAGGCGATAATCACGCTCGGCAAGCCTGCCGCTAAGTGTGTAGGGCGTGCCATGCCTGCCATCCTCTTGCCGCCAATCAGCAGGATAGCGGATCAGATAGCCGCTGATAGTATCCGAGAGTGTGCGCCAGAATAGCGGCGCATTGAGCGAGGTTTGCCACAGGTGATACTGCGGCGCGTAAACGGCTTGCAAGCGCTCTAGCAGCAGCGGATTATTATTCGGCACAACGATCCGCAGCACGATCAGCCAGCGATCTTGCAGGCGCGTGATCTGCCTGCCTAAGTAGACCAAGCCTTCGTGGGTCATCTCGGTGTCAATAATCAGGCTGTCGTCCGAAGTGCGGCGGTTCATCTCACGCCAGCCGCCGTTATACTGGCTCCAGGCGGCGCCAACTTGGTCAGCCGTGTAATAGGCATCCATCGCCTCAAAGCTGATCAGGTTGCGGGCGGGATCATCTTCCACAAAAGTATGTACCACGCTGGCGGCATTCACGTTGATGAAGGTTGCACCGGCGCGTGTGATCGGCTGATCAGGGCTGGCAGCCACCGATTCTTCGGGCGATTCGCCGGGCAGCTCCCAACCACTGACCATCGGCAGCGAAAAGATGCCCGTCGGATGCACATAGGTGCCGCTCACCGTAACGGGTGTGCCGCCGACAGGCACAAAGGGATGCGCGCTGCTGACCTCAGCAGGGTTTTGCGGTGTGGCAAGCGGCGTGTTAGCATCGTTAATGGGCAGCGCAGAGATGACGAAGATCAAGATCAGAAAGCCAACACCAGCAACGCGCACGGCACGCATGGTGGAGCTATTCTGTTTAGAGCGTGTGGACATAGGTTATCACTCGAAAATGCTTGAAGGATTGCCGCTAATCATACCGATTGCCGTCTGAAGGTCAAGTGCCGTTTAAATGAGATTTGCGCGCTGTAGCTACCTAAAATCGCACGCACGCCTTCTTTCAGAAGGGCTGCCCACCTGCCAAGCCTCAGCAATGTATCATAAAAATTGAAGCGACGCTTGACTTTTTCAATAATCGGATTAAAAATGTGCATAATAAGCGAGATCAGCTAAGGAGTCTGTGACAGCAATGCACCCAGCGCCGAGTATCTGCCCAATCTGTGGCGAAAGCCTGACCATTACACGCCTGCACTGCCGCGCTTGTGATACCAGCCTTGAAGGGCATTTCTTCGCCGGCAGGCTGGCACAGCTTTCCGCGGCGCAGCTAGAGTTCGTGGAGATCTTTCTGCTGTGTGAAGGTAAGATTAAAGCGGTTGAGGAGCGTCTCAATATTTCTTATCCGACGGTGCGTGCGCGCTTGCGCGAAGTGATCGCAGCCATGGGCTACGAGCCAGCCGCCGAAGTGGATGAGGGCGCCCTGCTCAGCGAAACTGAACGCCGCCGCGTGCTGGATGATCTGGCTGAAGGGCGCATTTCGCTAGATGATGCCCTAACTGTTTTACGTGGACGTTAACGCGTCGGAAAGGAAGTTTAGGTATGGATCGCGCAGGCATTCTGCAACAAGTGGCAAGCGGAGCGCTCAGCGTTGAAGAGGCTATCCAACAGCTGAAGAGTCAGCCCGCACCTAAGGCGGATGAGCCAACGGCAGACGCACCACCCGCCGACGAAAACGAGGTATTAGAGGCAGCGCTGGATGAGGAGGCCGTGCCACACCGCCAGCCGCGTTGGCTGCACGTTCAGGTGCGGCACGGCTTTGATGACGACGCGCATACCAAAGTGAATATCCGTATTCCGTTCAGCCTTGTGCGCGCTGGCGTGCAGTTTGGCGCACGCTTTTCGGGAAGGGCTGAGTGGCACACTTTTTTGGAAGCCGTCCAACATGGGGAGATTGGCACCTTGCTGGATGTGCATAACGTCGAAAAAGGTGAGTTCGTTCACATCATCTTAGAGTGATTTGTTAAGGAAGGGAAAGGAAAGGTAGCAACATGGGTGAAGACTATGTGTTACGCGAGCAGGTGAATGCGCCGCTGCAACTGCACATCACCTACATCGGCGGTGATTTGGTGCTAGAAGGCAGCGGCGGCAGCGAGCTGATCATCTATGGTGAGGGCGCACAAGTGGAGCGCCTTGAGGATGGCAAGCACCTCAACCTTGAGTGCAGCAGCGATTGCCGTCTGCGCGTGCCGACGGAAGTTTCCGTCCTGGTTAGCGAGGTTGTCGGCGATCTGCGCGCTTCTGAATTGGCAAGCCCCTTAACGCTTGAGAACTGCCAAGCGGATGTGATTATCCGCGCCTTAGATGCGCCGCTTCAGGTGGAGCATGTGGCAGCCGATGCGCGCATTACCGAAGTGAACACTGCCGTTCAGATCGGCACCGTCGGTGGCGATTTGGCGCTGCGCGATATTAACGGCGCAGTTAGCATTGAGACCGTTGGCGCGGATTTGGAAGCGAAGCGCATTAACGGCGCTTTCAGTGTGAAAAGCGTGGGTGCCGATGCCTGCCTCAGGGAAATTCACGGCGCACTGAGCATCGCGCACGTTGGCGCGGATGCTGTGCTAACCGATGTGCTTGGCAGCTGCACCGTCGAACACGTTGGCGCAGATTTGGTGCTGGATATGCCCTTCACGGCTGGCACAGCCTACTATTTTGGCAGCATTGGCGCGAATGTGTTGGCGAAAATCCGCAGTGGCAGCGCTGTCTGCTTCAAAATTCCCGCCGAGACTGAGAAGACGATTAACGTTCGCGGTGTGCGCCTAGAAAGCGACACACAAACTGATACGATCATCGTAGGTGAATACACGGAAGGCAGTGCCTTGGTGACGATTGACGCTATCGGCAGCGAGCTGCAATTAGTTAGTCAGGGCAAAGGCTTCTCAACTACGGTAGAATTTTCCATACCGGATAACTTGGGCGAGATTATCTCGAACCAGATTAGCCAGCAGCTTTCGCGCTTGGAGCAAACCTTTGCGCGGCAGGCTGAGCGTATGTCCAAGCGTGCTGAGGAAATGGCGCAGCGTGCCACCCGACAGGCAGAACGCGCCAAAGAACGCGCCGAACGCCACAAGCGCGGCGCACGTGCCAGCCGCGCTTGGACGTGGTCAGGCGCGGTGGATTTCACGCCGCCAACACCGCCCGCGCCACCGCGCCCGCCTGCACCGCCGCGCCCTAGCGCGCCTGCCGTCACCGATCAGGAGCGCATGGCGATCCTGCGGATGGTCGAAGAACGCCAAATCACCATTGAGGAGGCAGAGCGCCTGCTGGCTGCGCTAGAAGGACGGGATTAATCGGCGGCAGACTGTAGGAGTATATGTCAGCATCGGCATTTCTGGGCGAGAAAGGCATTCCATTTACGGGTGCGCGTGCAGTTAACCTTCAGACCGATTTAGGCGGCATTGCCGAGCTGATTGAACTCTGCTTCAGCGTGGATGAGGCAGGGCGCGCCACTGCCCGTGAGCTACGCGCCCTCAGCCAAAGCGGTGCGCTGCTCTCGCTGTTGAAGCGCCTAGACCGTGTTCTAGATGGGCTAGGGCAGGGCTTCGTCTGGCTAGAGGCGGGCAAATTGGTTGCCAACGTCTCCATTGCGCAGGCGGATTACCCACGCGATATGGGCAAAGGCTACATCATCGCCAATGTGGCGGTGCATCCCGACTATCGGCGGCGCGGCTTTGCTAAAGCGCTCATGCTGAAGGCGCTTGATCACATTCAGCAGCGCGGCGCTACCTTCGCCATCTTGCAGGTGGAGGCGGATAACTTCGGCGCACGCGACCTCTACCAACGACTGGGCTTCTATGAGGAGCGCACCTTCATCAAGTGGCAGCGGGCAGCCTCTCAGCGCGCACCGCACAAACTGGAGGAGATGCCCTTCATCACGCTGCGGCAGGGCAGCGAGTGGCGCGCCGAATATGAGCTGGCGCGTGTGGTGCGCCCAAATCGGCGCGGCGGCATGGGGTGGCTGCGCCCAACACACCCCAGTTTATTTCGCCCGTCGTTGCTGCGCTTTTTAGGGATGCTTGCCAGCGGGCAAGGTGTTGAGCGTTGGATTGTGCGTGGTGCTGATGAGCGCAGCATTCTGGGTGTGCTTTACAGCCAGACCCAATTTGGCGGCACGGTGCGCCTTGAACTGATGGTACATCCGAACATGCAGGGTAAGCTGGAAAAGCCACTGCTGAACTATGTGCTGCGCCGTTTTGATGGTCAGCATCGCGTGTTGTACTTTGAACATCCTGCGGATGATGCACTGACCAACGCCATTGCAGAGGAATACGGCTTCACACGGCGGCATACATTGGTTCACATGCGCCGCGATCTAAACCAAACAGGTATCAGGGAAGGATGACTGACCATGGCAACGCCAGAAGAGCGCATGAAAATTTTAGACATGATCCGCGAGGGCAAAATCAAGCCCGATGAAGGCGCACGCTTGCTACACGCCTTGCAACAGGGCGCCAAAAAGGCGGAAAAACAACAAGGGCGCGATCCGCGTTGGCTGCGCGTGCGCGTGGTAGACCTCAAAACCGAACGGGTGAAGGTGAACGTCAACCTACCCATGAGCGTTGTCAACGTCGGCTTGAAACTTGGGGCGCGCTTTGTGCCGGATGCTGAGGTGGACTTTGCCTCTGTGATGGAATCCATCAAGAGTGGGCAAGTTGGCAAAGTGCTGGAGATGGTCAATAACGATGAGGGCGAGCGCGTTGAGGTGTGGGTCGAATAGCCCGCCTAGCGCACCTGAATCGGCAGCCCTTCCAGCAGAACAGAAACGCCCGCCTCAACCAGAGTCACCTGCACATAGCCAACGCTTGGCGCAGGAACATCGCGGCGCACGGGCAGATAGTACACCTCTCGAAAGGCTGTGCCAGCTTGCCATGCCGAGCTTGGGTAACGCCCTGCACCATGAAAGGTATGCAACCAGCCGTAGCCGCCGCCATCCGCGCCAATGAACGCCAGCCGTAGCGTATAGTTTTCGCGGATGGCGCCCTCGGCTTGCCATGTTAGCGCCAGCGCGACCGCCTCGCCGCCGCGCACCTCCACCAAGAGCGCTTCATAGGCGCGCAGCCTGATCGTCGGCGTTAAAAGGCTACCTTCAGACGTTGGCGATGCCGCAAAGCGCAGTGGCGGCGCATAGCTTGGCGAAAGCCAACCATAAGGCAGCCACGCACCCAGACCAATCAAAGTGAGCGCCATGCCCACACCTAGCTGCCGCCCAAGCTTGCCCAGTGCATACCAGCCAAGCGCCAACAGCAGCACCCACGCCGCCAAACTCGGCAGCAGATAGCGGCTGTTGAGCAACTGCCCATTATAGTAAAGCAGGCTGAGCGCCAAGCCCGCCGCGCCCAGCAACACACAAGCGCTCAGCAGCAGCCACACCAAGCGCCGCCGCCACAGCCGCCTGTAACCGATCAGCGCACTGAGGGCGTACAGCCACAATGCCACATTCACCCACAGCGGCAGCCGCAGCGTTCCCCAGCCAAAAATGCCAAAGGCGCTCTCCGCACCGTAGCGCAGCGCGTTGCTCAGTAGGGCGCTGCCCAGCTCGCCCGTCAGCGTTCGCCACACAGCCAGCGGCGCTGCCTGCCCGTGTACCTCAGCCGCAAAGGGCAGCAAAATGCCCAATCTGCCCAGCACTAGAAGCCCTAACACCAGCGCGCCGCCGCTAATGAGCAGCATGTGGATCAAACGCCGCCAGCTTAGGCGCAGCGCCAGCGCAAAGCAAGCAACCGCTGCCAAAGGCAGGACGTTCAGCTTGAAAAGGCTGCCAACGATGCTCACTACGAGCGCGGCAAGGGCAAAGCGTGCCGCTCGCCGCCGCACCGATTCCACCAACAGCCACACAATCAGCGCGCCGATCAGCGCAGCGGCGGCATCGTTATTCAAGGTGCTGCTGCTGAATAGATACTGCGGATAGAAGGCAAAAAGCGCCGCCGCACTCAGGCTAAGCGTGGCAGATAAGCCTGCCGCACGCGCCGCCCGAAAGGTGAGGGCAACCGCGATCAGGGCAAAGAGCGCCGTAAAGAGCCGCGCCGCAAGCAGATCGCGGGCAGTCTCGTGCTGCTCAGGTGTTCGGGCGGGCAAGGCAAAGTTGATGCCGCCGTTCCCTTCGTAGAAGTATAGGTTGTGATCAGGTGGCGCGATGGGCGTTTGGGCGCTGCCCGAAAGCACCATGAAGGCGCCAAGCAGGGCATAGTAGGCGGGTGGGTGAATGTGCATTGGGTTGGCAGAGTCGGGCAGTGTGCCTTGTCGGGCAAGCTGTGCGGCATAGGCAAAATGGAAGGGTTCGTCGTAGGCTTCCCAGGGCGGCGTGGCAAGGGCAACGGCAAAGCCAACCGCAGCACGGCACACCAGCAGGAAAAGTAGCAGCAGCGACAGACGGCGCACAGCGGCTATCTGCCCGGCGGCGGGGAATCGAAAAAGAGCTGCCACCACAGCTCAAAGTTGGAGGGCGCTGTGTCGCGCCGCTGGATGATCTCTGGTGGCGGTGCGGCGGTGAAGATCGGCGTCGGCGTGGTGCGTCCTGGCACTGGCACAACCAACACCTCGCCCGAACGGATCATCTTGCCTTCACGGCGCGCCCATTCTTCAATGAAGGCGTCGCTGGCGTAGAAGTTCAACTCGGTGCGGAGCGCTGTAGCGCGTGCCTGCAATGTCTCGATGCTGTAGAGCAGTTCTTGCCGCTGCGCGCCAATCTGCCGCCCGGCGGCGATGCGCCCGCTGAAATTGATGGCAAGCAGCAGCGAGATCGCCAAGATCGAGCCGAATACAATCTGCATACTAGAGAGTGGGCGCGGCGTGGAGCGCGGCTTAGACGTGCTGCGGGCAGGTGTGCTGGTTGGTTGGCTAGGCTGATCCGTCATCATCTCTCAATTGGGCTAAGATGGGCAGTGCGTGTGCCTGCCCAACCGACGAACGCTCAAAGTTTACTGGCTGACAGCCAAAAAGCCCAGATCGCGCTGGTAGAGCGCACTCATGAGCAGGTGATAGATCATTATAGCGTCGGGCGGGCGGTAGCCCATCGCATCGCGCTTAGCGGGGATGCCCGTTGGCGGCACGCTGCTGATTGGCAGCAGCAGCACATAGGGCGCGCCTGCCTCAGGCTGCACGATTTGGACAGCTTCTAGCCTGCCGCCGCGCTCAGCCAGCAATTTGACAAACGGGCGCCGTGCTAGGGCAGACTGATAGCCTTGAATGCGCGCTGCCAATACCTCACTGGCAGCCTGTGCGAAGGATTCTTCAACGTAGTTCAGGGCGATGTAGACGGGCTGTGTGCCATCTTCGCGCAGCACATGCACTAAGGCGGCAAGGCTGTAGGGTGCGATGCCTTCATCATCGCGCTGAACAGGTTCGATGGCGTATGGATTGAGGAAATTCGCCTGCACGATAGTGCCTTCGGCAGTCAGGGCAGACAGCAGGGCGCGTACATCAGCGTTTTGGGTGAGGGATGGTGAGCCGCCATTGTATGCAGTGACCATGCCATTGAAGACGCGCATATCCGTCGCGTTCATGATCAGGTTCGGCGCTAGGGCAATTGGTTCGCGCCTGCCGAAGTTGCCACCGAACGGGTCGCCAACGCGGCGGTTGCTGACATCGGTGCGAAGGGCAAGGCTGGGATCACAAGCAGAATCGCCGCAGAAGACGCTCACGCCATCGCGCTCAAGTTTGGTGTAGTCACGGGCAAGGAAAGCTGCCTCGACTGCCTGAGCGTCAAAGCGCCCTGTGTAGAGCCGTCCATTCATAGTCGGATTACTAAATGCCACTACTTGATCAATGCTGAAAAATCAAAGCCGACGAATTGGCGCATCTCGTCACCACGAAATGCCACTTCCGAAAGTTTAACATCACCGGCAGCAAGGTAGCTTAAGCCTGCACGGTACCATGCGACAGGCGGCGTGCCGCTGAGCATATTGAAGTTCTGTATGTTGAACGGACGCACCGAGTTGGGCAGCGCCTTTTGCAGCGCGGCATAGTCAAGGTAGCTGACCATATCGTCGCGGGCGATTTCAGGCAGCGGCACGGCACGCAGTAAGGTGACGATCAAGGGATCAGCTTCGGCGTGGGACGCTGCGGGAATGCCTAACAGGGCGAGGCAAGCAAGTAGCATGAACAACAACAGCATTTTACGCATAGACCGTTAACCTTTCTCGAACGTGACAGCCAGCGGTAATCCGCTTAGGCTGTCACACGGTCAATTGGCGCACTCAGACAAGCAGGCTCGCGGCGTCCATCTCTGGCGGCTTGGGAATGCCCATCAATTGTAAAATGGTCGGTGAGACGTTGCAAAGATCACCCTCACGCAAGGGTGGCGTGCTGCCATCTGGCGTGATGAGGATAAATGGCACGCGGTTCATGGTATGCGCGGTGTGCGGCTGTCCTGTCTCAGGGTCAACCATCATCTCGCAGTTGCCGTGGTCGGCGGTCACGATCACCGTCGCGCCGACTTGCTTTGCCGCTGCCAGCAAGCGTGCCAATTGCGAATCGACCGTCTCGACCGCCTTGATTGCCGCTTCCAGCACGCCCGTATGCCCAACCATATCCGGATTAGCATAGTTGAGCAGGATAAAGTCGTACTGCCCGCTTTGGATCGCTTCCACGGCCTTATCGGTCAGTGGTTCGGCGCTCATTTGCGGCTTGTGATCGTAGGTTGGCACATCCTTCGGAGACGGCTCTAGGTAGCGATCTTCGTTGGGAAACGGCTCATCGCGCTGCCCATTGAAGAAGAAGGTGACGTGGCGGTACTTCTCGGTTTCGGCGGTGTGATATTGGCGTTTGCCGGCGTTGCTTAGCACTTCGGCAAGGCAGGTTGCCTGTGGCGGACGGACAAAGGCGCGTGGTGCGCTCACATCGTCGCCCCAGACGCCCATCGTCACAAAGTGTAGGTCGGGCAGCTTTTGGCGGACGAAACCGTTAAACGAGTCATCCATCAGCGCGCTATAGATTTGACGCATTCGGTCGCCGCGAAAGTTGAAGCCGATGATTGTATCGCCGCCCTTGATGGTGGCGCGTGGTGCCCCTGCTGAGTCAGTGATGACGTAGGGCATGATGAACTCATCCATCTCGCCGCGCCCATAGGCATCTTCCACGGCGGCAGCCGCGCTTGGTGCGGTACGTTCGGCAGCGCCTTCCACCATAGCACGGTAGGCGGATTCGGTGCGCTCCCAGCGCTTATCCCGATCCATGACATAGTAGCGCCCGATCACAGTGGCAATCTGCCCAACGCCGATGGAGTCGAGCTGGGCTTGCAGGGCGCGCACGTAGCCCAACCCTGATTGTGGCGGCGTATCGCGCCCATCAGTGAAGGCGTGCAGCGCCAAGCGCGTGATGCCGCTGCGCTTTGCCATTGCAAGCAGGGCGTAGATATGCGTGTTATAGCTGTGGATGCCACCATCGCTGACCAAGCCCATCAGGTGCAGCGTGCCGCCTTGCCCTTCCCGCGCTGTGGCGCGCTCCATCGCTTCCAGCAGGGCAGGGCTGCGGAAGAAATCGCCCGTTTCAATTTGCTTATCAATGAAGGTCAGATCGGTATAGATGACGGTGCCGGCGCCCAAATTCAGGTGACCGACTTCCGAGCCGCCGATCTGTCCTTTAGGCAGCCCAACTGCCTCGCCTGAAGCGCCAAGTGTGGTGGTGCTATACAGTCCGCTTTGCCATAAATGGTTAAAGGTGGGGACGTTGCCCAGTTTGACGGCGTTTGCCTCGCGTTCTTCGCGCAAGCCCCAGCCGTCAAGGATGATTAACATCACGGTCATAGAGGTTATGCCTTTCTGTTAGGTCAGGGCAGAGTATACCGCGCTTGGTGGGTGGGCGTGCGATGTCAAAGGCTCAGGAGCGTCAGGCAACCAAGCACACCCTAGCGCAGCGCCTTAGCGCACGCTACAATTTTGCTAATGCAACACTCAATCACAACCCATCGCGTCCTCAGCCTGAAAGATGCCCTTATCTGGCGCGCCGAACTGCGTCGGCAAGGCGTGCTGCTTGTCTTTACCAATGGGCATTTTGACTTGCTGCACGTCGGTCACCTGGACTATCTAGAACAGGCACGTGCGCTTGGCGGCGCCTTGTTGGTTGGCATTAACGATGATGATGCCACACAAGCGCTCAAGGGTGATGGGCGTCCAATTGTGCCAGCTGCAGAGCGCGCACGCCTGATTGCGGCGCTCTATTGCGTCACGGCGGCGGTCATTTTCACAGGCAAGACTGCCAACGATCTGATCAGCGCCCTACACCCTGAAATTTACGTCAAAGGTGGCGATTATCATCACAAGCCACTGCCGGAGCGTGCCGCTGTTGAGGCATATGGCGGGCGCGTTGTGCTGATTGACCTGCTGCCAAACCGCAGCACGTCTGCCTTGATTGCGCGCATTCGTGCGCTACCCGCCGATTCCTAGCCTAAAGTAGGCCGCTTACCCTATGACTGAACCCTTAACCAGTGCGCCTGCCTTGCCTGCGGAAGACGATCAATCTTCGGAGGCAGTCACCACAGGGCTTGCCCGCGCCACCACGATCCTTGCCATTGGCAACATCACGAGCCGTGCGCTTGGCTTTGCCAAAGAGATTTTGCTCTCGAACCTGTTTGGCGCCAGCCGTGCCGTAGATGCCTTCCAGATCGCCATTACCATCCCACAGGATTTGTATGATTTGGCGATCTTTGGGCATACCAACTCTGCCATTGTGCCAGTGCTAAGTGAATACGCTGCCCGCAAAGATAAAACCGAGTTGTGGCGCGTGGTGAGTGCGTTGGTCAGCCTTGTGCTGCTGATCAGTGGTGCGTTGGTGTTGTTGATGACCTTGTTTGCGCCGTACATCATCATGTTTTATCGCGGCGCGCCTTCCATGACGCCGCTCGATGCGCCTTTCACACTCAACCCTGCCATGCTGCGCGGCGGCGGCATGAGTTTGGCATCGTTCAACCTCTCGACTGAGCTATTGCGCTTCACTGCGCCGTCGCTCATTTTTATGAGTACCTTCTCTGTGCTGGCAGGGATGCTCTACGCGCTGCGGCGCTTCACTTACCCTGCCTTTGCCGCTGCGCTCTTTAACTTGATGATCGTGGTAGTGACGTTGGCGCTTGCGCCGCGTATTGGTATTCAGGGCGTGGCAATAGGCTGGGTGGTTGGCGCTGTGGCACAGATGAGCCTTCAGTTCGTTGGGATGCGCGGTGTGCGGCTGCGCCTGATGTTCTGGGAACTGCCCAAAATGCTACGGCATCGTGGCTTGCAGCGGATCGGCTTGCTCTACTTGCCGGTGCTGTTCACCTTAGTGATAGATGTGCTGATCAACCGTCCGTTTAGCTACAACATCGCGTCGCAGACCGGTGAAGGCAACATCGCCTACATGAACTGGGCAACCAGCCTGCGCGAATTCCCGATGGGCTTGGTTGGCACAGCCATCTCGATTGCTATCCTGCCCACGCTGGCGCGCCAAGCCCTTGATTTAGGGCAGCGCGGCGCCTTCCGCGATACGTTTGGGCAGGGCATTCGCCTTGCGCTGATGCTGATTATCCCGGCGGCAATCGGCATGTTTGTGCTGGCAGGTCCGCTAATCGGGCTGGTGTTTGAGCATGGGCAGTTCACCGCGCAGAACACTTTCGAGATGGCAGTCGTGCTGCGTTTATATCTGCTCGGTATTCCGTTCGCCGCCATAGACCTGCTGCTGATCAGTGCCTTTTATGCACAACGCGACTCGCTGACGCCGGCATTAGTTGGCTTATTCAGCTTAGGCTGCTATATTGTGATCACGCTGTTGCTGCTGCCGCATATTGGCTTTCTAAGCCTGATGGTGGCTGATTCGGCAAAGCACTGTGTGCATATGGTCGTCTCGTTCATCTTGCTGCGCCGCCGCCTCAGCGGGCTTGGCGGTCAGCGCATCATCAGCACGGCGCTGAAGGTGAGTGCTGTAGCGGCGATTATGGGTGTGGTCGTCTATCTGCTGGCGCGCACCATCGCTGATGTATTCCCGCCGCAGGGCTTGCAAGAGCGCTTGCTCTTGGTGTTGGTGCCAAGTGCTGCCGGTGCCGCGCTCTATTTTGCGCTTGCTGCACGGCTGCAACTGAACGAGTTCACGCTTTTTGTGCGCGCTCTGACGCGGCGTATACGGCGCAGTTAGGAAATATCCACAGAACTGTTAGACATTCCGAATAGTCGGTGCGCCAACTTGCCCTACAATGGGAAAAACAGGACAGCAAACATCCTCACCGAAAGGCGCACCTATGGCTGTGATCGTGATTATTGAAGATAATGTGCAAAGCGGACGCCTTGTGGCAAAGTTGCTCAACCATGCAGGTCATCAAGCCATTCTGACCGAGACGGGTGAAGAAGGTTTAACGACCATTTTCGAGTCGCCGCCTGATCTGGTACTGATCGATCTCGGCTTGCCGGATATTGACGGTCAAACGGTCATCGCCTTGTTGAACCAGCAACCCACTTTGGCGCACACACGGTTGATTGCCTTCACAGCGTGGCCCGAAGCAACGGCACATAGCATGGCAAAAGCCTATGGCTGCCACGGTGTGATCATCAAACCGATTGATACCCGCCGTTTTGTGGCTCAGGTCGAAGCATTCTTGCCACAAGCAGCACCTGAAAGTCCGCCCAACCACACCCAAACAGGATCAGCCATCCATGACGCAGCCGACAAATCTGCCGCCGAGTAATGCAACTGCCGTCCTTGCCAGCCAGTATTCTTACGATCAGCTTGCCGAGATTTACAATCAGGCTCGTGTGGATTACATCGTGCCGATGCCGATGAACGGCAAGCGCATGGCAGAATACGTGCGCGATTATGACGTGGATTTGAACGCATCGGCAGTTGCCCTCAACAGCGAGGCGTTAGAGCTTGGCGTGTGTATGCTCGGCGTGCGCGGTGATCGGACGTGGATCACGCGCTTGGGCGTCATCCCTGAACGGCGCGGCAAGCGAATCGGGCAATTTCTGACTGAGCAAATGTTAGAAAATGCGCGAGCATTGCGGGCGCGCCGCGTGCAGCTTGAAGTCATCAAAGGCAATACACCGGCGATTGGTCTGTTCCAGAAACTGGGCTTTGAACCCGTTCGTGAACTCATGGTGGTGCGCCGTCCGCCCAGCGCACCTGATGACGCACTCAATGGCAGCACTGCCGAGCTAACTGCATTGGACAATGCCGAAATTGGCGTCCTGCTGCGTGACTATGAGCAGACACAGCAGGTGGCTTGGACGGAAGAGCGCACCTCGCTGATGAATGGCGGCAGTCTGCGTGGACTGCGCGCGGTGCTGCCCTCAGGTGAAAGCGGTTGGTTGATCTTCCAACGGCTGCCCTTTCAACTGACACATTTTGTGTTCAGCTCTCCGTGCAGCGATGAACTGCTGCGCGTCTTGCTTCATCATGTGCATAAAACGCACAGCGCACAGGATACCAAGATCGAAAATCTACCCGTAGATCATGCGGCATGGCGCGTGATGCAGCAGTTTGGCTACCTTGAAGTGTTCCGCCGCATCGAGATGTATCTCCACTTCTAATGGGCAGATTTAGCCAGCAGACTGCGAACTTTGGCGGCAAGCGCTAAGGTGCGTTTATCAAGTTTTTCCACACCGGTTTGCTGCACCACAGCTTGTTGAAGGCGTTCAAAGACCTCTAAAGCGCGCTTGGGCTGCTCTTGGAATAAGTGCAGCTCCATCAGGCTGCGTGCTAAATCTTCTCGGAAAGGCTGCATAGACATGGCACGCGCATAAAAGTTTAAGGCAGATTGATGGCGTTCAGCGCGTTCATGTAGACGCCCTAAGCTGCTGAGTGCCTCCACATACTGATTTCGTAGATTCGCACGGCGCGCCTCTGCCCATTCTGCCGTGATGCCGCGCAAAAAATCGCCCCGATACAAGCTAACCGCACGGTTTAGCAGCGCAAGTGCCTCATCGTCGTCCACACTATCGCTTCGCTGCACACAGTCAAGGAAGGTGGCTGTGTCATAGCGCACATCCACATCGGATGCGATGCAATAGTAGCCGGAAGTGTAGGTGGTTAGGTCAAAGCCGATCATGTCATGGATTTTGCGCTTGGTGACGTGGAAAACGTTGGTTGCCTCTTTGGTTCGGAGGGTTGCCCAAAAGTTTTCAAAAATCTCATCGCGTGTTACCAAGCCGCGATCCACAAAGAAGTGAAAGAGCGCACGCGGCAAATGCCCATCCCACTTACCCACAGCAACGCCGTTCACCATGACGCGCCCTTCGCTATGTGCGTAAACCTCTAGCAATTTGCGCCCGTTCGGCACGGTGCGGTAGTCAAACAGCATGGCAGAATCTTGGACAGGATAGAACAAGACTTCCACAGTAGGCGCCAGTTGCGGAATAAGTTTAGCGCACCAAGTGCGCCCTGCCAGCGCCACATGGCAGCCTTTGGGCAGATCGTTGAGCAGTGCTGCCAAAAAGGTGCTGCATGATTCTTGGTGGGCTTGGTCAAAGGCATCTATTACGAGCAAACACGGGTGCGCGGCAAGCACCTGATTGAGCTGCTGGGCAGCTTTGTGCGCCGTGGCGTTGGCTGCCAACTTGGGCAGTGCTATAGCGGCTTGTTCCTGAAAAGCATCGGCAAGCAGCAGCCACAGATCGCGCCATTCTGTTTGCGGCGTTGGCACTGCCACATAGCACGGTGTTAGGTCGCTGCGCTCTAAAAGGTTGGGTAGCAGGGTATATTGGCTGCGAAAGTTCGGATGCAGAACAATCAGCGCTGCCGAGGCGTTTACTTGTGGGTCAAACCAAGAATGGGTTGCCAAGTGATCATCTCCAAATAAACCATAAGGCAATAATAATCTATTGTCCTTCTTTATAGCTAGGCAATAAATCAACTCAAGGCTAAATATAAGTGTAACACTGTAGTGAATGCTTAGCAACACCTCTAAAAGGTTAAGATTAGTTGCGGGTCAGCTTGGTTGCCAAGTGGCGGCTAGAAGCGGGTTCGTTTGCGCTTAACAGGGATACGGCGGTCGGGCTGTTTGCGTATCCATGCTAAATAACGCTGAATATCAGGGTCTTGTTGAAGGGCGGCGAGGGTATCCTTTTGGCGCGCAAGGGTGCGGTTGGTGAAGAATTTATGCAGCGTAGCATGGCACGGGCTGCATAGGTTAACTGTTTCACTGCCGCCTTCCGATTTTGGCACAAGGTGATGGCGGCTGACACGGCTTACCTGCCGTTCGCAGAGCGCGCAAATAAGGGTGGGTGCTTTCTCTTTGGGCATGGTGAAGACTCACAAACTTTCGAGGGACATGATCCCAAGACGGATTGCCAGCACAATCAAGATTGCCCAAATGCCTGCGCCCAGTGTCATCCACAACACAAGGCGGACTGGTCGGGCGCCCAACGACAGCCCGATCACTGCGCCAAGCTGCGCGCCAACCGTGAGTGGGCATAAGAGTGCCAGCCCAAACAGCCCAAAGCGTTCCCATGCGTTGTGTATCCAACGCTGCATACGGCTTGCTTCAGGCTTTGGTACATCGGTCTCAGAGTTTGCCAAGCGGCGGCTCAGGCGTGATCGCAGTGGCGCGCCCACACCAACCACCAACCCAACGCCACAGCCATAGCTCAGGGTTGCCGTCACGATAACGACCTCTGGCGATAGGCTGAGCGCCAGACCCGCCGGAATGGCTGACCAGAACGAAAAGAACGCCCACCCAAAGACTGTGATCAGCGCTGCGATATTCATTGAAGACCCATCAAAGTGCTAACCATGCATAGCATAGCAGCATTATACCTTCAAGGGTCACTTTCTAAAACGTATAGTGACCTACGCACTAGAGGATAGCGTGCCGCCAGGCGAACGTGCTGATAGAGCGTGTCTATAGATCATCGCACAGGGAATCGTTGATATGCGAGCTTCCAGCTCTGAAGTGGCAGAGGCATTCCAAGTTTTTGAGATGGGTAAAACGCAGCTGTTCAATCAAGCCTTGAGTTTGGCAAACCTCGATCTCTCCACACTATCTGACGAACACACTGCCTTGCGGGATCACATTGAGACATTGCGCGCTGAGATCGATCAACAAGAGGCATTTCTACGGCAAGCGCAGATCACACCCCAGATGGGATCGGTTGTTATTCAGGAGGCATTTGAGCAGTTGATGGCGCATCGTCAGGTGCTTAAGGCGCGCCTTGATGAACTTGGTGCGCTTTTCCCAACCGCTTTCCCACAATCGCCCAGTTTGGAAGCAATCCTAAGTGCTATTCCACAAGGTAGTGTGCTAATTGCGCCTTTGGTGACGGTTGTTGGTGGGAAATGTTTCATCATTCCCAGCGGCACAACACAGCTCAGCGAACAACACATCATTGATCTGCCTGAACTCATGGATACAGCCCTTTGGCGATAACTTGGCACACGCCCACTACCTACCGATCAAACGACGTGGTTGCAGGATCTTCAGGCGTATAAGTACGGCGGGCTTGGGCAGTTAGTATGGCGCGGTGCAAGTGAACGCATTTTGGCTTGGCTTTGGCGTGTGTTGGTTAGCCCTGTCTGCCCTCTCTACAAGGGCTGCCACACAAAAGCCTGCTGATCTTGCCCAGCGCAGGGTTGCAATTGCTGCCGATTCACGCTGCCTACGATCCTGACACCAACACTGTGTTTGGCGATCTTTTTGAGATCGGTTATGTGCCTTCTGCCTACGCGCTTACCCTGCTCCAGCAGCACCGAGAGGCACCCCACACAGCGCAAAATGCTTTCAAGGGCATTTAGGCTGTGCCGCTGCTGAAAGCGTTGATGACCCACTCTACACGCTTTCAGAATAGCACCTTGACGTGCGCGCCGCAGACGGGCATCATTGAGCGTAACATTAGCCATCTTTGGAAAGAAACTGCATGTCAAAACATACTATCGTCGTGCTGCAAGGCGATCAAACCGGTCAGGAACTGCTTGTAGAGGCATTGCGCGTGCTGCAACCTGCCGTTATTCGGCTCGATCTCGATTTTCTATCGTTCGATCTCTCGCTGGAAAATCGGCGCGCTACGCGTAACGGTGTTGTGCAAGAGGCTGCCGCTGCACTGAATCAGTTTGGCTATGGCATCAAGGCTGCCACCGTGACGCCGGAACAAAAAGGCGATGTGGGCAGCCCAAACGCCTTGCTGCGCGAGGCAATTAAGGGTGAGGTCATCCTGCGCACAGGGCGGCGTATTCCGTCAGTGCGCCCGTATGTGGGCGTGTACGCGCCGATCACCGTTGTCCGCATGGCGGTGGATGACGCCTACAACGCTAAAGAGTGGCGCGAAGGCGAAGGGCTGGATGAGCGCGCCTTCCGCACCGAGAAGCTCTCACGGCGCACTTGCCGCGTGGTGGCAGAATACGCCTTCACCTACGCTGCGAAGACGGGCGGCAAAGTCTTTGGCGGACCCAAATACACCGTCTCGCCTGTCTATGAGGGCATGTTCAAGGAAGAAATGGACGCGGCGGCGGCACGCTATCCGCATGTGCGCTATGATCCACAGCTTATTGATGCCACCTACGCGCTGCTCTTAGATACCAGCGGTGAGGCATTGGTCATTCCCACGCTCAACCGTGATGGCGACCTGCTCTCCGACCTTGTGATCAAGATGTTTGGCTCGATTGCTGGCGCCGAATCGCAAATTTTGAGCTTTGACGAAAATATGAATGTGCGCGTCGTCGTGACCGAAGCACCGCACGGTACGGCGCCCGGCTTACAGGGCAAGAATGTGGCAAATCCGATGGCGATGATCCTTGCCGGCGCGGCACTTTTGGCACACATTGAGGATGTCACTGCACAGCGCGCCAGCCGTGCCATCTACGAATCGACTTTGGAGGCAGTCCATCAGGGCGTGCGAACGGCTGATCTAGGCGGACACGCCAGCACCACCGAGTTCACCGACGATGTCATCCGCCGTGTGAGCAGCAAACTTGAAGTCTGGGACTCGCTGCGCTAAGCTGACCTCGCCCTATCGTTCACACAAGTCAATTGAGGAGTCCCGTTGCGTGCTGCGTAAAAACTTGCGGCGTCTTGGCTGCGCCTTGCTGATCATTCCATGGCTGATGGTCATGTTTGCGCCGTGTTTCGTGATCGCGTTGGTTTCACAAGGTGAGATTCGCATCACTTGGAGCGACGTCCCCGACGATGCTTTCCGCATCTGGCTGCTGCAAGAATCACGCCTGAGCGGGCTGGGCATTGCGACTGCGCGGCGGGTGGTGCCTGCCACACAGGCAACCTTCCGCGAGGCAGCTTGCACCATCATTGATGTGCGCTTTTGGGTGTGGCAAGGAGATGCCGAACGTGCCGGTGCGCTGCCCAGCCATCAGTGTGCTTGTTACTATAAGGACACGGCGGCGGAAGCGTGGCGTGTGCTTGCCGTCGGTGATGAGGCGTGCCGCTTGGCAGGCGAGTAGAAGCTGCTGCCAAGCGGCATCCTACACACTTTTTGCCTGTGAAGCGTGGGGTGCGCTCCACAGGCAGCCATTTTGAGAGGCTTTCCTGCTGCCCTTGAAACTACACCAGCAGGCGGGCTGTGCTTTCGAGCGAGAGCGCTGACGGACGTTCGCAGCGGCTGCTGAGCGTGACATAACTGCCGCTGGTGTATGCCTGCTCAAACGCCAACATCACCTCTAGAACATGGTAGGCAAGCTGCCCACTGGCACGGTGCGGACGCCCTTCCAGAATGCCGTGCGCCATATCCGCCAACCCAATGCCACGCGCCCACGCTGTGGGATAGGAAATCGGCAGCGTTTCCCAATCGTGTTTACCGGGCACATAGAGGCGTGTTTCGGTCGGATTGAAGCCGTTTGGATCAGGGATAGTGAGCGTGCCTGACGCACCGTACACCTCCATAATCGGCAGCTTGTGTCCCCATACATCAAAGCTGGTGATGAGGGTGGCACTCACGCCAGATTCAAACTCTAGCACGCCTGTGTAGTGTGTCGGTGTGCTGACGGGTATGCTATGCCCATCCCCAGCAGTGCGTGTTGGGAAGGATGTGCGCGCCACACCGCTAACGCGTGCCACCGCACCGAACAGATTTACCAAACAGGTGATGTAGTAGGGCCCCATATCCAGCATCGGACCGCCACCCGGAGCGTAGAAGAAATCCGGGTTGGGGTGCCAGCTTTCGGGTCCGTGTTGGGCGTGAAACGCCACAGCTGCCACCGGCGCACCGATCAAGCCGTCGTCCAGTGCCTTGCGCGCCGTTTGGTGCTGCCCAAACAGGAAGGTATCGGGCGCGCAGCCCACCCGTAAGCCGCTTGACTCGGCAAAGTCTAACATTGCTTTGGCATCGCTCAGCGAGATTGCCAGTGGTTTTTCTGAATAAACATGCTTGCCTTTGTGCAGCGCTTGCAGGCTGACTTCGGCATGAACAGCGGGAATGGTCAGGTTCACGATCATCTCGATGGTTGGGTCATCGAGCAGGTCTGGCACACTGCAAGCGGCGATGCCATTTTCCGCCGCGACTTGGTGTGCCCTTGCCATATCTAGATCGGCACATGCCACAAGGTTAAGCACATCAAAGGCACGGCAGCCCTTGATGTAGGCAGGGCTGATGTTGCCCACGCCAATCAGCCCGACGTTGAACTTCTTTTCAGGCATTCTAACCAGCTTTCTGCGGTACTAAAGGGATTCGATAGCTGCGGCAACTGCCTGAATTATAGCCCTGCGCAGCGCAAGTGGGCAAGCCTCACGCTAACCAAGCGCCACCACAAAAGCGATGGCGTGTGTTTCCGTGTGGCTCAGGCTCACTTCCCACGCCGCGAGATGCAGATCGCGGGCAAGGGCTGCTGCCGCGCCGTGCAGCTTCAAGATCGGTCTGCCGCGTGCGTCGCACGCTATCTCCAGATCAACCCAGCGTACATCGCCAATGCCTGTGCCAAGCGCTTTGGCGGCTGCCTCTTTAGCGGCAAAGCGTGCGGCAAGGCGCTGCGGCTGTTCAGCGCAGATTTCACGTTCGCGTTCGGTAAAAAAGCGCGCATAGAAGCGCTCACCGTGCCGCGCTAAGGCGCGCCTAACGCGCTCCACCTCGATCATATCCACGCCGATCCGCAGCATGGCGTGTGCTTTCAGGTGAGCAGGAAGGCTTCTTCGCGTGGTTTGGGCAGCAAATGCTCCGGGATAGGCTCGACTCGCGCCTCGACATAGCGAAAGCGCGTTTTTTCCAAGCCGCGTTTGGTCACGGCGCGCACTTCGCGGCGCTCGACCAATGTGATGCGTAGGTTGCGCGTTGGCAGCGTGTAACGGGTGTGCCATTCGTTGCCAACTGCCACACGGAAAATATCAAGGCGGCACTTGGGATCAAGGTTGCGGATGTGCCACTTGGCACGGTTAAACCGCATTTTGGCAAGCCGCTTTGCCAGTTCGTCTATCTCATACTGCCCCATGATAATCGGCATATCAAGCGCTCCGTTGCTGCTGAGTGTGATTTTTCACTTCGTGCGGCATATTGTAACACGCTTTGCGCCGAAAGGAGGCATCAAAGAAGGGATCAGCTGAGGTGGGCTGATCCCTTCGCCGAGAGGTTACCTGGCGCCGTTTGGCACGCCGCCACCAAACATTTTGCCGCTCAGCTTGAAGCCGGCTTGCTCCAGGCGCTCGCCGAATTTGGTGCGGTAGCCCGTCGGTTGCAGCGTGCCGCCGCCAACATGGCTGGGACCCGAACCTTTGTGATCGGGCGTCTTGTAGACGAACAAATCCTGCATGGTGATGCTATCGCCTTCCATGCCCTGAATCTCCGTCACTTGGATGATCTTGCGGCTGCCATCTTTCAGGCGCGCCTGCTGCACAATTAGCTGGACGGCACTGGCAATTTGGCGGCGCACCACGCCGATTGGCAAATCCATACCTGCCATCAGCACCAACGTCTCAAGGCGTGCGATGGCATCGCGTGGCGAGTTGGCGTGGACGGTGGTCAGCGAGCCATCGTGACCGGTGTTCATCGCCTGAAGCATGTCGAGCGCTTCGCCGCCGCGGCACTCGCCAATGACGATACGATCAGGGCGCATACGCAGGCTGCCTTTCACCAAATCACGGATGACCAATTGCCCTGTGCCATCTTTGGAGCCGGGAATGGGCGGCGCCGTCTCAAGGCGCACCACATGCCGCTGGGTCAGTTGCAGTTCGGCGGCGTCCTCAATGGTTACGATGCGCTCATCATCAGGGATGAAAGAGGACAGCACATTGAGCAGCGTCGTTTTACCGCTGCCGGTGCCGCCTGCCACCACAATGTTCAGGCGTGCCACAATGCAGGCTTGCAGGAAATCCGCCACATCTTGGGTGAACGAGCCGAAACGGATCAGGTCTTGCACCGTCAGCACCTTGTCCGGGAATTTGCGGATGGTCATGGTGGTGCCTTGCAAGGCAGACGGCTTGCGGATGAGATGCACACGCGACCCATCAGGCAAGCGCGCATCGGTCATCGGCTGTTCGCGGCTGAAGCTCCGCATCATGCGCCGTACAATCTTTTGGGCGATCCAATCGGCGTGATCGTCATCATCAAAGACGTATTCGGTCTCAACCAGTTTGCCCTTCTTTTCGGCAAAGATGACCTCCGGTCCGTTGACCATGATCTCGCTATAGGAACGGTCGCGCACGAGCGGATCAATAGCGCCCCAGCCCAAAATATCATCAAGGAGTGCCTCGCGCAGTTCGTCAAACTCCGGCTTGGGAAGCTGCAAATTAGCGCGCTGCAAAAAGACATTCAGCCGATCCACGATGATCTTTTGGTGTTCAGGGTTATCCCGACGCCATTCGTCCGCCTCGTTGGGTGCGGCAAGCAATTTAGGGCGAAGCTGGCGGCGCAGATCGGCAACCCGTGGCGTGGTGCGGCGCTTGGGCGGCGGAACGTAGGCATGTGTATCATCGGTCGGTTTTTCGGCGGCGGGCGCAGGTGGTGGTGCATCCAGCGGGCGCGCTTCGGCAGGTGGTCTGCGCGCTTCCTCAGCAGGTTTATTCAGGCGGCGTGATAAGGGCGATGCCATGGTGGTGTACCTCTCGTTACTTCAATGGATTGGGCAGAGAAATTGACGTTAAAAGACCATCAAGTGATGCATAATACGATTTAACGTCGGGCTGATGTCTTCATCTTAGCACAAGGTACATTCCAGCGTATGGGTTACGCGGCAGATCGTTACGAAACTGCGAAAGCCACCACCACAGGGGATTCTGTGATAACTCTGTTAGCTTTTCGCCTCACGCGGCAGAGCAACGGCAAGCGCTTCGGCAAGGTTGCGGGCAGGGATTGCCTGAATGCCCGGCGGGGTTGGATCGCTGCGGCGCAGGGTCTTTGGCACAATGCAGCGCTTAAAGCCGAGTTTGGCAGCCTCGCGCAGGCGTGCCGTAAGCTGACTGACGGCGCGTAACTCGCCACTCAAGCCCACTTCACCGATCAGCGCCAGATCGGCTGCCAGTGGTTTATCCCACACGCTGGAGGCGATGGCAGCCGCTACGGCGAGATCGGCGGCTGGCTCATCAACGGTCAGCCCGCCCACCACATTCACGAAAAGATCCTGCTCCGCCAGCCGCAAGCCAACTCGCCGTACTAGGACAGCCGTCAGCAGTTGCAGGCGGTTAAAATCAATGCCGTTGGCAGTGCGGCGCGGATTCGGGTAGACGGTTGGGCTGGCGAGTGCCTGCACTTCCACCAAGAGTGGGCGCGTGCCTTCCATCGTCACCACAATGGCAGAGCCGGCGGCATTCACCACGCGCTCAGCCAAAAATGCCTCTGAGGGATTGTTGACCTCGACCATGCCTTTATCGCGCATTTCAAAGACGCCAACCTCACTGGTTGCGCCGAAGCGATTTTTGACGCTGCGGAGCAGACGGTAGGCTTGAAAAGCATCGCCTTCAAGGTAGAGGACAGTATCCACAATATGTTCCAAGACACGCGGACCGGCAATCGTGCCTTCTTTGGTGACGTGACCGACCAAAAAGACGCTGATGCCCGTCGTTTTTGCCAGCAGTTGCAGGCGTGCCGTGCATTCACGCACCTGCGTTACTGTGCCAGCGCTAGACGGCTTATCGTCGCTGTACATGGTCTGGATCGAGTCCACGATCAGCACTTGCGGCTGCACACTCTGCACATGCTCAAGGATGGTCTCTAGGTTGGTCTCGGTGACGAGGAAAAGGTCTTCCGCCTCCAAGTCCAGCCGTTCGGCGCGCATCTTGATCTGGCGTGCGCTTTCCTCACCGCTGGCATACAGAACGCGCCCTATGGTCTGCGCCATGACCGCCGCGATCTGGGTAAGTAAGGTGCTTTTGCCAATGCCCGGATCACCGCTGACCAGCGTAATGCTGCCCGGCACCAAGCCGCCGCCCAACACGCGGGAAAATTCTTCGACAGGCACGGGCAGGCGTTCTTCGCCGCCGCTTGGCACCTCACGCAAGCGCTGCGGCTCGGTGCGGAGCGCGTTAGCGATGCTGCTTGCCGCTGCATTGGCAACTTTGCGCGCTGCGGGCTTTGTCTCAGGCTGCTCGATGACTTCGCGGAGGCTATCCCATGTTTTGCAGTTCGGGCAGCGCCCATAGGCTTGGGTATAGCGCCTGCCGCACGAATCGCAGACGTAAGCCACAGTTGGTTTTGCCACAGCTTGCCTACTTTGCCTGCCGTGCAGCCAGCAAACGGTTAAGCTCGGCGATGAGTTCGGGGAATTTGATGGGCTTGGTAAAATACGCGCTCGTGCCTGCTTCTAGGGCGCGGTGGCGCATCTCAGGGCTGCCATGCGCCGTGATCATGATGACGGGCAAATCGGCATAGGCGGCTAACTTGGGCAGCGTCCGCAGTTGGCGGCAGACCTCAATCCCACTCAAATCGGGCAGTTGTAGATCAAGCAGCACCGCATCAGGGTTTTCCAGTTGGATCATTAAGAGCGCATCTTCACCATTCAGCACTGCTACCGTGTCATAGCCGCTGATTTTGAGGAATGTCTCTAACATTTCGACGGTCAGTGGCTCATCATCCACAACGAGCAGCTTGGGCATGTGTGTTGAGTGCCTTTCCAACAGAGCAGATAGATTTACAGGACATAGGATAACTATAGCACACTCTAGACAGGGTAAACGCACCTTAAATTTCGAGGCGGGAAGAGATGATGCAGCCTAGAACAGGCAAAACAGGCGCGGTGTGCCGCGCCTGCTGATAGACATAAAAAGGCGCTAACGCCGCGATCCGCGCTCCTCAAGGGCAGAGACCAACATGCGGAAATGCTCGCCGCGCTCCTCAAAATCCGCGTAGGCATCGTAGCTGGTGCAGCCGGGGCTGAGCATCACAACGTCGCCGTTCTCGGCAAGTTCTGCCGCATGTTTCACGGCAACATCCAGCGTAGCGCGATGTTCGACCGTCTCTAGGGTGCTGTTCAGCGTTTGCGATTGCTTGACCATCGCGGCGATTTGTTCGCCAAATTCGCCAAAGGTGATCAGGTGCTTCACGCGCTGTGTCACAAGTGCCACCAGTTCATCCCAAGGCAGCTTTTTATCACGCCCGCCTGCCAGCAAGATGATTGGCTCGTTAAAGCTCCGCAAAGCAGCCACCACACGCTCTGGCGCGGTAGCAATGCTATCATTGATGTAGGTGACGCCGCCCACAACGCGCACCACTTCCAAGCGGTGCGGCACGCCGTTGAAGGTCTTGATTACCTCACGCATTGCCTCGACAGGCACACCCGCCACGCCCGCTACCGCACAGGCAGCCAGCACATTCTGCAAGTTGTGATCGCCACGCAGCTTAATATCTTCACGGTTGCAGATGATCTTCGCGCCACCTTCCGGTGCGCTGATGCCCGTCACCATCAGGCGGCTGCCCGCCACAAAGGCACCGTCACTGACCATCTCGCGGGTGCTGAAGAAGGCAGCCCGTCCCGTCGCACGCTCCGCAAGGCTGAAGCTGCCAGCATCATCTAGATTGAAGATGGCAACATCGTTCGATTGCTGGTGCAGGAAGATATGCGCCTTCGCCTCCAGATATGCCTCCATTGTGCCGTGCCGATCAAGGTGGTTCGGTGTGATGTTGGTGATGGCGGCAATATGCGGGCTGCGTGTCATCAATTCCAACTGAAAGCTGGAGAGTTCCATCACCACCTTATGATCGGGCATCACATCCGAGAGTTTATCCAGCAGCACGTCGCCAATATTGCCGCCGACAAGGGTTGGCAAATTGGCGGCTTTGCACATTTCACCAACAAGGGTAGTGGTCGTTGTTTTGCCGGCGCTGCCCGTGATGCCGATGACGGGTGCTGTGCAGCGTTCAAGGAAAAGCTGGGCGTCGTTGCTCAGCGGAATGCCACGTCGGCGTGCTTCCACACAGACGGGCAACTTCGGGTCCACACCGCCGCTTAGGAACAGCACATCTGCTTCATCCAGCAAGCCTAACGGATGTCCGCCCAGCGCGTAATCAATCGGCATGTCAATAAAATCCAGCACAGCTTCTGCCAACGCACCGAAATCACGCTTATCCGAGACGATCACCCTAGCGCCAACGCTTGGCAGCCAGCGCGCTAACGCCTGCCCTTGCCGTGCAAAGCCAAGAATAACGGCAGTTTTGCCGAACAGTGGGTCGCTCAAGTCAGGAGTGGTCATAGGTTGGCAAGCTCTTTCTACTCACTACATCTGTACATGCACGCTCAATACTATTGTACAATAGGCAGGATGCTGTACACAAGACACGGAAATTGGGGGTGCGGAGTTTCCCCATTCTGCGCTTTTTCGGATACACTGTCTTGGACACGGCGTTAGGCAAGGGAGTTCAGGTGCAGCGGATCGAGCCGCCCGGCGGCGCAGTCTATTATCAGTTTGAGGCATGGGCTAATCACAGCCTGCTGCGGCACGGCGTGTTTACACGGCTCGGCGGCAGCAGCGCGCCACCGTTTGATGCCCTGAATGTGGGCGGCACGGTGGGCGATTCGCTTGAGCATGTGCGCGCCAACCTCAACCAAATTTACGAAACGCTGGGTGTGGATGGCAGCCGCGCTTGCACGGTCTGGCAAGTTCACAGCGCCGATAGTATCCTAGTCAGCAGCCGTCCGCAGGGCAGGCAGTGGTTAGCGCGTGCCGATGGTATGGTGACAGATCGGCGTGGCGTGCCGCTGACCATGCGCTTTGCCGATTGCACACCGATTTTGCTATATGATCCTAAGCATCAGGCAATCGGGATCGCGCACGCTGGCTGGCGTGGCACAGTGAGCGGGGTCGCCCTCAGTGCCTTGCGCGCCATGCAAACAGCCTATGGCACGCAGCCTGCTGATGTACAGGCAGCCATCGGACCGAGTATTAGTGTAGATCGCTATCAGGTCGGTGAAGAAGTCGTGCAGGCTGCCGCGCAAGCCTTCGGCAGCACAGAGGGCATCATCCGCCGTGCCGAAGATGGCAGCGCCTATTTTGACCTGTGGGAGGCAAATCGGCAGGCATTGGCGCGGGCAGGTGTCCGCCACGTTGAGATTAGCGGCATCTGCACAGCAACGCGCACCGATGAGTTTTACTCGCACCGTGCCGAACGCGGCAAGACGGGTCGCTTTGCCGCCGTTTTCATGTTGGGTGAAGGATGATGAGCGCACTTGCCGAACGTTTAGAAGCGGTTCGCCTTGAGATCGCCGCTGCTTGCCAGCGCGCCAGCCGCGCAACAGACTCGGTGACCTTGATCGCGGTTAGCAAAACGCACCCAAGCAGCCTTATCCAAGAGGCAATCAGCTACGGACAGCTGGATTTCGGCGAGAACCGCGTTGAGGAAGCGCTCCGCAAGATTGGCGAGATCGGCGGCGCCGCCACCTGGCACATGATCGGGCATGTGCAAAGCCGTAAAGCAAAAGATGTCATCGCGCTCTTTGACTATGTTCACTCGCTGGATAGTGCGCGGCTGGCGGAGCGCTATGCGCGTTTGCTTGCCGAAGGCGTGCGCGACTCGCGCCCGTTCCGCACCCTCATTGAGGTTAACATCTCAGGCGAGCTGACCAAGAGCGGCGTTCAGGCTGCCAACTGGCAAGCAAACCGCGCCGTGCGCGAAACGCTGTGGGCAGAGGTGCGCCACATGATCGGGCTGCCGCGTGTGGAAGTGGAAGGGCTGATGACCATTGCGCCGATTGTGAGCCACCCTGAGCAGGCGCGCCCGTATTTTGCCAGCTTGCGCGCCCTGCGCGACGCCCTTGCCGAAGATTTTCCGCAGGCAACTTGGCAGTGCCTGAGCATGGGCATGACAGATGACTATCCGATTGCCATTGAAGAAGGCGCAACACACATTCGCGTTGGGCGCGCCATTTTTGGCGAACGCAGCTAACGGCTGCGACTAGGCAGCCCGTTGTGCGTATACGCTAAGAAGCATCAAGCTAACCTGAATTCAACTGTGGTGCGGGAAACTGCGCCACTTCAAGGAGTGTTCTAAACAATGTTGCTGATCGAACTGGTACGGTTCACCTTCCTTATCTTTCAGATGCTCATCTTAGCACGCATTTTGATGAGCTGGCTCAACCCTGATCCCAACAATGCCTTGGTCAGCATTGTGCATCAACTGACTGAACCGATCCTAGCGCCTATTCGCCGTCTGCTGCCGCCCAGTGGCATGTTTGATTTCAGTCCGTTAGTGGCAATGATCGGCTCAATCGTGCTGGAGGCGTTGCTCATTCAACTTATCATCAGCCTGCTGCGCTAGAAGGCAGCCCGTTCAAAGTGTGCGGGCAGTCGCTGCTTTTCGCTAGTTGCTACACGGCTTTTTTAAGCTATCATTAGAGCATGAGCCACAGATAAGGAGTCGGGCATGAACCGCAAGCTAGAGGATTTTAACATCACGGATCGTCGGCATGGCGCAGCGTTTGCCGTGCGAATTGTGACCCGCGCCCCACGCGATGAGGTGGTTGGTGTGCAAGAAGGCGGCAGCGTCAAAATCCGCCTAACTGCCTCGCCATCGGAAGGGCAAGCCAATATCGCCTTGATCAAGTTCCTCTCTGCGCGCTTGGGTGTGCCGGAAAGCGCCGTCGAGATCGTTGCTGGGCAAGATCGGCGCGATAAAATGATCTCGGTGGAAGGCATCAGCGTTGAGGATGTGGAAGAACGCCTAAAGCCCGACGAAGGCGCGGTGGACGACGACTCCGAGTAGGTGAACGGCAGACGCACAGCCGATCCCCTGTGCGTCTGTGTGACGTGGCGGCTAGACCTCAGCGCTTTCAGCATCTGCCTCATGCCGCTGAAGGCGATAGCCAATGCCCGGCTCGTTCAGGATGTATTCAGGGTTGGTTGGGTCTAGCTCCACCTTTTGGCGCAAGCGCCAGATGGTCGCCCGTAAGATATGCACATCATCGGCGTATTCCGCGCCCCACACATGCGCCAACAAATAATCGTGCGTCAGCACACGGTTGGTGTTTTCCGCCATCGTCACCAGCAAACGGTATTCGGTCGGCGTCAGGTGGACGCCTTTGTGGTTAATGGTCACTTGCCGTGCGGCATAATCAATGCGGAGTGCCTTGTTTTCATAGAAGGTCGCGCGTTGAGTGATAGGTTCGGCAGGGCGGTAGCGGCGCAAGACTGCCACAATGCGGGCTTGAAGCTCGCGTGCGCCAAACGGCTTAGTGATGTAATCATCTGCGCCCAACATGAGTGCCTTCACTTTGTCTTCTTCGGTGTCGTTCGCTGTTAGCACAATGACGGGCATATCATGGCTGCGGCGAATATTCTCCAGCACTTCTAAGCCGCTCATCCGCGGCAGGCGCAGGTCTAGCAGCACCAAATCGGGGCGATTTTCCTGCACCAGCTCAAGGGCTTTCACGCCATCAGGCGCTACCAACGCATCGTAGCCCGACATTTGCAGGCTACTTCGCAAGTAGCGCGAGACACGCGGTTCGTCCTCTACAACCAGAATTAATGGATTTTCTCGCATAGTTTGCTCTGCCTAGACCGTCGTTACAAAATTCATTACACCTATAGAGTATACGGCAGTTTGTCAATAATTGTCACCCTCACTGCGCGTTTAGGCTCGGTGCGCACTCGAAGATGTTGGCAGTCCATGCTTTCCAATTGAGAGTAGCCAGCCCCAACTTGCATCCCGCCTGAAATAATCTATAATTTTAAGATGTACTTTGAGCGCACGCTCAAAAAAGCATTAGCGCATTCTAAAGTATTTGCTATTACAAAGGAGTTTACCCAATGAAGAACGCTCACTTTCTCAAGGCGATCAGCCTTACCCTCGCTATTGCTTTCGCTTTTGCCGCGCTGCTGCCCGCGGCGCCAACCACCGCGCAGGATAATCCGCTGACGGCAGGCGTGAGCAACAAATTCGCCGGCACAGAACTGCGCCTCATTTTCGCCAACCATCCTTGGAACAACACCATTCAGCGCCTGATCCCTGCCTTTGAGCAGGCGAGCGGCATGTCGCTGCGTATTGAAAGCTACTTTGAAGATCAGCTTTCGCAAAAACTGCAAGTTGGCTTGACCAGCGGCACCAGCACCGCCGATGCCTTCATGTTCCGTCCCTTGCAGGAAGGGCGGCTGTTCGCCAAGAATGGCTGGCTCTTTGATGTGAAGGAATTTGCGGCGGCGGATGCTGATTGGAATTGGAACGACTTCCAAGAGGCAGCGCGTGGCACCGTCACCTTTGAGGACATGGTCTTTGGTGTGCCGATTGTGACGGAACGCCAGGTGCTTTACTACCGCAAGGACTTGTTCGCTGCCAAAGGGCTAAGCGCACCGACTACGCTAGAGGAACTTGAGGCAGCCGCAGCCGCCCTCAACGATCCTGCCAATGGCATCGCCGGCATCGTCATGCGCGGTCAGCGTGCGGCTGCCGTCACGCAGTTTAGCAGCTTCCTGTACAGCTTCGGCGGCGACTGGGTGAAGGAAGACGGTAGCTCAGGGCTGGATACGCCTGAGGCACGCGCCGCTTACGAATACTATGGACGCCTGCTGCGTGAGTACGGTCCGCAAGGCACCACCAATATGAGCTGGCCCCAAGCTGTGGCGATCTTGCAGCAGGGCAAGGCTGCCATGTGGATTGACGCCGACAGTTTATTCCTAAACGCCACCGACCCAACACGCTCCAGCGTGGCAGCCGAGATCGGCTTTGCGCCCTTCCCCGCCGGTCCTGCTGGCTCACAGCCTTACAACATCACCTCTTGGGCGCTTGGCATTAACGAGCTTTCCGAAAACCATGAAGCAGCTTGGGAGTTCGTGAAGTGGGCAACCAGCGCACCCGTCGTGGCTGAACTGCAAAAGAGCGGCAATCCCGGTCCGCGCATTTCAGTGTGGGAATCGGCAGACGGCTTGGCGGGCTTCCCTGAAGAATACGCCGAAGTTGCCAAGCTGCAATCCACACGCGGTGTCGGCTATGATCGTCCCCGTGTGATCAGCGTTGGGCGCGCACGCGATATTGTGGGATCGCCCATTGTGACCGCTATCGAAGGCGGCAACCTTGAGGCTGCCCTCAAAGAGGCGCACGATCAGTTCAACGCCTTCCTCAAAGAAGATAACTAGGTCGTCCATTCACGGTGCGCCCTCGCCTTGTGTGCTGCGGGCGCACCTTAAGTGCCAACAGATCGCTTAGAGCTTGCCATGAACTTCTTAAACCGCCACATTCGGGCTACCTTTGTGACGCCGGCACTGGTCTTCGTCATAGCCATGATGATCGTACCGATTATCTATACCACCTACCTAAGTTTTCACTCGTGGAATGGCTCGGCACGCCGCGCACCTGAATATCTGGGACTGGATAACTATACGCGCCTACTCACCCGCGATCCGCGCTTTGGCGATGCGGTGGCGCGCACCTTCATCTTCACCGGAATTGCGGTGGGCGCAGAGTTGGCGCTTGGGCTTGGCATTGCCCTGCTGATCAACGGCAAGTTCATGGGGCATAACATCGTGAAGACGCTCATCTTGCTGCCAATGGTGGCAACGCCCGTCGCCATTGGCATGGCGTGGCTGCTGCTTTATGAGCCGAACATCGGCGCGCTGAATGCCCTCTTGCGTGGTTTAGGGCTGCCGCCGCAAGATTTTCTGGGCAGCGCGAGTTTAGCGCTTTTTTGGTTGGCAGTGGTGGATATTTGGCAATGGACGCCGCTGATGGCGCTTATCTTGCTGGCGGGCTTAACGGCGCTGCCCGAAGAGCCTTACGAGGCAGCGCGTGTGGATGGCGCCAGCGGCTGGCAGCGCTTTAGACACCTCACCCTGCCGCTGCTGTTCCCGACCATGATCGCGGCGGTGCTGCTGCGCTCGATTGATGCCCTCAAAACGTTCGATATCATCTACACCATGACACGCGGCGGACCCGGCTTCGCCACTGAGACGATCAATACCTATGGCTACATTCAGTCCTTTGAATATTTCCAGCTTGGGCAAGCCTCCAGCCTGTTGATCGTGTTCTTCACGCTGATCCTTGCCGTCAGCCTCTTCTTTGTACGGATTCGCCGCCGCTGGGGAGCTGCCCTATGATCAGCTACACAACCTCTGTTTCGCAGCCTTCGCTGGGCAGCCGTCTTGCCCAACGCCGCTTGCGCCAAGCCCTCTGGAGCGCCCTGCGCTTTGCCGCAATCGCGGTGGTGCTGTTCATCTTCCTTGCGCCGTTTCTGTGGATGCTGCTCAGCTCATTCAAGACTCAGGTGGACATCACCAACGTGCAGAACATCTTCAACTTCACGCCAACGCTGGAAAATTATCAGAACGTCTTTCAGCAGTACGACTTTTTGCGCTACCTGCTGAACAGCTTTGCGGTGGCGGCGCTCTCGACGCTCTTTTCGCTGATCTTAGGGCTGCCGGCTGCCTATGCCATTGCGCGCTACCGTATGCAGTGGTTGGGCGTGGTGCTGCTCACGGCGCGTATTGTACCGGGCATCACCTTCCTGATCCCGTGGTTCATCATTTTTAGCCGCCTGCGCCTGACTGGCACGCTCACGCCGCTCATCCTCAGCCACATGCTAGTCGGGATGCCCTTCATCGCCTGGATCATGATCTCTTTCTATGAGGAACTGCCGCTTGAGCTGGAGGAAGCAGCCAAAATTGACGGCGCAACGCCCATTGGCGCCTTTTTGCGCGTGGCGCTGCCGCTTTCCATGCCGGGCGTGATCACGGCGGGGATTGTGGCGTTCATCTTCTCGTGGAACAACTTCATGTTCTCGCTGGTGCTGGCGGATGATCAAACGCGCACGCTGCCCATCGCCATTTTCAACTTCCTCACCTACGCCAGCGTAGATTGGGGCGGCTTGATGGCTGCCGCCGTCGTCATCACCTTGCCCGTGCTGATCATCACGCTCTTTGTGCAGCGCTACATCATTCGCGGGCTGACGGCGGGCGCCACCAAAGGCTAGGCACGCGCCTTAGCACAGCTTCTCTTTAAGACGCTGTGCCACAATATGCGCCAGCGCCATAATCGTCAGCATTGGGTTGACGCCGGAAGCAGTCGGCAAGGCGCTGGCATCTGCCACAAACAGGTTCTCGACCTCGAAGGTTTCGCCATTGGGCGCAATTGCGCCACGTGACGGGTTGGCTGCCATGCGGCAGGAAGACATTTGGTGCGCGCTGCCCAAGATGAAGCTGTTGCTTGGCAAGCCTGCGGCTTCCACAGCCGCCAACCACGCCTCAAAATCGCCCTCAGCACGGCGATACATCGGGACGCGGTGATAGGGCGCGGCGAGCCAATCCGCGCCGGCGGCATGGTGAATGCGAAGTGCCTCCAGCACGCCGCGCAGCAAGTGCGCCCGATCATACGCCGAGAGCTTGTAGAAAACGGCGGGCGATCCGTCCTTTGTCAGCCGCACACTGCCGCCATCGCGGTCACGGGCGATGATCAGGATGTTGGCGAGATCAGCGTAGCGTGCCATCGCCTGTTTATGCTGCAAGCCATCCTGCCAAGGCATGGCAACTGCCGCCAAACCGGGATGCCCTGGCGCGGATTCGAGCGTCACGCCATAACCGCGCCCATCCAGATTGTTAAAGTGTGGGACGTAGTGGCTCATCATGACGCCCGCCCAACCGTTGATCGGCTCTGGGTAGAAGCCAAAGGCGCCCGTGCTTGGGTGCAGGTGCAAATTGCACCCGATGTGTGCATTGGTCAAGCCTGAGCGCAGCAGCAGTGCTGGTGTGTGCAACGCGCCTGCCGCCGAAACAACTGCCCGCGCCTTCACGGTAAGCGGCACGCGCCGTCCATCGGCGGTTTGGGCAGTGCCTTCCACGCCGCGCACTGCATCCCCTTCGATCAGGAGACGATCCACATGCACGCCCACAGCAAGGCGCGCACCCTGATGACAAGCGTCTTGCAAATAGG
>DAOUBW010000015.1:0-40071 GCA_034432555.1 Anaerolineae bacterium
ACCACCAAGCCACGCCGCCCAAATTTGCGCGGATACAAACTCTACTGGCGGCAGCGCGGCACAACCATAAGCGATGTTGAGCAGAAAGACCGAGAAGCACTCAAGAAAATTCAGCAGGGCAGCGATACACAGCATACAAAGATGCAACCCGTTAAAGTGGGCATCCGCTTTGACTTCAATGTGCGCTTTGAAAATCTAAGCGCGGCTGAGCTAGGCGCGCTGGCGTGGGCGCTCTACTTGCCATGCAGTGCCGAACATCGCCATCAGTTGGGCATGGGCAAGCCCTATGGTATGGGCGTGGTCAAACTGACGCCAACCTTGCACCTGATCGATCGTCAAAAACGCTACGCAAAGCTTTTCGAGGGTGACAGCTGGGCAACCGCAGAGCGCCAAGAAGCGGCGGACGAGTACATCAAAGCCTTTGAGGAATATGTGATGAGGCAGCTAGGCATCAAGCACGATTTCCGCGCCATTGATCGCATCCGTGAGTTGTGCGTCATGCTCACGCCGCAAGCGCGCCAAAAAACGTTTGAGTACATGACCATCGAACCAGATAACGAATATACTGACCGCCTTGTGCTGCCACGTCCGTCAGAGGTAAAAGACGTGCAAGGTGTGCCTGCTGCGGTCGTTCAGCCTCAAGCCTCTGCTTTCAATGTTGGTGACAGGATCTCTGGCATGGTTGCTGGGAATTTTCCAGCTAACACGCCCTTCAAAGTAAAACTAGATGCAAAATACGGTGGTCAGGTAGTGACCGCACAAGGTAACAACACAGTCCGTAACAACCGCAACATTGTCTATTTGGAGTTTACGGGAGGCGAGCCGCCTTTCAAACCAATTCCTGCCAAAGAAGCGAAATCACGCCTCAAGCAATCCTGAAATACTGCCTAAAATCGCCTTTCCACGGCGGGTCGGATTACCCGACTCGCCCACTCCTCTAGACTTCACCGAACCTTTGTGCTAAACTATCCTCATGCAAAGGCTTTTCCAACATTCAGGAAAGGGAATGCCATGTCTGACCCTGCTCTGCGTGCCGAACTTGAGGGCTTACTGAACAGCCCCATCTCTAATGCAGAACTCGTGCGCGCCCTGCTGCGCCTTGCCCAAAGGCACCCCCAACCCTTCAGCGCGCTGGCTGATCTGTGGGCAAGCAAACTCTATGAGCGTGATCGGCACTTCTTCCACCGCTTTCTGATTGACCACCTGACCAAAGAACACACGGAAGCACTCGATGCGCTCTTGGCACGTGCTGAGGCAGATCAGATAGATGATCTATGGCGCGATCTCTACCGTCTGCGCCAAACAGAAGCCTATTGGAAGGCGCAGGTGCTGGCACGCGCCCAGTCAGGCGATCTCGAAAGCCTGAGACGCTTCCTAAGCGCCACCACCGGTGATTATGATGATGAAACAGCCGTAGCCGTCTACCGTGCAGAAGGTGAAGCAGCCCTAGATCGCCTCAGAAATGCTCTTCGGTATGGCGTGGCTTACCCACAGTTAACGGCGTTGGTGAATGCGACGGCGCCTGAGAGCAGCTTGGCTGTTATGCTTTTCAAGTGGAGCGCCACGCCTGAAGCTTGGTATGAGCGTGTGCGCCAGATATTGGCGGCTGAAACGCCTGAATCATTCAGCGAAAAAGTAATCTTATTGCGCCGTTGGCAGCCTGAGAAAGTGATGAGCCTGCCGCCTGACCTGATTTACGAGATTAAGGCGCACTTGGGCGCGCACGCCGAAAGCTACCTGTTAGAGAATGTGGATACTTGCGCGCTCGCCTTTCTGGAAGAGCAGATCGCCGCCCTTAAAAAAACACCTCCAGATGCTGAGACGGATAGAAGTGCCATTCATAAATGGCGGGATAAAATTGGCTGGCACATGTTTCGGCACCTTACCGCGCACTGGCTTGAATTCGTCTTTGAGCGTGCGCCGCACATGCTTGATGAAATGCTCCATTACGCAAACCACAGTGACCACCTGTTATTAAAGCGCCTTGCGGATCGTGCGCGCCATCGGCACGCTGATGCCTATAAAGCATTGATGCGCTACCTTTCCGATCATGAGGCATGGAACACAGATGTATTGAGTGCGCTGCACAGCGGCAATCCTCTTGAGGCTGCGCTGGAAGGCTTGGACGTTTACGGAATGCGCCTGACCGATGAGGTGGCGACCGCCCTTTACCGCCAAGCATCTGCCCACAGCCTGCCGTTCATTGAACGCCACATGCTTACCGCACGTGGGCAATATCCCAACTTTTTGGCAGCGCTAGAGGCAGCCGCTGATACCAACTATCCGCGCTTCTTCCGCAAATTTGCCACAGATGAGCAGTGGCGGGCAAAAATGGGCGAACTGCTGGCAGCCGATATTCCCGCTGATGAGATTGTGGCAGCCTTAGAGACGTGGCACCTGACCGACCCAATCGGCAAGCCAACCATTTTGGCAGACTTTTTTGCCAAATACGGCGAGGCAGTGCTGCCCTACATGGAACGCTACCTGAATTGGGCGAGTGAGGCGCGTTTGCGTGCGCTCTTGGCACTGGATATTGATCGCGGTGCGCTGCTGCGCGAACTGAGCGCTATTGCCCGCCGCCAGCCAAGCGATTTCAGCGCACAAGCGGATGTCTGGGCGCGTGAACTCTACAGGCGCGGCGGCGATTTCTTTGCACCGCTGTTGATTCGCTATCTGAATCGCAATCATGAATACCTCATCCGCGAACTGCTGCCCGAAATTGCCCAGAATGGACATGCCCAGCTTTACACACGGCTCTACGCGCTTATCGTCCGTGAGGATAGCTGGCAGGCAGAGATTGCCCGCTTGGTAGCTGAACTCCGCGAGGATAAGGAACTTGCCAAAGCACTTGAACTGCGCGATGTGCGCGGTCTCCAACTGAATGACTCTGTTGCCAGCGCGCTCTACAGCCGTAACCCTGAACGCTTTGGTGACTTTGTGCGCGCTCATGTGCAGACGCGGCGTTGGTGGAGTTGGGGCAGCGAACGCTTTAACAAGCTGCGTGCCTTAGCAAAAGGGCGTGGCGATCAGGCGCTTTTAGACGCCTTTGAGGATGAGCGCGCTAATTCAGCCCATGTGTGGAAGGCGAAACTGGAGGCGCTTTGGCAGGAAGCTGTGCCTGCCGATCAGATTGTGGCGCGCCTGCACGAAATTCACCCGCGCAACACATGGGAAGTTAAAGACGCCAGCCCGCTGATTGCCTTCATAGATCGCTATGGTGAGGCAGTCATGCCCTATATCCTCCAGCACGTCGGTTGGATCAAGCCACATGAGGCACTTCTGAAAGTTGTGGAGCGCCACTGCACACACAGCACCTATTGGCAGGTTGTTTTTCGGGTGGGCGATGTTACGCTTTGGCGAAAAGCGCTCGAAGTACTGCTCAAGAGCAGCCACAGCGGCGTGCAGTTTCTGGCGGAAGTTGCGCCGCTTCTGCCTGATGCGCCACAGGGATGGTGGGGTAACCGCTGGCAACTTAAGTCCGACTTCGCCGAGAAACTTTACCAGCGCTTTGGCAGCGCCGTTCGCCCAATCCTTGAAACCTATCTGGACATGCCTAGCCAGGCATTGTTCAAGCAAGCAGACCAGCGCCAAGATACCGACTTCCTGATTTATCTCACCTTCCGCCTGTTGATCCATGTTGGGCAGATCGGCGGTCAGCTTGACTCGCGGTGGTATCGCGGTGATGCTACAAAAGATCGGCAGAAAATCACGCAATATTCAGAGGATGTTGTGGCATTCCTCAGCAAGCTGCACACCGCCAATCCGATTGGCTATGTGCGTTTTGCCGCTGCCGTCCTTACCCAAATGCGCGCCTTTCAGATTAGCCTCTGGAACAATTTGCGCCAAAACAATCCGATTTGGCACTACCTGACCACACAGCACCGTGAGATGTGGCTGCACGTGCCAGAGGCGATCAGCGAATTGCTTGAATCGCCCAGCATTTATGTGATCTTGTTCGGGCTTGAACTGCTGAACATCGGTGATGCCTTTGCGGCGGCACGTGTGGTGGAAAATTTGCCGACGCTGCGCGCCTTCCTGCTAGGGCGTTTTCGCCGTGAGACGAAACGCCTTGTGCTGGCGGCACTTGAAGCAGCAGCTGCACATGGCGCTTACTTTGCCCGCCAAATTTTGCCCGCCCTCGATGCCGTTGCTGATTTCCGCGCACGGACGGCAGTCCCTGATGATATCCTGGCGACATACGTACGGCTGCAACAGCAGATCGCCGCGCAGGAGGCAGTTTAACCATGCTCTTTACACTTGCCTATGACCGTGCCACAGCGGTTAATACTTCTCTCAATGGTTCGCAGGTAGATTTCGCCGCCAATACGCGCCGTGCGCCCGTCAATTTCAGCGGCGTGCTGCGCGAGCCTGTGCTGATGCGCCGCCTGATGATCGCTCTGCACGAAGTGATCCTGGGCGATTTCCGCGAAAACTCTCGCGGCTTCGTGCTTGATCCTGTCATCACCGTGCATCCGGATGAGGTCTGTTTTGAGGCGTTCAGCACCGATCAATCCGCCTATGTGCGCTTGGCTGCCGCTACCGATGCCTTTGAGATCACCAATGAGCCAACCTATGGCACCACCAATATTGATTTCACCTTTGCCCTGCGGAACAACCTAGAGGCGCTGCGCTCCAGCCGACGGACGACTTTCAGTGTAGGTGGCGGTGGCTTTGGCGTGCAGACTCAGGTTGGCGCAGCGGGCAAGGCACACTTTGAACATAAAGTCGATCTGCCCGAAAGCTGGGTGAAAGGCTTTCTTCAGGTGCAGAGCGCGCTTGCCATGCGCCCGTTCACCTTTGAGGTGCGCCCTGCCGATCTACTGAGTGCCATTTGTTACTTTATGGAGAACAATGCCCGCAAGCCGCCGCGTGGGATACGTTTTGAATTCAAGACCAATCAGGCGATTGCCCTCGTGGTGGAGCCGTGGGATGAGCGCTTCTGGCTGACTGGCACGGGCTACGCGGGTTATGACCGCGTAGTGCGCTTGTGGGGCAGAAAGCGCCTTGAACTGCTGCGCGATGTGCTGCCCTTTGCCGATAAGGTGACGGTAGGCGTGCTAGGGCGCAGCTTGCCACATTTTTACATCTGCCATGTGGGTGATTTCACCTTCACACTGGTGCTGAGCGGCTGGGTGCGGAACGATTGGTCGAGCAGCAGCGCCTTAGATTTGCTGGCGCCGCAGGCAGACCTCGACGCGGAACAGATCGCCGCCGTCTACAACTTCCTGAACAGCCGCTATACTGCCACACGCGCTGAGGTCGAGGCGCACACGCTGCTAGGCGCAGCAGAGGCAGAGGCAGCGCTCTTTCGGCTGTGCCGTGAAGGGCGCGCCATGTATGATCCTGCTAAGCGGCGCTACCGTTCACGGGAATTGTTCGGCGAGCCGCTGGACTGGGAGACTTTCTTTGCGCCTGAGCCGCGCCTGAGCCGCGCCCGTGAGTTGGTCAAGCGCGGCGCGGTGGAAGTGCAGAGCCACGGTCCGTCTGAGGTTCGCAAAGGCGAGACTCGCGTATATGTGAGCGTGAACGATGGCAACAGAACTTACAACGTGATCATCGCCGTGGATTGGGAATCACGGCTGCGCTACGCCGAGTGCGAGTGTGCCTTCTTCAAGGAACATATCATGGCGCTCGGTCCATGTGAGCATATCCTTGCGGCGCGTGCCGCCGCTGGCGATCAGGGGCTAGTTTAGCGGTTTAGCTGTGCAGTAAGGCGCTCCAGCGCGGCATGAATGCGCGCTGCTTGTTCAGGCGTGGCAGGGCGTGGCTGCCCATAATTTCCGATCACAATCGGCAGCCATTCGTAGCCCTGCACGCCGTCGGCAGTCACAGCCAGGCGCAGTGCCGCCGATGTATCTACCGTCATATCGAAGGCGAAGTTGCCCAAGCTGTAGGCAATAATGCCGCCTTTGTAGCGCTGCACGCCTTGCAGCACATGCGGATGTGCGCCGATCACCGCTGCTGCGCCTGCCTCGATGGCGGCATAGGCAAGTGTCCGCTGCACAGCGTTCGGCGTGCGCGTGTATTCCGTGCCAGCGTGCAGCAGCACAATGACCACGTCGGCAAGTGCTTGTGCGGCGCGCACGTCCGCCTGAATCATCGCCACACCTTCAGAATCGGCGTTTGCCCATGCCAAACCTGCTTTGGTAGGTGTGGCAGCCGTCAGGTCGTTCCGAAAGTAGAAAGGTGCGCCATCTTGCGGCACGTTCACATAGCCCAGAAAGGCAATCCGCACGCCGTTGCTGAGCAGCACGGCGGGCAGGCGCGCTGCCGCCAGATTCTCGCCCGCGCCAACGGTGGTGATGCCTGCGGCGCGCAAGCGCTTGATCATGTCTAGGAGGGCAGGCGCGCCAAAATCCATGGCATGGTTGTTGGCGAGGGAAAGCACATCAAAGCCTGCCCAACGCAGTGCTTCCAGCCCTTCGGCGCAGCGCAGCGTATATGCCTTACGGGCAGGTGCGCCAAGATCGCTTAGTACGCACTCAAGGTTGCCAACGGTCAGGTCAGCGCTTTGGAGCATGGCTGCCACACGCCGAAAGGCAAAGAGCGGATCGTTGGCAGCGCGGGCGGCTGCCTCAAGGCTGCGCCCAAGCATCAGGTCACCCGTGAACAGGATTGTGACGCTCGGCTGCGCCTCAGCGCGCCCAACCACGCCCAACAGCGCGATCAAGAAGACACATAGCAAGCGTGCCGTCTGTCTCGTCTGTCTCATGCCTTCGCTTCGACGCTAAAAGTCAGTTTGTCAGCATCAGGCGCACCATCAATGCGGATCGCCGTACCAAAATCCGGGTTGGCGGAGAGCAGAAAATCCGCCAGCGGATCGCGCACGCTGCGTGCAATGATCCGCCGCAACGGACGCGCACCCCATTCAGGCGTGGTGTTCTGCGCCATCATCCAATCCTTCGCCGCCTCTGTGAAGGTCAGGTTCAAGCCGCGCTCTGCGGCTAACTTCGCCTCTTTCTTCAGCATCAGGTTTAGGATGGCGCGCAAATCGGCTGTGCCGAGCATGTGGAAGATCACGATCTCATCAAGGCGGTTCAGGAACTCTGGGCGGAAGAAATTCCGCACTTCGTCCATAACGCCTTCGCGGTCTTCTTCGGTAATGTCGGTATCCTGCAAATATTCATGCCCTAAGTTGCTGGTCAGGATGATGACTGCCTCGCTAAAGTTGGCGGTGCGCCCTTGTCCATCTGTCAGGCGACCCGCCTCCAGCACTTGCAGCAGCACATCCATCACGCGGTTGTTCGCCTTCTCCACTTCATCAAACAGCACGACGATATAGGGCTGCTGGCGGACGCGGTCGGTAAGCTGACCGCCGCCTTCATAACCGACGTAGCCGGGCGGCGCACCGATCAGCTTGTTGACGGCGCTCTCGTCCATGTATTCGCTCATGTCAATTTCAAGCATGGCGTCTTCGCTGCCAAACATGAACTCTGCTAGGGCTTTGGCAAGTTCGGTCTTGCCAACACCAGTCGGTCCGAGAAAGAGGAAGCTACCGATGGGACGCTTGGGGTCTTTCAAGCCGACGCGGGCGGTTTTCACGGCACGGCTGACGGCAAGCACTGCTTCTGATTGCCCAATGATGCGCTCATGCAGGTGTTCAACCATGCTGGCGTAGCGCGTGCGCTCATCTTGCCCAAGTTTGGCAACCGGGATGCCCGTCATCTGTGCGGCAGCAAGCGTCACATCTTCAGCGTCCACCTCATCGTTGGGCGAGGTGCCGTCGGTGGATACTTCGGCATGGCGACTGACGTTTACCATGGCGGCAGCACGGTGCAGGATGTGCTCGGCACTGCGCGGCAAGGGTGTGCCGGGGCTCATATAGCGGCGGGCAAGGCGAATAGCGCTCTTAATAGCATCATCGGTGATCTGCACCTTATAATCGGCGGCGATGTGCGGCGCCAGCACCTTGATGATGGCGGACGCCTCATCGTCATTTGGCTCTGGAACGCGCAGCAACTGCACGCGCCCGGCAACGCCGCTGGCATTGGCAAGCCGTTCGTCATACTCGCCCTGTGTGCTGGTTGCTAGGATCACGGTCTCATCCGAGAGCAATGCCTTTTGGATGTTCGGCGTGGCGCGTGGGAACTCGGAACGGACGGGTCCGCCAAAGAAGCGCTCTAGGCGCGGGACGAACAAAATGCCGCCCTTCGCCTGTGCCAGTCCGTTGGTTACGGCTTGGACGGGATTATCCAGTAAGGCTGCCTCATCAATGGTGACCAACTTCTTCAGCCCAACAGGCCCCTTGCCGTCAGCCATCAACATGCCCAAGCTGTAGGCGAGTGAGCGCTTGCCAACGCCTTCGGGTCCGATCAAGATCACATGGCGGTTAATGCGCTGCGAGAGCATGTTGATCAGCTCTTTGAGCAGCCCATCGCGGAAGTAGATCGGGCGCAGATTGCCACGCTGCACTTCGGCAACCACATCGGCAGTGGCAGCGCCTTTCTGAGTGACAATGCGCTCGGACATTAATTCGGTCATGGCACGTGGCGTCAGTCCGAATTGGCGCAGAATGCCGCCAGTGCTGAGTTTGCTCTCTGCCATAACAGCCAGCAGGTGATCGGTGTCCACCACCATCTCGTTGCCCGCCTGCGCCACACTGAGCGCCTCATCAAGGGCGATGATCATCTGGCGGCTGAGACCGATTTTTTCGCCACTAGCAGCGCCAAACAGCAAATCGCCGTCAACATCACGGCGCGACTCGACAGCAAGGCGCACAGTGCGCTCAAGGCGATCCAGATCAAGCCCACGCTGCGTTTTGTAGAAATCCAGCACGCGGCGAGCAGCCGTCTCTTGAGAACGGATAAGGGCGAGCAGCGCCGCTTCAGGATAGATCGTCCGCCTGCCATACGACTTGATAATGTCAACCGCGCTATTTAGCACGGCGGTGCTATCTGTCGAGAGTAATTTAGGATTTAAGGTTGCCATACATCCGCACCTAATCTGATGGTTGCGCTTGCCGCCTATTGAAGATGCCCTAAAGGTAGCCTAAAAGCGCCGATCCGACAAGGGTGGTTGAGACATTATCACGACTCATCAGGTGTCTCAGGCTCGGGCTCGGGGAAAAGATCGGCAATGGGCAGCGCCAAATCAGGCAGCAGCGCGCCGCCTTCTAAGGTTTCGCCTTCCACTAATTGGCGCATATGGACGCCCTGCGCTGCAGGCGTATAAATGCGCACCATGCGCTGATCGGGATAGATCACCCAGACAACTTGTGCCTGATGCGCGAAATAAAGCTGCACCTTCTGCAACATCGCGCGCTCGGTGTTGCTTGGCAAAACAACTTCTACCGCCAGATCGGGCATGATCTTGAAGGATTCTGGCAGGCTTGGCGCACGCTGACGGGAGACGAACGATACATCCGGCTTGACGATGACACCTTCAGTAGGCTCATAATCAAGGTTATCGCCAAAAACGTAGCCAAGTGCCGCTTGCTCTAGCCATTTGCCAATCAAAAACACAAGACGGGCAACAATCCACTGATGCAACGGGCTAGGTGAAGGCATCTCGATAAGCTCTCCGTTGTGCAGTTCAAAGCGTTTGTGCAGGTTGTGCGGCAGTCCCTCAAAGTGGCGAAATGCCGCGCTGCTCAGCCGTGTTTGCACTTTTTCCATTGCTATACCTCTCCACACCTCTACCTTGCCACATTTTAACACAGCACGCCCAACGCTTCCCCACCACTTCGCTAACACGGCGCTACACGCCTTTGCCACAATAGGATATAATGGCAGGCATGTTTCCTGCACTACTTGGCGAGAATCATTAAAAGATGAAGTATTTGACAACAGTAAACGGGCAGACTTTTGAGATTGAGCTGGACAAGGACGGGCGGCTGACCATCAATGGTGAGGAACGCCATGTGGACTTCTACCACATCTCAGAGGTGCTCTACTCCGCGCTCATCAACAATAAAAGCGTGGAAGCATTGGTCGAAAACCAAGACGGGCGCTATCAGGTGCTGCTGGCAGGCGATCTATACGAGGTTGAAGTGCTGGACGAGCGCCAACAACGCCTGATGAGCGCTTCAGGTGGTTTTGGCGTGGCACAAGGCGAGATCGCTATCCGTTCGCCAATGCCCGGCTTGATCGTGGCGGTGCGCGTCTCTGAGGGGCAAGAGGTGGAGAAAGGGCAGCCGTTGGTCGTCCTTGAGTCCATGAAGATGGAGAACGACATCAAAGCGCCGCGGGCGGGCAAAGTGGAGCGCATTCACGTTGAAAAAGGGCAGACCGTCGAGCAGAACAAGGCGTTGATCACCCTCGCCTAAGATGCCTTCGCTCGCCATACACATCGTCACGCACAACAGCGCATCAACACTGAGCGCTTGCCTTGAGTCGGCGCTCAACCAACAGCTTGATGCAGCGCCGTGCGTGCGCCTGCTCGACAATGCTTCCACAGATTCAACCTGCCAACTTGCCCGCCAGTATCCGCTTGTTGTGATCGAATCGCCCACCAATCTTGGCTATGCTGCCGCCCATAACCGCCTGCTGGCAGACTGCACGGAAGATTACGTGCTGATGCTGAACCCAGATGTGCGCCTCTCACCTGATTTTTGCGCGCACTTGCTGGCAACGCTTGAAGCAAATCCGCAGGCGGGGATGGCAGCCGCCTGTTTACTGCGCTGCGAAAGCCTAGAGGCGCCGCCTTACGCCGTAGATGGCGCAGGGTTGTTCATGCGGCGCACACGGCGGCAAGGGCTGATCGCGGACAGTGCGCCGCTGGATCAATGCCCAAGCCAGCCTGTTGGAGTGTTCGGCGTGGATGGCGCAGCAGCCTTCTATCGGCGGAGCATGTTGGCAGATATTCAGATAGACGGTGAAGTGTTTGATGAAGATTTCTTCATGCATAAGGAAGATGTGGACTTATGCTGGCGCGCTCAACTGCTAGGCTGGCAGTGCCTGTATGTGCCAGCGGCGCAAGCGCAGCACATCCGCACTTTTCGTCCCGGCAGGCGCGAACGTGCGCCAACATGGATGCGCCGCCTTGCTGTGCGGAATCGCTACCTGCTGCTGCTCAAGAACGATTTTCCCGCGCACCTGCTGCGTGATATAGTGCCGTTCCTCGCCTACGAGATCGGCATTTTTGCCTTCATGCTGCTGCGCGAACCGCGCTCACTGCCTGCTTATTGGCAGGCATGGCGGCTGCGCGCCAAAATGCTGAGCAAACGGCGGCACATCAGCGCCAAGCGGCGCGTAACATGGCAAGTGCTGCGGCACTGGTTTCGCTAAAAGGCTGCCTAACACGCTATACTCTATCTACCGTACTGTTTGCTTTAGGATCATGACCGCATGAAAACGCCTACTCGCCTTGCAGCATTGAGCCTGCTGGCTACCTTCTTATTTGCCGCCCTTGCCCTGAGCGCGCCGAACACCGCCGCCTTCAGCGCACAGCCAACCTTCCCGCCAACCGAGACCGCCGCGCCACTCACCACACCGACGACTGTTCCCGCGCCGCCGCGGCACGATTTGCCCGAAGTGGATTGGCAAGACGTAAGCGCCCACAAAAAGGCGATGAAGCCCGCCTTTGCCGACGATGTAGACCGTTTTGTGAATACCAACCGCTATTTTATCGTTGCCCAGCTCAGCTTTGAGCCAGACGCCGTTTTTCGCGGCGCGCAGCGCGTGCGCTATACCAACCGTAGCGGTGAGGCGCTCGATCTGTTGGTCTTTCGGCTGTATGCCAACACACCGGCGCTTGGCGGACGTATGACTGTGCATCATGTCGCGGTGAACGGTGTGAAGGTTGAGCCGAGCCTTTCTGAACTGCGCTCTGTGATGGGTGTGCCGCTGCCTGTGCCGCTGCAAGATGGCGAGTCCGTTGAAGTGCGCCTTGATTTTACGCTGGTCATGTCACGTGGCTTGAACACCAGCTACGGGCGCTTTGGCTATGTGAACGATGTTGTCTCTGCCACGGCGTGGTATCCAACGCTCTCCGTTTATGAGCCGCAAGTCGGTTGGTGGACGGATTTACCCTCGCCACAGGGCGATCCTGCCTACACCGAGACCGGTCTGTATGATGTGCGCCTAACGTTGCCCGCCGATTTGGTGTTGGCAACTAGCGGCACGATCATCGAGACAACGCGCAACGCCGACGGCACGATCACTTACCGCGATGTAACCGGACCTATGCGCGATCACGCCTTTCAGGCAAGCAAACGCTATATGACGACCACTACCGAGGTAGACGGCACACGCATTGTGATGCTGCACTACAAAGATCGCGCTGATTCTTCCACAGACGGCACAAAAGTTGCCATGCAATACGCTGCCCAATCCCTAAAGATTTTCAACGCTACCTTTGGCGAATATCCTTATGCCGAGCTAGTTGTTGCACAGAATCCGACGCCCAGCGGCGTCGAGTTCCCCGGCATCATCCAGATTGCCGAACGGGCATGGGTGCAGGGCAACCGCTACCTTGAAGTGGTCATTGCCCATGAGGTTGGGCATCAGTGGTTTTACGCGCTGGTTGGCAACAATCAGGTGGCGCTGCCGTGGATTGACGAATCACTGACCAGCTACACAGAGTTTGTCTATTTCCGTGCCGCCTACGACGATCCGAAGGTTGGCGAGGATTATGTGGATAACTTTCAGCAGCGCTACACAGGCTACCTTGCGCGCAGCCTGCCCGATCTGCCGCTGGAACTGCCCGTCCGCAACTACACAGGCGTTTCCTACGGCGCGATCATCTACACCAAAGGACCGTTATTCTACGTTGAGTTGGAGCGCCAGCTTGGGCGCGAGACAGTCTACGCGGCATTGGCGGAATACTTTAGGCGGCACAAGTACGGCATCGCCGTGACGGATGATGTGCAGCGCGCTTTTGAGGACGTTTCAGGGCGCGATCTTGCTCTGATCTTCAATCAATGGGTGCGTGGCAGCGAGCCACGCGCCAACGCAGGTAGCTGATCGGCAATTGGCTAGGAATTGATCGCCATTTTCACGCAGAGACGGTATCATACTGCTTAATGCCCTTTGAGAAGGATTTACGCGCATGGCACAGGCTGTTTCGCCTTCCCAACCACCAAGCATTAGCTCACCAACCACTGCGCCAAGCCGCACAAGCGGCGCACGAAATATCTTGCGCGCTTTGGTAGTGCCGTTTTTGGCGGTTTTCACTGCGGTGCTGATCGGCTCTGTGTTCATCCTACTAGCAGAACGTGATCCGTTCCGCGCTTATCAGGGCTTGCTGCAAGGTTCACTCGGCACAGATGCGGCGCTTGTCCGCACGCTGATCAAGATGGCGCCGCTGATCCTTTCGGGCTTGGCGGTGGCGTTTGCTTTCAAGGGCGGTCTGTTTAATATTGGCGCGCAAGGGCAGCTTTTGGTCGGTTCGCTGTGTGCGGCGTGGGCAGGTTTTGGCATTAGCGGATTGCCGCCGCTGCTGCATATCATTGTGGCGATGTTGGCAGGTGCGCTAGGCGGCGCTGCCTGGGGATTTCTGCCCGGCTTCTTGAAAGCGCGCACCGGCGCCCATGAGGTGATCTCAACGATCATGCTCAACTATATCGCCGCGCTCCTTTTAGAGTGGCTGGTTTCGCCGGCACGCGCTAATACGCCCGCTGGTCCTTTAGCGCTCTGCACCGCGCCGGGCATATGCAGCGGTAACCCTAACCGCACGCCGCCGATCCTCGATACGGCAGCATTGCCGATTATCTACACACCGGGCGGACGCGCCAGCGATACGCTCCATTTAGGCGTGCTAATCGCTATTGGCGTCGCCATCCTGATTTGGTTTGTGCTATACAAGACCACCTTCGGCTTTGAACTGCGGATGGTTGGCTTGAATCCGAGTGCGGCGCGCTACGCCGGCGTCAAGGTTGGGCGCATGACAATCCTGACCATGATGATCGCGGGCAGTTTGGCGGGCTTGGCAGGCGCCATTCAGGTGCTAGGCGTCACCAAAGATTTCCAGACCAACCAGAATTTGGCGCTCGGCTTCGATTCTATCGCTGTTTCACTGTTGGCAGGCAATAATCCGATTGGGATAATCCCATCCGCCTTCCTGTTTGGCATGATGGATGCCGGCGGCGCGCAGATGCAGCTTTCTTCGCGTGTGCCAAGCGAACTGATCAAAGTCGTTCAGGCGCTCATCTTGATGTTTGTAGCAGCCGACCAGATTATACGCGGACTCTACCGAATACGCGGTGGTGAGGGCGAAAAATTGAAACTCAACACCAGTTGGGGACAGCGTTAGCCATGCGGCGTCTGCTGGTTATGCTCGTGGCGCTCAGCGTGGCAGCCTGCGATGTTGGCGCTTCCGAAACTTTGCTGCGCGTGCGCCTTCAGGTAGATGGGCAGGAACTGGCACTCTCGGTCAATCCGCCCAGTTCGGTTGGGCAAGTGCTGCGCCGTGCGAATGTGGTGCTAGGCGCTTTTGATCGCTTAAACCCGCCCGATTTCACGCCCGTGACCGATGGCATGTTGATCACGGTGGTGCGCGTGGAGAACCGCGCCGAATGCCTCGATGAGGTGGTACCTTACGAGAGCGAGACGCTTAAAACGCCTGATTTGCCCGAAGGTGCGACGCGTGTGTTGCAAGGCGGCGTGAACGGCACCGCCCGCGTGTGCTACGATGTGCTATTGGAAGATGGCGTTGAGCGCCGCCGCACCCAGAGCAGCCGCACCATCATCACGCAGCCCCAGCCTCAGGTGGTGGCTGTCGGCGTGGACGCCAGCCGCCTAGAGCCAATTGCTATCAGCGGCGCGATCTTCTACATCAGCAATGGGCAAGCGCGCGTTATCCGCGAGACCAGCCTGACTCAAAGTGCGCTGCCCACTGGCGGCAATCTGGATGGGATTGTTTTTGCGCTCTCGCCCGATGGGCGCCAACTGCTCTATACGCGCAAGCCCGATACGCCTTCAGCAGAAGTCTTTAACGAGCTATGGGTGCTGATGGATACAGCTGATCCGAGCGCGCAGCCCGTCAAACTGATCGTGGATAACGTCCTCTACGCTGAATGGCAACCGAACCGCCCCAACGCCTTCAGCTACTCCACGCTGCGCCCACGTGGTGAGCCGCCGGGCTACCAAGCGCTGAACGATCTGTTCATCGCACGCCTAGATGCTACAGGCAAGATCAGCAGTGCTGATCCGATCCTGCCACCGACGGATAGCGGCACGTACAGCCAATGGGGAACGCTTTTTGCGTGGTCGCCCGATGGTGCGCGCCTTGCTTGGGCGCAAGCGGAAGGCATCGGCTTGGTGGATATTCAGCGCGGTAGCTTCCAAAAGCTGATTGATTTCCGCATCTACCAAACGACGTTGGCACGTGGCTGGTTGTGGCAGCCGAGCCTTTCGTGGTCGGCGGATAGTGCGGTCTTGGCGGCATCCGTGCATGGCGCGCCACTTGGCAACGAGCCACCTGAAAACAGCCCCGTCTTTGATGTGGCAGTCGTAAACGCGGCGGCGAACTTCATCATCAATCCGATCTTTGAGCGCGTTGGGATGTGGTCTGCGCCGCAGTTCTCGCCGCTAAACACGACGGAAGGCGGCGCACTCAGCGGCAGCATTGCCTATTTGCAAGCGCGCACGCCGAACGACAGCGTGAACGGCGAGTATGACTTAGTGGTGGCAGATCGAGATGGCAGCAATCCGCGTTCTGTCTTTCCAGAGCGCGATCAGGTTGGTATTGTGCCATTTGAAGACCGCACCCGTGGCGCAAAATTCCAATGGAGCGCTGATGGCAAGCAGATTGTGCTGGTCTATCAGGGCGATCTACATGTGGTAGACATTAGCAGTGGGCGCGCCACACGCATCACCGTTGAAGGCAGCGCGCTGAGTCCGCGTTGGGTGAAGTAAGTATGCCGCGTGCCTTGCTTGTCTTCCTTCTGTGCTGCCTGATCAGCGCCTCAGGCGTCGGTGTAGCGCTGTGGCGTGCCGATCAGCATGGGCGGGCTGTGCGCGGCTGGGAAAATCCTGCGGATGGCGGCGCGCTGCCCTTCAAGGTGCCGCTGCAAGGCGTGAACACTGCCCTAACCAAATACGCGCCTGAGGCTTTGCCACGTGAACTAGCACACATCGCGGCGGCAGGCTTTGTTTGGGTGCGGCAGCCGTTCTATTGGGCAGAAATTGAGGCAGAGCGCGGCACGTTCGATTTCAGCCGCTATGATCCGATTATGGCTGCCCTTGCCGCACAACCGACTCTGCGCCTTGTGGCGGTGTTGGAAAGCACACCTGCTTGGGCGCGGCGGCGTGAGGCAGAAGGCAGTTTCTACGCGCCGCCCGCCAATGTGGAGCATTTCGCACATTTTGCGCGCACGCTTGCCGCACGCTACGCCGATCAGATTGATTTCTACCAAATTTGGGACGAGCCAAACCTGCACGACCGTTGGGGCGGACTCGATCCACAGCCAGCTGAGTATGCGGCATTGTTAGCAGCTGCCTATCCCGCGATCAAGGGCAACGATTTGAGCGCAACGGTGATTGCGGCGGGCTTAGCGCCAACGGTGGAGCAAGGTCCGCGCAACATCAGCGATTTGAGCTATCTGCGGGCGTTGTACGCCTACGGCGCGCAGGATTATTTCGACGCGGCGGCGGGCAAACCGTATGGCTTCAACGCTTCGCCTGAGGATCGCACCGTAGACTCGAACGTGCTAAATTTCTCGCGCCTGATCCTGCTACGCGAAGTGATGCAACAGAACGGTGACGGGCATAAGGCGCTGTGGGGCAGCCATTTCGGCTGGAATAGCTTGCCTGAAGGCTGGCGCGGCGCACCTTCGATCTGGGGACAAGTGGACGCAACGACGCAAGCAGCCTACACGCGGGCAGCTTATGCGCGGGCAGCCCGTGAGTGGGCATGGATGGGCGGCTTGATCCTCCAACATTGGTCGCCTGATGCGCCGCCTGATGATCCGATACAGGGCTTTGCTGTTTCGGGCAAGGCGGCGGCGTGGTTTGAGGGCGGCGCTTTTTTTTCGGGTGAAGGGTTAGAAATTGGCTTGCATCATCCAACCGATGCACGCTTGCGCTATGAGGGCGCGTGGCAGCTTGGCTCGCTTGGCGCAGATGTGCGCTCAGCCGATTATGGCGATCCGAACTTTGATTTTAGCCCACAGCGCCTTACCTTTCGCTTTCGCGGCGAGTCGTTGGCGCTGCGCGTGCGGCGTGGCGATTATCTCGCCTACCTCTACGTAAAGGTGGATGGGCAGCCCGCTAACAGCCTTCCGCACAACGAAGAAGGCGGCTATATGGTGCTGCGCTCTGCCTCGCTGCAACCAGAGACAGTCACCCTTTCGGCAGCAGCGGGACTAGGTGAAGGCACCCATGAAGCAGAGGTTATACCATACGTCGGCTATGATCGCTGGATTTTGGCGGCAATTGCCGTAGGCGAATCACCGCCTGCCGCACCGTTCGCTTTAATCGGTGGTGGTTGGTTGGCGGCGCTGATCGGCGCGTTGGGCGCGGTGTGGGCACTGCGCCAAATGCCACACGGCGCACGCCAGCAAACAGTGCGTGCCGTGCGCGCCTATTTGGGCAAGATGGCGGCAGTCTTCAGCGCTATTCTGATCTCGATCATTGGCGCGCTAAGCATGGCATTAACGCTCAACGACCTATTGCCAGCTGTTTTGCGGCGCGATTCAGTGGCAATCACCGCGGCGGCGGCTGTCAGCGGTGCGTTGTATCTCTCGCCGCACCTGATCATCACCGCGGCGGCGCTGTTGGTGCTTGGTGTGCTGATCTATAACCGTCCGCTGATTGGTTTAGCGTTGGTCGCCTTTTGGACGCCATTCTTTCTCGCGCCGCTTGAACTCTACGTATGGGCGGCGCCCATGGTGGAACTGAGCTTACTGGCAACCTTTGGTGCGCTGCTGCTGCGCGTCACCGTGGCAGTGGTGCGCGGTGCGCGCTTGCCCACTATTCGCCTGACCGCGCTGGACTGGGTGATGCTCGCCTTTGCTGCGTTGGGCGCGCTAAGCCTGCTGTGGAGCGCTGAACGTGCGCCTGCTATCCGTGAACTGCGCGTGATTGTGTTGGAACCACTGCTCTTTTACGCATTGCTGCGCCTTGTGCGTCCGAATCAGCGTGAGTGGCTGCTGCTGGTGGATGTCTTTTTGATGTCGGGCGCAGCGGTCTCGCTGATCGGTTTGTACGGCTTCTTGTTGGGAACGGGCGGCTTCGCGCTGGCAGAGCAAGGCACGCGGCGCTTGATGAGCGTCTACAGTTCGCCGAATAACCTTGCGTTGTTCTTAGGGCGTGTGCTGCCGTTTGGCGTGGCGATGATTTTCTTCGCGCCAACATGGCTCAGACGCCTTGCTGCGGGCATCCTCACCCTGATCACACTGATCGCGCTAGCGCTGACGCAAAGTTTAGGTGCGGCAATCCTAGGCATTCCTGCCGCCCTTGCCTGTGTGCTGCTGCTGTGGGATTGGCGGCGCGGCACGCTGATTATGGTGGGCGTGGCGGTGTTAGGGCTGATCGCCTTGCCGCTTGCCGCGCAGATTCCACGCTTGCGGGGCGCGCTCGATCTTTCGCGGGCATCTTCACTCATGCGGACTCAGTTGTGGCAGTCTAGCCTGAGCCTGATCGCAGAGCGCCCAATCACGGGTGGTGGCTTGGATCAATTTTTATACCTCTATCGCAGCCGCTATATCTTACCGAGTGCCTGGGAAGAGCCTGATCTCTCGCATCCGCATAATGTGCTGCTGGATTTTTGGATACGGCTTGGGCTGGGCGGTGTGTTGATGTTTGGCGCGTTGCAAGCTGCCTTTTGGCGGGCGAGCCTGCGGGCATGGCGGCAGCTATGGCGCGGCGCGCAGCGCGATCCGCTGGCGGCGGCGTGCGTGGTTGGTGCGATGGGCGCCATGGCGAACATCTTAGCACACGGTTTGGTAGATAACAGCTATTTCGTCATTGATTTGGCATACATCTTCTGTTTTGTGGTGGGCATGGCAGCAAGTATAACAAGCGCACAAGGTCGCTAGTCAATATGGCACGGGTGCTAGTTGTGGATGATGCACCAAGCATGGTCAGTTTGGTGCGCCTAATCCTTGAACGGCAGGGACATTCGGTCATCGGTACGTCGGACTCGCGGGAGGTGTTGGACTTGGCATACGAACATCTACCGCACCTGATCATCACCGGCGGCATGATGCCCTACTACGATGGCTATGCGCTGTGTCGTATGCTGCGCGACACGGAGCAGTTCGCCAACACGCCGATCATCTTAATGTCTGCCAGTGGCAATCAGGCTGAGGCAGAACGAGCAGGCGCTAATCGGCTGTTGATCAAACCTTTTCATCCGCAGGCGCTCATCAAGTGTTCACAGGAACTACTGCGCGTAGAAGGTGGCGCGCCCAGCCGCTAGGTCAAAATCAAAAACGCGCTGTGCAGCGCGTTTCGGTCAATGACCCTAGTAGGACTCGAACCTACAACAAACGGATTAAAAGTCCGCTGCTCTACCATTGAGCTATAGGGCCCGACTGCGTGCAATTTACACGCAACACAGTTAATTGTAGGTCATCAAAGGCAGCACGTCAAGGCTAGGTTGGCACGCCATTGCCGCCTGACTGCGATCATGCTAGACTCTAGCATAGATTCGGCGATTTTACAGACACAGGTGACCCATGAAAACACAAACGACCTTTCGCGGCGGAACGTTGCCGAATGTCGTGATCATTGGTGGTGGCTTTGGCGGTCTGAATGCCGCCCAAGCGCTGCGCCGTGCGCCTGTGCGGATTACACTCCTAGATGCGCGTAATTTCCACCTGTTTCAGCCGCTCCTCTATCAGGTTGCCACGGGTGGGCTTTCGCCTGCCAACATTGCAGCGCCGCTGCGTGCCATTTTGAAAAATCAGCCCAATGTGCAGGTGCTGCTGGCGCGTGTGGAGGACATCAACGCGGCAGAGAAATACCTGATCTTGAATGATGGTAGCTCGCTCAGCTACGACACACTGATTGTGGCAGTTGGGATGCGCCAACACTATTTTGGCAACGATCACTGGGAACACTACGCGCCGGGCTTGAAAACGATTGAGGACGCCACCAACATACGGCGGCGTGTGTTGTTTGCCTTTGAGGCTGCCGAGCGCGAAAGCGATCCTGAGCGTGTGCGCGAATTGCTGACCTTTGTCGTGGTTGGCGCAGGACCGACCGGCGTTGAACTTGCCGGCGCTGTTGGCGAGATTGCTAACCACACACTGCGGAATAACTTCCGCAACATTGATCCCGCGCAGGCGCGCGTGCTGCTGGTGGAAGGCGCTGATCGCGTGCTGCCCGCCTATCCGCCCGATCTTTCAGCGCGTGCCGCCGAAAGCCTTGCCAAACTTGGTGTTACAGTGCGCCTCAACACTTTTGTGCGCGAACTTTCTGCCAACAGTGTGACCTTGAAAACAGGCGATCAAGAGGAAATTGTGCGCGCCCAAACAACGCTTTGGTCAACCGGTGTGCGTGCTGCGCCCTTTGCTGACAGGCTTGCGGCTGTTACTGGCACAGCGCAAGATAGCGCGGGACGGCTCATGGTGCAGCCTGATCTAACGCTGCCCGCCTTCCCCGATATTTTCGTGATTGGCGATGCGGCGCACTATCCCGATAAAGACGGGAAACCGCTGCCCGGCGTGGCGCAAGTTGCCATCCAGCAGGCAAAATATGTGGCACGCTTGATCCAAGCGCGGCTGCGCGGTACCACGGAGACGCCCAAGGCTTTCCGCTATACAGATTTGGGCAGCATGGCAACCATTGGGCGCGCTGCAGCTGTTGTCAATTTGCGTGGTGTGCATATTCATGGACTGTTGGGCTGGCTGATCTGGCTCTTTGTGCATCTGATGGCGTTGGTGAAATTCCAAAACCGCATCTTGGTGCTGATCCAATGGGCATGGAGCTACTTCACACGCAACCGCGCCGCACGCCTGATCACTGGCGACATTTTGCCCGCACCACTGCCCGCACCACGAGCGCCATCTAGCGCACAGCCTGAATCGCACAAGCAGCCAACGCCCTAACCAACTACCGAAACCTTGAGGAATTTTAATGCAGATACGTGAATTCGTTGCCCGACTGTTTGGCACTGCCCAGCCAAGCATTAGCCCACAAGAGGCAGAACTGCGCCGCATTTTGAGCGAAGGCGACGAAGCGCGCCGCAATCACCAGCCTGAACAAGCACTTATCCGTTATCGGGAAGGGCTGGAACGCGCACGTGCCGAAAGCCTTAGTCATGTGCAAGAGGTCTTTCTGGGGCAGATTGGCGCGCTCTACACAGAGTGGGGCAAATTTGATGAGGCAGAGGCTGCTTTTGAGGAAGCGCTCAGCCTTGCCAAAACGGCTGATGCGCCCTTTCGTCAGGCGCGTGCCTTGCTCAATCTAGGCGCCTATCATCTGAAGCGGAATGCTATTCAGACGGCGCAGCAATTCTTAGAGCAGGCGCTTTCGCTGGGCAGGCGCGCTAACGATACAGCCACCGTCAACCTTGCCTTAGGCAACCTTGCCGATGTCTATCTGCGGCAGGGTAACGCTGCTTACGCGCTGCGCCTGCTCAAAGAAGTATTGCCACAGGCAATGCAGAACTCGCAGCAGGCTGCCTATATTCTAGGGCGCATGGGACAAACGCACTTGCAGGTTGGCGAGGCGGATCGCGGGCGCAAGCTGTTAGCACAGGCAGTCCGCATGGCAGAGCAGTATAAGCAGCCTGATCAAGAATTGATGTGGTCGTGCGTGCTTGCCGATCATCTCTACCGCGAAGGGCAGTTTGCCGAGTCATTGGCGTTCTATGCCCGTGTAGAGGAATTGAAGGCGCAAATGCTCTCGCTGCCGCACGAATACGATCCCTTGCTCAGCCTTTCGCAGCGTGCCAGCGCGCACCAACGGCTAGGGCATTATGCAGAGGCGCTTAAGCTAGCAGAGGCTGCCGCCGAGGCAGCCCGCGCTGCTGGCGATCTGACGGCTGAGGCAAACGCGCTCATCACGCTTGGCAATGTGCAGCGCGCTCAGAAAGAGTATACGGCTGCCATGCAGGCTTTTCAGCGGGCGATCGACCTACAGCCTGACTCGACCAGTGCCGAGCGCGTGCGCGCCCTAATCACGCTTGGCAGCCTTCACCAAGAGCAGGGCGAGGGCGACAAGGCGATGGCGCGTTTTGAGGAAGCGCTCAGCCTAGCCAGCGCCGATCAGGATCACCGTGAAGGGCGCGCCTCAGCCCTGCGCCAAATTGGTGCGCTGCTGCATAAACAAGGCGCTCATCAGGCTGCCCTTGAAAAATGGACGGAAGCGCTCTCGCTCTTTGAGATGAGCGGCGATCACGCACAGGCAGCCCGCACGCTCTGTGATATTGGCGCACTGCGCCGCACGCTCTCCGGCATTAACGCCGCCATGCCCGATTATGAGCGCGCTACAATGCTCTTGAACAATGTGCGCGATGCCGCCACACGCGGCTTTGTCCTCTCCAACGTCGCAACGCTCTACACCGATTTGGGTGAGGTGGAGACGGCGAAATCCTTCTATGAGCAGGCGCTCACCATCGCCCGCGAGACGGGCAACCTACGCGCTGAGAGTGTGCGACTGGGCAATTATGGTTGGTTTCATGTGATGACAGGGCGCGCCCGTGAAGGCGCCACCCTGCTTGACTCAGCCCTTGCCATCAGCCGCCAACTGGGTGATCCGCTCTTGGTAGCAGTTCAGCAGAGCAACCTCGCACAGGCACACCATGAACTAGGCGAATATGACAAGGCAGAAGCGCTTTATCAGCAAGCATTGGAAGCCGTCGCCTCTGATGAAGGTGATTCTGCCCGTTGGCGCGCAGTCTTTCAGGCAAATTGGGCGCGCACCCTGATCGCACAAAATCGGCTGGAGGAAGCACACAGCCTACTTGAAGCCGTGCTACCTGCCAGCCGTGCTGCTGGCGATCAAGAGGCACTGACACGGGCGCAGACGCGGCTTGCGGAAATCTATTTGCGGCAGGGCAAAACGGCAGAAGCTGAATCGCTTGCCCGTGAGGCAGAGATTTTGGCGCGCAAACTAGGCTACCGCAAAGGGCAGGCAGATGCGCTTTGGATACGCGCCCAAGCCGCCGCCGCACGTGGTGAGGCTGCCGAACAGACGGCGCTGCTGCGCGAGGCTAAACGCCTCTACACCATTCTGCATGATCCAATGGCGGAACGCGCCGCCCAACAACTTGGCGAGTGAGGCAGCCATGAGCGATAGCAGCACACCACTTGATCACTACGAAATCTACGTGGATGGCTCTTTCGAGGACGCTGCCGTTGGCTATGGCGTGGTCATCTTGCGGAATGGGCAAGTAGCAGAAGAATTATGCGGTGCAGCACAGACCGATCCCGCCCATCGGCAAGTTGGTGGCGAGATTAAGGCAGTGCTAGAGGCACTCCAGTGGTGCCAAGCGCACGCCGTAAGAGCTGCCACCATCTACTATGATTATATGGGCTTGCAGGCGTGGGCAACTGGTGAATGGAGAGCAACAAAGCCGCTGACGCAGCAGTACGCGGCGGCGGTGCGCGCTGCGCCCATCGCGCTGACATGGCGTAAAGTTACTAGCCATAGTGGTGTTCAGTGGAACGAGCGTGCCGATCAATTGGCGAGACAAGGTGCAGCCAGTCAGGGTGTGGGCAGCGCACCGGCTACGCCCGCTGCCACTGAGCAAGTAGGACGCATGGCTGCCCTAACGGAAAAAGCGCACGCCTTTATTGCCCACCTTGCTGCACAAGGCATTCAGGCGGAATTTAAGGGCATTTTTAACGGTATGTATGCTAGGATCGCGGCATTGGACGGCTTGTTTGATTTATACAATACCGCCAAGAAGCCGTTCAACCCTTATCTGCATTCCTTCAAGCGCGCTGCGGATAAAGCCCGCCTAGAGGCTGCGTGGGAAGCCTTCCGCACACAGCGCTAGAGATACCTAGCGGCGATGCGGCACGATGCTGATGAACGAGGTGAGCGCACCAAGCGCGCACAAGCCCGCCAGCAGCAGCATTAGCACCTGAAAGCCTGACACAAATGCCGCTTTGATGGCAGCCCGCACCCCGTCTTTTGTGGCGCTGTCTAGATCATCAGGCGGCTGTGCTTCTGCCAATTGCGCCGCGTTCGCCGCAAGGGTCAGGCGCGCTCCTGCCGAGAGGGGTAGGTCTGCCGTGTTGCTGCGGAGTGCCTCAGCGAAGATCGTCAGCATGAGCGCGCCGAAGATTGCCAAAGCTAACACACCGCCCACCCGCGAAACCGCATTGTTCACACCGCTTGCCGTGCCGATTGCCTCATTCGGCACCGCATTCATAACGGCGGTGGTCAGCGGTGCCACTGTGATACCAAGCCCGATGCCCAAGCACACAATGGCAGGGAAAAATGTCGTGAAGTATTCCTCTGCCCCATTCGTAATGCCATTCAGTGCCAACAGCACATAGCCACCGCACAGCACCAACGGTCCGATGGTGAGCGGTAGCCGTGCGCCAACCCGATCAATCAGCCCGCCCGCCCAACGGCTCATGAGCGCCAACAGAATGCCAAAGGGTAAAATGCTGAACCCAGCCAGACTCTCCGAATAGCCTTGCACTTGAACCAGATTGAGCGCCAAAAAGACAGGAAAAACGCCTAAGGTGGCATAGACGAAGAAGGTCATCAGGTTGGTGCCGCTAAACGTGCGATTGCGAAACAACCTGAGCGGCACCAATGGCTGATCGCTGCGAAGTTCCACGATAAGGAACAAAGCAAATGCCAGCAGTCCGCCAAAAAGGGTTACTAAGATCAGCGGCGCGCCAAAGCCGACATTCGGTGCTTCAGAGAAGGCATACGTGACGCCGCCAAGCGCCAGCGCGATCAGCAACGCGCCCAAATAATCCAGCCGCGCAGGGGCAGTTTCGTCACGGCTCTCTGGCACATAACGCCACAAGATGTAAAGCGCCGCCACGCCTAACGGCACATTGATGAAAAAAACTGCCCGCCACAAGCCTGCATCCGCCAAAATGCCACCTAGTGGCGTGCCAAGAACGGTTGTGATAGCGCTAAAGGTTGACCAGGTGCCAATGGCGCGCCCGCGCTGTGTTGGCGGAAAAGCAGCGCTCAAGATTGCTAAACTGCCCGGCACCATCAGTGCCGCACCAATGCCCTGCGCCATCCGCAGCCCGATCAGCAGCCCAACATCGTTCATGAAAGCGGAAAGCGCTGAAGTCAGGGTAAAGATGAGGATGCCAAGCATGAACATGCGCTTGCGCCCGAAGCGATCACCCAGTGCGCCGCCAATCATGATCAGGGCAGAAAGGAGCAGCATGTAGCCGTTCACGATCCACAGCACCTCTGAAGCGCGTGCGCCAAGCTCTGCTTGCAAGGCAGGCAACGCAATAGTTAGGGCGTTGCCTGAGATGAATGCCATGCTAGAAGGCAAGATTGTGCCTGCCAAAATCCAACCTGCGTTGGCAACCTGCACCGAATTTTGAGCATGGACAGTCTGTGTGGACATAAACACTCAGCTTTCAAAGTCTGCCAGCACATACTCGGATTATAAAGAATGACCGTTGCGGACGCCTAAAGCAGTTATAAGCGTTAAAGCGCTCATGAATAATTAGCACTAAACCATGCTTAGCACAATCTTGCCCTCACGTGCCTCGCGCTCAGCATGATCAAGGGCTGCTTTCACCTCTGCCAATGGATAAGTGCGTTCGATGTGTGTGTAAAGCTCACCACGCATCACCATCGCTGCCAACTCGTGGTACATTGTGACCAGATCGGCACGTGCCATTTGAGACAGCACACGCAAACGCGAAAAGCCCGTCACAGTCAAATTCCCAAAGACCATTTGTGCAGCAGGCAGCGCTACTGGCTCGCCGCTCAGCAGACCGTAAATGACCATCGTGCTATTTTCTGCCAAGCACGCTGCCAAGCGCCCTGAGGCGTTTCCCGCAATGGCATCCAATGCTAAATGGATGGCTGCACCTCGTGTGGCATCTGCAACACGCTGCGGCAGATCATCCTCGCCTACCAACACGACATCGGCGCCAAGTGCTTCAAGATCGGCAACCAACGACTCGCGGCGGACAATGTTCACCGTGTGGATGCCGCGTTTGGCAGCTAACTGGATCAGGATACGTCCTACGGCTGAGTTTGCCGCATTCTGGATCAGCCAATCGCCGTCTGCCAACTGCCGAAAATTGTTTAACAAGCCCGCTGCTGTCACTGGATTTACACCAAGCATAGATGCCTGCAACAGGTTAATTTCGGGTGGTAATGGCACCACATGTGCCGATGGGCAAAGGTAGCGCTGTGTCCAGACACCGCCATAAGGCAGCAGCACCACATCGCCACGCCGAACATCGGTTACTGCCTGCCCAACCGCCTCCACAATGCCTACACCTTCAATGCCCGCCGTTGAGGGGAGAATCGGCTTATAGGCGTGCTGCCCTGTCAGGCGCAGCAAATCAGCAGGGTTGATTGGACTGGCTTGCACTGCCACCAAGACTTCATTATCAGCAGGTGCAGACGGCGTGAAATCCTCTAAGATGACGACCTCAGAAGGCTTGCCAATGCCAATTTGAACAGCGCGTTTCATCAGAACATCCTCTAGGCACTTTCCCGAAGGGCAACCGATAGCACCTTGAAGGGGCAAGGCTGCGTTTCCTTTCCACCGCCCCGCCCTATTGGATTAGCTACTCCACGATGAAGCGTCCGCTTGCCATGAACTGCCCATCCACATACAGTTCGACCACATACAAACCCGTCCTGAAAGCGTAGGCGCCGCCCTCAGAGCTGCTGATCTCAATTTCGACTGTGCCGCTTTCACCATGCCGCCACGCCTCAAAGACGCGCAGCGAAACATCTTCCGTCCCTTCGTTGAAGAACTTTATCAGCAGATCGCTGCCGTCGCGCATTCCACTGTAATCTGTCTGCAACAGCAAGGCTGTTTCATCACTGGCAAAGGACTCGGCAAGCGCTGCATTGGCATCCAACACGCGCAGCGGGCTAAACTTGGCAGTTGGCAGCGCCGTTGGCGGCACACCGTAGTACTCAAGGCTGGCGGCAAGGCTTTTTAATTCATGGGAGAGCGCTTCAACCGCCGCTGCCTGCCCATGCAGGGCGCTGAGCTGTTCAAATGGGAAAACCTCGTCGCCCAGCTGGTCTTGGCGCAGGGTACGCACCAGACGGTCTAACTGTACGCTGGCATCATCAAAGGCATCCCATAAGTAGCTTGGTGGCGCGCCGCCGCTGGCGCGTGTTTCAGCGGTTAGGCGGCTTGCTAACGCCGCACCTTGATCATAGGCAGCCCGCACTTGTTCCAGCGATGCACCACTGACCAACCGCACCAAGCCCAGATCGAAATATGCCCAGATTTCATTCGGATTAACACGCACGGCTTCCTCATACAGGCGCAGCGAGTCATCAAAGCGGTAGGCACGCGCATAGACCCACGCCAGCGAGCTTGCCAATTGCGAAGATGTATCGCCAAGCGCACGCGCACGTTCGCCGTCAGCAAGTGCGGCGGGCAGATCGTCGAGTGCGTCGGCAGCAGTAGCGCGCCCGATGTAGGCGCTGATGTAGTCAGGCGCGGCGCTGATGGCACGCCCAAAGGCAACGCGGGCATCTTCATAGCGCGATTGGTGCATCAGCCCAATGCCTTCTGCATAGGCGTCAATGGCAGCTGGCACTTGCCGCAGATCGCGGATGGGCGCTGCCCATGTGCTGAAGGCGGCTGCCGCTGCCAAGAGCGCGATCAGCACGCCAATGACGGCAAACAGCCTACGCATGAAGCGATTGGTGAGCGTGACTGCCAAACCTAGCAGAAAAAGCGAAACAGAGAGCAGCGTTTGGTGGATGGCGTAAGCGTTGGTCTTGCTGTTCCATGCCTCTTTGGTACGCAGCGCAGCACTGAACTGCTCTGTTAGGCGCGCGAGGGCAATCAGATAGCGCTCTGCCTCATAACGAGCAATGTCCTCTGTTTGTGCCTGTGGGTCAAAATAGGGCGGCTGTAGCAACGGCGTCGTTTGGCGGATAGCCTCGCGCAGGGCAGCATAGCGCGCCCGTGCGGCGGTGTCGTCTTGGTCGGCATTAAATGTCAATAGATCAAAAAACTGCCACGCTGAGACCGCACGGTTGTAGTCAAAATTCACTTGTGCGGCGCCGCTGACACGCAAACCAAGCACTTCCAGCCCATAGCGCTGAAAATCGCGGCTTGACTGGGCATCCATCGCCGTAGAATTGCCCTGCCACAGGGCAATAACACTGATCATGGCAGCCACACAGGCGATTAGGAAAGCGATTAGGCGGTTGAATGTTTCCATGGTGGGCTGCCCTCTCAGACAATGCTCAGGTCGAAATAGAGGAAAGCAGCCGTACCGCCTGCTAACAGCAGCGCGCCAATGATCAGCATGGGCAGCCGAAAACGTTTGGGCAGTGCCTCTGATAAGGTGAAAAAGATCAGGCTAACTGCCAACGGGATCGCAGCGCCTTGCAGCCAACTGCTCTTGGTGCGCTGTTTATCCGCCTCTGCAAAACTAGGCGCAGCATTTAGGTTGCGCTGGCGCGCCTGATCAGCATAGAGGGTGTTCAGTTGTCCCTCAAGGTTGTAGCTGCCATCGCGCAGCACAAACTGGCGGGAAAAACGCTGCTGGAAGATGGCGCTTGCCGTCAGGGCGAGGTCAATTTGGGCTTGCAGACGGGCAGCGGTGAGCATGTCATCTTCGGACAAGGCGTCACGTTCGGCTTGCAGGCGGACTGCCAAATCACGGTATTGGCGGTAGCTGACATAGGCGCCGTAGCTCTCGTAGGCATTCAGGGCGTTGATGGCGCGTGTCTCCTCAGCGGCAAGCACGGCACTAATGCCGATAAAATCAGCGTCACCGGAGGCGTTGCCTGCTACGAAAGCACGCCACGCCACAAACGCACCCATGACGGTAGCAAGCGCGATCAGGATAGCAAGCAGCACCGCGAAATGGTCTTGTGTTTCGATGGGGTCAGGCATAAGGCAGCAACTTTCTGTTGGATAGGAACTGTGCTGCTCAGAATTTTACATGGAGAAGGCGTGACTGGCTGTAAAAAAAGGTTCAAAATGGGAAAAGCCTGTTGGGATGGTAAACGTAAGCGCCCACCTTTCGGCGGGCGCTTTACTCAAAGAGATGTGAAGAGAATTACTAGCTCAGACCGCCGCCGATGGTCGAGAAGACGTTGCCGATGATCGGGCCGAGAACGGTCAGGATAACGATCACAACGATGGCGACCAATACGAGGATGAGTGCGTACTCGACGAGGCCCTGGCCTTCTTCACGTGGTAGATACAGCATGTTTTAGAACTCCTTGAGATTGATAAGTGCTTCTTTATCGAAGCATCTACACTATAGCACGCCTAAATGGGCGTGTCAATAATTCGGTGCGTAACGATTGCGTAACGACGGATAATTTCACAAAACCTTCACAAATTTATTGCGGCAGAGCGCCAAAATGTGAGCCAATAGCGGTTGATGCCCCATCATTGACCAACACCGCATAGACTGCGCCATCGCCACCAATGAACATCACACCACCTTCAAAGGGCTGCCACAGGCTGTTATAGGGCTGTTCGCCTGCCACTGCCCAACCAAGCCCATCGCGCACCGCCGGGTTTGCCCGCCAAATTGCACCAAAGCCACGCACCGGTTGGAAAAGATTCTCTGGCGGCTGCAAGCTCGGATCGCGGTCAGGCTGCCCTTCCGTCCAGCCATCAGGGAATTTCCAGAAGGTGTTGGCAGCCGCACCGCGCCCTTGTAGCGTTAGAGCATAAATTTCGCGGGTATCTCGCCAGAACATCACGCCACGCTCAAACGGTTGAGTCACTAATGTTATACTGATCGCATCACTGCGCGGGCAGCCTAAGCGCGGTCGGATGTTTGGGTCAGCGGCGGCGCGAGCAAAGGGTGCGGCAGGCGCAACACCACATACGCCCGATGGATTTTCAATGATGGGTGGTGGATTACCGACTAAGGGCGGATTGATCGGCACGCCAATACCAACACCGGGATTTGCCTGACGGGTGGTTGCCAGCGAGACTTGTGTAATGACCAACGGTGCGCGTGTGCCGCTCTGAAATATGGGTGTGCCTGGCAACACAGTAGCATCGCCCATAAAAACGCCACGCAATGGTGTTGGCGTCGCGGTAGTCGTCGGTGTGGCGGCTGAGATGTCTGGTGTTTGGGCGGCAACCGTTGCCTGCACCATGCCCTGATCAGGTGTGGCGCTGCGTGGCAAGGTTGCCAGTGCCTTTGGTAAGGCTTCAAAGCCAATTAGCACTGCATCACCGCTGCTAGGTGTTGGCGCACCATTGCACGCACTCAGAACACCAGCACAAGCAATCGCAACTAGCGCTGTGTACCATTTTCGCACGGTCTCACCTCGTTCAGCGCGATCTCTCGCGCCGTAAAATTCTCGAAAACACCTGCTCGCGGCTGCCAGTACAAACCAAAAACGATGCGCGCCGCACCTTCAGCATTCATCAGGCGGTAGTGATCCTGGACTGCCTCGCCCGCCTGCCACACCGAAGTAGGATACCACCCATAGATAGGCGCGCTGCTATCTGCCTGAGCAAGCGGTACGTCGCTCTCTGCGCCTAACAAATGGACAAATACGCTATAATCACGCTCTGGTGGACGTAACGCCGCCCACTGCACGTCTAGCACAAAGGCGTCCATTGCACGGCAGACCGTCATCGCCGCGATGCCGACGCCGCCGACGATCTCAGCCGCATCATCTGCCTGTTCGGCTACTTTGCTAATCCTGACCACCTCTAAAGCCGGTGCGCTGAGGTGTGCCGCGCCAAGCTGTTCGCGCCACCACAGCAGCGGAAAGCGGTAGAAGGTGTCGCGCAGTGTATACAATGCACCTTCACGGCTGAGTGCAGCAAGGTCGGCTGTGTGCTTTACAAGCCGCAGGTCGGCATTCTCGCCCGTCACATAGACTGAAAAAGCAACGGCAGTGTGGCGCGGTCCCCAAGGCAGCATCAGGATCGGTGGCGCGCCGCTGCGCGGAATGCGCCCTGCTGCCGCGATTGCCTGCACGCCAATCGGATCAGTGGTCAGGTCGCGCACAAATGGCATGTTTTGGCTGACCAGCAAGGCAGCACTGAGCGCAACCAGCCCAAGCAGGCTCAATCGCCTAACGCCTTCAGAGAAAAGCGATAGCGCCGCGCCCAACGCCAAGATCAGGATGGCGACCATGCCCATCGCCACCGCTTCCGGCATGACCACACGATGCAGCACCGCCAACCAAGCCGCATAAGCACTAAACGCCAGCCACAAAACAAAACTTGCTCGCCGATGGTGCTTTGCCCAAGGCAGCAAGATGAGCGCCGCCGCACAGGCAAACAGCAGCGGCACGGAAAGCTCTAGGGCAAGAATTTCCAGCGTCCTAGCGATGTTTTCGAGCAAGCCTGCTAGATCGGTTGGCGGTGCGAACAAAAAGGCTGCCTCTGCGCCGCTGAATTCGTGCCAAAAGCCTTCCCAAGTACTCGGATCACCATAGACCCAGTGTGCGCCTGCTTGGGCACGCAGGGGCAAATAGAGATAGGGCAAAAAGCCTGCGATGCCCGTTGCTAGGGCAGCCAGCGCCGTTCGCAGCATCCGCCGCGGCTGTGATCGGAGCGCTTGTAGACTTTCGGGCAGCACAGCATAGAGCAGGGCAGGGATCAGCAGCGCGATCAGGCGGTGGTGCGCCACACCCAAACCACCCAGCAGCGCCAACAACATCAGGCGGCGGAAGATCGGCACCTCTCGCCAGAGCGCCAGTGCAATCAGCGCCAATTGGAAGGCGAGGCTCAGGCTGTAGACTTCCGGCACGACGGCATGAAACCAGACGGTGCGCGCCAAGCCAAGCAGAAAGGCGCAGCCAGCCGCAATAAACATATTAGCGGTCAGGTGCAGCAGCAGCGCGAATAAGATTCCGAGCGCGATAAATGTCCAGAAGGTGCTGTGCAGAGTTGGTGCAAAGGCAGGCGAAACACCTACCGCACGCAGCAGACTGACAAAGAGGTTGCCGCTGATCGTCCACAGCGGATAGCCGCTGTGATGGAGCGTTCCCCAGAGGTTGAGCGTTACCTGCGCCTCGCCGATGTCATCCATATAAGGATTTTCGCCGCCGCCGGGCTGCGTGAGCATAGTAGGCGCATAGATCAGCAGAAGCAGGGCAAAAACACTGAACAGAGTAAGCGCCGAACGGCGAAAACGTTGGATGGGCAAAGGCTGGGTGTTCACAAGGCACTAATCATAGCACGCGGTGCGCTAATTGCAAGCAGGCAGTGGCAGAGAAGGGGCAAAGCGAACCTCTACTGAACACTAGATTATGGCATCCAACGCAAAACAGGTCAGCCTAGGCTGACCTGTTAAAGATACACTATTCCACTTTAGCGTTATGCCTGTGTGTCGGCATCTTTCTTGATCGGCAGCGGGAAGCTGGCACCGTCCTGCTTGGTGAAGATAAGCGCAGTGCCTTCTTCATTCACATCCACCAGCACCACATCGCCGCGCCCAAAGCCGCCTTTCAGCACCTGCACCGAGAGCGGACTCTCGATATAGCGCTGGATGGCGCGCTTGAGCGGGCGTGCGCCAAATTGTTGATCGTAGCCCTGCCGCGCCAGCCATTCGCGTGCGGCTGCCGTCAGCTCAACGATCAAGCCCTGCTCACCCATCCGCTCTGCCACTTGGCGCATTTGCAAGTCTACGATGCGCTCAACTTGTGCCACACTTAATGGGCTGAAGATGATCACTTCATCAATGCGGTTCAGGAATTCGGGGCGGAAGTTCTCGCGCAGGGCGCGCTCGATCTTCTTATGATCGGCGACTAACTCAGGATCGTGGCTGGTGACAAAGCCTAGCGCACCGCCTCTGCGGGCAAATTCCGTGCCAAGATTGCTGGTCATGATGATAACCGCGTTGCGGAAGTCTACGGTACGTCCCTGTCCGTCCGTCAGGCGTCCATCGTCAAGGATTTGCAAGAGCGCATTCCAGACGTTCGGGTGCGCCTTCTCGATCTCATCAAACAGCACCACACTGTACGGGCGGCGGCGCACCGCTTCCGTAAGCTGCCCGCCCTCCTCGTAGCCAACGTAACCGGGCGGCGCGCCAAACAAACGGCTGGCAGTGTGCGCCTCGCGGTATTCGCTCATGTCAATCCGAACGAGGGCGTCCTCGTCATCAAAGAGGAACTCGGCAAGCGCTTTGGCAAGTTCGGTCTTGCCAACGCCGGACGAGCCTAAGAAGATGAAAGAACCAATCGGGCGGTGAGGGTCTTTCAGACCGCTACGCGCACGCCGAATGGCATCCGCGATGGCAGCCACCGCGTCATCTTGCCCAACAATGCGCTCATGCAACGCCTCTTCCATGCGCAGCAGCTTACCTGCCTCTGTCTCCAACATCTGGTTAACGGGGATACCCGTCCATTGAGCAACCACTGATGCGATGTCGTTGGCATCCACCACGTCATCTAGGGTATGTTCGCGCTGCCAAGCCTCAAGCGCTTCTTCGTAGTGCTGCTCTGCCTGAATGCGCTGCATTTTGTACTGGGCGGCGCGTTCATAGTCACGCGCTAAGCCGGCTGCTTCTTCTTCAGCGGTCAGGCGATCCAGCTCATTCTTAAGCTGCTTCAGCTCTGAGGGCAAGCTGTAGAGCGCCACGCGCAGCTTGGCGGCGGCTTCATCCATTAGGTCGATCGCCTTGTCGGGCAGGCGGCGTTCAGTCACATAGCGTTGGCTAAGGCGCGCTGCTGCCACGATTGCCTCTTCGGTAAAGCGCACCTTGTGGTGTGCCTCATAGCGGTCGCGCAGACCTTTCAGCATTTCGATGGTCTGCTCGATGCTTGGCTCATCCACAAAGACGGGTGCAAAGCGCCGATCCAGCGCGGAGTCTTTCTCAATGTGTTGACGGTACTCGTCCAGCGTTGTAGCGCCAATGCAGTTTAGCTCGCCACGTGCTAGGGCTGGTTTAAGCAGATTGGCGGCGTCAATGGCGCCTTGGGCGGCGCCTGCACCAACGACGGTATGTAGTTCGTCAATGAACAAGATGATCTCGCCTTCGCTGCGCTGCACTTCCTCAACGGCTGCCTTCAGGCGTTCCTCAAATTCGCCGCGAAAACGGCTGCCGGCGATCATCGCGCCCAGATCAAGGCTGACGACACGCTTGTTCAGCAAAATTTCCGGCACATCATGGTTGGCGATCTTCTGCGCCAAGCCTTCCACGATGGCAGTCTTCCCAACGCCTGCCTCGCCAATCAGCACAGGATTGTTCTTGGTGCGGCGGCATAGAATCTGGATTACGCGCAGAATTTCTTCATCACGCCCAACAACGGGATCAAGTTTACCTTCTTGTGCCATGCGCGTTAGATCGCGGCTGTAGCGCTCTAAGGTGCGGTAGCGCGTCTCTGCTTGTGGGTCGGTCACGCGCTGACCGCCGCGAAAATCTTTGATGATCTCTAGCACGCGCTCTTTGGTAATGCCAGCATCCTTCATCAGGCGTGCGATGGCAGTGTTGCGCTCAGCGATGATGGCGAGGAAGATATGCTCCGTGCTGATGTACTCATCACGCAGCCGATTTGCCTCCTCTTGCGCCAGATCGATCACACGCTTCACACGCGGCGTCATAAAAATCTGCCCGGCGCCGCCGCCGCCATAGATGGAGACCTTCGGCGTGGAGCGCAAAATCTCGTCTAATTTGTAGCGCATTGCCTCTTGGTCAACGTTCATCTTTTCCAGCATTTGCGGGATGACGCCTTCGGGCTGTTCAAGCAGCGCCAGCAGGATATGCTCAGTATCCACCTGATTATGCCCGTAGCGCTGCAAAATTTCGTAAGCACGCGCTGCGGCATCTTGGGCGCGCTCCGTAAATCGGTCAAATCGCATCATGCTCTTTCCTTACCCTTCTCATCCGCTCAGCTTGGCATAATCTTACGCCACTTACAGTGTTTGCCAAAACTGCGGCTAGTTGCTCTGCCTATTTCCAAGAAGATAGCATAGACTGCATCAGAAGTGCGTAAAAAGGGGCTAAACATTGCGTTAGCGCCGCCTAACAGGAAAAATTCATACTTTTTTGGGAAATGCTCCTTACAAGACGCCACTATAATTGGATATACCGTTGAGGTTTACGAGCAAGAGGCACCCTATGCCCGAGTCGGTAAACAGTCCCTATATTGTGTTTGATCGCGCTGCTGATTACTACGATGCCACACGCGGCTTCCCACAGGGTGAGGAAACCGCTATTGCGGCACTCATCGCCCAAGTGGGCAACTTGAACAACAGCAGCCACCTGCTAGAAGTGGGTGTTGGCACAGGGCGCATCGCGCTGCCTTTGGCGGCGCATGTGGGCAAGCTGTGCGGCATAGATCTCTCACGAGCCATGATGGGACAGCTGCAAACGAAGGCGGGCGCGGCGGCAATCCGCTTGAGTGAGGCGAATGCGCTCCGTTTACCTTTTCGGCGGGCAGCCTTTGATGCAGTGGTGCTGGTGCATGTGTTGCACCTAATTGCCGATTGGCAGGGCGTGCTGAGCGAAATTGCCCGCGTGCTGCCGCCCGATGGGTTATTGCTGTGCGGTGGCGATTTGGGCAATGCGCTACACAGCGCCACGTTCGAGCCGATCTGGGCGGCATGGCGCTCTGCACTGCCCGAAAGCATCGCAGAGCGCATCGGCTTGACGCAACCCGTCGGCGAAGCGCTACCTGCCCTTGGCTGGCGTCCCTTTGGCACGCCACAGCAGCATACCTACATGGTGCAGCGCAGCCCACACAGCGTCTATCAGGCGCTGGCAAGCCGCCACTGGTCTAGCACCTGGCGGCTGACCGATGAGCAATTGGCACAGGGCTTAGCAGCCGTGCAGACTGCCATCACAGCGCACTTCCCACAGCCTGAAATGCCAATCACCGTGCAGAGCAGCTTTGAGGTGCAAGCCTTTCAGCCGCCGCGCACCACACACTGAAACACACTATCGCACACCAGCGAAGGACGAGGGATAAGCTATGGATTGGGTACGCATTCACGATACGTGGGTCGCTGATCAAGAGAATTTTTCATTCACGGTGCGCTGGTCGCGTGGCGCGTGGCATTGGCGCGCTGTCTATTGCGATGGTCCCGCTGAAACCGCCCAACTGGCGGGCGATAATCGTAGTGAATATCCTAACGGCTTTATAGATGCCGAAAGCGCACGCCATGCCGCAGAGCGTTGGTTACAACGCCTCACCCAAGATTCCTAGCAAGCGTCTATGACTCTCGAACCAAGCGCACCTTCACCCCTGCTCGACGTTTTCACGCTTGGCGAGAGCATGTTGCGCCTGACCGCGCCGAGTCCGTTTCGCATCGAACAGGCAACAACCTTTGAAGTGTATGTGGCAGGTGCTGAGACGAACGTTGCGGTTGCCCTAGCGCGGCTTGGCAAGCGTGCGGCGTGGTTCTCACGCCTGCCTGATACGCCGCTTGGTCGGCTTGCCGCGAACTTTGTGCGTCAGTACGGCGTAGATGTTTCCATGACGCTGTTTGTGCCAGAGGAGCGCATGGGACTCTACTTCCTAGAGCGCGGGACGCCGCCGCGCCCAACGCGTGTGTGGTATGACCGTGCGCACTCGGCTGCCAGCCACCTTAAGCCAAGCGACTTGCCCTTAGCGCAGCTTGCCGCCGCCCGCTGGCTGCACCTGACCGGTATCACGCCTGCGCTCAGCCCACCGTGTGAGGCAACCTGCCATACTGCCATCAGCCATGCACGCACACACGGGCTGACCTTCTCTTTTGATGTGAACTACCGCAGTTTATTGTGGTCGCCACAGCAGGCACGGGCAGCCCTAACGCCTTTTTGCCATGCCGCCGATGTTGTCTTTATCGCCTCACGGGATGCGGCGGCACTTTTTGGCGTGCAAGGGGACGCCATCCAGCAAGCCGAACGCCTGCATCAGCTTTGGGGCGGAAGCGTGATCGTGACAGATGGGGCGAACGGCGCTGCGGCACACGCTCAGAGCGGCGCGGCAGCCTGCAAGACATTCACGGTGCAGGTGGTGGAGCGCGTGGGCGCAGGCGATGCCTTCGCCGCGGGCGTAATCTGCCGCTTGCTGGAAAGCGCGCCGCTGGCAGAAGCGCTGACCTTTGGCGCGGCACTCGCGGCGCTCAAGCTGAGCATTGCGGGCGATGTAGCATTGGTGACACGCCAAGAGGTTGAGGCGCTGATCGCCACAGGCAGCGCAGCACTGCACCGCTGAGCTACTGAATCACAGTTAGGTAGTTGCGCGATGCCCAACCGGTGCGGTTCGGCGCATTGACCTCACGCACTTCCCACCATTCCAAGCCGCTGGCATTCTGCGGTCCGCTGATGATCATAAAGCGCGTTTGTTCAGGTGCCAAGAACAAAATATTAGCGCTGACCCCTGCCCCTGAACGGATATTCAGCCCTGCGGCACCCACGCCAACCACTTCCACGATCACGCCTGATCGAAATTCGCCGGGCGGCAAGGTTGCCGTCTGCACAATGGTTGGCAAGGGCGGCTGTGTTGGCGGCTCGACCTGCGGCAGCGCTGTAAGGGTTGGCGGCGGTCCTGCGGTGAAGGTGGCAGTCACCACCACCACAATGGGCGTTTGCCCGCCGGGCGGTGCGCCACCCCCGATGGAGTCAACCACTGCCCATGCGCCAATTGCCGCCGCTGCCACAAATGCAATCAGCACCAACAGCGACCACCACGGTAAATACCAACCACTTTCGCGTTTGCTAGGGCGCTGTGGTGCGGGTGGACGGCGGCGGACGGGCGCTTTGGGCAAGCGTGGCTCGGCTGGCTCGTAGATGGGCGGTGGTGGTGGCGTTTGGCGTAACGGCTGTGCTTGCCGCACCTGACGCGGATCAGGTGGCGCGGCGCGGCGTGGCGCTTGCGGCGGCTGAGCAGGCGTGGATCGCGGCGCTTTGTTCGGCGTAATGCGCTTAATCGGCGTTGACTCTAACGGGCGAGTCGGTTCGTCGGGCGCGCCCTCATCCTCATAATCAGAGGGGCTGTACGGGTCTTCGTAGCGGCTCATGCGTCTTTCCACTCCTCAAGATAACCCTAACGCCATAGGCAATCTAGTGGGCTTGTGTACTGCCCTAAGTCTATCGCCAAAGGGCGGCAGCGCGCAACCTGTGCTAGGCATACGGCGAAACGACTGCCAGTGCGCCACGTTTTGCGCTATACTCGGCGGACGCTTTGCAGAAAGGCTAGGTTACGGCATGAGCGCAGACTTCCTAAAGAAATACAAGCGCCGCTTTGACGAGTTCTATGAGGCACGCCTTGCCCTTGCCCACAGTGGTATCACCCGTGAGACGGCTGTGCGCGAACCCTTCATGCGCCTCTTAGAAGTCATCGGCAAGGATTTCGGCTGGCAGCTTATCCGTGAGCATACCTTGTCCAACCAACGCATCCGCCCTGATGCCACCCTCGATAAAAACGGGCTGCCGCGTGGCTACTATGAGGCGAAAGATGCCGCCGATGACCTTGAGGCAGAGATCGCTCGCAAGTTTGCCCGCGCCTACCCAACCACCAACATCATCTTTGAGGATACCCGCCACGCCATTTTGTATCAGAACGGACGCGAATACGCCCACGCCGACCTGATGCCCAAGCAGCGCGCCGATCTCGCCGCCCTGCTGCAAGCCTTTTTCACCTACAGCGAACCTGATTTTGAGCGCTATGATCAGGCGCTTAGCGCTTTCCGTGAGCGTGTTCCCGCCCTTGCCGATGGCTTGCGCCGCATCCTAGAGCGCGCCCACAGCCGCCAAGCCGCTTTTCAGCGCGAATTCCAGTCCTTTCACGATCTGTGCCGCACCGCCATTAATCCCAACATCAGCCGCGACCAGATTGACGAGATGCTCATCCAGCACTTGCTGACCGAGCGCCTGATCCGCAAAATCTTTGATACGCCTGAATTTGCCCAACGCAACGTGGTCGCCGCCGCCCTAGAATCCGTCATCCAAGCGCTGACCTCTGCCGCCTTCAGCCGCGATAGCTACCTGCACGACCTCAGCCCCTATTATGAGATCATCGAGCAAACCGCGCACGGGCTGGATTTTGGGCAGAAACAAAAAGTGCTGAATGAAGTCTATGAGCGCTTCTTTCAGGGCTACAGCACCAAGACTGCCGACACGCACGGCATTGTTTACACGCCGCAAGAGATCGTCAGTTTCATGTGCGCCAGCGTGCTAGAAGTGCTGCGCGCCGACTTTGGCAAGACGCTTGCCGACCCCGACGTAGTGATCCTTGACCCCTGCACCGGCACTGGCAATTTCATCGTCAACCTGCTGGAGCGCGCCCAACTGCCGCCGCCCGCCCTGCATAACCTCTATAGCGAGCGCCTATTTGCCAATGAGGTGCTGCTGATGCCCTACTACATCGCCGCCCTAAACATTGAACACGCCTTCTACACGCTCAGCGGCGAATACCGCGCCTTTGAAGGCTTGTGCTTTGTGGACACCCTTGAGATTGCCGAGCGCGGTCAGCTCTCTTACCTGACTGAGGCGAACACCGAGCGCGTGCAGCGCCAAAAGAGCGCGCCGATCACGGTCATTATTGGCAACCCGCCCTACAACGCTTGGCAGAAGAGCGAGAACGACAACAACAAGAATCGGCGCTACCCACAACTGGATAGGCGCATTGCCGAGACTTACGCCCGCGATTCACGCGCCACCAACAAAAACAGCCTCTACGATCCCTATGTGAAGTTCTTCCGTTGGGCAGCCGACCGCTTAGACGGGCGCGATGGCATCGTCGCCTATGTCAGCAACAACAGCTTTGTAGACGGGCTTGCCCTTGACGGAATGCGTAAGCACCTGCTTCAGGATTTCACGCACATCTACCACCTAGACTTGGGTGGCAATTCGCGCAAGACGGGACGCGGACAGAAAGTTAGCAACGTCTTTGATATTCGCGTTGGCGTCGGCATTACGATTGCCATACGGCACAGCGCGCACCGCGAACGGCGCGTGTTTTATCGCGCCCTGCCAACGACTTGGCGCAAAGAGGAAAAGCTGGACTGGCTGGCGGAACAGACCCTACGCGGAGTCCCTCTCCTGCAAGAAACCCCTATCCCCCAGCCCCTCAGCCCGCAGGCAGAAGAAACCCCTATCCCCCAACCCCTCAGCCCGCAGGCAGAAGAAACCCCTATCCCCCAACCCCTCAGCCCGCAGGCAGAAGAAACCCC